>JADJOD010000017.1:50000-175920 GCA_016713985.1 Lewinellaceae bacterium | reverse complement strand
CGAACTGAAGTTCGCGTTACGGGTTGCGATCCGGCGAACTGAAGTTCGCGTTACGGGTTGCGATCCGGCGAACTGAAGTTCGCGTTACGGGTTGCGATCCGGCGAACTGAAGTTCGCGTTACGGGTTGCGATCCGGCGAACTGAAGTTCGCGTTACGGGTTGCAAGCAAGGCGAACTGAAGTTCGCGTTACGGGTTGCGATCCGGCGAACTGAAGTTCGCGTTACGGGTTGCAAGCAAGAAAGTTTTCAAATTTCCAACCCGGAAACCCGGAAACCCTGTAACCTTGCAGCGCAATGCAAAGCCAAATTTTCAACGAAGACTGCATCTCCGGCATGGCTGCCCGGATTCCCGATGCTTCGGTCGACTTAGTCATCACCGATCCGCCGTTCGGCATTGAATTTCAGGCGAAAACGCGGGAACTACAACCGCAAGGGCGGGCGGGTGCTGGAAGGTTACAACGAAATAAAAGGTGCTGATTACCTGGAGTTTACACGCGCCTGGCTCACCCAGGTGCGGCGTGTCTTAAAACCCGAAGGCAGCCTTTATATCTTCTCCGGCTGGAACTATTTGAAAGAGCTGCTCATCGCGCTCGACGAACTGGATTTCAACCTGGTAAACCACCTCGTTTGGAAATACCAGTTCGGATTGGTTACCACCCGCAAGTACGTAACTTCGCATTACCACATCCTCTTCGCCGGCGTGGATGAAAAAAAACGCCGCTTTTTCCCTTATGCCCGATTTGAGCAGGACGCGCGCCATGCCGACGGCGGCAGCGCCCACTACAAAGACAAGGAGGATGTGTGGAACATTCCCCGCGAATACTGGACCGGCGACATAAAAACGCCCACCAAACTGCCCGCCGAGATCATCCGGAAGATACTGGCTTACAGCAGTCAACCCGGCGATGTGGTACTCGATCCTTTCCTCGGCTCGGGACAGGTCGCGGTCGTCAGTCACCTCGAAGGGCGGCGTTACCTGGGATTTGAAGTGGTGCCGGATTATTTCAATTTTGCTCAAAAACGATTGACGGAAGGGAAATACCGGATCAAATCGGAAGAATAACCCACCGCAACAAGTCTGTTACACGTACCGGTTCACGATATTTTCCATCAGTTCCTGGCGGCCGCTGCTCAGCGCCGGTTCGCCGTTGCGTTTGGCTATTTTGGCCAGGTCGCCCAGTTTCAGTTTGCCGTTTTCAAACAATTGCCCCTCGCCGGTGTCGAACGACGCGTAGCGTTCGCTGCGAATACTGCGGTACTTCGAGTGCGATAAAATCGCGTCTGCGGCCAGCAGGGCGCGGGCAAAAGTATCGATACCGCCGATGTGTGCGTGGAACAAGTCCTCCAGGTCGGTGGAATTGCGCCGGGTTTTGGCGTCGAAATTGACGCCGCCGCCCTGCAAGCCGCCGGCTTCGAGGATCACCAGCCAGGCTTCGGTCAGTTCGTATACGTTGTTGGGAAACTGGTCGGTATCCCAGCCGTTTTGGTAGTCGCCGCGGTTGGCGTCGATGCTGCCGAGCAGCCCGGCATTGGCCGCCACCTGCAACTCGTGCTGGAAACTGTGCAGGGCCAGCGTAGCGTGGTTCACTTCCACGTTGAGTTTAAAATCTTTCATCAGGCCGTGTTCCCGCAGGAAGGCGGTTACCGTGGCCGAATCGAAGTCGTACTGGTGTTTGCTGGGCTCCATCGGCTTGGGTTCGATAAAAAAGGCGCCCGAAAAGCCGTTTTTCCGGGCATAATCCTTGGCCATGTGCAGGAAACGGGCCATGTGGTCCAGCTCACGTTTCATATCCGTATTCAGCAGCGACTGGTAGCCTTCGCGGCCGCCCCAGAACACGTAGTTTTCGCCGCCCAGTGCGATCGTGAGGTCGAGCGCCATTTTTACCTGCGCTCCGGCGTGCGCCACGACGGCAAAATCCGGATTGGTGGCGGCCCCGTTCATGTAGCGCGGGTGGCCGAACAGGTTGGCCGTGCCCCAGAGCAGGCGTACCCCGGAAGCGGCCATTTTTTCTTTGGCGTATTCGCCGACGGCCTGCAGGCGGCGTTCACTTTTGGCAAGGCTGTCCGCTTCTGCTACGAGGTCAAAATCGTGGAAACAGTAGTAGGGGAGGCCCAGTTTGGTGATAAACTCAAAGGCAGCGTCCATTTTATCCTTTGCCTGCCGGACGGGGTCTTTGGCCTGCAACCAGGGGTATTGTTTGGTCGGTGCGCCGAAAGGATCGCCGCCCGTGCCGCAGAGGGTATGCCAGTAAGCGACGGCAAATTTGAAATGCTCGCGCATGGTTTTGCCGCCCACCACCCGGTTTTCGTCGTAAAAACGATAGGCCAGCGGGTTGTCCGACTCCGGCCCCTCATAGCGGATACGGCCGATTTTTTTGAAATATTCGGTGTCGCCGGAAGTCAGTTGGATTGGATTAAGATTTGCCATGGGAAAAAAGAACGGTTGGTGAATGTTAAATGCTTTACGGTGTTGAAACCTAATTTCCGGTGTTCAAATATGTATTCCAGTCATCAAATGCCTCCCGGCAGGCGTTGTCCGTCCCCTGAGGTTCGTAGAAATGAAGGGGGGGCGACGCGCCCAAACCTTCGCGGACATCCGCCCAAAGTCCGATGCCGACTCCCGAGGCGATCGCCGCACCCACGGCGCCGGTGGTGCGCAACATTTCGATGCGGCACCCCAGTAACTGCGCGATGGTGTGGGAAAAAACGGCCGACTGGAACAAATTGTCGTTGCCGACCCGCATGACCGAGGCGTTCAGGCCCAGTTCCTGCAATACTTTTATGCCGTAAACGAATGAAAACGCCACAGCTTCGAGCGCTGCCCGGTATAAATGCGGGCGCCCATGCCGGTTGAAATGCAGGTTGAGGATTGATGCCGCGCCGGGCCGGTTGCCCAGCATCCGTTCGGCGCCGTTGCCGAACGGAATAATTCGAAGCCCGTCGGAACCTGCCGGAACGGAAGCGGCCAGTTGTTCCATGACCTCGTACGATACGCCGTCGAGCGCGACCTGTTTGCGCATCCAGCCGTACAGGATACCTGTGCCGTTGATACACAGCAACACGCCGATACGGGGCGCTGCCGGATGGTGATTGACGTGTGCAAAACTGTTCACCCGGTTTTGCGGATCGGAAGCCAGTTGGTCCACCACCCCGTACACGACGCCGGAAGTGCCGCCGGTAGCCGCTACTTCGCCGGGGTTTAATACGTGGAGTGCCAGTGCATTGTTCGGCTGGTCGCCGGCGCGGTAGGTCACCGGTGTTCCCGGTTTTAATCCGAGATATTCAGCGGCGGATTCCGACAAATTTCCCTGCCGGCCAAAAGTCGGGGCCAGCGCCGGGATCAGCGATCGGTCGATCCCGTAGTAATTCAGCAAACGTTGTGCGACGCCGTTTTCCGCAAAATCCCACAAAATCCCTTCGGAAAGGCCCGAAATCGTCGTCAGCGGCTCGCCCGTCATCCGGAAAGCGATGTAGTCGCCGGGCAGCAGCATGTGGCGGATCCGTTCGTATTGCGCCGGTTCGTTGTTTTTGACCCACTTGAGTTTGGAGGCCGTGAAGTTGCCGGGGCCGTTCAGGTAGTGCCGCAGGCAATAATCCTCACCCAGGTCGTGGAAGGCCGCATCGCCGATGCCGACTGCCCGGCTGTCGCACCAGATGATCGCGGGGCGGACGACCCGGCCATCCCGGTCGATGCAGACTAAACCGTGCATTTGGTAGGAAATCCCGATAGCGGCAATATCGGCGGGGGGGACCCCCGTTCGCCCGAGCAATTTGTGCACGGCGTCGCGACAATTCACCCACCAGGATTCGGGGTCTTGTTCGGCCCAGCCCGGCTGGAGCGCGATGATGTCCATCTCCGTGTCGGGAGCGCCGGCGATGCCCGTGGTTTGGCCCGTTCGGGCGTCCACAAGAGCGGCTTTTATGGAGGAACTGCCAATATCAATGCCTAACAGGTACACGTGGGAAAATTGTTTGATTGGTGGATGCGGACACCTGACGGGAAAAATGTTTGGATGCCGGACGGGCGAAGTTAAGCGCTCACCGGAATATTTTGGGATCGGAAAAATCAAAATGCTTTTTTGGTGTCCCGTTAAACCTTCCTTAATAAAACAGCGTGTGCCGTGCGTTGCATCGTTTGCCAGGAATCATTTCACCATTCAATCTTCCGCCATGTATGCCATGCCCTTTTTTACTACCTTTTTATGTTCTATTCTATTCATTTTCAGCGCTTCAGGCCAACAGGTTTCAAGCCGGCACGAAGCCGGTTTACAATTCAGCGGCGTAAATTTTAAAGGGGATAACACCTTTAATTTTATCTTCAAAAAAGCGCTTGACGAACACCGTTTCCGGCGTTTTCGGGCGGCTTTTGGCCGGTTGGATGTTATTTATACGGATAAAAAAATCCAATCATCGCTGGAAGCGGGAATTTATTTCGGCGTGGAAAAACGCAAAAAGGCAGGAGATCGCCTTGTTTTTTACGACGGCTGGGAGGCCGGCGCCGACCTTGGGCGGTATAACGACAACCGGGATTTTTCGCAATGGGTTGCCGGCATCGGCATCGGGTATGTAATCGGTTTGCAGCACGAGTTTAACGATCGCTGGGCCATCAGCCTTGAAACGGTGCCGGGTATCCGGTCGAGGTTCAGCAAGGCGAGGGATGAAAAACTGTTGATGAGTTTTTCGGCAGGGTTCAGCAGTTTGGCTGCTCTGGCGATTGTCCGGATGTTTTGAGTTTATTTTTTTCCATACAGCCACTCCAGCGTGTTTTTGTAAAAAATCTTTTCCAATGTTTCCTGCGGCAGCACCATTTGTTCGATAAAGGTGCCGATTTCGAGGTCGCCGAGTGGGAAAGGATAGTCGGTGCCGAGGCACACTTTATCGTCGCCGATCACGTCGAGGATGTACCGCAGCAATTGCGGGTCGTGGGTGGCCGAATCCACCCAGAATTTGCCCAGATAATCGCGCGGCGGCACCGGATTATCCACCGCCACTAAGTCGGGGCGGCAGTCGAAGCCGTGCTGCACCCGCCCGATGGTCGGGATAAACGACCCGCCTGCGTGTGCGAAGCAAAAACGCAGGTCCGGCAGCCGCTCCATCACGCCGCCGAAAAGCAGCGAACAAACGGCCCGGCTGGTTTCGGCGGGCATCCCCACCAGCCAGGGCAACCAGTATTTGCGCATTTGGGCCTCGCCCATCATTTCCCAGGGATGTACAAACACGGCCATGTCGAGCGATTGGCAGGCTTCAAAAACGGGAAAAAACTGCGGTTCGCTCAGGTTTAGCTGATTCACGTTGGAGCCAATCTGGACGCCGGGGACGCCGAGGTCTTTCAATCGCTCCAACTCTTTGATTGCCAGATCGGTATCTTGCATCGGAAGGGTGCCGAGCGCGATGTAGTGTTCCGGAAAATCGTCCACCACACCGGCTAAGTGGTCGTTGAGGTACATGGACAGGTCGAGGCAATCCGCCGCTTTGGCCCAGTAAGAAAACATAACCGGGATGGTGCACACCACCTGCACGGGTGTATGGAAACGCGCGTATTCGGGAATACGTACTTCGGGATCCCAGCAGTTTTGTTCGATCTCCCGGAAAAATACGTCGCCTTTCATCATCCGCGCAAAGCCGGGGCGGTGGTGCTGCAGGTGGATAAAGTCCCCGTACCCGAATTTGTCCGCAAAATTGGGCAGCCGCTCGGGCAGGAGGTGGGTGTGCATGTCGATCTTGTGCATAATCTTCGGAGGTTTCAAGGTTTGAGGGTTTCAAAGGGTTTGAGGGTTTCAGGATGGGGGCAAAGGTTGGGAAAAGTTGGGAACTGGTCATCCCGGCTGAACGGATTGCGTATTTATTAATTCTTTATGTTGCAGAATGGGGAATGTTCAGAAAAGTGTGTCACACTTTTCTGGGCGCGTGGCGCCGGGCAGAGCCCGAAGGCCGTAGGCCGAGGGCTCTGCCCGGCGCCACGCGCCTCAAATTTCCAACCACCGGCTGTATGGTTCGCCAAATTGGTCGATCAGTTCGCGCTGGATGACTTTCCAGTTGTAGGCGTTTTTTTTCCAACTTTTTTGTGTGTACTGCAAAGTCAGATATAGTTGTTTGAGCAAGGCTTTGTCACTGTTCCAGGCTCCTTTTGTTTTGGTTACTTTCCGCATCACCCGATGCAAGGCCTCTACCGGGTTGGTGGTGTAAATCATTCGACGGATATCTTCTTTGTAATCCATGAATGCCATCAATTCATCCCAGTTTTCCGCCCATTTTTGGCGAACCTCTTTGTACTTTTCATCCCAGCGTTGGCCAAAGGCTTCCAAAGCGATCGAGGCTTGTTCGCGGTTGGCTGCCGTGTACACTTTCCGTAAATCAGCGCACAACATTTTGATGTCTTTATCACTCACAAATCGCGTCGAAGAACGAATCATGTGAACCACGCAACGCTGCACGATACTTCGCGGAAAAACCTCTTGGATCACCTCTTTAAAGCCCTTGAGCCCATCCACACAGAAAAAAAACACCTCCTCTACGCCCCGCCGTTTAATGTCTTCCAAAATCAAACCCCACTGCCGCGAGCCTTCCGTTTCGTTCAGGTATAAGCCCAATATATCCCTTTGGCCCTCCGCATTTACCCCATAAACCGTGTAAATCGCTTTGTTTATTACCCGGCCGTCCTCCCGAACCTTGAACACAATGGCATCCAGGTAGACTACCGGGTAACAGCCCGATAAAGGCCGCTGTTGCCACGCTACAATCTCATTCCATACCTGATCCGTCACCGCGCTGATCGCACCCGCACTCACCTCTACTCCGTATAACTGCTGCAACTGATACCTTACATCTTCCACAGAGTGGCCGCGGGCATATAAACTCAAGATGATCTCATCCAACCCAGTGCCTAACTCCCGTTCCCATTTCTTGATTAACTTCGGCTCATGAGCCCCCTGTCGATCCCGTGGCGTTTTTATCTCCAAGGGACCCGCAACGCTTCGCACCAACTTGTGCGTATGGCCATTGCGACGATTGCTAAATCCTGCCCCCTCGCCTTCCTTCAAATGATGTTTCATCTCTCCTTCCAACGCCGCATTCACAAAGGCTTGAAGCATCTCCGTGAATATGCCCCCCTCGCCCAATATCGAATCGCCCTGGTACAGACGACTCAGCATTTCTTTGCGTTTGCCTTCATCTGGAACTATTTCTTCCAAACTCGGACGTGATGTTCTTTTCTTTTTCATTGTCAAAGTTGTTTATTTTTTTGATGATAACTTTGACACACTTTTTTGAACACCCTCGCAGAATGTAAAAAAATACGTTACATTTGCTAATCATGTAACATCAAAAATACAAGCGGCATGAAAAACGTATCCAAATTCCCCCTCCCCCAGCGTTGGATTTCTGACTTTCCTGCTTTTTGTCCTTTCACACAGTTTCCTGCAATCGCAAAGCGATTTTTTTCCAACCCAGGAATTATCCGTTTTTATTTCGACGTCGCATTGCCGGGACTTGCCTTTTGACTTGAACGCCTATATCATGGAGCCCGATACCGGTCTTGCCGGCGCACCTCCCTACACGGTGTACTGGTACTGGAGCCCCACGGGTATTTTTCAGCAGGGACAGGATTCGTTGCTTGGTACAGGTGCGACACTCTCGCTGGAAGAGCACCCTACATGCCATACCTACTGGGTCAAATGCCTGGTTGTTTCCTCTGATTATGTGGTGGTTAGTCGTATCAAAAAGATCGATTTGTCAAACCCGAATTGTACCTGCACAGCACATAAGGGTGGAAATCAGGCGCTTTCGGCAATCGATATAAACGGAGAGGACACACTAACTGTTTACCCTAATCCATCTGAGGGCAAAACACTGTCGCTACGCTATGCATCCGCCGCAGGTAAGACACTGCCGCTAACCGTTACGGACGTTTTGGGCAGGGAAATTTATAAGAAAGACATCGTTTTTGACACGGATGGTATTGCATTGATCGACCTCGTCAGTCGTAATACAGGCATCTATCTTATCCGGCTTCAAGGAATTGGCCGGAAACAAAACACCGGGTTAATCATTATTCAAAACTGACCGGTAACATGAAAACCATATTCGTCGCAATAATCATCACTGTCACGTTGATGAATTGCCAAAAGACGCAATTACAATCAGGCAATTCTACAGACCCGACAGACACAATCCAGGTCCCCGTAGACACACCCATTATAGGACTCGGAAAGGGCGCCGTTTTAAAAAATGATATTGCGTGGTCTGCTCCATTCAACGCCTGGTATCACATACATACCCATGAACGATTTCAACTTCGCGCCAAAATAATGTATTCAAACCTCATTGGCGAATCTCTATTTTTACACGATATTCCTTGTCAGATAGGCAATTATCTAATTGAATACGAATTAGTTAGCAATTTTAATAATTTCACCCCAGAGGCATTGTTTATTATGACAAGTGAATGGGATCAGCCAATAGGCGATTTCAAGATTGACACCACTCGGACCGATCATTTTATAGAAGTCATCAAATACGACTCTATTGCCCGTACCGTGGAAGGCCGTTTTCAAGTATTTTTAAAAAAAGAGCCTTCCAACACACAATGGCCCGGTGTTCCCGATAGTATTTTCCTGACGGAAGGCAAGTTTCATTTGAAGATTCAGGAGCCGTAGCGGGTCATTAAACCCTATTCCTTCACCAATCTCCCCGAAACCACGCCGTTTTCGGCCCTGACCTGCCAGAAATACACGCCTTGCGGCTCGTTTTTCAGTGAAACGGGCGCCAACTGGTGGTTTTGTGCCGTCCACGTTTTGCTGAACACCCGTTTGCCATCGGCCGCAAAAATTTCCAGGGTTGTTTTTCCGGATACATTATTCAGGTCGAAAATAACCTCTCCGGCGGTCGGGTTGGGGAAAACGCCGGCTTCCGGGCTTGCCGGTTCCGGTGCATTGACGGGGGAATAAGCGAGCGCGGCGTTTACGGCGCCGATGGCTTCAATACGCCCCCAGCCATAAGCGTGGTTGGGGCGGGAAGTGCCGAGGCTCGGCAGGCAATCCATCGTATCGGCGTAGAATACAGCCGTTTGTTCGATGATATCTTCGATCGCATCCACGTTGCCGGCAAGGTCCGGATTGGCAGAAATCATCAATGCAACCAGCCCGGCTACGTGTGGGCCGGCCATACTGGTGCCCCAAAAATGGGCATAACCGCCACCGCGAACGCTGGAACGCACGGCTGCACCCGGAGCGCACACATTGGGTTTGATCCGGTTGCTGCCGTCGATGATCACCGGCCCGCGGCTGCTGAATCCGGTAATGGTATCGTTGCTGAGTGTGGCGCCCACGCTGAAACTTTCTTCGAAATAACCGGGAGGCCCACTCGTGGTGGCGCAGGTGCCGTTGCTGCCGTCGTTGCCGTTACTGACCACCACAACCACACCGGCCGCTTTCAGGTTGATGACTGCCGTTCGGAGTAATTCGTTGATTGTCAGGTCGGTGCAACCTTCGATGCTGGCACAGTACCAGGAGTTGTTGATGACGTGCGGGGATTTGTCCGGGTTGGGGTTTTCGCCGTTGAGGTCGGTCGGCGCTAAAAACCATCCAAAACATTCGAGGTACGAGGAGGGTTTGCCCCAGCCGCGCTCCATGTTGCGGCAGCCGACCCAGTTGGCGCCGGGCGCCACGCCGATCTGGTTGCCCTGGCCGTCGTCGCCGGCCATGGTGCCCATCGTGTGTGTACCGTGGTTGTTGTCGTCGCAGGGCGCGGCGGCGTCCAGCCCGCAGGGGTTGTTACCCGGATTGATGATGGAATCTCCGCTCAACGGATTGATCTCGTGGATGGCGTCGTGCCAGTTATACTCGTGGCTGGTTGTGAGTGAATCGCCCGTCCAGCCCCGGTAATGGGATTTAATGGCCGGGTGTGCCCATTCGTAACCGGTGTCGGCTCCACCGATCGTGACGCCCTGCCCGGTGAAACCCAGCGCCCAGGCGGCGGGCGCGTTGATTTTTTCCACCCCCCATTCAATGGTACCGCGTTCGGCGGGGGCGCCGGCCGAAGTATTTACGGGGCCTTCAAATTTGACCCAGGGATCGGCGCCAAGCCACATTACTTCTTGTAATTCAGCCAGTTGGCGGGTTGCCAGGGCGTCGGCCTGACTGACAGCCAGGGCGTTTACCAGGAAAAGGCGGTTGGCGGACAGTCCCTGTTCGCGCAGGATACGGGTTGCGTTCAGCTGCGCGCGGTTGGCGGTTTCTTCCAGCCTTTGGAAGACAAAACGGGATTTTTCGGATTTGGTTTTCAGGTTTTGGACGCCCCGGAGGTCGGCTTTTTCGCGAAAAACGGCGATAAAATCAACTTTTTCACCTTTATCCAGCAAAACAAGGAGGTCGGGAGCAACCTTGGAGCGCCAGTTTTGACCGGACTGGCTGAACGCCGAAACCAGGGTGATTAAAAGGAACAGCACAGACAACAGGATTTTTTTCATGTATTAAAACAGCATTTGACCCGGTTAAAAAAACACATTTTCGACCCAAAAGTACGTGTTGCCGACAATCCCGCCCGGCCAGAATCAGCAAACCGCTATCTTTGCCGGAAAAACAGGGAAACACTCCCGGACAATTGTTGAAACACATGAAGATTGCTATCGGCTGCGACCACGCGGGATTCCCGTACAAAGACGGCATTATTGCAATGCTGCAGTCACAAGGGCACATGGTGCTCGATTTTGGCACCAATTCACTCGAATCGGTTGATTATCCGGATTTTGCACATGAAGTGGCCAAAGCGGTGGAATCGGGAAGCGCCGACCGGGGCGTGCTGCTTTGCGGCAGCGGCAACGGCGTGGCCATGACCGCCAACAAACACCAGGATATTCGCTGCGCCATTTGCTGGACGGAAGAAATCGCCACCCTCGCCCGCCAGCACAACAACGCCAACGTCATCGCGCTCCCGGCCCGTTATGTGCCGGAAATTCTCGCCCAGGCCATGGTGCGTATCTTTCTCCATTCGGAATTCGACGGAGGCCGGCATGAGCGGCGGGTGAATAAAATCTCCTGTGCGTAGGGGCAGGGGGCTGTGTCATAAATCTTTAAGTTGCACATTGTGGCGTATTGAGAGAAATTTTATTCGGAAGATGCGCAGACATTCCAGGTTTTCAAAACCTGGAATGTCTGGTTCGGTCGCGATTCAAAATAATATTCCCCGTTTCAAAGCCAAAATAAAGTATCGCTGACTTTTGACACACCCCGGTTTCCTGTGCGCAAGGGTGAAAAACATTACCGCCCAAATGCCTCATTTTCAGAATGTTCCGAAGAAAATTATTAACATTAATTTTTTCCACTTACTAAAAAAAATATGAAACTGCGTCTCGTTTTTTTACTGTTCCTGTTGCCTGTTTTTGCCCTGACGGCCCAAAGAGATACTATCCGGGCAAAAAAATCGCCCAGAGAACGATATATGACTTCATTGGGTATTCCCGACCCGACGCCCTTTGCAGCCGGTATCACTGCGGAAGACCTGAAACCGCTGCTCGATCAGCTGGCATCGGCAGAAATGGAAGGCCGGGAAACCGGTGAGGCAGGCCAGCGCAAAGCCGCCGATTTTATAGCCGCTCAATTTAAAGCCGCCGGCTTGCCGGGTGTCGCCGACCGGAACGGCTATTTTCAAAAAATCAGCCTGCAAAACGATACCTGGAAGGATATCGGCCTGAAAGTAGGCGAACAGGAATTCAAAAACCGGACGGATTTTTACGTGTTTCCCGCCTTTAACCAGGATATCCCCAAACTGGAACTCAAGGAAGTGGTGTTTGTCGGTTACGGCATCGAAGACCGCAAATACAACGACTACGGCAACACCGATGTAAAAGGCAAAGCCGTGGTATTTTATAACGGCGAACCCATAGATAACAGCGGCAAATCGCTGGTCACCGGTTCGGAATTCCGCTCGGACTGGTCGCTGGACTGGAAGAAAAAAGTGCAGGTTGCGCGGAAAAAAGGCGCATCGATGGTTTTTATCGTGGATGCCGACATCGCCGAAAGTCTGAAATCCAACCGCCAACTCATCTCTACACGAGGCTGGAAACCAGCCACTTATATGGGCGACAAACAACCCGACGATTTTGTCAATAACATGTTCATCTCGCCCGCCGTGGCTGCGGCCATTCTCGGGAAAAAGGCCGATAAAGCAGAAGACGCCATCTCGGCCCTCCGCAGCGGCAAAGAATTCAAACCCGTAAAAGTGAAAGCCAAAATCGAAGTGCGGCTCGACAAGGAAACCCGGACTTTGGAAGGCTCCAATGTGGTTGGTTTTATTGAAGGCACGGATCCGGTGCTGAAAAACGAATACGTGTTTGTCACGGCGCACTACGACCACCTCGGCATGTCCGACAGCACGGTTATTTATTACGGCGCGGACGACAATGCATCGGGTACTTCCGGGGTTATCGAAATTGCCCGGGCTTTTGCCGATGCGAAGAAAAAAGGCGTCGGACCCCGCCGCAGTGTGGTTTGTATGCTCGTCAGCGGTGAAGAAAAAGGTTTGCTGGGCTCAAAGTTTTACGTCGATTTCCCACTTTTTCCGCTGGAACACACCGTTGTGGACATCAATATCGACATGATCGGCCGGGTGGACAACGCACACCTCGATAACCCGGATTATATTTATGTGATCGGCGCCGACCGGATCAGTCCCATACTGCACGAAATCAACGAAACGTCCAATAAATACTACACCCAACTGGCGCTGGACTACAAATACAACGCTCCGGATGATCCCAACCATTACTACGAGCGCAGCGACCATTATAATTTCGCGGAACGGGGCATTCCGGTGGTTTTTTACTTCAACGGAACACACGCCGACTACCACAAACCCACCGATACCGCCGATAAAATCAACTTCAACGCGATGGCCAAACGCGCCCAGTTAGCCTTTTATACGGCATGGGATGTCGCCAACCGCACGCCCCGGCTGACTTTGAATATTCCGACGGGAAAGATAAAAAAGGATTGATTTATTGCTTTTTCCACTGTTCGATAGCCGCCCGGATCGCTTCCTGGCGGTTTTCCGGATCGGGATGTGAACTTTGGAATTCGGGTGTGCGATTGGGTCCTGCGGCTTGTTTGAGCACTTCCATGACCTGGATGAGGTGTTCGGGTTCGTAGCCTGACTCGATCATAAAACGCACGCCGAGGTTGTCGCTTTGCAATTCCTGTTCGCGGCCGTATTTGAGCTGGATCATATTGGCTACGGACTGCGCAATATACCCCGAATTGGGGTTGGAAGGGTCGTAAGTCGCCATGGTAACGGCGCCCGTAATGCCTTGAGCCAGTTCCATTTGCGCCATTTTTTCGGCGCTGTGCCGGGCCACGACGTGTCCGATCTCATGACCGAGCACCCCGGCGAGCATGTCCTCGTTGAGGGTGCGCCCGTCGGTGCTCAGGCGCATCAGCAGGCCTTCCGTGATAAATATCTGGCCGCCGGGCAGGGCGAATGCGTTGATCATGTTCGGGTCGGCGAGCAGGTGGAAGTTGTACTTATAAGGCGTACGCGCCGCCGCAGAGCTCCGCACCACCTTTTCTCCGACCTGCCGCACAATCGCCGCTGCCTGTTCGTTGTTGCTCAGGCCGCCCATTTCCTGCGCCATTTCGGGCGCACTTTGCAGGCCCAGTGCAATTTCCTGCTCCGGCGACATGGAAATATGCTGCGTTTCGCCGGTGATTTCGTTGGTGGAACTGCTGCTGTAGTATTTACACAGGGCAAAACCCGCCATCACAACTGCAATCAGCAGGGTAGGGGGGATCCGGAATCTGCCGCCTTGATTTTGACCGAACATCGTTTTTTTGTTTTGTGATCAACGTAATTTCGCTTGCGAATATAGCGCGCTTCCGGAGTTGCGGCATATTCAGCGAAAAAATTTACCTTTGACAGCGTAAAAATCGCCGTATGCTGAAAGAACTGCACATCTCCAATTACCGTCTGTTCAACGAATTAACTATCCACGGCCTGGGGCAGGTGAACCTGATCGCCGGAAAAAACAATACGGGGAAGACAGCGCTGCTGGAGGCGTTGCGGATTTGGGCGGCTAAAGGGGATAGCACAGTGGTGAATCAGGTTTTGAAAGTAAGGGGGCAGTTTACGCCATCTTGGGATGAATCATTCGCCGCGTTGTTTAACAAGCATAAAACCCTTAATGATAAAGAAGGGATGATATTTATTAACAACCTTAAAATAAAGAGATATTTTAGTGCTAACGGCAGACCAGGGCCTTTTGGTGTGGAAGACATAAATGATAAAAAAGATACTTCCAGTCCTTTAACTTCTTTAGTGTCACCAGATTACCCCCGAGATTCTTCTGTTTTTTTACCCTTTGTTAACCAGAATTTTCCCCTGCAAGCCCTTTGGGACAAAATCGTCCTTACTTCGCTGGAAAATGATGTTTTAGGGATTTTGAAAATTACTGAACCCAAAATTTTGCGTATTGATGTAAAAGAGGACAATAGTCGAGTATTATTGGAAGGTGATGATGCTCCTGTCCCCCTCAAAAGTTTGGGTGATGGCATCAGCAGATTGCTTTTGATGGCAGTCGCCTTGGTGAGTGCAAAAGACTCATTGCTTTTAATCGACGAATTCGAAGCCGGCCTTCACCACTCCGTACAGGAAATGTTGTGGGAGAAAATTTTCTTTTACGCCCAGAAATGGAATATTCAGGTTTTTGTGACTACGCATAGTTTAGATGCGGTGCGCACATTTTTTAGTAGCAGATCGTGGGAGAATCAAGGAAAGGGAAAGTTTTTCCGTCTGCAACGAAGTTCAAAGGATCAATTGAGGCCGTTGCCTACGATCACGATCGGTTGGAGAAAATGTTAGAGTTAAAAATGGAACCCGATAAGTTATTATGAGTCAAATACTTATTGTAGAAGGCAACGACGCGATTGTGTTGTCAAATCTGTGCAAAGTTCGCCGTTTGCCACCGCCCGCCGGCTATGCCAGCGAAGAAAAATTCAGGAGTGAATTTATAAGGAACGCGGGTGGATTTGACAACGCTTTGATCGATTTTGAGGAGGCATTAAAGAACTACGAGCACACCAACATCGGTCTCATCATTGATGCCAATGACAAAGGTGCTGCCAGCCGTTGGGCGATGGTTAAAAGTATTTTGTCCGTCCATTTTTCCGCTGAAATATTGAACCCGCTTGTGCCGAGACCTGACGGTATTCTTGCTCAAGAAACAGGCTTACCTACTGTCGGAGTTTGGATCATGCCTGATAACGAGGGAAGGTTATCTCGAACACTTTGCTCCAGTGGATGATTCAGGCTGGCGATGAGGTTTGGGAGCATGCGAATGGGACGGTGAAACAATTGCCCAAAACGAAAATATTGCAGATTCAAACCTGTAAACGGCAAAAAGCGCTGCTCATACCTGGCTTGCATGGCAAAAGAACCCGGCCTTTCTTGGTATGGCGTTGAAACAAAGCTATTTCGACGCCCAAGCATACCCGCAGTACAACCCTTTTTGGATTGGATGAAAAGAACCTTTCGTTTAGGCTGACTCAATTAAACAAATCCCGCATATCCTCGTCGTCCTCATCCTTCAGATTACCCGTGAGGAAATCCTTGAACACCCATTTGGTCTGGATAAACTCCTTGCTCAGCACTTCGAATTCCGCCAACCCGTGCAGGGCGAGTTCGGCAAAGGTGTACATCTCCGCCTTGTCCACACCGGCCGATTCGGCCACTTTGACGAGCCCGGCCACCTGGTCGAGTTCTAAGAAAAACTTCTTGTTGGGCAGATCGGTGAATAAATCGGTGGTGTTACCCGCTGCAAACCAGGCTTTTACAACGCCGTACGGATCGCGTTCCTGGCCGCGTTTCAATTTGGACGGGTTGGCAAAATATTCGAGGAACACCTTTTTGATGGCCACCCCGATAATGTGTAAAGCCACGGCATGCGGTCCCTCCTGTTCCCCTTCATACACCATTTCCATCTTGCCGGTGAGGGCCGGGATGACGCCCCAGAAATCGGTCAGGCGGGCGGTCGTTTTTTCTTCACCGTTGCGCAGCAGGCGGCGTTCGGCGGTGGAGTACAGGTTCTCGTAGGCAGAAATGGTCAGGCGGGCGCTGACGCCGCTTTTTTTGTCCACAAATTCACTTTCCCGGGCGGCGAAAGCGATTTCCTCGATCAGATTTTTGAGCACTTCCGGGATATGTATCCGCGCTTTTTGCTCGTCGGTGATGCGTGATTCCTGTTCCGTGATCTTCCGGCCGATATCGATCGAGGCCGGGTAGTGGGTGGTGATCTGGCTTTCGATGCGGTCTTTCAGCGGCGTGATGATGCTGCCGCGATTGGTATAATCTTCCGGGTTGGCGGTGAAAATAAACTCCACGTCGAGCGGCAGGCGGAGTTTGAAACCCCGGATCTGCATGTCGCCTTCCTGCAAAACGTTGAACAAAGATACCTGGATACGCGCCTGAAGGTCGGGTAACTCATTGATTACGAACAAACAACGGTGTGCGCGTGGGATCAGTCCGAAATGAATGACCCGTTCGTCCGAATAAGGCAGGCGCAGGTTGGCGGCTTTGATGGGGTCCACATCACCCACGAGGTCGGCGATGCTGACGTCGGGTGTGGCGAGTTTTTCCACGTAGCGTTCGTTGCGGTGCAGCCATGCGATGGGGGTGTCGTCGCCTTTTTCCGCGATCAGGTCCGTTGCAAAGCGGCTGATGGGCGCCAGCGGGTCGTCGTTGAGTTCGCTGCCGGCCACAACGGGTGTATATTCGTCGAGCAGGTGGATCAGCATACGGGCGATCCTGGTTTTGGCCTGGCCGCGCAAACCGAGCAGCAAAATATTGTGGCGGCTCAAAACCGCCCGCTCCACATCGGGCAAAACGGTGTCGTCGAAACCGAATATGCCGGGGAAAATGGTCTCCTTGCGGCGTATCTTCTCCATCAGGTTCGACCGTAGTTCGTCTTTGACACTTTCGGGCGGTAGCCGCTTTTTTTCAATTCGCCGAGGGTGCCGATTTGCTGGATGTCTTTCATGCGGGGCAAAACGCCGGCAGGGCGGTTTTGTTTAGAAGAACGGGATTTAGATGGGGAACAGGTGTTCAAACAACATCCGGTGCGTGGTATGGTTCAGGCGTCCGAATGCTCCTGAGCCTCCTGCCGCTGATCCCGAAGCACCGCAATGCCCGCGTTCAACTCGAAGCCGATCAGCAGGATCATACAATTCAGCTGTATCCAGATCATCAGCACGATCAGGGTGCCGATGGAGCCGTATAACTTGTTGTAATTGCCGAAGTTATCTACATAAAAAGAAAACGCCCAAGAGGAAAGAATGGAAAGCGGCGTGGCGAGTATGGCGCCCGGGTTGATAAAGGGAATGGGCCGCCGCGTGGAAGAACCGAAGCGGTAGATCATGGAGAACAAGGTGTAAAACAACAACACCACCACGACCCAGCGGAGTGAAAAAAAGGCAATCCGCATCAACAAACCCACCTTGACGTATTGAAAAACGAATTTCAGGATGGTATCCCCCAGGATTACGAGGATCACCGAAGCGACCAGTACAAAACCCACGAGGAAAGTTAATTGTATGGCAATCAGGCGTTTTTGAAATGTGGTTCGCCGTTTGAAGGTGATGGTATAGTCCTTTTCCAAACCCCGCATCATGGAAAGCATCCCGTTGGAAGCAAACCAGATGGCGAGGAAAAAACCCGCCGACAACAACCCTTCTTTTGGAATCGTGGCAATGTCCTTGACGGTCCCGAAAATCATGTCACCCGCCTTGCCGGGAATGATCTCCTTGATGGATTTTTGCAGGGTGCCGAAAAAATCCATGCTGAACGGCACGTACGGTAGCAGCTAAATGAGCACGATAATCCCCGGAAAAATGGCCATAAAAAAACTGAAAGCCATACTGTTTGCGCGGGTTACAATCGCGTCTTCCTGCGTCTCCTGCTCGATAAACACGAACAGGTTGTACAAGGGAATACGTTTTAAGCCGGGAAACGAATGTGTTTTAGACCAGTCGACAAGCCGCACCCAAAGTGGGTGATGTGTAAAATAACGATATACACGCCGGATGTAGTCGAATTTTTTCACCGTTGATTGTCAATGATTTAGGACTTAAAAAAAGGCAGCAGTTTTTCCAGCAGGTGTTCCGGGGCGGGCACCACCTTCTTAGTTTTTGAATCGAAAAAACACAAGCGGACGCGGCCTGCATTCACAAGTTTTTTGCGCTCGTTGAATACTTCCACGTGAAAGGTAATGTGCTCGTCGGGCAATTCGCGCAACTCCGAACGCACTGTCAGCAACTCGTCGTAATAAGCCGGCCGTACAAACCGCATTTCCAGGCTCACCACCGGAAGCCATATCCCGTGCTTTTCCTCCAGATCTTTGTACGTGAGCCCCAGTGAGCGGATCAACTCCACCCGGCCCACCTCAAAATACTGCGCGTAATTGCCGTAATAGAGGTAGCCCATCTGGTCGGTTTCGCCGTAGCGAACGCGGATTTGAACTTCGTGGGAATACATTTATGAATGATGAATGATGAGAGATGAATGATGAGAGATGAATGATGAATGATGAGTTATGAATGATGAATATGGTCACCCGCCGCCATTCATCTCTCATCATTCATCATTCATCTCTCATCATTCATCATTAAATTTCTTCTCGTTCAATCGGGCACGTCATACAATGGCTTCCTCCTCTTGCCCTGGAGAGTTCGTTGGAAGGTATCGTGATGATGGTGTTTTCTATTTTGTCGATGGTGATTTTGCCGTTGTCGATGTCGCGCAGGATCTTTTCGGCGCCGATCACCTTGTAACCGAAATCCTTAAACGCGCGCTCCGTCACCGGATTGCGGTCATACGTGATGGCTACCCCCGGTTTGAGGGCTACGAGGTTGCAGCCGTCGGTCCATTGTTCACGTTCCTGGTAGGGACTTTCGCCGCGGCCGGCCCAGATAAATTCCATGTTGGGGTTCACTTCGGCCAGCAGAAAATCGCGCAGACTGGGGTATTCGATGGTTTCGCCGTTGGAGCGGTGTACGTCGACGTAAGAACCGAGGCCTTCCTGGACGATCGGCCGGTAGGCCACCAGGTGGTTGTGATTGATCTGGGTGAACACCGTGTCGATGTGCATGTACGTCCGTTCTGCCGGGATGTTCACCTGCACGACGTTTTTGATGATACCCCGGTCGAAGAGGTAGTTTTTGATCATCTGGAAGGCGTATTCATTGGTGCGTTCCGAACAACCGATGAGCAGGTAGTCCTTGTTGAGCACCATCACGTCGCCGCCTTCCACGCTGATGGTTTCGCCGCGTTTGTTGGGTGGAAATTTATCCACCCGGTTGAGGTTGATGGTTTTGCCGTCGGCTTTCAGGCGCCGGAACACCGGGTGGCTGCTGAAAATGAGCCGGGTCAGGAAATTTTCCCGGAAACGGGCCGATTTGTTGGCTTTGGTGATGATCACGTGCCCCATCACCGTCACGGCGATGTCGCGGGTAAAGATCAGGTTCGGGATGGGATCAAAAAGAATGCGGTCTTCCGGTTCGAGATAGCCGGTGATGAGGGTGTCGGCCAATTGTTCGGGCGACAAACCCGCCAGCCGCGGGATGAAGGAATAGGGCAGTTCTTCAAAATCGGTGATTTTATTGATCACCTCGTATTTGCTTTCTTCATCGCGGGTGCTTTCCGCCAGCAGGTCGCGTACTTCCAGCACATTTTCCTTGCCGAGAAAAGCCTTCAACACGCCTATAAATATGTCGTGTTCGTCCTGCATGTTGGGCAGGTGTACAATATCGTCGAACAGGAGTTCGCCGGCTCGTTTGGGGGTAATGCGGGCGATACCCTCGTCGGGCCGGTGTACGATCACCTTTTTAAGCCTGCCGATTTCTGAATCTACATAAATGCGACTGTTCGCGTCCATCATAAAAATTAGAATTGATTTGTCGTTGGTTGGGCAAAAGCGGGGCAAAAGTAGAAGGAAATATCGGGGTGGCCAGACTAAATTTTTTGGCGAGATCGCCGTACAACTGCCTGCCGGCGAGTGTGGGAGCCCCGGGTGTTTAAGGTGTACACCGGCAAGATTAGGGGTTAGGAATGGTCGGATACGGAAGGTGACAAGTCGCCTGCGCTCCTGGCTAAACTTAACATTGGCAATGTTAAGCCTGTGTTAACTTTGCCCGCGAAACTGTTTTCAATCCTAACTTACACTAACATCAGTTTGTATGAAGACCTTTACCAACTTGCTGGTGGCGCTTTGCGTCATTGGCGCTTCTTCTCTTTCCGGGCAGGTTACGACAGCCACTTTGGCCGGCCTGATAACCGATTCCAAGGGCGAAGGCATGCCCGGAGTTACCGTAGTTGCCACACACGTTCCTTCCGGCACGGGTTATGGCGTGACTACCCGCCCCGACGGCCGCTACGCACTTCCCAACCTCCGGGTTGGCGGACCTTACCTCATCAAAATTGCTCTGACCGGTTATCAGGGGCAGGAGGTAACGATTGCCGAGCTTAAACTGGGCGAAAGACTGACTCAAAATTTCCAGATCCTTGAATCCGCCACACAAATCGGCCAGGTAGATGTTGTGGCTCAGGCCAACGACCGCCCAACCGGAGCAGCGGCCAGCGTTACAAGCGCCCAATTGCGCACCTTGCCCACCATCACGCGCTCCAGCGCCGACTTTACCCGTTTGGTGCCGATGTCGGCGGAAGGTGGAAGTTTTGCCGGCCGCAATGACCAGTTCAACAACTACTCGGTGGACGGAACCATCTTTAATAACCCGTTTGGTCTCGACGCGGCAACTCCCGGCGGGCAGGCTGATGCCCAACCCATATCGCTGGATGCCATCGACCAGATTAATGTCGCCATTGCACCGTACGACGTGAGCCAGGCCGGATTTACCGGCGCTTCCGTTAACGCAGTGACGAAATCCGGTACCAACAAATTTTCCGGGACGGTTTTCGGCTTCTACCGCAACAAAGACATGATCGGTACCAAAGTGGCAGGACAGGAAGTGTTTCGCGGCGATTTGCGCCAGTTGCAGACGGGCTTCAGCATCGGCGGCCCGATTATCAAAGACAAACTGTTCTTTTTTGCCAACCTTGAAATAGAGCGCCGCTCGGATCTGGGCTCCAATTTTGTGGCGAACCGGGGCGCCGGCGCTTCCAACGAATCCCGGGTGCTCGCTTCCGACCTCGAACTGGTGTCCGACCTGTTGTTTGACCGTTATGGCTATGAAACCGGCCCGTATGAAAACTACAAGCACAACACAGACAACCAGAAAGGTCTGTTGAAAATTGACTGGAATATCAATTCGGTCCACAAACTGACCGTTACCGGAAACTTTCTCGACGCATTCAGGGAAAAACCTGCGCACCCGTCCGCTATTGGACGGCGCGGCCCCGATGCGGTTACCCTGCAATTTTTCAACTCGGGTTATCGCATCAACAACAAACTGTATTCGAGTATTGCCGAATTGAAATCTATTTTCGGAAACAAATACGCCAACAAGTTGCAAGTGGGTTTTTCAGCCTTTCGCGACTCGCGTGATCCGTTTTCAGAACCATTTCCGGTGTTGAATATCGCTCAGGACGGCAATCGGTATATTATCGCCGGCCATGAGCCGTTCTCCATCCACAATGTGCTTGACCAGAACGTTTATCAAATCAATGACAATTTCAATATATACACCGGAAACCACAATATTACGGTCGGCGGCAGTTTCGAACGTTTCGATTTTAATAACTCGTTTAACCTGACGGGCTACGGCTTCCGGGTATTCGATATTCCCGGAGTCGATATCGATACGTTTGCCCAGTGGATTAACTCCGGTGCACTTGACGGAGAGGTACAATCTGCCAAAGATGCGTTTGCCAACAACAATGCCAGCGATTCCTGGGCACTGGCTGAAACCAACCTGGGGCAGTTTGCTCTATACGCTCAGGATGAATGGGCATTGAGCCGCACATTTACCCTGACGGCAGGATTGAGGATGGATATGCCCCTTTATTTCGATACGAAGAAAAAAATTGAGGAGAATATTGCCCGCAAAGGCGGCCTGCTGGCAGACGGCGGTACCTATGCCCCCGACATCGAGTATTATGATGAAAACGGCGACCCCGTTAAATTTGACCACACGGTGTTGCCTGAAAATACGCCGCTCATTTCGCCGCGTATCGGTTTCAACTACGATATCAAAGGCGACCGCTCCTCGCAACTGCGCGGAGGATCGGGTTTGTTCACCGGCCGTTTCCCCTTCGTATGGATCGGAAACCAGGTAGCCAATCCGGACTTTTTCTTCTATTGTGTCACAAAACCGGATTTCAAATTCCCGCAGGTATGGCGCACCAACCTGGGCTTCGATCAAAAACTTGGCAGAGGCTGGACAGGAACCATTGACCTGGTTTACACCAAAGACGTGAATGCCATGATGGTTCGCAACTTTGGCCTCCGCACCCCCAATGGCCGTTTGGTGGGTGTTGACGAGCGCCCAATATACCAGGCCGGCGACCGGGCGCTTGTATTTGGGTCCCCCACCAATGCTTACGTTTTTACGAACGTGTCGGACGGTTATTCGTTTAACACGACCCTCCAGGTAACGAAAAACTGGGCCGATGGCTCGTCTCTGATGCTGGGTTACAATTACCTGGATGCAAAAGATGCCGCTTCCATTGACGCCGAGATATCTTCGGATGCTTATGACCGCAACCCGGCTAATATCCAGAATACGAACACATCGGAACTCGCTCCTTCTTTATATGGAAACAAACACCGCTTCGTAGGCGCCTTCAGCAAACATTTCCGGTATGGTAATTTTGGTACCACCGTTTCATTGTTCAGCGAATACGTGCAAGGCGGCCGGTTCAGTTATACCTACGCCGGCGATATCAACAATGACGGCTCGGGGCTAAACGATCTTTTGTACATCCCGACCGACTCGGAAATCGAACAAATGAGCTTCAGCGGTGATGCCGAGGCGCAGAGACTTCAACGCGAAGGCCTGAAGTGGTATATCGCTCAGGATGAATACCTGCGCGACAACCGTGGACAGTATGCAGAAAAATACGCAGCACTCAGCCCCTGGTACAGCCGCTGGGATATGCGCATCCTGCAGGATTATTACCTGCCGAATAAACACATGATCCAGTTGAGCATTGACATCCTGAATGTCGGCAATCTGTTGAATTCAGACTGGGGGGTGCGTCAGTATGCAACGTATACCGGCCTCGTGCAGCCTCTTGCGGTATCCGTAGCCAACAGCGTACCAACGTATACATTCGATACATCGCCGCGCACGACCTTTTTCAACGACTTTAGCCTGGCTTCGCGCTGGCAACTCCAACTGGGTCTGAGGTACTCTTTCTGACCCTGCGGATGCGTTTTCAATAAATAAAACCTGTCTTGTGGCCGGGGTGAATTCCACTCCGGCCTCTTTTTTTTCCCAAGTCTTGAAAAAATAGCCTTCCCGCTTGCTTTCGTCCCATCCTTCTCTACCTTTGCGCCGCCGGTTTTTAACGGTTCTTTAACCATTGAAATACAATACAATTGTTTAGAGGCCATCTAAATAATTTACTTTCTTAACGGTTCGCTTTGCGGAAATAGGGGCGTTGGTAATTTTGCGCAGACAAAAAACTGACAATTATCACCCCGGAGACGTCTTTCAGGCATTTGAAAATATACAACTACACACCGAATATGTTGCTGAAACGCATTTGTTGGGTTTTTACGCTCTTTTTTGCGGCATCGATTTCGCTCTTTGCGGCTCCTACCATTGAAGAAGGTAAAACCCTGTTCACCGCCAACTGTGCTGCCTGTCATAATAAAAATATGAAGGACAATCTGACCGGCCCGGCTTTGGGCGGGACAGAAGAGCGCTGGTCTGCTTTCCCGCAGAAGGATCTGTACACCTGGATTCGCAACTCCCAATCCCTGATCGCATCGGGCCACCCGCGCGCCACCGAACTGTGGGCAAAGTGGAAACCGACGATGATGAACAACTTTCCGGGGCTGACGGACGACCAGATCGCGAGCCTGCTCCTGTACATCAACGACCAGTATGTCAACGGTGGAAAACCGAAAGGTGGGGGAGACGTGGCAGACACACCCGCCGAGGAAAAAACCGATGCGCCGTGGATGTTCATCAGCCTTACGCTGATCCTGGCTCTGCTGGCGTTTGCCCTGATGCGTATCATCAACAACCTCAGCAATATCACCCGCGTACAATCAGGCCAGACGCCGATCAACAAAACCCTGACGCAGACGCTGACCACCAAAGGTGCGATTGCCTTCTTAGTTTTTGCCGTTACGCTGATTTTCGGTTATAAAACGGTGGACAACGCTACCCGTATGGGGCGCGAACAGGATTACGAACCCGACCAACCCATCGCGTTCAGCCATAAAGTGCACGCCGGCACCAATAAAATCGACTGCCAGTATTGCCACGACTCGGCGCGCCGCTCCAAACATTCCTCCATCCCGGGTACCAATACCTGTATGAATTGCCACGCGGCTGTGAAAAAAGGCACCCAAACCGGCACCTCGGAGATCACCAAAATATTTGCTTCTATCGGCTACGACCCGATCCAGAGCAAATACATCCCCGATTACGAGAGCTGGAGCGACAAACAGATCGAAGACCTGTATAAAAAATGGATCGGCCAGGAATATATGGCCGCCAACAGCCTCACCGCCCTCGATGACAACGGCCGTATGACGGTGGAAAATCAGTGGGAAGGTGTGGTGAAGGCGCTGAAAAACGACCTGAACGGCAAAATCCAGGGCCCGATCGAGTGGACGCGTATCCACAACCTGCCCGATCACGTCTATTTCAATCACTCCCAACACGTCTCCGTCGGCCAGATCACCTGCCAGAAATGCCACGGCCAGGTACAGGAGATGGAAGTTGTTGCCCAGTATTCTTCACTCGGCATGGGCTGGTGTGTGAGCTGCCACCGCGAAACGGAGGTAAAATTCGCCGACAACGCCTATTACGAACAATACGAGCGGTACCACCAGGAACTGGCGTCGGGCAAACGGGAAAAAGTCACTGTTGAAGATATCGGCGGCCTGGAATGCCAGAAATGCCACTATTAATAAATGATGAATGATAAATGAGGAATGATGAATTGTTGTGTTTGTCAGGAATCACTTATCAACATCCATTAACAAAACGGAATCTAATTACGAAGATGAATTCATGAACCGTTCGCAACGACATTCATCATTCATCATTCATAATTCATCATTACAATTATTATGCACCACGATAACGGTATTTGGGTCAGCACGGAAGATTTGATGCGGGAAGAATCCTTTCTGCAGTCGGCTGAAAAAGAATTTTCCATCGAAAACATCGACCAGACCGACGGCAAATGGGAAACCAACCGCCGTGACTTTTTGAAACTGCTCGGATTTGGCCTTGGAGCGGCCACCGTCGCCGCTTCCTGCGAAATCCCGGTCAAAAAAGCGATTCCCTACGTTACGAAACCGGACGAGATCGTGCCGGGTGTGGCCAACTATTTCGCTTCCTCCATCGTCAACGGCGGCGACTTTTGCTCCGTTCTGGTGAAAACCCGCGAAGGCCGGCCGATCAAAATTGAAGGCAACAGCCTGAGCGGTATCACCAAAGGCGGCACCAGCGCCCGCGCCCAGGCTTCCGTACTCAGCCTCTACGACACCCGCCGCATCCAGTATGCCGGCGCAGTGAAAGAAGGCAACGTTACGAAGCAGGAATGGAACGCCCTCGATCGTGAGCTGAAGGCCAAACTGGCTGCCGGCGGCAATATTCGCCTGATTACCAATACGATCCTCAGTCCGACTGCTAAAAAAGCGCTGGCCGAATTTACCACCCGGTATCCGGGCAGCCGCGTTGTGAGTTACGATCCCGTATCACACGCTGCGCTGCTGGCCGCCAATCAGCAGAGTTTTGGCGCCCGGGTGATTCCCAACTACAAATTCGGCGAAGCCGAAGTGATCGTTTCGTTCGGCGCCGATTTCCTCGGCACCTGGATCAGCCCGGTGGAATACGCCCGCGCTTATGCCGAAAACCGCAAGATCCGCAACGCAAAAAACGCCAAATGTCGCGCCACTACCAGGTGGAAAGCCACATGTCACTCACCGGCTCCAACGCCGACAACCGCATCCTGATCAAGCCGAGTGAACAGGGCGCCGCCATCGTGGCGCTGTACAACGAAATCAGCGGCAATTCGGGTGGTCCCAAACTGAGCAGCGACAAAGCCGCCGCCGCCATCAAAAAAATGGCGCACGACCTCGCCGAACACAAAGGCAAGTCGCTGGTGGTTTCCGGCTCCAACAATATGATGGAGCAGTTGTATGTCAACAAAATCAACGACCTGCTCGGAAATATCAATACAACGGTGGATTTCAGCGCCGTTTCCAACCAGCGCCAGGGCGACGAACGCGACATGATACGTTTGGTGGAGGAGATGAATGCCAGCCAGGTGGCCGTCGTCATCGTTTGGGGCGCCAACCCGGCTTATGAATTGCCGAACGCAACCAAATTCAAAGAGGCTTTTGCCAAAGTGGGCACCAAAATTTCTTTTTCGGGCATCATGGACGAAACCACGGCCCTTTGCACCCACTCCGCGCCCGCACACCACCAACTCGAATCCTGGGGTGATGCGGAACCCAAAGCCGGCTACTTCAGCCTGATCCAGCCGACCATTGCACCACTTTTCGCCACCCGCCAGGCCGAACATTCCCTGCTCGAGTGGGCCGACAGCGCCAACCTCGACCGCCAGGCCGAACAACCTTATTACGAATACCTGAAATCTTCCTGGACCACCGATTTGTTCGGTCGTCAAACTAAGTATTCCACCCCGCAGGCATTTTGGGATATGAGCCTGCACGACGGTGTTTTGGAAATCCCGGCTACCGGACTTACGGCTGTGGCCAACGATGTGGCGCTCAACCCGGATGGGGTAAGCAAACCTTCCGGCAGCGAATTCGAAATTGCATTCTACGAAACCGTCAACGTTGGTGGCGGACAATACGCGCACAACCCCTGGCTGCAGGAAATGCCCGACCCGGTAACCCGCACTGTTTGGGGTAATTACCTCAATATTCCGCTGGAATGGGACGGCGTGAACAATATCGACGGCTGGAAAGGTCTCCTTGACGGCGACAATGTGGATGTGGAGGTCAACGGCCTGAAACTGACCTGTACCGTGGTGCGCACATTTGGCCTGGCGCCGGGTGTGGTGGCCATCGCCCTGGGCGGCGGCCGCGAAGCAGGCGGCTGCGGCGTCGGTTACGGCGTAAACGTAAATCCCTGGCTGACCGTGGACGGCGGCCTGATCCAATACTACGCCAAAGATGTAAAAGTCTCCGACAAGGTTGGTGTGGACAAACACTTCGCCTGCGTACAACACCACCACACCATGGGTGTGGAAGCGTTGGGTAAAGAAGAGGGCAAAGTGATCAACGCCGACGAAAAATCACTCGGCTGGAAAGGTTTCCAGGGCTCGCTCACCGATCGTTCGGTCATTTTCCACGCACACGTCAACGAACTGCCCAAGTTTGCCGAAGAGATGAAAGAATTCCACGAGGAATCCGCCCATCTCAATGTACAGACCTTGTATCCCGATTACACCGAATATTTCGGCACGGGTATGAAATGGGGCATGTACGTGGATATGAACGCCTGTGTGGGTTGCGGCGCCTGTCAGGTGGCCTGCGTCAGTGAAAACAACGTTCCGGTGGTGGGTAAAAGTGAGGTGAACCGCCACCATGAAATGACCTGGCTGCGCATCGACCGCTATTTCTACGGCGATTTTGAAAACCCGAAAGTAGTGTATCAGCCGATGATGTGCCAGCACTGCGACAACGCACCCTGCGAAAACGTGTGCCCGGTAGCCGCCACCAACCACTCGATGGAAGGTATCAACCAGATGGCCTACAACCGCTGCATCGGAACCCGCTACTGCGCCAACAACTGCCCGTACAAAGTGCGCCGTTTCAACTGGCTCGACTATACAACGGCCGACGTTTGGCCGGCAAACGAGGAACGTTTTTTCCATGGAAGGTGACGAACTGCCTTTTTATGCCGACAATCTGGTGCGGATGGTGATGAACCCGGATGTTACGGTTCGTACCCGCGGTGTCATTGAAAAATGCTCGTTCTGTATCCAGCGTATTCAGGAAGGCAAACTGACCGCCAAACGGGAAAACCGCGCCATAATGGACCACGACGTTCGTTCCGCCTGCCAGACGGCATGCCCGACGGGCGCTATTATATTCGGAAATCTTAACAACCCGGACAGCGAAGTGAGCAAAGTGACCAAAGCAGCGGGCGAAATTGCCTTTAAAGTTTTGGAAGAGATCAACGTTCGCCCGGCCGTTAATTATTCCGCAAAAATTACCAACAGTAACGAAGAACTTTATTCCTAAAGAGGTTTAAAGGTTCCGGGTTTAAAGGTTTCAGGGTTTTGCCCATAACCTTGAAACCCGGAAACCTTGAAACCCTCAAACCATACCAGTAAATTATGTCTCAAGCAGTTGCGCCGGTTCGGCACGTTTTGATTGAAGGCAATAAATCCTACCACAACATCACGGAGGATTTGTGCACACCCACCGAAAAAGCGCCTTCGAGGGAATGGATTATCGCTTTCTCGATCGCCTCGGCTTTTCTCGGGCTGTACATTTTCGCCATCGTATGGACGGTTTGGAAGGGCATTGGCTCCTGGAACCTGAACCGCACCGTCAACTGGGGTTGGGATATTACCAACTTCGTTTGGTGGATCGGTATCGGTCACGCAGGTACACTTATCTCGGCCATCCTCCTGCTGTTCCGCCAGCGTTGGCGGACGGGGGTGAACCGCGCCGCGGAAGCCATGACGATTTTTGCGGTGATCTGCGCCGGCCAATTCCCGGTTTTTCACATGGGACGTGTCTGGCTGGCATTTTTTATCTTCCCTTTCCCCAACACACGCGGACCCCTCTGGGTTAATTTTAACTCGCCGCTGCTTTGGGACGTATTTGCCATCTCGACCTACTTCTCCGTATCTCTTTTGTTCTGGTACACCGGTCTGGTGCCCGACCTGGCAACGGTTCGCGACCGCGCATCGGGTTTCCGCCGGAAGATGTACGAGATCTTCTCGTTCGGCTGGACGGGCAGCGCCAAACACTGGCAGCGCCACGAAGCGTTGTCGCTGGTATTGGCCGGTATTTCCACCCCGCTGGTACTTTCGGTACACACCATCGTATCCTTCGACTTTGCCACGTCGGTTGTTCCGGGCTGGCACACCACCATTTTCCCGCCCTATTTTGTCGCGGGCGCCATCTTCTCGGGGTTTGCCATGGTGCAAACACTGATGGTGATCACCAGAAAAGTGTTGAAATTAGAGGAATACATTACGCTGAACCACATTGAATCCATGAACAAAGTGATCGTGCTCACGGGTACGATCGTAGGGGTGGCATACCTGACGGAATTGTTCATTTCCTGGTATTCGGGTTATATTTATGAACAGTTTGCCTTTTACAACCGGGTATTCGGTATCTACTGGTGGTCGTATTTCGGTATGATGTTCTGCAACGTGGTCAGCCCGCAGTTGTTCTGGTCGCGGAAAATCCGCCGCAGCATCTGGTGGACGTTTTTCCTCTCCATCGTGGTGAATATCGGCATGTGGTTCGAACGTTTTGTGATCATCGCCACCACACTTGCCCGCGACTTCCTGCCGTCCTCGTGGAGTTATTACAGCCCGAGCTGGGTGGAGATTTGCATTTTTGCCGGTACGATCGGTTTGTTTTTCGTGTGTTACATGATTTTCACACGGGTTGCGCCGGTGGTTGCTATCGCAGAAATCAAGGCGATTTTGAAAGTAGCCGGCGACCAGTATATCGGACCGAACGCGACCAAACAAGTGCACGGACATTCGCACAGCGAAACGGTAAAAAAAGATCACTGATATGGATCAGGTTGATAAAGGTTGATACGGTTTATCCACCTGAATATCACGGCCCCAAACGCCCAACTTCGAACTTCAAACTTGTTAAAATAAATGGCTGCTGAAAGTAAAAAAGTTCTGTACGGACTTTACAATGACGAAGAAGACCTCAAAGGTGCTGTCAAAACCGCGAATGCCGCGCATTTGAATATCATGGATGTCTTTACGCCGTTTCCGGTCCACGGCCTCGATCCGATTCTCGGGCTGAAAGAAAGCCGTCTGCACATTCTCGGCTTTATTTACGGCGCTTGTGGAGCCACTTTCGGTTTTCTCGCCATGACCTGGATTTTTACCAGCGACTGGCCGATCGTGTTTGGCGGTAAACCGTTTTGGTCGGTACCCGCTTTTATCCCGATCACCTTCGAAATGACGGTGCTTTTTGCCGCATGGGGCATGACCATTACCTTTTATACCGTTTGCGGCATGTGGCCGGGAGTAAAGGCAAAAACGCTCGACAACCGCATTACGGACGACAAATTCTGTATCGCATTCGACGTGACCGGCGCTCCCGATAGCGACGTGAAAAACCTGCAGGGTTTTTTCACCAACACCGGAGCCTCGGAAGTGAACGTGAAAATGATGTAACCCGGTAATAACCAACTACTAACAACGGACAACTCATAACGAATATGAAATACGCAATTGGCGCGATTCTCGGCGTTGCATTTTTTGCCTGGGCGTTTTCGCTGTGCTCACCCGCCGGTAAAAACAAAACCGGGCACGAGTACATGCCGGACATGTATCACCCGGTTAGTCTGGAAGCCAACCAGTACAGTGCCTACTACTGGAATCACTGGGATGATAAAAGCACGTTCACTAAATCGCAACTCGCACAGCCCCGCGGTAAGGTGAACGGCTCCATTCCTCGCGGGTATACCGCCGCGTATTACGGCCAGGATATGGACTACGTACACGGGAAAAACGCCGGCAACGCCATTTCCGCCCCGGTAAACGGAGAAGCGCCCTTCTACTACACCAACACGGAAGACGATCGCCTGCGTTGTGAACAGGAAATGGTGAATAACCCGTTCCCCATCACCAAGGCAGGGCTCGAACGCGCCAAACCGCTTTATAATGTTTATTGCGGCATTTGCCACGGCGACAAAGGCGACGGACAAGGCGCCCTCGTGACCGCAACGGACAAATACCCGGTTCAACCTAAAAACCTCATCGGCGACGATATGATCGCAGCCGGCAACGGCCGCTTCTATTTCGCCATGATGTACGGCAAAAACGTAATGGGGGGGTATTCCGACAAACTGTCGTTTGAAGAACGCTGGGAAGTCATGCACTATATCCGGTCGCTCCAGGCGAAGGCTAAAAACCTGGAATACAGCGAAACGGCCAATACATTGAGCAATGTGGAAAAACCGGCCAAAGGTGAAGCAACGGGCGCGTCCCGAACGGCTCCTCCGCCTCCGCCACCTGCGCCCCAGTAATATTTGAATCATACCCGCTCCTGAAAACCTGCAATAACACCCGAAAGATCATATTCTTACAAAATAACTTTATTGGGCTTCGCCCAAACTTGCGATATGAATCTGACCAATACGCAATTTGTATTTGAAGGCAAAACCAAACGCGTGCTCATCGGCGGTATGGTGCTGGGAGTCGTTTGCCTCGCCCTTTCGGCGCTCAACGATGACGAATATCACACGCGATTCTGGACCAACTTTCTCCACAATTCGGTGTATTTCACCGCAGTGGCTTTTATGGCCATATTTTTCCTTGCGGCACAAATCACCGCGTTTGCAGGTTGGATGACCGTGATCAAACGTATCTGGGAGAGTATGGGCCAGTTTATGTTGGTCGGACTTATCCTGATGGGCATCGTAGCCATCGGTGTGTGGGGGCATCTTCATCACCTCTACCACTGGAACGACCCCAATCTGAACATCACCGACCCCGAAGCGTCGCATTTTGATCGAATCATTGCGGGTAAATCCGGATTCCTCAATCCGGTATTTTTTACCATCGCGACAGTTGGTTTCCTCGGTATCTGGTACTTCTGGGCCTATAAAATGCGCCGGAACTCCATCGCTCAGGATACCCATGAAACGGCTTCTTTGGATTATTACAAAAAAGAACGCAAATGGGCGGCTTCTTTCCTTCCCATCGGCGGTTTTTTAAGCGCAGTATTTTTCTGGCAGGCCATGATGTCTGTCGACCCGCACTGGTACAGCACCATGTTTTCGTGGTATTCGACGGCATCGGCATGGCTCGGGTCACTTTCCATGACCGTCATGCTCATCATTTACCTGAAATCGCGTGGTTACTTGGAATACGTTACACACGATCACCTGCACGATGTGGGCAAGTTTTTGTTTGGCATCAGCGTATTCTGGACTTACCTGTGGTTCGACCAGTTCATGCTTATCTGGTACGCCAACAACGGCGAGGAAACGATTTATTTCAAAGAGCGTATGGAGCACTACCCGGTATTGTTCTGGGGCAACCTGCTCATGAATTTTGTGGTGCCTTTCCTGATCCTGATGCGCAACGACAACAAGCGGAAGTTCGGCACCATGTTCTTCGTGGCCCTGATCGTTTTCTTCGGTCACTGGTGGGATTATTTCTACATGATCAAACCGGGCGCGCGTACAGCAGCGATTGAAGCCAAGGAACTGGCGGAAGCCGGTCAGCATAAAACCGGTCAGTCTACTACGACAGATACCGGTATTACCACCGTCCTGAGTACAGCCGCCGGCGAACAAGCCGATGCCGGCCACGCCCAGGAGCCCGCAGCAGCAGGGGAGCAGGCCAAAGAACAACCCGATGCCACACACGCTGCCGAGCAACCCGCAGGAGAAGCGCCACACGGCGCCACACCTTCGGAAGATGCCGTTGCACACCCGCCCGCAGAACACGGCGGAGAAGCCGGACATGGAGCAAGTCACGGTGAAGAACCCGGAAGTTTCAAACTGGGCTTTACAATACCGGGGCTGGAAGAAATCGGCGTCATGATCGGCTTTCTGAGCCTTTTCCTGTTCTTCTTTTTCAGTCAACTCCAACGCGCTTCGCTGGTACCGATGAAAGACCCCTATCTGGAAGAAAGTCTTCACCACGAAACAGGCGCCATGATCGAAAGTGAAGGCGGCGGACATGCACACCACTGATAGTTCAGACTCTTTATAATCAAGCCGAACGATCGGCAAAGCGGCGAACAAACTTTTTACCTTTGGGTTAAAGCATAAATATTTCAATGACAGCGATTATCATATTACTCTGCGTTCTCCTTATCACCATTGTTTTGGTGCAAATCGGGAAAGTTACCGAGCTCACCGCCCAGATCAAGGGCGAAAGAGAAGTATTGCGCGACAATAGCAAATGGAACGGCTGGTTGTCGGTCGCTTTCATGATTGTGTTTCTGGTGGGGGTATTTATTTCTGCCTGGGAATACAAAAACCAGATGATGGGTTACGGTCCGCATACCTCCGCATCTGCTCACGGCGGCGCCCTGGACGATATGTTCAACCTCACGCTGATTCTCACAGGGATCGTTTTTGTGCTTTGTCATATCGCCCTGTTTTGGTTCGCCTACAAATACCGCTGGCAGGAAGGCCGTAAAGCGCAGTTTATCGCCCACGACAACCGACTCGAACTGATCTGGACCGCCGTGCCGGCAGTTGTCATGACCATTCTCGTTGTCCGCGGCCTGAACGCCTGGAACACCGTAATGGCGGATGTCAACCCGAATGAAGATTATATCGAAATCGAAGCGACCGGCCAACAGTTCAACTGGATCATCCGGTACCCGGGCCCCGACGGCAAACTGGGAGCCCGTAATTACAAACTGACCGGCGCCAACAACCAGCTGGGCATGGATTTCACCGATCCCAAAACCTGGGACGACGTTATTCCCGGGCAGGAAATTTACCTGCCGGTCGGCAAAAAAGTGCGGGTGCGGATCACGGCTAAAGACGTTCTCCACAACTTCTACCTGCCACACTTCCGCGTAAAAATGGATGCCGTGCCGGGTATGCCGACCTACTTCATCTTTACCCCCATCAAAACAACCTCCGACTACCGCAACGAACTCCGCAAATACGACGAATACAATCTTCCGTATGATGACGCCGAGCCGACCGGCGCAAAACGCTGGGAAAAGTTCGAATACGAACTGGCCTGCGCGGAACTTTGCGGCAAAGGCCACTATTCCATGAAACGAATCCTCAAAGTGGTGTCCCAGGAAGAGTTCGACGCCTGGTACAGCAAACAGGAATCGTTCTACCTGACACAGGTCAGGGGCAAAGACGAAGACCCGAACAAGGACAAAGTGCTCGACATTGAAGTCCGCCAGCGCGCCAGGGAATTTAGCGAAAATGTAAAAAAAGCCGTCGAATCAACGGACGTTGCCGATAAAACCCTGACACTCCGGCATATCAACTTCGAAACCGGCTCCGCTACCCTTACCGCCAACAGCCGCTACGAACTCGATAACTTAGTGACTGCGCTCAACGCTTTTCCCGGCATCGTTATTGAAGTGGCCGGACATACGGACAATACCGGCGACCCGCTTGAAAACCAGGCGCTTTCCTCGGCCCGCGCTGCTTCTGTGGTCAAATACCTGACCGACCGGGGTATCTCGGAAGGCCGCTTGCGCCCCAGGGGATATGGCGATACCAAACCACTGGCACCCAATGATTCGGACGAAAACCGCGCTAAAAAACCGCAGAACTGAATTTACAATCCTGAACCAGGTCAACCCATCCTGAAAACCGGCAAACACCGAACCCGCGAAAGTCTCACTATAAATTGTACCAAACACCCGACTATATGGCTCATGTAGTTACCGCCGCTGAAACCCTGGAAGATAAACTCACTCAAGAGTTGGGTTTTGATGATCATTTTCATGAACACCATGAAGGCGACAAGTTTCAGTCGAATTTTTTAACGACGTATATCTTTAGCACCGACCACAAAATCGTAGGCCGCCAGTTCCTGATCACCGGGATATTCTGGGCGATTGTCGGCGCTGCCATGTCCATTGTTTTCCGCCTGCAGCTCGGCTTTCCCGAGGCGGACCTGGCCTGGCTGAGACCCCTTTTGGGAAAATGGATACAGGTGAACGATGCGGGTATCGGCAAACTTGATCCCGAGTTTTATTACGCACTCGTGACCATGCACGGCACTATCCTCGTGTTCTTCGTACTGACAGCGGGATTGAGCGGTACGTTTGCCAACCTGCTTATTCCATTGCAGATCGGCGCGCGCGACATGGCTTCCCCCTTGCTCAACGCCTTCTCCTACTGGTTCTTCTTCCTGGCCGGCGTGGTGATGTTCCTGTCGCTGTTTCTCAGCACCGGGCCATTTTCGGGGGGGTGGACGGCTTATCCGCCCTTAAGCGCTCTGCCACAGGCCTCTGACGGCTCCAAAGCCGGTATGACGATGTGGATTGTGGGTATGGCACTTTTTGTCGTGTCGTCGTTGCTGGGTGGTATCAATTACATCACGACGATTTTGAACCTGCGTACAAAAGGAATGAACATGTGGCGGATGCCGCTCACGATCTGGGCCATCCTGATCACGGCTATCCTGGGGGTATTATCCTTCCCGGTACTACTTTCCGGCGTGCTCCTGCTCATGTTTGACCGCAGCCTCGGCACCTCTTTTTACCTGAGTGAAATCGTGGTGGGCGGTGTAGCGCTTGATCGTATCGGCGGCAGCCCCGTATTGTTCCAGCACTTGTTCTGGTTCCTGGGCCACCCGGAAGTATACATTATTATCCTTCCTTCGATGGGTATCGTTTCGGAAGTGTTGTCCGTACACGCCCGCAAGCCGATTTTCGGTTATCGCGCGATGGTGTATTCCATCCTGGCTATCGGCTTCCTTTCGTTTATTGTGTGGGCGCACCACATGTTTATGTCCGGGGTGAATCCTTTTATCAGTAATTTCTTTGTGGTGTTCACCCTGATCATTGCAGTGCCTTCCGCCATTAAAGTATTTAACTGGATATCAACGGTATATGGGTCCAACTTCCGGTTTAATTCGGCAAGTATGTTTGCGATCGGTTTTGTGTCCATGTTTATTTCCGGCGGCCTGACGGGTATCTTCCTGGGCAACTCGGCAATTGACATCCAGATGCACGATACCTATTTTGTGGTGGCGCACTTCCACATTGTAATGGGTATTGCGGCATTCTTCGGCATGTTTGCGGGTGTTTATCACTGGTTCCCGAAAATGTTCGGCCGGTTTATGAACGAAACCCTGGGCAAGATCCACTTCTGGGGAACGATCATCGGCGCTTATGCCATTTTCTGGCCCATGCACTACACCGGCATGGCCGGCGTGCCGCGCCGTTACTACAGCATTGACAATTTTGACTCGTTCAGACACTTTGTGGAATTGAACCAGTTCATCACGGTGGCTGCCATTGTGGTGTTTTTCCTGCAGATACTTTTTGTCGTCAATTTCTTCTACTCCATATTCAGCGGCCGCAAAATGACGACCAAGAATCCCTGGGGTTCGAATACCCTGGAATGGACGACACCGATCAAACCGGGGCACGGCAACTGGCCGGGTAATATTCCGAGCGCCCAACGCTGGCCGTACGATTATGGCAAAGACGGGGAAGAGTTTGTGCCCCAGTATGTTCCGTTAAAAGAGGGTGAACACGATTTTGGACACTAAGCAGATCAGATTGTAAAGCGTAGTTCGTTGATCATGGAGCGCAATCAGGCAAAGCAAGTAACGGTATTTGACAACTTGACCCAATCGGTAACCGACTTCGGTTTGCTGGTGAAGTTCAAATTGACCTTGTTAGTTCTTTTTTCGGCGGTAATGTCCTATGCGATCGTATGTGGCGGCAAAGTGAACTGGACCACCCTGACGCTGCTGGCATTCGGCGGGTTTATGGTGACCGGTGCGGCCAATGCGCTCAACCAGGTACTCGAACGCGAATACGACCGGCTGATGCCGCGTACGGCCAACCGGCCGGTGGCAACGGGGCGTTTGGGGTATCGAAGGCAGTGCTTTGGGCCGGATTGATGGCTATGACGGGGATCACCGTACTTTCCCTGTTCAACCCGCTGTCCGGATTTTTCGGCACTTTGTCTTTGATCAGTTACGCGTTTGTTTATACCCCCATGAAACGATCGACCCCGCTGTCAGTGGTGGTGGGCGCCGTTCCGGGTGCATTGCCCCTGATTATCGGTTGTGTGGTACACGAAGGTTTTATTTCTCAAACGGCCTTTATGTTGTTCACACTCCAGTTTTTGTGGCAATTTCCACATTTCTGGGCGGTGGCATGGCTGGCCGACGAAGATTATAAAAAGGCAGGTTTTTACCTGTTGCCTTCAAAAAACGGGGAAAAAGACGCTACAACGGGTCTTTTGTCATTCGTTTTTTGTCTGCTTATGGTGGGCAATGCCGCAATGGGTTATTCGCTGGGGTTGGTCGGAGCACTGGCAACGGTGGTGCTGATCCTGCTGAATGCGTATTGGGCCTGGTGCTGCTGGAAGTTGTATAAAGACTGTTCGAGAGAAGCGGCGCGTAAATAAATGTTTTTGTCTTTTTTGCATTTGCCGGTGTCGCTGATCGTACTGTTGATCGATAAAATTTAAAATCAGGGTTGATGAAGAAGTTTATAAAGGTTGATAGGGATTATCAACGATTATAAACCGCTTCATCAACCCTCATCAACCAATAATATTATGGGTGTTGTTTCTTCTCCAGAGTTTAGCCGGAATAAGATCCAGCCGCAAAAACTTGCTTTGTGGGTCGCCATCGGCAGCATCATTATGATGTTCGGTGCGTTCACCAGTGCATATGTTGTGCGGCGGGCGGCAGGCAACTGGCTGGAGTTTAAACTCCCGGATATTTTCTTTTACAATACGGTGGTGATCGTTTTGAGCAGTTTTACGATTCATTACGCTTACCATTCGTTTAAAAAAGGAAATGAAAAACTGTACAAAGCGCTGCTGCTCGTCACCTTCGCACTGGGTATCGTTTTTATCGTACTACAGTATAAGGGCTGGGAAGCACTCAACGCGATCGGGGCAACCTTTACGGCCAACCCCTCCAGTTCATTCATATACGTGATATCGGGTTTGCACGCCGCCCACGTTTTGGGCGGCATCATGGCCATTGTGGTGGCACTGACACATGCCTACATCCTGCCGTTCCGCCCGACACAGCGGCGCAGGCAGCGGTTTGAACTGGTGGTTCAATACTGGCATTTTGTCGATGTGCTCTGGGTATACCTGATCATGTTTTTTATGATTCAATCCTGAAAACCTGTTCGTTGCCTTTCCGGACAAAACCGGCGGGCGACATAAAAAGAATAAAGCGTTACAATTAATAACTGACTGATTATCATGGCAGAAACATCTGTTTCACACGCACACGAAGCACACGGACACGGGGACGACACCCAACTTTGGGAAGGCGGTAAGGAGCCCTTCAAGGCGAGTTACGGCAAGTTGATGATGTGGTACTTCCTGGTATCGGACGCATTCACGTTCGCCGGTTTTTTGATTGCCTATGGGGCTTTGCGTTTCAGCATGCCGACCTGGCCGGAACCCGATTTTGTGTTCGCATCCTTTCCATTTGTAAAAGCGCACTGGCCGCTGATTTTTGTAACGTTTATGACGTTTGTGCTGATCTTCAGTTCGGTGACGATGGTTCGGGCCGTGCAGGAAGGGCACCGGGAAAATCAACGCGGTGTGGTTTTCTGGATGTTCCTCACCATTCTTGGCGGCGCCACTTTTTTGGGCAGCCAGGCCTACGAATGGACCACCCTGATCGTGCACGAAAACGTAACGGTTTCCCAAAACCCCTTCGGGCGCCACATCGCCGATGGTATCTATCTCAATGAAGACGGCACGGAAGCGAAAAAAACCGACGGCGCACCGGATACCTTCGTAAAAGGAGAATCCTATCTGCTTCATATGCACACCGTTGCTCAAAAAGACGGTACCGTTAAGGAAGAACTGGCACAACGCAAACTGAAATATACCACTGGCGCTTACGCCGGTCAGACCGGGGTACAGGAACTGGGCCCGAAAGCATTCGGCGCGCTGTTTTTCTTTATCACGGGTTTCCACGGTTTCCACGTATTTTCCGGGGTGTTGTTCCTGACCATTATCATGATCAACGCCGGCAGCGGCGTCTATGCCGCCCGCCGCAACGGTTACGAAATGGTGGAAAAAATCGGCCTCTACTGGCACTTTGTGGATTTGGTATGGGTATTTGTGTTCCTGGTATTTTACCTTTTGTAAACCATTGATTATGTGCGGCAAAAATGGCCGCGAAAGCCTTCGGGCATCCTATTAAAAGCATCAACAGGTCAACGATTCAACATTTTTTAAAATGGCTGGACATCAAACATACGAAGAACAAAAAGCCCTGGTATTTCGCGGGCTGATGATACTCGGCGTGATTACCATTGTAGAAGTGATCATTGCATTGTTCGCAAAAGGACATATCATCCACGGCGTCAAATTCTCCGAAGGATTCGGCCACTATCTCTACATGCTCCTGATGATCGGGTTTTCGCTGTTTAAAGCGTACTTTATCATCTTCTTTTTTATGCACATGGCTTACGAAGTGCGTGGCCTGATGCTGAGCGTTTTGTTGCCGACCACCCTGTTGATCTGGGCGATCATCGCCTTTTTCCAGGAAGGCAGTTCCTGGGGTGCACGTCGCGAACAAATCAAGGAGAAAGACGAAGAAGTGGTGAAACCGGCGCCCGCCGGCAAACCCCAGGGTTACCTGTTGCCGGGCATCATGAAAGGATAAGGTTGTTCTAACCGGGAACCCAAAAAGGCGTGGCAACAAAACCTCGCCTTTTTTGTTGATCATCAGATATTTAAGTCATGGAAAGCAACGAAGAAAAGCCCTCCTTAGGGCGGAAAGTTTATATCGCCGCCGCATTGCTGCTCATCCTTGTTGTGCTGCCTGCGGGTTCGTGGTTTTATTTGCGCGGCGGCCTCAACTGGCGAAAACAAGCCGTGGCCGAACTGGCGGATTACGGCAAAATCCGGGGCGCCTACGTCATCTGGCAGGACCGCACCAAAGAAGACCTGCTGGACGGGAAAGTGGTGGTGGTCCATCTTTTTGGAGAAGACCCGCAACTGACGGATGAAAACCGGAAAATATTGGACACGGGAGAGCGGCTTTTTCAGCAATTCGGACAAAATGAATATTTCAGGATGGCCATGATCTCCAAAGGTGGTTCGGCTGAATTCCGGTCTCACGCGCAAACCCTGCCGAGCGCCGACTATGCCACCTGGGTCTGGACCGGCGGGCTCGGTTCCTGGCAAACCATCCTGCAAAACAGTTATGAATCGTATTGCTTAGCCGAAAAGGTATCCCCTGCCCCAAAGTACTACGCACTCGCAGATACCTCCGGCACCATTCGCAGGTTTTATAACGCCATGGATCAGAGTCAGTTAGACCGCATGGTACAACATATCGCGTTGCTTTTGCCCACCAAATAATCCAGAGATCATGTCGACCACCCAAGCCAATATTCAATTGGAAAAACGGCTCAATGTTGTTGCCTGGATCGTTTCGGCGGTGGTATTGCTGCTCGTCGGGCTGATGCGCCGGTATAAGTTCGAAACCGATCTCGATTTTGGCTTTTTACGTGTTCCGCCTTGTTCCTGATCTCCTATGTCTTGTACCATTTTACCACACCCGAAGCCAAATATGGCGGCGAAGGGACCATACGCGTGGTGTATTTCTTTTTCCTCATTACCCACGTTATCCTGGCGGGATTGATCCTGCCTTTTATTCTTTTTACCTTTACACGGGCTTATACGGGACAATTTGAACGCCATAAAAAGATGGCGCGCTGGGTATTCCCGCTTTGGCTTTACGTCGCGCTGACCGGCCCGATTTGTTACCTGATGCTGCGCCCGTATTACCCGACCTGATGTGGAAAATTCATGTCAATGCCAGGTTTGGAGAGAATCTAACAGGTTGAAAAACAAGAAGATCATGAAATATCGTTTCGTTCAATGGATACAACTGGCGGTTTTGCTTTTTTTACTGTCGGGAAACGCCGCACCGGCCTCCGCCCAGTGCCCGATGTGCCGTATGTCGGCCGAATCGAACCTGAAAAGCGGCGGCACTGACGGAAGAGGTTTAAATGCCGGGATACTTTATATGCTGGCCATGCCCTATCTCGTGGCGGCGGGTATCGGTTTCTGGTGGTGGCGCAACCGGAAAAACGAAAGCGACGAACCGGAAACGTTTTCCGAGGATGATTTTGCCCGCCACAATTAACAATTGCCCCGACAACGTTCACTCGAAAACTGTTTTGACATGAATCAAAAATTAATCTTTCTGCTCGCCTGTTTTACCCTGATTGTGCTCAACCCTTCCGTTCACCGCGCTGCTACGGCTGTGTCGCCGCAGGAGATGCGCAGCGGTCTTGCAGAAAAACTGCGCGACCACCCGGAGCAATTTGCGGGCAATGACGCCAAAACCTCCAAACGTATGAACAAAATTGCCAAACGGCTCGAACGCAAAATGTTGAAACACGGCTTTCAGGTCGATTTCAGCGACCCGGTCGACCAATGGCTTTGGTTCGGCATATTCGGACTCGGAATTGCCATTCTTTTATCCTTTTTCAACATCGGTGTCGGCGGCCTGATCGCTTTTCTTGCGGTGGTGTGCCTCGTGATCTGGGTCGTAAAACGCGGCGCAGTCTGATCAAAGGAAGAGGCCGCCTCTTTCGTGCCAGAGCGTTGAAAACGATTGTGCACGAACGGGACGGCCTCTAAATGATGTGCCGTAGCAGGTTAATTGATCGTATAACGGGCACTCAGGGCGCCATAACCGCCGCCAAATCCGTTGCCGTAACCGTTGATAAAGAAAATGGGCATCCAGTCCACAGAAAGGTTGACCGGTGCATTGGCAAACTTGTAGTCCAGGCCGAGCACACCCAAAATGCCCAAACTGGTGGTGCTGAAATCGTCGTTGCCGTTAAAAAAGTCATTTTTGTCATTCCAGAAGAAAACGGATGCGCCGCCGCCGGCGTACCAGCTCAGTCCATCCGCCCCGGAAATCGGGAAGTGGTGCTGATAGGTGGCGCCCACATTTAACCAGCCATAGTTGGCGTAAGAACGAAATCCCAGAAACCCTTCGATGGCAGCCGGTTCGCTGATAAAATGTTTGTAACTGATGGATGTCGGGTATCCGAGGCGAAGACCGATGGCAGAGTGGTAGTTTTGAGCGTTGGAAGCATAGCAAAGGCCGAGGGCGAATGCCAGCGTGAGGAACAATTGTTTTGTTTGCATGTTAATAGTGTGTTTGATTTTAATCGTTTTATCGTGCAAATTTAACTGGTTTTGGAATCTTGGAATTTTATCCCACGATGATTTATTTTTTTTGCACCCCGGCACATAAGTGGTAGGGGGAAATTTTTTTTTTCCGGGGATGATTTTTCAGAAGGTTGGGAGGAAAATAAGTATTATTAATTTTGCACACCTATTAAGTAGCGGAACGGGAGTTTTTTCCTTCCGGATGTTTCATTTTCAGAATAGACCTTATACCGGATAACTCCAAAAATCCCCAACTTCGCGTCCATTTTAGCCAGCAAAAATGAAAATCGCCGTATTCCCGGGCTCTTTCGATCCCATCACTACCGGCCACGTGGACCTCATCAAACGGGCGCTCCCCTCTTTGACGAGGTGATTGTGGCAGTAGGTGTCAATTCCACCAAAAAATATTTATTTCCACTCGAACAAAGACTCGAATGGCTGCGGCAGGTTTTTTCCGGCTACCCGAATATCGGAGTGGATCATTTTGAAAACCTGACGGCACACTACTGCCAACGCATCGGGGCTCATTATTTGCTCCGGGGGCTGCGCAACGGCTCCGATTTTGATTACGAAAAAACCATTTCGCAACTCAATCATATCGTCGGAAACGGTATAGAAACCGTTTTTTTGATCTCCCAGCCCGAATATTCACACATCAGCAGCACCATTGTTCGCGAGATTATTGTAGGCGGCGGCGACCCGACACCCTTTATTCCCCCGGAAGTGGCCGAAACGTTTCAGTCTGCCCTGCAGGCACGGGGTAAAAACGTATAAAACCAACCGGATTGGAGGACCGGAAGGCCCTCCTCACATAAAAAACGCTCACCAAATACACGGATCAACGCATCCACACCACACCTGATCATGACAGATGCCATTTTTACCGTTCCGCAGCCGGTCAACGAACCGGTTTGGAATTATGCTCCCGGCTCTCCCGAAAAAATCGCTTTGAAACAAGCGCTTGCCGCGGCAAAATCGAAGAAAAAAGACGTGCCGATGTACATCGGCGGAGAACACGTGTTCACCAAAGACAAGGTGGCCATGCGCCCGCCACACGAACTGAAACACACCCTTGGCCATTATTCCAAAGGTAAGGCAAGCCACGTAAAAGACGCCATCGCCGCCGCCCTGAAAGCCAAACCGGCCTGGGAAGCAATGCCCTGGCAGGAACGCGCCGCCATCTTTTTGCGCGCCGCCGACCTGCTGACCGGCCCTTACCGGGCCAAAATGAGCGCCGCAACCATGCTTTGCCAAAGTAAAAACGCCTTTCAGGCTGAAATCGACTGCATCTGCGAACTGGCGGATTTCTGGCGTTACAACGTGTATTTTATGCAGGAAATATACAAACAGCAGCCGCTCAGCACCCGCACCATCTGGAACCGCACCGACTGGCGCCCGCTTGAAGGCTTTGTATTTGCCCTGACACCCTTCAATTTTACGGCCATCGCAGGCAACCTGCCCACGGCTCCGGCCATGCTCGGCAACGTCGCCGTGTGGAAACCCGCCGAATCGCAGATTTATTCCGCGTCCGTCATCATGGAAATACTGGAAGAAGCCGGATTGCCGGCGGGTGTGATCAACCTGGTGTACATCGACGGCCCCACAATCGGCGAAATCGTTTTTAACCACCCTGACTTTGCGGGTATTCACTTCACCGGCAGCACGGGTGTCTTCCAGCGCATCTGGAAAACGATCGGCGACAACATCGCAATGTACAAATCGTACCCGCGTATCGTGGGTGAAACGGGCGGCAAAGACTTTGTGATGGTGCACAACTCCGCCGACCCGAAAGCAGTGGCCGTTGCACTTGCCAGGGGCGCCTTCGAGTTTCAGGGGCAAAAGTGCTCCGCCGCTTCGCGGGCCTACGTGCCGAAAAGCCTCTGGAAAGAAGTGAAAAATCACCTGCAGGCCGATCTGAAAAGTATGACGATGGGCACGACGGAAGATTTCCGCAATTTTATCAACGCCGTGATTGATCAAAAGTCCTTTGACAAAATTTCCGCCTACATCGATGCGGCGAAAAAATCAGACAAGGTGAAAGTGATCGCGGGGGGCAACTACAACAAATCGGAGGGGTATTTTATCGAACCCACCGTGCTCGAAGTTTCGGACCCTATGTACGTGACCATGTGTGAGGAGATATTTGGCCCCGTGCTCACGATTTATGTATACGAGGACAAAAAGTACGAAAAAACCCTCGAATTGCTCGATTCCACGTCGCCCTACGCCCTCACCGGCGCCATCTTTGCCAACGACCGCGCAGCACTCGCGCTGGCCAACAACAAACTCCGCCACGCCGCAGGCAACTACTACATCAACGACAAACCCACGGGCGCCGTCGTCGGGCAGCAACCTTTCGGCGGAGGGCGCGCTTCCGGCACCAACGACAAAGCGGGCTCCATACTCAATATGTACCGCTGGCTCTCGCCCCGCACGATCAAGGAGAATTTTGTGCCGCCGGTGGATTACCGGTATCCGTTTTTGGGGGAGGAATAAAGACTGGCGACGGACTCACCGGGTGACTTCGAGTCACCCGGTGAATTGACTCGAAACCACCCGGTGAATACCCCCCAATCACCCGTTCTCCGTAAAGCCCGGATACAAAGTCATACCGCCGTCCACAAAAATCGTGGTGCCGTGGATGTAATCCGACTCGTCGGAAGCCAGCCAGACGGCGACCGCGCCGATGTCGGAAGTTTCTCCAACACGTTGATAGGGAATGAGTTCAAGCAGTTTGGCTTCTGCTTCGGGCGTTTCCCAGGCCGGGCGGTTGATGGGCGTTTTGATGGCGCCGGGGCCGACCGAGTTGATACGGATTTTCATCGGACCGTATTCCTGGGCGAGTGATTTCATCATGAGCATCACACCCCCTTTGGAGGCCGCGTAGTTGACGTGGCCGCCCCACGGAATGACTTCGTGGACGGAACTCATACAAATGATCTTGCCGAGCGCCACCGATACGTCGGGCCGCGGGCCGCGGCGCAGGAACTCGCGGATCGCCTCGCGGGAACAGAGGAATTGGCCGGTCAGGTTGACGTCGAGTACAAATTGCCAGTCCTTCAGGGTCATGTTGTGAAAAGCCGAGTCGCGTTGCAAGCCGGCGTTGTTGACCAGAATATCCACCGTGCCGAAAGTGGCGACGGTTTCCTGAAACATGGCGATGACCTGATCTTCCTTGCTGACGTCGGCTTTGACGGCGATGGCGATGCCGCCGGCCTGTTTGATTTCGTCCACGACCTGCTGCGCGGCTTCGTCGCCGAAGACGTAATTGACCACGACGTTGGCGCCGTCGCGGGCCATGGCGACAGCCACGGCGCGCCCGATGCCGGAATTGGCGCCGGTGACGATACAGGTTTGTTTTTTGAGGCGATTGTTGGGTTGCTGGTACATTATGTGAGAGGTGAGAGAGGTGAGAGAGGTGAGAGAAGGCTGTAATTCGGGTCATTGAGAGGGTGTCTGGCAAGCCATTGTACATTGTAAAATGCACATTGCACATTTTTTAAATTTTTAATTAAAAATCAATAATTTAAAAATTTAAAAAAGTATTAATGTTCAATGTTCAATGTTCAATGTTCAATGTTCAAGGACCAAGCAGACACCCACAATATCTTGGACAGGCACTGACTGATAACGGGTGTTTATCGGACGACCTGTCCGGCAATTTTGCCGCCGTTCAGCGTCCGGATTTTATACAAACCCGTGTGTGCCGTCAGATACAAGGTTTTGCCGTCGGCGTCGCCCCAGGCCATATTGGCCGGGCGTTCGGGGCCGGCGATTCTGCCAAGGTATTTTCCTTCCGGCGAAAGCACCCAGACGCCGCCGGGGGCAGAAACGAATACGTTACCCGCATTGTCGACTTTTACGCCGTCGAGCGCTTCGTCGCCATCGGTAAAACTGAAGTCGAAAAACACCTTCCCGTTCGCCAGTTTGCCATCGGCAGTCAATTCATACCGCCACAGGGTTTTGGTGTGGTGGATGTCGCGGATGTCCCAGTTGGCGACGTACAGGTATTTTTCATCGGGGCTGAAGGCGATGCCGTTCGGGCCGCCGAGGTCGGTGGCGAGCAATTCGGTTTGTCCGTTTTTCACCCTGTAAACGCCCTGGTGCGGCGTTTCTTTTTGCGGGTCGCCGTAGTTTTTGGGCAAACCGTAAGGCGGGTCGGTAAAATAAACCGCTCCGTCCGATTTGAGCACGAGATCGTTGGGGCTGTTGAGTTTTTGGCCTTTAAAATTATCGGAAAGCACCGTCACCGGGCCCTTTTTCTCGTGGCGGATCACGCGGCGGTTGCCGTGCTGGCATACGATCAGGCGGCCTTCTGCGTCGATGGCCAAACCGTTGGAACCGGGCTGGTCTTATTGGCCGATATTCATACCGGTATAGCCCGATTTGTCGATGTAAATGGTCACGTTGCGCGACAGCGGCTCAAAACGGTAGATCACGTTGGTGTTCGGGTCGCTGAACAACAGAAAACCTTCGGGATGCCAGACGGGGCCTTCGGTAAACTGAAACCCCTCGGCTAATTTTTCCACTTTTGCATCGGGGGCAATGACGTTTTCAAAGGACTTTTCAATTTGAACAAGTTGGCCAACATCCTGCCAGTCAGCGCGTTGCGGGTATTTTTTGTAAAAATCCAACGTAGCCGAACGCAGCCAGATATAATTTTCGGGCAAATCGGCAAACGGCGCGTTGGCGCACAAAATGGCGAGCTGGAATTGTTGCCCGGGTTTTGCATCGGTGCTCAAAAAAACGCGGTTGCGGGCATTCCAGCCGCTGATCAGTCCGCCGCCCGACTGCCCGAAGGATTTGTTCAGTTTTCCGTTGACCCAGATTTCCGAATAATCGTCGGCTACGAGGTCGAACACCACCGTAGCGCCTGTGGGGTCGAATTCGCCGAGTTTTTGCGGGATGGTGACATTCACCCGGAACCAGACGAATGAAAGCAAGCCACTGCCGAAACGGGTCTCCATGTTGGTCGGGTCGACGGTTTGCCATTGGGCGTCGTCGAACCGGATAGCGCCGGCCTTCGGCTCAATGGTATGGGTAAGGATCTTTTTGCCGGTGGGGTAAAGTGCCAAGGGATCGGATGCTCCGGGGCCGGGCGCATTAAATGCTACGGCTACAATGTCCGCTTCACGGAATTTCCAGACGGCTTTTACGGCGTCGGCGCCTTCCCGGGTGCGCAGGTCAACGGTGGCATCGGCCTGGCCGATGGCGAGTTCGCGGTGCTCCTGCGCGAGGAGTGAGAGGGGTGAGAGGAGTGAGAGGAGTGAGAGGCGTGAGAGATGTGAGAGGAGTGAGAGGGGAAAAAGCCTGTTTTTCATACCGAGTTGTTGAAGGATGTGGATAATTCATGTACCGGCTGCCCGGACTGCCGACGGAAAGCTGCCTGAAGGCTGAAGCAGCCGGTACAATGTGGCGTTATTGCAGTTGTACGGCCGCTCCGGCCGTTGCGATCTCCCGGTCCTGGTCGGCCGATTTGGCGCCGCTGACGCCGATGGCGCCGACGACCTGGCCGTTGTAGAGCACGGGCACACCGCCTTGCAGGAAGGTGAAGCCAACCGTGATCAGGGCATCGCGACCGCCGTTGATGGCGTCTTCAAGTTTTTTACTTTCAAACTTGAACAACGCGGCCGTGCGGGCTTTTTCAATGGCAACTGTGGCGGATGCCGGGAAGGAACCGTCGAGGCGTTCGAACAACAACAGGTGGCCGCCGGCATCTACAACGGCGATGCTGCCGCCGGGCGACTGGTTGGCTTTTGCATACGTAACTGCGGCGTCCATCACTTTTTGGGCGCCTTCGAGGGTGAGTTGGTACGTTGCGGCGACTTGCGCCCGCGCCGATCCTGCCGCGAAAAACAAGGCGGCAAGGAGCAGGAATTTTATTTTCATGGCTTGTTTTTTAAAATCTTGAAAATCAACCTTTTTTCACGTATTGTTCCTGAAATTTGGCCCATTCCAGCTTCGCTTTGGCGTCGTTGCCGGGCACGTCTTTTTTCCAGCCGTTGACGGCTTTTTGGTTGTGCTGGTAAATGTTGCGGTTTTGGTAGGTGGTGTCGTAGGTCCATAATTCGATCGGCGCCAGGTGGCCGACGGAAACGCCGTAAGCGCAGTAACCTCCGTATTCGGGTTCATAAGCGGCCGGGTTTGCATCGAATTTGGCTTTGTTTGCAGCAGAGGTAAAGTAGTAGATCGCGCCTTTGTAACCGGATTGAAACTGCGCATCTCCTTTTGCCGAACTGCCTTCGCGGAGGCTCACGGCGTCGAAACCTTGCAGGATAACCCCCTGTTCGTCTACATTGACGAGATACCCGTCGACAACTTTGCCGAGATTGGGCTGCTGTGCGCCGGCGCAGGAAGCAAAAAGCGACAACGCGGGCAGGAGTAAAAACATCAAATTTTTCATGGTTCTGATTCTCATGTGTTTGGTGAATGATATTTTCGAATTTGATGACACAAAGGTCAGGGGAACACCTGGCGCGCTGCGTTACGCAGGTAACAGTTGGGAAAAAAAGCCGGGAAGTTTTTGAAGATCGTTTGGAACGCGGACGGAGAGCGGATTTGGCGGATTTACCCGGATTCGATGTTTTGTAAAAAAACGTGCCTGGTTTGCCGTGTTCAACGCTGCCGGACTTGCAATTTTTGAACGACAGGCATGTAACAAGTCGAATAAAAACCGCATTTTCCGGCGTTTTTTACGTTAGCAGAGGTTGTATCAAAAGTCTTTAAGTTGCACCTTGCCGCGTATTGGGAGAAATTTTATTCGGATGATGCGCAGACGAGGGTGTCTCAAAAGGTCGATGAGGGTTTATAAAAGTTTATCAGGTTGATATTTTGAGCCAAAAAGGCACTAATTTATGCCACTTTTCAATCCAAACATCAACTTTCATCAACCATTATCAACTTTATCAACCCTTTGAGACACCCACGTCTGTTTCGGTCGCGATTCAAAATAATATTTCCCGTTTGCATTTTTTGTCCACCTGCTTATGAGCAAAAACATCTTCTTCCTGCTGTTGTGCGGCTTTTTTGCGAGCCCGCTTTCCGGCCAGAAAAACACCCCGCTTTGGGTGCTGGATTTTGTCCGGGTAAAATCCGGCCACCGCGCCGAAACCCTGTTTTTTTATGAAAACAACTGGAAACTGTACCGCGATACGGCACTTGCACGGGGGTACATCAGCGCTTACCGTTTGCTGGAAACAACACCCGATTCCCTCGGCGATTTCGACCTTGTGCTGATGACGGCTTATCCCGACAGTGCGGCGTATACCTATAGCGAAGAACACTTTCGCCCCATTTTAAAAACCCTGCGCCCGGACGGGCCAAAGTTGCTGAATGACCTGAAAGCCAATGATTTCCGCAAAAATTCCTTTTTTAAAAATTGCCGGACATTGTTTGCCGCCGAAGCTCCCAGGCCGGTAAAACCTCCGGAAGAGGAGTCGCTGCCCGTTTTAAAAGAACTCAACCGCGACATCTGGATTCCCTTTGCCGAAGCGTATGCTGCCGGCGATGCGGACAAATACCTCGGGCTGCACACGGCGGATTTTATTCGTGCACAAGGCGACGAACAAAGCACCAAGGACCTGGCGGGTTACAGCCGGGGTGTACATGCCGGCTTTCAACGCGGAAAGGAGCAGGGAGGAAAAACGGCGATCGAATTTCGCTTTTTTGAACGATTCTCCAATGGAAACACCGCTTCTGAGCGCGGCATTTATCAATATACCTACACCCCGCCGTCGGGAGAGGCCTGGTCGGGTTACGGCCAGTTTCATGTTTTTTCCCGCAAGGAAAACGGGCGCTGGAAAATTGCGGTGGACTACGACAGCAGCGAATCCGGCACGGTGGGCGCGGCGGAATTTATGGCGGGCAAACCGATGGCGGACTGGTGATTGGGTGAGACGCCCTCACTAACGATCAAACCTCCTTTACCGCCGGAAAATCCACCGGTGGTCGCATCATCACGCCGATCAGGTTGGAAAAAGTGGATTCCACGATGATGGCGATCACGTCGAGCAAGGCGCGGGCATCGTAACCATTGGCTTCAAATTCGTCCATGAGTTCGGGCGGCACCTGTCCGCGCGTTTCAGCGACGGCGCGACCAAAACGCGCGAGGAAATCGAGTTTTGGGTCGGCGTGGTGAATCCCTTTTCGCAATGCCAGGGTTTCTTCTTCGGACAAGCCGGCGAGTTTGGCCCAGTTGGTGTGTGCAGCGAGGCAGTACTGGCTGCCGTTCATCTGCGACACGGGCAGGTAAATGGCTTCCCGTTCCCGGTCGTTAAAGACCCCAAGAGACTGGTTTTCGTATAACGTCAGGAAGGAGCGCAGAGCAGGCGGCGAATAGGCCAGTATTGATACGATATTCGGGACAAAACCCACTTTTGCTTCGCAGGCTTCCATAATTTCGGTGGCTTCGGGGGCCAATTCTTCGCGGATAGGGAGCAGGAATTTCATGTTTTGTTTTGACTTTACTGAAACAAAACTACAAAAAACAATCCGGTTTTACCTCCTCATTTCCCCTTCTCTTTTTGTTCCTGTGATTGCAATAATACCGCATGTCCATCAGGGTCCCTGACGAGAAACATCTCCCGGTTTCCGATCTTTGCAAGGGTATTTGAAATTTTTGCAAACCCCTGATGCTCCATTTTTTCCAGCACCTTCGGCAAGTCGTCCACCTCCAGTTCCGTCTGATAGTGCCACAGGTCGGAGGGGCGGCTGTCTGCGGGATACGGCCGGCCGCCGGGCGGTGCGATATAGCGCAAAAACTCAAGGCCAAAACCTGTATTTGCGTGTAACCCGTTGATATCGAGCCGCGCGCCGAATACCTGGTTGAGGTGTTCCTGCTCGGGGCCGTAATTTTCAGAGTGGCCACCCCAAACAAGGCCGAGTTGGTCGCGGTAAAAGGCCAGGCTCGTATCGGTGTCCGAAATGCCGATTGCGGTGTGATCGATGCCGAGGAAAAGGTGATCCCCGGCCTGCCCACTGCCCCCGCCTTCGTTCCTCCGGCGGGTAAACCCGCCACTGCCACTGCTACTGCCACTGCCACTGCTACTGCCACTGCTACTGCCACTGCCACTGCCACTGCTACTGCCACTGCCACTGCCCCCTGCCTCCTGCCACTTTTCCGCACCTTTGCCGGGTGGAAACCAGATCAGTTCGAGGTGATGCCCTTCCGGGTCGCGGAAGTAGAAAGCTTTGATGCCGGCGGCGTTGGGCAGGTAATCGGGCAGTGTTTGTGGAGCGGTGCTGACGTGTATTACCTTGTTGTTCAACAACTTTTGATACGCCGCATCCATATTGCTGACCACGATGGCGAGGTGCTGAAACCACAGGTCGTTGCTGCGTGTATCGGCGGAGGCGGGGCGTGATTCGGGGCCGTCGAAATCCATAAGCCGGATTGTTTCCGTTCCCAGTTGAAGCGTGACGATACGCACCGCCGCGTTTTTACCCGGGAAGCCGAACAAATTTGCCACGTCTTCACCCGCCCATGTTTCCTCCTTTATTTTTTGGAAATCCAGGTTTTTTACAAAAAAATCCACCTCCCGGTCCAGGTCTTCGACTGTAATGCTGACACCCGTGAGTGCCTGGGTTTTTTGCGAAAAAACAACTGCGGGCGCACACAGGAGCAGCCAAAAAAGGGAATAAAAGATAAACGTTTCGTTGGGGTCCGGTTTTCGCCGTTCGGGTCCGGGTGTTTTTTGCGCTTTATCCTGATGATATTGTATTTGCGCCGGTGTGCGGTAATTGGATACGAAATACAACAGGGCGCGAATTTCCCGGCCCGTCGAAGCGAGCAGGCGGAGGTATTTTTTAAAAAATGTTTTCATGGCTGTGAATTGAAAAAAAATGATACGAATTACCTCGTTTTGGATATCCGGAATACCAACCGCTCGTTTACAGGGCAGCCAATAACTCCCCCACCCGGAGCGCATTGGCCATTGCCGTCAGGGCAGGGTTGACTGCGCCGGAAGAAGGGAAAAACGAAGTGTCTGCGACGTACAGGTTGTCTAAATCGTGGGCTTTGCAGTTGATGTCGAGTACGGAAGTTTTCGGGTCGGCGCCGAAGCGGCAGGTGCCGTTTTGGTGACTCACGCCGCCGATACCGAGTTTGAAGCCGTAATACTTTGTAGTGCCTCCAACGCCCTCATTTTCAGCAACATCGTCCATGATCCGGATCAGTTTTTCACGCAACCGGCGGTAGGCTTCGAGGTTATTCTGGGTGTAATGGAGTTGAATATGGCCATTCGCATCCACGGTTACGCGGTTTTCGGGCATGGGCAGGTCTTCGGCGGTGATAAAATAGTCGATAATATGCCCGGCGAAATGCGCGGCGTCTTTGCCGTCTTTTCCGAGTTCGTCGCCCACGGCGTCGGCGAGCAGGAGCGGGTCGGCTTTGCCCATATTTTGAATGGCGCCCAGCGGGAACGGACTGTCGCCGGCGCCGTGATAGAAATCGGGGATCAGAATAGCCTTTTGGAAGGCCGACGGATTGGGTTTGGCGGAATATGCCAGCACAACGCCGTTGTTGTGGATCATCAGGTTGCGGCCCACCAGCCCGCTGCTGTTGGCGAGGCCGGCGGGGTGTTTTTCGTTGGCCGAACGAAGGAGCAAGGCGGCAGAATTGATGGCTCCGCAGGATACCACGATGGTATCGGCACGGTACGTTTCTTCCTGGCCTTCGTGAGCGACCGTGACGCTGACGGCACGTTTTCCACTGGCGTCAGTATTGATTTTCAGGGCTTTGCGATTGCGCAGCAAGGTCACGTTAGGGTATTGCAATGCGCCCTGAATCCCCACCACGTGGCTGTCGCCTTTTGCGCCGGTCGGGTCGGGGTAGCCGTCGTACAGTTCGATGTGTAAGCGGTCGTTTTGGCGGCCGTTCAGGTCCTGCGGCAGGCGGATAGCGAGTGGGATCGGAGAAGGGTGGTAGCCTTGCCGGCGGATGGCGTCGCTGACTTCGCGCATACGCGGCTCGAAAGGCAGGGCGGGGTAGGGGTAGCCGGTGGCGGCCGGTGGCTCGGTGGGGTCGACGCCACGCGTGCCGTGCACGGCGTAGAGGCGTTCCGCTTCGTCGTACCAGGGTGCGAAGTCGCTGTATTTCAGGGGCCAGGCCGGCGAAATGCCGTCGAAATGCTGCGTGGCCCCGAAGTCGCTTTCGCGCAGGCGCAGGAGCGCGCCGCCGTACATTTTGGTGTTGCCGCCGACCCAGTAATGCTGGTAGGGCGAAAATTCCTTACCTCCGGCGTCGCGCCACATTTCGGTGGTTCTGTAACGCCCCTGCGCCACGGCAAGCGGGTCCCAGTTTTCCCTTTCCCGGGGCAAAAAATCGCCGCGTTCGAGGATAAGAATACGTTTGCCGGAAGGGGCGAGTTTACAGGCCAGCGTGCCGCCGCCCGCGCCGGTACCGATGATGATGATATCAAAATTGGTCATGGTTCCTTTGTCTTTTTCCAATGTTGGGACAAAGGTGCGGCGGGCAAGGCGGGTGGGATGTTACGGGGGTAACAGTTGGGGAAAAAGATTTTTTAGCCGCGTTGACTTGGCCGAAGCATGCTTGAAGAGAGTGTTCAGAAAAATTGAGGTAAAATTGAGCCACCTCACCCGCAGGAATACGAACAGCCAATACTTCCCGGATGCTACCTCATTTTTTCTCTTCCTTTCAAGACGGCCTAACAACCAGATAGTCGCTACATCCGTTTTTGCCACTCCTCCGGGTTTCTGCTTTGGTGGAAAACAGCGTAGATGAAAATCGAGTCTTGCTCGATCTCAAAGAAAAGGGAAGAGGGGGCCGGTGGAAGTTCGCCCGTCTGATGTTATCGAGTACGGTGGGAAATTGGTTGGGGTTGGCTTCGAGACGACTTTCTAATACCAGGTAATCATCAAAGAATTCCTGTTCCAAACCGTTGCGCTGTGCCTGGTACCAGGCAATCACCTCGTCAAATTCGGTTTCCGCCTCCGGGTGGAACTCAAGCCTGTAGGCCATATTTCTTGGCGAGTTTGGCTTTTACTTTCGTTGCCGGAATGGTTTGCACTTTGCTGGACTTCACATCCTCGCGGCGGCGGATCAAAGCCCTTTCCTGCTCCGGCGTTAAGGCCATAGCACGTTCATCCTGTGAAAGCGCTTCCGCCAAGAATTGCAGGAATTCCAGTTTTTCCAGTTTTGAAAGTTTCGCCGTCTCTGCCTTGAGCACTTCGATGGTCATACGTGCAATGTGTTTGAATGAAAGCACAATATTACTCTGCTTTCAGTTGAAAAACAACTAAAGGTGGCTTAAATTCGGCGGCAACTTCTGCTTCCTTAGTTGTGGCATGAACTGCTTATTGATCTGCTGTTTTTTTGAGCGCTCAAAGCAGTTCATGCCACAACTAAAACACAAAAAAGCCGGTCGCCCGCCAAACAACGGACAACCGGCTTTTCGATTTTTTGGAAAACAAAATCAACGCCAGGCACTCAAAATACCCGCCATCAGGGTGATGGTGACGGCCCAGTAGCCCCAGTTGACAAACGTCCAGGACCAACTGCGTTTTTCAAAAATAGTCATGGTCACAAAAACCGGCAAGATCACCAGCAGCGAAATAATTACGCCGTGAACGACACCGTGGCCAAAAGTGACGTAACTGTGCCCGTCTTTGGGGTCGGTGACTTGTAACTGGTCTACGCCGCCGCCGCCCGTCACGTTGGCCCAGACGAAAAATGCAAGCAGGAAGGAGGCCCCCAAAGCAAGCAGGTACAAAACCGGCTTGGGGCCCGTACCGATGCTTTCGAGGGTGAACCCGTTGGCTTTCATCCAAATGCCTCCCAGCACTTTCGGGTGGTAATAAACGAAGCCCATAATCATCGGCACGAGGGTGGCGACTATGAGCGAGAAGAAATTAATGTGTGGCTCCATGATAAAACGTTTTGTTTAAAATAAAGACAAAAGTAAACAGCGGTCTGGATTTTTAAACAAAAAAATGATGTTTTATTTACCCGGAGCGCTTCGCGTGGTAGATCAACGGGTTCACACCAACCCCTCCACATCGGGCACATAAATCTCCTTTCGCCCGAAAAATTTTACCAAACCGGCTTCTTCCAGGTCGGTAAAAAGCAGCGACACTGTTTTGCGCGAAGCGCCAATGAGCGCTGCGATGTCGCTCTGGGTCATTTCGAGCGTTATTTTTACCCCCGTACGGTAAGGCGAGCCGAAGTCGCGGCAAAGGTCTTTGAGGAACTCGACGAGGCGCTGGCGGGCGTCTTTAAACAGGAGGATTTGCAGGTGGCGTTCGAGTCGCTGCACCCGCTCGCTGAATCGCTTGGTGAGGGTAAGGGAAAACGGTACGTAATCGCGCACGAGTTCCTGGGCTTTTTCCACCCGGAGTTTGCAGATCATGGTGCGGTCGGTGACGGCCTGGGCAAACTCTTTATACCGGTTTTGACCGAACAAAGCCACTTCTCCCAGGATTTCGCCGCGACCGAGAAACGAAATGACCTGCTCATTGCCTTCGTTGTCGTAAAAACCCACTTTCACCCGGCCTTCCGTGATCAGAAAAATTTCCCGCACGGGGTCGCCTTCCATAAAAAGGAAATCCGTTTTGTTGTAACAACTCAGCGGATGGACCTTCAAATGGTCATTGTATTTGTAGGGACAGAGGATCTCGTACAAATCCACTTCCTCAAAAAACCAGACACCTTTGTTCATACAAGTATGGTTTGAAGTTTTCCGGCCAGCCGTTTGGCTGCCGGTATTTTCCTTTTTCGGGGGGCCTTTACGGTTTCTACCTGGTTGAGGTGTACCCGCCGCGAAAATACCAAATCGCCGCCGGAAAGCAGGCGAATGGCATACAGGCAATTTTCCCAGTCGGCATACGGAATAAAATTTTCACGGAGCGGGTGCCGGAATTCGCGGTAATGGCAATAGTCGCGTACTTCCAGCAAGGGCTGCTGAAGCCGGTTATCAATGCTGACAATCAATTGTTTAGATTTTTCGTCCAACTGAAATTGAATAAACTCACCCGAAACGCCGTGGGTATGTGCAGGCATGTCGCCAAACAACCAGCGCAACGCATGTTCGAACTCCCGCGCCCAAAACCACTCTGCGTGCACGCCGTCGGAATGCAGGTCGTAGTGCAGGTTATGGTCGTCGTGGCCGGCTTCGAGCAGGGTTTCATAAAGATCGAGCAGGTCGCCGACCATCGTTTTGCTTTCCTGCTGGCCGGCCATCAGCAATATTTTTTGGGGAAATGAGGGGCTGCGTTGTTGTACAAACGGCAATATTTCTGGAGAAAACCACAACGAAGGGGAAAACACACCGGCCATGCCAAATACGTCGGGGCGTTCGACGGCTGCAAACAGCGAAATCAGGGCGCCCATGCTACTGCCCATGATGCCGGTTTGTTCCCGGCCGGGCTGGGTGCGCAAATGTTCGTCGACAAATGGTTTGAGCGTATTACAAACAAAATCAAGGTATTGAGCCCCTTCCCCGCCACCGTGTTCCGGGTTTTTCCAGGGGGAATATTCATTTATACGACACACGCCTCCGTTTTCTATTCCGATAAAAATCGGCTGCAGGGCGACCTCCGGTGAGGTGCCGCCGGGTTGTAAAAAAAGCCGGTTCAGGGCCTGGTCGATGCCCCAGGAGCCGAATGCCGCCCCGGGATTGTCGAACAGGTTTTGGCCATCCTGCATGTACACAACGGGGTAGCGCCGGCCGGAGGTCCAGTAATCCGGCGGCAGGCAGGCCCAGATTCGGCGATGGCGGCCGAGTTGTGGAATATAAAAATGTGGGTGCAGCAACAACACGTTGCCCGGATTGCCGTACCGGCGCGCCTGCTCCCGCATATCCGTCCAGGATTCGACCCGGACCCAAAGGTCGTTTTCCGCAAAACCAAGTTTTGACACCCGGTTGGGAAGTTCACTTCCCTTGTGGTCGCCTTCGGCTTCCGACCAGTTTCCACGGGTGATCTTGTATTCCAAAACAGGGATATCCAACTGAAAATCAATGCTGTAAGAGCCGTCTCCATTTTGCCGGAAACGGTATTGCTGATCGCCGGGTTGCCATTGGTTGAAGTTGCCCGCCAGGAACAACGAAACACCCGGCGGCGTATAGGCGGGCAGCGACTGGATATGTACACGAACGGTTTTCATACGATTTTTTAGTTGCAGGTGTTTCCGGGGTTCAGGGCGCCTTTGTTGATACGCCGGATATTAGCCGGGTCGACGTACAAAACCGGCCAGTCGCCTTCCGGGTCGAGCCGGCCGCACAATTGCACGCCGTCGGACACGTATTCGAGCAGCAGGTTGTTGATTGGCTCGCCTTTCGGGCCGGCCAGGAGGTAATATTCGGTTTCACCGGCGGTATTGGCCACTTTTAAAACCGGGGGAATACCTCCGGCGATACAACGCACGGCGCAGTCGCGGTGTGGTTTGCCCAATCCGGGTTTCATTACACCCAGCAGGCATTTCGGGTCGGTGATTTCGCCCCGCAAGGTGACCGGGCTGCTTACCGGTTGCTGCTTATCGGTTATTGGTTGTTGATTGCCGGTTATTGCTTGATTTTCAATGGATTCTACTTGCATGCCGGTTTTTCCGTCGTGGTAAATGAGGAAACCGGTCAGGGTCACGAGAGCGCCGTTTTGCAGGTTTTTGTATTTTGCTGTGGCGTCAAAACCGAATTTACCCGGCCCGACCAGCAGGATTTTTTGTAAAACGGGTTTGCCGGCAGCGTTTATGCCGCTATGAATACTCAAAAAGGGCACGGGACTGCGACTGAATGTTCCTTCCAGCGTGGTTTTTTTTCCGTATTCGAACGTAGCGCCTGAAAAACCGCTTTGAAAAACGACGATCAGTGCCGCCACCACAGGCACCAGCAGGCATAATCCGATGATAAATCGCCGGACGGCGCGGGCAAATCCGGGCGGGGTTTCTGTTTGCCAGCCGATATAAAATTCAGCGTCTTGGTTCATTGTTGGATTGTTTCATTGTTTCATTGCTGGTTATTGCTGCATTGTTTGTTTTATTCGGCGATTAAAGCGGCCGGGCGGGGTGTTCCCGCCGGATAGGGCTTGGGGTTTACGTATATTTTTGTCCCCAGCACCCGGACGTCGTAGGTGCAGACTTTTTCTTCAAACGGCGGCGGCGATTGCCCGTTTTCGGGCAAATACTGGTAGCCGTGCCAGGGGCAGGTGATACATCCGTCGATGATTTTTCCTTCGCTGAGCGGACCGTTCTGGTGCTTGCACAGGTTGTGGACGGCTGACAGTTTGTTGCCGTATTTAAAAAGCGCAATTTGCTCGCCGCTGATTGTCAGCATTTTAGCGCGATTGTCGGCGATGTCCGATACCTCGCAGGCGTACACAAATCCCGAAAACATCTGATCGGAATCGGCCGCTTGTTGCTGCGTTTCCATATCGCGGCCGCTGATTTTTTTTCTGACCGAACCTTGGTCTTTACCACTTTGCCGAATGGCGGCTGCGAGATGTATACCGATCACCGTGAACATACCCGCCCCCGTAAGTGCGATCAATACGGGCGATTTTTCTAATTGTACGACGCCAAGCATCACGTGCATCACCAGCATGGCATACGCCGCATAAACCCCCATGTGCAGGGCCTTCCAGACGGGTGGGCTGAGGTTTTTGAGCCAAAAATCGTGGCTCGTGGCCGCCATCAGGAATAAAATGACTAAGGCAAAGAACCCGAGTGACTGAAAGGGAAACCGCGCGAGTGAACCGAACTGGGTGTTTGAGGTGAATAAAGACAACAGGGGATCAACGTTGCCGAGGCTATGGAACTGAACGAGATTGAAAATACCGTGCACCAACGCTATCAGGAACATGCTCACCCCGAGGTGCCTGCGATTATAAAGCAGGGGCAAAAACCGGGGGCTCAGTCGGCATAAAGGCCCGATAATCAGGATGATATGCAACATCAAATAGGCCAGGGTACCGGTGGCGCGAATGACCAGCGTCTCTGCGGTAATTTGCGGGTGGAGCAGGAGTTGCAACCCGCAAAAAAGCGCCAGATAGGCAAACACAAAGGCGGCGATCAGCCGGTCGTAGGTTTTTTTGTGGGGCGTCCAGTGGACTGGGTCGTATATAACTGACATGACAAAAAGCGATGTGCGGGTTATTCAAAAATGACAGTTCGGAGCAGCCGACCCTGTATTTTATCCTCAAACCGGAGGGTTAGCGGGCGGTTTCGGGCAGCGGCGCTGTCCGGTTCGAAGCGGAGGATGCCTCGTGTGCCGAGGATAATTTCACTTTTGCCGTCTACCGTGACGGTTGTGTTGGGATTGGTCAATGGTTGGGTAATGATAATTTCAATCTGATTCCGCAGGCCGCTGCTGTCTGTGCGCAGGCTGACCACAAAATCGCCCGACTGCCTGCTTGCAAGCGTCAAAGGCAGCGGATCCGCCTGGGCTGCCCGGACGGGTTGCTGGAAAAACTCCCCGGGAATCGCCCGGATAGCGGCAATCCAGGCCAACGGAAGCAGGACCGCCAGTACGAACCAGCTGTTCCGGTGTATTTTTCTCAACGCTGAAGTCATGAACAAGGATGTTAATTGGTCTGAAAACCGGTTTTGTTATTGATGCAATACATGCCCGATGACCATCAATTGCGTTTAACCAGCCACTTCCGGAGCAAAACCGGCCACAGGGCGGCGCTGCCGGGGAATAAAAAAACGCGGGTTTTCCAGGAGATACCTTTTGCCGCATGGTCCAGTTGCGCGGCACCGCGCCAAAGGAAAAACGCGGCAAAAATGACCCCTGCCAGGAGGTAGCAATAAAAAACACAGATCAGAAATCTAACTGTTTCCATTTGATTGCAAGTATTTGTTATTCAATGATTTGATTCGGCAATTTCTTTTCCCAGAAAATACCCGATCGTGGTGCGCAGCAACCCGATAACGGCCAGACTGATGAGTTCCTGCCATTCGGGGTGCAGCATCGTGGATAAAATGTCCGAAACGATGTAGAAGTCGAGTCCCAGCAGGATGTAGTTGCCAACCATCGGGCGCAACTTGGAAATGGTTTCCAGGGGCAATTCCACCTGCGTCCGCAAATCGCGCCATTCGTGCAGCAAAAAGCCCCACATACCTTTGGCAAAACCCGTCAGCAAAACCACGGCGCTTAACACCTCGATCCCGTTGGAAAGCCTTTGCAAGATGATAAAGCGATATTCCACCATAACAGATCATTTTAATCCCGCTTACGCCAGATTATACAGTTTAATAACTGTTTCGCGCAGATTTTCGCCGGTATCGCCGAGCAAAAACGAAATGGTTTCGGCGGCGACTTCGGGTGTAACCCACTCGTTGGCCGGGGCATCCGGCATGGCGGCGCGGTTTTGCGGGGTGTCGAGTAAAGATGGGATCACCACGCTGGCCCGGATGTTTTTGAATTTGCCCTGGTCGTTGATGATCTCTGCGAGGCGGAATAAAAGCGATTTGCCCAGGGCATAAGCCACCTGGTTTTTTCCTTCTGCGGGATTGATGGCCGGCCGCGCACCAATAAAGATAAACTGACCACGCCCCTGCCGCTCGAAAAATTCCATCAGCGGTTTGGCGACGTTAAATGCCGTGTTAAAATTGAGTTTGATCATTTTATCCAGTTCATAACCCGTTGTTTCAGAGAGTGTTCCGGGTTGCCAGCCACCGACGATACAAACGGCCGTATCCACTGCCGTATCCCGGGCGACAATCCCTTTTACATAACCTTCCGATACGGTTTCATCGGTCAGGTTGAGAAACTGCACGTCGATATTGGCCGCGTGAGGGCTTTCGCTGAACAGGCGGGAATTTTCGCCCAGGCCCAGTGCCGCATAAATTTTATGGCCATCCTGAACAAAACGTTGTACAACTGCCTGCCCCATATTGCCGGCCGCGCCGGTGACGATAATGGATTTCATGGTGAGTGAATGAGTGGGTGAATAAATAATGACACAAAGGTCGGACTGAGGAAAAGGGCGAATGATTACGCAGGTAACATTTCGGAATTTACCCCTGAAAACTGCATTTAAATTCGGATTTTCGGCATATCCAGGCTTTCCAAACGGCGCCGGCGCCGGACATGCCGATCAGCGGGGCGCTCAGAAAGATCCACTGGTGTTGAAAATTTCCGGCAGCCAGCGCCGAGGCGATGGACCGTGCCGGATTCATGGAAGTGCCGGAAAGCGGCGATTCGACGGTGATGTACAACATGAGCAAAATGCCAGCAAAAATACCCGTATATGGGGCGGTTTTTTCGCAGTTGCTGGAATACAAAACGGTTAAAAACATCCCGAACGAAATGGCCGTCTCCGAAAAAAAGGCTGCCGGCACACCGGCCATGCCGGGTTGGGTTTGTACATAATTTACTTCCGGGGCGGCGGTGAAAGCGGGAAACAGGGCTCCTGCCAGCAACATCGCCGCAGCGCCGCCGGTAAATTGTGCAACAACATACCAGAGGGCATCGCCGCGGCCAATTTTTTTCAGGTACAAAAAAGCCAGGGTCACTGCGGGATTCATGTGAGCCCCGGAACGGCGACCCCAACCCGAATAAATCAGGCCGATAGCCGTCAGTCCCATCGCAACACCACCCAGCCAGCGCCGCAGCAGCGGGTCGCTTACGAGTGCCCGGCCGGGAGAGCCCGGCAACTCGAGGGCGCCGGTAAAAAAAGTAGCCGAAACCATAAACATACCCAATGCCCAGGCCTCAATCAGGTATTTCGGCCAGTTGTGTTTGAGTGCAACGATCATAAGTTTGACAAGTTGGGTTTTGTTTTTTTGACAGGATTAACAGGATCGACAGGATTTTATTTTTGCCGGCGAAGCCGGCGGGTTTTAATCCTGTCGATCCTGTTAATCCTGTCAAATTATTACTAAAAAATCTCGTCTGAAAAATTACTGGGCCAGGGTTTTGGTCCAGAAGTTATCGCCCTGTTGCATCAGGGTATTTTCCGGCGTTTTTTTGATCTCTTTTTGCCAGTTGCTCAACGCGTTGGCGTAGAATGTTTTGAAAAACAGGACATTACGACCGTTGACGATTTTGTAACATTCCGGGTTGATCTCCACTTTTTCGCCGCGCAAAGCCATCGCATGGCCACACCACCCGCCCCAAACGGGTTCGTATTTGGCCGCGTTGGTTTTGAATTCGGCGAGGTTTTCCGCGTTCTCAAAGTGATAGATCACGCCGTCATAGTTGTAGTTGAATTGGGCGTTGCCTTTTTTTGCGCCGCCTTTAAAATACGACACCGGGTCGTAGCCGTCTATCGCCACCTTGTCTTTGGTCAGTCGGAAGTGTTTGGTGCGCGCGTTAAAATCCGGGGTGGTATCCGGGGTGGTACTGCCGGTTTGAGGGCTGAATTCACGGAAGCAAAAATGGCTGCTCCGAGAATGAGAAAGAGTGAAAATTTCATAGTCGGGTATGGAAATGAGTGAGTGAATACGTTTCGGTTTGTTAAAAAAATACGGACCGGGCTTCCAGGAACGGGATTTTGGCGTGGCGACGCCCTTTTTTCCGGTGCGCTTTTAAGTCGAGCAGGGTTTTTATCAAAGCCCCGACGGACCATGCCTGGTGGACGGTGCCTTTGCCTGGACGGGGAAGTTTGCCGTCAAAAATTTCAGAAATACCGAGGATACAATCCTGCTGGTAAAAATGCCGCTTCAGGGGTTCGAGCAGGGCGAGTGCCTCTTTTTGAGCCGCTTCGGACCAATCGTTTACTTTCAGGTGCGCCGTGATGTATTCGCCGAGCAGGAAGGGCCATACGGTACCCTGGTGATAGGCCGTATCGCGATGCCAGGGGTCGCCTTCGTACACGGGTTTAAAATCCGGATGTTCGGGCGACAGGCTGCGCAGGCCGTAATCGGTGAGCAGGTGCTCGCGCACGACCTTTACCACCCGTTTTTCCGCCTCCCGGTCCAGCAAAGAAAACGGCAGGCTGACGGCGTAAATCTGGTTGGGGCGCAGGGAACCGTCGACCGCCGGCCGCGCGTCCGGGGTTTGCTGCTCTGCGGCAAGCAAAACGTCATTTAAGGCGCCGTCCGGGCGAACGAAGTGTTTTTTAAAGTTGTCTTGCAGGCGGTCGCCGATTTGCCGGTATTCGCCGAAGGGTTTGTCAAGTGTGCCGGCGAAGTATTGATAAATGCGCAATGCGTTGAACCACAACGCCTGAATCTCTACCGGGCAGCCGTGTCGCGGGGTCACTACAAAATCGCCCACCCGCGCATCCATCCAGGTCAGTTGCGCCAAACCTTCACCGCCGCTCAAAAATCCTTCCGGCGTGACCCGGATCTGATAGCGGGTTCCGGCGATGTGCTGGTCGAGGATATCGGTCAGCGCGTCGAAGTGTTCTGTGATAAAACTCAGGTCATGGAAGGCCTGGTAATATTCATACATGGCAACAAAGAGCCACAGTGTGGCGTCGATGGTATTGTATTCGAGGGGCTCGTTCCGGTCGGGAAAACGGTTGGGCAACATACCCCGGTCGATGTACCGGAAAAACGTGGCGAGGATGGACCGGGAAACTTCCTGCTTCCGGGTCGCAATCGTCAGCCCGCGCATGGCGATCATGGTGTCGCGCCCCCAGTCCGTAAACCAGTGGTAGCCGGCGAGTAAAGAATAACCTTCCGTACTGTTTCTCCGGACGAGAAACTGGTCGCCCGCAATCATCAGGTCGCGTAAAAACGAGTCGTCACTATCCTTGGGAACAAGGGATTCTATTCGTTGCAACTCATTGAATTTGAGCGCCTCCGGATCTTCCGTGACCATCTTTTCATCCGTCGAGAATACGAGGTGCACTTTTGCGCCGGGTTTTAGCACCACATCGATACTGGCAACCGAGCAGGCATCTTCATGGGCATCCAGGCCGCGGTCCAGTTCCCGCGTGTATTCCAGTTTTTTGTACCAGTCGCGTTTTTCCACAAACTCCCCCGCTGAAAAGTTGAAATACAGGGGCGTGGCGCCGAAATGTGCATACAGCGTGTAATAGCCGTTTTCACGTTTCATCCAGTAGTCGAAAAAAGAGTCTTCACGTGCCAGGGCGTGATAATCGCGGTACACGAACAGGGGGGTGAGGCGAATTTTGAAGGTCGTTTCTCCCGTGTTTTCATATTCCACCACGGTGGTGTTGGAGCCGTGAACCATAAAAACAGTTTTCAGGATATGATTCCCCTGCGCTTCAAATTTCATACGGGGCAAAGGTTTCCGCTCGAAAAACCTGAAGTACCGGAATCCCTGGGGGTGCACGGCGCCGGGGTACTGATTGCTCGAAAGTCCGAACACACAATCGCGGTTAAAAACGATACACTCTTCTATTTTGGATACCATCACGGTGCGTTCGGTCGGCGGATTCATGGAAGCCGCCAGCAGGCCGTGGTAACGCCGGGTATTGGCTCCAACCACGGTAGACGATGCATATCCGCCGATGCCGTTGGTGACAAGCCACTCTTTGGAAGCGAGTTCGGCAAAGTCGGGTTGGGTATTTTTTAATGTCAGCATGGTTTTATTTGTTTTTTTTGATTACCCGTAAGTCGTCTCCGGAATAACAGATTCGCTGCGTGCAAAAGCAGCCTCCGCTCCTTTCCGGTATTTCAAAGTGGAAGGCGCCACACCCAAATCTTCATCTACCTGAATTTCAGGGAAATACACTTCCAAGCCCATCCGGATCATGGCTAAGTGATGCACCGCGTGATCGAAGGCGTATTGCAATTCGCGGCCCATCGAAGAGATATACACCGGGCGTTCTGCCCCGGCCACACAATCGCCGGAAAATTCACTGTCCACCTTCAGCCACTGGTGATCGTCCTGGTGTTTTACGGTGTCGGCGATATAATCGAGCACGGCGTGTGCGTTGCGGGGGCATTCGCTCAGCGCGTTGTTGCGTTTTCGGCTGCCGTAATCCACGTGGGCCGTTAAAACCCCGTCGAACAGGCAGGTATAAAATTCGAGGATGTGCCGGAAATGCTGCCCGACGGTGCTGCCGTGAAAAAGTGGAAGCGGGCGGGTGTAGACCTCTTGATTCAATTGTTCGAGCAGGCCGGCCATTTGTGCAGCGATGAGGATTGTTCCCTGTTTGGCGTTCATAACGAAAGAGTTAGGAAGTTTTACCCGCCGTATTCCCGAGGCTTCGGGACGAAGGAGGGGCGTCATTGAGTCATTAATGTCATGGTGGTAGTGGGGCGATTTTTTATTTGATGATACAAAGGTCGGGGAGAGGCCCGGGGTTAAAATTTACCTGTGTAACATTTCGGAAAATAATGAAATGTTATACCTTTGTAAAACAGCCGCGCGAAGGCTGGGAAGAGCAATTTCAAAAAGCCAAAACAGGCGGCAATAAGCCAGATGCCGACCTTTTTGAAGGAATAGCAAACGACTTTGACGCTACAGATTGGAAATGGTAGTCAAGCGGTTTGAAATATGACTTCCAAGGGTGTGTGCTGCTGACGGAGATGTTTGAGTATTAAACCTCACCCCAACTCCCCGATCAAAGCCGCTACCACACCCGTCCAGCCCGTCTGATGGCTTGCGCCCACACCCCTCCCGGTATCCCCGTGAAAATATTCGTAAAAGAGCACCAGGTCCTGGAAATGCGGGTTTTCGGCATAAATACGATCGTGGCCATTGACCGGCCGATGGCCGCTCCCGTCTTTTTCAAATACCGAGATCAAACGCCGCGAAAGGGCATCCGCCACTTCCTGCAGGCACATCATTTGGCCCGAGCCGGTTGGGAACTCCACCGAGTATTCCGTTCCGTAAAACAGGTGGTATTCGTGTAAGGCCCGGATGAGCATAAAGTTCATCGGCATCCACACGGGGCCGCGCCAGTTGGAATTGCCGCCAAAAAGTCCCGTGCTGCTTTCACCCGGCTCGTAACGAAGCCCGAAGGTTTGCCCGTCGATCTGCACCGAATAACCGTGCTCGTGTACTTTTGACAAGGAACGGATGCCGCCGGGCGACAGGAATTCCTTTTCGTCGAGCATGGCGTGCAGCAGACGGCTCAGCCTTTCCTTCGGAATGAGCGACAGGTGCAAAGCGCCGTGTACGGGATGTTCGTCGAGCACTAAGTAGTCGCCGTTGTCCTTGCGGTATTGCTGGAACCAGCGCAGGCGTTTGGCAAAATCGGGCAACTTGTCAAGTTGCGTTTTGGGCAGCACAAACACGGCAAACAAGGTGCTCAGGCCTACTAACGACCTCACTTTCAATGGAATATATTCGCCGTTGGGCAAGCCGAGAATGTCGTAGAAAAACCCTTCCTGCTCGTCCCAGGCGCCCGTCCAGTCGTGGCCGATGCGGTTGAGGCTTTCGGCGATGTAGACGAAGTGTTCGAAAAATTTGGTCGCCACGTCTTCGAAGGTCGGATCGTATTGCGCGATCTCCAGCGCCATTTCAAGCATGTTCAGGCTGTACATGCCCATCCAGGCGGTGCCGTCGGCCTGTTCTAAGTAACCGCCGCCGGGGATCTGGTTGGAACGGTCGAACACACCGATATTGTCTAATCCGAGAAAACCGCCTTCAAATACGTTGTTGCCGTTTTTATCCTTGCGGTTAACCCACCAGGTGAAGTTGATGAGCAGTTTTTGGAACACTTTTTTCAAAAAATCCACGTCGCCGCTGCCGCTGCGTTCCTTTTCCATTTTATACACCTGCAGGCACGACCAGGCGTGGACGGGCGGGTTGACGTCGCCGAAAGCCCATTCGTAGGCGGGCAACTGGCCGTTGGGGTGCATATACCATTCGCGCAGGAACAGGATCAACTGATTTTTTGCAAATTCGGCGTCCGCCATCGCCAGCGACACACAATGGAAAGCGAGGTCCCAGGCGGCGTACCAGGGGTATTCCCATTTGTCCGGCATGGAAATGATGTCCTCGTTGTTGAGGGTACGCCAGTGGTTGTTACGGCCTTTTTCCGCTCTTCCGGCGGCGGCAACTGACCCGGATCGCCGTCGAGCCAGCGCGGCATGTCGATGTTGTAGTATTGTTTCGACCAGAGCATGCCGGCGAGAGCCTGGCGCAGGATGTTTTGCTGGTCGTTATCGGTTCCGGCTTGCCGGATACCGGTTATTTGTTCCCGGTTGCTCAGGGTAATACTGTCGTAAAATTCGTCGGCTTCCTTCTTCCGGTCATCGAAGGTTTTGTCGAAATTTTTTCCGAAGGGTGTTTTGACGGCTTGGCCGGACAAGCGGAACTGAAAGACTGCGGAGCCACCGGCTTCCACCGTAAAGCGGTACATCGGGGAAAATTTTGTGCCCTCCGTTTTGCCCTCCAAAAATTCGAAATTATTGGTTGTCAGCGCAGTGTGAAAGGCGTCTTTTACAAAAACCGATGAATTGGGCTGTCCCCAAAGCCGTTCGCTGTTGTTTTCATTTTCCGTGAACAAGAGGTGTTCGGGTTGCCGGAAATAAAAAAAGTAGTCGCCCATTTTTTCGTGATTAAGCACGAGACTACGGTAGTCATCAGACGGCTTCAAGCCGTCTGATGACTGGAGCCTGATGACCGGCTTTTGATTCATCAAACCGAACGACCACAGGTTGCGAAACCACAGGGTGGGCAGCAGGTGCAATTCGGCGGCTTCCGGGGCGCGGTTATGCACCGTAATTTTGATCAACAAGTCGTTTTTGTCTGCCTTGGCATACTCAGTGAACACATCCCAATACCGGTCGCCGTCGAAAATGCCCGTGTCAAGCAATTCATATTCAGGCTGTTCGCGCCCGCGCCGGGCATTTTCCCGCACCAGTTGTTCGTAGGGGAATTCCGCCTGCGGGTACTTGTACAGGTGTTTCATGTACGAGTGGGTGGGCGTGTTGTCTAAGTAGTAATAAAGTTCCTTGACGTCTTCGCCGTGGTTGCCTTCGCTGCCGGTGAGGCCGAATAAGCGCTCTTTGATGATCGGGTCTTTGCCGTTCCAGAGGGCGACGGCGAAACACAACCTTTGCCACTCGTCGGAGATGCCGGCTATACCATCTTCGCCCCATCGGTACACCCGCGAACGGGCGTGGTCGTGTGGAAAAGAGTCCCATGCGGTGCCACCCGGCGAATAATCTTCGCGGACGGTACCCCACTGACGTTCAGAGAGATAGGGGCCCCAGTGCAGCCAGTGTTTTTTGTTGGAATAGTGTTCCTGGAGGCGGTTGTTTTCAACGGTATTTTTCATGCTGCTCGGCATATTTGTTTTAAATTTAGTGCAAAAGTGCGGGAGCCGCCCCGGCCGGAAGTTTACGCAGGTAACATTCGGGCAGAAATGTCGCCGGGAACATTCATTTTTGTTCCATGCAAACCGACTTCTCCACCGCCCTGGCCCATCTTCAGACCTTTATCCGGCAGATTCACCCGATTTCCGAAGCAGAATGGGAGGATTTTGCCGCCGTCTGGCAGCCTTTTGAAGCGAAACGCAAAATCATCCTCACCCATGAGGCAGAAACTGAAAAATACCTCTATTTTGTACTGGAAGGGGTGCAACGCGCTTATGCAGTTGGCGACGACGGCCGGGAAGCCACGTTGGTATTTACGTACCCGTATTCGTTTTCGGGTGTGGCCGATTCTTTTTTATTGCAGCAACCTTCGCGTTATTTTTTGAAACCCTCACCCCCGGCGCCTTCCTGCGCGCCACTTTCCGGCAAATTGACGAACTGATGCTCCGGCACCACGCCATCGAACGGATGATCCGGCTGGCACTCAGCCACGCGCTCGCCGGTGTGCTGGCCCGGCAAATTGAATTGCAGTCGTTTTCCGCCGAACAACGCTTCCGGGCACTGCTCCGGCGCAGCCCGCACATCCTGCACTTGGTTCCGCACAAGTACCTGGCGAGTTACTTAGGCATCGACCCGACGAATTTCAGCAAGTTTTTGGGAAGTATCAAAATTTGAAAATCTTGGTTTTTACCAAGAACGGCACGGCGTGGAGGCCGGACTTTTGTGGTATTGCTGGATTGTTAGCATTGTTAAATTGTTAAATTGTTAAATTGTTAAATTGTTGATGTGCCAACAGTTCGGCAATGGAGCAATGCAACAATCCAGCAATCCAACAATTCAGCAATCCAACAATGGAGCAATGCAACAATCCAGCAATCCAACAATTCAGCAATCCAACAACCCAGCAATGCAACAATCCAGCAATCCAACAATGCAACTGCTTGAAAATCTGACCCGGCAAACTGAAGGGTTTCTCCAAAAAGCCGTCTCCGAATGGCAAATGCTCCCGCCGGAAGCATTATCCGCCCAAGCTTCCGCAGCACAGTGGAGCGCCGCCCAATGCCTCGAACACCTGAATATTTACGGGCGTTACTACCTGCCGGCCATCGAAAAAGCCATTCGGGCTGCCGGACAAAAAAGGAACCGGCCGGTTGAAAAATTCCGCTCCGGCTGGCTTGGCGACTATTTTGTACAACTCATGCGGCCGAAACCCGACGGGTATTTGAAATCAAAAATGAAATCGCCGAAAAACGCCGTGCCTGCGCAACACCCCGATCCGAGGGCCATGCTGGCGGAATTTATCGATCAGCAGGAAACCATGTTAAAATTGCTCGACGCAGCGGCTTCCGTCAACCTCAATCGTGTACGTATCCCGATCTCCATCGCGCCCTGGCTCCGGCTGAAACTCGGCGACACGTTTTTGTTTATGACGGCGCACATCGAACGGCACTTGTTGCAAGCGGAGCGGGCGATACCTTTGCAACGATGATAAACACAAGCCGCTCCAACGCAAAAAAGCCGTTCTGCTGAGTGCAGAACGGCTTTTCATCGTTATGGAAAAACAACCGGGCGGGAATATCAATTATTGCCGGTCGTCGCCATTTTCATTTCTTTGATGCGGGCTTTTTTACCCACCAATCCGCGCAGATAGAAAATACGCGAACGGCGGACACGGCCGCGTTTTACCACCTGGATACTGGCGATATTGGGGTTGGAGAACGCAAAAATACGTTCCACACCAACGCCGTGCGATATTTTACGAACCGTGAAGGTTTTGGTCAGGCCGTGTCCTTTGATCTGGATCACGTCGCCGCGATAAGCCTGTTCGCGGGTTTTGTCGCCTTCCACGATGCGATACGTTACGATGATCGCATCGCCGGTTTTAAATTCGGGGAATTCGGGCGTTTTCAGCAGCTGATCGTGCACGAATTGTATGGCTTCCAACTCTTTCATTACTGGAGTATTTATAGTCGTCAAAATTTAAGAGGCGCAAAGGTACAAACACCCGGCAGAAAAAAAAATTATGTTTTGAAAATTTCCGAAAAACAAATCCGCCGGGAATTAGCAGGGCAGCTTTAAACAACCGTTAACTTTTAGTGTTACAACACCTGTTTTTAGAACACATACCTTTGCACGGGTTTTGAAACCTGTAATCATTCATCCTTCACCGTTAAAAATTGAAAAAAAATGAAAAAACTGCTCCTGCTCCCGCTTTTGGCTCTTCTGACCATGGCCGCCTACGTTGCGGACACCTATACGGTAGACGTTGCTTCCAGCACGATCGTATGGACGGGTTACAAAGTGACGGGCAAACACACCGGCACGGTAAAAGTTAAAAACGGCAGCCTGACCTGGGCCGACGGCAAACTGACGGGTGGCACGTTCGATATCGACATGACCTCCATCACCGACACCGACCTGGAAGGCGAATGGGCAGCCAAACTCGTTGGCCACCTGAAAAGTGACGACTTCTTCGGCGTGGAAAAACACCCGACCACCAAATTCGTGATCACCAAAGCAATTCCGCAGGACACGAAAGGCAACTACAAAATCGTCGGCAACCTGACGATTAAAGAAACCACCCGCGAAGAAAAATTCCTCGCCAGCGTTTCGGAAAGCAACGGCAAAATCACCGCAAGCGGCAAACTGACCGTCGACCGTTCGAACTACAACGTACGTTACGGCTCCGGTTCCTTCTTTGACGGCCTCGGCGACAAAACGATTTATGACGAATTCGACCTGCAAATCTCGCTGGTAGCGAATAAGTAATTTTGTGCGTCGGTTACTTCATTGCCGGGAGCATTAATACCCGGCAAATGAGGCCAATTGACGAAATGCCAAAAACTGCCCGGACGGTGAAGCAACCTCCGGGCAGTTTGTATTGTCAGGATACCAGGCTTAGTCAAGGTGTCTCAAGGGGTTGATAAAGTTGATAATGGTTGATAATGGTTGATGAAAGTTGATGTTTGGAATGAAAAATAGCATAAATTAGTGCCTTTTCGGCTCAAAATATCAACCTGATAAACTTTTATAAACCCTCATCAACCTTCTGAGACACCCTCACTAAGCCGCGTTTTAAAATGTAATGACCTAACAGCATGTAAATGAATGTGTTGTGCCGGAATGTATGGGTTTTTCAAAAAAATTTGCCCTTTGTCCCCGAATATATTCATGTCCGCAACCCCCAAAATCCCTAACTTTGGCCTCCCAATTGGACTGATCTTTGTAAAAGATGCCGCGACTTGTACGAAACCTGCCGGTTCCGACGTTTTCCGACAAAAATCAGTTGATCAGAATCGTAAAAAACTTTACACCCTCATGCTTCGAGTTTACTCACTTTTCGCGTTGGCGTTCGGCTTCTTCTGCCTGACGGCTTTCCGGGCGGAAAACCCGAAGTGCAACGACCAGCCATTCCCCAATAATTCCACTGCGGCCCGTTCCTCTTCGTGCCGGGTGTTCCGGCATTCGCCGTCGCAACAGTTTCGGGCAAAACCGGAGGTGGACTCCAACACCGTGCTGAACATTCTGATGTTCAATTGTAACGCCTATGACAGCGCCTATGTCGCCAAAGTCAGGCGTGCCATCGAAGAACAACTACCCGCCTCACCGGTGTCGGAGTTCTGGCAGGGCGACTGGAAAGACCTGAATCTGGCATTGGCCACTACCGACGTTGTGGTAATCACGTATCCCTTTGGCGGCGACGCCGGGTCCGTCCGGGCCTTTGGCAAACAGCTGACCCAGTTTGCCCGGCAGGGCTGAATGGTGATCATCACCGGAACGGATGATTTCAGGATTTTGCAGCAGTTCGGATTGTTCGGCGTCGAATTCAGTTATTTTTGTTCCGAGCCGGTTGTGCACGAAGTCACACCCGAACACCCGGTTCTGAACGGCACCAACAGCCAGTTTTCCCTGAGTGATTTTGTATATCCCATAGACGTAACCGATCCCGATTTTGTCACCCTGGTGGACGTTTTGGGATATAAGGAAGATGATTCACCCGTCAGTTGCTGGACGGCCACCCGGGAAGAAACCGACCCGGCGTCCCTGCGCAATTTTCCGGTTGTGGGGTACAAACCCATCGGCTCCGGCAAAGTTGTTTACCTCGGTATGGAATATTACCAGGACCAGGCAGAACCCGCGCAGATTTTGATCAACACGATCCGCTGGTCGTCCGCAAAACCGGTTCAGGGCAGCCGGCAAAATACCAACCGCGTCGCCAAACGCAGCGAAGAGGTTTTACACGCCGGAAGCGGCGCGGACCACGCGGTTCTTTTCGACCTGAAAATATACCCCAACCCATATTACGAAAAAGCCACACTCGACATCGAGTTAAAAAATGCCACGGCGCTGGAAGTGGAAATGACCGACGAAAACGGACGGATAACGGCCATTTTATTGCCGCAAAAAAGCCTGAGCGCCGGATTTTACCGCATGGAATTGCCCAACGTTTCGTCGGGAGTGTATTTCGTCCGGTGTAAAACGGAGGATAAAACGAGTGTGCGCAAAGTAGTGAAAACGGCGGCGCGCTGATCCAACCCTACCCTTGGCGGGATAATATCTGATAAAGGCGGCCGGGAGGCCGCCTTTATTGTTTGACCTGGAGTGTTCTGAAAAATTTGGCGATATAATTGGGTGTTTTTTTTATCAAAAGATTTGACATACTCAAATCCTTTTTACTTTCGTGCCAGATTTAATCTTTAATCCGTGGTCTCATGAGAAAGTGACCGCGCGTATCGCCCTCTTCCAGGGTGTACCACACACTCTCTCCTCGATTTTTTTCGACTGTAATTTGTTTTTTTCATTTTCCGATTTAGCGTCATCGCGCCTCACTTGCAGGCGAACGAAGACGCCTTGCGTTTGTATATAATCTTTCCCAACTGTGCGTGGGTTGTATACCCACTCCCGGCAGATACGAATTTTTATAAATTTTTCTCATGAAAAGAAATACTACGTCTCCCTCTCTTTCAGTGAATTGGATGGCAAGCACGGTGTTTTTTACCCTGCTGTTTTCCGCACTTTTCTGCACATCGGCTTTCAGCCAAACCAGCCCTCAACAAGACGTTGGCGACCTTTCCGCAATCGTGTGGAAGCACACACTCCAACTGAACCAATCGCTGGCGCAGGAACGCGACCGGATGGACGTGGCGCTGACGCAGCCCGACCTGACCGACGCCGACCGCTCCCTGTATTTGTCGTACAAGCGGCTGGTGAACTACGTCGAGGCCGATATCCTGGTGAGCAAACCGGTGAATGAAGCCATCGCAACCAACTATGAAAAAGTACTCACCGAGGCGCCGAACGACCCGGATCTGAAATTTTTGCCCGACGGCGTTCTGGCAACCTATTTACCCGGACTGATCGAGGCGCTCACCGAAGTGCCGGTAGCCGGCCAGTAGTATTTTCGTTCCCTTTTTTTCAATCTGTCAGTAATCTCTTCTTATGAAAAGTTATATACCTGCATGGCGCTTGATTGCGCTTCTCTTCGCGGCCGCCACCGGCCTTTTTCAGGGTCAGGCTTCTGCCCAAACCACCCTTATTTCCCCAACAGGGGATGGCGGTTTTGAAAATGGCGCCACCTTTGCCGATAACGGCTGGACCTTAGTAAACGGCGCCACCAACCAATGGTTTGTTGGTTCGGTAGCCACGCCATCCGCAGGCACAAACTCTGCCTATATTTCGGATAATGCAGGGGGAGCGACGTATAATTATATCAATACCTCGGCCTCTACCGTCCATTTTTACCGCGATATTACTTTCCCGGCAGGTCAGACCAACATTACTTTGTCGTTCAAATGGAAAGTACAAGGCGAAAGCAGTTACGATTACGTGACGGTATTTACCATACCCACTTCCATTACGCCGGCGGCGAACAGCCCGACAGGCGCTTTTCAGAGCTGGTTGAATATACCTACCGCTTATCCGGGCGCAACTATTCTTTGCACGCCGCCCAATTTGAATCTTCAATCGACCTATCAAACACAGACCGTTTGTTTGCCCGCCTCTTTTGCCGGCACAACACAACGGATTGTTTTTATGTGGTCAAACGACGGTTCGGCAGGATCGCAACCGCCCGGTTCCGTCGACGAAATATCGCTGGTAACCAGCGCTCCTCCCACTGCGCCGGCCGACCAGCCCACCGCTTTGCTCCTGACGCCCGGTCTGAATAATATTGCCGGTGCATTTACTGCCGCCGGCAGTGCGCCGAACGGTTATTTGGTGGTAAGAACACTTGCCAATGTTCCGCCGGCCGCGCCGGCAGATGGCACCACCTACACGCCCGGCGCAAGCGCATTGGGAGGAATTATCGTATCTTCCGGTGCAACGACTAATTTTTCGGCAAGCGGGCTGACACCTTCAACGCCTTATTTCTTTTGGGTTTATTCTTTTAACGGAGGGCTTTGTGCAGGTCCGACCTACCAAACGGCAGCGCCGTTAACGGGTATGGCTATAACCAACGATTGTTCCATTTCAGGAACAAGATCGGTAGGGCCGACGGGATTTTATTCTACCCTGACATCTGCCATTGCAGATTTGAATGCAAATGGTTTGGCCGGTCCGGTAATACTGGAGTTACAAAGCACGTACTTAAGTTCGGCCGAGCCGGCTTTCCCTATCGTATTACCCTCTATTTTATGCGGCAGTTCGGTCAATACGGTGACGATCAGGCCGGAAGCAGGCGCGCCGCTGTTGTCGATAGCGGGCACCAATGCCGGCCCCACCATTGACATCAACGGCGGTACCTGGTGGCGCATCGACGGCCGCCCCGGTGGCGTGGGCATAAACAAAGGTTTGGTAATCTCCAACAGCAGCACCACCGGTAATGCCATTCGATTTATCAATGAAGGCTCCAACAACATCGTCCGGTATTGCGACGTGCAGGGGGTAAATACTTCTACGACAAACGGCGTCATTTTGTTCAGTACAACCACCGGACTGAACGGCAACGACAACAACCTGATCGATAATTGTGATGTGCATGACGGCGCCACGACGCCGGCCATCTGTATCTACAGTTCCGGCACAAGCACGTCGCAAAATCATTTCAACAGCAGCAATACCGTTTCGAACTGCAATATTTTTAACTTTTTCCTGTCTACCAGCACTTCCATCGGTATTGTAATGACAACTGGTAGCACAGAATGGACGATCACGGGCAACAGTTTTTATCAAACCGCTCCCCGTGTGCTGGCTGCTGCGCAGTTCGGCTCCATCAACTGCCCGCTTACCACTTCCAACAAGTTTGTCATTACCAATAACTTTATCGGCGGCACCGCTCCCTTGTGCGGCGGCGGTCCGATGACCCTGACCGGCTCCGGCAACTTCCGGGGAATGAACTTCACCGTAGGGCCAGGCACAACGTTGATCCAGGGTAACACCATTCAAAACATCAACCTGACCACGCTCAACGCCACCTTCTTTAACGGCGGGATATTGATGGGCCAGGGCAATTTCCTTTGCGACAATAATACGATCGGCAGCCTGACAACGAACGGCAGCATCGCCTGTACGTTTTCCGGGTCGGCGGGCGGCTTTGCCTGTATTACTGCGGGCGGCACCTCCCCAACCAATACCACCACCATCAGCAATAACTTGATCGGGGGGATAAGCATGACCGTATCGGGTGCTCCCGCTACTCCTCCAAGTGTCCGGGGTATTTCCGTTCAGGGGGCTACCGTTGCGAGCAATTATATCGTGACCGGAAACACGATCGGCAGCACGACCCTCGCGAACAGCATTACCGGCGACGGCAACCTGGCAGGATCGGTCATAGGTATTGTATCCTTTTCCAATGCCCTCGGACAACAAATCACGAATAATACCATTTCCAACCTGACGGCCCCGAACGCGGGCACGGCGAATATCATGTGGGGTATCCTGGCTCAGGGAACTTCCAGCATCGGCACGTTTACCGTCACGGGCAACACCATCCGCAGTTTAACTTCGGGTAGCGGTGCGACCGGTAGTGGCGGCGCGGCTTCCATTATGGGGATTTCGGTACTTACCAACCTTTCCACGGTCGGCGCTAATAACTTTTCCCAAAATACGGTTCACACCCTGCTGAACAACAATCCAACGGCCTCCGCTTCCGTAACAGGTATGGTGATCAGCCTCCCGCTGCTTACTTCCAATACGGTAGCGCGCAACTTCCTGCACAGTTATAACATGACCAGCAGCACGCTGACCGGCATTATCACCGGTATCCAGTTGAACGCGGGCTCCAGCAATGTGCAAAACAATATGGTGCGGCTCGGGGTGGATGCTACAGGCGCCGATATTACCAACGGATATGGCATTTTCGGTATCCGCGAAGCGGCCGGCAACAACAACGTCCGGTTCAACAGCGTGTATATCGGCGGCTTGGACGTCAGCGCAGGCACAAGCGCCACATTCGCTTTTACCAGCGCCGTAACAACCGGTACGCGTAACTATGTCAGCAATATTTTCCACAACGCGCGTTCCAACGGTGCAGGCACCGGCAAACACTACGCCATGACTTTCGGCGGCACGACGCCGAACCCGGTCGGTGCTGCCAGCAACTACAATGACCTGCTGGCCAACGGCACCGGCGGTTTTACCGGTTTGTACAACGCGATCGATCAAATGACGCTGGCCGACTGGCGTACTGCTACCGGCAATGATTTCCAGAGTATTGCCGGCGATCCGAAGTTTGTAACGCCGAACGGCAACGCCACTTCAGTTGATTTGCATATTCAGGCAGGTGTAGCAACACCCGTGGAAGCGGGCGGACAGCCTGTTCCCGGTGTAACGGATGACTTCGACGGCCAAACACGCGCTTCCCTCACGGCAACCGATATCGGCGCCGATGCGGGCAACTTCGTATTGTCCGACGTTTCCGGCCCCGGCATCGCTTATTCGCCGATCATTACCGGTTGTGGAACGGGCGACGTCTCCCTGACAGGTGTTACCATCACGGACGGAACAGGTATTCCGACTGCCGGCGCTTTGGTGCCGCGTATCTACTACCGTAAAGGCGCGGGGGCTTATTTCTCCAGCCCCGGTACTTTTGCCGGCGGCACCTCGACAAACGGAACATGGAACTTCAACATCGTGGCAGCGGATCTGGGCGGCATCGCCGCTGGCGACGTGATTTCCTATTATGTCATCGCTCAGGACAACCTCGGCAACATCGGCTCCAACGCCGGCGGTGCAGTGGCTACCGACGTGAACAACGTGACGACTCATCCGGTTTCGCCCAATACATTCACCGTTCAGGCTTCTTTGAGCGGTACACGCACGGTGGGCGTGGGCGGCGACTTTGCAACGCTCACTGCGGCGGTCGCGGCGTACAACACCAGTTGCATCGGCGGACCGGTTGTATTCAGCCTGACCGACGCGACGTATCCCGGTGAAACATTCCCGATTACGATTAATGCAAACGCATCGTCCAGCGCAGTCAACACCCTGACGATCAAACCGGCAACAGGGGTTACCTCGGCCATTTCAGGTTCTTCCACTACCGGTATTATCGTATTCAACGGCGCCGACTGGGTGACCATCGACGGCAGCAACGGCAACACGGCCAATACCGTTTGCCCGCCTTCAGCCGCCACACGCGACCTCACAATTACCAACACCGGCACCACTACCACGAGTGCAGTGATCTGGCTTCAAACCGTTACGGCCAATGTAGACGGTACTACCAACAACAAAATAATGAACTGCAATATCTCCGGCAACGGTCCATTGCAGACACTTGCGGGAATCGGTATGGGCAGCGCTACGATCGGCACTGCCAGTCTCGGTACCAACAACAACAATAACTCGTTCATTAACAACAATATCAGTAAAGCGCAATATGGCGTGATTACGCAAGGTAACAGTGCATTTTTGAAAAACAGCGGCAACGTTATCAACCAAAACCTGATGAATACCGCTGCGCCGAACAACCTGGCTACGGGCGGTATTCTGGCCGGTTTTGAAGATAATCTGACCGTTTCCGGCAACAACATTTCCGGAATGGCCCAAACCTCCAGCCCCGACGTATGCGGTATTAACCTCGGCTTCGGACACAGCGGTTTCCTGTTCTCCACCTTTGCCGGCAATGAAGTGACCAATGCGACCGTGACCAATAATATCGTTGGAAGCGTGTTGAATTCCGGCACGTTTTCGGCAGTGGGCATCGGTCTTATCAGCGCTTCCAGCGGCACGAGCACGATTGCCAACAACATGGTTTCTGGTGTGGCTGCCAACGGTACCGCAAGCGATTTCGGCGGCGGCATCATCATCGGCGGCGGTATCGGTTCTACCACAAGGGTGTATTACAACACGGTGAGCATGAGCGGTACACTTCCCGGCGCGACAGGGGCATCAACTTTGTCGATCGCTTTCGGGGTTACGGGGATCGCGCCGCCCGTTCTGGACGTCAGAAATAACATATTCAGCAACACACAGTTGCCGAATACGGGCGCAACAGTCAAGTTTTTTGCAGTTGGTCTTGGATATGTCTCCTCCGCAGGCAACTACGCAAACCTGACTTCCGACTTCAATGACTTGTATGTAACTCCCGGCTCTCCTCGTTTTGTGGGAACCACCGGCGGTTTGAACACAGGTATCACCCGCCTGACATTAAGCAACTGGAGTACGGAAACCGGCCGCGACCTGAATTCAATCAATTACAACCCATCTTTTGTATCCGCTTCGGATCTGCACGTTGTTGCAAATGCAAACGGCTGCCTCGACGGCAAAGGCATTTCGATTGCCGGTATGACGTCGGATATCGATTGTCAGGCCCGCAACGCGTCGACGCCTGACATCGGAGCAGATGAATTCACCAACCCCGACGTTGCGCTGAACGTGGCTGAAACGTCGGGCCTTGCGGCTAACGACGGCATCATTTGCAATGGGGCAGAGGTGACGCTTACCGCTGCCGGCGGCGCAAGTTATACCTGGAGCACGGGCTCTGGCGCCAATCCTTTGGTTGTAAGCCCCGATGCAACAACAACTTATACCGTAACAATTACACAGTCGAACGGCTGCACGTACGTGATGATGACCACGATCACGGTCAACCCCGTTCAAACGCTTTCGGAAACACACGTGGAACCGACCAGTTGTGTATCGGCCGACGGCTCGATCAACCTTACGGTGACCGGCACAGGCCCCTTTACCTATAATTGGAGCACCCCGAATGGCAGTGGCATTGTCAATGGCCAGGAAGACCAAAGCGGGCTGACTGTTGCAACCTACTTTGTGACGGTCACGAACAGCAACGGATGTTCGGCTACTACAAGTATTGCGCTTGCCGGCCCCGGTGGCTGTGATGCCTGCCCGGTAATTACTTCGGTGAACGCCAATCCGGCCGGCGTATGCGTCAATACCAGCACGACAATTACGGCTTCGAACCTGTTGAACATGGGTGTTACTTATGGAATCACGTTCAAATCCTCCACGGTGGCTCTGGCTGACCCGTATACCAGCGGCACGGTGATCGCCACGATCCCGAATGGCGGCCTCGGTAATGGCGGAACGACCGCTCAGACGACCACGTCATTTGCATCGGGTAATACCTACTTTATCTATGCAATCCTCGATCAAAATCCAACTGACCCGAACTGCCGCCCGTTTGCACAAACGACGCTGACTGTGGTGAACACGCCGACGGCGGATGCGGTTGCCAGCCAAACGGTTTGCAACGGATCGGCAACGACAGCCGTAAACTTTACGGGCCCGGTACCGGGTACTATCTTTAACTGGACGAATAACATTGCGGGCATCGGCCTGGCCGCCAGCGGCTCGGGCAACATCGCTTCGTTCACAGCGGTGAACAACGGCGGCGCCCCGGTTACGGCGACGATTACGGTAACTCCCGTCACTTCGCCCACTACCGGCGCCGTTTGCACGGGACCGTCCACAACGTTCACCATCACGGTAAATCCGACGGCACAGGTAAACCAGCCGGCCAATATCGGGACTTGCAGCGCATCGCTGACTACCGTGACGTTCTCGACAACGACGTCGGGTTCAACTTTCTCCTGGACGAATAATAATGCGGCGATCGGACTCGGCGCTTCCGGTACGGGCAATATCTCCTTTACCGCCGCTACCGTGCTGACCCCGACTGTTGCAACCATCACTGTAACACCGAATTACACCAACAACGGCGTCAGTTGCCCAGGCGCCTCCAAAACGTTTACCATCACCGTAAACCCGGTTCCGACGGTGAATGCGGTAGCCAACCAGACCCTTTGCAGCGGTGACCTGACTGCGGCGGTGAACTTCACCGGCGCGTTTGCCGGCACCGTTTTCAACTGGACGAATAACAATACCAGCATCGGCCTTGCGGCCTCCGGCACCGGTAATATTGCAGCATTCGCTCCGGTCAACAACAGCGCAACAACGCAGGTGGCTACTATTACCGTAACACCGGTATTGACCACAGGTGGCACGAACTGTCTTGGCGTACCGATCACCTTTACCATTACGGTGTTCCCGCGTCCGCAGGTAAACGCAGGCCCAGACTTTGCAATTTGCCAGGATCAGTCGGCTAATCTGAGCGCTACACTTGGCGGCGGCGCTACGAGTGGTACCTGGAGCGGCGGCGCAGGCACCTTCAGCAATGTCAATTCTGCGGCGACCTCCTACAAACCGGCGGTGAGTGAATACGGAACTTCGGTTACGCTGACATTTACAAGCAATGACCCGACTGGCCCCTGTCCGGCGGTTTCAGACGCTTTGATATTGACAATCAATACCTTACCCATCGTTGACGCAGGGATCAATGCAAAAATTTGCCCGAATGCAAACCTTAGCATGAGTGTGCTGGGCGCAACGATCCTGGCCAACGGCAGCGGCGTAACGACGGGCACCTGGTCAACCACCGGTACCGGTACGTTCCTGCCGACCAATGCATTCCCCGGCGCCACGACTTACGTTCCCAGCGCTGCGGATATCGCCGCCGGCTTCGTGACCCTGTCGCTGACGAGCAATGACCCCATCGGTCCCTGCAATTCGGTAAGCGACCAGACCCTTCTGTTGTTCAAAGGCCCCGATGCGGCAGTTTGCAATGACAACGTTCAGGTATCGCTGGATCCGACCGGAACATCGGTTATTACGCCTGACATGGTGCTGGAAGGTACCTACGACGAAGACTTTTACACGGTTACGGTGTATAAAAACAACCAGCCCATCGGTAATATCGTCGATTGCTCCCACGTAGGTCAAACCCTCCAGGTCAAAATAACGGACATCTGTACGGGTAACTTCTGCTGGGGATCGATCAAGGTGGAAGATAAACTGTCGCCTGCAATGGTCTGCACAGATATTCACCTGATCTGCGCCATCACCAACTACGACCCGGCTTATTTACAGTCGGCATTTAACCTCCAGGCCGCTTATCCCGCAGTAGACGATAACTGCGTTCAATATACCCTGTCTCACATCGACGACTGGTTCGATCAGGCTTGCGACGATGACTACAGCGCTTACGTGCGTCGGGTGTGGACGGCAAAGGATGCCAGCGGCAATACGTCTTCCTGCACGCAATACATCTACTTTGATCGCAAACACGTGGGAGATGTACTTTTCCCGACGGACGTGACGATCAACTGCAGCGGAAACGTGAATACCAACCCGTCTTCCACAGGCGCTCCCTACGTGACTGCTTTCGGCCAACAATTCCCCATATATCCCAGCGGCGGTTTTTGCGAAATGCAATCTGCGTATACAGACCAGGTATTGCCGGTATGCGACGGCACTTACAAGATCATACGCACCTGGACGGTTTATGATTGGTGTTTGCCAACCAGCCCGATACCACCGTCGACCAACCCGTTCTACTTTATTCAGGTCATCAAGATAATCGACGACCAGGGGCCCGCCATTGCTTGCCCTGCCAACCTGACGGTCAGCACCAATCCTTTCGACTGCTGCGCTTCCACCGGCCTTCCGGACGTTATCATATCGGATGCCTGCTCCCGCATCAACCTGGCTTCGGCGCGTGTGGTTGCACATGATTATTATACCAACGATATCATCGGCACCTACGACGTGGGTGGCACGCTGACGGATTTCCCGGGCAACAACCTGTGGAACCCGGATACGCTGGCTACTTTCGCGCTGACACCCTGTCTGCCCCGCGGCGTTCATACGGTGACCTATACGGTGGAAGATGCCTGTGGCAACTCGAGCCAGTGTTCCTTCGCCCTGACCGTTGATGACATCGTTCCTCCTTCCATAGCATGTGATGAGTTTACACAAGTCGCCCTGGGAATTGACGGCACTGCACTTATTAACGCCACAACTTTTGACGACGGTTCTTTTGATAATTGTTCCGCCGTACATTTCAAGGCGAGAAGAATGACTTCCGATAACTGCCAGTCCTCCGATCAATTTCACGATCAGGTGAATTTCTGCTGCAGCGATATCAATGACACCGTTCTTGTGGTGCTGCGCGTATACGACGTGGATGTGCCCGCCGGTTCGATCGGCCTGGGTTTTGCAGAAGAAAATTCCGGCGACTGCATGGTGAAAGTCTTCGTGGAAGACAAGATCAAACCGACGTGCAGCGCTCCTGCCAACGTGACGGTTTCCTGCGAAGCCTTCGACCCGAGCCTGTGGGCTTACGGTACGGCTACCGCAGAAGATAACTGCTGCATCGATACGATCACGGAATCGCGCAACTACAACCTGTTCGATACCTTGTGTAACCGCGGCACGATCACCCGTACGTTCCGCACCTTCGACTGCGCGGGTCAGCAAAACCAGTGCACACAACGCATCTTTGTCAACTACGAACAGGATTACTTCGTAAAATTCCCGAACGACGTGATCGTTACGAAATGCGACGGCACGGGTAACTACGGCGAACCCACGTTCTACGGCAAAGATTGTGAATTGCTGGGCGTAACGTTTGAAGACGACGTGTTCACGGTAGTACCGGATGCATGTTTCAAGATCGAACGGACGTGGAAGATCATCAACTGGTGTACGTACAATCCGAACGGCACCTGTGTGATTGTCCCGAACCCGAACCCGAACGCGACATCGAACAGCCCGCAGAACCTTCCGGGCCCGATTGTATCGGCCTGCGGTACTGCTGCACCCTGGAACCCGACGATCGTATCGATCGCACCGGGCCAGCCGCAGACGAACTTCTGCACGTTCTACGATCCGAATGCAAACTGCTACATCTACAAGCAGATCATCAAGGTCATCGATACCGAAGATCCGAAAGTGTCGAATTGCCCGGCTTCTCCGGTAGAATACTGCGACCTGACGGTGAACGACCCGCTGCTGTGGAACCAGTCTTACTGGTGGGATCCGATTGTTGGCCAGCACGATTTGTGCGAAGGTGACGCCGGCCTGACGATCACGGCTACGGACTCCTGCTCCGGCGCAAATGTGAACATCTCGTACCTGTTGTTCCTCGACCTGAACGGCGACAACACGATGGAAACGGTGATAAGCAGCAACAATACGCCTGCTCCGGGTACGGTGAACTTTGGCAACGCAGGCAACCCGAGTTATACCGGCGGCACGCCGCAGGTATTCGACGGACGCCCCGTACTGCCGAACGAAGTATACCGCTGGGCTTTACACCAAAGCGTGAGCGGCACTGCCCGCACGGCTTCCGTACAGTGGAAAACGTTTGCACAAATGCCGACACCGACGAACCAGTTGGGTTCGGCAGGTATCGCACCGCAACTGCCGTACGGCACGCACAAGATCAAGTGGACGATCACGGACGGCTGCGGCAACGAAACGTACTGCGAATACACTTTTGTCGTGAAAGACTGCAAAGCGCCGACGGTGGTATGCCACAACGGCCTGAGTGTGAACATCATGCCCACGCAGATGGTACAATTGTGGGCGACCGACTTCCTGCAGTACGCAGAAGACAACTGTACCCCTCCGACGACGTATACTGCCGGCCCGAACCAGTTGAAATTTGCGATCCGCAAAGCAGGCACGGGTACGGACTTCCCGGAAGACGCTCAGGGCAACCCGATCACGAGTGTGACGTTTACCTGCGCCGAATTAGGCAAAAAAGACGTTGAGTTGTGGGCCGAGGATTTGGCCGGCAACGCCGACTTCTGCCTGACGTTCGTGGATGTACAGGATAACAACAACAACTGTGTACCGAGTGACCCGAACAACGTGACGGTAGCGGGCGCTTTGACCACCGAAATGAGTGAAGGTGTCGAAGAAGCCAACGTGAATCTGCAATCGGGCACAATCAGCAAGTTTGCACTGAGCGATGACCAGGGCATGTATGTGTTCCCGGATGCAGTGCCACTCGGCGCTGATTACACGGTAACACCGACGAAAGACGACAACCCGCTCAACGGCGTATCGACGTATGACCTGGTATTGATTTCGAAACACATTCTCGGCCTGGAGCCATTAACCAGCCCGTACAAAATGATCGCGGCGGATGCCAACAAATCCAACTCGATCACGACGTTCGACATCGTAGAGATCCGCAAGTTGATCCTCGGTATTTACAGCGAACTGCCGAACAACACTTCGTGGCGTTTTGTGGACCAGGACTTTGCGTTCCCGCAACCGAACAATCCGTTTGCGACGCAATTCCCGAAACGAAAGACGCGGCTGACGTACAACTCGACCAACTGGGCGACGACTTCGTGGGTGTAAAAATCGGCGACGTGAACAACACGGCGATAGCCAACTCGCTGATGAGCACGGATGACCGTTCGACGAGCACCTTGTTGTTCGACGTACAGGATCGTATGGTGAAAGCCGGCGAGGTATTCGAAGTGACGTTCAAAGGCGCCGAGAAAGTACAGGGCTACCAGTTCACGCTGAACCTGGCAGGCCTGGAAGTGACGGACATCCTTGAAACGGACGGTGTAAAACGCGACAACTTCGGTGTGTTCGCCGACGCTTTGACCACTTCGGTGGATGGAGCAGGGGAGTTCACGGTGAAATTCCGCGCCAGCCGCCCGGGTCGCCTCAGCGAAATGCTGGGTGTATCGAGCCGGATTACCCGCGCGGAAGCGTACGGTCTGACGAACGATCGCAAAGACGTGGCACTTCGTTTCAACAACGGCACGACGAGCACGATTGCCGGCGTAGGCTTCGAATTGTACCAGAACCAGCCGAACCCGTTTGTGAACAAAACGATGGTAGGTTTCCACCTGCCGGAAGCAACGGAAGCAACGCTGACGGTGTACGACGAAACAGGTCGTATGTTGTTCACGCAGAAGGGTCAGTTTGGCAAGGGTTACAACGCCATCGCCATCGACCGCGCGCTGTTGAACACAACGGGTGTGATGTACTACAAACTCGAAACCGCAACGGATGCGGCTACGAAGAAGATGATTCAGACGAAGTGAGCAGTAAGAATTTAGAGGGTTTATTTAATGACGCCGCCCCCGCATTTGCGGAGGCGGCGTTTTTTTTACCGGCTTATCAGGGACAAACGTTGCAAAAACGCTGCGGCGCCTTACTTTTTTTCGTGGACAAACGCGCCAGAAACAGCCGTGACAACATTTTATTCGCCCGAAATCCTGCCCCTCGCAGGCCCTGCAAACCGGCAACCGCCAAATGTCGGTCTTTTGCTAAAAACCCGTTTTTCATAAAATTTAATTTGGGTACAGGCGGGTGAGTTTGAAAAAAGCATGTTCTTTACGGTAATCTTTAACTCCTTTTTGGCATAAACCGTTCATTCTGAGTGCATAAACGCAGATGGGCCGTTTTTTTGGCCGAATTTTGTATGCTTGTTTATCCACAGACCGATTTTTCATAATCCAAATATACCGCAAGGGGGAGCCTGCGACCTTTTGTTCGCGCCGCTCATTTCACCGGTATACATTTTCCCACTTCATAAAATCATGTCTGTGCAGTGAAACCCTACCTCTGTTATTATTTCCGTATGGCTTTATGGGTCGGCCTTTTGTCCGGTTCCGCCGCTGCGAACGCCCAGCAATTGCAACCGGCGCCCTGGAACGACCCCGCAATTGTATGGCCGACTCCCCCGCAGGCACAGGTAAAAGTGCAAAATGAACTGGACCAGATCCAGCCGCAATTGTCGGACCTGGCGCCGGGCACTGCGGCGCACACCGACCTGCTGCGCCGGATATTATTCTACAAATCAATGCTTCGTTCCCTTTTGAAGGAACTTCCCGTGCCGCAGGCCATTGACGCCGCCATGCCGGAAGCCGCGTCGATGGGTGGATTATACGAGCATGCCTACACCCCCGAAGCAACCCTGCGCGCCCTGTACGACGAAGCGCTGGCCTTGCTGACGAGTTAATCACCTTTTAATCAATTTCGCAAGTGTTCATGAAAAGGCGAATTATTTCCGGCTGTACATTGTCTGTCTGGATGGTACTGGGCTCTGCCCACATGCTGTTTGCACAAACACCAATTGCCATACCCTACAACAACGGCCCCCAAACGATAAACCTGAACCCGCAAACAAACTGTTCGTACCTGTTTACGGACGAAGCGGGTATCGACAATCCCTACGGGCCACAATCGGGCGCCGGATCGGTGCTTACCTTCCTGCCCTCGGCGCCGGGCAATAAAATAGTCGTGCAGTTCACTTCTTTCCATACCGAAGACGGTTTTGACGCTTTATTCGTGTACGACGGCCCCGGCACCAATTCGCCGCAGATCAATTCGGGCGCGGCCGCTGTTTCCGGGTCGCCCAACCCGTTTTCGAACGGCCTCGGCGGCTGGCAGGGCACCCACGCCCCCTACAACGTGGCGCCCGGCACCGTGCGCGCGTCGGTTTCCAATGCCAGCGGCGCCCTTACCTTCGCGTTCGATTCCGACCTTACCGTGGGTAAAAGCGGCTGGACGGCCATCGTATCCGAGGTTCCGGGCGGCGTTTGTTCCTTACAGGCCGCCGGCTCGCTGAATATGGCAGCGCCTGCCGGGGAATGTGAAGCCAATGTGCAAACCCTCTCGCCCCTGATCGTACCCGGCGCCTGCTCCTTAGCCCTGGAATTGCGTTACCGCATCAATGACGGCCCGGCGTTCACCGTGCCCGCGCCCGCGCCGGCATTTATTACACTGGCGGATGTGCCGGTCGGGGTCAATGTAGTCACCTGGCAACTCGTGGAGCCCTGCGCAGGCGGATTAGCCGCCAGCACGGCGCAAATAGTCACCGTGACCGACCAGACGGCGCCGACGATGGTGGCGCCATCCAACGTAACGCTTACACTCGGCCCCGGCGACTGCTCCACCCCCTACAATTATGCCGTAGCCGCGTTTGACAACTGCACGTTTGCCCCGAATGCCCGCGTCGATCACCCGGTTGACTTTAACAACGGAGCGGCGGGTATCATGTTCGACGTTAAAAACCTCAGCGCCGAAGCCATCGAGGTCACGGAATTCGGCCCCGTACTCGACCCCGGCTCCTGGGAAGTGGAAGTATACATCACGAAGTCGGCCTCAAGCTGGCAGGGTGTGGAAGAAAACCTGGCCGCCTGGTCCCTGCTCGGTACACGCACCGTTACTTCGACGGGCACCGGCGCCGGGACTGCCCTGACTGACTTTGTAATTGCCTTGGCCGCCGGAGAATCCCGCGGCATTTACCTGACCAGCACCCTCGGCGCGCCGGTGCGCTGCACCGGTATCAACGCCGGCATTCCGCGCCAGGCTGATGATGGCACCCTGTTGGTGTCTTCCCTGCCGGGCGCTGCCAAAGGTTATCCGTTTGGCCAAACGTATGTGTCAAGGGCCTACAACGGCTACGTCAAATACGCCGCAACACGCGCCAAACCGGAACAAATCGCCGGTTTGCCCTCCGGCGCCGCATTCCCCGTCGGCACAACGGTGAATGTTTTCAAATGCACCGACCAGGCCGGCAACGTGGCTACGGCTTCGTTTTCCGTAACCGTGCAACCCTACAACGGCACTACCAGCACCCTCATTTGTACCGGGATGTTGAACGTGTCGTTGGGGCCTACCTGCGAAACCACCATCCAGGCCGACGATATTTTGCTCGGCGGGCCGTATCGCTGCTACGATTCCTATATCGTGCAACTCGACAAAATTCCGCCGTTCAACGACGGCCCCTGGGTGCCCGCCACACTGACCGGCGCCGATATCGGAAAAACATACGGCGTGCGGGTGACGGACCCGATCAACGACAATACCTGCTCGGGAATGATCCTCGTGGAAGACAAATTGCCGCCGGTACTCACCTGCGGCCCGGTGGATTTGCCCTGTAATTTTAATGCCGCGCCAACATTCAGCGCCAATGCCTCGATGGTGGGGGAATACACGACTACCGGCGCCCTGCCGGCCAATGTCTCGGATTACCAAACCCTGCTGCTGAATATTCCCGCCGCTTCACCCGCCGACGCGGAAGTGGAAGACGTCGACCTGCACATCCGGATCAACGGCGATGTGTTTGAAAAAAACCTTCTGGTGGAACTGGAAAACCCGGCCGGCGTTACGGTAACGCTCTGGAACCAGGCGACGGGTTGTACCGGCCCGCTTTGGGTGCGTTTTGACGACGAAGCCGTCGGCAACACCGATTGTATTCAATTCACCAACAACCAACGCTCCCGGATACCTTTTAACGGCGGATCACTCGCCACCTTCGACGGCGGGCCGCTTGCGGGCGCCTGGAAACTGCGTATCCGCGACCTCAACGGTTTTGGCGACGCATCCACCGTGACGGAAGTGAAGTTGATCGTGCGTTATAAAGCCGCATTTACGGCGGGTTTTCCCAATGGCCTGGCTTTTCCGGGCCAGATGATGCAGGTCACACCCAGCAGTTTTGTTGTACCGGCGCCCCTGCTCGACCAGTGCAGCGACGTAACCCTGAGTTATTCCGATGAAACGGTTTCGAAACCCTGTTCCACCGGCCTGATGACCGTTGTGCAGCGCACCTGGACCGCCCGCGATCAAAGTAATAACACCACCACCTGTATGCAGATCATCCGGTTTATCCGCCCCGGTCTCGACGACGTGGTGCTTCCGCCGGATTATAACGATATCGCCGCCGACGCTTTTGAATGCGGCAGCCCGTACCCGACACCCGCCTGGATTGAAAGTCAGGGCAAACAAGGCGCGCCCCACGTGTTCGGGCAGGCGACCGGCTGTTCCATCAACTGGTCTTACACCGACGGGGTGGTTGAAATATGCCCCGGCGCTTATACCATCAACCGAAACTGGCTGATCGTGGACGCCTGTTCGGCACAGTCGCGGCAGGCCACCCAGCAGATACGGGTGCTCGACCGCAGCGAACCGGCGATGAATTGCCCGGCTAACCTGACCGTTTCAACCGGCCTGTACAACTGCTGCGCCAACGTCAACCTGCCCGACGTGGTGGTGGAAGACGCCTGCTCGTCCATCGCCAGTTTAATCGCCAAGGTGGTGGTATTCAACCAGTATACCGGCGACACAACGCAGGTGGCCAACGTGACGGGTGCGCTGAGCACGTTCCCCGGCAACAACACCGCCGACCCGGATACCCTGGCGGCATTCGGCACCACCGCCTGCCTGCCCATCGGCAATCACCACGTTTATTACAAAATCGAGGATGCCTGCGGTAATTTAAAAACCTGTTCCTACCAGTTATCCATCCGCGACTACACCCCGCCGGTGGCGGTGGGGAATAACGTGACCACCGTTTCCCTGAATGCCGACGACCCCAACGACTGTTACGAAGCCGACGCCGCAGGTGTCAGTTTCGGCGGGGTGACGACCCTGCCGGCCACTACTTTTGACAAAGGTTCGTACGACAACTGCAATTTTGTACGGGTGACCGTGCGGCGCCACCCGCCCTATTCCGCCTGTATTCAGTCTTTAAACGCTGAAAACGGCGGGCCGCCCTGCAACGACGGTTTTCCCGACGTAAAAAGTGAATATGCCCGGGCCATCGCCGAAGCCGATTCCATCAAGTTTTACTGCTGCGAAGCCGGCACCACCCAAACCCTCGCGATGCGCTGTTATCAACTCGACCCATTGGGCAATTTCAGCCTCGGACCCGACGGCGCGCCCTTGTACAACGAAACCCTCGTACAGGTGGAAGTGCAGGACAAATTAAAACCGGGTTGCCAGCCGCCGGCCAATGTTACGGTGTCCTGTGAAAACTTCGACCCGACCCTCGCCGCCTACGGCAAACCCGATCTCTTAGACAATTGTTGCCTCGACACCGCCTCCACCTACCTGAACCAGCCCGGCTTGTCGCACGTGTTGAATTACAGCCAATTCGATACCGTTTGTAACCGCGGCACGCTGGTGCGGACCTTCACCGTACACGACTGCCAGGCACAAACGAGTCAGTGCACCCAGCAAATCGTGGTGACGCATAACTTAGACTACGCCATCCGATTCCCCGACGATGTAATCATAACCGCCTGTGATTCAAGCGGTATTTATGGAGAACCGGTCTTCCACGGCGAAGATTGCGAGCAGTTTGCGGTGTCGTACCACGACGCGGTATTCACCGTAATTCCGGATGCCTGCTACCAGATCGAACGCACCTGGCGGGTGATCAATTTATGCGCTTACCTGCCCGGCGCGGGTTGTGTCACCGTGCCGAACCCGACGCCGAGCGCGACGGCGGGCGACGCTTCCAACATGCTTGGACCAACCGTTTCGCCGCCGGGCACTGCGGCGCCCTGGACGGCCAGCGTGACCAAAATCACCCCGGCCGACGCGCAGGCGACGGACTACAGTTCTTTCTGGAACTCCACGCTCAATTGTTACGAATACAAACAGGTCATTAAGGTGACCGACGCGCAAAATCCCGTGGTGCTCGATTGCCCGGGATTGTTGCAGGGGCTTTGCGACAGTTCGCAAAACGACATCGCGCTTTGGAACCACCCGGAGTGGATCGACCCGGTGCATTCATTGCACGACCTGAGCGAACTGACCGCCGATCTGTCGGTCACGGCAACCGATCTTTGTGCGGGCGCCAACCTCGAGGCGCGTTACCTGCTGTTCCTCGACGTGGACAACAACGGCAGCATGGAAACGGTGATCAACAGCACCAACCTGCCTGCACCGGGCCAGGTGAACGTGGGCAATACGGCCAACCCCAATTTTACCGGCGGTACCGCCCGGCCGTTCGACAACCGCGCCGTAGCGCCGGCCGATATTTACCGCTGGGCGATTCACCTGACCCCCGGCGCCAACACCCTCACGGCGAGCCTGCAATGGAAAACACTCGCCCAGATGCCGACCCCCAATAATTCATTCGGCCTGCCGGGTGTCTCCGCCCAACTGCCGCACGGCACCCACAAGATCAAATGGATCATCACGGACGGCTGCGGCAACGAGGTGTTCTGTGAAAAAATATTCACCATAGAAGACTGCAAAGCGCCCACGTTGATCTGCCACAACGGTTTGAGTGTCAATATTATGCCGACACAGATGGTGCAGTTGTGGGCGACCGATTTCCTGAAATACGTTCAGGACAACTGTACGCCGCCCACCCCCACGGTCAGCGCGCCGAACCAGATGGTTTTTGCCGTTCGTATTGTGGGGCAGGGGGTAAATTTCCCCGTCGACGGGCAGGGCAATCCCCTCCACGAGCGTCACCTTTACCTGCGACGAGTTGGGTCCGCACTCGGTGGAACTTTGGGCGCAGGATATGGCGGGCAACACGGCATTTTGCGTGGCAAGTATAGACATACAGGACAACGCAGACCACTGCGACCCGAACAACGACCCGGCCAACCTCACCGTCGCCGGCGCCTTAAAAACGGAATCGGACGACGGCCTGGAAGACGCCAGTGTCGGGCTGCAGGCCACCCCGCCCAACGGCGGCACTTTGGTCGACCTCAACGACGCAACGGACGACCAGGGATATTTTGCGTTTAACGACGCCGTACCGCCCGGCTCCGACTACACCCTAACCCCGACCAAAGACGACAACCCGCTCAACGGCGTGTCGACCTACGACCTGGTGCTGATCTCGAAACATATCCTTGGCCTGGAACCGCTGAACAGTCCTTACAAAATGATCGCTGCCGACGCCAACAAATCGAACTCGATCACCACCTTCGACATCGTGGAGTCGCGCAAACTGATCCTCGGCATTTACAACGAACTGCCGAACAATACCTCCTGGCGATTTGTGGACAAAAATTTCGTATTCCCGGAGCCGAACAACCCCTTCTCCACACCCTTCCCCGAAATTATCAGCGCAACGGCCGTTACGGCGGACCAGTTGGACAACGATTTTGTGGCCGTCAAAATCGGCGACGTGAACAACACGGCGACGGCCAACGCCTTCATGAACACCGACGACCGGGCGGCAGGCACGCTGCTGTTCGATGTGGAAGATCGCGCGGTGCGGGCGGGAGAGGTGTTTGACGTGACATTCAAAGGAACGGAAAAAGTGCAGGGGTACCAGTTCACGCTGAACCTCGCCGGTCTGGAAGTCGCCGACATTATTGAAACCGATGCCATGCAACGCGACAATTTCGGCGTGTTTGCCGACGCCCTGACCGCTTCGGTGAACACCCCGACGGCTTCCGCCGCCGCCTTCACCGTGAAATTCCGTGCCATAACTGCGGGCAAACTCAGCGATATGCTGGGTATATCGAGCCGGATCACCCGCGCAGAGGCTTATAAAGTCAACGAACTGACAACCAATGACTTAACGACAAATAATGCCATAACGAAACTCAATGTTGCCCTGCGTTTCAACGCCGGCGCGACAAGCACGATTGCCGGCGTTGGTTTTGAATTGTACCAGAACCAGCCGAATCCTTTTACGAACAAAACGCTCATCGGCTTTCACCTGCCGGAAGCGACGGAAGCGACGCTGACGGTGTATGACGAAACGGGCCGTGTGCTGTTTGTGCAAAAAGGCCGGTTCGGAAAAGGATACAACGCCGTTGCGGTCGGCCCGGCGTTGCCTGCAACGGGAGGGGTACTGTACTGCCGGCTCGAAACACCCACTGATGTGGCAACGAAGAAAATGATCCGCCTGTAACACGAACTTCAGTTCGTGTCGTATACCGCGAACTGAAGTTCGCCCTCGTAACACGAACTTCAGTTCGTGTCGCGTATACCTCGAACTGAAGATCACACGAACTTCAGTTCGTGTCGCGTATACCTCGAACTGAAGATCACCCGAACTTCAGTTCGTGTCACACGCCTCTTCCGTTCGCCCGTTTACGTCTTTTATCCATCCGTTTACGTTGTTTATCCAAACGATTACGTTCCGAACCCAAATGTTTAGGTTCGGGACGTAATCGTTTAGGTGGCAGGACGTAAAATTTTACGTCGACTACCCAAATTTTTACGTCCCGGACCTAAACGTTTAGGTCCGGGACGTAAAAATATCTCCAAACAACGTAAACGGTTGGGTCGGAAAGGTATCGGTTTCGATGCGGGAGGTAAAAACATCCTTTGGCAACGCAAACGCATGGGAAGGGGACCTGAAAATATCTCTAAAGGACACAAACGAATGGGAAAACGGATGAAACGGATTGTATGGATTGGAACGGTGTCTTTTTTTACATTTGCAGACAACATCTCAACCGGAAAACACCATGTCCGAACTCGTCCGACAAATCGAAGCCATTCTCCAACTGAAACTCCACCGGGCCCCGGAGCGCGACGGCGACCTGCTGGCTTCGGTGATGCCGTTCAAGGAAAACTACCCGAAATATGCCCTCGATGAACAAGGACGGGTCATCGGATTAAACCTCGCCAAAACCGGTCTGACCGACGAAAAATGGCAAAAAATACGCGCACTGCCGGGTTTGGCCGAACACCTGCGGGCATTGAACCTGAGTGAAAACGGATTAACGGAGTTTCCTTTTCCCGAGGGCAATGCCCTGCGGAAATTAGAAAACCTAAGCCTTGCCGAAAACCGGATCAAAACATTTGCGCTGCCGCCGGGTATGGATGGGTTGATTGATTTGGCGTTGGAAGAAAATCCGCTGGATTCACCTCCGCCGGATGTTGTGGCACTTGGGAAAGGGGAAATCCTCAAATGGCTGAAAGACAAAGGGAAACGCCCCGTGCTGGAAGCCAAGGTGATGTTTATCGGCGACAGCAATTACGGCAAAACCCACCTGATCGAAATGCTTCGGCATCAGGAAATTACCCGCGAAATCACCACCACACACGGCATCGAACGCTGCCGGATGAAAGACGCGCCTTCCGACTACGGGCCGATCCGTTTAAACGTTTGGGACCTCGGCGGACAACAATTCATGCGCAGCACCCACCAGTTTTTTTTCACCGAACGCACCCTGTACGTGCTGGTGACGGTAGCCCGCCGCGAACGCAAAGACCTCAACCACTGGTTGCAACTCGTACATGAAATCGGGGGGGATGCTCCGGTGCTGGTAGTCATCAACAAAACCGACCTGGACGAACACGACATAGACCGCGAACCGCTGCGAAGGGAATATCCCAACATCAAAGATTTTGTGCGGACAGCGGTATTCGACAACGATGAAAAAGGGGTGGTTGCACTTGACACGATTCACGAACTGCAAGCCAAAATCCACGAAATCATTGGAGACAAAAAAGAAATGCCCAGTGTTTTTGTCGAACAGCGGCAGGAATGGTTTACCGTCAAAAATGAACTGGAAACCATGAAGGAAGAGTACATCAGTTATGAAAAGTACCGCCAACTCGAACACATCAGAAACCTGCCGGAAGATGAAAAACGCCTCAATCTCAAACAGTTGGCCTCGCTCGGCACGGTGGTCAGTTTTGTCGACGACCCCCGCTTAGCCGATACACACGTCATCAACCCGCAGTGGATCATGGACGGCGTGTACACGCTCATTAACGATGCCGAGGTAAAAGACAAACGGCGCGGCGAATTCAGTTTCGCCGATTTAAAACGGCTGCTGCCCTTAGACCGCTACCCCGCCGAGAAATACGCCTTTTTGGTCGAACTGATGGCGAAGTTCAAACTTTGTTACCCCTTGCGCGGGCGCAAAGACACGTTTTTGTTGCCCGACCTTTTTTCCGACATTGAGCCTGTTGGTGTTTGGCCAGAGAAAGGCAACGGGTTGAGATTTCGTTTTAGCTATGGCTCATTTCACCCCGACCTGTTTTTGGCGCAATTTATTGTCGAACGTTATGCCGATATCGTAGACGAAAAACGGTGGCGCAGCGGCGTAGTAGTGAGCGACGGGAGTTGTGAGGCCATTGTGTACCGATCCTTCTTCAACGAGCACATAGAAATTGAAGTGATTGGGCCTGAAAAACAACGGCGTGGATATCTGCAAGAATTGCTTGGAGTGTTTCGTGAATTGCACCGGCCATTTGAAGCCCTTAAGGTGTTAAGGGAAATTCCGTTTGAGGATATATGGCTTAATTACGACCACCTGAGGGTATATGAAGAGGCTCAACAACCATTTTTTCATCCAGAAATCATGAAATTTATTCCCATATCAGAAGTGCTTGATGGATATTCCCAACCACCGGAAATAGAAAAGTTGTTTAAACGATTAGAAGATAAGGTGGATTCTCAACAGCCTATCCATAGATGTCAAAAAGTTGCAGTTCTTGCTGATGAATATCTTAGAGAAATGTTCTCCTCTATAAACAATAAACTCAGTCCCATTTTTGAATTGGGGGTTTATAACACAGAAAACTCCTGGGATTTTTATATTATCGATATATCAAGTCAAACACAATTGTCATATTTTAGAAAGATACAATCTGAAATAGACAAAACAACAATTTAATATGCCAAACAGATCGGTTTACTAAAGACTTGTTTTATGAATTTGCCAAGTACCCAATCTTAGAATATTCTATAGATAGCCTGAATGACATGGAAACCTTACTAACCAATTGGCTCATAGAAAATCGCTAAAAAATGAAATGCCTTCTTGTCACTCTAAATGAAATTGATGCCTTCTATCATCCATTTAAATGGCTCTCCGATGAGGAAAAGACAATTATAGTCTTATGTGTATTCAATCAGATAATGTTAAATTGAATGAGATAAAAGACCGTCTTTCAGAATACAACTTAATTGTAATTAATATTGAATACGGCGATTTCAATGAAGATAATTGGAAAGTATTTTACAAATTAGGGCTCTCTCATGGGTTGAATAAGCAAGTGTTGATAATATCTTCAAAAGAAGAAGTTATACATTCAATTCGAAAAAAACAAATAGACTGCTATTTATATCAAACCTCGAAGGTGCAAGTTTCTATTGACCTGCCAATAATCCTTTCTTGCATCCAAAGAGATAAGGTTCAAAGTGCTCACGATTTATGGTATCATTTTGCAGAAAGAGTATTTTACAATTTTGAATCATTTACATCGGTTTCGGTACACGCCCTTGGTAAGGAGTTGTTTTATCAAAATATAAAAAAAGAATGCCATCCGCTATTGTGTACTCAGATAGATATTGAATATATTTCTTTAACTAACATACTAAAAGGACCTGATGGTCTAAAAAAGGAAATAAAAGATTTTATAATGCGTGACCGTAATAATGAAAACGTTGGTGCAAAAATTGGAATAGTCCTGCAAAACCAGCATGTTACTATAGAGCAAATTCGAGAAGGATTTGAAAAAACTGAAGAAAAGATCGATACGCTACTCACATTAAATAAAGAAATCTGTCGAATAATTGAATCAAACCAAAGTATTCTGAAACAATTAGAGCAAAAACACCTCAACGAAGACAAAATTAAAAGATATCTTGACCAAATTCAAGTTCAGCTTTCTAAGCTTGCATTACACAATGCAGAATTGGCTACCAGCGTGAATTATCAGAATGTAATTAAAACTTTGAAAACAAATGCAGATGTGAAAGGCAAGTTCAAGATTACCTGGGCATTATTACCAAAACTTCTTACAGATAATACTGCAATACCAAACATTGTCTTTGAAAAGGAAATATCTTGGGACTTAAAAGCAATTCTGGAGCAGATTGTGGAAGACTTTAAAAGGGGCGTATATTCTTGAGATAATCTTTCATTGCCTCAATTGATAATTAAGATAACATCCCCAAATAGCCAGTGGATTGCCGCAAGGAATGACAAGGCTTTTCTACACACCGGCTGATATATTTACTCAAACTTAAAATGATATGCACGCGCACTATAAAGAAATTGTTAGTAGCCACGAACTTTTGATGCTCCCAGTTGAAGGAGGTTCTTTTGTCATGGGCGATGAGCATAAGGACCTCTGGGACGGCTGCTGGCCTGTGCATCAAGTGGCTGTCACGGTTTTTTACATCGGCAAATACCCGGTGACCCAGGCCTTGTGGAAAGCGGTGATGAACGGCGAAAATCCCTCCCGCTTTCAAGGCGACGACCTTCCGGTGGAGCAGGTATCCTGGGATGACGCACAACTATTTATCGAAAAGTTGAACGTGATGACAAAATTCGGTCGACCGGCGAATCATTTCTACCGCCTGCCGACGGAAGCGGAGTGGGAATTCGCCGCCCGCGGCGGCAAATACCACGCGGAAGGTTACAAATACGCGGGCAGCGACCGGCTGAAAGACGTGGGCTGGTTCACAGAAAACAGCGGAAGTGAAACAAAACCCGTCGGATTGAAATACCCGAATCAGTTGGGGATACACGACATGAGCGGCAATGTATGGGAGTGGTGTGAAGATGACTGGCATGATAATTATCAAGGCGCGCCGGAGGATGGCCGGGCATGGGTGGATACGCCGAAGCGGGGCGCGTACCGTGTGCTTCGCGGCGGCAGTTGGGCCTTCACGGCGCTGTATTGCCGTGCCGCCTTTCGCCACCACCTCTCGCCGGCCGGCCGGGTCAACGATCTCGGCTTCCGCCTCGCTTTGTCCCTGCAGTGAGATGGGCGTCCACTCCGGCTTTCCTGTGAGCAAAAGTACCCGAGCCCGTTCCGGGAGGCCTGCCCGAACGCGGGGCATGATTTAACTGCTTTTTTTTATAGTTTTTCCGTTGAAAAACTATAAAAAAAGCGGTTAAATTCATGCCACACCTAAGTCACATCAAACACCTACTTTCACGCCACAAAAAGAGTATCCCGGAAGTCCGTTCCGGCGCGCGCACGGGCTGCCTGCCAAACCTCCCCGGAACGGACTTCCGGGGTACCATCAATTGAAAAACCAATGAACCGGTAAAAACCGTCAACACAAATATTAAACCATGCCCGACCCACACCAACAAATCGCCAACAACCATGAATTCTGGATGCTTTTCATCGAAGGCGGCGCCTTCGACATGGGTAGCCCAGAGGGGGATGCCGAAGCGGATGGAGATGAAAAACCGCAACACCGGGTGAGGGTCGGCGATTATTATATCGGCAAATACCCGGTAACCCAGGCCTTGTGGAAAGCGGTGATGGACGGGAAAAATCCATCCCGCTTTCAAGGCGACGACCTTCCGGTGGAGCAGGTATCCTGGGATGATGCGCAACTATTTATCAAAAAGTTGAACGGGATGACCGAATCCGCCCGCCCGGCGGGGCATTTCTACCGCCTGCCGACGGAAGCAGAGTGGGAATACGCCGCCCGAGGCGGGAAATACCACGCGGAAGGCTATAAATACGCAGGCAGTGATCGGCTGAAAGACGTGGGCTGGTTCAGCGAAAACAGCGGAAGTGAAACAAAACCCGTCGGATTGAAATACCCGAACCAATTGGGCATCCACGACATGAGCGGTAACGTTTGGGAGTGGTGTGAAGACGACTGGCATGATAATTATCAAGGCGCGCCGGAGGACGGCCAGGCATGGTTGGATTCGCCGAAGCGGGGCACGTACCGCGTGTTTCGCGGCGGCGGTTGGCACAACGCGGCGCGGGATTGCCGTGCTGCCTATCGCGACCAACTTCACGCCGGGCTACCGGGTCGGCTATCTCGGCTTCCGCCTCGCTTTGTCCCTGCAGTGAGATGGGCGCTCCACTCCGGCTTTCCTGTGAGCAAAAGGTACCCCGGAAGCCCGTTCCGGGGAGGCCTGCCCGGAAATAACGAGATAATCAACAGCGCAGGTGTGGCATGAATTTAACCGCTTTTTTTATAGTTTTTCAACGGAAAAACTATAAAAAAAGCGGTTAAATTCATGCCACACCTAAGTCACATCAAACACCTACTTTCACGCCACAAAAAGAGTATCCCGGAAGTCCGTTCCGGCGCGCGCACGGGCTGCCTGCCAAACCTCCCCGGAACGGACTTCCGGGGTACAATCAATTGAAAAACCAATAAACCGGCAAAAACCGTCAACACAAATATTAAACCATGCCCGACCCGCACCAACAAATCGCCAACAACCATGAATTCTGGATGCTTTTCATCGAAGGCGGCGCCTTCGACATGGGCAGCCCAGAGGGGGATGCCGTAGCGGATGGAGATGAAAAACCGCAACACCGGGTGACCGTCTCCGATTTTTACCTCGGCAAATACCCGGTGACTCAGGCCTTGTGGAAAGCGGTGATGGACGGGAAAAATCCCTCCCTCTTTCAAGGCGACGAGCTTCCGGTGGAGCAGGTATCCTGGGACGGTGCGCAACTATTTATCAAAAAGTTGAACGGGATGACCGAATCCGCCCGCCCGGCGGGGCATTTCTACCGCCTGCCGACGGAAGCAGAGTGGGAATACGCCGCCCGAGGCGGGAAATACCACGCGGAAGGCTACAAATACGCAGGCAGCGACCGGCTGAAAGACGTGGGCTGGTTCAGCGAAAACAGCGGAAGTGAAACAAAACCCGTCGGATTGAAATACCCGAACCAATTGGGCATCCACGACATGAGCGGCAACGTAAGGGAATGGTGCGAAGACGACTGGCATGATAATTATCAAGGCGCGCCGGAGGATGGCCGGGCATGGGTTGATGCGCCGAAGCGGGGCGCGCTCCGCGTGAATCGCGGCGGCAGTTGGCTCAGCACGGCGCGGTATTGCCGTGCCGCCTATCGCCACCTCAACACGCCGGTCTACCGGGTCAACTATCTCGGCTTCCGCCTCGCTTTGTCCCTGCAGTGAGATGGGCGTCCACTCCGGCTTTCCTGTGAGCAAAAGAGAGGGAGCAGTGCAAGCAGGAGGGGAGGGACGACCCGACAGCGCAGCACGGCGAAAGGGGGAATAAGCAAAGTTATAGCGGCATCGCCGCGAAATATTTGTAGCAAGGATGCGATCCATTTTGGGAGGTGCAGCGCACCGAAACGGAATTGCGGGGCGCCTCAAAACCGGCCAATATACCGGTGCGCTGCACCTCCAACGAAATTCGCAAAAATCTGCTACAAATATTGGGGTGCTCTGCACCCGAAAACGCGATTTGACATGGCCTGTATATTTTTGGATGCACAACACGCTTCATTCATAACTTACTTTAATTATACAACATGGACTCAAAGTCACCGCCTGACGAGCCTCGTTATCAGTCCTTTATATTAACCCTTGCTTTGTATTAACAACCGGCTGCGAAAATGGAGGTGACATCTCCGACGCAGGAGGAGGTGTCACCTCCATTTTCGCAACGCCCGTTTTTTGAGATGCGCCTGCCTCGTGCCTCGGCAGACGACACCTCAAAAAACCTTAAGTCGCATCAAACGCCTACTTTTACCTCGCAAAAGTCAACAGCCCCCCACGCGCACCGCTCCAACCATGACACCCTCCAATCAAAACGAAACCCAACTCGACAAAACCCTCGGACCCTTCCTCCTCTGGGGCCTCGGCGTCGGGTACGTCATCTCCGGCATGTATTTCGGCTGGAACCTCGGTCTGGAAAAAGGCGGCACTTTGGGGCTGGCCGTGGCCACGTTTTTTATCATCATCCTGTACGTCACTTTTACGTTCAGTTATACCGAACTGGCTTGCGCCATCCCGAAAGCCGGGGGCGCGTTCGACTACGCCGTGCGGGCGCTGGGCAGGCAGTGGGGTTTCCTCGGGGGTATGGCGCAAAACATCGAGTTTATTTTTGCGCCGCCCGCCATCGCTTTCGCCATCGGGGCTTACCTGAATATTTTTATACCGGCGGCGCCGGTACCGGTCATCGCCATTTTTTCTTACGTGATTTTTACGGGACTGAATATTTACGGCGTACGAGCCGCCGCGTCTTTTGAACTGATCATCACGGTGGTGGCTATTCTGGGGCTGCTGATTTTTGCCGGAACAACCTTGCCGGTGTTCAAAACGGCACACCTGGCACAAAACGCCCTGCCCAACGGCTGGACCGGCGCATTTGCCGCGCTTCCTTTTGCCATCTGGTTTTTTCTCGGCATCGAAGGCGTGGCCAACGTGGCGGAAGAAACCATTCATCCGCAGCGAAACGTCCTGATCGGGTTCGGCTCGGCGATCCTGACCTTAGTGGCGCTTTGTGTGCTCACGTTTATCGCGTCCGTGGGGGTGGCGGGTTGGGAAACGGTTGTTTACCCGGAGGCGGGCGCCCTGCCGTCCGATTCGCCGCTGCCGCTGGCCCTCGCATACGCCCTGGGGCAGGGGCATATTTTTTACCAATTAGTCACTTTTATCGCGCTGTTCGGCTTAGTCGCCTCGTTTCACGGCATCATCCTGGCGGCGGGCAGGGCCACCTTCGAATTCGGGCGGGTGGGTTTTGCGCCGGCGGGTCTGGGCAAGGTGCATCCGCGTTTTAAACCCCTGCAAATGCGCTGGTGATCAACATGTTGATCGGTATTGCCGCTTTGCTGACGGGAAAAACGGCGGAGATCATCACCATCGCCTGCCTCGGCGCCCTGACCCTGTACATGATCTCGATGGTGGCGCTGATCCGGCTGCGAAAACAGGAGCCGGAACTCGAACGGCCGTTTCGGGTGCCCTTGTACCCCTGGTTCCCGCTCACGGCTTTGGGGATTTCCGGCGTGGCTTTTTTGGCCATTGCGGTGTACAACCCCTTGTTGACCGGCATCTATTTTGCGCTGCTGGCGGTGGCGTATGCCTGGTTTCGGGTGCGGTATAAAGGTTGATACTTCTTCAAAATCGTTTTACTTTGGCGGCCAAAATACCGATATGAAAGGTCTGCTCAACCTCGCCCAACTACAGGAAAAAGTCGCCGCCGATGCGATTGAAACCGTCGTCGTCGCGTTCACCGACCACTACGGAAGGCTGACGGGCAAACGTTTTGACGCGGAATTTTTTGTGGAACAGGCGGCCACGGGCGGCACACACGGCTGCGACTACCTGCTCACCACCGATATGGAAATGGAGCCCGTACCCGGCTACCGCTTCGCCAACTGGGAACTGGGGTACGGCGATTTTCACCTCGTGCCCGATCTGTCCACCCTGCGGGAAGCGACCTGGTTAGATAAAACCGCGCTGGTGCTTTGCGACGTTGTGAACGACAAAACACACGGCCCGGTGGCGGAAGCCCCGCGCTCCATGTTGCGCAGACAGGTGGAAGCCGTAAAAAAGGCCGGTTTTGAGTGTATGGCGGCATCCGAACTGGAGTATTATGTTTTTGAAAACAGTTACCGCGAGGCATTTGTACAACATTTTCAGGACCTGAAGCCGGCGGGTTGGTACCTTGAAGATTACCACATCCTGCAGGGCAGCCGCACCGAACATTTTACTGCGGCGGCAAGGCGGCACCTCAAAAACTCGGGTATACCGGTCGAAAACTCCAAAGGCGAATGGGGTCTGGGGCAACACGAACTCAACGTGCGGTACGCCGAAGTGCTCGACATGGCCGACCGGCACGTGGTGTACAAACAATGCCTGAAGGAACTGGCCGATTCGATGGGTATGTCGGTTACGTTTATGGCGAAATTTGCCGCTGACCAGGCCGGGTCGAGTTGCCACCTGCACATCAGCCTTTGGGAAAACGGCCGGAACGTGTTTGCCGGACCCAAAACTTTTGGCCCCGTGCAGGGATGTTCCGACCTGTTCCGCTGGTTTTTGGGCGGCTGGATCGCGCGCGTGCCCGATGTGATGCCGTTTTACGCGCCTACCGTCAATTCCTACAAACGTTTTGTGGACGCTTCCTGGGCGCCGACCCGTTTGGCCTGGAGTTACGACAACCGAACGGCGGGTTTCCGGGTGGTCGGGCACGGACAAAGCCTGCGCATCGAATGCCGCATTCCCGGGGCCGATTGCAATCCCTACTTAGGTTTTGCCGCTTCGCTGGCGTCAGGGCTGGATGGTATTCAGAACAAAACAGAGCCGCCCGAGTGTTTTCAGGGCGATATTTATGCGGCGAGGCATTTGCCGAGGGTGGCGTACACCCTGGGAGAAGCCGTTAAACCCTTCGAAACCAGTGATTTCGCCAAAAAAACCTTCGGAGAAGCCGTTGTGGAACACTACGCACACTTTTTTAAAACGGAACAGGAGGCAGCCAACCGCGCCGTGACGGATTGGGAGCGGCGGCGGTATTTCGAACGAATTTAAGTAGCAAGGCGGAAATCTTATCCGCCCGTATGTTGCGAAGAAAATTATTTGTCCAACTTACTGAAAAACACATGCGCTTACAACACAAAACAGCCCTCATCACCGGCGGCAGCAGCGGCATCGGCCGCGAGACCGCGTTGTTATTTGCCCGCGAAGGCGCCCGGGTCGTCGTGGCGGACGTGGACGACGCCGGCGGCAACGAAACCGTGACCCTGATCAGCAACGAAGGTTTGGAAGCCGCCTACGTACACGCCGACGTGTCCAAAGCCGCCGATTGTGAACACATGGTCGCTTTTGCGGAAAAAACCTATGGCGCCTTGCATATCCTGTTCAACAACGCGGGTATTATGCACAGCAACGACGACGATGCCGTTTCCACGGAAGAATCCGTCTGGGACCTGACGATGAACATCAACGTAAAAGGTGTTTTTTTCGGCTGCAAATACGGCATTCCGGCCCTCCGGCGCGCGGGCGGCGGCTCCGTCATCAATACGGCTTCGTTTGTGGCGCTGCTCGGCGCCGCCACGCCCCAGATCGCCTACACGGCCAGCAAGGGCGCGGTATTGTCGATGAGCCGCGAACTCGCCATCATTCATGCGCGGGAAAACATACGCGTGAACGCGCTGTGCCCCGGCCCCCTGCGCACCGAACTGCTCATGAAATTCCTGAATACCGAGGAAAAAAAGCAGCGCCGGCTGGTGCACATCCCCATGGGGCGTTTCGGCGAAGCAAAAGAAATGGCGCAGGCGGCCCTTTACTTAGCGTCAGACGAGTCCTCCTACGTGACCGGCACGGAATTCCTGGTGGACGGGGGTATTACTGCGGCCTATGTAACGCCGGAACTATGAAGGATATGTTTCAAACCATCAGCCCCGTCGACGGCTCCGTTTTTGTGGAACGGCCCTATGCCGGCGACCGGGAAACAGCGCAGGCGCTCGCACGCGCAGCCGGGGCGCAGCAAGACTGGAAGTGGACCGGCATCGCCGAACGGGCCGACATCTGCCGCAAAGCCGTTCAGTATTTTCTCGATCACGCCGAAGTGATCGGCGAAGAGTTGAGCTGGCAAATGGGGCGCCCCGTTTGTTACACCTCTTTTGAAATCAAAAAAGGGTTCCAAGAGCGGGCGAATTATATGATCGACATCGCGGAGCAGGCGCTGGCCGACATCGGGATCGAACAATCGGCGGGTTTCCGGCGCTTTATCCGGCGCGAACCACTCGGCGTCGTGTTTGTGCTCGCACCCTGGAATTATCCATACCTGACCTCCGTAAACGTAGTGATCCCCGCCATCATGGCCGGCAACACCGTGATACTGAAACACGCCCAGCAAACTCCGCTGTGCGCCGAACGCTATGCCGCCGCTTTTCAGTCGGCCGGAGCGCCGGAAGGTGTTTTTCAGTTTTTACACCTGGATCATCAGCAGGTGGCCGCTGTCATCGCCGATTCCCGGGTTGCGCATGTGGCCTTTACCGGCTCGGTAGAAGGAGGGAAAGCCGTGCAACAGGCTGTTAACCAGCGCTTTTTGGCGGCGGGCCTTGAATTGGGCGGCAAAGACCCTGCCTACGTTCGCGCCGATGCGCCGCTCGCCTTTTCCATCGAAAACCTGGTGGACGGGGCGTTTTTTAATTCCGGACAGTCCTGCTGCGGCATCGAGCGGATTTATGTTCACGAGCGCCTGTTCGATACGTTTGTTGAAGGTTTTGTGGATTTAACCAAGCAATACCGGCTCGGCAACCCCTTGAACCCCGATACCACGCTGGGCCCGATGGTGCGGGCATCCGCCGCTGCCGCTGCGCAGGCCCAGGTACAGGAAGCCCGGCAAAAAGGCGCCCGGGCACTGATCGATCCATCCCTTTTTCCCGAACATCGCGACGGAACACCCTACATGGCCCCGCAGGTACTCACGGGGGTGGACCATTCGATGTTGATCATGACGGAAGAATCCTTTGCCCCGGTGGTGGGTATCATGTCCGTAAAAAACGACGAAGAAGCCATTCGCCTGATGAACGACAGCCGTTACGGCCTCACGGCTTCGGTATGGACCCAGGATGTGGAGGCCGCCCAACATATAGGCGGACGCCTCGAAACGGGCACCTGCTTTATGAACCGCTGCGATTATCTCGATCCGGCGTTGGCCTGGACGGGGGTAAAAGACTCGGGCCGGGGTTGTACGTTGTCTGCGCTGGGTTACGAGTCGTTGACCCGGCCAAAGTCGTTTCATTTGAGGACAGGCGTGTAGGTTTTATTAGACAGGATTAACATGATCTACAGGATATTTTGCCTGTTACTGTAGGTTTTATTAGACAGGATTAACATGATCTACAGGATATTTTGCCTGTTACTGTAGGTTTTATTAGACAGGATTAACATGATCTACAGGATATTTTGCCTGTTACTGTAGGTTTTATTGGACAGGATTAACATGATCTACAGGATATTTTGCCTGTTACCAGGATGTGTAAATCCTGTAAATCCTGTCAAAATTAAACTTCATTCAACCAAGCCGTTCTTTCAAGTGAGGCAGTGACTGCCAGTCACCGCCTCACTAATCACAAAACCAGGGCATTTTGCCTGATTATCATTGATATATGAAAATAGGCCTCCTCGAATGCGACCACGTGTTGGAACAATTCCGCTCCATCGCCGGGGATTACAGGGATATGTTTCAAGCCTGGCTCCCGCAGGCAGAATTTGCGTTTTTCGACGCCTGCAACGGGCATTTCCCCGCCGATGACGACGATTGTGACGCCTATATGTGCACGGGTTCCAAATACTCCGTGTACGACGATGTGGACTGGATTTTGGCCTTAAAGGCCTTTGTGAAAAAGATACATGCCGGAAAAAAGAAGTTTATCGGCGTTTGTTTCGGCCACCAGATGTTGGGCGAGGCGCTGGACGGGAAAGTGGAAAAGGCAAAAACCGGCTGGAATGTGGGCGCCCATTCCTTCCAAATCTTGCAGCGGGAGCCCTGGATGGAACCTTTCCGGGATCACCTCAATCTGCTCATGATGTGCCAGGATCAGGTGCTGGAATTGCCGCCCGGCAGCACGGTTCTGGCGCGGACCGCTGTCTGCCCCGTGGCCATGTTTCGCGTCGGTGAGCGGATGCTGGGCATTCAGGGGCACCCCGAATTCCCGAAAAAATACGAAGCGGCGCTGCTGGAAAGCCGCCGGGAAAGGATCGGGAATGAAAAAACGGATGCGGCCCTGGCAAGTCTGGATTTGCCGGTGGACCAAGGCAGGGTGGGGGAGTGGGTGATGCGGTTTTTGGAAGGAGTTTAGCGCTGCTACGGATAGGCGCCTAATGTTGTTTTTGTATGTGACTGGTTTTGAGTAAATACCAAAACAATAAACCCGCGATCATGGTCACGGAAAGGGTGAGGATATCTTCATACACCCGAGGCACGGATAGTTCCAGACTTCCGATTACACCTTCCTGAATAGAATTGCCGGCGCCGTGTGCAACAGCCGCAGGTATAAAACTTTTGGTCCGTATGGTCAGCCAGCCCAGGAACAACGAAACAGAAACCAGTTCGATGGGAGAAAGGATAAAACTGCCCAACACCGGGTTTTCCGGATAATTATACCCGGCTAATTGTGCGGGCAGGTGCCACAAAGACCAGATAACACCCAGTAATACAATTCCCCGGATGGTTCCGAAACGTTTTGTCAACAGACTCTGGAAAAAACCGCGCCAGGCAAACTCTTCCCCGGCGGCTGGAATGGCGTTCAACAAAGAAAAAAACAACCCGGTGAAACCGATATTGCCGATAAAGTATAACCAGGTCTGGTTCCCTTTTCCCAGTAACCAGGGGCCACCTGAAATATCCACACCTGCGGAAGAAAACACAAACCACCTGGAATGCCCGAACCCGGCTTGCTGAACCCATGCAACGACGACAAACGCAATAAGGGTCGGGATGAGTACCGCAATCAGAATACTGGAAAAAATTCGCCGGTTCGGTTTCCACAAAATGTTGGATCTCAGTTGTTTGTGCCGAATTAGAAAAATGATGCTCACCAAAGCCGGAATAAACATGGTGGCGACAAGCCATAACTCCGCCTGTTCCCCGTTAATACCCCCTTCAGTTTGGATAGCCAGGCCTTGTAATGCCCAACTCAATATAAAAATGATTCCAAGGTACCAGCCGATAAGGCGGTAGAATGAGTCATTGGTGTTGTCCTGGTTTTTGATCGTCATGGCGCGTGTTTATTTGCCGGACTTCCGCCCGTGTTGGGGGTTAAAAAAATGTTTTCGTATGGATTCGAGGGTGATGTGCCAATTTTGGCGCAACAATTCCGACGCTTTTTTTAGGTCGTTTACAGCGATTGCCCGGATGATCTCGCAATGCAGTTGTTCGGAGTGAATGGTGGAAGCGGAATCGCCCATGTAAGATTTTTCGTAGAAAAATACCCTGATCTTCAAGTCTTTAAGTATTTGTTGGGCGTACGGATTATCATAATTCCCCGTCAGGGCATCGTGAAACGCCATGTCTGCCCGGATTCTGGCGCCCGGATCATCGGCTGCTTCAAAGGCCATTTGCAGGCGCTCCAGTTGTTGAACATTCCGGGCCGAAAACACGGATTGCTCCAGGGCAAATGCTTCGATCGTAGCGATCAGATCATACAAATTCCGGGCTTCCCGAATATCCAGTTCGGGAATAAAAAAGCCCCGGTTGGGTATGGCTTCGATCACTTGGCTGGATTCAAGTTGGGTAAGCGCCTCCCTGATCGGGGTAACGCTGCACTTCATTTTTTTTGCAAGACCGGGCAGGGAAAGCCGGTCGCCGCAATGGATCGAACCGTTTAACAGTTCGTCCAGTAGTAAAGACCGAACCCGGTTCCTTTCAGAGGATGTAATCATGCGGCAAAGGTATAAACATCGTATACGATTATCAAAAATCATATACGATTTATTTTTTTTCATATACCTCTGCGAATACTTGTTGGTTTCCCACGCCTGCTAAACACCTGCCCGCCAGATTGCCGCAGATTCCTATTTTTGGACCCAAAATCCACTCATGCAACCCGGGGCCACTCAGCGTTTTTATACACTATTGCGGACGTACCTTTCAAAGGCACGCAACACAGCCGTTGTTTTTGCCCGCCGCCGGCCAAAAACAACGGCTGTGTTGTTTGTGCTGACGACCATCTGGCTCTTTTGCCTGCCTCAGCCTTTGTTTGACAAACCTGTTTCCATCGTGGTGGAAGATCGCGGCGGCGAACTGCTGGGCGCGCGTATCGCTACCGACGGGCAGTGGCGTTTTCCGGCCATCGATTCGGTACCGGAGAAATACACGACCTGTGTGATCGCTTTTGAAGACAAACGTTTCCGCTGGCATCCGGGTGTCGATCCGCTCAGCATCGGCCGTTCCCTTTGGCTGAACCTGCGAAACGGCCGGGTGGTAAGTGGCGGCAGCACCCTCACCATGCAGGTAATCCGGCTGATGCGCGACAACCCGCCCCGCACGATCTGGCAAAAATAGTGGAAATGTTCCAGGCTACCCGGCTGGAACTGACGTATTCCAAACGCGAAATACTCGGCCTTTACGCCTCCAATGCGCCGTTCGGCGGCAACGTCGTGGGCCTGGAAGCCGCTTCCTGGCGCTACTATGGCAAACGGCCGGGTTTGCTCACCTGGGCGGAATCGGCCACACTCGCCGTGTTGCCCAACAGCCCCGGTCTGATCCACCCCGGCCGCAACCGGAAAGCCCTGATGGAGAAAAGAAACCGCTTACTGGAAAAACTGCGCGATTCCGGAACCCTTTCTGCGATCGAGTGTGAACTGTCCAAAGAAGAACCCCTTCCCGACGAACCCCTGCCTTTGCCGCAACTCGCCCCACACCTGCTCGACCGGCTGCCGACGACCGCTCACTCCGGCTCTCCTGCCGTTCACCGGTTTAAAACCACGGTGGACCGGGAGCTACAACAACGAATCATCGAAATTCTTCGGCGCCGGCAGGCGATTTATCGCGGGAACGGGGTGCACAACATGGCGGCGCTCGTCATCGACGTGCCCACAGGTGAAGTGTTGGCATACGTGGGCAATGTAGCCGATGCGGGCAAGGAACACGGCGAATCGGTGGATATTATTGCTGCCCCGCGCAGTACGGGCAGTATCCTGAAGCCCTATTTATACGCATTGGCGATTGAAAGCGGCGATATTTTGCCGCGTAGTTTGCTGCGCGACGTGCCGACCCAGTTGGGGCGTTACAAACCCGAAAATTTTTACGAGAATTACGACGGCGCGGTGCCGGCCCGGCGGGCCCTGATCCGCTCGCTCAACGTGCCGTTTGTCCTGTTGCTGCAACAATACGGATTAGACAAATTTCATTTTAACCTGCAAAGGCTGGGTTTGGGTACCCTGAATCACCCCCCGGACCACTATGGCCTGTCGCTGATCCTCGGAGGAGCGGAAGCCAATTTGCTGGATATCACCAATACATATGCCTGCATGGCGCGTGAGTTGGGTGGTTTTTACGACCGGAACGGCCGTTACGACCCCACCGACTTCCGCGCCCCGGGTTTTATTATGAATCCCCGCCCCCGTCCAACGCCGCCTACCGTCCTTCGTCCACCGATCTGTTGAGCGCGGCTGCCATTTGGCACACCTTTGAAGCAATGCGGGAGGTAGAGCGCCCGAACAGCGCGGGTGAATGGGAACTTTTTCAGGCCGGCAAACCGGTTGCGTGGAAAACGGGTACCAGTTTTGGGTTTCGCGATGCCTGGGCGGCAGGCGTAACCCCCCGGTACGCCGTGGGTATCTGGGTGGGCAACGCGGACGGCGAGGGCCGGCCGGGATTGATCGGCGTGGAAATGGCGGCGCCGGTATTGTTTGAAATTTTTGACCAATTGCCCGGCAACAGCTGGTTCGATCCACCTTACGACGACATGGTGCAGGCGCCGGTATGCCGCCAAAGCGGGTTTCGGGCCGGTGAATACTGCGAGGCGGACACGGCCTGGATCCCCAAATGTGGTTTAAAAGCGGCTGTTTGCGCTTACCATCGACTGCTTCACTTAGACGCGGGCAGCCAATGGCAGGTGAGCAGCGATTGCGAATCACCCGCTTCGATGCAACACCACGCGTGGTTTGTGTTGCCGCCGGTAGAGGAATTTTATTTTAAAAGTAAAAACCCCTGGTATGTGTCGCCGCCACCCTTCCGGGCGGATTGTGTGGCGTCGCAGGCCGCTTTGAGCAGCGTTCCCATGCAACTGATCTACCCCAAACACCCGACGCAGATCTATGTGCCGGTAGACCTCGACGGCAAATTGAGCAGTACGGTATTTGAAGTCGCCCACCGCATACCCGGCAAGGAAATTTTCTGGCACCTCGACGGCGTTTACCTGGGCAGTACCACCACCTTTCACCAAAAGGCCTTGCAACCTTCCGTTGGTCCGCACAAACTGACCTTAGTGGACAAAGACGGCAGCCGCTTAGAGCAGTCTTTCGAAATAATCGGAAAGTAAGCAGCTGGGGGGGGGTCAAAAGTCAGCGATACTATATTTTGGATTTGAAACGGAAAATATTATTTTGAATCGCGATCGAACCAGACATTCCAGGTTTTCAAAACCTGGAATGTCTGCGCATCATCCGAATAAAATTTCTCCCAATACGCGACAATGTGAAACTTAAAGACTTTTGACACGACGCCCGGTTCATTCAATATCAGAATGTTCCGAAGAAAATTAGTATCGTTGATCTTGTTCGCTTATTCAAACCAACCAATGGGTTAAATTTCCGCTTGTTTTCAATATTAATCCTAACCTTGTGCCCAATATGGGCAGTACGTCGTCGGAAAACGGAATCGAAGCGCCGGCAGTGTTGGCACATGCGCCGCCCAAAAAGTTTAAACGACTGTATGCCAACTATATCCGGACCATCGCGGCATTTGCGGTAGTGCAGATGCATTCCGTGGGTGAGCTCCTGTTTTCATTTCAGCCTGAAGCAAGTTGGGAAATACGCTGGTGGACCGGCAATATCTTTTACAGCGCCCTGCGCTGGGCGACGCCGTTTTTTATTATGCTCAGCGGTAGTTTTATGCTGGCGCCTTCGCGCGACGAACCGACCGGCGAGTTTTTGAAAAAACGAATCGGCAGGGTAATGATCCCCTTTGCGTTTTGGTCCGTCGTTTACCTGCTTTACGACAATCGGGGCCGTATTTACGACGGCAACCTGCCCGGGTGGCGTGTGATCCGCGACAAAATTTTGTTTGAAGACGTGTATTACCACCTGTGGTTTATCCCGATGATCGTCAGTTTGTACCTGCTGACACCTGTATTCCGCGTCTGGATCAAACAAGCGCACCGCAGCGATATCGAATATTTTCTGGGACTGAGTTTTTGCGTCACCGCACTGCAACACCTCATTCCCAATTTATTTGTGGTTAAATACGTCGGCTGGCTGGGTTACATCGGGTTTTACGTGCTGGGTTACTACCTCTGCACTTACCCCGTGCGCCGGAAAGGCATCATATACGCTTTGGCCATTTTTATGCCGGCGCTGACTGCCATCGGAACCTGGTGGCTCACGGCGAAGGCGGGCACGTACGACAATAAGTTCTATGTGTACTTCAGTCCGAATGTGGTGCTTATGACGTTTGCACTGTTTCTCTTCCTGAGAGACTACGATTGGTCGGGTTTCGCCGACCGGCACCCGCGGGTCAATCACTGGGTAAACCGGTTTGCCGACCTCAGTTTCGGCGTCTATTTTTTACACGTACTGGTGCTCGATGTGATGAAAAACGGCTACGAAGGCCAATTCCGGATAACGTACGACACCCTGTTCAGCGCCACCTTAAATCCCTTGTATGGAACTGTTATTCAGGCACTTATAGCCATAGCCATCTCTCTGGGGCTGATTTATCTGTTGAGTAAAATTCCGTTTATCAAAAAATGGCTGATGTAGGCGCTTACAACCCGGCCAATACCTTCTCCAAAGCCCGGTTGAATTCTCCCGGTTTTTCAATCATCGGATAATGCCCGGTGGCAGGTACGGGAACAACCGTCACCCCCGCTATGAAAAATGATTGCAAGGCTTTTTCATCCGTGGGGGAAGCGTCGCTGTTGATGAGAAACAAGCGCTGTTTCATTTGTGGAGCCAGCACTTTTTCCCGGCTACCCACAGACAGCAGGGATTCCAGCACCGGTATGGCCACAGCCGGGTCGGCGCCAGCGAAGCTCTGGAGAATCCGTTTCCGGGCGATTGAGTCCGTGGTGGGATGCAGCAGGCTCCCTTCCGCATAGGCAACGCTGGTGCCGGGGAAATCTTTTTTTATCTGGATCATAAAGTCTGCGACGGCCGCCTGCTGTTCCGCCGTGAATTCACTGCCGAAATCCTTAAAGTTGTCGACGCCGACCAATCCGGCGATTAATTCCGGTTTTCGGGCGGCGGCTTCCAGCATGATGTTGCCGCTCATGGAATGCCCGATTAAAACCACGTTTTTCAGTTGCAGGGCATCGATGATCCGGGCAACATCTTCTCCGTATTTTTCAATCGTCCAGGTATCGCGGTTATGCCCCGATAACCCGAAACCCGGGAGGTCAACCGTTACAACGCGATAACGCGGGCAAAAACTTTTCACTTGTTCCGACCAGTACGTTTTGTCGATACACCAGCCATGCAGAAAAAGTAAAGTTGTATCCCCGGAGCCGCAGGAAGTGTAATCCACATGCACCTGGTCGAGTGTAATGGTGACGGGTGGCGTGGTTTGCCGGTTCTGACAGGCCACCGTGGCGAGTGTCCATAAAATGAAACAAAAAGAGGGTGTTTTCATGCCATTAAGTTTAAGTAAGTGGTAGGACGGAAATCTTTTCCGTCCGGATGTTTCATTATCAGAATGTTGCGAAGAAAATGAGTAGCATTAATTTTGTCCGCTTACTTAGTTAGAACGGAAATCCGTTCCAATCCGTGAAATCCGTTTCATCCGTTTTCCCATCCGCCTTGTGTGTTTGTTGGTCACAACTTGAGTTAATTAAACCCGAATACTCACCCGCTTGCCGCACTTGCTAAATTCTCGTCGCCGGGTATGCGAATCCGGTACTTCATTCCCTGAAATCATCCTACTTTTAAGCATCCAAAACACCGGCGACCAAAACCGTTTTTTTTCACCATTCATTTTTTCCCAGCCATGCGAAAGCGCCTTATTCCGTTCGCTCTTTCCCTTCTTGTTTTTGCTTTTTTGCTCGATTCCTGCTCCAGGGTTACCAGGAATGAAGCCTATTACCTCGCTATTTCGAAGTACGTGTACGCCTACTCCAGCGGTTCTGTCGGGCGAAGCGACGCCATTCGGGTGCGTTTTGTCAACCCCGCCGTCGGCGCCGACCAGGTCGGACAAAAAGTCGCCGCCAGTTTGTTCTCGGTGTCGCCCTCCATCCCCGGCGAAGCGGTTTGGGAAGATGATCGCACGATCTTGCTGCAACCCGCAGAAGTCCTGCCTTATGGCAAACGCTACAACGGCAAAGTGGCTTTGGGGAAACTTTTTAAAGACGTGCCGAAGGAAGCCAGGATTTTCGAATTCGAATTCAGCGTACGTGAACTTTCTTTCGAAGTGACTACCGACGGCCTGCGCACGGAAAACCCGCAGGACCTCAAACATCAGAAACTCGCCGGGAGGATTTTGACCAGCGACCCCGTAGATAACGCGTCTGTGGAAAAAATGCTGCGTGCCAAACAGGGAAACAAGTCGCTTTCCATCGGCTGGGTGCACCGCGACAACGGCCTGACCCACGAATTCTACGTCAATGAAGTGGAACGTGGCAATGTGCGCTCCAAAGTGGACCTCTACTGGTCCGGCGACCCGATCGACGTCGATAAAGAAGGTGAAACGGAACAAATGGTGCCAGCTTTGGACGAATTTATCGTGCTCAGTGCCAAAGCCATACAAACGGACGGGCAATACGTAATCCTAAATTTTTCCGACCCCATTGCCCCGGATCAGGACCTGAGCGGTTTGATCCGGATCGACGATTACACCGGCAACCTTACCTATGCCATCGACGGCAACTACGCGCGGGTGTATACCGCCTGGCGCATTTCGGGCGAGCGCAACCTCCGGGTCGAAGCCGGCATTAAAAATATCGCCGGAGCCGTGATGAAAGAACGCAGCGACTGGCCCATCGTTTTTGAAGAATTGAAACCCGCCGTCCGGCTGGTTGGCCGCGGCGCCGTTATTCCGCAAAATTCAAACGGCAGCGTGATTTTTCCCTTCGAAGCGGTTGGCCTGCACGCGGTGGACGTCGAGGTGTTCAAAATTTATAACTCAAACATTCTCCAATACTTACAAGTCAACGAACTGGAAGGCGACTACCAGTTGGAACGTGTCGGCAAAATCATCTTACAGAAAAAATTGCCCTGCGCGACCTGAACCCCGGCGCCAATGCCCTCTCCTGGCAGCGGTATGCCCTGGATTTGAAGGACATCATCAGCCAGGACCCCGGCGCGATCTACCAGGTGCGGCTGGCTTTCCGGCGCGGGTATACCGAACAAACCTGCAACACCACCCGCGACGACGGCGAAAACCGCTCCACGGAAGACGAAATGGCCCATGTAAACGGCACCGATGAAGAGGGAAACCTCAACAGCATCATGGGAGATTACCGCGGCATTTATTTCACCGGTGAAGATTGGTACGACGAGGAAGACGGGGGCTATAACTGGAGTAACCGCGAAAACCCCTGCATGCGGGAATATTATAACTACGAACACTTTACCAAACGCAACGCCTTTGTCAGCGACCTGGGCATCACCGCCAAACGTGGCAAGGACCATTCCATTTTCCTGGCGGTGACAGACCTGCATACGGCGGAGGCGGTAAGCGGGGTGGATGTGGAGTTGTTCAGTTATCAATTGCAGTCGATTTCAAAGGTACGGACCGACGGATCGGGCGCCGTCATGGTGGAAGGGCTGCGGGAAGTCCCGTTTGTGGCCGTGGCTACCCGTGGCAGCGACAAGGGTTATTTGCGCCTGGCGGATGGCAACACCCTCTCTCTCAGCCGTTTCGATGTGGCCGGTGTGGAAGCGCAAAAGGGCCTGAAAGGTTATTTGTACGGCGAACGCGGCGTATGGCGCCCGGGGGATTCCCTGTTCCTGAACTTCGTCCTGGAAGATAAAATGGGCACTTTGCCCGCCGGTCACCCCGTTACCCTTGAACTCTCCGATCCGCGGGGGGCGCTTTCAGTTCCGCACGGTCACGGGCCAAAGCGTCAACGGCGTTTATGCGCTGCACTGCGCCACCCGCCCCGACGCGCCCACCGGCGACTGGACGGCAAAAATCCAGGTAGGCGGCGCAACTTTTACAAAACAACTGAAAATTGAAACCGTAAAACCCAACCGCCTGAAAATTGACCTGGATTTTGGGAAAAAAGAACTGAGCGGCGCCGATACCGACCTGAGTGGCAAACTGAATGTAAAATGGCTGCACGGGGCCGTGGCCCGCGACCTGAAAACAAAGGTGGAACTGCAAATGCGGTCGACAAAAACGGAGTTCCAGAACTATAAGGATTATGCATTCGATGATCCGGCGCGTACGTTCTACAGCGACCCGCAAATATTATTCGAAGCCAATACGGACAACAACGGACAAGCTACCGTGCCGCTCAAACTCGGCAATAACACGGCCGCTCCGGGCAAACTGATTGCCAGTTTCCGGGTGCGCGCTTTTGAAAAAAGCGGCGATTTCAGCACCGATAATTTTGCCCTCGACTACTTTCCCTTCGACCGGTTTGTAGGGGTTCACGTACCCGCCAATCGCTGGGGTTCAAAGGAAGTTGACCGGAACGGCGGGGAAGTTCAGTTTGTCGCCGTTGATAAAAGCGGCCGTCCGCAACCCAACCGGAAGATCGAAGTGGGGCTCTACCGCTGCGACTGGCGCTGGTGGTGGGATTCGGAAAATAACTACGATGTCGCGCAATTCAACTCGGCCAACCACGTGAACGCCATCGACAAAGCCACACTGACCACCGATGCCCGGGGTATGGTTTCCTGGAAAGTGCGGCCCGGAAACTGGGGGCGCTTCCTGGTGCGTGTCGTCGACCCCGAAAGTGGCCATGCCGGCGGCGATTTTTTCTGGAGCGGATACCCGGATAACCTCGACGACATTAAAAGCCGGAACGCTGCGGCCATGCTTCCTTTTTCCGTTGATAAAGAAAAATACTCGGTGGGGGAAGAGGCCACACTCAAGGTGCCGGCCAGCGAAAACGGCCGTATTCTACTCACCCTGGAAAACGGCACCCGGGTGACCAAACACCTGTGGTTCGATGCAAAAGCCGGAGATAACCTGTTGAAATTCAAGACAACAGAAGAAATGGCGCCGACGATCTACGCCCATGTCAGTATGATCCAACCCCATGCCCAGACAAAAAACGACCTGCCGATCCGGATGTACGGCGTAATGCCCGTCAATGTGGAGAATCCGCAGACCCACCTCAAGCCGCAATTGGACATGCCCGACGTATTGAAGCCCGGCGAGCCGTTTACCGTCAACGTGCGTGAAACGTCGGGTAAAGCTTGCGCCTACACCCTGGCAATCGTCGACGACGGCCTGCTCGACCTCACCCGTTTTAAAACCCCCGACCCCTGGGAATCTTTTTACGCCCGCGAGGCGCTCGGCGTCAAAACCTGGGACATCTACGATTATGTGCTGGGCGCATACGGCGCCGAACTGGAGCGTATCCTCAGCGTCGGCGGCGACGGGATCAATCAAAAAGCCCGCAGCGGCGCGCAGGTCAACCGTTTTAAAGCCGCCGTGGTGCACATCGGGCCGTTTTATTTGGAAAAAGGCAAAACAGCAAAACATACGCTGAAACTGGATAATTACGTCGGCTCGGTTCGCGCCATGCTGGTATGCTCCGCACCCGCTTCCGGCGGCAAAGGCGCTTACGGAATGGTGGAAAAAAGTTGCCCCGTTCGCAAACCGCTGATGATACTTCCAACCCTGCCCAGGGTGCTGGGGCCGGGTGAAACGCTGCGCCTGCCGGTCGACGTGTTTGCCATGGAAAACAAGGTAAAAAACGCTACCGTACGGGTGAAGGAAAATTCCGGCCTGGTCAGCGTACTCGGCGCCGGAACAAATACCCTGAATTTTGATCAACCCGGCGAACAGATGACTTATTTCGACCTGAAAGTCGGGAACAAAACCGGCGTGGCCAAATTCACCGTCACCGCGCAGGGTGGGGGAGAGTCCGTATCTCAGGACATTGAACTGCTGGTCCGGAACCCCAACCCCGTCGTTTCGAATATATGGGAAGGAACTCTCGAACCCGGGCAGGAGTGGTCGCAGGCCTTCGATCCGGGTCGCTACACCGACATCGCATCGGCGGTGCTGGAAGTGAGCGCTTTGCCCGCCATCAATCTGAGCCGTCACCTGGAATACCTGATCCAATACCCGCACGGTTGTGTGGAACAAACAACTTCTGCGGCTTTCCCACAATTGTACGTTGATCTGCTGACGCCGCTGAACCAAAAACAAAAGGACGACGTGGCTAAAAACGTGACGGCGGCCATCGAAAAATTGCGCAATTTCCAGCAATCGGGCGGCGGTTTTTCCTACTGGCCGGGCGGCTCGGATGTCAACGACTGGAGCAGCACCTACGCCGGCCACTTCCTGCTGGAGGCCAAAAGCAAGGGTTATTCGGTTCCGGGCGGTATGCTGGAACAATGGATCGGCTACCAGACGCGCAGCAGCCGCCAGTGGAACGGAAGCAGCAATGAATATTATGACAACGACCTCACACAGGCTTACCGGCTCTATAGCCTGTCACTGGCCGGCAAACCCGATCTCGCCGGCATGAACCGACTGCGGGAGAAAAAGGATATGTACGCTCAATGCGCATACCTGCTGGCCGCCGCGTATGCCCAGGCCGGAAAACCCGAAGCCGCAAAAGAAATTGTCGGGGGCAAATGGCGCGACGACTGGCGATACGACTGGTGCGGCAATACATACGGCAGCGACCTGCGCGACCGGGCGCTTATCCTGGAAACATATACGGCGATTGGTGATGCAGGCCGTGCACAAACAATGGCCAACTACGTCTGCAATGAACTGGGAAAAGAACAAGGATGGTACTGGAGTACCCAAAGTTTGTCCACATCGCTTCGCGCCCTGTCAAAATACGTGACCAAACACTTTGGTAATCAAGGCAATACATTTGCTTATCGCATCGGCGGCAGCAGCTTCAAAAACGGCGATGGCAGCAAACCTGTCAGCACCGTCAATTTTACGGGCAGTGGCAATTCGGTTGCGGTAAAAAACAACGGGAAAGCGCGCATGTACGCCCGGCTCATCGTAAACGGCCGGCCCGTGGTGGGCGATCAAAGCGCCACGGCGAGTAATATCGCGCTTGCTGTCCGCTACACCGACGCAAAAGGCAACCCCATCGACATCAGCCGGCTTACGCAAGGCACCGATTTTGTGGCGGAGGTAACCATCCGGCGCAATACCACCTTCGGCTTTCCTTTTAATGAAATGGCCCTGTCACAAACGTTTCCTTCCGGCTGGGAAATACTCAATGCCCGCATGAGCGGCATTTCGGGGGCGGCCGGCAGCCCCTCCGACTATCAGGATGTGCGCGACGACCGGGTATATACGTATTTTGACCTGCCGCAACCCTACAACAAAAACCAGCCCGACGCGCGGGTATACCGCATCCAGCTCAATGCGGCGTATGCCGGGCGCTACTACCTGCCGACGGTGTCCTGCGAAGCGATGTACGACAACCGGATACGAGCCACGGAGCCGGGAAAGTGGGTGGAGGTGATTTAAAGTCGTGAGATCACTAATAACACATAAACGGCTGCCCGGAAAACTCCCGGCAGCCGTTTTTTCATGAAACACGAAGGCGAACGATTAGAGATTCACTGGTTTTGTAGCGGTTACGGACTAACGGCGGGAGCCCGCGGTCAAATACGACGCAACTTTTGGGATGGCACGTACCAAAAGCAACGTAGCAAGCGTAACGTACACAATAAGCATGATAAAGGAGGATTTAAAAGATGTGTGATGAAGTATTGTAAATTAACCAACGATTATTCTGTGTTGGTGCTCAAAGGTGATGATTTTTTTTAAATTGTCAAACAATGTCAGCGAAAGTTTTTGTTAAATCCATGTTTACAAAAAGTGCATCCTGTTTTCGGCGGGATTGAATTACTTTTGCTCCCGGTTTTCCGGATCATTGCACATACGTGTTGCTTTTCCAGGCCTGCGGTTTTTTTCAGCCGGTTTAGGTGCCAAATTGTCCTGCGTTTGCACAATTTTCCGTTTTGCTTTTCGAAATCCTCTATACTTTTCGGAAATTCAATCGTTATACCCGTATTCATTTCAAGACAGAAAAAGACACCGGAGTATGGTATTTAACAACATACTTGAGACCATCGGCAAAACCCCGCTTATTCGCCTGCATTCCGTAGTTCCCGAAATTTCCGCCGCTGTTTACGCCAAAGTGGAAGCGTTTAACCCCGGCCTCAGTGCCAAAGACCGCATTGCCTTGCACATGATCGAACGCGCCGAACGCCTGGGGCAGTTGAAACCCGGTGGCACGGTAGTGGATGCCACAAGTGGCAACACAGGGTTTAGCCTCGCTATGGTGTGTGCCATAAAAGGTTATAAGTGTGTGCTCACGGTGACCAGCAAAATATCGGAGGATAAACTCAACAACCTCCGCGCAATGGGCGCCGAAGTAGTCCTTTGCCCGCAGGATGCCGCACCCAACGACCCGCGTTCCTATTACCGGCGCGCCGAACAATTGGCTAAGGACATTCCCGGCGCTTATTACGTAAACCAGAATTTTAACCCGGACAACGCCGATGCACATTATCTGAGCACCGGCCCGGAGATTTGGGAACAAACGCAGGGCCGTGTGACCTGGCTGATCGGGAGTGCGAGCACCGGCGGCACCTTGTGCGGATCGGGGCGTTTTTTGCGCGAACAAAACCCGGAGATCAAAGTGATCGCCGTGGACGCCTATGGTTCCGTGCTGAAAAAATACCACGAAACGGGCGTTTACGACGAAAACGAAATTTATTCCTACCGTATAGAAGGAACGGGTAAAAACATCATACCTGCCAACGTCGACTTCGAACTGATCAACCGGTTTGTAAAAGTGACCGACCAGGACAGCGCCCTGCGCGCCCGCGAAATCGCCCGGCAGGAAGGCATGCTGGTCGGGTATTCAAGCGGTGCAGCCCTGCAATGCCTCTGGCAGATCAGGGATGAAATAAAAGAAAACGACGTGGTGGTGCTCATATTCGCCGATCACGGTTCCAAATACGTGAGCAAAGTATTCAACGACAAATGGATGCAGGAACAAGGCTTTTTGCCACAGGAAAAAATGGTGGAAGTCTCCTGAAAACGCCGGTCACAACAGGAAACAGGATGTTGATGCCCTTCCGCCGGCCGTTTATCGAACATATTCGCAACCTCATATAAAACCGGCATTCGTCTGAATTTCATATTCGCCTGAAACCCAAACTTTGCATTGTTTTTCTCCCGATGCCCGGGGAGTTGAAAATTAAGTTTTTGTCAGGACAAACTTTTAGATCGAATGAAACTGCTCCCAATCGAACGCCGTTCGGGGCTTAGTCGTGAGGATTTTATTCAGTATTACCTCAGACCAAAACGCCCCGTCGTGTTCACCGACCTTGCTCAAAACTGGCCGGCCATCACCAAATGGACATTTGATTACTTCAGAAAGGAATACGGCTCTCTGGAGGTGCCTATCGTCGGGCCCGATTTTCACAAACCGGGGCCGCACTATATGAAAAGTTATCTGACCATGAAGTTCGGTGAATACCTCGACCTGATTCAAAACGGCCCGACGGAATACCGGATCTTCCTCTGGAATATCTTCGATCATGCCCGTAACCTCATTTATGACGTATCGAATCCCGATATTTGTGACGGTTGGATTGACAAGTACCCGTTTATGTTTTTCGGCGGAGCGGGAGCGGTGACCAACCTGCACTACGATATCGATTGTTCCAACGTATTTCACACCCACTTCTGGACGCGCAAACACATCATCTTGTTCGACCAGGCACAAAACAATTTTTTGTACCAACACCCCTATACCGTTCAAAGCCATATCAACCCCCGGCAACCGGACTATGAAAAATACCCGGCTCTTCGACTGGCAACGGGCCACGAAACGGTGTTGCAACACGGCGAGACACTTTTTATCCCCGCTTTGTGGTGGCATTATATCGTGTATGTGGAGGGCGGTTATTCCATCAGCCTTCGCACCCGCGACAGTATACTTACCCAGGCCAAAGGGGCCTGGAATATCGCCCGGCATTTTGTTATTGACAAGGGAATGAACACGTTATGGGGTAATGGCTGGAAAAAATGGAAAGAAACACAGGCTATGAAAAAGGCAAACAAAGCAATGAGTTTGACCTCAAATTTTGATTTTTAAATACGGTTAGATAAACTTCCTACACTAATTATCGCCCTGAAACTGGTACAATCGTGTGATTTGAAATAATTTCTAAACACCCCGGACCTCCAATTCATCATTCATCACTCATCACTCATCATTCTACAAAAGAATGGATTTATTCGATCGGATTCTCAAACAAGCCGGCCCGCTGGGCAAATACGCCGAGGTTTCGGAAGGTTATTACATGTTCCCCAACTGGAAGGCGAGTTGGGCAATCGTATGACGTTCAAGGGCAAAGAAGTGGTATGCTGGAGCATCAACAACTACCTGGGGCTGGCCAATCACCCCGAAGTGCGCAAAACCGACGCCGAAGCGGCTGCCCGTTGGGGGCTGGCGTACCCGATGGGGGCACGTATGATGTCAGGTGAAACCAAACTGCACCAAAAACTGGAACAACAATTAGCCAATTACGTCGGTAAAGAGGCGGGTTATTTGGTCAACTACGGCTACCAGGGGGTACTGTCTGCCATAGACACCCTGCTGACACGCCACGACGTCGCGATATACGATGCCGAGAGCCACGCCTGTATCGTGGATGCCATGCGTATGCACATGGGCAAACGGTTCGCTTTTACACACAACGACATTGGCAGCCTGGAAAAATGCTTAGAAAGGGCCAAACGTCTGACGGATGGCACGGAAGGTGGAATTCTGGTAATCACCGAAGGGGTATTCGGTATGCGTGGCGATCAGGGGAAATTGCGCGAGATCGTCACGCTGAAGGAAAAATACGGTTTCCGGCTTTTCATCGACGATGCCCACGGTTTTGGCATGTTGGGCAAAACGGGCGCCGGTACTGCGGAAGAACAAGGCGTTTCGGACGACATCGATATTTACTTCAGCACATTTGCCAAAAGTATGGCGCTTATTGGAGGTTTTCTTGCGGCGAGCCCGGAGATCATCCGGTTTCTGAAATACAATATGCGTTCGCAAATCTTTGCCAAATCGTTGCCCATGCCGCTGGTGGAAGGTTTGCTGAAGCGTTTTGAACTTCTGCGCGACCATCCCGAACTCCGCGCAAAACTCTGGCACAATGTACGTCTGTTGCAAAGTGGCCTCCAGGCAAGAGGTTTTGATATCGGGGACACAAATACCTGTGTAACACCCGTTTACATGCACGGGGAAGTGGAGGAGGCTATGGCCCTGGTAAAAGATATGCGCGAAAATTACGGCGTATTCTGCTCCTTAGTTGCTTATCCGGTGATACCGAAAGGTATGCTTATTCTGCGCCTGATTCCTACCGCCGAACATACGGAAGAAGATATTCGGATCACCCTGGATGCCTTCACCGCTGTTGGGGAAAAACTGAAAGCCGGTGTGTATAAGGATTATGTGCCGGAGGTGATGATCTAAGGCAAAATATCGGCTGTAAAGTGGTGACAGGAGTTCAGGGATAGGTCCTTGAACTCCTGTTTTTGGTGCGCCGATTTTGCAGCGTTGCAAAATGGGGCCGTGAGGCAGGCGGATATACAACAAAGAAGCCCCCGCTCCGGTAAAGGAACGAGGGCTCGGGTTGTATTGAGTTGGCACCGACTTACTCTCCCGGGGCAACAACCCCAGTACCATCAGCGCTGGCGGGCTTAACGACTCTGTTCGGAATGGGAAGAGGTGGACCCCACCGCTACAGGCACCAACATATCTTTAGAACAAACCGCTTGAGTAATTGACTGTCGGGCGGTTTTTCTGTATTGTTTTGTAAAGACAAGAGACTGGGGAAGAAACAAAATAAGGTAGGAAGGAAAGAATATCCGGGCGATTCAAACACGGGTTTGAGCAACACCGAAGATATTTGAAGGAAAAAATTTAAAAAAGGAAGCTTACGGGTAATTAGTACGGCTCGGCTGAGTGAGTTACCCCACGTACACCTACCGCCTATCAACGCAGTAGTCTCCTGCGACCCTTATAACGGAAGATTCATCTTAGAGTAGGCTTCGCGCTTAGATGCTTTCAGCGCTTATCCCGGCCGAACATTGCTACTCGGCGCTGCACCTGGCGGCACAACCGATACACAAGCGGTTCGTCCAACACGGTCCTCTCGTACTGGTGTCAGGTCTCTTCAATCTTCCTGCGCCCACAACAGATAGGGACCGAACTGTCTTGCGACGTTCTGAACCCAGGCTCACGTGCCGCTTTAATGGGCGAACAGCCCAACCCTTTGGGACCTTCTCCAGCCCCAGGATGCGACGAGCCGACATCGAGGTGCCAAACCTCCCCGTCGATATGGCTCTTGGGGAGATCAGCCTGTTATCCCCGGAGTACCTTTTATCCTTTGAGCGATGGCCCTTCCATACGGAACCACCGGATCACTTTAGCCGTCTTTCGACCCTGATCGACCCGTCGGTCTCTCAGTCAAGCACCCTTGTACTAATACGCTCTGCGCATGATTACCGACCATGCTGAGGGTACCTTTGCAAACCTCCGTTACATTTTAGGAGGTGACCACCCCAGTCAAACTACCCACCATGCACTGTCTGGATATTCTCCGTTAGGACTCAACTAGTCAAAGGGTGGTATTTCAACGTCGGCTCCCCCATGGCCGGAACCACAGGATCAAAGCCTCCCACCTATCCTACGCATCGAATAGTCAAGCCCAATGCAAAAGCCAGTAAAGGTTCACGGGGTCTTTCCGTCCCGTTGCGGGTAATCGGCATCTTCACCGATACTTCAATTTCACCGAAGCTCGTGGCTGAGACAGTGCCCAGATCGTTACACCATTCGTGCAGGTCGGAACTTACCCGACAAGGAATTTCGCTACCTTAGGACCGTTATAGTTACGGCCGCCGTTTACCGGGGCTTCAGTCAAGACCTTCGAGTTACCCCTAAGCCCCTTCCCTTAACCTTCCGGCACCGGGCAGGTGTCAGGCCCTATACTTCATCTTTCGATTTTGCAGAGCCCTGTGTTTTTGCTAAACAGTCGCCTGGGCCTCTTCACTGCGGCCCGCCTTGCGACGGGCGTCTCTTCTCCCGAAGTTACGAGACTATTTTGCCTAGTTCCTTAGCCACGAATCACTCGAGCGCCTGAGGATGCTCTCCTCGACTACCTGTGTCGGTTTACGGTACGGGCTGTATATACCTGATGCTTAGCGGCTTTTCCTGGAAGTGATTTTGGCACACTATCCGCGCAGGCCGAAACCTTTGCGGTACTATCGCCCGAGGGCTTTAACGTACTATTCCGTCAGTACGCGATGCCTCCACTACTCCGTCCCCGCAATTCGCAGTATACACAGGCGTAGGAATATTAACCCACTTTCCATCGGCTTCGCCTTGCGGCTTATCCTTAGGTCCCGGCTAACCCTGATCCGATGAACGTAGATCAAGGAACCCTTAGTCTTACGGCGATGACGTTTTCCACGCCATTTATCGTTACTTATGCCTACATTTGCTTTTCTGTTCATTCCACGGTATTTTACAATACCGCTTCGACACGACAGAATGCTCCCCTACCGATCTTACGATCCCAAAGCTTCGGTATGTGGTTTGATGCCCGCTTATTTTCCGCGCAGGAACGCTCGACTAGTGAGCTGTTACGCACTCTTTAAATGAATTGCTGCTTCCAAGCAAACATCCTAGCTGTCAGTGCATTCCCACCTCGTTTAATGCAACTTAACCACATTTAGGGACCTTAGCTGTTGATCTGGGTTGTTCCCCTCTCGCCCCATGACCTTCGCACCCTGGGGCTCACTGCTGGTACTATGTAATGGCATTCAGAGTTTGATAAGGGTTGGTAGGCGGTGAAGCCCCCTAGCCTTTTCAGTAGCTTTACCTCCATCACATATTGCCCAACGCTGCACCTAAATGCATTTCGGGGAGTACGAGCTATCTCCGAGTTTGATTGGCCTTTCACCCCTATCCACAGGTCATCCGAAAGTTTTTCAACACTTACCGGTTCGGCCCTCCAGTCCGAGATTATCGGACC
>JADJOD010000017.1:0-45000 GCA_016713985.1 Lewinellaceae bacterium | reverse complement strand
CCGGGTCATCCGGATTGAGCAGGGTGGCAAACCAAAGCAGGTTGTCGGTCCCGTACACCAACAGTTCAAGACGCGGGCGGGCGGCCTGGTATTCCAGGGGATTTTGAACAATGGCAGTTACGTGCCATGCTTTTTCCACGGAAATGAGCGAATCAACACCGATGGTATCCGGCACAAGCATTCTGACGCCGTTGTTTTCCAACACGACCAGAATGGCTCCCGGCGCAGCTAATTCGGCGCCTGCTCCTTTGACGATACAGGAATCCGGTACGCCGGAAAATGCTTCGAGCGGCCAGGCAGCAAAAAATGAAGTGCGGCCTTTTGGAGGCACGGCGTCCGAAAAAGTAGGGAACACGGCATCGGGGCCTCCGTTGATTTGAATCGGTTTGCCCGATTTGTCAAAGGGCTCCATCTTTAGCCAGATTTTTTGCCATTCGGTAGCAGCATTGTCACAGATCCCTGTGGCATAGAAGTGACCACGCTCCACCCAGCAATGCAGATCGGAAATGGCGACGTTGGCAGGACCCGCATCGGGCGGCATCGGATTCTGTTGTGCGGCCGTCAGCGCATTGGCTGTCGGCGAGGGCGTGTTGGTGCAGAAGCAAAAGAGTGCCAGGCACAGCATCGAAGTAAAAGCAACTGTTCGCATAATTGATATTTCAAGAATAAAACCAGACTGAAAGTTAAAAAACGGCGCAAATTTGAGGAAAAGACTTGGGTTTTGGAGGGTAACAAACAGCAATCTACCTTTGCCCTTTCAATCTTGCTTGTTAAAACCATGAAATACCTGATTACAGGGCTCGGAAATGTAGGTTATGAATACGACGGCACCCGGCACAATGTCGGTTTTGAAGTTGTAGACTTTCTTTGTAAACAATTGGAGGGCAATTGGCGCAGTGATCACCACGGGGATCTGGCGGAGGTGCGGTTTAAGGGCCGTACGCTGATCCTGTTAAAACCCAATACCTATATGAATCTCAGTGGCAAGGCAATCCGGTACTGGCTGCAAAAGGAAAAAATCCCGCTGGAAAACAGTCTCGTAATCCTGGATGACCTTAACCTCACTTTTGGCAAACAACGCCTGCGCCCCAAGGGCTCCGACGGCGGCCATAATGGTTTGAAAAGCATCCAGGAACTGCTGGGCACCGATGCCTATCCGCGCCTGCGGATTGGGATAGGGAGTGATTTTTCCAAAGGCAAGCAGGTCAATTACGTGCTGGGCAAGTGGACGGAAGGTGAAAGTGCCGAATTGCCCAACGTGCTGGAAAAAGCAGCGGAGGTAGTCAAAACTTACGTGACGATCGGATTGGAACGCGCCATGAGCATAACCGGAAAGTAGTTCACAGGTCATTCAGCCAATGTAACAGCGTGCTTTTGAATGCTTCCGGCGCAAATTGCCCCGGTGAAAGCCCTGTTGTGCCGATTACCTGTTCCAAACCCGTTTCAAGATCAATATCGTCCTGTCGTTGCGCCAGAAAGATATTTTTCCGCGCAAAAAGATCAGCCAGGTATTCCTGCTCGGTTTGGCCGGGTGTGGGGATCAGAATCGCCTTTTTACCTGCGGCAGCCAGGTCCATAATACTGCTGTAGCCCGAACGGCACACCAGGACGTCGCCGGCAAGTAACACCGCATTCAGTTCACGCGAAGTCAGATAGGATACAACTTCCACATTTTCAGCGGCATAGTAGTGTTCCTTTGCATTGTTTTTCCCTGAATAAAGATAAATTTTTGCGGAAGCGACATCGCCTGTTCGAGCAAACGTTGTTCGAGATAACTGCGCTGCGGCTCGGGCCCGGAAAGGATTACCACAACCTGGTATTCCGTTTCACTTTCATACGCCCGGATACGTGACAAGGGGCCGATATACCGGACTTGCGGATGCACGGCCGTTTCGCCGTGGGAGAGTTCGCCCGAGAGGTTGGGCTCGCCGGCGACATCCGGCACCCAGACTTCATTAAATTTACGCAATGCCGTGCGCAGAAACCGGTTGGCGCCCCATTCCAGTATACCATTCGGCACCCGCAGGTATAATTGGTGCGACAACATTATATTATAGGTGTGCTTAGTAAAACAACCATAGCGGTTGTCGGAAATTATGCCCTGGATATTGTGGTCCTGTACCAGCCGCTCGGTCGCCCACCTTTCACTGCGCACGGCATAAAGAATTCGGGGAAGTTGCCGGCCGATATTCAGCACCATGTTGCTGGAATCGTACCGGATACGGTAGGAGGGCAATTCGAAAGCCGGAAGGTGAGGAAACTCTGCCCGGAGCAGGTGTAATGCCACCCCGTCGGAGGCAAGCACCACATCCACTCCCATTGCTTCGAGGGCTGCAATGAGTGGAATGCACCGGGTAGCATGGCCAAGCCCCCAGTTGAGCGATGTGACGAGTATCCTTTTTTTCAAGGCGTTACGGGTAACGAGCAGGGACGCCGGCGTTAAAAATTTTGCGGGCTGACACCGGCGTATTATATTCGCGTTTGTAAAAGTAAACAGCTTTTGGCTATGAAGAAAATTAATTGGTGGCGTATGGCTTTCGCTTTGATCGTGATCGGCATGATCGTACTCGAAGGTTGTCGGATATTTAAACCCAATGTGACTGCCCGCATTTTTAAAATGCCGGCAAAAAACGGGTACATGAACAAAGGGCAGGCTGGTACATCCGGCTGCCCTTTGCTCATATCAGCTTTGCACTGAAATCATTGTGCGGTCTGACCGCTGTCAGCGACAGATGCCGGCCCATACCTGATTTTTACCTCCGAAATAAAAAAAACGGAGCGATGATGCCTGAATGGAGCGTTTTGCGTGAAACACTGGCCAACCTCCGCCAGAAAATGCTGGCGACCGAGACGGAGCACCGTGCCGCACTCCGGCTCGTATGCAGACCCCAGCGCAAAAGCGCCGCCAACTTGCTGCACTACCTGACCTTGCGCCGGGAAGATTTGCGCGACCTGCAACTCGACCTGCACGACGCCGGGTTATCTTCTCTGGCCAGTTCGGAAAGCCACGCTCTGTTTCAGGTGGAAGCCGTGCTCGAGCGGCTGGGCGCCGCTCCGTCGCGCCGCTCTACCGGCTACGACTATCCTGCCGCTTCCCGGCTGCTCAGCCAACGCGCCACGTCCCTGTTTGGCATCAAACGGAATCTGAACATTCCCCACGTCATGGTCACCTTCGACCACCCGCTGGCCGATGATTACGAAGCCGTGAAAGCACTTCTGGAAGCGGGAATGAACGTTGCGCGTATCAACTGCGCGCACGATAAGGAACCTGTATGGCGCCGGATGGCGGAGAACATCCGCAAGGCCACCCGTATCACGGGTTTGCCCTGCAAAATATACATGGATCTGGCCGGGCCGAAGATTCGAACGGTGATCCTGGGTAAAGGAAAACGAAAAGGCCGGATCAAACTGAAAAAAGGCGAGCGGTTTGTTCTGGCCGAACCGGGAACGGATGTGGACAAAACTAAAAAAATAGCGGGATGCACCCAACCCGGCGTGGTCAAAGACCTCCGGAATGGCGACCGCGTGTTGTTCGACGACGGGTTGATCGAAACGGTGGTGGAAAAAACGGACGGTAAAACGGCCCAGCTTTTTGTTCGCCGCATTCCTTCGGAAAAAACAAAACTGAAAGCGGAAAAAGGGATCAACTTTCCCGATACCGAACTTTCTTTCCGCAGTTTGACCGATTTTGACAAGGGAGTGCTCCCGTTTGCAAAACAATACGCCGATGTGGTGGGCTTTTCCTTCGTTCGGCATCCCGACGAGGTGGCTGAATTGCAAACGCTGTTGCGTTCGGGTAAAGGCCGGCGCCTGCCGATCGTATTAAAAATAGAAACCTTAGACGCGGTGCAAAAACTGCCGGCGCTGATGTTGCAGGGAATGCAGGAACCCCTTTTTTGGCGTTATGATCGCCCGCGGCGACCTGGCCGTGGAGATCGGGTTTGAACGGCTCAGCGAAATACAGGAAGAAATCCTCTGGATTTGTGAAGCGGCCCACGTGCCGGTGATCTGGGCGACCCAGGTGCTGGAAACGTTAAACAAAAGCGGCATCGCTACCCGTTCGGAGGTAACCGATGCCGCTCGTGCCGTTCATGCGGAATGTGTGATGTTGAACAAAGGAAAACACCTGCTTCGGGTATTGGCATCTCTGCGAGACATCTTGCACCGCAGCGGTGGCCATCACCTCAAAAAAAGATACGTTTTCCGTCCCTTGAACATCGCCGAACGATTTTTTCAAAAATAGGCGCTCAATTCAAACGGATTTCGTCTTCGTTGCCGTCGTAGAACCGGTAATCAGTCAACTGATAATCGGCGTTCGGCAGAATACGGACCCATTTATTGTACTTCAGGAACCAACGCATCTGGCGGTTGGGGAATCCTTTTTTGAGGTATGCTTCGAGGTAGGGGTGTACACGCAACATGAGTGGCGATCTTGGCCGCGACTGCATGATGAATTCCAGGTCACGTTCGATATCGTCTGTCAGCAGGATCGTGGCGTTTACCTTGCCGGTGCCGCCACAGGTGGGGCATACTTCGGCGGTATCGACCATGACTTCCGGGCGGGCCCGTTCGCGGGTGATCTGCATCAGGCCGAATTTCGACAGGGGCAGGATGGTGTGCTGGGAACGGTCTTTTTTCATAAAATCTTCCATCGCTTTGGCCAGTTGTTTTTTATGCTCCTGGTTTTTCATGTCGATGAAGTCGATGATGATCAGGCCGCCGATATCGCGCAGGCGTATCTGGCGGGCGATTTCTTCGGCTGCTTCCAGGTTAACCCCCAGAATGGTCTGATCCACATCGGCCGTGGTCATTTTGTGGCCGCTGTTTACGTCGACGACGTGCATCGCTTCGGTTTTTTCGATGACGATGTAGGCGCCGCTGTTCATGGTGGCGGTTTTGCCGAAGGAAGCCTTGATTTGTTTGGTAATTCCGTACTGGTCGAATATCGGTTTGGAACCGTTGTAATATTGTGCGATGCCGACCTGGTCGGGACTGATATTTTGCAGATACGCTTTGACGTCGTCCAGGAGGTCTTTTTCATTAACGACGATCCGGCTGAAGCCGTCGCTGAGCAGGTCGCGCAACACGCTGGCGGGTTTGTCGAGTTCGCTGAGCAGTTTGGCGGGCGGGTTGACGGTTTTCAGTTGGCGGTAAATATCTTCCCATTGTCCCATCAGGCGCACGAGTTCTTCGTGCAGTTCCTGCACTTTCCGGCCTTCGGCGGCGGTACGGATAATGATTCCGAAGTTTTTGGGTTTGATACTTTCCGCCAGGGTATGCAGGCGTTTTCGCTCTTCGGCGCTGGCGATTTTTTTGGAAACCGAAACGGTGTCGGCGAAAGGGGACAATACCATATGGCGGCCCGGCAGGGTCAGTTCGCAGGAAAGTCGCGGGCCTTTGGTCGAGATCGGTTCTTTCAGTATTTGCACCAGGATGGGCCAGCGTTTATTCAGCACCTGGTCCACCTTGCCGGTTTTGATGATCTCGTCGTCGTATTTAAAATGGTCGAGTTTGTGGGTATTGATGCTGCCGTTCATCACGCCGTTGGTCCATTTTACCAGCGAGCGGAGTTTGGGGCCGAGGTCGGTATAATGCAGAAATGCATCCTTTCTATGGCCGATATCCACAAATGCCGCGTTGAGTCCGGGCATCATTTTGCGGATTTTGCCGATCAGGATGTCGCCGACGGTAAAATTGTTGTTTGTTCTCTGGTGGTGGAGTTCCACGAGTTTGCCGCCTTCCAGCAGGGCAAGTTCAACGCCGCCTTCGGTGGCATTGATAATGAGTTCTTTATCCACGATTTTATAATATGGTTTGCCACAGGCAAGGGCAAAAACAGGAGGGAGGGCGTAGCGGGCGAATTGTTTTGAATCGCAAAAGCAAGGGGTAAAAAGGCTTTGGCGAACGAATAATATCGACCGGGTACGAATCAAAAAAGCAAAAGCCCTGCGACCATGTACCGGGGTCGGTATGGGCGTCAAAATGAACCGTCGCAACAGATGTGCGGATTTGGTATACGCTGTGCAGGCGGCGTTTTTATTCGATCCTTGTTGGCAAGGAGGGCTGTTTCACATTTGCTTGGGCGGACAAACGTGCAGCATTGCATCTGGTTAGGGGATACAAATTCGGGGGAAATGCTTGCCAAAGAACGGAATGATTCGCCGGTAAGAAGGGGGATAGTGTTTGTTCAACAGCATACAGCTGGAGCGGGAAACTTTCCGGTAGCACGACGGCTTCCGGAAAGTTTTAATAAACGACGGTTACGTCCGGCGCTGACCCCGGCACGGCAAGCTCCGAACTGTCGGAACTGCACATTGCCTGTGGTTCAGTTACTAACGCTTCTTCTTGTGGCGATTCTTACGAAGGCGCTTTTTGCGCTTGTGCGTGGCGATTTTATGGCGTTTACGTTTTTTTCCGCAAGGCATACTCTTCAGAAATTTTGTGGTTTGCCAGAGCAAACCGGTTATGAGTTGACAAGTCAGCGGGCGCCGTTACAGATACCCGCAAACTCAGTTGCTTTTACCGAATTTCCCGAACCTTCGTAAGCTTTGGCCAACAGGCAGGGGGTGTTCGGATTTTTTTTATCCAGCGACCAGGCTTTTTCGAGGCGTTCTACTGCACGCGCCCATTGCCCGGTCTTAATGGCCAATCGGCCCAATGCATTATAAACGGATGCGCTCTCCGGGTGCTTGCTTTCGAGTTCCCGCAACAACAACACTGCCCGCATCGGATTGTCGGGCGGCGGGTTTTCGGCGTAGACAAGCGCCTGATTAACGCGATAATCAACATTTTTCGGGTTGAGCGCTGCCGCACTTTCAAATGCTTTTACAGCCCGGGAGGCGCAATAATTCCGGATGACCGGGTCCTGGGAACCGACGAGGCCATTATAATAGGTAGCACCCGCCACGGACCAGGAGGTATCGGCATTTTCAATTTCGGCGACCTGTTCGGCCAGACCACCAGCTACGGGAATTTGGCCGAGATCATACCATAGTCCCGATAATCGTTTCAACGCGGCAACACGTTCTTCATCCGATGTTGCATTTTGGACTTTTTGCTCCAGTTCCACCACTTGTGCCGATTGATCGGCTTCAAGATGGGCTTTTGCATCGGCCAGCAGCGATTCGAAACCGGCACTTTCTGCCGTCACGGCATGCGAAGGCTCCGTGGTTTTTTGCTTGTTTGTTTTTGTATCGAAACCGAAGTAAAGAACCAAAAACAAGGCCAAAGCGCCCAAAAGTGCAAAATATTGTGGTTTGCTCATCAGTGAAGCAGCGCGGATTCGAACGGATCAGGTTCGCTCCTTGCCTGAATTAATCTTCGCTTTCGTCTTTCGGCAGCGAGTGAACATTCTTTTTCACTTGCTCTGTAAATATCTTGGCCGGCTTGAAAGAGGGAATATAGTGCTCCGGAATTTCAATGGATTTGCCCTTTTTGATGTGGCGACCCACTTTTTTGGCGCGTTTTTTTATTACAAAGCTGCCGAAACCGCGGATATACACGTTTTCGCCACTTTGCATCGTGGATTTGATCTCTTTGAAAAGCTCCTCGAGGGAAACGAGGACGTCCACTTTTGCAACGCCGGTCTTTTCGGAAATAGCGTTCACAAGGTCAGCCTTTCTCATGTTTTATTTCGTTGATTTTGAATAAGTTATGAACGAAAATTGGGTGTTTTCAAAAACGAGACGCAAAGTTCGCACAATTTTTTAGCCGCACAAACTTTTCCTTAAAAAAATCGGGGCATATTCTCCTGAAAATCAAAGAATACCATTCTTGGGCGTTCCAAACGCATCGTTTCTTTTGCCGCCGAAAACTCGTTCTTATTCAGCACTTTACAAAATAATACGAGCAAAATTATTTATTAAGTGCCTGCGGCATGTAATTTTTCTACTTTTGCCCGGATCGTCCGGATCATACTTAACAGACACCACTCTAACCTTCTACACAGCATGCTGCTTTCCATGACGGGCTACGGCCGCGCGACCGGTAGTTTTGAAGACAAATCGATTTCCGTAGAGGTACGGGCGCTCAATTCCAAAATGACGGACCTGAAAATCCGGCTTCCGGGCGATTACAAGGAAAAAGAAGTTGAATTGCGCAAATTGGTGAACGACCACGCCGAACGCGGCAAACTCGACATCATCATCGACGTGCAAAACGCGGACGGCGCTGCCACCGTTAGTTTGAATGAAGCCCTGTTCCGGGGCTACCACCGCGAACTTACGCGCCTGACCGGCGAACTGGGTATGGGCCAGACCGATCTGCTTCAGGCCATTCTTCGTATTCCCAACGTCGTTGCCGCCACTTCCGGTGAAGTAAACGAAGACGAATGGAAATCCGTATGTGATACCGTGAGCAAGGCTCTCGACAACCTGCGCGCATTCCGCCGGCAGGAAGGCCGTGCCCTGGAAGCCGACCTCCGGCTCCGGGTATCCAATATCGCGGCGCTTCTGGTGCAGGTGCCTCCGTTTGAACAAGACCGCTTTACCCGCATGCGCGAACGCCTGCGCAACAATATGGAAGAAGTATTTGGCAAGGAAAACTTAGACAACAACCGCTTTGAACAGGAAATTTTGTACTACCTCGAAAAAATGGACATCACCGAGGAGAAGGTGCGCCTCGGCCAGCACTGCAAATATTTTCTCGAACAGGTTGACAACCAACAACAATCTGCCGGACGTACCCTCAATTTTATTTCACAGGAAATGGGCCGCGAGATCAACACCCTGGGCGCCAAGGCCTACGACGCCGACATACAGCGGCTGGTGGTGCAGATGAAAGACGAACTGGAAAAAATCAAAGAGCAGTTGGCGAACGTGTTGTAAAACCCGCACATTTGGTTTTTCGGGTCGTTCAACCGGCTAAAACGTTGTATCTCACCTATAAAAACGTTAAATCGAAAAGCCCTGAAAATAAGCGCGGTACTTGCTCCGTCTTTCATCGCATAATAAAAACTTCCGCGATGGCCTTCCGCCCTCGGTCGCCTGAGTCTCCACAAAGGCGGCCAACCCGTAACCGATTATTCAGGGCAATTTTCTTCACCTGCCTTTTATGCTGCCATACCGCCAGCGGTGTGTGGGCTCAACAGACTGACTTCCGGCAAGACAAAGCTTTTTTTAAAAAAAAGCAAAAGGAATTCGGACAGTGGCTGAGCCAAAACAACCTGGAAAAGATCTTCCGCGCGGACAGCGTGGCGGTATCGTCCAAAAAAGTGACCTTGTTTGTTCGTCCGGCTTACGACAGCAAAAAGCCTGCGACTCCATCCAGTGTGCCTGGGAGAAATTAGAAAAAAACAATCGCAAGGTCAATGGCCAGTTTTTTCACGAACGGCTGCTGCAGAAGTGGGCATTTCTGGCGGAAATACACCCCGATCAGGCGGAAGTGGTGGTGCGTTGTCACGACCCGGCGCACTTTTTGGCCAAGGTGTACAGCCGCGACGGCAAGGTGCCGGTGGAACAACGCAGCATCCGGGCCGGCGCAGTTTCGGAGGTAAATGTACCCTCGTCGCTGCAGGGGGTCAATACCGGCGACAATAAATTGATCGTTCAGAATAAAAAAGTGAACGTTGTATGCAACAGCGCAAGGCGTTTTCTCGCTAATTACTACAAACCCAAGGGTACACCCGTTTTATGGCGGGCCAAAGTGGACACTTCTTTTACAGTTTACGATGAATTTTTGTTGGAAGTGACCCACCTGAGTTACGAAATTTGTCCCGACGGTTTTTTTGAATACCACCGAATCTATGTAAAAGGCCTTCAAAAAGGCGACGATGTGGAAATTTCCTGGGAATTTCAGGGAAAATACGGCTCCGGCATAATTTTTCCTCCCCGTAAAAACGACTACAAGGACATGGATTTACGTTACAAGAGTAACCTCGAAGATTATCAGAGGCGTCTCTTTAAAAAGTTAACGGATTACCTTCGCTAATGACAACCAGTAGCAGCACTTCAACCATGGCATCGCCGGGGGCAAAAACGGAAACCGCAACCAACGATTCACCCAGTACGGCCAACCTCCCGCCGCGCACTCGTATTGCCCGGCTGATCCTGTTGTACCATTTCGCCCTCATTGGGGTTTCGTGTGTGTACTATATCCTCCACGGATTTGATTTTGAAGAGTTTACGTCGCTCATGGGGGTGCTGGCGCCGGTAACGGCGCTTTATGGGGGGGCCGTGTTCCGTTTTCTCGGACGCAGTATTACCGATCCGAACCTGAATGTCCAGAACGACGCTCCCATCAACAGCCTGGTGAAATGGCTGGTGCACGGGCACTTTATCATTGTGCTGAGCCTGATTTCGCTGAAAGCGCTGGCGCCAAACATCCTCAATTTTCAGGATATGACCATGTTCCTTACCCTGGTGGAATCGGCGCTGGGTGTTTATATGGGGAATATTATCCTGGCTCTTTTCGAAGGGGGAAAAAATACGTGAGTCATAAGTCATAAGTCATAAGTCATAAGTCATAAGTCATAAGTCGTGAGTCGTGAGTCGTAAGAACATGAACATATGACTTACGACTCACGACTCATGACTCACGACTTTATGACTCAATTCCCTCCAATTTTCAGCAACTCCACTTCAAAAATCAGCGTAGAGCCCGGTTTGATTTTCGGGCCGGCGCTGCGGTCGCCATAAGCCAGTTCGGAAGGAATAAAAAATTTGAATTTATCTCCTTCGTGCATGTATTGCAGGCCTTCCGTCCAGCCTTTGATCACCTGGTTGAGGCCAAAGTTGGCGGGTTGTCCGCGATCCACGCTGCTGTCGAATACTTCGCCGTTGATGAGGGTGCCGTGGTAGTGCACCTCTACTTTGTCGGTTTCTTTGGGCGACGTTGTTCCCGCTCCTTTTTTCAGGATTTCATATTGCAATCCGCTGGCGGTGGTCGTCACGCCGGGGCGTTTTTTGTTTTCATCCAGAAACTTCCGGCCTTCCAGGCGCACTTTTTCGCCGGCTTTTGCCTGCATTGTACGGTTGTAGTCGCCAAACACCTTATTGGCTACTTCGGGGGTAAAAGCCATGGAGTCACCTTTAAGGGTTGCGCCCAGGGCGGCGATCAACACTTCACTGTTCAGGTCTTCACTCAACTGGCGTTTGATGCTGTTGCCCAAAACGATGCCGTACGCATAACTGGCGCTGTCCCGCGCGGATTTCAGGGTGGTTTTCGGCCTCGTATCTTTTTGTGCGGAGACTGCGAGTGCCAAAACGGCAAACACGAGGAGTAAAAGATTTTTTTTCATTGTCAAAATAGTGTTGTGATTGAAATTGAATGAGTTAGAATATGAAGGTGTCTTGTACCGAAGCTGTCTTCGATGGAGACACGGTTATTTCTTTTTCTTCATTTCCGAATAGAACCTGTAGAATAAGGGGATTGTCGCAATACCTTTATAATAATTGAAGAGGCCGTAATGCTCGTTGGGCGAGTGAATGTCGTCCGAATCGAGGCCGAAACCCATGAGCACGGATTTGGCATTCAACACCTGATCGAACATAGCAACGATCGGTATGCTCCCGCCGCCGCGTTGTGGAAGCGGTTTTTTGCCATAGGAGGTTTCCATGGCTTTTTCTGCGGCTTTGTATTCCACGGAATTGGTTGGCACCACCACCGGATAGCCGCCGTGGTGAGCGCTGACCTTTACTTTTACCGATTTTGGCGCCAGGTTTTCAAAATGTTTCTGGAACAGTTTTTCGATCTTTTTGGGGTCCTGGTCGGGCACAAGGCGCATGGATATTTTGGCGAATGCCTTGGAGGGAAGCACCGTTTTGGCGCCTTCGCCGATATAGCCGCCCCAGATGCCGTTGACGTCTAATGTCGGCCGGATACCCGTCCGCTCGATCGTGGTATACCCTTTTTCACCCATGAGGTCACTTACGCCGAGGTCTTTCATGTAGGTTTTTTCGTCGTAAGGCGCTCCGTTCATCATTTTGCGTTCCTTGCCGCTTACTTTTTCCACGCCGTCGTAAAAACCCGCCACGGTAACGCGGCGTTTGGCGTCGTGCAGCGAGGCGATCATGGAACAAAGGACGTTGACCGGGTTGGCTACAGCGCCGCCGTAGACGCCGGAGTGCAGGTCTTTGTTCGGGCCGGTGACTTCCACCTCCATGTAACAAAGGCCCCGGAGGCCGACGGTGAGGCTGGGCGTGTCGTTGGCGATCACGCTGGTGTCGCTGATCAGCACCACGTCGCAGGTGAGTTTTTTCTTGTTTTCCCTACAGAATTTTTCTAAGTTTTTGGAACCCACCTCTTCTTCGCCTTCAATCATAAACTTCACGTTACAAGGCAGTTGTGCAGTTTTTATCATCGCCTCAAACGCCTTGACATGCATAAAAAACTGCCCTTTGTCGTCGCATGCGCCGCGGGCGAATATGGCGCCCTGGGGGTGGAGTTTGGTCTTTTTTACCACGGGTTCGAACGGGGGGCTGTCCCATAAATTCACCGGGTCGGCGGGTTGTACGTCATAGTGGCCGTATACCAGGACGGTCGGCGCTTTTGGGTCGATCATTTTATCGCCGTAAACAATCGGATGACCGGCAGTTTCATGGATTTCGACGTGCTCGGCGCCGGCCTGACGCAAATGATCTGCTGTCGCCTTTGCCATACGGCGCACGTCATTTTTGTATTTCGGGTCGGCACTGACGGAGGGGATGCGGAGCAGGTCGAGCAGTTCGTCCAGGAACCGTTGTTTGTTGGTTTCCAGGTAGGATTTTAGTTCCTTCATGCTGAATTGAGTCGATGGTGAGGGTAATGGTAATCCTTTGAAGCCCGCAAAGATCGTGCTTTTCAACTGAACGGAGATAGGTCCGATTTCGAAATACTGAATTTTATTGTTAAAACGGGAAGCAGCAAAACCGGAACAGCCGGAGTCCTTACGAAGAGGCGCGGCCTGGGCGGGATTTTTTTTGCTGCGGTCCGCAGAATTGAACCATTGTTACGCAACCGGAAACCCCCTTTCGACGTACTGAAACCGGAGTGTTTATTGGTTGGCCTTGTTTTTATAATACTCATAAAGGCCTGTATTTTAGTCTAATATACTTCACGCTGCAGTCAAAATCCGGTCATTGCTAATACTCCGATTGATTTCTTTTTTCGGAATAATGGTAATGTATCAACTTCGTTCCGCCTGCCTGGCCCATGGATAACTCATGCATTTATTCCAGTTTGCCGTATAAAATTTTGTAAGTAGCAGTTTACTTACACTATCTTCGGGCGCCCGATTTTCCAAATTAATGAACTAAATCTGTTCGCTCTATGAAAGGTTTTTACTACGTAATCCTATTTGTTTTCATATTGACTTCTGAACAAGTCATTTACGCGCAGTGCCCTCCTCCGGGTTTTCCACAACCCGGCAATACCTGCCCGACAGCACCTATTTTGTGTGAAAATCTGGACGGTTATTGCGCCACGATCAACAACAACAATACCACCCAGACTTTTCCGGGTTGCCCCGGCTGGCAGTTGAACAACGACGAATGGTTCGCCTTCTATGCAGGCTCCACAACCATTTCCATCCAGATCACCCCGAGTAATTGCAGCCCGGGCACCCAGCAAGGGCTGCAAGGCGGAATTTACACCGGATGTGGCAATCCGTGGACGTCCATGGACCTCCAGTGCTCCTGTACGGAGAACCCGTTCGTATTGTCGTCCACCAACTTTGTGATTGGGCAGATCTACTGGATTGTGCTTGACGGTTGTGCGGGCAACGTATGCGATTATGCCGTTGACGTCCTGGAAGGTTCGACAGTAGGCGCTCCACCCAGCAACCCCGGCCCGGTCAATGCCCCCGTTACGGCTTGTGCGGGCACCACCACCCCGGTTTCTATCACTCCTCCCCTGGGCGCCACCATATATAACTGGACGGTGACTCCGGCAGGTATGGGCACGGTGACCGGCTCGGGCCCGAATGTCAATATCAACTGGAATGCAAATGCTTCGGGCCAGGCGCAGGTTTGCGTCACGGTGGCGAATGCTTGTTACCCGAACAACACCCCTTCCTGTACGACGGTTGACGTGATCCCCAAACCCACGGCCACTATTTCAGGCAGCGGCGTTTTGTGTTCGGGGGTGAATACGCCCGTTGATCTGACGGTCAACTTTACGGGGCAGGCGCCCTGGCAGTTTGTGTATACCATCAACGGAGTGCCGCAACCTGCCATCCAGACCAGCAACAATCCGTATATTATTCAGGCCACCCAGCCGGGAACCTATGCCATTCAAAGTGTATCATCGGTCAACGGCGGTTGTGTCGGCACGGTTTCAGGGTCGTCTGTGATCACCCAAACAAACATAAACGTAACCGCAAACGTCACCGGCGCCCAATGCGGGCAAAGCAACGGCGGGATCAACCTGTCGGTATCGGCAGGGGATCCACCGTATACTTTTCTCTGGTCGCCCGGCGGACAAACGACGGAAGACCTGAGCAATATTCCCCCCGGCTCCTATACGGTCACGGTTACGGACGAAGACGGATGTACCAAAGTGTTTACCGCTACCGTGCCCGATAATATCATTGCACTCAACGTCACCGGTGTGGTCACTGCCAATACCACCTGTAACGGGGGCAATGGCAGTATCGACGTAAGTGTCAGTCCGTCAGGAACTTATACTTACCTCTGGTCGAATGATGCCACCACCCAGGATATTTCGAACCTTCCTGCCGGTACGTATACCGTGACGGTCACTTCCGGCGTCACCTGCACGGGTACCGCTTCTTTTACGGTAGCCGATCAGCCCAATACACCCGTAATAACGTCTACGGTGGTGGGGACCACCTGCGAATTAAGTAACGGCAGCATCAATATGTCAGTAACGGGCGGCGTAACGCCGTATACGATCATTTGGTCGGGCAGCCAGACGACCGAAGACCTGAGCAATATCCCTGCGGGCACTTATGACGTAACGGTCACCGGCGCCAACGGGTGTTCGAGCACGGCCAGCATCAACGTCCCGAATACCAATCCGCCCTTCACCATTAATGCCAATATTGTAGCCAACACTACCTGTATGGGCGGAAACGGCAGTATTACCCTGAACGTCACACCCGCCGGAACATACACTTACCTGTGGTCGACGAACGCCACCACCCCCAGCATCACCAACCAGCCGCCGGGGACGTATGACGTGACGGTTAGCGCCGGCGGCGCATGTACGCAGACGGCCTCCTTCACGATACCCGATCAGCCGAATACGCCGACCATCAATCCCAATGTCTTACAATCGACCTGCGATTTGAGCAACGGCAGCATCAGTCTGTCCGTATCCGGTGGTGTGCCGCCGTATACTTACCTGTGGTCGACGAACGCGACCACCCCCAACCTGAGCAATATTCCGGCCGGCAGTTACGACGTAACGGTCACCGGAGCGAATGGATGCAGCAGTACAGCGAGCATTAATGTGGGCAACAACAACCCGCCCATAAACGTCAACGCCAACATAGTGGCCAACACGACCTGCAACGGCGGAAACGGCAGCATTACCCTCATCGTTACCCCTCCGAACACCTATACTTATTTATGGTCGACGAACGCGACCACCCCCAACCTGAACAATCTGCCTCCGGGCACCTACGACGTAACGGTAAGCGCGGGCGGAACCTGCACACAAACGGCGTCTTTTACCGTACCTGATCAGCCGAATCTCCCAAACATCACACCCAATATTATACCGTCGACCTGTGACCTGAATAACGGCGCCGTCAGCCTTTCCGTGTCGGGTGGAGTTGGCCCGTTCACCTACCTGTGGTCGACCAACGCGACCACCCCCAACCTCAACAATATACCCGCCGGCAGTTATGACGTAACGGTTACCGGGGCCAACGGTTGTTCGAATGTGGCCAACATCAACGTCGGCAACTTTAACCCTCCGATCAATATCAATGCAAACGTCATTGCGAATACTTCGTGCAGCAGCAACGGCAACGGCAGCATTTTCCTGAGTGTAACGCCGCCGAACAACGCCTATACATATATGTGGTCGAACAACGCAACCACGCCGAATATCAGCGGATTGTTGCCAGGCACTTACGTCGTTACGGTCAGCGCCGGCGGTTCCTGTATTGAAACACAGGCATTTGTGGTACCCGATGACCCCAACGCACCCGAACTTTCCTTTACGTTTGTGCCTTCCACCTGCGGACTGAGCAACGGCAGCATCAACCTGAGCGTATTCGGCGGCGTACCACCCTATACCTATCTGTGGTCCAATAACCAAACGACGCAGGATATCTCCAACCTTGTCGAAGACATCTATTCGGTCACCGTAACAGGCGCCAACGGTTGTACGGCGACGGAAGGTGTGGTGATTCCCAATGAAATAATTCCGATTACGATAGACGCCAATGTGACCCCCAAAACCTCGTGTTTGGTCAATAACGGCGCTATATCGCTGTCCCTTACCCCCAATAACCTGAGCATCCTGTGGTCCAACAACAGCACTTCACCCAACCTGAATAACCTCGCCCCCGGAACGTACACGGTGACGGTCAGCGCCGGCGGCAGCTGCACTAAAGTGGCCAGTTTTACCATCGACGACGCCACGGAGATTCCGGAACTGGTGGTAGACGTCACCCCTGCTTATTGCAGTTTGCCAAACGGCTCTATTGACCTGGATGTTTTGTCCGGCGCGGAACCGTTTAAATACAAATGGTTGAACGGGCCGGTCACCCAGGATCAGTTTAACCTGCCTGCCGGTAATTATACCGTGACGGTGACCACTGCCCTGGGATGTACGGCTACTACGGTGGTAGGGGTTCCAAATAATGACCTCCCCATTGATATTCAAGGAGTTGTGTCGGATAACGTTTCCTGCACGACGCCCAATGGATTCATCGACATTGATGTTTCACCCGCGGGTAACAATTATACTTTTTTGTGGTCCAACGGCAAAAAAACGGAAGATATCAACAATCTACCGGCCGGTATTTATACGGTTGTGGTGACTCTGGGCAGTTGTGACGTATTCGCCACCTTTGAAGTGCTGGATAATGCCCTTTCGCCGAACCTGTCCGTTACCGCCATACCCGCCACCTGTAACCAGGCCAACGGAGCGGCCAACGCAACGGTCAGCGGCGGCTCGTCTCCCTATACCTATCTCTGGTCGAACACGGCCAAAACGGAAGATATTAACAACGTGTCGCCGGGTACCTACACCATCACGGTAACGGACTTTTTCGGTTGTTCTTCCACGGCATCCGTCACTATTCCAAACAATAATATTGCCCTGAATATCAGCGGGATAACAGCCGAAAATACGTCGTGTACCGTTGCCAACGGCGGAATAAACATCACTGTTTCACCCGCAGGCAGTTACACCTACCTGTGGTCCAATGCCGCCGGCACGGAAGACCTCAACAACCTGTCTGCCGGGCCGTATTCGGTGACGGTGAGCGCCGGGGGAAGTTGCTCTGCAACGGCTGCCTTTACCGTAACCAACAATACCACCGATCCGGTGATCGCTCCGGTGGTGACACCTGCTATTTGCGGCGCCAGCAACGGCGCCATTGACCTGACCATCAGCGGCGCCGCCGGGCCGTATTCCTTCAACTGGTCGAACATGGGCAGTACGGAAGACCTGAGCAATATTTTGTCCGGAAACTATTCCGTGACCGTGACGGCATTAAACGGTTGCACCGCCGATACCACGCTGAACGTGCCCAACAACAGTTCCACCTTCAGCCTTTCGGGGGTAGCCGCACCTTTAAACAACTGTACTTCGGACAATGGCGCCGTCAACCTGACCGTCACACCGGCGGGCACTTATACCTATTTATGGTCTACAAACGCCGTGACGGAAGATATTTCCAACCTGCCGGCGGGCACGTATTCGGTTTCCGTTACCGAAACGGGCAACTGTATCGCCACGGCTTCCTTTATCGTGAACGATGAAAGAACCTATCCCTCAACAACACAAGTGGTAGCGCCGGAAATCTGCGGCCTGTTGAACGGGAGTGTGGATATTTCGGTTACCGGCGGCGCGACACCCTATTCGTACGTTTGGACGGGTGGGGCAACGACCGAAGACCTGAACGGTGTAGCCGATGGCACATATGACGTAACCGTCACGGGATCAAACGGTTGTACGGCAACTGCTACGGCAAATGTGCCGGAAAATTCCGTCACCTTTACCATCAACGGTACTCCCGTTCCGAATACTTCCTGTGTGGGCAGCAATGGCAGCGTTGATATTACCCTGACACCGGCGGCTCCGGGCTCCGGTTTGGGCGGGTATACCTACCTCTGGTCGAACAACATGTCGACACAGGACCTGGTAGCCGTGGCGGCAGATAATTACACCGTAACGGTCAGCGCCGGAGGCACCTGCACCGCCACAGCGAGTTTTTCCGTGGCAAACAACTCGGAAGCGCCCTCTATTTTTGAAAGCATCACCCCGGCTTTCTGCGGGCAATACAGCGGAAGTATCAATCTTACGGTAGGTTCCGGTATTGCACCTACACCTACCAGTGGTCGAATAACGCCATGACCGAGGACCTGGCAAACCTGGGAGTTCCGGCAACTTTTCGGTTACAGTGACCAGTGCCAACGGCTGCGTCTCCACGGAGGCTTACATCGTAGCAGAAAACGTCATTATACCTTCGATTTCGGGGGCCACCATACCCAATACGTCCTGCATTAGCAACAACGGCAGTATTACGCTGAGCGTGAGCCCTGTATTGACCTATACGTATTTGTGGTCGGGCAACCAGACGTCGCCCGATATTTCCAACCTGCCTCCGGGCGTTTATTCCGTAACGGTCAGCGGCGGAGGTGGTTGCACGGCTTCCAGTTCCTTTACCGTTGATAACGACATTCTGGCGGTAACGCTTGACGGAACCCCGGCAAATGTGCTTTGTTTCGGCGACAAAACGGGTTCCATCGACCTGAATGTGAACAGCGGGACGCAGCCGTTTTTGTACAACTGGTCGCCCGCCGTCCCGGGCAACCCGCAGGACCCATCCAACCTGCCTGCCGGCAACTATACCGTAACGGTCACGGATGCACAGGGCTGCACCGCAACCATAGCCTTCCCGGTCATCCAACCGGCAAGCGCTTTACAAATGAGTTGTGTACAGTCGAAAAACGTCAGCTTCCCGGGCGCTGCCGATGGAGCTGGCTCCGTTTCCTTATCGGGCGGCGAACCCCCGTACGACGTGGTCTGGTCGCCCGGCGGAACCCAATCAACGTGCCAGGCAACTTCCCGATCATCAATTTGGGCGTGGGCAGCTACGCCGTTTCGGCCACGGATGCCAACGGCTGCGTGGCGAATTGCGATTTTGCCGTTGAACTCGTCAATTGTGAAACGGCTGTGGGAACCATGTCTGCCAATCAACTCTCCTTGTGCGGCGGCGGCTGCCTGACGGCTTTTTACAACCCGACGGGCCAGTTTCTCGACCCGAACGACGTATTCCAGTTCATCCTGCACCAGGGCAGTAGTAATGTGATTGTCAATGAAATAGCGCGAAGCGATCAACCTTCTTTCTGCTTCGATCCCGCTACGATGAGTTTTGGCGTCACCTATTACATTTCGGCGGTAGCCGGCAACGACGACGGTACCGGGAATGTGCAATTGTTCGATTTTTGTACGGAAATAGCCCCCGGCACCCCCATCGTGTTCCGGGAAAAGCCGGTAGCCGGACTTACACCACCCGCCATCATCAATTGCATCGTCAAACAGGTTGATATTACGGGCAGTTCGAACCTGGCCGGATCAGCCTATACCTGGAATACCACAACCGGATTGATCATCGGCAGTGCGAACCAAGCCACGGTTACTGCGGGTGCAAAAGGAACTTACACCCTGATTGTCAGCCTCAACGGCTGCGCGGATACGGTGGCCACCCAGGTTCAGGACATTACCAACAGCCCGCAGGCAAACATCCTGGCCAGCCCCGACGACGTGCTGGATTGCACCATCAGTGAAATTATCCTGTCCGGTACGATAGAAGGTACCGTAGCGGCAAATGTCATCTGGATCGGCAACGGCGTCGTTTATCCGGGATACACGGTTTTGCCCATCAACGCGCCGGGTACGTATGAATTCATCATTCTGGATACCCTGTCGTTCTGTTCGGACACCGCTTTGATCCAGATCGACGAAAACCTGGCTTATCCGCCGCTGTTTTTTAACCCTCCCGGTTTTTTGACCTGTACCAACAGTATGACCACCCTGACCGGCGGTTCTCCACTGCCCGGCATCCAGTATACCTGGGTGACGGTTAACGGAACGGATACCACGGTTGTGGGTACCGGTACCAGCGTGAACATCACCGTGCCGGGCACCTATATACTGATCGGCGTTGACCCGACCAATAACTGCACCAATTCCCTGAGTGGAACGGTGAATTCCGACCTTGTTCCACCGGTTGCCGATGCCGGTCCTGCTTTTAGCATCGATTGTTTCGGCGAAACCGGTTATCTGGACGGAAATGCTTCTTTCGGAGGACCCGGATTGCAGTTTTTATGGACAACTTCCAACGGACAACTGGTTGCAGGGATCAATACACCGGACCCCCGAGATCAACGAACCGGGCACTTATGTGCTGATCGTGACCAATCCGGGCAACGGTTGCACGGACTCCGACGAGGTGGTGATCCCGCCGGATGAACCCATCGCAACGGCTGTTATCAATCAGCCGCCGTGTTTTGGCGACAAGGGCTCCGTTGAAATCACCCAGGTGGAAGGCGCCAAACCGCCGATCCGGTATTCCATCGACGGCGGGATACAATTCACCACCCAAAACCTGTTCACCAACCTGACTCCCGGCCCGTATACCATCCTTATTGTTGATGCGTATGGCTGTAGTACTACGGCGCAAGTTATGGTGGAAGAAGGGGATGTTGTTGATATTTCGCTGGAACCGAAGGTTGTTATCAAACTGGGAGAAAGTTACCAGATCAACACACAGATTAATATTCCGCTGGATGAAATCGGGATTATCACCTGGAAACCGGGAACCGGACTGAGTTGCGACACCTGCCTGAATCCACTTGCCACACCAACTACGTCAACCTTGTACCGGCTTACGGTGGCGAACAAGGAAGGTTGTGAAGACACGGCGCCCCTTTTACTGGCGGTGGATAAACAGGTGGACGTGTACGTGCCCAACATCTTTTCACCGGAAGGCGACGGCAAAAACGACTTGTTCACCATTTATGCCGATCCGGACGGCGTGAAGAATATCAAGTCTTTCCAGATTTTTTCACGCTGGGGTGAAATGGTGTATGAGTCCTACGATTTTCCGCCCAACAGCACCACCATCGGCTGGGACGGCAAACACCGCGGTCAGGAGTTAAATCCCGGTGTATTCGTCTGGTATGCCGTGCTGGAATTTGCCGACGGCACGGAGGTGTTGTTTAAAGGCGACGTAACCGTAAAACGCTAGGCAGTTTATACATTTGCCCGCCGAATTGTTGTGATGAACCTGAGGTCAGTTCCGGCTTCAGGTTCATTTGTTTTTTCCCGATCGGGAGTTATTGTTAAATTGTAGCGACCATGCGCCTGTTCGTAACCTTGCTTTTTCTTGCCTCCGGCCTGAACCTTCCTGCTCAGAATGAGGCATATGTCCCCGACCCTGACCCCTTGGTGCAGCAAAATCTGGAGCATTGGCAGGACATCAAGTTTGGTTTTATGATGCATTGGGGCGCATACAGCCAATGGGGTGTGGTGGAAAGCTGGAGCCTTTGTTCTGAAGATCAACCCTGGTGCAGCCGCAACGGAGCCGATTACACCGATTATGTCCGGCGCTATGAAGACCTGCCCAAAACGTTTAATCCCACCCGTTTTGCCCCGGAAAAATGGGCGGCGGCGGCATGGGATGCGGGGATGCGGTACGTGGTATTTACCACCAAACACCACGACGGGTTTTGTATGTTCGACAGCAGGTACACCGATTATAAAATCACGGGAAAAGATTGTCCGTTCAGTAAAAACCCGAAAGCAGACGTGTCGAAATTCATTTTTGACGCCTTTCGGAAAAAAGGCTTCCGAACAGGCGCCTATTTTTCAAAACCGGACTGGCATTGTGAAGATTATTGGGCGCCGGAATGGGCCACTCCCGACCGTTGTAACAACTACGACATCCGGAAACATCCGGCCCGCTGGCAGCGATTTGAAGATTTTACCTACAATCAGATCGAGGAACTCATGACCGGGTACGGGAAAATGGATATTTTATGGCTCGACGGTGGCTGGGTGCGGCCCGACAGCACCATCACCGAAGAAGTGCGCTCCTGGGGTTACAACCTGCCCGCCTGGGGGCAGGATATCGATATGTCGCGGATCGCCCGTATGGCGCGGAAAAACCAGCCCGGCATTCTCGTGGTGGACCGCTCTGTGCACGGCCCTTATGAAAACTACCGGACTCCCGAACAACAGGTACCGGGAAAAACATTGCCCTATCCCTGGGAAACCTGTATGACTATGGCTGGAGGTTGGTCGTATTCCTTTGATCCTCAATACAAATCGGCCAGGCAACTCGTTCAAACCCTGGTGGACATTGTTGCAAAAGGGGGCAATTTTTTGCTCAATGTCGCCCCCGGCCCTGACGGAGAACTGGATTCGCTGGCCTACCAACGCCTCCGGGAAATCGGGTCTTGGATGAAAGTGAACGACCAGGCGATATACGGCACCCGCCCCCTGGCGCCTTACAAGGAAGGAAAAGTGTGTCTTACCCAAAAAAAGGACGGTAAAAAACTATACCTGCTTTACCTCGCCGATGAAAACGAACCGTCCATGCCGTCCAGAATCTGGTTGTCGGGCCTTTCACTTCCCCCTTCCGCCCGGATCAGAATGCTGGGTGATAACACCGGCCTTGCCTGGGAACGCGTGGGTAAAGGTTTTATGGTTCAGATCCCCGAAGCCTTGCAAAAAAAACCTGCTTCTGAGTGGGTTTGGGTACTGGAAGTGAGTTTGTAACGGCAAAATAAGCCGCCGGGTGTAAAAAGAACCTCTTCATCCGGCCCTTTCCGGCGGAAAATCATCTAAAAGTGTAATACTCCCCAATTTGGGTTAGTCGGCCTGTTTTTGATATTGCCTGGGTGGTTTTTTTGAAAAAAGAGGCTGCTTTTGGGCATATATCCGGGTATTTGCCCCCCGTTCAACACCATTTTCCCATATTTCACAGGTTGGCTTTTGTCATTTGTTTGCAGAACAAATGAAGTATCGGCGTGTGTCTTCGGGATAACATTTTCCCCTGCAACGCGGAGAAAAAGACCAAAAAGTGTAGTTGAAAGGCTAAGGAGTGTGCCGGCATCTTTAGCATTGAAAAGGTACCGAACCTCACACACTCGACATCGCTGCCCTGGAAGCGGGCGTTTACACCTGGCGTTTGTTTGCAGGCACGGATGGGAAATTACTGGAAACGGGAAAGATGATCGTAATACCATAACAGCAGAAGGTACCAAGAACGCTTTTATATCATTTACCGGCGTCGGATGCAGTTTCGGCGCTGGTTTTTTTGTGCCAGTGCGGGAGGGTTTCATAAACAGGCCGGTATTATTTCCGTGCAAATACATTCCTGCCGAATGATTGACTTTATTTAGATTTGCATCAAACACATGAACCTATGACCAAATCTGAAGGCTACCAACCCACTTTTCTTGGAAAAAACCTGAAAGTGTCGTTGCCCCAACCCAACGCCGGCAAGGTAAAAGATATCGCCCCGGTAAAAGGCAGCAAGGATGCATTGCTGCATTATACCCACCACAGTGTGGCACTGAGTAAAACCAGAAAACTGCCCGTGTTCGCCGCCGTAAACATTGACGGAAAACAGTTCCGGCAGTTGAAGCGGAATGAATTGTTTGCCGGAGGCAGCGACGAATGGACGATCGACGAGAGGGCGCCTGAATTTCAGTGGGGCAGCCATTTGTACAATGCAACCGGCAGCCAGTTCGACAGAGGACACATGGTAAAACGGGAAGACCCGCAGTGGGGCCCGGACGACCTGACCGCCCGGGAAGCCGCCCGCTCCACGTTCTTTTTTTCCAATTGTGTGCCCCAGGTCGGCGACCTGAACAGAAAAGAATGGAGAAGCCTCGAAGATTATATCCTGAAAAAGGAATCAACCACGCTCGATCTGAAAATCAATGTGTTCACCGGGCCCGTGCTTGCGGACGACGACCCCTTTTTTGTAACCGAAGTCAGGGGGGAACAGGTGCAGATTCCTACCTTGTTCTGAAATTAGTCTATTTTACCGCAGACAGTAAAACCCTTCACCGGGTCGGGTTTCTGATGGGGCAAAAACAACTGCTGCTCAAAAGAGGCATTGCAAAGATCAAAGAAGATGAATTGGAGTCCGTTGTACCCAAACCCAAAATATTCGACGAGTATGAAGACGCCGCGATGTATCAGGTCAATATCAGCGTAATTGAAAAACTTACCGGACTTCGGTTTTCCCCGGCGAACGAACCTTACAAAGACACCCGCCCCGCGAAAATTGTCCTTAAAGAAGTAGAAATCAGCGATCTGGAAAGTTTTTCTTCATCCGGCGGCCTGGATTTTGCCCTGGAAGGACTTGTCCTGTAACGCTGAAATACACGATCACCGGTCAAAAAGTATTCGCGCACCCATCCGGCTTTCATTAAACCGGCCTTCATGCCAGGCCGGGTGCCCGTTCACAAAGGTGCTTAATACCTTGCCTCTGAAGGTATTCCCCGTAAACGGCGACCATCCGCATTTGTAAAATATGTTTTCCGGGCCTACCGTCCATTCCACATTCGGGTCGATTATGGAAAGGTCGGCCCAGCAACCTTCGTCGAGGTAACCCCGGTCTTTGATCTGAAAAACAACGGCCGGGGCGTGGCACATCTTTTCCACCACCCGCTCGAGAGAAATTTTCCCGGCGTTTACAAATTCGAGCATGACGTTCAGCGAATGTTGCACCAGCGGAAGGCCGGAAGGGGCTTGCAGGTAGGGTTGGGACTTCTCTTCCCAGGTATGGGGGGCGTGATCGGTCGCCACCACGTCGAGGTGGTTGTCCAGCAGGGCGGGAAAAAGCGCCTGCCTGTGTTCGTCTGATTTGATGGCCGGATTACACTTTATCTGGTTGCCCAATACGGCATAGTCGTCGGCGCTAAACCGAAGATGGTGTACGCATACTTCGGCCGTGATTTTTTTTTGTTCCAGCGGGGTCTGATGATCGAAGAGGTCCAATTCGTCTTTTGTACTAATGTGCAGGACGTGCAGGCGGGTTCCGTGTTTTTTGGCCAGACCGACGGCTAAGGAAGACGAGAGATAACAGGCCCGGGCATCACGAATCAGCGGATGGTGAGCGGCGGTGAGGCCGTCGCCGAAATTTTCCTTATATCGTTCCAGGTTGTTCCGCACGCTGGATTCATCCTCACAATGGGTGGCGATCAGGGTCGGCGCATGGGCAAAAAGGCGTTCCAGCGTCGATTGTTCGTCCACCAGCATGTTGCCGGTGCTGCTGCCCATAAAAATTTTGACGCCACATACCTGCTTCGGATCAATACGCAGCACTTCTTCCAGGTTATCATTTGTCGTGCCCATATAAAAGGAATAATTGGCCAGCGACGATCGCGCGGCAATCGTGTATTTTTCTTCCAGTAATTCTCTGGTGACAGAAGGTGGATGGACGTTGGGCATTTCCATAAATGAAGTCACCCCGCCTGCTACAGCCGCCCGGCTCTCCGACGCGATCGTGGCTTTGTGTGTCAGCCCGGGCTCCCGGAAGTGAACCTGGTCGTCAATAATACCCGGTATGAGGTAGCGGCCTGCGGCATCGATCTCCAGGTCGGCGTCAGTACTGATTTCGCCGGCGATCTTGTCAATTCGCCCCTCCCGGATCAACAGATCACCGCTGAATGTGCGGCCCCGGTTGACTAAAGTGGCATTGCGGATCAATATGGTTTGCATACAGTTTGTCTGATTGGCGCTAATGTACGAGTCAGGCCGGATATTCTACCGGCTTAAAAAGAAAGGTCGCTGGCTTAACAAAATACATACGCGCATTGCTTCAATCTGTGAAAACCAGGCACTTTTAAATAATAATAAAAAAAATACGATACTTTTTCTTGCTAAAATGTTGAAGTTTCGGTGAAATCATACCTATATTTGTGGAAGTTTATTATTTCTGCAAACAATCGAGCCTTTTCAGGCATTTCGATAAAAATAAATGAAGCGTGTTTTGATGATGTCCTTCTCCGTGAAAGCACGGAGGGGGATTTTTTTTTCACGCTGAATTTTCCTGCCTGCATTGCTGGCCCGTGCGTTTTGAAGACCGGCCGGAAGTAAACAAAAGCCGGTTCGGGTGCCCGGAGCCTCTGCCGTAAAAGGTTTTTAAATTTTTCTGAAAAAAAAATTGACCAAACTATTGGCGCATTAGAAATAGCGCCTTACATTTGCATTAGGTTTTTTGGGGTTATATTTCTGACGGTGGGATGTTAACATCCTGCCGTCTTTTTTTTAATAACCAAAACGCTGCAATGCGCGCTCGTCGTCCCGCCAGTTATCGCGCACTTTAACGGTAAGTTCGAGGAATACTTTAGTTTGTAAAAACCGCTCCATATCAGAACGGGCGCTCGAACCGAGTTTTTTTATGGCAATTCCCCCTTTCCCGAGTATGATGGCCTTTTGTGTCTCCCGCATCACAAAAATAGTTGCGGCAATCCGGGCAATCGCTTCCCCTGTTTTGGTGGTTGTTTCCTGAAAAGATTCCACCACCACCTCGCTGGAATACGGGATTTCATCGGAATACAGCAAAAAGATCTTTTCCCGGATGATTTCTCCCACAAAAAAGCGCTCGGGCCGGTCGGTCAATTGATCCGGAGGATAAAACGGCTCGCCTTCCGGCAAATAAGAAATGATCCGTTCGAGCAATTGTGTCGCATCCTTGTCCTTTAACGCGGAAATCCGCACCACTTCGGCGAAATTCACCCGTTTTTTCCACCATCCCAATACATCCTCGGAGCGTTGTTCCGCGACCAGGTCTTTTTTATTCAGGATCAGCATGATCGGCGCTTCCGTTTTTTTCAGGATGTCGATCACGGGATTGTCGTCTTCCAGTTCCTCCGTGAGGTCAAAAACAAACAGCATGAGGTCGGCATCGTCAACGGTGCCTTCCACAAAGCGGTTCATGGCCTTGTGCATCTGGTAAGCGGGTTTTTTGACGTACCCGGGGGTGTCGGAAAAAACAACCTGAAATTGTTCGCCGGTCAGGATTCCGATGATCCGGTGCCGGGTGGTTTGGGGTTTGTGTGTGATGATGCTCATCCGCTCTCCGACAAGGGCATTCATGAGGGTGGACTTGCCCGCATTGGGCCTGCCGATGATGTTGACGAATCCTGATTTGAAAGGCATATTGATCGTTATTGCGTCATTATGGTGGAAAGAGCCAGGCGAAATGACGCGTGGGCAAATTATTCTCCGAGCCTCCTCAGCCGGCCATTGACCATGGCATCTATGATCTGGAATACGACTATGGGTTTTTGGGTGCGCCAGTTGATGTCGTTATATTCGTCGCCGAAATGAACATAACGCTGGAGGCGGGCATCGTGCATTTCTTCCTGAACGTGTTGCCGGGTATTAAGCAGGGCCACCCAACCGCCTTCCTCGTGCACTTCTTCCGCCCATTCGGCATAGTAGTCGTCGTCACTGGAGGCGTGAAAATTGAGCACGGCTTCGCAGAAAAAAACAAATTTAGTAATTCCCTGGCGGTATAAAGGGTCGACAACATTGCGTTTTAAAAACATAATGTCGTTGTGCAAGGTATCATTCCACTCGCCGATCAGTTCCATCAGGGCAAAACCTTCGTCATAATCGGTAAACAATAACTTTCCATACAAAGTGGACGAGCCGAAGGCGTCCCACTGCGGATGGAGATAAAAATTATAAAGTTTGTGCGAATAATGAAATTCGCTGTATTTCCGCCCGAAAAACGGCGACTGAACGTCTTCCGACGCAATATAAAGGTCCCGCCAGCGAAAATGTGGTTCAATATCGTGCATGAAACGGTTATTTGTGCTGCAAAAATACCTAATCGCCCAGACAATGGCAGATGAACACGGATTTTTGAAAATCGTTGTCACCGGACCGGAATCTTCCGGAAAAACCACCCTGGCACAAGCGCTTGCCCGTACGTTCGGTACCGGGTGGGTGCCTGAATTTGCCCGATTTTACCTCGCCCACCTCGGGCGCCCCTATGTTCAAGGCGATTTGAGCCGGATCGGCGCCGGACAACGGCATTGGGAACAGTGGTACAGGAGGAACGGGATTAAGTCAGCGGAAAAACCGGTGCTCATCTGCGATACCGACTGGACGGTATTGCAGATCTGGGAGCAATACCGGTTTAAGGCCGACGGCCGTTTCCAATGGCAGCAAGGATACGGCCCCGCCACCCACGCCGACCTCTATTTGCTTTGTGCCCCGGATTTTCCCTGGCAACCCGACCCGCTCCGGGAAAACCCGGAGGAGCGGGAGTTGCTTTTCGGCAGGTACGAACGGCTTCTGCTCGACCGGGAAGCCCCTTATATTGCACTTCGCGGCGCTCCCGCAGCACGCCTTGAAATTGCAGTCGCCGCGATTCGTAAACTTTTGTGAACTTTGTCCCGTAACTCATTGGGGTGTCCCGTTTTTCGGGGCTGAGATTATACCCATCGAACCTGCCCGGATCATGCCGGGAAGGGAACTGAGAAGGGTAGTGGCATCACTACGTCTGGGAAACCCCTCACAGACGGATGTTTCACTCAAATCGTTCATTTTCAATGTTTTATTACAAAATTGCGCTTTGCCGTAAGGCCGACGCCCCGTTTACGCCACCCAAAATTGCCCACCTTTTTCCCTTTTTAAGTTTCGTCCTGCTGCCCGCTTTGCTTCCTGCACAAAACAGGATGCCCGATTCCATTGCGCTTCGCACGGTGGTGATTCAGGCCACCCGCGCCGATGCCAAAAGCCCCGTGCCACACACCAATATTTCCGCAGAAAAAATTGCCGGGATGTACCAGGTTCAGGATGTGCCTTTCCTGCTTTCCGGGGTGCCTTCGCTGGTAGAAACCTCGGATGCGGGCGCTGGAGTGGGTTATTCCGGATTGCGTATCCGGGGCAGCGACCCCACCCGCGTAAACGTGACCATCAACGGTGTGCCGCTCAACGATGCGGAAAGCCAGGGGATGTATTGGGTGGACTTGCCCGATCTGGCCGCATCAGCCGCTGAAATCCAGGTGCAACGCGGGGTAGGCATGAGCACCAACGGCGCCGGCGCATTCGGCGCTACCGTCAACCTCGACCTGTCGCATGTTGATCCTGAACCTTTTGCAAACATCACCAATTCGTTCGGCTCCTTTGCAACACGCAAACACAGCGCCCAACTCGGCACGGGTTTGATGGCCGGGAAAGTTGCCTTTAACGGCCGTTTTTCTACAATCCGTTCGGATGGCTACATCGACCGCGCCGGCGCAGACCTGAATGCGCTGCATCTTTCGGGGGTCTATATCGACGACCGGCAAAGTTTGCAGGCGCATGTTCTCCGGGGCCACGAAATCACCTATCAGGCCTGGAACGGGGTGCCCGCGCAATACGTCGATGACCCGCAACTTCGGACCTTCAATACCGCCGGAACAGAACGCCCGGGAGAACCCTACCCGGACGAGGTGGACAACTATACCCAGAACCACTTTTTGCTGCATTACAAAAGGATTTTCCGCCATGGCCTGCACCTGCAACTCAATGGTCATTACACCCGCGGATACGGTTTTTACGAAAACTACAAAGCCGGCGAGGCATATGCCGACTATGGATTGCCGGACTGGCAAGTGGGCGACACCACAATTGCCAAAACCGATCTGGTGCGCCGTAAATGGTTGGACAACCACTTTTACGGCGCCACCTTTGCCCTTCGATGGCAACCCCCCGTCAATTTTCCCGGCATGTCGGGCGCGCCGGTGTTCACCCTCGGCGGGGCCCTCCACCGCTACTCCGGGCGGCACTTTGGAGAAATTATCTGGACGGAATTTTTTGCCGGTATTCCGGGCGACTTTCGGTACTACAACAATGACGCTTTAAAACGGGATGCCAACCTGTTTGCCAAACTGGAAGTGAGTTTTGGCAACGGATTTGTGGCCTTTTTTGACCTTCAAACACGGGGCGTCCGGTACCGGTTTTTGGGTTATGACAACGACCTGAACAACGTGAGCCAATCGGCCGACTTAACCTTTTTTAATCCAAAATTTGGCTTAACCTATTCATTTTCAAATAAATGGTCGATCTATGGTTTTTGGGGCGCCGGCAACCGGGAGCCCAACCGCGACGACTATACCCAATCAACACCCGATCACCGCCCGCGCCCGGAACGCCTGTACGACCTGGAAGCCGGAATCAGGGCCGCCGGCCGGGAATGGCGCTTTTCCGCCAATTTTTTCCACATGTCATACCGGGATCAGCTGGTACTCGACGGGCGGCTCAACGAGGTGGGCGCCTATATCCGCACCAACGTGCCGAAGAGCCGGCGCGTGGGTTTGGAGATTGAAACCTCCGTTCGACCCGGCCCCCGACTGACGATCGGCGGAAATGTGGCGTTGAGCGACAATACGATTCGTGAATTCACCGAATTCAGGGATAATTGGGACACCGGAGGTCAGGAAACGTTTGTGCACCGGAACACTGACCTGGCTTTTTCACCCGATGTTATTGCACGGGCGGAAGTGGATTATATACTGGTAAAAAACACGACACACACCTTTTCGGCAACCCTGTCCGGAAAATACGTCGGCAGCCAGTTTCTGGACAATACCTCAAATGAGCAAACCGCGTTGCCGGCGTATCTTTTTTCCGACCTGCGGCTGAACTACAACCTGCACGGGGTTTTTGGGAAGGAAGTCGCCCTGATATTTGCCATAAACAACCTTTTCGGCGCCCGGTATTCGTCCAACGGCTGGGTCTACCGCTTCATATCGGAAACGTACGATCCACGGGCGGGTGATCCGTACAGCCGCAGGGAAAGTGCGGGTGTGTATCATCAGGCGGGTTTTTTCCCGCAGGCAGGCCGCAACTGGATGGCGACGGCGCGTATCCGGTTTTAACCACGGGTTTCGGAAAAACAAACAGGGGATTAGAGGCGGTAAATTGCCTCTAACCCCCTGTAAAGTATTGAATATTTGAATGTTATCAATACCGCCGGACCACCAGGCGTTTGCCGGGCACCAACTTTTCATCCGCAGCAATACTGTTTAACTGAGCCAGTTCGGCTACCGTCATCCTGAATTTGATGGCGATCGAATTCATCGTTTCACCCTGACGTACGGTATGTTCCTGCGTGGGGGGCAAATCCTGTTGGTTGCCGCCTTGTTGTACGGTATTCACATTTTTTCCGGTCATTCCGGATACCGGCGTTTCCTGAAACCTGTTTGGATTCTGGTAATCATATACCACCGGGCTGACTCCCTGTGTCTGGCTGTTGAGCAGGTTGGACACTTCCTGGGGCACTACCGGGGATGAGGTGCGCGGGGCAGTGGTATTGACATTTGTTTGCCCGCCCGTCACACAGGTGCATTCCGGCACAACGAGCGCCTGTCCGGTTCTGATGGTTACATTGCCTTCGAGGGGCATATTGTTTGCACGCCGGAAACATTCTTCAGCGCAGCCGTATCGTTTGGCAATGCCGTATAAAGTTTCCCCTTTCTGGACGTAATAAACTCCGGTTTGGGTGGTGTTGTAGTTATACTGCGTCGGGGGTATAATTGTACTGCCCGGGCGTTGTATTGGCGCCCTGATTCCAGTAGACCGACTGGTTGAACACCGTGGGTCCGGTAGAACTTGCCGCTGTTGAGGCGATGCCTTTCGAAGTGGCGGTTTCCGCGCTGAATGCCGGTGGTTTTTGGAGCCAGACTTTTTGACAAATTTCGATATGGTCCGGGTTTTTGATATTATTCCATTTTATAACAGACTTTAAATCAACGTTGTACGTGCGTGCAATAGCTTTAAGCGATTCGCCGCGCTGCACGATGTGATAACCGGTTCCCGGCGCTTCCGGGCAGTTGGTCAGGGTGTTGATATTGTTCTGAACGCCCGTTTGATCGGGCTGCCAGGTGTTGATATTGTTATTGGCGGCGGAAGATGCTTCTTTGTCATCCCGGATATAACCGAATTCGGCGGTGCCGGTCCACTTCGATGCAGAGTTGCCGGAAGTGTTGGCCTGCTGGGTGTTTTGGCAAATCGTGGCCAGGTAATTTTCCACATAATTGCCGTTTACACCGATCAGGCGCATTTCATTTTCCTGTTGTTCGAGGGTCGTGGCGCCCGTGCGGCTGTTGATGATGCCTACGCCGAAGATGAAGTCAAAATCCATACTTTCTTTGTAGCTGCGGGCCGGTTCGCCGTGAAACGAATACTGATACCGGCAGTTGGCTAATTTGGAGCCCGTAAAACGGATGACGGTCGGAGAGTTTTCTCCCTGCAGGTTGTCCTGATAGCTCAATTTGGTCGTATCGATGGCGAACACATATTTGGGCGACACAAGCAGGTAATAACTCGCCACCCTTTTGATCTGGGTCGCCGAATAAACGGGCATCATCAGGTAATCCTGCGGCCGCTGGATGATAACATACATCTGGCGTACGGAGGATTGCTGGTTGATCGCGCGGACGGCCTCGTCGTTCAGCCGGAGGTTGCGGCAATCGTAGGTGCCGTCGGGCAGACTTTGAGTGGGCATGCCGTTTTCGCCGGACATAAATATGTATTGCTCATCGGCATTGGGGCGCATTGAGTAGGCGAATACGGAATTGCCGGACTTGGTATACCGGTATTCCAGTTGGTCCATACAATCGGCGTTAAACAATACGTAAACCGGCGATTGGGCGGGTAAAAAACCCAGAGCAAAAAGGCTCAGGATCGATAAAATGAGCTTTTTCATGGCAGATCGTTTTTTGAAAAATATGGGAGGTTTTGAGTGAATTTTCATGGTTTTCGCCTCACAATTTAAGATTTGTTTCTATATTTTGCAAGGGGCAGGCGGATTTTACTTCGGAATCTTCAGAATTTCACGCGGTAGCGGCTCCCTGCCGGCGCTGTAGCCGTTGGCTGCGGCCAGTTTTTCTACCGACAGGTTGTATTGCCGGGCGATGGAGAGCATTGAGTCGCCCGCTTTTACGATGTATTCCCCGACGTATTCGAAGCGGGCGCCGGTACCGCCGCCGCTTCCAAACGAGGGTGTGTTTGGGACATCGGTCCCGGCAGGTTTATTGCCCGGAGAGTTCCAGGTATTGCTTTGGCCCTGCCCGGCGGGTTTGAATGCGGCCAGCTCGGGCCGTTCACACTTGCTGTCCGAAACGGTCAGGATCACCCCTTCCGCGATGGCGGTATTGTCGTCTGCCGGCAGGTTGCGCAACTGGCGGTTGATGTGGCGGAAATACTCCGTTGTGTAGCCGTATTTCCGTGATACGGACGATATCGTTTCCCCTTTGCGCACCCGGTATTGCTGTGAAGTAGTCGTTATTGCCGGGCCGGGGCCGCTGCCGGATCCTCCGCCGGTACCGGTGCCGGAGCTGCCAAAGGGGTTCGCCTGCCCCGAAGAGACAACGAGGCGTTGTCCGGGGTTGATCACTACGTTTCCGCTGGCCGGCATTCCGTTCATTTTTCTGAGGGAAGTTTCGGAGAGGTTGTATTTGCGGGCGATGCCGGCGACGGTTTCTCCTTTTTGCACCACGTGTTCTTTTTTGGTGGTATTGGGCGTTACCGTGCCGCTTTGGGGAGAAAGCCAGATTTTTTGACAAACCTCAATTTTGTTGAGGTCCGTGATCCGGTTCCAGCCGGCGAGCGTTTTGGCATCGAGGCTGTAGGCGCGGGCAATGGAATGCAGCGATTCACCCTGTTGCACGATGTGGTACCCGAATCCCGGTTTTTCCGGGCAGTTGGAAAACGGCTGGTTGCCCTCCTGGCCGGAAGGGCGCGGACTATAGCCTTCTTTGTCGGGTTCCATAAACGGCGAATTGTCGTTGTTGCCATCCACGGGGTTTTGGGGCCAGCCGGAAATATAGGAGTCGGGGTTGTTGTTTTGCATCTTGTTGCGGCAGGTTTCATAGATATAATCCTCCATGCCGACACCGTTGATTTTCAGCAATCTGTACACGTTTTGCTCCATTTCACTGCCATTCCGACCGGCCCGGTTGCTGACGACCCCGATACCGGGGATCACTTCGATATCCATTCGCGGCAGATCGTCGGACAGGGGTTCCAGGCGAAATGAATACTGGCGGCGGCAGTCGATATCGCGGATACCCGTCAGGTAAACCGGGGAAACTACTCCCGGCTGCGACAGGTTGCGCGCATAATCGATATTGGCCGTGTCGAGCAAAAAATCATAACTGGGCGAGCGGAATACGAAGGAAGTTCCCGCGCGAAAAATTTGCCCGGCCGCCTCAACGGGCATGGACAAATAACCGCTTTGCACCTTATGTACGATGTAGGCAAGCCGGCCGCCGGCGTTGATGGCGTTTACTTCCCCACTGCTGAGGTTGACACTCCGGCAGGAGATGGTGCCCCTGGGCTGGGTAGGTGTCGTGATGGGGGTGTTGCCGCCGATTTTGAAAAAATAAAGCTCGTCGTCACTTTTGTTGATCGCATACATCAGGAGGTCCTGCCCGGTGTAGGTGTACCGGTATTCCAGCTGGCTCATGCAGGACTGGTCGAACTGGATGTACAGCGGCGCCTGGGCGGATGATGCCGATACGCCGGCAAAAAAAAGAAGGATGGCAAAAAATTGCTTCATGGTGAATTGTTTTCAGCGGGAAAGAGGGCTGTTGTGATCTTTATTTTCCGAAACATTTGTTAAATCCCGGCTGCAAGATTAGGCCAAAATATTGAAACAACAATTTGAAAATCAAGGAAGTATTGAAAAAAAACGAAAAATGTCCCGTAAAATGGCCGCTTCTCCAAATTATTAACACGGATTGATAACGCAAATTGTGTCGGAATACTTTCCGGCGCGTATAGTTTTTTGCCGGCAACGCCGTTTAAGCATGCCGTTCTAATCAGATCATCCGCTACTTTTGCCCTATGACAAAACCATTGATATTAGTTACCAACGACGATGGCATCGTGGCGCCGGGGATCCGCGTCCTGGTGGAAATTGCCTCGGAATTCGGCGACGTGGTAGTGGTGGCGCCCGATTCGCCGCAAAGCGGCCAAGGGCACGCTATCACGATACACGACCCCCTGAGACTAAAAAAAGTAAATATTTTCCCCGGTATTGAGGCATGGGAATGTTCGGGCACCCCCGTCGATTGTGTAAAATTAGCCAAACACGTTGTGCTGAAAGACCGCCCGATCGCGCTTTGTGTCTCCGGGATCAACCACGGGTCCAATGCCTCTATCAATATCCTGTACTCGGGCACCTTGTCGGCGGCCATGGAAGCTTCCGTGGAACACATCAAAAGCATCGGGTTTTCGCTGGACGATTTTAGTTTTGACGCCGATTTTAAACCCGGAATACCCTGGATACGGAAAATCATGCGGTATGCGATGGAGCACCCCTTCGAAAGTGGCCGTTTGCTGAATGTGAATATTCCGAAACTGCCCGCCGGCGAAATCCGGGGTTTGCGATTGTGCCGTCAGGCGGATGCCCGGTGGGTGGAGAATTTCTTAGAAGGCCGCGACCCCAACGGCCAGCCGTATTACTGGCTGACCGGTGAATTTATCAATGAAGACCAGGGAGAAGATACCGACATCTGGGCGCTTCGCAACGGCTATATTTCTATTGTCCCGGCCATGCACGATCTGACCAACTACAAAGCTTTAGACAGTCTGAAAGAACTTTCCGCTGTTGTTTGAACCCGACTTTTTATACGTTCAATGACTGATATAACATGTTGAATAAAAACAAGATATGGGCCGGCTTATTGTTCGGTCTGTTGCTCCCGGCCGTCGGCTCCGTATTGATCTTTAACATTTTTAAAATGCTCGCGTACCTCGGCGGGGCCAGCGGAGAAGGCTTTACACCCAATTTCCGGGAACGCACCAGTTTGGTGATCGCCATTGCGCTCAACCTGATCCCGATGAACATTTTTCGCAGGCGTCGCTGGGATCTCGCCATGCGGGGCGTTATGATCGCTACCGTGCTGCTGGCTTTTGCGTGGGTATTCCACTATTCGCTCAAGGTGTTTTAAATCCCGTAATCGCGCTCTACGAGGCAGATCCGGGTTTTGTAGGACCGGTACCATTTTTCGCGACCCATTTGCTGGGCGATCCGGTGTTCGGCATGGGCTTTCCAGTGGCGAATGGCTTCCAGACTTTGCCAGTAGGAAACGGTGATACCCGTTTCGTTCCGGGCCGATTCGACCCCGAGAAACCCCGGCTGTTCGGCAGCCAGTTCGAGCATTCTTTCTGCCGTTGACTCGTACCCCTCGTTTTCTTCCGTTCTGATGGACGTAAAAATGACGGCGTAATAAGGAGGAGCGGGCGTTTTTGCAATCATAACTTATTCATTTTAAACATTATGGAATATCGTCGTTTAGGAAAATCGGGGCTTCAGGTAAGCGCCTTGTCGCTGGGTTCGTGGCTGACTTTCGGCAAACAGATCGGAGATGAGGTCGCGGAAAAACTGATGGCCCTGGCCTATGACAGAGGCGTGAATTTTTTTGACAACGCCGAAATATACGCACGTGGCCAAAGCGAATTGGTGATGGGCAAAATTTTAAAAAAAATGAACTGGGAGCGAAGTTCCTGGCTGGTGTCTTCCAAGGTTTATTTTGGCGACGGCGGAAAAAAGCCCAATCAAACCGGGCTGAGCCGGAAACATATTTTTGAAGCCTGTCACGCCAGTTTGCGCCGTTTGCAAGTCGACTACATCGACCTCTATTTTTTGCCACCGGCCCGACAAAAACACTCCCGTGGAAGAAACCGTCCGGGCCATGAACCACCTGATCGCCCAGGGAAAAATCCTGTACTGGGGCACTTCGGAATGGAGCGCGCAGGAAATCATGGAAGCGCACATGGTGGCGCGTGAAAATCACCTGACCGGCCCGCTGATGGAGCAGCCGCAATACAACATGTTTCACCGCGAAAGGGTGGAAATGGAATACGCCCGAATCTACAAAACGGTCGGACTCGGCACCACGATCTGGTCGCCCTTGTTTTCAGGTGTGCTGACGGAAAAATACCTCGATCAGTTTCCCCGCGACACGCGGCTGGGTATCGAAGGACTGGAATGGTTGCGCGAACGCAACCTGACGCCTGAACATATGGAAAAGGTGCGAAACCTGAACGATCTGGCCAAAAACGTGGGCGTTTCCCTGCCCAAACTGGCGATTGCCTGGTGCCTCCACAATCCGGATGTCAGCACCGTCATCCTCGGCGCTTCCAAACCGTCGCAACTGGAAGAAACCCTGGAAAGCCCGGAACTGCTGCAACTGCTGACCCCGGAACTCATCGAACGGATCGAGGGAATACTGGGCAACAAACCGGTGGCGGCGGTTTGACGGATGTTGAGGTATAAAATGAATGCGGGTTGATAATTGGCTCATTTTCAAGGCCAAATATCAACCCGCATCAGATTTTTCACTTGTAAAAACTCCCCTTACGCCGTTTCCATTTCCAATTGGATGGCTTCCATAACGCCGGAGTTGTTGCAGTACTGCAGCCAGTGGAATTCGTCGTGTTCGAGGCCCAGGCGCAGGCGGTTGATGTATTTTTTTAAGCGGGTGCCGACAGGGCGGTGTGTTTCGTCGACCGGCGGAAGTTCAAGTTTGCGGTCGCGCCAGGTAATGTCGCTCACATGGCTCACAACGGCGGCTGTGCCGGCGCCAAAACACTCCTGCAAAGTGCCGCGCCAGTAGGCATCGGCGATTTCGGCGATGCTGATCAGGCGGTCTTCCACGGTATAACCCCAGCTTTTCAGCAGGGTAATAAAGCTGTCGCGGGTTACGCCGCGCAAAATGGTGCCGGTAGTGGCCGGTGTGATCACTTTGCCGTCCATAACGAAGAACAGGTTCATGGTGCCGACTTCCTGCACGTATTTTTTCTCCACGGCATCCATCCACATGACCTGGTCGTAGCCGTTTTTCTTGGCACGAACGGCCGGCAACAGTGATGCGCCGTAGTTGCCGGCGCATTTTGCTTCACCCACTCCGCCCTGAGCGGCACGGGTAAATACTTCTTCCACCCAGAGGTTGACGGGTTTCGGGTAATAAGGGCCTACCGGACCGGTAAAAATGAGAAAGCGGTATTTTTCGGATGCGTGTACGCCGAAATATTCGTCGGTGGCAAACATCATGGGGCGGATGTACAGGGCAAAGTCCTCTTCTTCGGGAATCCAGTCTTTGTCGAGTTCAACCAGCATTTTTAATCCGGCGAGAAACAGTTCTTCCGGCAATTGCGGCATACACATCCGTTCGGCCGACACATTCAGGCGGCGGGCGTGCATGTCGGCGCGGAACAATACCGGTTCACCCTTGATTTTGGTGGCTTTGAGTCCTTCAAAAATGCTTTGACCGTAGTGTAAGGCTAAGTTGGCGGGAGAAATTTCCAGTTTCTGGAACGGTTCGATTCGTGGATCCACCCAGTTTTCACCGTCATAATCCACGATAAACATGTGGTCGGAAATCACTTTTCCGAAAGGAATGTTCTGAAAATCAACCGAGTGAACCCGGGATTCAGCCGAAGTAGTTACTTTTATCTGAAATTTTCCAGCCATAGATAGGGATGTTGACAGTAGAAGAACATTTGATTGGACTGCACAAAGATAATTACCTTTGGGTCAAATTGAAAAATATTATTTTAAAAACAGCAAATCAGGTCGCTTGAATTCAGAATTTAAATTCTTAAAAACCGGTTATGGTTCTTAAAAATATTTTTTGACATTTATGCGCCGCATTGTCGTTTTATAACCGGTTCAAATAGAAATACATAAAATGTTTCTTCCCGACGAATTGCTTTTCCTTTCCCCCGAGCTGCCGGCGCCTCCCGTCGCCACCGGCGGTTTTGCCCGCCGGGTATATATTCTGGCGCTTGCCGAGCCCTTATTCCCGGCAAACAGGGAATTTTTATCCAAAGTATTGTCGGCCGTGCAACTGAATCTGGATAAAGATACGTTGTTTGCAGAATTCTCCGAATCCATGCAGTTTTCTTTTGTTCAGGAATTAAAAATCAAACAACCCGAACATGTGCTGGTTTTTGGCGCCAGGCCGGCCCAACTGGGCATTCAGGTGGCTACATCGCTTTACCAACCGCTTGTTTTTTACGGCGTCAACTGGCTTTTTGCGGATGCCTTGTCCGTGCTGGAACCCGACAAAAACAAAAAAGGACAATTGTGGTCGGCCCTGAAACAGGTATTTCTCGGATAACCCGATTCAAACGCGGCCAGGGCGGCATTTTCGGTATGCTGCCTGTTGAAAAAAAACGAAAATGATACCGGGGCTCCGGGCATCGCCCTACCTTCGCCGCTGTAAAACTCTGTTTATTAAATCATCAGTGACATGAAAGCATACGTTTTTCCGGGCCAGGGCTCACAATTCGAAGGCATGGGCAGGGAATTGTACGAAACGAATACCCAGGCGAATGACCTGTTCGAACAGGCCAACGAAATACTCGGATGGCGCATTACGGACATTATGTTCAGCGGTACAAAAGAGGACCTGACACAGACAAATGTGACACAACCCGCTGTATTTCTGGAAAGTATCGTGCGGGCAAAAATAGCCGGAAGCAATTTCCGGCCCGACGCCGTTGCCGGGCATTCGCTGGGTGAATTCACCGCTTTAGCCGCCGCCGGCGCTCTTTCCTTTGCAGATGCGCTCCGGCTCGTCGATCAACGGGCGTTCGCCATGCAAAAAGCCTGCGAACTCGTGGAAAGCACTATGGCCGCCGTATTGGGCCTGGACGACGCCGTGGTGGAACAGGTATTGTCCGGAATTGAGGGAGAGATCGTGGTGCCGGCCAATTACAACTCGCCCGGGCAATTAGTCATTTCCGGGTCAAAAAAGGCATCGAAATCGCCGTGATCAAACTGACCGAAGCCGGCGCCAGACGAGTGGTCGTTTTGCCCGTCGGCGGCGCATTTCACTCGCCGTTGATGCAGCCCGCACAGGACGAACTGGCGCAGGCGATCAATTCCACGGATTTTGCCAACCCTGTTTGCCCGGTTTATCAAAACGTTCACGGCCAACCTGTTACGGATCACGAGCTGATTTGGAAAAACCTGATCGCACAGCTGACGGCTTTCGTTCGCTGGACGCAAACCGTGGAAAATATGCTGGCCAACGGCATCTCTGAATTTATTGAAGTAGGCGGTTCGGGCGCCGTATTATGCGGCCTGATCCGGAGGATCAATAAAGAAGTGGCGACAGACGCAATCTAAATTGGACCCCCGTGCCAAAATTTATTTCAAGCCCTCTTGCGCTGAATCGCGCTGGAGCCTACTTTCGTCCCTGACGAACGACCGTCGTTTTTAATCATGGCAGCAAAATCATTGATCAAAAGCGGCCAAATCCTCCTGGCCGAACCGTTTATGCAGGATCCCTACTTCCGCCGCGCGGTGGTGCTTTGTGCGAACACCATGAAGAAGGCAGTCTTGGCTCATCCTGAATAAAAGTATCGACATGGGGGTCAACGATCTGATGAGCGAATTCCCCAAGTTTGATGCGGAGGTTTTTTACGGCGGGCCGGTGCAAACGGATACCCTGCATTACGTTCACAACCTGGGAGAAGTACTGGAAGAGAGTGTCAAAGTGTCCGACGGGGTCTGGTGGGGCGGCGATTTTGACAGTTTCAAAGTACTCATTACCAACGGTTTGGGGGAGACCCGCCAACATCCGCTTTTTGTGGGTTACTCCGGGTGGTCGAGCGGGCAACTGGGCGAGGAGCTGGAATACGGCTCGTGGGTGGCTGCCCCGATGGATGCAAATTATGTGTTCAAAACACAACCGACCCGGCTCTGGAGCCAGGCGATGTACAACAAGGGAGATATTTACGAGATCATCGCCGACATGCCCGAAATGATCAGTTGGAACTGACCGGGCCGGAAAACCCGCAACAGGCTATTATTACACAAGCACTTTACTCAGCAGCGACTCAAACATTCCGCGTCCGTCCGTATTGCCCAGTATTTCCTCGCTGGCCCTTTCCGGGTGCGGCATCATCCCGAACACATTGCGCCGTTCGTTGCAAATGCCGGCGATGTTGCGCGCAGCGCCATTCGGATTGGCTTCCTGTGATGTCTCCTTCCGGCGAACAGTAGCGGAACAAAATCTGGTCATTTCGTTCCAGTGCGTCGAGTGTTTTTCATCGGCATAAAAACGCCCTTCGGCATGGGCAATCGGAATTTTTAAAGGCCGGTGCAGGTCCAGTTCCGACGTAATGGGAGAATGGTTGGTGGCCGGGAGCAGCCACACGTTACTGCAAATAAACCGGAGGTTGGCGTTGCGCAGCAATACACCCGGCAATAAATGGATTCACACAAAACCTGAAACCCGTTACATACGCCGAAAACGTAACCGCCCGCTTTGGCAAAGGCAATAACGGCTTTCATAATGGGTGAAAACCGGGCAAAGCCCCGCGCGAACGTAGTCGCCGTAGGAAAAACCGCCGGGTAAACATTACAATCCCCGGTCCGAAGCCGGGCAGGTCTTTTTCCTTGTGCCAGATTTTCCGGACATCCTGTCCCATCACGTCGCCCAGGACGTGGACCATATCGTCGTCGCAGTTGGAACCGGGAAATACAATTACGCCAAATTTCATGGATCGGTAGGTTGAAAACGAGCAGGAAGGCTCATCCTGCTACAGTGATATAGGGTAAAACAAATTGAATGAACAGGATATAACCCAGTAAAACGAAGTGAGCAACGGCAATCAGTTTGTTCCGAATGCCGAAAAAGTCATGGACAAAAAAATGCCCATCGAAGGCATCAGCAAAACTAAATGCACCGGCGGCGGGTCGGATTGAACCAGCACCGTCAGGCCGGCCGCAAACAAAAACCAGTACAATACACTGACGTATTTCTGGATTTGGTTGAGTTTCCGGAAGGAATAGGTGCCGTAACTCAGCAGAACGATCAAAAATAATTCCCCCATCATGATACTTTCCAGCAATATCCGGGTATTAAATGCCGATTCGAACCGATATTTCTGGATCAGGCTGCCAAATTGTACCGACCAAAATTCCCCGCCGCGATCCGTCCAGAAGTACCAGAGCCAGGCGAGGAACAACGGCACAAAAATCCCGCTCGACATCACCAATTGTTCCCCTCAACTTAAACGCGCGCATTACAATGATACCTGCATAAGCGGAAACCAGCAAAAACAGAGCCGGTGGATAGAACAGGCTCGCCACAGGTCCAGAACGCAGCGTCGAAAATCAGTGCCGTTGCATTCGGCTGCTTGTAGGTTTTAAATATTCTTTTCAATCCAACCGAATAAACGTTGCCGCAACCAGGGCGGGGACAAAACAAAAAATCGGGCAGGCAGGCGGTAACGAGGGCATAAAACAAACCCGGCAACCAGCTCCGTTCCGTTCAGGATGCGAAATTCGTCGGCTAAGTTATTGACAAACAAGGACTGGATAAAACCAGTATCGCCGCGCCAGCCGCAGAAAAAAGGATGCGCCGATGCCCAGCCGAACCAGGATTGATACAAAACGCCACTCTTCGCAACGATTGTTTCCTGCGGTTCGACAAACCCCAACAGTGACGCGAGGTGCGTCAACCCTACATACAGGGCCAGGAAAAAAGCAGTGGTAAACTGGTTGTTGCGGAAAAGACCTAACACGTGGACGATTTGGAGAGGCTGCCCTGTTCAGTTGGACCGCCCCCGTCTTTGTTTGGGCGAAGGTCGGAAAAAGGGTAAAACAGGAACTTACTTGTAAATTTCAACAAAGATACGGGTATGTGAAATTATCCGGATACCCTTTCGGGGGAAGGAGGTATCCGAATGACCGAATAGCAAGTCTGAAAAATCAGAAACGCGGAGGATCGTTGACTACCCGCGTTTTTGGAATGCTGTCGCCAGCCCACGCTTCCTGCAAGAAACGAAAAGGGTTCGAACGGTATAAAAACGGCAAAGCGAGCGCAAAGCGGCTTCTGGTCCCAACCGAGGGGAGAACCGTCTTCCGGACCGCCCGGGTCCGTGTGATCAATTTGCCGATGGTTTTGCCGTTAAACGCGGCTTCCATAATCGTATAGTACCTGAAGAGGATCAGGAATACCGTCAGATACAGGGTAAGCATGTTGGAGGTATTTCTCTCCAGCACCGTTTCAGGGCTAAAGGCTAAAACAACACCTCATACTGCGGAGAGGATGTAGTAAACGACGACGTCGATCAGGTAATTGGCGAAACGTTTGCCGGTGGAGGCGGGTGTAAGGTCTTGATCCATCCCGTCATCCAACGGGCGGTCTAAAATGTTGTCTTCCGCGGAGTGTGGTTTTCGTTTAGAATTGATGTAAAATATCAGCCCTAAAAAATACAGTCCAATTTCAGATATCCAAATTTAACAGTTTATGATTATTTGCCGGTGATCACCCACTTCAACGTTACCTGTTCTACCTGATCGAGCCGAACCCGTAGGCAAAATACAACCCCGGCGGGAAGTCCCTCGATAACAGGCATTTCCGCATGTATTGTCCGTAATTCGGGAATGGTTTTTGAAAAACGTCCCGCCCTTGCACCTGTAGTTACCTGAATATTCAGCCCCGAAGGCCGGGTCAGGGCAACGTTCACGGTATTCCCAAAGGAGGGATTGGGTAAACCGCAATCCGGAAATTACGGAGGGAGTCGCGGCGCCAGAGGTGCCTTCCCTTATTTGACGCACCTGCGTACAATCGTTTTGGTCTGTAACGGTGACGCCGTATACCCCGGATGCCAACCTCTGCCACGGGGCCGCTTTGGTTGCCAGCGCCTGCGTCCCATTGAACCTGGTAGGGTCTCCGCCTCCCCCACACGTTTAAGGTGATCGTCCAGCCAAGGGCAGAAGAATCGCCGCCCAGTTTATTACAAGTGTCGGTGGTTGGGCTGGACTCTTTCCAGCACTTTTGTACAACCGGCGGCATCCGTCATCGTGAGTACGTAAGCCCTGCGGGCAGGTTGTCGAGTTGTGGCCCCGTTTGGCCGTTGCTCCAGAAATAGGAATAACTCCGGGGGTCGCCGCTGCCGGAGGTGATGATTGTTCCGGTGCTGTCGCCGGCGCAAAATACGTCCGTAACCGAGGTGGTTTATTTGCAAGGGGCTTCATACAAGCGATTGAATATCGTATAGTTGCGACACCTTTGTGCAGCCGTTGTGGTCCGTGGCGGTGAGTTGATACTGACCTGCCGGCAGCCCGTCGACCGATACCTTCTTCGGGGCAGGTGAGTCGCAGGCAGGCAGGGGGTATTTTGACCGCCGCTCCATAAAACTTGGTAGGGTGGCGCCGCCGAGTAGGTGCTGAAAATGGCGCCTTCCCCGCGCCGCACTGATCCCGCAGTAGTGGAATCCGGCACAATCTGGAGCGCTGCTGAAGGTTGCATGACCATTACCACCGTGGATACCACCGAACAACCCCGGAAATCGGTGGCAGCCGGTATAATTGCCGGCGGGAAGCCTGGCGTTGTTTTGGGTGGCTGCGCACGTTGTTCCACAAAGTATAGGGCGGTAAGCCGCCCGGTCAGCGCAGTGTTGACGGCTCCGGTGAATCTCCTTTACACAACATATCTGCCTTCGAATGGACCAGAAATAAACAGGGGCGGCGCTTCTTCGACGATAAATGAACCGGATACGGCCGTCACAACCTGCGGCATCCGGATACCGTAACAAAATAGACTCCTTCCCGGAGAAAGCCCGGTTGTCTGATCCACGGAAGCCGGCACATTGGCGCAAACCGACCGGCGGCGACCAAACCGGTAGGGTGGGGCGCCGTTGGACGCCTGGTACAACAATTTTTCCGTCGCCGGCTTCTGACACGATACCGGTTTGACCCCGATGGTTTGCACCGGAAAATTCGGCAACCTTTTATCAATCAGGTTTTAATCTGCTAGTACTCGTAGCACAACCGGTTGTACTGAGCACGGCATTACTGCGTAAGCGCCGGCATTCAACAGGTACAAA
>JADJOD010000016.1 GCA_016713985.1 Lewinellaceae bacterium | reverse complement strand
TACCGATCCCGACGTGCCATTGGGGCAAACCTGGGTGAATGCAGCTTATAACTTAGACGCGGAAGGCGCCCGCATCGAATCGTGGCGCGGCTGGTGGTTCGATCGTATGCTCAATTCCGAAGCGAATATCCAGGAGAAAATGACGTTTTTTTGGCACAATCACTTTGCCACACGTACTGACACCGCCTTTTGGGGTAAAGCTTCCTACCTGTACAACAAAACCCTCCGGCAGCATGCACTGGGTAATTTTAAGGACTTTGTAAAGGCCGTGACGCTCGACCCCTGCATGCTCATTTTCCTGAACGGATACCTGAACGACGTATCGGCGCCCGACGAAAACTATGCCCGGGAACTCCAGGAATTGTTCACCATTGGGAAAGATTCGGCAAATACCTACACGGAAGACGACGTGGTGGCCGCCGCGCGGGTGCTCACCGGCTGGCGGATCAACTTCCAAAACGCCACGGTTTATTTTGACAACAATGCGCACGACGCGGGTTTTAAGGTATTTTCTTCGTTTTATAACAATGCCGTGATACCCGGAAGCGCCAACGGCGAACAGGAACTCGACGCCCTGCTGGACGTCATTTTCCTGAAGGAAGAGGTGGCAAAATATATCTGCCGGAAGATCTACCGGTTTTTCCTCTACTATAAAATCGACGCAAGTGTGGAAGCGGACGTGATCGAACCGCTGGCGCAAATATTCCGCGACAACAACTACGAAATACGCCCGGTAATGGCCGCCCTGCTCCAAAGCGAGCATTTTTTCGACGCCTGGAACAAAGGTTGTTTTATCAAAACGCCGCTCGATCTCATCGCCGGCACATTGCGCAACTTCAACACAGACATACCCGGCTCCACCCCCTACGACGAGTTTTTGATGCGTTTGTACCTCAATTATGGCTGTTCGGAACTCCAGATGTTGCCCGGCGACCCACCCAATGTGGCCGGCTGGCAGGCTTTCCGCCAATCGCCCGTGTATTACCGGATCTGGATCAACAGCGCCACCATGCGCACACGAAACGTGCTCACCGACGTGCTTTCCTTTTATTATATCGGCACCGACAATGACCAACTGTCCATCGACCACATCGCTTTTGCACAGCAATTCGATCACCCGGAAGACCCCAATATGCTGATCGACGATGCGCTGAGCATCTTGTTGCCCATGGAAATTTCAGCCGCCAAAAAGCTCCTGCTAAAAAACATCCTGTTGTCCGGCCAGGCCAGCGACTCTTACTGGACGGCTGCCTGGTACGCCTACCTCGCCAATCCGACCAACCAGATGTTGTACGACATCGTGCGGTTCAGATTAGCCAGCCTGCACAAGTATATTATGAACCTGGCAGAGTATCAGTTGGCCTGATCGTCATTTTACCCCCCGAAGCCGAAGGCGAAGGAGGGTTCGTTAATCAACCACCCATCCCCAATCCTGATTCGCTCAAAACGGCGATGAAGAAGGCAGGCAAGGAGGGTTCGTCATTTACCCACTCATTTCTTATTGAAAGATGAAAAGAAGAAATTTTCTGAAATATAGCAGTGCGGCGGCAGCCTGGGCGGGTTTCCAACTCCAGGGTTTTTCCGTGAACCCGATGCCGCGTTTACCTTTTTTGAAAGCACTGGCCGGCGGCGGCAACCCCAACAACCGGGTTTTGGTGCTGATTCAACTCACCGGCGGCAACGACGGGCTCAATACTTTTATCCCGCTCGACCAGTACGGCAAACTCTCCAACGTGCGCAGCAATGTGCTGATCCCAGAGGACAAAGTCCTGAAACTGAACGGCACTTTTTCCAGCGGCCTGCATCCTGCCATGACCCTGATGCGCAATATGTACAACGACGGGTTGGTATCCGTGGTGCAAAACGTGGGTTATCCCAACCAGGATTATTCCCACTTCCGCTCCACCGATATCTGGATGTCGGCTTCCGACTCCGACCAGTCGGTAGAAACCGGCTGGGCAGGGCGTTATCTGCAAAGCCAGCACCCCGATTTCCCCGACGGTTATCCGAATCCCGACAACCCCGACCCGCTGGCCATCCAGATCGGCTCGGTGGTGTCGCTGGCTTTGATGGGCAACACGGTGCCCATGGGTATGGCCATTTCGGACCCGCAGGCCTACTACCAGTTTGTAAACGACCTCGTGGAGCCCGCGCCGGACACGCCGTACGGCAGCGAACTCTCCTACATTCGCCTGATCGCGCAGCAGGCGCAGGTGTACTACCAATCCATCAAAGCCGCCGCCGACAATGGCAACAACCTGTCCGGTTTGTACCCGGTGGCCGGTTCGAATTACCTCGCCGACCAGTTGCGGATTGTGGCGCAATTGATCAGCGGCGGCCTTCAAACCCCCATTTACATCGTCAGTCTCGACGGTTTTGATACCCATAGCGAACAGGTGGACGGCACTTTTGGCAACACGGAAGGTTTCCACGCCGATTTGTTGCGTATGGTTTCCGAGGCTATCGGCGCTTTCCAGGACGACCTCAAACTGCTTGGTGTGGACGACCGGGTGGCCGGCATGACTTTTTCCGAATTCGGCCGCACCATCGCTTCCAACGCCAGTCTCGGCACCGACCACGGCGCGGCGGCGCCTTTGTTTGTGTTCGGCAAAAACGTGATCCCGGGGATCATCGGCGCCAATCCGCAGATCCCCGACGATCCTTTTGCCTCTTCCGATATTCCGATGGCGCACGATTTTCGATCGGTGTATGCCAGCGCTTTGCAGGACTGGTTCGGCATTCCCAATCCGGAAAGTATCCTGCAAAACCAGTTCCCGATCCTGCCGATCTTCAAAGCGGCATCGTCGGGTACCTACACGGCGCCGGCGGTGGCCATCGAAGCGTCCAACTATCCGAATCCGTTTCACAACTCGACGACCTTTACGTTTACGACCGACGGCGGCCAGGTGAGTATCAGCCTGATGGATCTGAACGGAAGGGTATTGCAAACGATCCTGGAAGGAAGTTACCCGGCAGGCACCCATCGCGTCACCTTCGGCCGCAACGACCTGAAACCCGGCAATTACTTTTACCAGGTAAAAGTGAACGGAGCTGCGGTGACGAAAAAACTGCTGGTGATCTGATCGGGCGGCAATTGTCCTCTCCAAACCACAACAAATCCCCGCAGGCGCACGGCCCGCGGGGATTTTCATTTATATTTTGTGGCAATGTTGAAAGTTTTCGGAACTTTCGGTGCGTTTGCGTCGGGAAATGACAATTTTACAGTTGACATAAAATGGTTATGCCCGACTATTCGATGAAATCCATTTTGTCTTTTTTCTTACCAACAAAATCGCCATACTATGAAGCCGGTGATCACTATCGCCATTGCGTTTTGTTTAATGCTGACGGCGTCTGCACAAGCACAACGAATCAAGATCGACACCCTGAACTCCGCAACCAATACTTACCGGTTCAGGCTCGTCCCGACCCCCACGGTAAGAACAACCATTGAACCCGGCGACCCGGGTTGGGTATACTTCTGGATGTTCAGCGACAGTACGTACAGCGATGTGGCCAGTGTAACCCGGACCTTTAAAGGCGGCGAAGCAAAGCGGGTGGGTGTATCCTTGCGCGGCAAATATACCAATGACCAGGAGCCCCCGGCGCACCGCATCATGATCACACCCGAGACACCGGGTTTTAATCCCGTGATCAATTTGCCAACCGATACCATTCTCCGGGGCGAGATCAAAACCCAATGGGGAGCCGCGCGTATGGGTGATACGATTCGTACCGCGCTGATCATCCGCAACTATTCCGGGCAGTCGTCTATGTCGGGTTATCTGAAAATCCGCTACCCAAATGACGTATTCGAATACGTCGGCGAAGTATTCCCGCCCGACCCGGCGATATTTGGCAACGCGGAAGTCACAACTTTTGGCCCTTTTACGCCGTACTCGGAAGGGATTATCCGGAAATGGACGATCACCAACCTGCCACCCAATTCCGAGCGCACTATTTTTGCAATTTTCAAAGTAAAAGGAGCGAGCAATGTGGTACGGTACGGTACGCAACATCGCCTGGGGCTCGATTACGTACTGGAATCTTCGGGCATCAATTCAGACAATCCTAACCCGGATGCCGTCCAACCTGTTGTGGCGGCATTGAATATGCTGGATAAAAACGCAGCGGAAACTCCCGGCAAACAGCCGGCATTTCAGGTAACCGCCCCCGGCGACAACCGGGAATCCGGCGCGGTTAATCCCGCCGCTTTTTCGGAAACCACTTTTTCGGATGTTGTTCTGAGTTTTGCCCGCGACCCGAACAAAATCACCGTTGATCCGATGTTTATCCGGCCCGGCAGGTATCCGGATCCTATTCCATTGAAATACACGATCGAAGTGGAAAACCTTGGGAAGGAAACCGCCAATACCATTGAGATCACCAGTTCTTTTGATCAACGCATCGAAAGAAACACCATCAGCAACCAGGCATGGGATCGCCCGAGTTGCGAAATCAGGGAACCATCTGATCCGCAGCAATGCACTGTACCCCAAGCGGTTCAGCTAGCGCCCAATGCCATCAAATGGGTTTCAGAGCATATCAACCTGTTTCCCTTCGGCACCCGGAATTCCGATCTCCGGAAGGCGTACTTCCGGTTTGATATATTAACACAATCCGGTTTGAATTTAAAAAACGGCGACCGGATTACCACTTCCATCGAAGTATTGATGAAAAACAACAACGGCGTTACGGAAGACAGCGTGGTGCCGCCGCCGGCTATTACCTATGTCGTGGAGGATCGGGTGCCGTTCGGTTGTGTTTTGGGCGCCAAACTGCACGTCGAAGCGCCCGGCGCCGCCGCGCCGCGCGGGAGCGGACTCAGCCTTACTCTGCGCTGCCCCCTGTACCGGCCGTCCGGCAATAGTTTCAGCGACCCTTTGATATCCAAACTCCCGAGGCTTTTCTGGCAATTTGAACTGGGCGGTGGCAGCAGCGAGTTCAAACGCCCGGCAGACGGCAGTGTTTATAAAACGAATTACATACAGGTAACTCCGGTTCAGATCCGGTACATGCACCCGGTCAATGTGAATAATTTGTTCCGTTACGTCGGCGTCTCCGCAGGTTATACGGCCCATTTTATTACGGGGGCAAAACTGAATGGTTCGTCTGTAACTTTGCCCGGCGGGTTTGACAAAAAAATAGAACACGAATTATCGGCATCCATTGATCTTATGAACCGGATCAATGTGCCCGGCTTTACCCTCGGGGCGGGTTACAAATACCGCCAGAACAAGGTTAGCGGTCAGAAGATCGAATACAACTTCCCCTTCGTTTATTTACAAGTAGATGTTGTACGCTTTTACCGCCGTTTTGTCCAGGTATGGGATAAGGTCCTTTAAATACCTGTTCATGATCGCCGGTATATTTCTGTATTTTACAGAATAATCGCACTCACACTGCGTTTTTTTCGAATATTACCTGCGTTACCGGTTGTGGTAACGCAGGTATTTGCACTTTCCCACATACTATAGAAAACAATTTTCCTACCCGAATTTATGCGCCATTTTTCCGCATTACCTCCTGTTTTATGGTTTTTTATCGCTGTAACAGGGCTGCTTGTTACAGCAGGTTGCCAACAAAACAAAGTGCCTGCTCCCTCAAAAGAAACCTGTTCTGAAATCGATTCATTACAGGATAAAAGTGAATACCTATTCGGCAAAAAGCAATATGCCGACGCTGACTCTATTGCGGAGATTGTGACTGAATCCGTTCGCGCCAATGACTGCAACTGGGCAACCTGGGTGAGGGCCCGTATCCTCAAAACCAAAATTATACGGAATTCCGACGAAGAAAATGGTGTCCGGAGAGCCCTCGATTCGTTGAAGGCCGATGTCGCCCTGATGGAAGATCAACATACTGAAATTGCAGGTTTGCTGCATTTACAGATTGCTTTTCTTTACAACCGGTTTAACAGAGATTACCTCAACGCTCTTTTGCACTACGAAAAAGCCCGCCGGTCGCACGAAAACGGCTTTAAAGCCGCAGGCCGGTATTCCGGCCAGTTTTTATACAAACCCCTCGCCAACATGTACACCCGGCTGGGAGAAAGCGACAAAGCCGTCAACCTGCTGCAAATCGCGCGTGATTCCAGCATCGTGCAGGGAGATACGGCTGCCATTCCCGAAATTTATTGCGACCTGGGGCGCGCTTTGATGGATGTCGGCAATCTCGCGCCGGCCTGCAGCAATTACGACACAGGGTTGCAATACAGCCTCAAAAACCCCGGAGGAAGCCCGCAGCGTATCACGGAAGTCCGCACTTTGTTGTTATCCAACTGGGCGGAGGCGATGTGGCGCGCCGGCGATCCCGATTCCGCCCGGGCGCTCGCCAACCGCAGTCTGGAATACGACCCCGAAAACCCGGAAGCCCTGCAGACGCTCGGTGAAGTGGAACTGAAAGCCGGGAATACCCAACAGGCCGATGGGTTTTTCCAACGCTCCGAAGACATCCGGCGGTCATACGGGTACCCGCTCGACCGCGAATTGGCCAAAGTCCTCTTGCGCCGGGCACAACTGGCCGCCGGGCAAAACCCTTCCGGAGCCGGCACACTCGGGCTCTGCAACGAAGCGCTTCGTTACGTAATTCCCACCTTCCGGCCGGCCGGAGTATTCGACAACCCGGATCCCGCGTCTTTTTACCCGGAAAATACCATCCTCGAAGCGCTCGACCTGAAAAGTGAAATACTCTGGCAACAATACGAACAAAACAATCACCCGGCCGAACTGCTTCGTTTAGCCGACACCACCATCGCTCTCGCCTTGCGCAGCGCCGATGTATTGACGTCCACGTACGGCTTCGAATCGTCCGTACTGAACTCGCAGGAATACACCCGGGCGCTTCACGAGCGTTATTTCCGCATTCTTTTTGAACGAAACGAACAACTGCAGGAGCCCGAAACACCGGCCCGTATCGTTGATTTTTCCGAACGAAGCCGCGCCTTGCTTTTGCGCCAAAAACTGGCGGACGACGCCACACTCAACACCTCCGGAATACCCGGGGAATTGCTGGAACGGGAGAAACTGCTCCGCGCCAAACTTACAAAACAGCGAAATACGCTGGCGGAAATGGAAGCCGACGGCGAGCCGACGGAAATGATTGAACAGCAAAAACGGCAGATTTTTATACTGGAAGACGAGCGGGGCGTCCTCAACAAGGAAATAAGGTCGTTTTCCGGCGCCTATACCGGCGGCGATTCCACCCGGATCGTTTCCTTGTCCGGCATCCGGGCGCAGTTGGGCGGCGACGACGCCATGCTGGTCGCGTATTTTTACAACCCGGCGACGGGTGCGCTCTACCAGGTCGGCATCACCCGGCGGGAAGTGCGCCTGGCGCGGCACACCCTTTCTGCAGCCAATATCGAAGCGTTCATCGCCGCAGTGCGCAACGACGAGGAAGCCGCCAAACGAACCGACGTCGATCCGGAATACCTGGCCCGGTTTGTTCGGGAATCAACCCTGCTTTACGATTCACTGCTGGCGCCGGTTGCTGCGGGGTTTCCGTTGCGCGAACTGATTATAGTGCCCGACGGCATCCTCGGCGCTTTTCCGTTCGACCTCCTGCTCAAGGGCCCGACGCAAGGCCTGGACTCTTTCAATCAATTGCCGTATCTGTTTCGCGACGTGGCCGTGCGTTTTGCACCTTCGGCAACGGTGCTGATGCAGGGCAACCAACGAACCGGCCGAAATCCCCGCGAAGGTTATTTCGGAATAGCCCCCGCGTATAAATCAAAAACATTCCCCTGGGTGGAATTCGGCAGCGACTGCGTAGCGGCGTTGAGGGACCTGTTCAGCGGCCAACTGTTAACAGGCTTTGCTGCCACCAAGGAGCGGTTTCGGGAACGCGCAGGCGATTGCCAAATTTTACACTTTTACGGCCACGGCCGCGCCGACAACGTCACGCCGGGGCGCTCTTACCTGGCTTTTACTTCCAGTACCGGCGACAGCACGCGAAAATCGACCGTACTGGCTGCCGCCAGCCAACTGCCTGCGGAGGAAGTGCCCAATCTTTTGTTTGCCCAGGAAATCAGCCTCATGCGCCTGAATGCCGACCTCGTGGTGCTCAGCGCCTGCGAAACCGGTGTGGGCAAGGTGGTTGGCGGAGAAGGCGTTTTGAGCCTCGCGCGCGCCTTCCTCGATGCCGGTTGCCCCAGCGCCGCCATGACCCTCTGGACCGTGGACGACGAAGCGACCGATCAACTCACCCAGTCCTTCTTCCGGCATATCCGGGAAGGAAAACGCAAGGATATCGCGTTACAACTGGCGAAAAAAGAGTTTTTGAAAACCGGCAAATCGGCCGCGCCCTACTACTGGTCCGGTTTTGTACTGACCGGCGACGCAAGCCCGCTGCAAGCCGTACCCGAAGGCTGTTACTTCAGCATTCAGGGCCGCACCTATTCCTGCGGCATGGTTTGGAGCACTTTGGTATTACTGGGTGGCATTTTGATCTTGCTGGCGATCATTTTCAGGTATGTGCCAGGGCAAAATTAATGACCCCAATTTTCTTCCGACCATTCTGAGAATGAATCATCTGGACGGAGACTCTTTCCGTCCTGCTACTTACCGGAGCAATTGACCTATTTTTTGGATAATTTTTCCAGTACCTCATCGGCTTTGCCGCGGTAGGGGCTGCCGGTATCGATGGCTTTTAAAATATCGCGGGCTTTATCGGGTTCTTTGGCTTCGAGATAGGCCAGTGCCGTGTAAAACTGCGCTTTGCGGCGCAGCGCGGGTGTTTGTACACCTTCCAGGGCCTGAACGGCTTCCTGCGCCCGGCCTTTTTCCAGCCAGATCACCCCGCTGAGCAGCCGGGCGTCGTCGCCATACCGGGCGGACAACCGGAGTTTTTCTGCGGATTTTATGGCGCCGTTTAAATCTTTGGAGCGGTAAGCCTCCAGGGTTTGCCGCCACTGAACATCTTCCGTGCCGGAGTCGCCGCCGCTTAAGGTACCCGAATAACGATAGGGTTCCTGGTATTCCGCGACGATAGCGCGGTAAGGGTTGTAAAAAGTGGTGTACCAGATGCCCGTGGCGGTGAGCAGCAGGGCCAGTGCAGCCGCAGCCGCCCACTGCATACGATTCAGCCGGGGCGCCGGTCGTGCAACAATCGCAGGCGCATCAAACATCGCCTCCCCTGTTTTTTTCCACGCCGCCTTGAGTTTTTGGTCGTGGTGAAGCAGCACCGCTTCATAAAACGCCACATCGGCCGCCAAAGCGGGGTCGGTGGCTATTTTCAACTCAAAGGCTTTTTTTCTTTCGGGCGGCAGTTGTTTCCGGAGATATGCTTCAATGCTGATGTAATGTTGATTTTCCATTGTTTAGCGGGTTTTGAACAGGAATAAAAAGGAGTGTCATTTTTGTTTTGCCGGGCAAAGGATGCGGCATTCGGGGTTGGTTTCACAAAGTTCCCGGATACTTTCGTCCAGTTTGTTTTTAAGTTTATACGCCGTCGTCCGGGCCGAGCCGGCGTTTTTAAGGCCGTGTTTTTCAGCCAGGTCTTTGGCGGACATGTTATTCACGAAATAATCGCTCAGGATATCCATATCGCGTTGGGCAATTTTTTGGGTGGCTTCTTCCAGGCATTTTTTACGGCGGTCGGAGCGTTGCTCTTCATCCCGCTCGTCTTCCCGGTGTGTCATTGTTTCTTCCGGATTCGCAGGACTTTCGCCGGCTTCCTTGCGCAGATAAGTCTCCAAACCTGCGTCTATTTTATTAGTCGGGTTGCCCCGGATAACGTCAATACATTTATTTCGGAAGATCATGGCGAAAAACGCGCGCAGCCGTCCCTTTTGCTGCCATTTGTCTTTTAATATATTGACCCTCAGGGCCAACAGCGCATCGCCGTAAGCTTCCATGATTTCTTCCTTTTCCAGGCTGTGATAATGCACGGACATACGAACCATGTCGAAATACAGCTGATACAGGCATTGAAAAGCTTGTTCGGCGGACTTGCCGCCCGCACGGATCATCGCGACAAATTCTTCATCGGTAAATGCAGTGCATGGTTTTCGGAAAAAATCGAAGGAGAGCGCCATAAAGGAGGTTGCAACTTGATTATGTTTGGCAAAAGTAGAATTTCTACCGGAATTGACGTTTTTGAACACCGTCCGACTATTCTTTCAAAAACCACACAACACCCGGAAACACCCCGAAAACCAACCCCCAAAAACCAATCATCCGGTAAAACGCCTTCAGATACCCAAAGAACCCCCGATTAACCAAAACCCCGATTGCCGATTGCCCCCATTAACCGAAACCCCAAATACCAGTAACCCCGATTGCCCCCCATGAACCGAAACCCCAAATAACCCCGATTGCCCCCCATGAACCGAAACCCCAAATACCGTTAACCCCAGCGTAGCCCCAAAAGCCTTTTAATCCCTTGATAACCAACCGGAAAGGGCGGCAGACATTTCCCAAAAGACCCTGCCGTCCTTCCCCGGTTATTGTTCACCCTGTTTTCCTCACCCAAATGAAAAACCGCCTTCAAAAATTATGGAACCCACACGCCTTATCCTTCTGCTGTTGCTGTTTTCAGCATGCCGTCTTTCGGCTCAAAACGCTTACGAAGTCCGGTTTACCGCCGGCTCCGTACAACATGTGGGCCTGCTGGTTGGTGGAAAAAACGCGTCCGAATGGCAAATTCGCATCCGTTATTTTGACAGTCAGCAAAAATGCCAGCGCCTGATCGAACAGAAAATGCGCGCTGAAAAAACAAACCTCGGTACCCGCCTGCACGGCTATTCCGTGTGGGATGTACAGAAAAAACAACAGGCGGCCGATTATGCCGCCGACAATTTTTACCTAACTTACGATCAACATGGTAACGTATATTCGAAAAATATTGATGCACAGGGGACAACCGTTTCCGTGCAGATGACCGCCCTCAGGGAGGATCAGAAAAAAGTGAAAATGCAGGAATTCGGCTGGCCGTGAATTCCTGCATCTCACTTTTTTATACTTCACACTGCTTGGTGGCATAGTCATAGTCTCATTTTAATGGAGACTATGACTTAATTTCAGAATTTGCGGGGTCAAAATCCACACAACTTTCGGATGACTTCGAACCGACACCCCCTGCGATTTCTGCCCTTAGCCGTTGTCGCCATTTTAATAATACTCGCTAAGATATTATCATTCAATGGCTTATACGGGCAGGACGCCCATGAGTATCTTCGCCTCAGCCGGGCATATTTTGACCACCTCAGGGGGCTGCCCTACCTCCCGGCCGGGCGTGGCGACGCGGAGTTTGCGGTCGGATACCCGCTTTGCGGAGCCCTGTTGCAATTGACCGGTTTGGTTGCTGCCCTTGCTTTACAAATTATTTCCTGGGCGGCTGCCGGAGCGGCGGCGTATTTTTTCGACCGCTGCCTGCAGGTGCTGACCCCCGGCGCGCGCGCCGGGAGCCGCTGGACTTTTACGGTAGCGGGGCTGTTGCTGGCGCCTTATTTTGTACGGGCGGGGCTGACGTCCATGTCCGATGCGCCGGGGCTGGCGTTTTTTCTGGCGGCACTGGCGCACGGATTGCGAGTACTCGAAACCGGGCGGATCGGAACAGCCGTTTGGGCGGCGTTTTTTGCCGGATTGGCCGTAATCACCCGTTTTTCCTTGGCCGTTTTGCTGGCTCCCCTAGTGATCGCAGTTGGTTTGTACCTGGTGGAAAACAGGCGATGGGTGTTTGCGGGTGCCACTATTTTGGTCGGGTTACTGGCCGTTTTTCCCCATTTCTGGCTAAAAACCGACGTGCCGGGCAGCGTGTTCGGGCATTCGCTCCTGCAGGGCTGGTCGGGATGGCATTATTTCCACGCCACTTTTTCGAATTCAAACGGCTCGGTGAATTACGGTATTCCCAATGGCCTGTACCTCCTGCTGCCCCTGGCCCACCCGGGGTTTTGCCTTTTACTGCCGGGTTTGCTGCTGCTGTTCAAAAAAACCGACCTGCACTTAGTCTCCAAAAAAGTACTGGCAGCCAGTCTGGTCGTTTACCTTTTATTTCTCGGCGGTGTGCCGCACCAAAACATGCGTTATCTCCTGCCGGCATTTGCCGTGTTGCTGCTGATTTTTTTTCCCGCCTGGGATCGCATGTTTTCCTACGGATTCTATTTTTTCAAACGGCTGACGTTTGCCATCATCGGCCTGACGTTTGCCGTGCAGGTGTGCTGTATCACTCTGATAATCAGGCCGGTAATTGTTCGGAATCGCCTGGAAACAGGAATTGCGACCGGCTTGCAAAACGCCCTGCCCGCCGAAGCGACCCTTTTTGCTTTCGACCTGGACGTCGCGTTGCGCAGTTACCTGCCCGGCTTGCGGATAAACAACCTGTGGGAACAATTGTACACCGATTTTCCGGCGGGCAGTTTTATCCTGTTCAACGAACCCCTGCTGCGCCCGCAATGGCAGGGCCGCAATCCCATATTAAACTGGGATTATGCAAAAAGTCATTACCGGCTGGAGGAAATAAGGACTTTCCCCGGCGGCTGGCAACTTTATGAGATAAAAGGCGTGGTAAAATAGGCGCTTCGCCTGCCGGCCTTTTTTATCTTTGCCTTTAAATTTTACAAAAAACTGGTTTTCAAACATTTAATCCTTATCAACCCTCACATTACGCACAACTTTCACTCATGTATCCCGATCTTTCATACATAGCGCACGCATTGTTCGGCACCCAGCCCGACAACTGGCTTTCGATTTTAAAAACTTTCGGCTTTTTCCTCGCCATCGCTTTTATCGTCAGCGCCGTCGTGTTTTATCACGAACTGAAACGCAAGGCAAAGGAAGGTTTTTACCAGCCCTCAACGGTCAGCGTCACGGAAGGAAAAACCGCAAGCCTCGCAGAAATTCTGGCCAACGCGTTCGTCGGACTGCTGATGTTCGGGAAAGGAGTGTATGCCTATCAAAATTACGATATTTTCCGGCACGACCCGGCTTCGGTGGTTTTTTCCACTAAATTGAACTGGCTGGCGGGGCTGTTGGGCGCTGCCGCTTTGGGCGCCCTCACGTGGTGGGATGCGTATCGCAAACGTTTGGAACCGCCGCTGACCCGCGACGTGAAAGTTTGGCCGCACGACCGCATCAGCGAAATGACGGTGTGGGCGGCGGCCGGCGGTATCGTGGGCGCAAAGGTGTTTGACCTTTTTGACAACTGGCAGTCTTTTCTGGATGATCCCGTCGGCTCGCTTACGTCGGGCGGCGGGCTCGCGTTTTTTGGCGGACTGGTGTTGGGTTTTATCGCCGTTGTTTCGTACATCATGCGAAAAGGAATCCCCTTCTGGCCTACCGCTGACGCCGTAGCGCCTTCACTAACAGCGGGTTATGGCGTGGGTCGCATCGGATGCCAACTATCGGGCGACGGAGACTGGGGTATTGTGAATAACGCCCCCAAACCCGAATGGATGTCGTTTCTGCCCGACTGGATGTGGGCGTTTAATTACCCGCACAACGTACTCAACATGGTGCGTACGGAACCCGTTCACAGCATAAGTATTGAAAATTGCACCTGGGATTATTGCTTTCAGCTTTCCGAGCCGGTATACCCCACTCCGTTTTACGAGGTGTTGATGATGCTGGTGGTGTTCGGCATTTTGTGGGGTTTACGGAAACGTATCCCCATCCCCGGAATGCTCTTTTTTATCTACCTGGCGCTCATTGCCGCCGAACGTTTCCTGATCGAAAAAATCAGGGTCAACGTGGTGCACGACGTATTGGGCATGCGGCTCACCCAGGCAGAGATCATTTCGATATTACTTTTCCTGATCAGTATCGCGGGTGCGGTATTTGTATGGCAAAAACACCGGAAGCAGCAGCAGGCAAGCAGCGCGGGAACGGAGGAGTAATCGTCTCGTATTCAATTATTTAATTGTCATTTTTTGCATTAATTGTTCAGTATATCCCGGGCGCTTTTTGCGATCAGAAACTGGCCGAGGATATAGGTGACCATAATGGCCAGCCCCGCGTCGACGCCGGCGTTGCCGAACTTGTTCAGGGCGAGCAGGCTGTCGGACATCATAAAAAGCAGTCCGCCGGCAAACATAGGCCCGAACACTTTGTCCGATATGTGGCCTTTCAGGTTGATGATACTCAACACCATTACAGAAATAACGGCCGCATAGACGCTTACCGGTATACGCATGCCGGCAGGGATTCCCGGCCAAAGCCACCACAAAAACAAAACGAGGAAGGCAACAAACGGCAGTACCCACCAGGCGTGTTCGCGCAAATAACCTTTCCGGATGGGCACAACTGCCCAAAAACCGCCGATATAAAACAGGTGGGTGAATAAAAAAGCCCCCAAACCCAGCATAAAAAACAACGCGCCGCCCGCTCCGCCGGCAAAAAGCAGCAACGTATCGCCGATGGTGGCGAAGACGAGGCCCGCCAATATTTCCCGGCGCAAAAAACGCATCGGGTGCCTGCGGGTTTCGTGTATAAACCAAACAGCCAGCGCAGGCATCAGCAGTGGTTTGGTGATGCAGGACAAATCGTCGTACGGCGCCATTTTTGAAACGATATAGGCAACGGAAACGAGGGCAAAAACGGATAATCGGATATTTTTCATGGAAAGGTTCGGTGTATTTGATGGTCAAGGTCTGCGGAATGTGCCGACGCGGCGATTTTCACCCAGTTTTTCAGCAAAGGCAGTCCGTACTCCGTCAGAATGGATTCGGGGTGAAACTGTACGCCGAGCAGCGGCAGGCGCCGGTGGGCAAGTGCCATTACTTCGCCGGAAGCCGTGTGTGCAATACATTCCAGGGGGGTGTTTTCCAGCGAACGCAGCAGCAGCGAATGGTATCGCATCACGGTAAATTCCTGCGGAATACCTTCAAAAAGCGGGTGATCCGAATGGGCGATCCGGGTTGTTTTGCCGTGCATCGGAAGCGTGGCTTTCACCAGTTCGGCGCCAAAAAACTCTCCCAAGGCCTGGTGGCCGAGGCAAATGCCGAGCATCGGCGCCCGGCGGTGGAAATGCCGGATCAGAGCCGGCATCAGGCCGGCATCGGAAGGGCGTTTGGGGCCGGGAGAAAATACAATCGCATCAAAATCAAGGTGTTCAAAGAAAGCAATGGGAAAAACGTCGTTGCGCACAACCCGGCATTCAACACCCGTTTGCAGCAGGTAATCGTACAAATTATAAGTGAAGGAATCGTAATTATCCAGCAAGAGAACTTTCATGGCGTCTCATTCTTCAATACCGCCGTTGTCGGCCGCTTCGGGCTGCGGCGCCGGGCGACTGCTTTGTGCCGGATCTTCTTCCACGCCGTTATCGGCATTTTCGGGCACCTGGTACATTTTCGGCTGGGTTTCCGTTTTCTGGATACCGAATTTGTCGAGATCATCCATCCATTTCAGCGAAGAATCCCACACTTCCGTGGCCAGTGGTTTCAGCCGGATGGCGATGGATTTGGCCTTGCCCGGAAGGTCCTTGAGAATGGGATAAGTACGTGATTGTGCGATTGTTGCGTCATTGACAAACTGTACTTTTACGGCAAACCACAACAAAACGCTGTAGATCAGGACGGACAGGGAAGCCATAATGGCGCCGCCCAGCACCCGGTTGAAAAATCCGAGGTAGACCGCCTGCAGCGCTTTTTCAAATGCGCCCGCAGCGGCGCGCAACATAAACATGATCAGGCCTACATTCACCACAAACGCCACGATAAACATGGACGGGTTGTTCGAATTGAACATACGCTCCAGAATATTCGTGGTGGTCGGGGTAACCTTGAATGCCAGGGTAATCCCGAAAAGGTAAGCGAGCAGGTTAAATACGGTATTGATAATGCCCTGAGTATAGCCGTGCCGGAAGCCAAAGCCGAATACGATGACAAAAAGCAGATCGATGGGCATGATAGCGAGTTCAGTATACGGCACAAAGGTAAGGTGCTTTCGTATAAAAAACCTCGTTTTTTCCTGAAAATGAATGGGTTACTGTGACAGGCGGAATACACGTACGGAACCTTTTTCCAGGATCAGGCTGTCGAGAAAGGGACGCAACTCCGCTTTTTCGTCAGTGGCGCGGCTATCCGAATACAGGAAACGGGCGCCTTCCCGGATCATGGTCTTCATTCGGGCGGAGTCGAGGTCGTTGTTGCCAAAAAGGCCAGCCTTTTTGTCAATATAGTAAAAAAGATACAATAAGAATCATCGTTGCCGGCAACGCAAAGGGCCTCTTTGGGCACGGCCTCCCGCAATTCTTTTTTATAGGTGAGCCAGTCCTTGTTGAAACCCGGGCGCCCGGCGTCCCAGCGCACCTGCATCCTCAGCCAGGCTGTCAGTGGCATCAGGGCCAACAGCAGCAATGCCAGACGCGCCAATGCCGGGGTTTTGCCCGTCAACATGTGCAGCGCGCCATAACCCGTCAGCACAAAAAGCAGGGGCAAAAACGGGAACAGGTAGTAATCGTGCACATTGGCGATCAGGTTGATTTCGTAAAAAAAATAAGCCAGTACCGCTGCTCCGCATACCGCCAGCAGGGAAAACTGTGGGTTCCGGTGGGCTTTCCGGGCAATCAGGAAATAAAAGCCGGCCAGAAAAAGTGGTACGGATGCGTAGTTGAGCAGCATTTCCGGCAACACGGAGACCAGGTTGTCCAGCAAATACCGGAAGATCTGGGACGCTTCGTACCTGTTTCCCAGGATACCGCTGACTACATCGTTGCCCGCCCAGCCTGGAATTACCCAGGTGTACCAGGCTGCCGGCGGGATCAGGAAAAGTGCCACCCGCCAAATGCGGCCGCGTTTTTCTTTTTTAAAAAAACCGCGTATACCCAACCAAAACGGAACGCTGAAATAGAGTACGAAGGGGAGTTTCACCAAGGTGGCCAGACACAAAAAAAGGCCCGACCATAAAAGCAGGTTGGTACTCCGGTTGTTATACCACCGGAAAAAAAAAGCCAGCCCCCATAACGCACAGCACAATGCCAGATTATCGGGTAAGGGATTGACGGTGTAGTAGAAGAATACGGGTGAAAAATTGAATGCCCAGGCGCCTGCCACTGCAGCCAGGCGGTCTTTGAAAAGAGCGTTTAGTAAGGAATACAACCCGGCAACCGAACCAATGCCGATAACAAAAGTCAGCAGGCGGGTAATGATCAGGTGGTTACCGAATATCTTGTAAAAACACGCAAAAAACCATTGCATCAGGGGAAACTCCATCCTGAATATGCCGTCGTTGCCGGCACGGGCATTGCGGCGTGGGTTCAGTATGTTAAAATCCTCTTCGTAAAATGAAATGATGGTCGATTGTGTTTGGGTCTGCCGCCATACGTGCACGCCGATCAGATCGGATGAAAAAGCCCGCCGGTGCAGCACGGCGCTGAGCAGCGGAATCATTACCAACGTGATCATCAACGCGTTGTTTCTCAAAAAACGCAAAACGTCTGACTGTTTCATAAGCAATTTGTGGAGCAAACATACAGAACCCGGCGGTACTCTCCGATGTTCTTATCTTGCCCGAATATTGTCGTAATTTACAGATGATACGAACCGTATTACTCATCCCGTTTTTTTTCTTTGCGGCCTGCCGCAAAGAAAACGTTTCCTTGCCCGTTTTTCAGGAAGCGGCCAGCCCGGTACGGGAAGACCTGTCTTCCGTCTGGATGACCGATTCCCTGCACGGCATCGCCGTCGGCGGCAAACCCTGGGAAACCGGATGTATTCTTTCCACCGACGACGGCGGGCGAACCTGGCAGACCGATACCCTGCTTGGGCGGAAAATGGAAAATGTCATGTTCGATCGTGAAGGCCAGGGCTATGTCTGCGGGCAGGATTTTGCGTTGTACCGCCCGCCCGGAAGCCGGCACTGGTATGATTTCCGGGTAAATTATTACTGGAACAAAGCCTGCTATTTTCCTGAAAATCAATACGGTGCGATGGTAAGTGGCGGAAGTTTCCAAAACGGCCAGATCTCAACGTTCGGCCCGGACGCCTTTTGGCAATTAGACACCTTCCGGGAAATACCCAACGCCCTGGCCGGTGTGTGGTTTTCGGACGCCACCACGGCGCATGCCGTCGGCATCGGCTGGGTTATCCGTTCCGACGACGCCGGGCACAGCTGGCAGCGGCTCGATGTGACGGGCGATTTTTTCCGTTCCGTGCACTTCCCAACCCCCGAAACCGGCTATATCTGCGGCTCCTCCGGCACCCTGTTAAAAACAACGGACGGCGGGCGCTCCTGGCAGACCATTCGAAAAGGAGGCAGCAGCGGCAAACGAAACCAGGCCTTTCGCGCGTTGTGGTTTACCGATACCGAAAAAGGGTACGTGGTGGGCGACAACGGTTTGTTTTGGTACACCGAAAACGGCGGAAAAGACTGGGCGGCGGTGAAAGAAGCGCCTGCCGGCGTGCATTTTACCGATGTTTTTGCCCTGAACCGCTTGGGCTGGGCGGTTGCGGAAAATGGGCGGATCTTTTACTTTGAACGGTAAAAATTCTGCCGATACGTCGTCATGCGGCATTTAACGAAAAAGTGTGGCTCGTTTTTAGGTATTGATATGTTAGAATAGTCTATTTTTGAAACAAATTGCCGAAGAAATGTTGCGAACTCTCTCCTGCCTGTCGCTTTTGGCCTGCCTCACCCTCACCGGATGGTCGCAGGGCATGAAACCGCCCGTATCCGGCGTAGGTATCCTCTACAACCGCGAGACGTCTTTCAACCTGAAACTTACCACCAACCGGGGCTTTGCGCCGGGTATGGAATTTGGCCGCCTGCGTACATACTACAAGACGACGTATTATCACATCAGTCTCGGCGAACTCAAACACCCGAAAGAACAACGCCAAAGCGCCGACCCGTCGGTCAGCCGTTCGTTCCGGCCCTACGTTTTTGGCAAACAAAACAACCTGTTCGTCCTGCGCGGCGGCTGGGGTGTCAAACGGTATTATTCCGAAAAAGCGCGGCAAAAAGGGGTGGCAATGGGCGTCAGTTATGCATTCGGCCCCTCCCTGGGGCTTGCCAAACCGTATTATCTGGCCCTGCGGCAGGTGGGCAGCAACCCGGGAGAAAGCCGGGTCACCCACGAAAAATACTCGGATGAAAACGAAAATGTGTTTCTCGACAATACCCGTATCCTCGGCGCATCGCCGTTTACCCGCGGCTTCAGCGAGATATCGTTTTTGCCCGGCGCCAACGCTTCCGTTGCGCTTCACATGGACTGGGGCGCTTTCGACGAGTTTGTAAAAGCACTCGAAATCGGCCTGATGGTCGACTTTTTTGCCAAAGACGCACCCATTCTTGTGTCTGAAGAGAACAGCCCGCTGTTTTTTAATTTTTTTATTAATTTACAGTTGGGGAAACGGAGGTAGAGAACCCGTCAATGCTGTCGCTTCAACTACTTTTCCTTTTCAGGGTTTATATCGCTGCAGTTGATTATGAACCCACGCTACTGCCCGAATTGATCGACAAATCGTCGTTGATCGTACACGGCCGTATTGAAAAAACGGACAAGTATACCTTTTCACTTCAGTTAAACGAGGTGCTGAAAGGTGATTTTCCCGTTGACAGCGTGTTGGTGTGTGGTCAATTCAAGGATTGGACCTGCGCCCAACGATTTGACAAGTATCAAACGGGCCAGGAAGCGTTGTTTTTCCTCTTCAAAGGTTACGATCCGCATTATAAAGCCCTGGGAGGTGGCAATGAAGGAGAAATGCCCATCGTTGAAGACAGTGTTTATTACAAGTCGCAGTACCTTCGCATCGACAAAAACCCGGTTGCTTTTAAGGTATACGGCGGGCAGATCAGCGGTTACCGGTTCTTAACAACGGATTTTAAAAAAGCCGTTCGATACTACCGCGAAAACGCCGAATCCCTCCACGAAAAAATAAAGCGGGACAAACTTTATCACCTGCGGAAGATCAACAACCCTGTACTCGACCGCATTATTGACGAACTCAGGGAGAAATATCACTGAATCTGCCATGATCGAACTACCCATTGTAGAACATACTTCCGAATCGCGGCCCAAACGCCCGGACTGGCTCAAAGTGCGGCTTCCCATGGGTGAAAACTACCGCAACGTACGCAGTATCGTCGACGGCTTCGGCCTGCATACCATTTGCCAGAGCGGCAGTTGCCCGAACATGGGTGAATGCTGGGGCGCCGGAACAGCCACTTTTATGATCCTGGGCAACGTGTGCACCCGCTCCTGCTCCTTCTGTGCGGTAAAAACCGGCCGGCCCACTGAATACGACGAAGACGAACCCCGCCGCGTCGCCGAAGCCATCTGGCTGATGAAGGTCAAACACGCCGTCATCACCTCCGTCAATCGCGATGAACTCAAAGACCGCGGCGCCGAAATCTGGTACCGGACCGTACGCGCCGTCAGGGACCGTTGCCCCGATACCACCATCGAAACACTCATCCCCGACACCAAAGCCAACTGGGAAGCCCTCGAACGTATGATCTCCGCCGGACAGGAGGTGGTGAGCCACAACATGGAAACGGTGCCACGCCTCTACCGCATGGTACGCCCGCAAGCCAAATACGAACGCAGCCTCGAACAGATACAACGCATCAAAAACTACGGCAAACGCACCAAAACCGGCATCATGGTCGGCCTCGGCGAAACAAAAGAGGAGGTATTCCGGGCCATGGACGACTTAGTGGCGCACGGCTGCGATATCCTGACGCTCGGCCAGTACCTGCAACCCACCAAAATGCACTTAGCCGTGGCGGAATACGTCCACCCCGATCTATTTGCCGAATACCGGGAAGTGGGTCTGGAAAAAGGGTTCAAATACGTGGAAAGCGGCCCGCTGGTGCGTTCGAGTTACCACGCCGAACGACACGTTTTTTGACTTAAGAGCAGGGATTGTGTCAAAAGTCTTTACGTTGCACAATGTGGCGCATTGGGAGAAATTTTATTCGGATGATGCGCAGACATTCCAGGTTTTGAAAACCAGACATTCCAGGTTTTCAAAACCTGGAATGTCTGGTTCGGTCGCGATTCAAAATAATATTTCCCGTTTCAAGGCCCAAATAAAGTATCTCTGACTTTTGACACAGCGCCAGCCGATTCATTCTGATAATGAATCATCTGGGCGGAAAAGATTTCCGCCCTACTACTTAAAAACAAAAAAGTCGCCATTCCGGAGAACGGCGACCCAACCCGTTAACGGGTTTCAGGTGTGTTCAATCTTCAACACAACATTTCACCCTGGAAATGCCGCGCCGAGCGTGAAAAGAAGTGGTAAAAGTATGTTTTTGTGCAGACATGCCGAAAAAATCGCGCACTTTTTCCCCCCTTGTTCAGTCTACCGTTTTAAATACGCCTTTGCCCGCAACTGTGCATTTTCACGCACATTCATATAGTACAGATTGAAGTCGCCGACGTGGTAGTTTTTGGTGCGAAAAAAGAAACTGCCGGGGAATTTCGGCCTGGAACTCAACAAAATGCCCTGAAAAACTTCGGCATCGACAATTTGTGGCCGGACGGCACAAAAAGGCCGGATAACGCCGCCGAGGTTGGCACTTTTGGGTGCATACCGGCCTTCGTCGGTCGTCCAGTTGAGCGGGTTGGTGCAGACGATTTCCCGTTCGAATGCCTGGCGCAGGCCGAATTTGCGTTCCCAGGTGCGCCAGGTGCAATAACAACCGGTTTCTTCTGCCGAACGGCAGGGTTTTATCGTTTTAAAAAACGTTTCACTTACCGGCCAGCCGACTAAGTACGCTGCCACCAACTGCTGTTGAAGTGGTGTCTCCTCTACCAGGTCGCGCAGGATATACATGGCGTGAAGGGCGCCCTGGCTGTGCGATGCGATGATAAACGGCCGCCCCTGGTTCCAGTGTTTGAGGTAGTATTCAAACGCTTCCTTCGAGTCCTGGTAAGCCAGATCGAGGGCTTTTTTTGCCGATACCTTGTCTTTTGAAAAAAAAGCCGTGAGGTGTGCCTGCCGGTATCGCGGAGCAAATACCCGCCCCGCCCCGTTAAAAATAGACGCCTGAAAAAGGATGGTGCCTTCGTCGGTTTTTTGGTTGGTCGGCGCATCGTCCACAGCGGCGTTCCAGTCGTGTTGATGGTGCAAAGCGCCCGTATACGTCGTTGGGTGCAGGAAAAATACATCCACCGCCGCGCCGGTTTGTTCGTCTTTGATGCCGGGGCAGGGCGTTTGGTCGGCCGGATCCGTTTTGTCGGGATGCGCCGCCCAGTTTTCCAGCCTGGAATAATCGGGAGCGGGAGGCACCCTGGCGGGGTTAAATGGTTCTTTCGGGCGAACGGAGCCGCAGGCAAAACAAAGTAATCCGAGGACAATCGGGAAGCAGGCAGGTATCTTGTTCATAATATGCCGGGAGATTTTTGGCAAATCTTACGGATAAAACGGTTCGGTGGTTTGTTTTTTAAAAAAAAACTGTACCCATGGGGCGGTTTTTTCAACTTTTTGAAACAACTTTGAACGTCGAATACAGATCCGATGAAACGTTATCTCGCTCAGTTGCTCGCCGATATGGAGACCGCCACGCGCCACGCGCCGGGACCCAGTTCCTATGCGTTCAGATCGCCTTTTTCGGAAGAAGAAGAGGAACAACGTATTGACGGCGTTCATACCCGTTACGTACGCCTGTGCGAACTGTTCGGCCTGGCGCCGGATGCATTTCCTCCCGTGGAACGCCTGACCAAAACCCAGGTAACAGAATTACTGACGGCTATGGAAACCCTTTGGAGGGCCTGGAGAATCTCCTGGGAATGTCCGTCGAAACTCAGCGCCCGGCGGCGATACACGCTGATGGTGGATTGGATGTACCACGAACTGGTGCGTTATCACCACGATTTCGGGGCGGAGGTTGATTTTTGCTGTTACCGGCAACAGGGCATTTGCCCTTTCGGCGAAAACGGCAGCTGCCATTGCCAGGAAACCGAAGATATTGTGCAACGCGACGTGGAAACCTGGGAAGAATTTCACCGCGATCAACAGATTTCGCCCCGGGTTTCGCCGGTGGAGGAGTTTTACGACTGGCTGCGCCGGGACGAGCCCTCCGAATACGAATGGGACTATGACGAAGACCGCGACCGCTGGCGCCAGTTTGCTGACGATGAAGACGTCAACGCCTGGCTTTATTTTTACCGGCCCGAGGTCAATGCCGAACTTCAGGGCGACGAACAGGAGCCCGCTCCGGACGAGTTCGACGACTTCGACTGGGATTCCAGGGATGATTTCGACGATATTTCGCTGCCGTTTTAACCGGGTCGCCTGAGCCTGCCACAAGTCTATATTTTGACAGGATTTACAAGATTTTCAGGATTAAAGCACCTGTTTTTTACGAAAACACCTGTAAATCCTGTCGAAGAATCTACTTGGAAAAAAGCCTTCCTAACAATTCAACGCGCCACACACCGAGATCACCTGCCCGCTCACGTAGGCGCCCATGCCGGATGCCAGGAAAATACAGGTATTGGCCACGTCGTCGCCGGAGCCGAGGCGTTTCATGGGAATGGCGGCCAAATAGCCGTCGCGTGTTTTTTCATCGAGCGCTGCGGTCATTTCCGTTTCGATAAAACCGGGCGCTACAGCGTTGCAGCGGATCCCTCTCGAACCGTATTCTTTGGCGATGGATTTGGAAAACCCGATGATCCCGGCTTTGGAAGCCGCGTAATTCGCCTGCCCGGCCTGGCCGAACACCCCCACCACGGAACTCATGTTGATGATGCTGCCTCCAGCACGGATCATTGGTTTCAAAGCGTGTTTGGTGAGATTGAACACCGATTTCAGGTTGGTCTGGATCACCTCGTCCCACTGTTGTTCGGTCATACGCAGCATGAGCGTATCGCGGGTGATGCCGGCGTTGTTGATCAGGATGTCTAATTTTCCGAAATCAGCAATCACCTGTGTTACAAGCGATTCCGCCTGGTGATAATCGCCGGCATCGCTTTGATATGCTTTAGCGCGGTCGCCCAGTTCGGCGGCCAGCTGCTCCGATCGCTCTTTGGAGGAAGCGGACACATAGGTAAAGGCGACGGTGGCGCCGTGTTCTGCAAATTTGCGCACTAAGGCTTCGCCGATGCCACGTGAACCGCCGGTGATCAGGGCTACTTTGCCTTCCAGTAATTTCATAACGGGTAGGTTTAGAATGTTTAGCGGGTTTAGGGAGTTGAGCGGGTTTGGAGGCGCAAAGTTCAAAAATCTGCGGAAAGAACGTTCTGAAATCAGCAGTTTTCAAAATAGAAGACGGTCATTCATCCGGCCTTCGTTCTTTTGCATCTCCATAGCCCCGATGGCCTTCATGACCCAATGACGTATTTTCCCAAAAACGGCCAAAATAACGCCATGACGAACAAACCCGACGCCTACGTCGCACTTCGTGTGCCCGCTTACCGCTTTTTTCTTTCCATGCGGATGATGACCACGCTGGCTATCCAGATCATGTCGGTGTCGGTGGGTTATTTTGTGTACGACCTGACGGGTGATCCGCTGATGCTGGGTTTCAGCGGCCTGGCTGAGGCCGTTCCGGCCATTACCATCAGCTTGTGGGCCGGGCATATCGCCGATAAATACAACCGCAGGAATATACTCATCGGCTGTATCGTCACGCTGCTGTTTTGTTCCCTGGCGCTGCTGACGCTGGTTGTGTGGCGCGACCAATTAGACAAACCGATGCTGCTGGCCGGTATCTACTCCGTGATTTTTTGTACCGGTATCGCGCGGGGGTTTTTTAGTCCAGCCAATTTTGCACTTCTTCCACAACTGATTGATAAAAAGACACTTCCGAACGCCATTACCTGGAACAGCAGTACCTGGGAGATTGCAAGTATCACGGGTTTGGGGTTGGGCGGCTTGTTGTATGGCTTTGCCGGCGTGACCGCCACATTTGCCGTTATGTCGGGTTTGTGCCTGCTGGCGCTGATCTTTGTCATGCAAATCGCACCGCGCCCCGTGCCGCCTGCCGATCATTCGGAGCCGGCGCTGGCGCGAATCCGGGAAGGGCTGCGGTTCGTATTCAGCAATCAATTGATTATCAGCGCTATAGCACTTGATTTGTTTGCCGTATTGTTTGGCGGGGCGGTTGCCTTGTTGCCCGTATTTGCCAAAGATATATTGAAAGTGGGTCCGGAAGGCCTGGGTATTTTGCGGGCGGCGATGTCGCTGGGGGCGTTTGCGATGGGTATTTTTATTGCACACCGCCCGATCGGGAAAGGAGCCGGGCGACTGATGCTGGCTTCCGTGGCGGGGTTTGGCGGGTGTATTATCGGGTTTGGCCTGTCGAGGTTTTTCTGGTTGTCGTTTGCTTTCCTTTTCCTGGCGGGTGTGCTCGACGAAATAAGCGTTTATATCCGTTCTTCCATGATCCAGCACCTTACCCCCGAGCACATGAAAGGCCGCGTGTCGTCGGTCAATTCCATTTTTATCACGTCTTCTAACGAGATCGGCGCCTTTGAAAGCGGGCTGGCAGCCAAACTGATGGGTACGGTGCCCTCGGTTTTGTTCGGTGGCGTTATGACGATTCTGGTGGTGCTGTTCACCCTGTGGAAAGCGCCGAAGTTGCGCGACCTGGACTACGACGAGTTGGTGCAGGAGACCTGATGATCATTTCAGTTTTTCCAGCAACCACTCCCGTTCGATGATTTCCGGAATGGATTTGATTTCGTCGATGAGTTTCAGGCGTTTGGGCGCACTTTTTATCGGGCCGTATTTAATAATCTTGTCGATCTTCTTCAGAAAGTTGTAATATCGTTGCTTGACAATGGGAGCCATTTTTGTGCGCCGGACTTTTTGATCCAGTGCTTTCACCCGGTAGTCAAGCAGTCCGTCGTCCGTTTCAAAATATATTTTTATCAGGAGCACATCGGCAATAATGCTGAGTTGCGGGTTTTCAAACGGTTTATAGGCAATGCTGTCTTGAGCCTCTTTGTACTCTTTTTTGTAAAAATAATACTCTCCCCAATTCAGGTTATACGCTTCCGCCGGGTATCGGGTCACACAAATGCGTTCCGGAGGATGTGCTTCCAGTACTTTTTTCGCCCAGTCGAACTGCCCCAATTTGAGCGCAAACGTAATTAACACACGCAGCGCCATGACCGTTATTTTGTCTTCGATATAAAAATACCCCTTTTCATAGTGGGTCTTATAAACTTCGAACATTTTCTGGCGGGCGTATTCATCGCCCGATTTATAGTACCGGCGCGCCCAAAAAAAGCGGTAAAAAGCCTGCAAATCACGGTATTTGTCGGTCGGAAATTTGTCCTCAAATTGTGTCAGAAGGGCTTCCAATTCGAGAAAAGCAGGGTCGTCATCCGGCTTTTGGAGCAAGCCGAAAATAACCTGATAAGTCTTGATCATAATGCCGTCGCCCGCAGGTACTCGCTCGGGTAGCCGCCAGATCGCCTGTATCAATTGCGGGTCGGGATCAAATGGGAAATGCGACAGGTTTTGCTGGTACTGCAATGCGCACAGGTATTCCATTTTGACAATGCCGAAATACAGGTCAAGGTTATGGTGGGCATTTTTCAGGTTTGCATCGTCTTCAAACGTGTTAAAAAGGCTGTAAAAGTGGGCTACATCCGCTTCCAGTGTAAATTGTGTAAAGTAGAACTCCGCATCCCTCACCGTTTTACGGGTTTGGGTCTTTCGCAGCATGGCTTCCGTATGCCAAAAGCGGTCTTCCAACCCGTGTTCGCGGTAAAACCGGAGCAGGGAGAATAGTTCTTTTTGCTCGGCATCCGCCCGTTCCCAGTCTCTTTGTGCCAGATATCGCTTGACCAGCCCGAACAGGTCGGACGACAAGGTGTCGAGCGGCCCTTTTTCTTTTTCATAAAAAGGTTTTTCAGGAAAAAACTTAGAAAAGACCGCTTCTTTTGCCAGTTTCGGGTGGGTATCGCTGGCGTCATACGTCATGATATAATCGTATAAACGCACGATATCGCCCGGCCTGCGCTCGTGATTAAAATAAGCTGACTCCAAATACAGGCGCAGCCGCTTGTGCTCCAGCGGCGATAAACGGCACAGAACCTCCAGTAATTTTTTATGAAACATAGGTGGAACAGATCAAATCGTCCATCAAGATTACGTGATGTGTGGGAATTTCGGCAAAAACCGTAGTAAAATTACTGCTATAAACGCTGCAATCTTGCAGTTGCCTTCCGAAAATGCCTGTTTCGTTTTTTTTAACCTGTTGAAAATATTGATATGAAACGCATCTTTTTACGATCAATCATCCTGATTCTCTTTTCATTATGCCTTGCGCAGGAAGCTCGTTCCACTGTTGACGACGGAGCACTCAGTTGTCCGCTCCCGCCACCGGAGTGGCTGATGATCACCAACACAACTACCTCCAGCATATCAGTGGCCTGGCAGCCCATACCGGGGCAATTGATTGTAGAATACAAGGTTTCTACGTTTAACATCACGACGCAGACCAGTTTGCCCGACCAGTACACCAATGCGACGGCCATGACCCTTTCCAACCTTCCGGCGGGCAACGAATTTTCCATCGAAGTCAGGGCGTCTTCCTGCGCGGGCGGCCCTTACGGTTTACCCATATACGTCATTGGCCGAACAAATTTTATCATCACCGACGACCTGGTTCAGGCTTGTCCCTCCGGCCAGGGCATCAACAGAAATTCAGGCCATGTCACTCCGATCAACATCACCCCCGCAAACAATCAAAACCCAACCACGGAAGCATACAAATTCACTGTAGAATACGGCAACAGCATCGTCGAACTGTCCGTTTGGGCCGATTGTAACTATTGGCCCAGGGTCAAGGAGACTTTCATGCAAAATGTAACGCGTTATCCGGAGGGCAGCGGTTTTCAGACAGACCATGTAGAGTACATTCTTCCGGACCAGACCAAACTGATTACGCTGGATAATCCGGAATACACCTCTTTTAGCAACAAGACCACTCTATACGTCAGTTATTATCAGGATAACGTTTCGGAGAAACAGTGCAGCGGACTGGTCGGTTGCAGCGGCGGCAATTGCTGTGGCGGTGGTGGCGGTGGCAGCAACCCCAAACGGAATATTGCCATCACAAGTTCGCCAGCCAATTCGCTTGCCATGTCCGCCACTCCTAATCCGAATTCCGGTGTATTCCAGGCCGAATTCACCCTGCCATCGGAAAGCCCGGTCAGGATGGTACTGACAGACCTCACTGGGCACGTTGTCAAGGTTCTGGATACGGCCGAGCCCGTTCAGGCCGGCACACATACAACATCTTTCTACCTGGAAGACCTGCCAGCAGGCATGTACCTGCTATCCGTCCAAACAAACGACGCCCGGCAGACGGCCACGGTCATCAAGCAGTAAAACATCCGGGATTATTCCTGATTCACAAAGCCCTTGCCGGTCTGATGCCGGCAAGGGCTTTTTTGCGGATCATACGGACTGGTTTGTACACTGTATAATTTGCCAAAGGGCAAATCTCACGGTGCAATTCATTGACCTTGAATCAAATGGTTGGTACGCGAATATGGTGAAAAAGCGTAGTGGTAAACGCAGACCCCGGCAGGCACCTTTGCATTGCGGGTTGCAATCGCTCCACTTTGTTCAACCGGGGAACTGCGCAGTTCCCTTCCAAACATTTACATCAATATGAAACATAAAATTCAAAACGCAGCCGCCGTCCCTGACCCTGCATATTCGCTTTACTTTTCAAAAGCAATCCTGATCGTGATGGCGATACTTTTATTCTCTGTGCCTCAGGAATTATCGGCCCAGGATTCTTGCACGCCTCCTTTCGATTATTCCGTTACCAATCAGGAGATTGATGATATTTTCCCCGGAGGAGGTGCATGGCCCCCGGGGTCGAGCATTTCCGTTACAGGCAAACTGACCATCAACCAATCAACCAACCTGGACAACCTGGAATTCGTCATGAGCCCCAATTCGAGCATCGATATTGTCGGAGCCGGAACTATTGTAACCGCTACGAACTATACCCGTTTTCACGGCTGCACCCAGATGTGGAGAGGCATCACGGTAAAAACCGGCGCAATTGTACAATTTGACGGGGTTAACGTCGATGACGCCTGGCAAGGGCTTATATTCCTTAGCGCTGCGAACACAACCGGCTCGGGAATAAAAAATTCTTTCTTTACAGACAACGTCATCGGAATCGGCATTTACGGAATGGGGTCGGCAGCGACGCCTTTTCGGTTTACCGAATTTTCCAACAACACGATCGAAGCCTCCATCAACCCGCTGTTGCCGCCACCCAGCGGTAAAACATACACCAGCATCTACCCGCTGCGGGGAATTGGAATTACCCAATCGGTCGTGGACCTGGTTTCCGGCGTCACGGCCAAAAACCGCATCCGCGAGCATCGCCACGGTATGTCGGTATACGTCTCAACCGTCATGTTAGCCAATTTCGAGTTCAACAACAACCAGATTGACCCTTGGACCACCTCGATATACGAAGGCATAGACATTTACTCCTATCGAAGCACGCTGAGTGTAGGTGGCAGCCTTGGCTCCACGGGTTGCACTTTTTTTAGCGCCAAAAATACAGCCATCATATCCAATGAAACCAGGGGTTTGTCGGTTAGCGGCGCGTCGTTCAGCAATCCCGACAAATTCGGGATCAGTTGTGTCAACAGCAGTGTGCTATCGTCGCCCATAAGCATTACGGGCAACCATTTCACGATGAACGGTTCAAAAACAGTCTCGGCTATTCAGGTCGACAGGCCGCCCAGCGGTTCGGCAGTTTTCAGCACCACGATCAAAGACAATGAGATCGAAATATTTTCCGGGCACCAGAAGTCTCCCATTATTCTGATTGATGTGGTCGGCCAGTTCGATGCTACCGATGGGGTATCCATCGAAAACAACCTCATCAATGTCGATGTAACTTATCGAAGGATAAACGGGATACACGTCTCCGGGAAAGGCAATAATTACATGATTCTCAATGATAATCAGCTTTCCTGGACGCCCAATGCCATCCCTACGCTGGATGTAAATACCGTCAAATCGACCGGAATCATTGCAAACGACCTGCTCGGATCGGGGCATACGATCAACGGGAATTCCGTTACATCCGTATTGGCGGGCAACAAATCGTTTCTGCGGGCGGGCATCGACCTCAGCAACAATTTCTACCAAACGTTTGTGTGCGAGAATACAACTTCCAACACGCACATCGGCATTAACTGCTTCGGCACACTTTCCAACACATTTCTGAAGAAGAATAATATCGGCAATGCCGCATATGGTTTATTCTGTGCGGTGAATACCGCCATGCCGCACCAGGATCGTTTTGAAAATGTCTGGACCGGCGCCTATGCTACCCGGGGGGCCGAGTATGAAGGCGGATTACCACTCTTCAACTTCTTTTTCGACCCCAGTCCGCTTATTTCCAACGACCTGCCGCCGACGGTTCTTCCGACAAGCTGGTTTTTGCCGGCCAACGGTTCTAACAGCAACTGCGGCATTGCCGAGTTGCCACTCGTAAATCCGGAACAACTATTGCCGGGCGGTACGGCCGGTTGGGATGCGCAACGGATGCTCCTGTATCAGGCGATTCGTTATCCGGAATCCGTGTCAAACGACCCACGTATCGAAAAATTCATGAAAACGAGCGCGCAGGCCAATACTTCTGCCTGGCAATTCGCTTACGCCGAATCGTTGTACGACCGGGCTTATGCCCCAACTACGGCAGTCCGCGTATCTGTCGGCGATGCTGCGGCCCGGTTTGGTACTTTGTCCGGCAAAATTCGTGAACTGGATGCTGCGAACGCCAAAAACACGCTCAATGTGGCCCAAAATCGAGCGCTGTTACTGTCGCAATTCTGCCAGGCTGCCGATGAACTCGAAAGAATGCGCGAGCAAGCCTTGCCCGGTCAGCAACACGATTTGAGGGCAGCGCTGGAATATTGCCTGGGTCTGCCGGAAGCCACCGATTACGAACGCAACCTGAAAAACGTGCTTTCGATCGCGACCCGCCACGCCCTGGGCGATTCGCTGACAGGCGACGACCACGCCACCTTGCGCCGCATCGCTTCCCAATGCCCCGAAACCGGCGGCATGAGCGTGCGCCGCGCGCCGATGTGGCTGCCGCGCGAAGAATCTGTACTCTGGATCGATAAAGACTGGTCTGCCGGCTGCGTTACTGAACGCAAACAAAATGTTGACAACGAGATTAATACCCAAAATGTACGGGTTGCTCCGAACCCCGCCGCCGACGTTATCCAATTATCCTTCCCGGAAGGCGCTACCGGGCGCTGGCAAATCCGGAACATGACCGGAACACTCCTGCAGGAGGGTCAGGCCGGAGATTCACCGGTACAGGTCGCAACTTCTGATTGGCCCCAAGGGCTCTATTTTCTGCACTGGCAAAATCAGACGGGCATTGTCAACGCACCTGTAAAACTGGTTATCAGCCGGTAATAAGGCAATCCGTTTGCCTGTTCGCTGCTGTAAACCGAACGCGGGCCGACCTGTTCAGGGGCGGTCCGCGTTTTTACATTTTAGTCATCCACCAACCGAAATCCCATGTTCAAATACCTTCCCGAAGGCTCCATCCTCAGGTGTTCCGATATCCGGCAGGCAAAATAACTGCTGCTCCAGGAGCCGCCCCGGCAACAACGTATCGAACTGAGCGAGGGCGGGATCGGGCAGCCGGGATATTCGACGTAGTGATCTTCGCACCACTCGCGGATATTGCCGCACAAATCATAGATACCCAGCGCATTCGGGGCTTTTTGGCCCACCGGGTGGAGTTTTTTGTCGCTGTTGTCGTTGTACCAGGCTACTTTGTCTAAGCGGTTGCCGCCGGCGTAAAGGGTGTTTTTAACCGCCCCCGCCGCCCCGCCGCGGGCGGCGTATTCCCATTCGGCTTCCGTGGGCAAACGGTAACGCCGACCGGTAACGGCGTTCAGTTTTTTGATAAATTTCTGCGCGTCGATCCAGGAAATATAGTTGGCCGGGCAATCAAAACAGTCGGCAAATGCGCCGGGATTGTTGCCCATCACCTGTATCCACTGGTACTTGGTGACTTCGTATATGCCCATCCGGAAGGTGTCGACCGTGTCGGGGTGCGGGCATTCGTCGGTGTCGTAGCCGCGTTTTTTGTTGGTGCAGCCCATTGTAAAAATGCCGCCCTGTACGGTCACCATAGGGTATTCAAACTGAAATTCCGGGTCGTATTTGGCGGGAGGAGCGACGGCCAGATCGGCGATTTCTTCCGCTGTGGCCGGGCCGGCGGATTGGTGTACGTTGATACATTGCAGAAAGGATATGCTGAGAAGGGCAAGCAGGGGATACGTTTTCATCATGAGGGGTATGTGGTCAAGAGGAATTTTAAAATGGTTTTTTAAAGTTAAGAGCCTATCCGAGGACCTTCTTTGAGGCTGAAAAAGAGGTTTTCGGATAGGCTCTAAACTCGCAATACAGCGGCGGCAAACCCGCGAAAAACTCGGCGCAGGCGACGGCTTCCAGTACATCGGCTTCGGTAGGGTCGGCAAATGGATTAGGGTAGCGAATATGAACTGCGTAGTTTTTGATAACCAACGCTTTATTGTACACATCGGCATTGATTGATCTTTCAAAAGGGAATATTAAATCCAACAGTTCTTCCAAATCGTGGGTTCTTTTCACGGGTTGTCCGTGATGTAAAAGCAAGGCCTTCAAAAACTTCTCTGCCGCTTGTTGGCAATGGTAGCATATCAAGTCGGGATAGGCTGCCACTTTGGGCAGAATATCTCGTATCAGGGCAAGATCGCGGTCAGCCTTTAAGAACCAATCTTGGGGATCATCAGGATTCATAAAGCGTTTTGCCAGTTTGCAAAATTTCGTGAATAATTGAAGCGCGACTATCCTTATATGCTTCCAGTTCTTCCGGTGTGAACACCAGAATATCCATACCGAACAACCAGCGCCTCCCTTCTGCGCGCAAAAGCTTTGGAACTCTATCGGGCGCTTGAAACCCGGCAAATCCGTCTCCTTCACAATCGCCAAATCCAGGTCGCTGTCTTCCCGGGCGGTGCCTTGAGCGTATGAGCCGAACAGGATTATCTTCTCCGGCTGGCATTCCCTGACCAGAATACGAACGATTTCGTCAATTTGAGCGGGTGTGACCATGTTGAAATGTTGGTACAAATTTACACGGAAAAGCCTGGAAAGCAAAGTTTTATGCGATTAAGAGGCAGAAAATGGTCGAAAATCCGTTTATCCGGATAACCAGCGATACGTGTATCCGATGACCATGAAAAGCCAATCTATCCAGTGGCCGGAGCTGAGCAACAAACACAACCCGAACGTTAGTCGTATGCTACGGCGTACATTCCGGCTCCAGAATAATTGAAGGCCTATCACTTGCAGGCACAGCATACCGGTGAAGAAAGACGTGTACATTCCGTATTGCCGCGAATAAAAAGCGATTGTTGTTCCAGCCGGGGCGCCCCAGGCAAAAAATGATACAAATAGGCCCAAAGCACCAGGGTGCCGGCGCCCAAAATAGCCGCGTTCAGGCTTTCAGTCCGATCGATCGTGATATATTGTTTCACCGGCGAGAAAAATCTGCGCGCCAGGAGCAGACCGATCTGCAAAAAAGCCAGCCCGGAAAGGACTGCGCCAGCTTGAAAGTACGAGGGAAAAACGACGGTATGCCAACCGGGTATGACGGCCACTGCTTCATCAGGCTGCCGAAAGGCCGCGGCTAATGCGCAGGCAATGCCGACGAAAAACGGTAAAATGGGCAGTTGGCGCATACAGGCAAGGGTGTACGGCAAAAATACAAAATTTCGGATTTCTGAACGCCGCGACGGAATCCGCTCAATTTACACGCACTTCAATGCCCACCGCAACGCCATCCTCCAACTCCACCTTCTCGCCGTCTAAGGTATCCGCCAGCACCAGGTCCGTCGCCAATACTTCGGCTTTGATGTAGTCGCGGAATTTTTCGACGGCATCCAAAATCGCGGCGTGTTTTTCCAACGTCACCGTCACGCGGTCGGTCACGTTGAAATCCTTGTCTTTACGAATGTTCTGGATGCGGTTCACCAGGTCGCGGGCGGTGCCTTCGGCCAGCAGTTCGGGGGTGAGCGTCACGTCGAGCGCCACCGTCAGGTCGCCGTCGGAGGCTACTTTCCAGCCGGGCAAGTCTTCGGTGGTGACAATCATGTCGTCCGGCGTAAGGGTGTACGTATTGCCGTTGATGTCGATGTTCATCGAGCCGGATTTTTCCAGCGCAGATATCTCGTCGTTGTTAAAGGCGGCGATTAAAGCGGCGGCTTCTTTCATGTCCTTGCCGAGTTTGGCGCCCAGCGTTTTAAAATTGGCCTTGGCGCCTTTTTTCAGCAGACCCGACGCGTCGGTAATATATTCCAATTGTTTTATATTAATTTCGCTCAGGATCAGGTCTTTCACCCCGTCTACTTCGGCAATAAAGGCTTCATTCAATACCGGCAACAGGATTTTTTGCAGTGGCAAACGCACCCGCAGTTTTTCTTTCTTTCGGATACTCAGGGCCAAAGAACAGATACGTTGCGCATAATCCATTCTTGTCTCCAGCGCCTTGTCCACTTTGGAAGGATCGGGCTGCGTGAGGTCGCTGAGGTGCACCGAATCGTGGCGCAGAGGCGTGTTTTTCGCCTTCGCCACGTCTTTGACGGGAGCGGTGAGGTTGCGGTACAACCAGTCGGAGAAGTGGGGCGCCACGGAAGCCATGAGCTGGCCGGTGACCATCAGGCATTCAAAAAGGGTTTGGTAGGCGGCAGTTTTATCTTCGTTTAACTCGCCTTTCCAGAAACGCCGGCGCGAGAGGCGCACGTACCAGTTGGAGAGGTGTTCGTCTACGAATTCTTCTACGGCCCGGCAGGCGCGGGTGACCTCGTACTCGTCCATTGCAGCGCGGTAATCGGCCACGAGGCTGTACAATTTCGAGATAACCCAGCGGTCGAGTTCGCTGCGTTTTTCGTACGGCAGCACGTTGAACTCATCCATTTTGAAACCGTCGAGATTGGCATACAGGGCGAAGAAGTTATAGGTGTTGAACAAGGTGCCGAACAATTTATTCCGCACTTCGAGGATGCCACCCGTGTCGAACTTGAGGTTGTCCCAGGGATTGGCGTTGGCCATCATATACCAACGTGTGGCGTCGGCGCCGTATTCGGCCAGGGTGTCGAAGGGGTCCACCACGTTGCCCTTGGATTTGGACATTTTGTTGCCTTCCTTGTCGAGCACTAAGCCGTTGGAAACCACGTTTTTAAACGCCACCGAGTCAAAAACCATCACGGCGATGGCGTGCAAAGTATAAAACCAGCCGCGCGTCTGGTCCACCCCTTCCGCGATAAAATCCGCCGGGTAGTTTCTTTTAAAAACTTCCTGATTTTCAAAGGGATAGTGCCATTGGGCGTAGGGCATGGAACCGGAATCGAACCAAACATCGATGAGGTCGGGTTCGCGGCGCATGGGTTTTCCGGAAGCGGAAACGAGTGTGATTTCGTCGATGTAGGGGCGGTGCAAGTCATCCGCAAGTTGCTGGGAAAGGCCGAGTGAACGATTGGCTTTTTCTATTTCGTTTTTCAATTGTTCCACGCTGCCCACACACAGTTCTTCTTCCCCGTCTTCCGTACGCCAGATGGGCAGCGGCACCCCCAGTAGCGCGAACGCGAGAGGTTCCAGTCCTGCAAATTATCGAGCCACTGGCCGAAACGGCCGGTGCCGGTGCTGGCGGGTTTCCAGTTGATGGTTTTGTTCAACTCCGACATACGCTCCCTGGCGGCAGAAGCGCGCACGAACCACGAATCGAGCGGGTAATACAACACGGGTTTGTCCGTGCGCCAGCAATGCGGGTACGGGTGTTTGTATTTTTCGATTTTAAACGCTTTGTTTTCCTCCTTGAGGCGCAGGGCGATGAGCAGATCGGTGGGTTTAAATTCCTTATCTTTTTGAATTTCAGCGGAGTAGTATTCAGATTTGACGTAGCGCCCGCCGAATTCGGGCACCTCGTCCACGAATTTGCCCTGCTTGTCCACAAGCGGGAACGGCAGGTCGGGTTGTTTCGGGTTGGGCAGACCGATAAACGGCACTCCGGCCGCTTTGCTCACCCGGAAGTCGTCGGCGCCGAAATACGGAGCCGTGTGCACCACACCCGTGCCGTCTTCCGTAGTGACAAAATCGCCGGGGATGACGCGGAAGGCTTTTTCTTCCAGTTCGGGGGTGGAGGCCGCCGGCGTGGGGATCAGTTGTTCGAAACGAACACCCACCAGTTTGGAACCTTTTATGTTGGTTTTCAACACTTTGTAGGGCAATTTTTTATCACCCGGTTTAAAATCATCGAACGGCAGGTTTTCATCTTCGGGGTTGAAATACGCCGACAGGCGGTCCTGCGCAAGGATCACACTCAGGGGTGCGCCCGTGTAGGGGCTCAGCGTTTTTACCTTGGCGTAATTGATATCCGGGCCGACGGTGAGGGCGACGTTGCTGGGCAATGTCCAGGGGGTGGTCGTCCAGGCGAGGATACGCACGTCTTCGTTTTCGCCGTCGAAGAGGGCGGCGGACTCGGAAGTCCGTCGTACACGAAACATCGCCACGGTCGTGATATCCGTCACGTCTTTATACGTGCCGGGCATGTTGAGTTCGTGCGTTGAAAGGCCGGTACCCGCGGCGGGGCTGTACGGCTGGATCGTGAACCCTTTGTAGAGAAACGAATCGCCGCCGGCCGTTTTTTTGTGGTAGAGTTGTTGCAGCAGCCACCAGCACGATTCGATGTATTCGTTTTGGAACGTGATATACGGATGGTCGAGGTCGACCCAGTAACCCATTTGCCGGGTGAGGTCGTCCCAGAGGTCTTTGTAACGCATCACGGTGCTGCGGCAAGCCGAGTTGTATTCTTCCACCGTGACTTTTTTGCCGATGTCTTCCTTGGTGATGCCGAGTTCTTTTTCCACTTGCAGTTCGATAGGCAGGCCGTGGGTGTCCCAGCCTCCTTTGCGCTCCACGCGGTGCCCTTTCAACGTATGGTAGCGGCAAAAAAGGTCTTTTACCGTGCGGGCCATCACGTGGTGGATGCCGGGTTTGCCGTTGGCAGAAGGCGGCCCTTCATAAAACACAAAAGATTGGTCCGCCGGGCGTTGGTCAACGGATTGTTGGAATATTTTTTCGTCTTCCCAGAATTGACGGATCTCGGCGTCGATGGCGGGCAGGGTCAATTGTCGGTTTTCGGTTATTGGCCGTAGATTGAACAGATATTGAAAAGTTCCCAATCTGTTTTTTCATACCTAAGTTATCAGAAAGGGTTTACATGCTCTATTCGTTATTTTGAAGGCAACTTATTGATTTTAAAAGTTTTAACAAACTTGTCCAGCTCTGGCGCCGGCAGTTTTACCTGCTGAAACGCAACATCTTTCAACACCTGAAGGTCAAAAATATCGGTGCAGGTTCCTTCGGCCGCCGCGCTTCCGGGTTCGGCATCCAGGTCCTGGTCACATTCCACGCCGTGGCTGAAGACGGACAGTCCTCCCGGTTGTCGCATTATGTAAGAGTATTCATAAAACGTCCAGCCGGCGTCGCCGATCATTTCTGCCAGCATAATTGGTTTGGGGGCCATTTTTTGGGATTTGAGGTCCCAAATACAAAGTGCGACGGCGCTGTTTACGTATTCTGAAGGCATCCGTACGATCAGGGCCAGGCGGTTCGAATCGATGGGAAAGCGGAAGCAGGCCGAGGGGTAAGCAGTCGCATCCCACCACGCTGTTTCTTTTTTTTCCAGGTTAAACACGTCAAATAAAGAACTCCCGATGGGGGTTCCCTTGAAGCGGAAAGTATCGTCTTCCACGTGTTCGCCGGAGTACACCAGCAACGTATCTGCCTTCAATTCCTTAAACAGGCCCAGAAACTGCCGGGCCGACGCCGGGTCAGGTGCAGGCGCCTGCTTTTGCGCGGGTTGCTCAGATTGACAGGACGTAAAGAAGAACAGCAGGGCAAGAAAGACAGCAACGGTTGCAGCATCGATATTCGTTTTGCTTAAGAGCCAATCAAAAACCCCGGCCAGTTTGCACACTTGCCGGGGCTTCTGTTTTCCAAACAGCCTTACCGCGTCAGGTGTGCGCACCGGGACGAATAATAATGCTGCTGGAAATGATCGGATGTAACATGGGGCAAAGATAGGTTTTTTCAGGAAAACAAAGCCTCTGCGCTGATTTTAAAACCCGGAATGACGGGTTCGGCGCTACAGATGCGCCTGCCTTTGCAAATAGTCACCTCAACCGGAGAAGTGTACACGTACACCACTTTTACCTGTGGAATGACCAGCCAGGCTACCCGAACGCCGGAGTTAAAGTATTCTTCTAATTTTTCCAGCACTTTGGGATGCTGATCGAAATTGGATACGAATTCGATGATAAATTCCGGCATGGTCGGGGTCTTACCTCTGCGCCTTCTTGTATCTGCCGAGCCGTGTAATAGGCCATGTCCGGAATACGCAGTTGGGTCGGAGAGGTCATCGATTCCGGCTCAGTGAAAAGTTCATCGCCCCGACGATAGGACTCGGTAGTCTGGAAGAAGCGGTTGAGGCGCTGAACGATATACAGGTTTTTGAACGTTATCATTTTCGGCAATTTTTCGATGACACCATTGTTCCACTCGTATTTGAAGCCATCGCGGGGCCTCCATTCGCGGAATTTTTCTATAGTGTCGATCTTTCGCCGATGCACAGATGCTTTCCGTGATCGCGGTTTCGGCTGAGCGGGTTGTTTTGGAACGGCTGCCTCCATAATCAATCAAATTTGAGACAAAGTTAGGCTTTTTTCATACAAATAAAAGGCCTTCAATCCTCCACCTTCCACGTCGCGCCGTACTGTTCCACAAGGATATTATCGTAATGATCCGCCTTTTCAAACAGGTTCTTCAGCATGGCCTGGCCGGTTTCCTCATTCAGATAACGGTCATAAATCAGCAGCGACAGGATGATGTCCTGATCGTGTACACTGAGGGTCAGCGCTTCGCTGGTGTAGTTCTGGCGAAGCAGGTATTCGTACAGCGGTTTGATGTTTTCTTTCGGCAACTGGCACAATACGGCGTCGGCGGACATCAGGCCCGATTTGTCGTGGTAAGTGATAATGATCTTTGCGCTGCCCTGCCGGATTTCCCAGGCATTGGGCCCGCAGCGACTCAGGGCCACGTCGTGACCGATTTTTTCGATCAGGGACTCAATGGTGCGCGAAACCCCCGACGGCACGTATTCTTCCACGGCGGAAGGCAGTTCCACCCGGTTGCCGCAGAAGGTGCAGAGGTTGTTTTCCACGGTTTTTTCGGTCACGATGTTCAGGCAGGCCGTACAGCGGCAGGCATTGTCCGTATGAAGTTGCTGAAACCCGTCGAGTGATTCCTGCAAAAAATTGACGGGCAGGGAAAAACCCGTGTTGTCGCCGTCTCTGATCACAAAAGTGTTGATGCCCACCACTTCGCCGTCATTGTCCACGAGTGGTCCGCCGCTGTTGCCGGGGTTGAGCGCCGCGTCGATGTGCAGGTAAGGAATGCCGTTCATCACCTCGCGGGTATTGGAAACGATGCCGCTTTTTACGGAAAATTTCAAGCCGAACGGGTGCCCCATCGCCGTCACCGGGTCGCGTTCCCGGAGGGCTTTGTCCACCCCGAGCCTGACCTCCGGGAGTTCGGCCACATCGGAAGGGCCTTCCAGAAAAGCCAGATCGTAACGCTGGTCGGTGTAGCGCACACGGGCCAGTCGTTTGACAAATTTTGCACCTTCCACCACAACCGCGCGGTTACCTTCCACAACGTGGTGGTTGGTCACGATCAGGCCCCGGTCGCGCAGGTAAAACCCCGTTCCGGTACTGTTGGGGGTAGCGATCTGGACGATCACGTTGCGGTAGGTTTCTACAAAGTCGCTCATGGTGTGAGAGGGGGTGAGAGGGGTGAGAGGGTGAGAGGGTGAGAGGCGTGAGAGGGGGCTCTTCTCACCCTTTCGGCATCACCGTGCCGCATTGTTTGCAGGTGCGCGCGCCTTCGTCTTCCATAAACTCGCCGATGGCTTGTTTGATCTGGGTCCCGATGTCTTTGAGAGGAAAACCCGCTTCGTGCAGGGGGGCGCCGCAATTGTCGCAGAACCACAACAGTTTATCGATCTCGCCGGGATTGCGGCGGCGTTCCAGCACGAGGCCGACGGTGCCGGCGGGGCGTTGCGGCGAATGCGGGATACGCGGTGGCAGCAGGAACATCTCGCCCTCGCGGATGTCAATGGTTTCCGGTTGGCCGTCTTCATTGATGATCTTGACCTGAATATCGCCTTCCAACTGGTAAAAAAGTTCTTCGCCTTCTTCCCAGTGGTAGTCTTTGCGGCCGTTGGGACCGCCGACGATCATAACGATAAAGTCTTCGTTGTCGATGTAAATTTGTTTGTTACCAACCGGCGGTTTGAGCAGGTGGCGGTTTTCTTCGATCCAGGACTGGAGGTTGAACGGTTTGGCGATTCCCATGTTAGATATTTTTTACACGGACAAAAGTACAATTCCCGCCAGAATCAAAAGCGATCCGATGAGGCGAGGCCTGAAATTTTCCTCAGTGAGCAGTTTTGCTCCGAAAATAACGCCAAAAACAATGCTCACCTCGCGCAGGGGAGCCACGAAATGAACCGGTGCGGTTTTCATCGCGTACAACACCATAATAAAAGCGAGGGGGCTTATTGCGCCAATCAGCAGCGTTTTCCATTTGTGCGCAGCCCAGATGGCGCACACTTCCGGCCATCGTTTCCAAGCTACGGGCGCCAGCACGGCCACCCGGATCGGGTGGGAAAAATACTCGATAAACACCGGGGCCAGGGCGCGGTTTTTTACTGCATAGCCATCCCAGACCGTGTACGCAGCGATCAACACACCGGTGCCAATCCCGTAAAAAATTCCCGCCCTGCGTTTTTGCGCGTCGCCCATGCGCTGCGCAACACCCGCTACGAGTAATACGCCGCCGACCACCATAGCAAGCCCGGCCACCGACCATAACGTGACGGTTTCATTTAAAAACAATACCGCGCCGATGGTGGCGAATGTCGGCCCGCTGCCACGTGCAAGCGGATATACCACCGACAGGTCGCTCACCTGGTAGCCTTTTTGCAAAACCAAAAAATAGATCAGGTGCAAAAAACCCGTCACTGCCAGAATAGCCACATTTTCCGGCGACCAGTCGAAGCCGTACAAAGCTGTGTAAATCAGCACGAAGGGTAATAGTATTATCGACATGACTGCCGCTAATAGCCAGACGAACGGGGCGCCGCTGGGGATCGTTTTGGCGAGATAATTCCAGAAAGCGTGTATAAAACCGGAAAAAAGGACAAGTAACAGTACGGCCGTCGTCATCGCCTATCGAACGCCATACGCTACGTTGCCACTTCTGAAATCCTCCCGAACCGGGTTGAATACATCGAGGATCCGGCAACGGGTGTGGGCTTTGCCCGAATGCGGCACGTTGGAAGGAATGGCAAATACGTCGCCCGCCTCCAGCAGGTGTGCCTGTCCGCCAACGATGAGTTCAAAGCGGCCTTCCAGCAAATTGAGCACCTGCTCGTGTACGTGCGCATGTTCGGGCAGATCGGCGCCTTCGTCCACGTCCACGTAGGCAAGGGTCATGTTGTCGGTATGGATCATTCGCGCGTGAAAACCGCGCGAAATGGTGAAGGGTTCGATGCCGGAGACTTTGTATTGCATGGCTTGATTTTTTTGCCAAAAAACGAATGAACGGAGAGGTATTCGGTTGACATGCAGTGGTTTGGACGGGATTTACATGATTTACAGGTCTGCTATAGCATATTCATGTAAGTCTTATCCAAACAACTTTCCTGTCAACTCAACCGGTAAATTTCCATGATATCGGCCAGGATTTTCGGAAAGTCGATTTTTAAATCGATGAGTTTACCGGTGTGTATATCGAATACCCAGCCGTACACCATCAACCCTCTTTGGCGGTGTGCCTGCTGAACGGAAGCCGTTTTGATCAGGTTGACACATTGTTCCTGCACGTTGAGTTCGACGAGGCGGTTGTAACGCGCCTGCTCGTCCGCGATAGCGTTGAGTTCATCCTTGTGCAAGCGATACACGTCGCGGATGTTGCGCAGCCAGGGGTTCAGAATACCGAGGTCAACGGATTGCATGGCTGCTTTGATGCCGCCGCAGGAATAATGCCCACACACGATGATGTGTTTTACTTTCAGGTGCCGGACGGAATAATTGATCACGCTCATCACGTTCAGGTCGATGCTGATCACCATATTGGCGATGTTCCGGTGAACAAACACCTCGCCGGGTTGCACCCCCATCAGGTCTTCCGCCGTAACCCGGCTGTCGGAACAGCCGATGTACAAAAACTCTGGGTTTTGGCCCTTGTTCAGGTTTTCAAAATAGGCCGGATCCAATGACAATTTGCCGGCAATCCATTCTTTGTTGTTTGCAAAAATCTTTTCAATCGAATTCATTGTGACGGCTACAGGATGTAATGGTTCAAAGATTCGGATCATTTCGGGGCCAAGTTCCGAATCTTTGCGATCACATTTTCCGGAAAACAACAAGAACCGGAATTGTTTTGCCGAAGCCTTGTCTCCCCTTACCGGATACCGCCTTGGGCCCCCGTCAGTATCCGGATGTAATTGGCCCGTTCGTAAGCATCCGGGTTGGAAATATTGCGCTGGCTCATCACGCCTTTAAAAGCAGCGATCGAATCAAAATCCATCCGGTTCATCCACTCCGCAATTTCCCTGTTCATTTGCCCGATATGATCGATGCCTTTTTTGTACAGGACGGAAGCCGTCATGGCCACATCGGCGCCGGCCAACAGGTATTTGATCACTTCTTTTGCACTTTGCACACCGGTGGTGGCGGCGAGTGAAAGTGGCACCTGGCCGTATAATATGGCGATCCACAACAAGGGCAACCTGATCTCCGCGGCATCGCTGTAGTGCAGGTTGGACAACAATTTCAGTTCGTTGATGTCAAAATCCGGCTGGTAAAAACGGTTGAACAATACCAGGGCATCCGCGCCGGCGTCTTTCATCTGAAGCGCCATATTGCCGGTAGCGCTGAAATACGGATTGAGTTTGACCGCCACCGGAATTTTGACGTGTTGCCGAACGGCCCGAATAATGTCGACATACCGTTTTTCCACCCCGGCGCCGCTCAAACGAATATCTGCCGGGATGTAAAATATATTGATTTCAATACCGTCGGCGCCCGCCTGTTCCATTTCGCAGGCGTATTCGATCCATCCTTCATGGGTAATGCCGTTGAGGCTGGCGATAATGGGGATGTGCACCCGTTCCTTTGCTTGCCGGATGATGTCGAGATACCGGGAAGTGCCCACATGGTAATCTTCCAGTTGGGGAAAATAACCCGATGCCTCCGGAAAAACGTTGCTCGTCGCGTGCAGGACCGATTCGAACCGCGCCTGTTCTTCGCGGATTTGTTCTTCAAAAAGAGAGAACAAAACGACCGCGCCCGCGCCTGCATCTTCCATCCGGAGGATGTTTCCTGTTTCTTCGGATAAGGTGCAGGCCGACACCACCACCGGCGATTTGAGGGGCAAGCCCATGTATGTTGTTTTCAGGTCCATGTGCAGGTGAATTTAGCGTGAAAAAATACTCCTCGTTACCGGTGGCCGTTGGCAAGTCGTCAGACTACCGGCTGGAACTGTTTTGCCCCGAAGCCGGCCATGTCTTCGTACGTTTTCCAGCGCAAATCCACCATCTCCTGTGCCAGTTCCATCAGGCGCGCCGCCTCCGGTGGGTTGGTTTGTGTCAGCACTTTATACCGCAGTTCGTTGTACGCGTAGTCGCGGAACGGAATGGCGGGTCGCATCGAATCCAGCACAAAGGGGTTCCGGTTGTTTTTCCGCAACACGGGGTTATACCGAATCAGCGGCCAATACCCGCTGGCAACAGCCATATTCTGTTGATCCAGGCCTTTTTGCATATCGATGCCGTGTGCGATGCAATGGCTGTACGCCAGGATCAGCGAGGGGCCTTCGTAAGCTTCCGCTTCCCGCATGGCCAGCAGGGTTTGTTGCGGGTTGGCGCCCATCGCCACCTGTGCCACGTACACGTTGCCGTAGGAAATGGCCTGCAATGCCAGGTCTTTTTTGCCCACCCGTTTGCCGGCGGCGGCAAATTTTGCGGTAGCCGCCGTGGGGGTCGCCTTCGACGATTGCCCGCCGGTATTGGAATAAACTTCCGTGTCGAGCACCAGTACGTTGATGTTTCGGCCGCTGGCCAGCGCATGGTCGAGTCCGCCGGCGCCGATATCGTATGCCCATCCGTCGCCGCCTACCAGCCAGATGCTGCGCCGGACCAACTGATCCGCCACCGAAAGTAAATGTTTGGCGAGCGGGTTGTCCATCGTTTGAAGCCTGTTTTTCAGGGCGGCTACCCGTCGGCGCTGGGCGGCAATTTCGGATTCGAGCCACTGCGGCGCATCCGACAATTCTTTTACAAAATCGGCGCCGAGAGCCGGCTCCAGTTGATGCAACAGGTCTTTGGCCATGGCCAGTTGTTTGTCGGCGCTCAATCGCATACCCAGGCCGAATTCGGCGTTGTCTTCAAACAGCGAATTGGACCAGGCAGGGCCTTTGCCCTCTTTGTTGACCGTCCAGGGTGTGGTCGGCAGGTTGCCGCCGTAAATGGACGAACAGCCGGTCGCGTTGGCCACGATGAGCCGGTCGCCGAAAAGTTGGGTGAGCAGCCGCACGTACGGGGTTTCGCCGCAACCTGCACACGCGCCGGAGAATTCAAACAGCGGTTCGAGGAACTGCGCGCCGTGTACGGTTGAAAAATTCACGGAAACCCGGTCGTTCAACGGGATTTTTTCAAAACAGGCAATATTGGCGCGTTCTTTTTCCAACTCCGGCGCCTTTTCCCGCAGGTTAATGGCTTTTACGGCCCTGTCGAGGGGATGGGTGGCGGGGCACACTTCCACACAGAGGTTGCAACCCGTACAATCTTCGAGGTATACCTGCAGGGTGTATCGTGTTTCCGGGAAACCCCGTGCATTAAGGGGCGCATTTTTGAACCCCTCAGGCGCTTCGGACAAATAATCCTTGTGATAAAACTTTGAGCGGATGACGCCGTGCGGGCAAACAAAACTGCAATTGCCGCATTGCACGCAAATATCGGGGTCCCAGGAAGCGACCCGGTCGGAAATATTGCGTTTTTCCCATTGGGTGGTGCCGCTGGGGTAAGTGCCGTCGACGGGCAGGGCGCTCACCGGAAGTTCGTCGCCGTGCCCGCGCATCATGATGGCGGTAACCTGCCGGACAAAATCCGGCGCCGCTGCCGGCAGTCCGGGCGCGGCATCACTTTGGCCCGTGGGCTGCGCGGGTACTTTGACCTCGAAAAGCCGGCCGAGCGTTTGATCCACCGCATTGAAATTTTGCTCGATAACGGCCTTGCCTCTTTTAAAATACGTTTTTTCGATGGCTTTTTTGATTTGCGCAATGGCTTCGTCGCGGGGCAGCACTTCCGCCAACGCGAAAAAGCAGGTTTGCATGATGGTGTTGATGCGGCCGGTCATGCCGGTTTCCCGGGCCACGCGGGAAGCGTCTATGGCAAAAAAACGCAGTTTTTTATCGATGAGATCGCGTTGTACTCCGTACGGCAGGTGGTCCCAGACTTCTTCCGGGCCAAAGGGGCTATTGAGCAAAAATGTGGCTCCGGGTTTGGCGAATGGCAACATTTCCACCTTTTCCAAAAAATTGAACTGGTGGCAGGCGACGAAGTCGGCCTGCCGGATCAGGTACGGCGCCCGAACCGGCTCCGGGCCAAAACGCAGGTGTGAAACCGTTTGAGCGCCCGATTTTTTCGAGTCGTATACAAAGTAGCCCTGCGCGTACAGGTCCGTGTTTTCGCCGATAATTTTGATGCTGTTTTTATTGGCGCCCACCGTCCCGTCGGCGCCCAGCCCAAAAAACAAGGCCTGTTTCCAACTGGATTCGTCGAGGCTGAAATAAGGATCGACGTCTAAGTGTGTGAAACCCACATCGTCAATAATGCCGACCGTGAAATGATTTTTGGGTTTTTCTTTTTTCAATTCGTCAAAAACGGCCTTGACCATCGCGGGGGTAAATTCTTTGGACGACAACCCGTACCGCCCGCCGGTGACATGGGGCATTCGGGCCAGTTTACCCGCTCCGAAACCTTCTGCCAACACCGTGACCACGTCCTGATACAGCGGTTCGCCGGCAGCGCCCGGCTCTTTGGTCCGGTCCAATACCGCTATCTTTTTCACCGTGGGTGGCAGCGCCTCCAGGAACTGTTCTCCAAAAAACGGCCGGTACAAGCGGACGCGGAGTACACCCGTTTTTTCGCCGCAGGCCTCGAGCATCCGGCAAGTTTCGGTGGCCGTTTCGCCGCCGGAGCCCATGATCACCACGACGTGTTCGGCATCGGGCGCCCCGCTGTATTCAAAAATACGGTACGAACGGCCGGTAAGCCGGGCAAATTTTTCCATCACCCGGCTCAACACCTCCGGTGTACGGGTATAAAACGGATTCACCGTTTCCCGGCCCTGAAAATATACGTCGGGATTTTGGGCCGTGCCCCGGATAAAGGGATTGTCGGGATTCAGGGCCCTGTTCCGGTGCGCGATCACCAGGTCGTCGTCGATCATGGCCCTGATTTGTGCATCGGTGAGCAGGCTGATCTTGTTGACTTCGTGCGAGGTGCGAAAACCGTCGAAAAAATGGATAAAAGGGATCCGTGATTCCAGGGTGGCGGCCTGGGCGATCAGGGCCATGTCGTGCGCTTCCTGCACACTGGACGAAGCGAGCAGGGCAAACCCCGTGGTGCGCGCAGCCATTACGTCCTGGTGATCGCCAAAAATAGATAATGCCTGGGCCGCCAGCGAACGCGCGGCGACGTGGAACACCGCTGCGGTGAGTTCGCCCGCAATTTTGAACATGTTGGGCAACATCAGCAGGAGCCCCTGCGAAGCGGTAAACGTGGTGGTCAGCGACCCGGTTTGCAGGGCGCCGTGCACCGTGCCCGCCGCGCCGCCTTCACTTTGCATTTCTATCACGTCGGGTACGTTGCCCCAGATATTTTTCACCCCTTTTGCCGACCATTCATCGGCAAATTCCGCCATCGCGGAGGAAGGCGTGATGGGGTAAATGGCGCACACTTCATTGACCCGGTAAGCGACGTAGGCCGTTGCCTCGTTGCCGTCTAAAGTAATTGCGGAAGTATTTTTTTCAGCCATAACTTGAATATCCGTTGTAAGGTGGAAGGCTCCGGGAATCACTGTTATTCGGCGATCATTTCGATCGCGTGGCAGGGGCACTGCTCGTAGCAGACTGCGCAACCGGTGCACAGGTTGTAGTTAAAACGGTATCGCTGACCCGGCCCGAGTTTGATGACGGCGTCTTCGGGACAGGACGCGAAACAGCCGTCGCATTCAAAACAATTGCCGCAGGAGTAGCAGCGCTGGGCTTCATAACGGGCCTCTTCTTCCGACAAGCCGCCGACAATTTCCACAAAACTCTCCGCGGCTTCTTCCGCATTTTTGTGGGGTTGCAGGGCTTTGGGAGCCAGGGTCTGGAACCAAACATGCAGGCGTTCAAAGCCGACAACAGGGTGTTTGGGCGCTTTTTCATACCTGCCGGCGCGCAAAAAGGCGTCGATATACCGGGCGGCCTTTTTTGCCGTGGCCAACCGCTACCGTGACGGTGCGTTCACTCGGCACCATATCGCCGCCGGCAAATATTCCTTTATGGCCGGTCATCATGTCCGGCCCTACCTCCACCGTGCCGTCATCCCCGAATTTGATGCCCGGAACGTGTTGCAAAAAAGCCGTGTCGGTGTCCTGGCCAAGCGCCAGAATAAGCGCGTCGGCCTCCAGCGTTTCCAATTCGCCGGTGGGCACGGGCCTGCCGTTTTCGAGGCGTATGATCTCTACCGTGACGGAGGTGCCCGTGATTTCTTTGATGCTGCGCAACCAGTGGATTTTTACCCCTTCACTCAAAGCTTCCTCCGCTTCAAAATCGTGCGCCGGCATATGTTCCCGGTCGCGCCGGTAAATGATGAGGGCTTCTCCCACGCCGAGGCGTTTGGCCGTTCGGGCGGCATCCATTGCCGTGTTGCCGCCGCCGTAAATGGCTACCCGGCGACCGATTTGGGGCGGATTGCCCAGTTCCACATCCCGTAAAAACCGCACGGCGTCGAGAATCTGGCCCGCATCCCGGGCCGGTATATCGGTTTTTCTGCCAATATGTGCACCGACGGCGACAAATACCGCGTCGAATCCGCCGGCCTGCTTTTCCTTTAAAATATCTTCGACTTTGTGATGGAGACGGATCACCACGCCCATCTCTTCTATCCGCCGGATCTCGGCCTCCAGGATATGGCGGGGAAGCCGGTAGGCCGGAATGCCGAAGTGCATCATGCCGCCCGCGATGGGGCCGGCTTCGTATATTTCCACCCGGTGCCCGAGCCGGGTCAGGTGATACGCCGCAGAAAGGCCGCTGGGGCCGCCGCCGACCACCAGCACACGTTTTCCTGAAAAAACGGAGGGAACGGGTATTTTCCAGCCCTGCCGGATGGCTTCGTCGCCCAAAAAACGCTCCACTGCGTGAATGCTCACGGGATTATCCACATAACTGCGGTTACAGCCGTCTTCACAGGGATGGTAACACACCCGGCCGTGCACCGCCGGCATGGGGTTGTCGGCAACCAGCGTTTCCCAGGCTTCCCGGTGGCGCCCAGCCTGCGCCAAAGAAAGCCAGGCTTGTATGTTTTCGCCGGCAGGGCAGGCATTGTTGCAGGGCGGCAGCAAATCTTCATATACCGGGCGGCGGCTCCTTTTCGGGCCCGTACCTTCGCCATGCTCGTGCAAATCGGGTGCGGCGGTCAGATCGGCAAATGATCGTTTCATTGTAGCCAATTTATCGTGATGAATAAAAAGGAAAGCAATGTAGGCGCACCGCCGAAAAAGCAGGAATGATAAAGTTCATCCCGGGGGATGACTTCATACACCCTTAACTGAGCACCGGGTGTGTTCCTGCGTCTGCCCAACGTACCGATCCCCGGCAGTTACGGGCCGAGTGCGTCTGAAACGGGTTTCAGACGGGATTCGGGCCGGAGGATGTGGAATTCCCGGTTATTTATGGTCAGTCCACCACCTTGTCCCGATACTTCTTCAATACCTTTCCCGTCAATTCCACCACCGCTTTTTCGGAGGTTTCAAGCCGAATGTCGCCGACCTCTGTGCGATTTATGTCGAGCCGGGAGTTACCCATAACCTCCGCCGACATCGAACGGATATACATTTGTTTCGGGCCTTTAATATTCGGCGACATATTGAATTCCAGGCGGGTGGAATCTGATTGGAAAATACGAACAGAATCCAGGCTCCGGCGTATACTTTCCACGGTGCAAGTCGATTTTCCGGAAAGCCGGATATCCAGCGAAGTCTGGTCCAACTTGTTCATTACCAGCGCAGTGTTACGCCCTTCTATCGAAAGCAATTCCGGGGAAAAGATACGCGCCAGTATTTGCCTGCCCGACCGGTACCGGGCGTCGTCCGGGTCATATTTAAAGGGAATACGGATAAAAAGAGTGTCGTTTCGAACCTCCGCCCGGACGTTTTCTTCCTCCGGGCCGATCCATTTTTTATCTACCCGTACGGAAGCAAGCGGCGCCGGCTCGAATACGACAAGGTTGTTATTCCCGCCTTCGATTTTCAGGTGCCGGAAAGGTTGTTCCAGCATTTTTTCAAAGGTCCAGTACGGGTTGGATTTGTCTATCCGGTCGTATTCGTTTTTTAAGACAAAATTTGTCGCCAGCATACCGGCCATGACCAGAAAAAGCAGGGTAAAAAGCAGTTTTGCGCTGAGTTTCATAGTTTTATGTTTTTGAAGTTTTCCTGAACGAATTGGTCGTATTTCTTTTTGATCGCCTCAAAATCCAGGTCGAGCAAATAGATGTTTCGGAAAAAAACGGGCAGTTCGTTTTCCATAAATTGTTCGCGGCGAAATGCCCGGATCAGTTGCCCGGCCTCCGCATCGACAAAAAGGCCGATGCCGCGTTTGTTGACGATGATCCCGCGTTGCTGCAGGAAGTCGTAGGTGCGCGCCACGGTGTTGGGGTTTACTTCCAGCAACACCGCAAGTTCCCTGATACTCAGTATTTTATCACCCAGATTCCACTTTTTGAGCAGAATTTGTTCACATACGTAGTCGGCGATCTGCAGGTAAATCGCCTGTTTATCTCTGAATTCCATGATTCGATTTTTGTATAGCCCGGCGGGTCCGTTAACAATCAGGATAAATGATCCCGGGAAAACCCGGAATTAAAATTCTTTGTCGCGCAGGCGCACCAAAGCAATGAGCCACAGCGAAGCGGGAAATACGTAACGTATGGCCATTTCGACTGCCCCGGACCAGTTTTCGGGCAACTCGATCCGTTCAAAATCATAACCGGCCCGGACGGCCACGAATTGGAAGGGCATTGCATTGCCGATGTCGCCCATCAGGGCTTTCGCGATGCCGAAGTTAAATGTATACAGGAAAAAGAACAGGCCGAACAGGATCAGCGCCACCTTCACAAAACTCACTTTGTTAAAATACAGGGTGCCGACCAGCATCGCGCCGGCAAATACAAAAAACAGGGTGTACACATTTTGGGCAACCGGGCCGGTCAGGGCAAAAACCTGCGCGTACCGGGTCATCAGAGCGTAATTCGCTGCGGTGGGGTTCAGGCCATTGTGGTACAAGGCCACAAAAGCGCGGTCCATGATGCTGAAAAACAGGATAAATACAGCCGGATACAACACACCCGTGACCAGTACGCCGCACAGCCATTTTTCAAATCCGGAAGCGGGCAGCGTCAGGAAGGCATATCCCCGTGCATTGTTGGAGAAATAACCGAACACAACGGACGCTAAATAACTACCACCCACGGCCAGGCCGGCCAGGAAGGTGGCGCTTTGTGCGAGGTCCAAACGCCCTAAGGGCCAGTAACAAAAAGCGTAGAGTGCAAAGGATGTCAGCAACATCAGCCCCGTAAAGCCGGCGATTTGTACGGGGCGTTCCAGCATTGTTTTTTTCAGCAACAGGAAAAAGCGGCGAAACTCAAATATATCTTTCATTTTCAGGAGTTTAGATTAGTTTTCGAAAATACGTTTCGCCAGTTCGGGGTTTTCGGTCACGCCGAGGAACAACTGTTCGAGGTTCACGTTGGAGTCTTCCCGCTCCACGTTTTCCAACACAATCGCCGTTCCGCGCAGCGATTTTTCGGCATATAAAACTTCTGTTCCGGCGGGTATTTCCTCCACGGTTTTAAAACAAAGTTTGCCCGAAATATCACGCACCGAAGCAGAAAGCAACAATTCGCCGCCTTCAATAATGACGACCCGGTCGATCAGTTTGTCGAGGTCGCGTATCTGGTGGGTGGAAATAATAACGGTGCGTTCCTCCGTCAAAACGGAAGCGAGCAATTGGCGAAACCGGGCTTTGGAAGGAATGTCGAGGCCGTTGGTGGGTTCATCGAGCAGTAGTACCCGCGTATTGCAGGCCAGGCCGAAACTGATGAGGAATTTTTTTTGCTGCCCCAGGGAAAGATTGCTGAGCCGGCCTTCCCGTTTCATGCCAAACATTTCGAGAAAATCGCCGAACTGCGTTTCGTCGAACTTCGGGTAAAACGGCGCGTTTAAATCCACATAACGCCCTGTACTCAGCGAAGGCGCGTGAATCTCTTCCGGAATAAAATAAATGGTCTCCAGAAAAGAAACCTGCCGTTTGCGCGGTTCGAGATCATGGACGGTGATCGTTCCGGAGCTCGGGAACAACAAACCCGCCAGGTTTTTCAGCAGGGTGGACTTCCCCGCGCCGTTTTTACCCAGCAATCCGTAAATGCTCCCGGACCCGAGGGAAAGGTCCATGTTCCGGAACAATAAATTTTGCCGGCCGTATCCGAATGAAAGATTTCGGGTTTGTATCATAGTGTATTAGGTTAATAGTACACTACAAATGTGTGGCGCCGAAATTTATATTTCCAAATTTATTTACCTTTTTTTTTAACCGGACATTAAAAAGTCGAAAATCATACCCCTGAACCCTGCTTGAGCCGGGTATCCGGGTATTTATTTGCGGCCGTTCTCCCGGTTCCGGTTGCCGGACGGAGCCCCGTTTGCATTTCCGGGCAGATTTTTGAGCACATAATCGAGTGCCAGCCTGCTTTCCACTGCGATATCGGGTTCTACACCCACTTTATCCAGGCGTTCTCCGGTGGGTGTATAATAATCCGCGTTAGGCAAAACGGCATAAAATCCACTGCCAATCGAATATTCCGCCGCACTGAGCATTGCCCCGGCGGTCCGTTCACCTACCAGCGTCGCCCGGCCGGAGCGTTTGAGGTTCCAGGCCAGGGGTTCGCAGGCGCTGGCTGACCGATGGTCGGTGAGCAGAAATACTTTGCCGGCGTATTTTGCCTGGCCGGGTCGAACCTTCAATACCACGAAGCCGTTTTCGGCCAGTTCTTTTGTAAAAGCCGGCATATCCGCCTGGGTAAACGCCGGCATAGCGGCCAGTTCGGCTTCCGAAGGGGGCGCCGGGTGCGTGTTGAACCATTTTTGCGAAAGATATACTCCGGTGGGTGTCTCTTCGTAAACTAAGTATTGGGCCAAAGTGACACCGCCTTCCAGCCAGCCGCCGCTGTTGCCCCGGACATCAACAATGAGGTTGGAATAGTTTTTTTCCAGCACGATGTGCATCACGCTGTCCATATCCCGAGCCGGGCAATAGAACGATTTGACGTGTAATACGGCGGTTTCAGGCGATTTTTCCTCCAGCGACAATTGGTTGGCCCGGGCGCCGGTTCGTTGCTCCACCTGGCCGGCATTCGCCGAACGAAACAGGTAATTGTGTGTAAAAGGCAGTTTTTCCACACGGGTATAAAATGCCGAAATGATATCCAGATCGTCTTGTGCTTTTTCGGCTGCCTTGCCCAATTTTTTGATAAACGTATTCCACTCGGGGGTCGACAATACCCGCCGGTCATAAATATTTTGCTCATAAACCGCTGCAAGCGACCTGATCAATGCGGGGTAATCGTCGATGGCTCCTTCTTCCGTAGTCTTTGTTGCTTCCAGTCCCCCCAGTTGTTTTCCGGCGGCATTACTCAGGCCGGCCTGGATATATCCCTGCCGGATCACTCCTTTGAAGTTCATTTTGGGTCCCATCGGAAGGTAAAGTACGCCGGAGATCAGGGTTCCGTCAGGAGCCGGAGCCAATACACCTTCTTCGATCCGGCACAAAGCGCCGCTTCGGAGCATCGGTTTTTTGGAAAACCACCTGGCCAGGGTTGATTTGAAACCTCCAACCAGGTTTTTTACCCCGTTTTTGTGTGAAACTACGCTGAACTGCTGCTGTCCCTGCATGTGGACGTCTAATTTCGCGCGGATAACGCCGTATTCTTTGTGGCTGATGGTCACCTCCCATTTACCGCCCATATCGGTCTGAGCGCCAAGGGGAAAAAAAGCGGAGAGACAAAGGGAGATCAGCGCGATCATCAAAAATTCGAAGAGGTTCATGATTGTCCATTTTTATGTTTTGTAAAAAAGGTGCGGCGTGTTGTTGGAACAAAAGTGGCCGCCCCGGCCGGTTCGTGCAAGTGCCTCCGGGTGAGACGAGGTCTTTTGCGGCTGAAATACCGGGCGCGCGGCCTGAAATACGGGGTTCCGGGTGTGAAATACGGGTGACACTTGCCTAAATTTGCGGACCCGGCAATAATTCTCATGCACAACCTCCAGTTTGATACCGAAAAAATTCCCCTCTCCTTTCGTCTCGCGAAAGGGTGGCGATGGTTGTTTTTTACTTTTACAGGGGTTTTGATTTACCAGATCTCCACACTCCAACGCCCGGGGTTCGGCGAGTTGCGGCCTTTGCTGGAAGGGCGTTTCGGCGAGTATTTCAGGCACCTGCTGGGCTACTATTTCCTCCTCGAACTGATCTCGGTATTTATTTTCCTGCGCTTGATGCAATGGTATCTGCGCCGGATGGATATGCTGCAACTGAAACCCGCTTTCCGCGATTATTTGTGGTATCAAATCAAATTTTTACCCTTTGTACTGTTGGTGATACCGGTATTCGGCCCTTTCACAAATGCCGCGCGTTATATTGTGGTGTTTTACCCGGACTATAGTTGGCAGTCTTATTTCCCGGAATATTTTTTTACCGCCCGCATGTATGTCAATTACCTGCTGCCATTCCTGATATTCGGCTATATTTTTATGAATATCAGCCTGTTTATCGACTATTACGACTGGCAAAAACGGCGCTTCGACCAACTGAAAAACGGCGGTGGAAACCATTTTTTAAAAACCCTCGATGCCTGGGACAATCAGGGTGAAACACTGCTTGAAGTGGAAAAAGTATTGTGGTTTGAAGTAGAGGGAAAATCATACCGCGCCTATACGTACGGACACACCTACGATATTCGAAAAACACTGGCCGAACTGGAGGAGATACTCGACCCCGACCGCTTTTTTCGCATCAACCGGGCCGTCATTATCAACCTGCGCTTTTTTAAAAATTATTCCTTCTGGGAAAACGACAAATATATCGTGCGCCTGACGGACGATAAAACGGAGTTTGTCATTCAGCGCAAACGCCTGAAAGATTTGCGGAGCAAACTGGAAACCCCTGCAACTTGACAGTAAAAGAAAAGTGTGTATACCTGATTCGTTATCAACACTTTACTTACTCAAATATTTTTCCACAAACTCCCGCAACGCCGCTCCGTGCAGGTTTTTGGCCACCACTTTTCCGTTCTTGTCGAGCAAATAATTGGCCGGGATGGTGGTCACGCGCAACACATCGAGGAACGGTGAGGTATCGCCGCCGAGGTGGGAAGCCTGCGGCCACAAAGCCCCGTCTTTTTGAATGGCCGCTTTCCAGGCGCCGGGACTGCTGTCGAGCGCATAACCGATAATGGCAAAATCGGGTGTGTTGTATTGCGCCCTCAAGGGCGCCAGTACCTCGCGGTTTTCGCGGCGGCAGGGCGCGCACCACGATGCCCACAGATCGAGCAGGGTCAGCCGTTTTCCAAGCAGGGTATGGAGGTGCAGGGTGTCGCCGTCCGACATGGGAAGTGCAACATCGGGGATGGTATCGCCGGTCATGACCGGAAGTTTGCCGGGCGCGCTGAGTTGGCAAAGTTGCGCTGCAAACATGCGGTTCACCTGCGTTTCCCGCCAGCGCCCGCATTGCCGGTGCAGAAATTCGGGCGCCCGCTCGTAATCGCCATCCGGGCCGACCCACCGCACGGCCACAAGAGCCGCCCAAAAGGAAACGCTTGTGTCGGCAAATGCCATAAGCGGCGCGTGGTATTGCTCCAGCCTGGCCGCCTGTTCCAGGAGGGCAGCGTCGTCTGTGTGTACATCCCCTGCAGGCTGGCGCATGAAACGGTTGAATGCCTGTTGCCGGGTATTGCGCAATTGTACAATCGCCTGGTTGTCAGGCAAATCCGACTTTACCGTCGCCGATGCCGACAAATGATCCGCCTCCGCCCGCAAGTGTATTTTTTCTCCCTTTTTGAGCACTATGGGTAAATAATTGGCCGTTTCCGGGTCATCATCCGACAATTTATTGGCAAAACGACTGCTTTCCGGCTGTATAACCAGCTCGTACAAAGCCGGCTCCACAGGCGCCTGAAACCGCCCGAACACAAATCGGCCGTCCGGTCGGATGACGGCGGAATCAACAACAAGGCCGGCATAATTAGCCGCGATATCGCCAAAATGGCGCGGCTGCACGAGATAAAGCACCGGGCGCCAGCCGGTTTTTAAAACGATTTGCCCCGACAATACGGGTGCATCCTGCGTTTGGCAACTCGAAGTGCCCAGCATAAAAACGGAACATGCAACAAGAGGTAAAAACCGGGAAATATACATAACGGGCAATTTTTCCGCAAAAATGGGAAATACGCCGGAACAACGTTGGTGCCTTAAGTTACACAGGCGGCGCAACCGGAATTCATTCCCCTTCCCAAACCACCACTTTCCCGCTCAACTGATTGGCGTACAGTCGTTTGCCATCCGGCGAATAACACAGATTGTACACCGTCCGGGGAGTGGGCAGCGTAAGCACCCGCTCACCGCTGCGGGCATCCCAGAGGCAGGTATTCAGGTCGGCAGAGCCGGTGGCGACCCGGCTGCCGTCGGGCGACCAGGCGGCGGTCCAGATGCGCTGGGCATGGCCGTTCAGTTCGTGCAGCAGGTGGCCGTCGGCGAAATTCCATATCCGCCCCATCTTGTCTTCACTGCCCGTCAGCAACGAGCGGCCGTCGGGTGAAAAAGCGAGCGTATAGACGGTTTCCTTGTGCGCCTGCCATTCGAGTACTTTTCCGTATTGTGTTGTTTCCCAAATCGTTATAACCCCGTCATGGCCGGCAGCGACCAGTTTTTTCCCATCGGGGCTAAATGCCGCCGTGTAACTGCCCGGCGCTTTTTCCAGTTTGTGGGCCAGGGCTCCCGTGTGTGCATCCCATACATAAACGGTGTTTTTTCGGGTTGCAGCCGCAACCCAGCGGCCGTCGGGGCTGTAGGCGCAGCCACTGCTGCCGCTTTCGAGGCCTTCCAGCCTGAACGCCACCGCTCCCGTTTTTGCATCCCAGATGCAGGCTTCTTTGCCCCAGTTGGTACCGATAAAACGGCTGCCGTCGGGGCTGAAAGCCAGGGCATTGAGGGGATCTGCCAAACATTTTACGGTGTGGAGCATGGCCCCGGAGGCGGCATCCCAGAGGGAAATATGACCATTCGGAGCGCCCATAGCCAGCGTTGTGCCGTCGGGCGTAAGCGCGAATGCGTAAACGGATTTTTCGCGGCCGGCGGGATTGGAAAAAGACAGGTCCCGCGAGGCATCCCAGCGGCGCAGGCTGAGGTCGTCGGACAGGCTGATAACCTCCCGGCCGTCGGGGGTGGGGCAAATGCGGATGATACGCCCCGTATGACCGAATTGTTTGGCTAAGAGTTCGCCGGTAGCGGCATCCCAGGTGATCAGCACACCTTCGTCGCCCCCCGTGTAGATGTGTCGCCCGTCCGGACTGTAAGCCACAGCCATCACGGCCTGGCGGTGGCCGCGCAGTTCGGCGATCAGTTTGCCCGTTTCGGTATTCCAGATTCGCGGTTCGCCGCATTTTGTCGCCGAAACAAGATGCCGCTCCGCTACCGGGTTAAAACTCAGGTCGTCGATGGCGGTATAATCGCGGCGGTCGGAATAATCCAGTACCTGCGGCGCGGCGGCGAGGTCGGCCAAATGCCAGACCCCCACCTGTCCGTCCCAGTTCCCCGCAGCCAGGTCTTTTCCGTCGGCGCTGAATTGTAAACCCAAAACCGGTTTCACGCCAAAATCGGTTTTCCAGACCCTGTCGCCCGTGGCCGCGTCGAACAAACTGACGATGCCCACCACCCCGCGTTCTTTGTCCAAATACCAGGAGGCAACGGCCACTTTTTCGCCGCCCGGGTGAACGGCAATACAAGCCAACCCAAAACCTCCGGTGCGTGATTTCCAGATTTCCTTGCCCGTTGCCACATCCCGGCAACGCACCGTGGAATCGCGGGAACAGGAAAACAATCGTTGGCCGTCGCGACTAAAAACAGTGGCGTAAACGGCGGCCTGGTGCCCTTCCAACGACCTGATTTCCTGAAAGTTACCGGCATTCAGCAAGCGGATTGTACCGCCGGGCATGGCCAGGGCGCAGATTTTCCCGTCGGGGCTCAGGGCGAGGTTGACGGGTTTTTCTCCTTCGATCCGAACCGCGAGCAGACTCACGTCGCTCAGGCCCGCGAGATAACGCCACTCCCAGCCGCGTTGTTCGGCGGGCGCGCCGGCGATCCAGCGTTGGGCTTCTGCGGGTTCGTGAAGCCGGTATGCAGCGTTGGCGGCGGCCACATGTGCGAGATAGGACGACCGGATTGCGTCGCCGGGCTGGCAACACATGATTTCGGGTATAAACAGCAATAAAAGAAAAAGTAGTCGCATCGATGGGTATTGCATGGACCGAAAAACCCGGTTTAAATGAATGACCGCCGCGGCGGTAAACTGCGGTTGCCCGGGGCATCACCCCGCCTCATAAGCCAGGCGCAGCCACCCGATCACTTCCGGCGTCACGTCGGCGGCTTGTTCGATCCGCACGCGGTGACTGCACATCGTATTAAAACTTCCTGCGGCTTCCAGTTTGCCCTGCGGCGCCACTCCTTTCAAACTGAGCCCGATGTCTAAGCGGGTTTTGGTGCTGGGCTGGAGCAGGGCAAACTGCTTGTTGCGCCTCAGGCTGACATAGGCTTTTTTGGGAGCGATTTCCACGTCGGGACCGAATTTCCGGATTTCCGCCATCAGGTTTTGATAGATGCCAAACAGTTCGTTTTTGTCTTTATACTGTTCGGCCACCAGGTCGGTGGTTTCCGACAAACTGTTGGCGTCCGATTGCAGGGTGGTATGCGCCACCAGATTGGCAAAACCGTGCCCGATTTGGTATTCCGTTTTCAGAAACGCCACGATCTCGCCGTGTTTGGCAAAATTTTTACTGCGCGCGATAGCCACCCACTCGTCGAGTGTTTTGCCGGTGTTTTTTTGAAAATTGGCGATCATGGTTTCTGTTGCTTTGTCCATAGCGATATCGTCGGGTTGAAGTGATGAATTATATTTGCCGGAATCCCCGGGGCCCTTGCGGCTGCAAGCTCCGGGCGATAAACCTTGCCGGACAAAAGTGCAGGTATAATATTGTTACTTTTGTACCAATCAATGGATTGTAACCACAATTGTTTTGATTTATACCGGAAACAAGCCGTCAGCAGGAAGAAAATAACCGGTGTTTGTATTTTATCGTTTGTGTATGCATCCAGCGACTCAGCAACTGCTCGTTTTCCTGCTCGGCGCCGCCGCTTTTCACGGGGCGTATCTTTCCCTGCTCCTTTTTGTCAAACGCAAAAATACCCGCGAAAGCCGCTTGCTTGGCCTGGTGCTCGGTGGCGTTTCGCTCTACCTGCTCAATTACCTGCTGTTTCTCACCGGCCTGATCCGGCATTTTCCCGGCTGCCTGGGCGTGTTGTACCCCTGGATTTTTCTCGCGGGCGGCGCATTTTGGTTTTTTGTAAAAACTTCGTTGTCCGGCGGTTTTCACTGGCGCCCCGTCCATCTTTTACACTTCCTGCCTTTTCTCTGGGCCTGGTACCGGGTGTATCCCCTGCTGATATTGCCGGCCGAAAGGAAACAGGCGTTGATTGCGTGGTTTTTGAACCCGCAGGAAGTGTTTTCCCCGGAAATGGTGTTGCAAGGCAACGTCCATCTTTTTTTGTTGCTGGGATACGCCGTGGCGGCGCGACAATGGTCCGCGCAGCGGGAAAAACAGGCGGAACGGCCCGAAAACCGCCGGAAATCGCGCTGGATGAAGCGGTTCTGCACCTTTTTTATCCTGCTCCTGGTGTTCGACCTCGGCTTGAAATTCAGTTTTGTTTTTGCCGAAATACCCGCCGCAACGGCCGAATACCTGCTGGCGGCTGCCCTGGCACTGGCCATTCACCGGGTGGGTTATTTTGCCATGAGACGCTTAGATCAACACCCCGGAATTCCTGCCGAACCGGCCCAAGAAAAATACAAAACCTCCCCGCTGACAGCCGAACAACTGGAAAACAGCCGCCTCGCCCTGCTGGAACTGATGCAGCGGCAAAAACCCTGGCTCGACCCGGAACTCCGGATTGCCGACCTGGCCGAACAACTGCAACTGCCGTCTCACCACCTCTCCCACATCCTCAACGAAGCGGTAGGCGCCGGTTTTTACGACTTTGTCAACGGGTACCGCATCCGTGAAGCGCAGCGTTTGCTGCTTGACGAGCGGTTCCGCCATTTTTCCATCGAAGCAGTGGGACTGGAAAGTGGCTTCGCCAACAAAACCACCTTCAACCGGGTGTTTAAAAAAATGACGGGTATGTCGCCTTCGGCGTATGTGGAGCGCAGCGACCGGGTAAAACCATTCACCGGGTGACCTGAAGTCACCCGGTGAATGGTTTTACCCGGTCGCTGAATATATTCTTTTCAGCGCAAAGCCGCTAATCACCCCCAGGACAATTCCCCCGGCGAGCATCAGAAAAAGATTCAGGAAAAACAACGCCAGGTTTGAAGAAGTCAGGTATTTGGTATAGTCGATGGCAAAAACCGTTGCGACTGCCAACGTCCAGCCCGTAAAACAGCCGTATATCCACAACTGCGCGTTCCGGAACTGTTTTTTCAGGAGCAGGTATTGAAGCAGGCCGGTCGCCAATGCGCCCGATACGATACCCGCCGCGATTTTGTGCGGCACCAGCTCCGCCGGCATCAGGTCTAAGATAATAAAAGGAGTGCCCATGCCCAGAATGGAAAACCAGATCCAGTTTTTACTCATGCCCGCCCGTTTAAGCAGCAGCCATTGTGCAAACCCTACCCCTGCACCCATGCCCACACCAAGGTGAAATTGCAGGTGTTCAATACCCGTCGAATCCAAAAGGGACGACAACACAAGTATAAGCGCAACCCCCAGCAACCACCCCCAAAAAGTGGCTTTTGTCCATCGGCCAAGGGTCATTTGTTTTTCTCCGTTGTTCATGTTGAAAAAGGTTGATACCCTACGGGTATTGATACGGTTCCTGCCGATACGCCATCTGCCTTACATTTTCCAACACCCTTTTCATATAAATCCGCCAGAACGTGTTGGCAAACAACCAGTTCAGGGGTAAAGCCAGCCAATATCCGAGTGCAGGGTATAAGTGTATTCGATCAAAATCCTGTTTGCCGCGATTTCCGTCGTTCTCCATTCTCCGACAAATTTTGAAAAACCCAGCATCCACGACTTAAAATCGCTGACCTCGATTTTCCAGTATTCGTTTTCTATTCTTTCGATTACGGTGTCCACGGAAGATTCGCCCCCCTTAAAAGTGAGGGACGGCGCGACAAACACTTTTTTACTTCCACCCGGCCGGCCCCACAAGGTATCCTCCGTACAATGCGTCACCTTAGGCATGAGGCCAAAACCGGTGTGCACTTTAGCAACGTCACAAAGCATCGGCGTTTTAAAGGCGCGTTCTAAGGAGCAGGTATAAATTGTGTTAACGGTAATGCGGGTGGTCATGTCAGATGTTTGGTCGGATGATTCATCGGGAGGGCGCAACAATCAAAAGGTCGTTTCAATTTTGTCGCTATTTGCAAATTTTACTATAATATTCTTGACGAAGCAATTTTAATGTCCGCATATTTCCATGCCTGTTCAAAGCGGCGTTTTGTTTTGTCGTAGCTCGTTTTATCGTCCAGTTTTTCAAAAGCATTCATCATACCCCTCAGCGCCCATCCGTTTTCAGGGTATATTTTCAAATCTTCCTCATACACTTTTATAGCATCTTTAAATCTTTCGGCTTCCAATAAGACTGCGCCTAAATGATGGCGAACAGAAAAAAACCAGTCGGGCGGTTCATTGTAATTTAGGGCGTCTTCCTTTGCAACGGCTTCCTTCAACAGGGAAATGGCTGCCGGGAAATTTTTTTCTTTCGCCTGGATCTCTGCCTCCAACGTCTTCGAAGCAATGATACATAAATCAAACACACTGTTTATTCCCCAAATGGTCAAATCTTTGATCGTGGTATCTGCCATAATGGTTTTTATTTCGGCGAGATGTTTTTTTGCTTCCGGAACGTTGTTTTGTGAAAGCCGCGCCATACCTTTTGCATAATGCCAAACGACCGACGGATATTTTAAATCTTTTTCAGGCGAAGGGGCGTTCAGGACGTCATTCCACAAACCAAGTTTTACTTCCACATACCAGGGAATGGAATAGTAATGTTGCAAGGTCGCCCACGCGGGGTCGCGCAATAATTTTTTATGCGCGTGGTCAGCCGTTGCCCGGGCCCCTTCCATGGCCGCTTTGCTTTCCCCGCAAAGAGCGGCACAGGCAGCCAGGAAATGATAATTGTGCGGATAATAGGCAAGTGGATACACCCCCTGCGCATGGCACGCTTCCGTATACAAACTGTCAATCAGGACTGCTTTCCCATTGGCAATAACGCCATCGTGGTACCGCCCGATTCTGATGTAAGTATGGGAAGGCATGTGAACAAGGTGCCCCGAACCCGGAACCAGCTCCCGAAGCAGATCGGCGCTTGCCACGCCTGTTTCCGCATGTGCCGACATTTCTGTTGCGTGAATGTAAAAATGGTTTGCGCCTGCATGACGCGGTTCCATTTGCAAACATTTTTCAAGCACCGCCATAATCTCATGCGTCCAGGGCTGAATGGTCCCATCTTTATTCCACAAATTCCAGGGATGCAAATCCATCAGCGACTCGGCAAAAAGCGAGGCGACGGTTGCATCAGCGGGATATTTTTTATATACTTTTCGCATAGCCGCCGCATAGGATGAATCGAGCGACGAGCGGGCAAGGGTCGTATCGTTCGAATAGCGGTGCGTTAACGCCTCGATCAAATCTTTTTCTTTTGGTGTGCAGCCGGCAGAAAGCGATCGGGCCTTTTGAACGGCGTCATAAGCCCGTTGAAAATTATCCTTTTCCATACCCGCATTGTAATTCGGCCCCAAAACATAAGCAAAGCCCCACCAGCACATGGCACAAGTCGAATCTTGTCGCGCCGCTTCATAAAATGAACGCGCCGCTTCGGCATGATTAAAGCCAAAAGACAACATAAGTCCCTGGTCAAAGTATTGCTGTGCTTTATTGTTTTTTGTCGAGACGGGGAAATGGATTCCTCCAAGCCCGCTGAACAGGGGGGCTGTCTTTCCTGATGAATACCACGATTGATCCATTACTTCAGGGGCACACATAACGCCGTATTGCGTTGAGGTGGAATCGGGCTGGGTCGCTTCTTTTTTCTGCTGATTGCAGGCGCAGAAAATTCGAGCACGTCGCGGCGTTCGTACTGGAGGTTGCGGCCCACTTTGTAGCGCAGGTTGGTGGTGGTTTCGCGGTCGCCGACCACTTTGGAAGGGCTTTGCACCCGGATGGTGCCGTGGTCGGTGGTGACAAACAGTTGTACGTCGCGGCCCTGGAGTTTTTGCAGGGCGGTCCAGAGCGGACTGTGCAGGAACCAGGAGCGGGTGAGCGAGCGGTAGGCGCGTTCGTCGCCGGCGAGTTCCTTGAGCACTTCCATTTCGGTACGCGCGTGGGAAAGCATGTCGATGAAGTTGTACACGATCACCGTCAGGTCGTTGTTGAGCGTGTGCAGGATGTCGTCGTTGAGGTCTTTACCGTGTTGTACGTTGGTGATCTTGATGTATTCCCATTTGATGCCTTTGCGGAAGGTGCGTTCGAGTTGTTTGCCGAGGAAAAAATCCTCGAACAGGTTTTTCCCACCCTCGTCGATGTCGTTTTTCCACTTGTCGGGGAACGCCGCTTCGATGTCGGCGGGCATCAACCCGGCAAAAATGGAGTTGCGGCTGTACTGTGTGGCGGTGGGCAGGATGCTGAAAAAATAACCCTCGTTTTCGGTGCGGAACAATTCGTTGATAAAAGGTTCGATCACTTTCCACTGGTCGTAGCGCAGGTTGTCGAGCAGGAGCACGATGGTGGGCATACCCTGGGCGACGTGGGGGAAAATGTGTTTGCGCATCATCGAATGCGACATCACGGGGCCGATTTCCTTGTTTTTATCCACCCAGTCGAAGTAGTTTTTGACCACAAATTTGGAAAATTCGGTGTTGGCCTGCTGTTTTTGCTGGGCCAGGATGTCGCCGACTTCGGCCTGGTTGCTGTCGAGCCGGAGTTCCCAGCTGACGATTTTTGTAGGCGTCCACCCATTCGACGTGGTTTAGTCCGCCGGTGATCTGCATAAAAATCTGGCGGAACTCCTGCTGGTAGTCCATCGCCGTTTTTTCGCGCACGAGGCGTTTGTTGTCGATGATCTTTTTGAGGGTCAGCAGGATCTGGTTGGGATTGACGGGTTTGATGAGGTAATCGGATATTTGTGATCCGATGGCTTCTTCCATCACGTGTTCGGCCTCGTTTTTTGTGATCATCACCACGGGCACCTGCGGGTTGATCTCCTTGATTTTGGGCAATGCTTCGAGGCCGGTCAGTCCGGGCATACTTTCGTCGAGGAACACCACGTCGATCTCGTTGCTTTGTTCGAGGTAAACTTCCACGGCGTCGTGGCCGTTGGTAGCCGTTACAACGTCGTATCCTTTCGTTTGAAGGAACATCAGGTGGGGTTTGAGCAAGTCGATTTCGTCGTCGGCCCAGAGTATTTTGATCTTATCCATAAGTTTTTTGTACATAGCAGGACGGAAATCTTTTCCGTCTTTTGATTTTCAATCGTATAGCGGATTTGGAAATCCGCCCTACTGCTTAGTTTGCAAAGATCGGCATTAAAAAGCAATGCCTGTAACTAAAAGTGACGTGTTGGAACGTTCCCGTCTAACACCTTATTTTCGCCCCGCCATGAACAGCAGGAAAAAAATCTTCAACGACCCTGTCTACGGCTTTGTTTCGGTCCCGTACGGACTGCTGCTGGACATCATCGACCATCCTTATTTCCAGCGGCTCCGGCGTATCCGGCAGTTGGGACTCACTTCCTACGTGTATCCGGGCGCCTTGCACACCCGTTTTCACCACGCCCTGGGCGCTTTGCACCTCATGCAGCAGGCCATCGAGACCCTGCGGCTGAAAGGCGCTTCGATCAGCGACGAGGAAGCCGAGGCCGTGAGCGCGGCGATTTTGTTGCACGACATCGGTCACGGCCCCTTTTCCCATGCACTCGAACACGCTTTGCTCGACATGCACCACGAAGATTTGTCGACCGTTTTTATGGAAGACCTGAACCGCCGGTTTGACGGCCGGCTGACACTTGCCATTTCTATTTTTTCCAACCGCCATCCCAAAAAGTTTTTGTATCAGTTGGTGTCGGGCCAGTTGGACATGGACCGGCTGGACTACCTCAACCGCGACAGTTTTTTTACCGGGTCAGTGAAGGCGTGATCGGTTATGATCGCATTATCAAGATGTTAGCAGAGCACAAGGGGGAGTTGGTGGTGGAAGAAAAAGGCATTTACAGCATTGAAAAATTCCTGATTGCCCGGCGTTTGATGTATTGGCAGGTATACCTGCACAAAACCGGCGTATCGGCCGAACAAATGTTGATTCATACCCTGAAACGCGCCCGCGAACTGACGCTTGAAGGTATTGATCTGGAAATTCCGCGCCATCTGGCCTGGTTTTTGAAAAATGAAAAAAGCGGCCAACCGGAACCAGGTGAATCGCTCTTTCATTTTGCCCTCCTCGATGACAATGATGTAACCGCTGCGATAAAATACTGGACGGAAGCCCGGGATTTTACCCTCTCTTTTTTGTCGAAAGGTTTGCTCGACCGGCAACTGTTTCGCCTCGAATGGTGGAATAAACCCGTTCCGGCGGAATACGTTGAGGAGCACCGCAACCGGGTGTTAAAAGCCTTCGGCGAAAATGTTGATCCGGGTCATTTTGTGTACACCGGCTCCGAAAGTAACCGCGCATACGACGATGCAAAAGACCAGATCAAAATACTTTTTAAAAACGGAGAAGTATTGCCGATCACCGAATGTTCGGATGTGCCCCTTTATACTCAGACAGTTACAAAACACTTCATTTGCTATCCGAAACGATTGAACTGAAGCAGGCCGGATCAGCGAAAAATTCACATACTAAAGTCCCTTTTTTTGGGGTTGTTCGATTACTTTTGCCCTGAATGCACCTATTAACATATTCAACTTAAAATGGTAAAACATTCCAAAATCAAACATTCATGTTCACCAATCCGATTCAAGTCATGAGAAAATTCCATTCCATCCTTCTTTTTCTCATCTGCATAGCCTTCGTTGCAAATGCACAACCCGGCGACGCTCCGCCGAATGCACAACCCGGCAAATGTTATGCAAAATGCCACATCCCGGACCAGTATGAAACCGTAACAGAGCAGGTGATGATCAAACCCGCTTCTACCCGCACGATTGCCGTGCCGGCCGAATACGCGACCAAAACCGAGCAGCAAATGGTAAAGGCGGAAAGCAAACGGATCATTGCCGTGCCCGCACAATACGAAACGGTCACGGAAAATGTCGTGATCAAAGCCGCCAGCAAACGCCTCGTACCCGTACCTGCACAATACGAAACCGTGGATGAGCGCGTCATGATCAAACCCGAAGGCAAACGGGTAACCAGCGTACCGGCTGAATACGAAACCGTTACCGAAAAGGTGATGACCAAACCCGAAGGCAAACGCCTCGTGGAAGTGCCCGCCGTGTACGAAAACATTACCGAGCAGTATGAAATGGAAGCCGCTTCCACCAAAACGGAAGTCTTGCAACCCAAATACGAAACCGTTACGGAGCGGGTTGAAGTAAAACCGGCTTCCACCAAATGGGTGAAGAAAAAAGCCGACGCCAACTGCCTCAGCGCCAATCCGGACGACTGTCTCGTATGGTGTTTGGTGGAAGTGCCCGCTGAATATCAGACGATTACGAAACGTGTCAACAAAGGTTGTGACGGTTCCGGCGTTGCCGATGCAGGTTGCACCAAAACCATTCAGATCCCCGCCAAAATGGGCACCCGTACGGTTCGCAAAGTAAAATCGCCGGCTACCACCCGCGAGGAAGTGATCCCGGCCGAATACAAGTCGATGACCGTTCGTAAAGTAAAAACACCGGCTACCACCCGCGAGGAAGTGATCCCCGCCGAATACGCCACCGTAAAAAGCAGGTGTTAAAAACGCCGGCCAGCGTTCGGGAAGAAGAAATTCCGGCCGAATACGCTACGGTAACCAAACAGGTGCTCAAAGCCCCGGCTACCACGCGGGAAGAGATGATCCCGGCTGAATACAAAGCCGTAACCGTAAAAGGTGTAAAAGCGCAGGCTTCCACCCGCACCGAACCCATCCCGGCCGAATACACGACCATCACCAAACGCCGCCTCGTAAAACCCGGCGGTTTCACCGAATGGCGTGAAGTGCTTTGCGGCGAAAAAGTAACCGGCTACACGATCCGCCAGATCCAGGACGCCCTGGTAAAAGCAGGTTACGATCCGGGCCCGGTCGACAACGTTATGGGTACCCGCACCAAAGCGGCACTCACAAAATTCCAGAAAGACAAAGGTTTGCCGGTTGGCAACCTCGACTTCGAAACGTTAAAAGCGCTGGGGGTAAATATTTAAACACCACCCGGACCAGATATTTTCCGAAGGGGCGACCGAAATGTCGCCCCTTTCTTTTTTGCTGTTTTCTTTTTTTCGTTAATAGATCGTATGTCGAAAATCTGACGGTTTGGCAGATGTGCCGCCGCTTGATAAAACTTTGCACAGTTTTTGACGTTTGTAATCATCGTTTGAAAGAAGGGATACACAAAGACATTATTTTTCTTTTATATTTGTCCGGTGTATTTTCAGACAACAAACCCAAAATATCTAATCAACCCATTCATAATCAAGAACATACATGGATGCCAATCTAATGCAGTACATGGTTGATTTCACCATGCCGCAAGATCTGCCGGAAGAATTCGTCAGCCGGATACCGCACCAGCGTGCCGCCGTCAACCGGCTGCTCGGTGAAGGCAAGATTCTTAACTACGCACTTTCACTCGAAAATTCGAAGTTGTGGGCCGTATTTTCCGTACATTCGGAAGCCGAACTGATGCAACTCATTCAGACCCTGCCCCTTACCCGTTATATGAAAGTACGGATCAGCGAACTGACTTTTTACCATGCCGCTAATCCCTTCGCTGCCGCCTTTTCGGTGAATTGAACCGGGGGCTTCACGCCCCGTTTTTTCACTGCTAACCATTTGAAAACATGCGACTTTCCTTCTTCGCTCTTCTCGGCGGGCTCCTGCTTTGCATCTGTCTGCCCGCCCAATCGCCCCAAACCGGCACAGAAAGTATATTCGTCCGGCTCAGCCAATACGACCCGCTCGAAGTCCTGATTGAAACCGATATCAAACAATTAAGAAGGGAAAAAAATGACGACCAGTGGCAACCGGCCGTTTTTAAGGTGTTCCGGGGCGACAGCATTGCCCTGCAACTCGACGTCCTGGTGACCGCCCGCGGAAACATGCGGCGCAAAACCTGCCAGTTCCCACCCGTTAAAATTCGTTTTTCTCCACAAAACACCGAACCGGACAGCCTGGCGGATACGCAGGAGTTAAAACTGGTGTCCAGCTGCAAAAACACCGCGCTCGACGAGCAGTGGGTACAAAAAGAATACCTCTTATACGAACTCTACAACCTGCTCACCGAACAAAGTTTTCGGGTAAAAAAGGCTTCCATCCGGTTTGCCAACCCCGGAAAAAAGGCCGTCATGCAAAGTTTTTCTTTCCTGCTCGAAAGTGAAAAAGAAATGGCCGCCCGGCTGAATGCCCGTCCCATGAAACCCAAAGCCGTCTCTTTTAAGGGTTTGGACCCCGCTTCCGCCGACCGGATGTCGGTATTTCAGTATATGATCGGCAACACCGACTGGAGCGTTCGGGTCCGCCATAATGTCAAAATTTTGTACCTGCTCCCGGAAGGGCCACTCGTACCCATTCCCTACGATTTTGATTACGCAGCCCTTGTCGGCACCGATTATTCGGCGCCCAGCCCGCAACTTCCCATTCAGTCCGTTCAGGAGCGGTATTTCATGGGTTTGTGCCGCGACGATGTGGAGTTCCAAAAGGTATTCGACCTCTTTTTGTCAAAAAAAGAAGCCATTTTGAAACACTGCGAGCAATTTCCCGACCTGCCGAAATCCGTAAAAAAACAGATGACCAATTACATCGAAGAGTTTTACAACATTATCAAGTCCCCGGAATTAGTCAAACGGGACATCAAAAATACCTGCGGGAAGATCAGGTAGGGATATATCGTGGCGGCACATACATTTTACCCTTCATTTTTGGGAGCATAAAAATTTATGTGCCGCCACTAATCCTACCTTCCCACCTTCACCACCTTCTTCGTCAGTTTTCCCGCTTCACTTTCCACCGACAACAGGTAAACTCCTGCGGCCTCCGGCGCCAGGGGGAGCCATTCGTTCAGTCCGCGTACGGCGTGCAGAGTCTGTTGGCCGGCAATCCGGCCGCTGATATCCGTCCAGCGCAGCGTCACCGTTTCCGTTTTTCCGGCCAGGTATTGCACCACAAATACCTCGGCGAACGGGTTGGGCGAAAAGGACACATTGTCGGCGAATTGTGGCGAAGGTTCGGGATAAATGCGCCGGATCAGTTCCCGGTCTTCGGCCGCCAAAGCGCCGTCGTCGAGTGTGCCGCCGAGCATACGAACGTTGAGTTGCATATGTTGGCCCTGGCTGAAGCGGTTGGTCAGCCGGGCGTTTTCGGTAAACACTAATTTCGACCCCGGCGGCAGGTCCATGTACAATTGCTGGGGCGCGATCAGGTCGTTGCATTCGGACATATTCAGGATGCCATCCACGATCAGGGTGGCATTTCGTTCAAGGGCGATGGTGCTTCCGGCGCAAAGTGCAAGCATTCCCGTGCCGTTGTTGCCGTAGTGCAGGGTGGCGCCTTCGAGCACCCGCAACGCGCTTTCGTCGCGGAATTGCATGCAGGAAAACGCGCTGTTCATGTACAACGAACCGCCGCCGTGTCGGAACTCATCGCCGTCGGACACGACAAAATCAACAAAATTCAGGCAAATATCCCCGCCGTTGTTGACGAGGTTGACCTGGTGTCGCAAGGTGTCGCTTCCGGCCGCCAAAGCGCCTGCCAGGTAAGTAAACGGTTGTATTTCAAGTACCTGAAAAGGATCTACTACCAGATTGATCACCTCCTGTTCGGTACTGTTCGGGTTGATGGAGCCGATCACGTACGAAGGGTCCTGCACACTCGGAAAGGTCGGCGCCGTGTATTGCAAAATAAAGTTATCGAAGAAAAATCCGCCGTTGGTCACGGCGTCCGCCACGTTGATATCGTATTCACCGGTGGAAGTATTGTAGTGACTGGCATCGACGTTGATTTCCGAAACAAGACCCGCCGGCCAAAACACATCAGCCAATTCCACACTTTGCACGTGCAAATATTTTCCGGCAAGATCGGCGTTGGCGGGGAAGGTGTATTTTAATATCAGCTCGTCCAGTTGTTGTCCGTTGAAATACTCCGAGGGAAAACAGGTAATCAGGTCGAGACCGGTCGACGAAGCGCCCCAATCGGGCGCCACACCCGTTTGAATCCGCATGGGCCCCGGAACGGCGATGCCGATATAAATTCCCGTACACAAATCCTGTACACAACCCGTGCCCAACACCGGCTTGGCGGACACTTCGGACACAAAGGAATTCACGATGGCATTGAACAATTGATTCAGGGGCAAGTCGGGCAGGTCGGAAAACTCGGATGGTTTTGCCCGGAAAAACAGCGGTTCGGCCGGGTTAATTTGTGCCAGATCGAGCCTCGTGTATCCCGTGATGCTGTAAGGCTCCACGCTGATACAACGCGTGGAATCCACCGGGCCGTCCCAGGCGCCGTCGGTTGTTTGGTAGACGTACCAGCCCTGGGGATACTGTACCGTTTTGGCGCTGTCGAAGGGGCAGGGCAATTGTTCGTACTGGAAAAAATACGAGCCGTAGGAAAAATTGCCCTGTCCAAAGCCGGCCAATGTGCTGAAGCAGCACAGCAGAAAAAAGTTGATCTTTCGCATGGTTTTGCGTTTTTTAGTGTGGTGAAATGGATGGTTCAGCAAAAATATTCGTTGCAGCCCCCCCTGGTACCTGCTCAAAAGACAATCCGCGACACAACGCAACGGCAAAAAAACGATTGGCTAATTTTAAGCACTTGCCCGTGCTTACCTTTGCCGTATGGAAGACTGGGAACTTGATTTTGAATGGTTGCGGGTGCAACACATCGTGAAGGACGCCATGCGGCGCGAAAGCCTGCCCGACTTGAATACGGTGTTGTTTCTCATCGGTATTCAGGAGTTGGGGCGTTGGCGAAAAGGTTTCAGCAAGGAAGAAAAACAGGACCTGATGCACATTGCCGTTTGCCGCCTGCTGAGTTACGACGGGCATTTTGAATTCGCCGGTCGTGATCAGGACGGCTGGCCGCATTACCGGCAAAAACTGGAAATGCCGCAACAAAACACCCAGCAACAGGAACGGCTCCTGAAAGTCAACGCAATACGATACTTCAAAGACCTGGAAGCCGAAAACAACGGTTTTGACACATGATACTCCCCTGCCGGTCCGGCCCGTTTTCCCTGCTTCTGATATGGCTTTTTTACTGCGCCTGCGGGCAGGCCCCGGATACCCGTGCCACCCTGCACACCAATATGGGCGACATCCGGATACAGTTATCCGGTTCGACACCCGGCCACCGCAAGCACTTTTTGTCTTCTTTTAACCGTTCCCCCGCCGATAGCCTCGTATGTTTCCACGTGGAGCGCGATTTTGCCGTACAATTCGGCCCGGCGCCGGGCAAGGCCATTTCAGGACCCGTTTTAAAACCGGAAATAGCCGCGCCTTTACGCGGCGGCGCTTTGGCGGCAGTGCCGGCCGGGCAAAACGGTCATTCAAACGGCGCCGGCTTTTTTATCACCCTCGACCGGGCGCAAACCGACATTTCCCTCGACGCCATTGAAAAAAAACGAAACCTGCATTTTACACCCGAAGAACGCAACGCCTATAAAAAATACGGCGGTCTGCCCCAACTGCACGGCCAGTACTCCGTTTTCGGGCAGGTTACGGAAGGAATGGACGTGGTTCAAAAAATAGCCGCATTGCCCCGCGATGCCGGAGGGCGGCCTTTGGTGGAGGTGTGGGGGTGGGTGGAAGTTGAGGGGCAGTAGCAGGGGGCAGGGGGCGAAGTTACTTAGGTGTGGCATGAATTGTTTGCATAAAAGTTTGTTTTACAAACTTTTATGCAAACAATTCATGCCACACCTAAGGATTTTGAGGGCGTTTTATTGCTCAAAGTTTCTCTACAAAAAATGTGCGCGACTGCTCCTGCGCGAATTTCTCCGCATTAAATGCCTGTGAGCCGCCTTTGGGGATTGAGAGCGACTGCCACTGGTTGCCGGCCAGGATGCGGCATACATAGACCAGTTGACCGATGTGATAGGGGTAATGCGCCAATTGACGGGAAAGCGCTTCCAGAACGGTATGCCCTTCGTTGCGGATATAGACAATTTTTTCTAAATCATTCTCTGTCAGCGAGTTTACTGCATTAAAAAAACATTCCCAGCCGGCGTTCCAGGCTTTGAGCAGTTCGTTTTTGTCGGCGTAGTCGTTTTCGAATTCTGCTTCGCGGTTGCGCCAGGGTTTTTCGCCGTCGCTGGTCAGGAAGTCGGTGAAGCGGCTGAGCATGTTGCCGCTGAGGTGTTTGACGATGATCGCGATGCTGTTGCTTTCCGGCGAGGCTTGCCAGTGAATGTGTTCATCGTCGACCTGGGCGAGTGCCTTGTCGCCGAGTTCGCGGTAGTAGCGGAAAAGTTTTTTGGCGCTTTCGAGGTAATTGAGTGGATAGGTAGTCGTTTCCATAAACGTTCCATTTAACCTTTTTTGCTTCGGTAATAAGCTGCCGTTTCTTCCACACCCTGTTGATTGGGCGTGGGACTTACGCCAAATGTGCGTTCGAATTTTTCGGAGGAAAAAATATAGTCGTTCGTGAATTGATAGTTCATCTCCACCATTTCGCGGAAGAGGCGGTTGAACAATCCCATGAGACGCAGCACAAACGTGGGTGTGGTTTGAAACTTCGGTTTTACGCCGAATTCTGCCGCGGCGGCTTTTACCCAGTCTTCACCCGTCCAGCGTTCGGCAGAGCTGGGCAGGTGCCATACCTGGCCGTCAGCCCGGTCGTCCGTTCCGAGTATGGCAAGCGCCGGGCCGATGTCGCGGGTATAGGTGTAGGTGTGAATTTTGTCGGCGCGCCCCATCACAAAAGCTGATTTGCCGGCGGCAAATCGTTCGAACACCGTAGCATTCAGCGCACTCGTCTGACATTCGGGGCCGTAAAAATCCGCCGCCCGGGCAATACACAGGCGCAGGTGTCTGTTTTGCACGGCATTGAATAACAACTGTACCAGCCGGGCGCGTACTTTTCCTTTCCTGCTGTTGGGCCGGATCGGTGAATTTTCGAGCATGGGGCCGTTTACGAGCCCGTAAGCGTATACATTGTCCAAAAAAACCAGCTTGGCATTGTGGGCCAGGCAAGCTTCGATACAGTTTTCAATAATCACCGGCCAGTCGCGCCGCCAGACGTCAATATTGTATTCCAGTCCGACCAGCAGGTAAACCACTTCCGATCCATCGACAACATCAAGTACTTCGGCCATATTGGTTACATCGGCTTGCCGGTGTTCCCAGTCGCCGGCAAAGGGCCTTCGGCTCACGCCGCGTACGGGAATATTTCGTTTGCGTAATTCAGCCGCCAGGCCGGGGCCGGATGCGCCGTTTATACCAAGAATTGTGTGCATGTAGTTTGTTTCCCTGCATAACGTTAAGCGAGCGAATCCAGTTTACGGGATTGAAATCTAAGTTTAATTTATTCCGGGATTAATTGGATACCGCAGGCTAACGCGAGGCTTGGCCTCGTGAACCATCCCCGAGGCCAAGCCTCACAGAAATACACGCGAGGCAAAGTCTCGCGCGAGCCCAAAAAACGATTTATCGCAATACAGAAACCTTGCGGGACAAACTTCCACGATCGGTTAACAAATGCACCGTGTAAACACCTGCGGGCAAATTACCGGTCTCCATCAGGGTACGGCCTGCGGGTACCTGCTGCAAAATTTGGACGAGCCGCCCATCCGCCGCGAACAAACGAATCGCCTGTACGGGCAAATCGCCGTAATCGATGGTCACTGCGCCGGTGGCGGGGTTGGGAGAGATACGAATTTCGGCGGCAAGTAGTTCAGGTATACTGGTCACTGCCGAACAAACCCCGGCGAAATGATCTTCGTACAAATTTTTCAAGTCGCTGATGTCGTCAAATGTGGTTCCCAGGCCGCAAGGAAGGTCGGGATCAGGGTGCACCGTCCAGGCCACAACCAGTTCCCCGATTTGCCCGGGGTAAAGCACCCCGGTTTTATGGGAGGCCAATACCCGGCGGTCGCCGCCCAAAATACCGGCGGAACACATCGTCCAGGCATTCGGGTCGCCCGGATCGCCGGGGAAAATATAATTCGCCGGGGTGCCGCCCGACAGGTTGTATCCGGTGCCACCGGCGGTGAGCGGGGTGCCGTCGCGCCAGGAGCCGGTGAGGTAGTTATAGTATTCGGCCTTGGTTACGGGGTCTATTGTACCCGCAGGCGGGTTGCCAAGCGAAACATTGCCCATGGATATAAATTTATCCAGAGATTGGCTCAAAAGAGTAACGGATTGCACCGGCGGGTGGTCGGCAAAAGTGGTGATTCCCAGGTCGCAGAATGCGCCCGGGTTTCCATCCACCACATCCTGGTTATATGCATAAAATGCATCCAGGCCGGGTGCACAACCGATGTAATCATCTGAATAACAGCCCAGATCAAAATCGACCCAAAGGCCGATAAAAGTAGAATCAAGTTGTTCGTTGCCTTTATAAAGCATTTTGTGCGCTGTGAATACTGTGCGGTTGAGCACCGGCTCGTCGGGGCAGTCAAAAGCCCAGGCGGTTTGTTGCACCTCCATACGAAAGCCCTGCGGGTTGTTGGCATCGTTGAATACCGACCAAACCATTTCCGCCGGCACGAAGGGCGGAACGTTCTGGATCAGCACGGCCGGATAGTCGCCTGCAAGCGGGTTGTAGGTGCCATCGGAATTCTTGTCAAAAAAAGGCGCCAGGATTTGCGCCGAAAAAGGCAGGTCGTACCCCCAAACATCGTTAAAATACGTGTTGCCGGTAGCAGGCCAGCCCATAATGCCGGGATATTGGGCCAGCGCGGCAGCGGGGTTATTGGCCAGGTCGGGCAAGGCAGCCAGAAAACCGGCCACCTGGTCGCCGCGTACCCGGAAATGCCGGTCCCAGTTAAAACAGGTATTGGTTTCGATTGTCCCGTCGTTATTCAGTGGGCCGGAGGTGTAGCCATAACTGCCGTAGTCGACATAAGTAAGTTTCAGGTTGCCGCCAAAATCCAAACCTCCCATCCATAGTCCGGCCATAAAAATGGTGGACGGGTTCGGAATGGGGGCCGGCTGAGGATTGGGCTGAAACCAACCCTTACTCAAATCTGTGAACAACCTGCCGTTGTTGAGGATTCGCGCCCGAATGGTATTCCCCTCCAGGTTGATCTGCGAATTGGAAGGTGTACAGGGCTGAGCTGGCAATACAAAGGCCAGCAAGCAGGCAAAGAGGCCTGCCAATATTCGTTTTTCGTTTTTCATGTAAAAAGTAGTGCGTGAATAAATGTTGGAAATACGGATTTAGAGCCCCTCCGGAAAAGCGGGTTCGCAGCAATAAAAATACGCATTGTAACAGAATAATCACACAGCAATGAGCAGAATCCACTAAATCCGGGACAGGATGGTCGCGCGATTGAGCAAACGCTAAAACCGGCAAAACAAAACTTTTCACGGCTTACCCGTCGTACATCCGGCCAGTACACCTAATTTAGCGGTAGCAAACGTATACCAACCGAATCAAGCACAATGTTTCAACGCCAATCACGCCAGGCTTTTCCGGCCCGCAATATTTTGCTGTTTGCAGCACTTGTAATAGCGCTGTTATTTTTCCTGATACGAAGCGCCCGGCAATCCGACACTCCGCCGCCGCAGGAAAAGCACCCGGATAAAGAAAACGCCACGGGCCTGCGACCCGCCGAATGGTTTCACACCATCCGGGAATACCCCGATTTTAAAACGGATATAACAACGTATACGCAGGCCATTGCTCAGGCCGGCAATGCCGTGAGTCAACGCGGCATCCCCGGCTTCGCCGCTCCGTGGACGGTACAAGGGCCCGGCAATATCGGAGCGCGGGTAAATACCATCAAGGTGAATCCCATTAACCCGAACGTCATTTATATCGGCTATTCGCAGGGCGGTGTCTGGAAAACAACCGACGGCGGCCAAAACTGGTTGCCCATTTTTGACAAACAACCGTTTCTGGCCATCGGCGACATTGAACTTGACCCCCAAAACCCCAACATCGTGTACGTGGGCACGGGAGACGCCAATATCAGCGGATACCCGTTCATCGGCGACGGGGTCTGGAAAAGCCCGGACGGCGGCCAAACCTGGCAACACCTCGGGCTGGAAGATCAACGTATTATTTCCAAAATCATCGTCCACCCCGGTAATGCCAACACCCTCTACGCCGCGACGATGGGTTTGCCGTTCGAACGCAACGATGCCCGCGGGTTGTATAAAAGCACCAACGGCGGGTTGAGTTGGCAGCAGGTGTTGTTTGTTTCCGATTCCACGGGTATCATTGACCTCGTGATGGCGCCGAATAATCCGAACGTACTTTATGCAGCCGGCTGGGACCGGGTGCGCAACAACCAGGAAAGTATTGTGAGTGGCCAGGGTGCGCGGATATGGAAATCCGTCAACGGCGGCCAAAACTGGACGATGCTGGATGGCGGCTTGCCCGATTTTGATTGCAGCCGGATCGGCCTTGCCGTGTCGGCTACCGATGCAAATTTCCTGTTGGCGGTTTACGTCAATACCGGTCTCGACTTTCAGGCCATTTATAAAACGACCGACGGCGGACTTAACTGGACGGAGTTGCCCACTGCCGGGCTTGAGCCCGGGTTTATGGGCGGTTTTGGGTGGTATTTCGGCAAAGTGTTCATCAATCCGTTCAACCCGGAAGATATTTTCGTCTGCGGCGTGACGCTCTGGCGCTCGGTCGACGGCGGCGAAAACTGGTTCCAGACCACCCCCGACTGGTGGCTGTATGAGGTACACGCCGACATGCACGACCTGGTTTTTACCGATGCCAATACCTGTTACCTGGGCACCGACGGCGGGTTTTACAAAAGCATCGACGCCGGTTTTACCTGGGAAAAAGCCGAAAACATCCCCACCTCGCAGTTCTACCGGGTGGCTTATAATTCATTTACTCCCGACTTCTATTACGGCGGCATGCAGGACAACGGCACTTCCGGCGGCAGTGCCGATAACATCAACGACTGGTTGCGTTATTTCGGCGGCGACGGCTTTACGGCGGTGTTCCACCCCGAAGACGAGAATATTTTCTATTTTGAAACCCAAAACGGAAATATTTACGGTACCAACGACGGCTCTTCCTACGAAGATGCCACTTCGGGTATCGAAGACAACGACCGGCGCCACTGGGATATGCAGTATATTCTGAGTCGCCACAACCTCGAAACCATGTACACCGGCACCCAGCGCGTTTATCAGGGTTTCGGCCATTTGCCTTTTTGGTTTCCAATCAGTGAAGACCTCACCGACGGCAATATTTTCGGCGAACGTTTTCACACCATCAGCACCTTAGATGAAAGCCCGCTCGACCCCGAACTGCTGTACGTCGGCACAACGGACGGCAATGTGTGGCGCGGCGCCCCCAGCGCTCAGACCTGGGCAAATATCACTGCCGGTCTGCCCGACCGCTATGTATCGTCGGTAAAAGCCTCTCCAAACATCACCAACCGCGTATATGTGACCCACACCGGCTACAAATCGAACGACTTTACGCCCCACCTCCATCGCTCCGACGACCAGGGCCAAACCTGGACGGCCGTTTCGGGCGACCTGCCGAACTTAGCCATCAACGACGTACAGGTGTTGCCCGGCCACCAGGATTCGATCCTGTTTGTTGCAACGGACGGCGGCGTATACGGTTCGCTCAACGGCGGACAACACTGGGAACGGCTGGGCCAGGGCATGCCCGTAATTCCAGTGTACGACCTGGAAATAAATCCCGTTCAACGTACACTCATCGCCGGCACTTTTGCCCGCAGCATCATGACTTACCCGCTGGATTCCCTGCAAAACGGCGACGACGTGTCGACTTACAACCCCGGCGGCGCCAGGGCACCCGAACTGGTTGTAACCCCCAACCCGGCAAGCGGGCATGCCTTGCTGATTACACAAAATACTTCCGCACAATACGAGACGGAAGTATTTGTCGCCGATCTTTCGGGCCGCATCCTGCTGCAGGAACAATTCAAAGGTTTTCTGCGCCGCGAAATGCCGCTCGACGTGCAAAATTTTCCACCCGGGGTTTACCTGGCATTTGCAAGTACCAACGGTAAAGTTTGGGGGCAGCAAAAGTTTGTTGTAGCACGATGAAACGCCCCGGAGTGGCGGGTATTTTTAGCGGGCTGGCGCTGATTTTCGGCGGCATTTTTGTTTTTCTGACTCCTCCGTTCCAGTCGCCGGACGAGCCCAACCATTTTTTGCGGGCCTTCCAGGTTAGCGAGGGCGCATTTTTTCCGGAAAAACAAAAGCAGCGGCTCGGCGGCCAGTTGCCTGCCTCTTTGGTTCAGGTATGTGATTCTTTTTATTACCTGAAAATGAATTACATCGCTCGCCTGAACCCGGGCCTGGTTGAACAAAGTCTTGGTATTCCGCTGAATGCAGAGCGGCGGGTTTTTGCCGATTTTCCCAACACGGCCATTTATAACCCGGCGGCTTATTTGCCGCAGGCGGCCGGCATTTCGTTGCTGCGCATTTCCGGAAGCACACCCCTGCGGATGTTGTACGCCGCCCGCCTGTCGAATCTGCTGGTGTGGATACTGCTGGTGGCGGCGGCGATTCGCCTGGCGCCTTATCTGCAACACCTTTTTGCCGTGCTCGCGCTGCTGCCCGCCTCGCTGGTAATCGCGGCGTCCGCCAATGCCGACGTGATTACCAATGGATTATGCTGGTGTTTGATCGCGTCGTTTTTGCGGTTTGCCGGTAAAAAGTCCCCGCCGCCAAGCGCTCTTCCCCTGTTGTTCAAACAATCCCTGGCTTTTGCCATCACCTGCGCCAGCAAACTCATCGTGTTTCCCCTGGCGGGTCTGTACCTGCTGCAGCGCCGGGACAAGATCAGGTACGGTTTCATCGTTCTGGCGGCTTCGGGCCTTGCTGCCGCCTTAGTGTGGGGGAGTTTTGCCGGCAACTGGTTTATCCCGTACGACGCCTATGATCCCGCCGTTCGTGATGCGCAGACGCTCAATGAAGGGGTGAATCCTTCCGGTCAGTTGGCCCACGTCGTTCAACATCCTTTGCTTTTTATCCGGACGGCAATCATTTCTGCGGTGGAGGCGGTGCCTTCCGCCCTGGCGCATTTTGCCGGAAAATTCGGCTGGGAGAAAAATTACCTGCACCCGGCCTGGCTGGCCCTGCTGTGGCTCACGGTGGCGGCGACCATCGCAAGTGCCGGCAAGGCCTTGTCCCTGCAACAGCGAAGCCTTGCAGCAATGGTAACGGCCTTGTACATAGGCATGTTTATACTGACCATGTATATGCTTTGGTGCCCGGTCGGGGCGACGGAAGTGAGCAATTTTCAGGGCCGTTATTTTGTACCGGTCGCCCCGGCCGCCGCGTTGATTTTTGCTTCCGGGGATTTGTATCATTTCCGGAAAAACATCCGCCGGGTGGCATTTTTTATCCTGGCTGCCGGTAACGTCGCGATGATTTTTGCCATGCTGGGGCGGTATTACGGGTAAAATTTCAGCGCTCCATGCCCAGCCCAAATAAAAAGACACAATGGCGGTTTCACCGCCCGAGCGCTTCAAAAAGCGCCTCGATCTCGTCGAATGATTTTACCCCGACCTGTTCTTCTGCGCCGCCGGTGAATCCGAGTCCGGCCGGTTGAATGGCTTCCAGCACATCGTTTAATTGCGCCGCCGGCAGGTCCGCCCCGATCAAAACGGGGTACAGGGAGCAACATTTTTTCCAAAACGCCACATCGCCGCCGGGAAAAATACCGGAAGGCAGTTTCAGCAAAAAATACGCGACGTAAGGAGCGGCTTCCTGCAGCAGGTGTTCCAGGCGGGCCGTTTCTTCCGTGGCGTTTATCGCCAATATAATGGTAAATTCTTTTAAATCAGGCAATTGCGAAATATAACTTTCATCCACCTGAACGGCATCAAGTCCAAAAAAAACAGCGGCTTCCCGTATAACCGGCGCCGGCGACCGGGAAAATTCACCCACGATGGCAGGGCCTTCCACCCATTCCCGGATGGCTTTCATATACATGGGGTCCAGGTAATCCGCGGTGCCTTCTTCGAGGTTAAAACCCAAAAAGTCGACCTCTTTGGCGGCAAAATAACGGGCATCGGTAAGATTGGTTATGCGGGAAGCCTTGATCAGCATGGAATGGTGGTGTGATTTGTTGCGCCAAAGATAACCTGCCGGAAATCGCCATTCAAAAAGCGCGTCAGGTTTGTGTAGTTTTACGCCGGCTTTGGGCCTGTTCAACAAACCTGATTCTGTTTTGGGCAAACGTATCTACCTCTGGCTCTTTTTGTTCCTGTGCGCGGCATTTGTCGCCTGGAAACTGTATACGAATAAACAACAACTCGCCACCGAAACCCAGCTCAGCGAGATCAGCCGCGCCTATGTGCCGGTGGAAGTGGTGGAGCCGCAATTGGAGACCCTTTCCAATCACCTCAAAGCCGACGGCATTTTTTTGCCCGCCAAAGAGATGTTTGTTATCTCCGAAACAGCCGGGCGGGTGCTGGAAGTGTTTAAAAACAAAGGAGAATGGGTCAACGAAGGCGACCTGATCGCCAAGGTGGACGACGAGGTGCTGCGTATCGAACTCGAAGCCACGCAGGCCAATCTCGCCAAATTGCACAAAGACCAGGAGCGACTGACCAACCTGATCGAAGGTGAAGCCGCGCCGAAAAACAAAATCGAAGACATCGAACTGGGTATTCTGGCGGCGGAAGCAAAAGAAAAAGGGCTGAAAAAACAAATTGCCAATACCAGTATCAAAGCGCCGATGACAGGCACCCTGGGCCTGCGTTTTATCGAACGGGGCAGTGTGATCGGCCCCGGCATCCAGGTCGCTCAGATCACCAACCTCGAAAAACTTTTTCTGATGGTTAAGGTCACCGAATACGACGTGCTGAACGTGCGTAAAGGCCAGACCGTCAGCGTGGCGCCCGACGTATATGCCGGCGTGACCATTCCGGGCAAGGTGACCAATATTGGCCTGCGCGCGGACAATGCTTTTACGTACGACATTGAAATAGAAGTAATTAACCCCAACAAAACACCCCTGCGCGCGGGTATGCACGCCAAAGCCTCTTTCACTTTCGACGCCAACCGGAAAGGGCTCACTCTGCCGCGAAAAGCCATCGCAGGCAGCCTGCAGGACGCCAAAGTGTATGTGGTGAAAGATACCATCGCCGAGCTGCGCACCGTTACCCTTGGCGACACTTTCGGCGAAAAAGTAGAGGTCGTTTCGGGCATACAGGAAGGAGAAAAGTAGTGGTGACCGGACAACTCAACCTGACCGACAAAGCCCGGGTACAAGTGGTATCCGCCAACTGAACCCGCCATGAACCCACACCCGTCCAGCGATTTTTTCAGGGGGAAAATCCCGGCCCTCGACGGGGTGCGCGGGTTGGCCGTGCTGCTGGTGTTGCTCAGCCACTTCCTGCTGCGCGAGTTTTGGTCGGACGAACAATGTTATGTGCTGGCGCAGGCCGGCTGGCTGGGGGTTGATTTGTTTTTTGTGCTCTCCGGTTTTCTGATTACCGGCATTTTGCTCGACTCGCGCCACAAAATCAATTACTAAAGTTCTTTTTACAAACGGCGGGTGTTGCGCATTTTCCCGCTCTATTACTTTGTGGTCGTCGTCACCTGGCTGACGGTCATCTTTATCGAAAAAACACCCGAACGCTTGCATGGTTACGATTCCTTCGCCTGGTTTTTCACCTTCACCCCCAATATCGGCATCTCGCTGAAAACGGTGGCGCTGGGAGAAAATGCCTGGCATTCGCACAGCAATGTATTCAATCTCAATCATTTGTGGTCGCTGGCGGTGGAAGAACAGTTTTACATCGTATGGCCGCTGATCGTGCGTTACGTGCCGATGCGCTGGCTGGCGGCCTTGTGTGTGGCTTTGATTTGTATCAGCACACCACTCCGCTTCTGGATCGACGATTTGTCCGGTGTAAAATTTTCCACCCCTTCTTACGTACTGCCCTTTACCCGGATGGACGGGCTGGCGGCCGGAAGTTTCCTGGCGGTATTTTTCCGGCTCGACCTGAACAGTTTTATTCCTTACGACAAATGGATCGCCCGGGCCCTGTTTTGCTGGACGGGTTGGGAGATCGCCGGAATTTTCCTGCACGGCACGGAGCACCGCCTCTATACCCTCTCCGCGCTTTTTTTTGCATCCCTGTTATACCTCTCGCTCAATACCGACCGCAACGCTTTCATCCGGCGCTTGTGTGAAAACGCCTTCCTGCGCGACCTCGGCAAGTACAGCTTCGGCCTGTATATTTTTCACCAGATGTTTGAATTCGTTTGGAAAAACAGCTTCGGTTACCGGCTGTTGCAGAGCGGCTGGCATCCGGCGATCGGCCAGGTCGTGTATATTCTGCTGGCATTTGCCGGCACTTACCTCCTGGCGCGGCTGAGTTGGGTGCTGATTGAAAAACCCTTCCTGAGTTTGAAAGAAACGTGGGCGCGGCGAAGGGATGCGAAAGTTTAGGTGTGGCATGAAAAAACCCTTTTAGAATTTTTTCAATAAAAAATTCTAAAAGGGTTTTTTCATGCCACACCTAAGGCAAGATCACTCCAAAAATACGTCAGCGTAAACCGCAGCGAATTCGTGCGGATGCGGTGGCCGGCTTCCACAAACTCCAGGTTGTTGTACAGGTTGCGTGTGCCGATGTAGTAACGGAAGTTGGCGCGAAAACGGCCTTCACCGGCACTCAGGCCAAAAGCAGGGCCAAAATCCACCCCTGAAAAGGCATCATTGAGGTCTACCGCGCGGGTGGCGTTGTTGACGTCCTCATAGTCGCCCACGTAAAGTTCGCGGTTGGTGCGGTCGAGGCTGTGGAAGTGGGTACCGAAGAAAGCGCCGGCCTGCATACGAAACGGCACGTCAGCCACGGGCTGGTAGCCGGCAAAAAGGCCTGCTTCAAACGTATTGTAATAGTATTGGTAGGTGCGGATGTCTGCTTTTTGTTCCGGCAAAAAGTACGCGGCTTTTGCGCTGGCGCCTTTTTGCGTAAATACAATTTCAGGGTTCAGTTCAAAATGATCGCCGAAGCCCAGTGTGAAAGAACAACCGGCGGCAAATCCGAGCCGGCCCGACGAAGTGGTGAACATGTCGGACTGGAGCGAAGAATAATTGCTGCCAAATGTAAAACCCATCTGGTAGCGGGCTTGTGCGTTCAGGGTTGTAGCGGCAACTGTCAGGAAGGCGGCGGCGAAAAACGTCTTAACGTTCATAGAAATTCGGATGATAAAGTTTACAAATTAACGATCTATTCCAATACATTCAAAAAGTGGGCCGATTGATTGCGCTCGCCCCAACAAGTATCGTCACCGGTGTGACAAAGCGGCCGCGAAGGCTCCATCCACTACTCCCTGGGGGGCATTTAAAAGCGATTAAACTTTCGAATACACCCGGAAATACTGCAAGGGAATTTTTCCTTCAAAAAAAGCTTTGCCGACAATGGCGCCCGAACAACCTGCTGCGGTGAGTTCTTCCAGGTCGGCAATACTGCTGATCCCACCGCTGGCCACTAATTGTAGTCCCGGAAACTCCGCCAGTATATCGCGGTACAATTCAATGGCCGGGCCGGAAAGTTCGCCGTCGCGGGCGATATCGGTTACGGAAACCTGGCGAATACCGAGGCTGTACATTTTCCGCAAAAAATCGAACAACAATACCTCCGTTTGGTCTGTCCAGCCGTGTACCGCCACTAAACGTTCGCGGACATCGGCGCCGACGAGGAAACGGTCGGGGCCGAATTTTTCCACCCAGGCCCGGAATTCGTCCTGTGCCAGCACGGCCACACTGCCGACCGAAAAAAGCATGGCGCCGGCGTCCCACACCTGTTTGAGTGAAGGAATGGACCGCAAACCGCCGCCATAGTCGATCTGCAGGCGGGTATGCGCCGCCACTTCCGCCAGAATGTGGAGGTTAGCCGGGCGGCCGGTGCGGGCGCCGTCCAGGTCCACCATGTGCAGGCGGTGAATACCGGCTTGTTCCAGTTCCTTCGCCAGTTCAAGCGGGTTGGCTTCATATTCGGTTTTTTGTTCAAAATCACCCTGGCGCAAGCGGACAAGCCTGCCGTCTAAAAGATCGAATGAAGGAATAATTTCCATGAAATTTGGTTGAGCGCTTTTGTTTTTAAAAAATCAACTTCCAAACCGGCAAAAAGTGGTCCGCGAAGATGGCACAAATTATTCCAACCGCTCGGCCTGGCAAACATTTCGGGTAAAAATCAAGACGGATATTCGTTATTTTGCTGAATAAAATATCATATGATGCGGTATTCCACTTTATTGTTTCTTTTGGCGCTGGCAGCCGTTTTATCCGCCCAAAACATCAATATTGACCTCCAGGCCACCCTTACCTATCCGAGCCAAAACCTTTCCAATATATGGGGTTATGCTTCCGGAAGTAATGAATACGCGCTTGTCGGGGCAAAAAACGGACTGAGTATCGTCAATGTCAGCAACCCGGGCAGTCCGGTTGAAATCACCCAGATACCGGGTCCTTCCAGCAACTGGCGCGAGGTAAAAACCTACCAACATTACGCTTACGTGGTATCGGAAGGCGGTGGTGGGGTGCAGGTGGTCGACCTGTCGGGTCTGCCGGGCAATACGCCGAATTACCACAGCTACTTCGGCGACGGCGCAATCAACGGCCTGCTGATCAAGGCCCATGCCTTACACGTGGATGTCACCGCAGGTTATTTGTACGTCTACGGAAGTTACCTGAGCAACAATTCGAATGGCGGCAAGGCCCTGATCTTCGACCTCAATGCAGACCCCTACAATCCGCAGTATGTGGGCAAGTTCGATTCAAATTTTTCGGGCAACAGCAACTACGTACACGATGGCTTCGTCGATAACAACATCATGTATTCGGCACATGTTTACGGCGGCTTTTTTTCCATCGTGAATACCACCAATAAAAGCAACCCCACCCTTGTCACCACACAGCCCACGCCCGGCGTCTTCACACACAACACCTGGCGAACGGGAAACACCCTGTTTACCACCGACGAGGTCAGTAACTCCTATCTTGCTTCTTACGACATTTCCAACACCGGCAACATCGTGCTGCTCGACAAAATCCAGAGCAACCCCGGAAGCAACTCCATCGTACACAACACGTACACCCTCAACGATTACGCCATCACTTCGTGGTATAAAGACGGCTTAACGATCGTGGACGTTTCGAGGCCCGCCAATATGGTGCAGGTAGGCAATTACGACACCTATCCCAACGGCTCGGGAAGCGGGTTTCAGGGGTGCTGGGGCGTCTACCCTTACCTGCCTTCCGGCAACATTCTGGCTTCGAATATCAATGCCGAAGGTACATCGAACGGCACCGGCGAACTCTGGATATTGTCGCCGACCTATGTGCGCGGTTGTTATCTCGAAGGCCAGATCACCAACATAGCCACCGGGCTGCCGCTCAGCGGTGCGCAGGTAAAAATTCTGTCCACCAACGTCACCGAAACAAGTGCCGCCACAGGGTTTTATAAAATGGGGCAGCGGCAAAACGGCACCTACACCGTCCAGGTGAGCAAATCGGGCTATGTGACGTATACCACCACCGTATCCCTCTCCAACGGCGTATTAACCACACTTAACGTCGCGCTGTCGCCGGTTGGGCTACCCGTGGAATTAGTCAGTTTCAGGGCCCGGGCCGAGGCGGACGATGCCCTGTTGCAGTGGGAAACCGCAACGGAGGTCAATAACGCCGGTTTTGAAATCGAACACCATGCCGGCAACAACCACTGGGCATCGGAAGGATTTGTCGCGGGCAAAGGCGCCGCCGATCAACCCGCCGAGTACGAGTTCCGAGTTCCGGATCTGCCGCCCGGCGCCCATTTTTTTCGCCTGCGGCAACTGGACGACGACGGCAAAAGTGCACTATCTGAAGCCCGGGCGGTGATGATCGGAGAAAAAGCATTTTATGCCGCCTTCCGGCCGAGCGTCATCAGCGACATCGGCGAATTGTACCTGTTCAGCGAAAAACCCGCCGAAGTGTACGTGGAAGTATTCAACGCCGCAGGTTTACCGGTTGGTTTATCCTGGGAATTTGACCTGGAAAACGAGCGCGTATTGCAGATTAACGCGGAAGTATTGCCGCGTGGACTGTATTTCGCAGTCGTGCGAACGGAGCAGGGGGGAAGTGTGCTTTCGTTTTTAAAAATATAACATCGAGCGGCACATAAATGTGGCATGAACTATTTGATTAAAAATCTGGTTTTCAGGCCCTTAATCAAATAGTTCATGCCACATTTAAAGTTGCAAAAACGCCGCCGCCCCGGAGACCCGGAGCGGCGGCGAACTATACTTCCATCAATAATGGTTCTCTAAATCCTTACGCTTCGTCGTCCACCAGCACTTCCTCCCCTTCTTTCTGATCGCGGAACGGGCGTCCGATACTGGTGACCTGCAAACGTTCGTATTCCCGCATACCGGTACCTGCCGGGATTTTTTTGCCCACGATCACGTTCTCTTTCAAACCCATGAGGTGGTCTTTTTTCGCGGCGATGGCGGCAGTGCTGAGCACTTTTGTCGTCTCCTGGAAGGAAGCGGCCGAAATCCACGATTCGGTACCGAGTGATGCTTTGGTGATACCGAGCAGCATGGAAACAGCCGTAGCCGGGAGTGCATCGCGGTATTCCACGAGTTTTTTATCGTTGCGTTTGAGGAACGAGTTTTCTTCCCGTACCTGGCGCAGCGTCACGAGTGCGCCGGCTTTCAGTTTGCTGCTGTCGCCTGCGTCGGTGATAAACTTTTTGTCAAAAATCCAGTCGTTGTAGTCGATGAATTCGTTGCGTTCCACCGGCTCGCCTTCGAGGAAGTGTGTGTCGCCCGGATCAACGATCTCAAGGCGGCGCAGCATCTGCCGCACGATAACCTCGATGTGTTTATCGTTGATCGTGATACCCTGTGAACGGTATACTTCCTGAACGCCGTTTACGAGGTAGGAAGAAGCCGCAAACGGCCCCCTGATCGCCAGAATATCTTTCACCGCAATGGTGCCTTCCGTAAGAGCGGTACCGGCGCGTACAAAGTCGCCGTCCTGTACCAACACGTGTTTGGTCAGCGGAATCAGGTATTTGCGTTTTTGTCCGTCTTTCGCTTCGATCATGGCTTCCCGGTTGCCGCGTTTGAGCGAGCCGAAGGTCACTACACCGTCGATTTCGGCCACAACTGCCGGGTTCGAGGGGTTACGCGCTTCGAAAAGTTCCGTTACACGCGGCAGACCGCCGGTGATATCCGCGATTTTACCAAGTTTACGCGGGATTTTCACGATCTGCTGTCCGGATTTCACCTCCGTTTCGTCATCCACCGAAATGTAGGCGCCGATTGGCAGGGAATAGTTCTTCAGATCTTCCCCTGTTTTCGGATCCGCTACGGAGATGGAAGGAATCTTGCGTTTGTTTTTACTTTCAATAACGATCTTTTCCGCAAAACCCGTCTGGTCGTCGCGTTCTACACGGAAATTGACGCCTTCTTCCAGGTTGTGGTAGCGAATAATACCCTGAACTCGCTGACAATCACGGCGTTGAACGGGTCCCAGGAACAAATCTTGTCGCCGCGTTGCGCCTCCTGGCCGTCGACGACGAACAGGAACGCACCGTAAGGAATATAGTTGTTTGCGAGAATACGGTTGGTTTTGGAGTCCACCATACGAATCTCTCCGGTACGGGAAACGACTACTTTTACCGGTTTGCCGTCCGCATCCGTACCGTCGACGGTGCGGATGGAGTCGAACTCAAGTTTACCGTTGTTACGCGCCACAATATCATTTTCGGTCATGCCGATCATGGCCGTACCACCCGTGTGGAAGGTACGAAGTGTGAGCTGCGTACCCGGCTCGCCGATGGACTGGGCGGCGATGATGCCCGATGCGTCGCCCATTTCCGCGATTCGGCCGGTAGCCAGGTTTTTGCCGTAACATTTGCCACAAACCCCGTGGCGGCTTTCACAGGTCAGTACAGAACGAATCGTAACTACCTCAATTTCAGCAGTTTCAATTTCCGTAGCAACTTTATCGGTGATATATTCACCGGCAGCCACAATGAGTTCTTCCGTTTCCGGGTGATAAATATCGTACAAGCTGTACCGGCCTTTGATCCGGTCTTTCAGGTTCTGAATGATTTTGTCGCCTTCTTTCAGGGCTGCCGTATCGATACCGCGCAGGGTATTGCAGTCGACCTCGCGGATCACCACATCCTGAGCGACGTCTACCAGACGGCGGGTCAGGTAACCGGCATCGGCCGTTTTCAGGGCCGTATCGGCCAGACCTTTACGCGCGCCGTGGGTCGAGATGAAGAATTCCTGTACGGAAAGTCCTTCGAGGAAGTTTGACAGGATGGGGTTTTCGATAATAGCGCCGCCGGTGTCGCCCGATTTCCGCGGTTTGGCCATCAGGCCGCGAAGTCCGCACAACTGCTTGATCTGCTGTTTGGAACCACGGGCGCCGGAATCGAGCATCATGAACACGGAGTTAAAGCCCTGTTTGTTGCTGCTCAGTTCTTTCATCAGCTGATCGGTGATCCGGTTATCGGCAAATGTCCACTTGTCGATGATCTGGTTGTACCGTTCGTTGTAGGTGATGAGACCCATGTTGTAGTTTTCCCAAACCTCGTCCACTTCCACCTGTGCGGCTTCCAAGGCTATTTTTTTCAAATTCGGGATAACGAGGTCGCCGAGATTGAACGACAAGCCGGCTTTGAAAGCCCAGCCGAAGCCCAGTTCTTTGATCGAATCGAGAAATTCCGCGGTTGTTTTAAAACTCGTGCGGTTCAATATTTCCCCGATAATCACTTTCAGGTTGCGTTTGGTAAGCAGGTCGTTGATGTACGGAACACCCTGCGGCACTGCCTGATTGAACAAAACCCGGCCTACCGTCGTTTTGATGCGCTGATAAATGGGGTTGCTGGTACCCTGCGTGCCGTCGACTGCAACGCGGCATTCGATTCCTGCGTGCAGATCGAGCTGGCCTTCGTTGTAGGCAATCACCACTTCTTCCGTCGAATAGAATCGGCGGCCTTCTCCTCTCACCGGGTTTTCCGGGATTGATTTGCGCTCTTTGGTCAGGTAATACAAACCCAATACCATGTCCTGCGAGGGCAGGGTAATCGGCGAACCGTCCTGCGGGTTGAGCATGTTGTGGCTCGACAACATCAGCACCTGCGCTTCCAGGATGGCGGCATGACTCAACGGCACGTGCACGGCCATCTGGTCACCGTCAAAGTCGGCGTTGAATGCCGTACAAACGAGCGGGTGCAGTTGAATAGCTTTGCCTTCGATGAGTCGTGGCTGGAATGCCTGGATCGACAGGCGGTGAAGCGTCGGGGCACGGTTGAGGAGCACCGGGTGGCCGCGCAGAATGTTTTCCAGGATTTCCCAGATCACCTGGTCTTTGCGGTCGACGAGTTTTTTTGCGGATTTTACCGTTTTAACGATACCACGCTCTATTAATTTTCTGATAATGAATGGCTTGAACAACTCGGCAGCCATAGCCTTCGGAATACCACACTCGTGAAGTTTGAGCGTGGGCCCCACGACGATCACCGAACGGCCGGAGTAATCGACCCGTTTGCCGAGCAGGTTCTGACGGAAACGGCCCTGTTTTCCTTTCAGAATATCGGACAGTGACTTGAGTGCGCGGCCGCCTTCTGCTTTAACGGCGTTGGATTTACGCGAGTTGTCGAACAGGGAGTCGACGGCTTCCTGCAACATCCGTTTTTCGTTGCGCAGGATAACTTCCGGCGCTTTGATCTCCAGCAGGCGTTTGAGGCGGTTGTTGCGGATGATCACGCGGCGGTAGAGGTCGTTCAGGTCGGACGACGCGAAACGACCGCCGTCGAGCGGCACGAGGGGGCGCAGTTCGGGCGGCACAACGGGCAGGTATTGGATAACCGCCCATTCGGGACGTTGGCCACTGCCTTCAAGTCCGGCGCGGAATGCTTCCACGACGCGCAGGCGTTTGTTGGCTTCGGTTTTTTTCGCCTGGCTGGTTTCGCTGTGCGCTTCGTGGCGCAAGTGGGCCGACAGGTCGTCGAGGTTGAGCGTGCTGAGCAGTGAAAAAACGGCTTCAGCCCCCATTTTGGCCACGAATTTATCGGGGTGGGTATCGTCGTATTGCTGGTTGTCTTTGGGCAACGCGTCGAGGATTTCGAGGTATTCCTCTTCCGTCAACAGGTCTAAGCGGCTGATACCGTCGTCGGCTTTAACCCCCGGCTGGATCACCACGTAACGTTCGTAATAAACGATGGTTTCCAGTTTTTTGGACGAGATACCCAGCAGGTAGCCGATTTTGTTCGGCAAACTCTTGAAAAACCAGATATGCACCACCGGCACCACGAGGCGGATGCGCCCATGCGTTCGCGGCGCACCTTTTTTTCCGTGACCTCTACGCCGCAGCGGTCGCACACGATACCTTTGTATCGGATACGTTTGTACTTGCCGCAGTAGCATTCGTAGTCTTTGACCGGTCCGAAAATACGTTCGCAAAACAAGCCGTCGCGTTCGGGCTTGTAGGAACGATAGTTAATGGTCTCCGGCTTGAGCACTTCGCCGTAGCTGCGCTCAAGGATCTCGTCGGGGCTGGCCAGCGAAATAGTGATGCTGTCGAAACCCTGATCGGTTTTGTTGCTTTTCTTTTTGAAAGGCATATGCAGAATTGTTCAAAAGTTCAAAAAAACCGGCGGTTCAAAAGAGGTTACTATAATTATATTGAAAATCAACGTTTTAGCCACTTGTATATTCGGGAGTGTTTGATTCGATGTCGCCAGTTGAGGAATTCTTCCCGCCTCGGCACACCGACATACCCGCCCAAATCATCCCAATTCCAGTTCCTGATTTCCAATTTCTTAAAAATCAGGGCAATACCGCCCGTTTTTTCCGAAGGCAGGTGCCAGATCGGCAACCGGACGTCTTCATCTTGTACGTTCGAATATTTCGGCGAAGTCCAGATTCGTTTGATAAACCCTTCCAGTGAGCCGAAACCACCGATTTTGTGGTAACAATAGCTCAAAAAATGGGCTTCTTCATTCAGTTTTGGTTGTCCGCCGCGAAAACGGTCCATCATCTTTTCCCATACTCCCGGCGCGATCCTGTTGACTTGCCGGATAACCGGAAGTGTTGCCGCAAAAATTTCCCCGCCGTAATAGACCGGGTTTTTTCCGGGATCGCTGCCGTCGAGTTCCGTGTATATCCGCCGCATGTCTTCCCGCGTCACGCCGTTGATGTTGTGCGTTTCGCTGTAAGGCATCGGCAAGGCAAGGAGCCCGTGCTTATGCAACTCGTCAAACAACCCGTCCAGGCTCCGGTTGATGATACAATCGGAATCAAGGATGACAAAAGCCGGGGTGTTAGTCGGTTTATAGTCATCTGCTGACTTGAAGTCAGCAGATGACTGCATACCGTATTGATTTTCAATGAACTGAAGTATGTCAAAAATATAGAACTGGTTGCGCCATTTTCCAAAATACCCTTCCGGTGTTTGCCAGGAAAGCGGGATCGTGACGATCTCAACATTCAACGTTTTTAAAAAACTGCCCAGGTCGAATCCATCTATCTCCGGGAACTGCTGTTGTTGCTGATTGGTAAAAAGCACATGACGGCGGTTCGGGTTAAAGCGGGTACTGCAAGCGAAAAAAACGGCCACACATTTCCAATAAACTTTCTGAAAATCAGGCAGATGCGACTTTTTCCCCACTTGCGGATACTCGGAACTTTCTTCCGGGCTGTCCAAATAAATCCAAGTGGCGATTACGGTGTTTGACATACTTCACTTTTGACAGGATTAACAAGATTTACAGGTTTAAAAATCATGTAAACCCTGTTAATCCTGTCAAATTATTTCAAAAACTACTTGTCGAATCATTCGAATTTGACATCAAGTGCCAAGCCGCGCAATTCGTGCACGAGTACGTTGAACGATTCCGGTATATTGGCATCCGGCAGGTTGTCACCTTTTACGATGGCTTCGTAAGCTTTTGCACGACCCTGGATATCATCCGATTTGTAGGTCAGCAATTCCTGCAGGATATTCGATGCGCCATAAGCTTCGAGTGCCCACACCTCCATCTCGCCAAAACGCTGGCCGCCGAACTGGGCTTTACCGCCGAGGGGTTGTTGCGTGATCAGCGAGTAAGGACCGATGGAGCGCGCGTGCATCTTATCGTCCACCATGTGGCTGAGTTTGAGCATATAAATAATGCCCACCGTCGCTTTTTGGTGGAAACGGTCGCCGGTTTCGCCATCGTGCAGGTAAGTTTGACCGAGTTCCGGCAAGCCGGCCTTTTCGATCCACGCTTCTACTTCGTCGGTTTTGGCGCCGTCGAAGATGGGGGTGGCGAATTTGAGGCCGAGGCGTTCGCCCGACCATCCGAGTACCGTTTCGAAGATCTGGCCGAGGTTCATACGCGAAGGTACACCCAGGGGGTTGAGCACGATGTCCACCGGAGTGCCGTCCGCGAGGAACGGCATGTCTTCCATACGGACGATGCGGCTTACGATCCCTTTGTTACCGTGACGGCCGGCGAGTTTGTCGCCCACCTTCAGTTTGCGTTTTTTGGCGAGGTAAACTTTCGCTAATTTCAACACGCCTGCGGGCAGTTCGTCGCCGATGCTGATGTTGAATTTTTCACGTTTGTAGCGGCCCACCTCTTCGTTCACCTTGATGCTGTAATTGTGCAACAACCTGGCGATCAGCGCATTGGTATGTTTTTCACTCGTCCAGTTGGTATAATCCACTTCGCTGTAGTCGATCTGCTCGCGCAGCACCTGAACGCTGAGTTTGGTGCCCTTGGGCGCCATTTCCGAGCCGTAAATACTGCGGATACCGTTCGTGGTTTTGTCTTTTACCAACACCTGAAGTTTGTCGATCAGGATCGTTTTCAGTTTGTTGAGCGCGATAGCGTGTTCGTCGTCGAGCCGGTCGAGCAGTGCTTTTTCCGATTCTTTCTGAACCTTGTCTTTTTTCGCGCGGGCGAACAATTGTTTGTCGATCACTACGCCGTTGATACTCGGCGGCACTTTCAGCGAAGCATCTTTTACGTCGCCGGCTTTGTCGCCGAAGATAGCGCGGAGCAGTTTTTCTTCCGGCGTCGGGTCGGTTTCCCCTTTCGGCGTAATCTTGCCGATGAGGATATCGCCTTCTTTCGCCCAGGCGCCGATGCGGATGATGCCGTTTTCGTCGAGGTCTTTGGTCGCCTCTTCACTCACGTTCGGGATATCGGCCGTGAGTTCTTCTTCACCCAGTTTGGTATCGCGCACGTCGAGTTCGAAGTGTTCGATGTGGATGGAAGTAAACACGTCTTCCTGCACGACACGTTCGGAGAGCACGATGGCGTCTTCGAAGTTGTAACCTTTCCAGGGCATAAACGCCACTTTCAGGTTCTGGCCAAGGGCGAGTTCGCCGTTTTCCGTAGCATATCCTTCGCAGAGGATATCCCCTTCTTCCACACGCTGGCCGCGGCGTACGATCGGCTTCAGGTTGATGCAGGTACCCTGGTTGGTACGCATGAACTTGGTAAGCGTGTAGGTTTTACGGGCATCTTCAAACGATACCAGTTGGTCTTCTTCGGTGCGGTCGTAGTTGATGACAATTTCATTGGCATCCACGTATTCCACCACGCCGCTGCCTTCCGCGTTGATCAGCATACGCGAGTCGCGGGCAACTTTGGCTTCCAGCCCCGTGCCGACGATCGGCGAGTGCGGGCGGATAAGCGGCACGGCCTGGCGTTGCATGTTCGATCCCATGAGCGCGCGGTTGGCGTCGTCATTTTCGAGGAAGGGAATCAGCGAAGCCGACACACCTACGATCTGGTTGGGCGCCACGTCGATGTATTCCACCTCTTCCGGAGTCAGGATCGGGAAGTCGCCGTGTTCGCGGGCCTTGATACGGTCGTTGAGGAAGGCGCCATTTTCACCGACAGGCGTGTTCGCCTGTGCGATTTTCATATAGTCTTCCGCTTCCGCAGAGAGGTATTCTTCAAAACCTTCCATCACCACCTTACCGTCTTTTACGGCGGTAGGGAGTTTCGAGGAAGCCCATTTTGTTGATCTTCGCGTGGGTGCAAAGCGTCGAAATAAGACCGATGTTGGGTCCTTCGGGCGTTTCGATGGTGCAAAGGCGGCCATAGTGCGAATAGTGAACGTCGCGCACCTCAAAACCCGCGCGTTCACGCGACAAACCGCCGGGGCCAAGTGCCGAGATACGGCGCTTGTGGGTGATCTCGGAAAGCGGGTTCGTTTGGTCGAGGAACTGCGACAACTGGCTGGTGCCAAAAAAGGAGTTGATCACCGAAGACAGGGTCCGCGCATTGATCAGGTCGACGGGGGTGAACACCTCGTTGTCGCGTACGTTCATCCGTTCGCGGATGGTGCGCGCCATACGGGCCAAACCCACGCCGAACTGGGCGTAGAGTTGCTCGCCCACCGTACGTACACGGCGGTTGGACAAGTGGTCGATGTCGTCGATCTCCGACTTGTTATTGATCAGGGAGACGATGTAACGCACGATGGCGATAATGTCTTCCTTGGTCAATACTAAGTTGTTCTCGTCGATGTTGTGGCCGAGTTTGCGGTTGATCTTGAAACGGCCAACTTCTCCGAGGTTGTAACGCTTATCGGAGAAAAACAGTTTCTCGATGATACCACGCGCCGTTTCATCATCCGGGGGATCGGAACCGCGCAATTGACGATATATATAGGTCACGGCTTCGATTTCGCTCGAAGTCGGGTCTTTTTGCAGCGTATTGTAAATAATCGAAAAATCTTCGTCGATGTCGGTGCGTTGCAGGATAATCGTTGTTGTACCGGCATCGAGGATGAGCTCGATGTTTTCCTCGTCCAGCATCGTATCGCGCTCGAGAATGATCTCGTTGCGTTCGATGGTCACCACCTCGCCCGTATCTTCGTCCACGAAATCTTCCGTCCAGGATTTTAATACGCGGGCTGCCAGTTTGCGGCCTACGGATGCCTCCAGGTTGTCGCGGGTGCAGGCGATTTCATCGGCCAGGTTGAACAGGTCGAGGATGGCCTTGTCGGTGTCGAAACCGATGGCACGCAGGAGCGTGGTGACGGGGAATTTCTTTTTGCGGTCGATGTACGCATACATGACTAAGTTGATGTCCGTCGCAAACTCCATCCACGCTCCTTTAAAAGGAATGACGCGGGCGCTGTAGATTTTTGTTCCATTCGGGTGATAGCTTTGTCCGAAGAACACACCCGGCGAGCGGTGAAGTTGTGAAACGATGACCCGTTCGGCCCCGTTGATCACGAAGGTACCTTTGGGGGTCATATACGGGATGTTTCCGAGGAACACATCCTGTACAATCGTTTGAAAGTCAATGTGTTCCGGATCATTGCAGGAAAGGCGCAATTTGGCCTTCAGCGGCACGGAATACGTGAGACCGCGTTGCATACACTCGTCGATGGTGTAACGCGGGGGGTCGATGAAATAATCGAGAAATTCCAGGTTGAAAATATTCCGCGCATCGGTGATCGGGAAATTTTCCTGAAACACCTGGTAGAGACCTTCGTTGATCCGGTTTTCCGGCGTGGTTTCCAGTTGGAAATATTCCTGGAACGATTTAAGTTGAATTTCAAGGAGGTCAGGGTAGTGACCGGCGAGGCGAATTTTACCAAAATTGACGCGTTCCTGAACGCCAGTTTTAAGGTTTGCCCCGTTAGAGATGCCGTTATTGGTCATTTTTGCAAAGTATGCTTGAATGCTGGATGGCAATATTGTCGCGCCTTTGCGCAACGAAGGCTCGCAGAAAGTGTTGCAAGCCTGGTAAAACGATTAAACAGAGGTAAATGTTCAAACCGGCCCTTCTTAGAGACAGCGATAGGCTTAACGCGTCCCTGCATAACAGGGGGCGCGTTAAGCCCAATCGCTAATTTCTGAAAAGAGTTTGAATACCTGGCATTTGTCGAGTTGTAAGTAGTCAGTTAACCGAAGTGACCCGGATATTCGGGGTCAAAACCAGAAATCCAACTTGCTTACTTCACTTCGACTACTGCACCGGCAGCTTCAAGCGCCGCTTTGATAGACTCGGCTTCCGCTTTGTTCACCCCGTTTTTAAGCGGGCTGGGAGCGCCGTCTACGAGGTCTTTTGCCTCTTTCAAGCCCAGGCCGAGCAGGTTTTTCACTTCCTTCACGACGTTGAGTTTGTTGGCACCTGCGTCTTTCAGAATGACGTCGAATTCGGTTTTTTCAGCCGGTGCGGCTTCGCCACCGCCGGCAGCGCCAGCAGCCGGGCCTGCAATAGCAACTGCTGCTGCTGCCGGTTCGATACCGTATTCATCTTTGAGGATATTGGCCAGTTCATTGGCTTCTTTAATCGTGAGGCTCACGAGCGATTCAGCCAGTGCTTTCAAATCTGCCATTGTAGTAGAATTTTAAAAGTTGTTTGCGAAATGTGTGTGAAAAGGTTCTAAGGTTTGATGGTTTCAACGGTTTTTGGGTTGGTCGTTTGGGTATAGTGCGAACTTGGAAGCCTTAATTTAATGATGAGTTATGAATGATGAATGATGAATATTCATAACTCATCATTCATTACTGTGCGCGCTCTTCCAGCGTTTTGACGATACCGGCGATTTTGATGCCGGTAGCCTTGAGCTGGCTGGCGATCCGTTTGGACGGCGACTGGAGCAAGCCGATGATCTCGCCGACCATCTCTTCTTTGCTCTTCAACTTAACGAGCGCTGCGATCTGATCGTCCCCGATAAATACCGCAGTGTCGATGTATGCTGCTTTCAGCAAGGGGCGCTCTTCGGTTTTGCGAAAATCTTCGAGCAATTTAGCCGGCGCTTTCGGGTTCGACGAGATCAGGATCGTGGTCGGGCCTTTCAAGGTGTCGAACAACGGAGCGTAGCCTTTCGACTCGGGTGCATCTTCAAGCGCTTTCTGGATCAGGGTGTTTTTGGCAACCTTAACCGAAATTCCTTTTTCGTAGCACAACCGGCGAAACTTGTTGATCTTGGCGACGGTCAGTGTTGAAGAGTCGGCGAGGTAAAAGAACGGGGTACCGATCAATTCCTCTTTCAACTCCGCAATCGCCGCATTTTTATCTTCTCTGGTCATTTCTTTATTACCGTGAAATGGTGAGTGTTGAAAAGAAGGCTGAGTGAATGGTGCCGGTTGCCGGGAATTCCCGATTGCCCACACCGTATCCGCTTATCTCAACCGGTTAAACTTTGATGGATTTTGGATCCACCGGAATGCCGGGGCTCATGGTGCTGGCGATAGAAACCGTCCGCATATAAACGCCTTTGGCGCTCGAAGGCTTCATTCTGACCAGGGTTGCGATGAGTTCGTGCGCGTTGTCCGTCAATTGTTCCGGGGAGAAGGAAACCCGGCCGATAGAAGCATGCACGATCCCGAATTTGTCGACGCGGAAGGCGATTTTGCCTTTTTTTACCTCAGAAACCGCCGAGGCGATGTCTGTGGTTACCGTACCTGTTTTCGGGTTGGGCATCAGGCCGCGCGGGCCAAGTATCCGGGCAACTTTACCGAGTTGAGCCATCACATTGGGTGTGGCGATGATCACATCGATGTCCATCCATCCTTCGGAAACCTTTTGAATGTACTCATCCAGTCCGACATGGTCGGCGCCGGCTGCTTTTGCTTCGGCTTCCCGGTCGGGGGTGCAGAAAACGAGTACACGTTTGGTTTTGCCGGTGCCGTGCGGGAGGGAAACCGTACCGCGAAGTGCCTGATCGGCTTTGCGGGGGTCCAAACCAAGACGGACATGCACGTCGACAGAGGCGTTGAATTTGGTCGTGTTGACGTCTTTCACCAGGTTCATTGCGTCGCCAAGTGAATAGAGTTTGTCCTGGTCAACCTTCCCCTCAACGGCTTTGCGTTTTTTTGTCAATTTTGCCATTGATCTGTATTTAAAGGTAAAACGTTCCGTTGGGCGGAACTCCCTTTGTTTGATATATCAGTATCAGTTATTCCAGGGGGCGGTGCCGGTGATTGTAATACCCATGCTTCGGGCCGTACCGGCTATCATTTTCATAGCGGATTCGACGGTAAAGCAGTTCAGGTCGGGCATTTTACTTTCAGCGATGGCACGCACCTGTTCCCAGGTAACGGAACCTACTTTTTTGCGGTTGGGCTCGTCAGAGCCTTGTCCCACTTGCAATTTGGCGGCTTCGAACAACTGGATGGCTGCCGGTGGGGTTTTGATGACAAAGTCAAACGTTTTGTCTTTGTACACCGAAATGATCACCGGAAGTATTTTGCCTTGTTGTTCTTGCGTTTGCGCGTTAAAACGCTTGCAGAACTCCATGATATTCACACCTTTCGAGCCGAGTGCCGGGCCGATAGGCGGAGCAGGGTTGGCTTGGCCGCCCTTCACCTGGAGTTTAATATAAATGTCTACTTCTTTTGCCATTGGATCTGAATTTTCAGCATTTGAAAATTAGCAGAATAAGTTTGAATGATATAAGAAAATCGTTGAAATCGCCGGTTTTGTAGAAGCGAACCTGGGAGAACAGGTATCAATCGGTCAATTTCAGCTGATTTTTTCCACTTGCATAAAGTTGAGTTCCACCTCCGTGCCGCGACCGAAAATTTTAACGATCACTTTCAACTTCTTTTTCTCTTCGTTGACTTCCTGAATATCGCCGATAAATTCGGCAAACGGTCCGTCGATGATTTTCACCGTTTCTCCGATGAGGAAAGGTTCGCTGAGTGTTTCGCCGGATTCACTGCTTTCGTCCACTTTTCCCAAGAGGCGGTTGGCCTCAACCTGGGTCATCGGGATGGGTGTTTCTTTGCCAAGGAAATGAATCACGTTGGGAATGTCGGCGATCACTTTTGCCACATCTCCGTTCAGTTTTGCTCCCACGGCTTCGATCAGGATATAACCCGGCAAGAGGTTGCGCTCCTGCATTACTTTTTTTCCGTTCCGGATCTTGTACACTTTTTCAGTAGGTACGATCACCGAAAAGACAAACTCCTTCCATCCGGAACGCTCGATTTCGAGCAGTATCCGTTCCTGTATTTTTTTCTCCTTGCCACTGATAACGCGGAGAGAATACCACTTTTTATCAGCGGCTGCGGGCGCCACCGGTTCTTTTTCCTGACTCATGGTTCTGGACGGGATGGAAGTGTGATGAAAGTGAATTTCGGTTTACTGTCCCCAAACCCCGTAAATATTTTTGAAAAAAACGCTGCAGGCAACGTCCATCAAAAAAATGACCAACGCCAGGATTCCGGCAGTGGCCAATACCACGATCGTACTTTCCTGAAGTTGCGCAGCAGTAGGCCATGACACGTTTTTTACGAGTTCATGGTAGCTCTCCTTTAAATATAGCGTCAATCTTTCCATTATGCCGAAACGTTGTCCGTTGTTAAGTTGTGTGTTGTTCGTTCAAAAACAGCCTCTTCCTACTGTGAAAAAAGTCCGTTGTCGTATAAACACGAACAACGAACGCCGATGAACGAACAACGTTTTTTTGTTGGCAGGGGCAGCAGGGCTCGAACCCGCAGCCTGCGGTTTTGGAGACCGCCACTCTACCAATTGAGCTATGCCCCTGTGGCAAATGATGAATGATGAATGATGAATGATGAATATGATACACCCTTCAAGCGGGTAATCATTCATCATTCATCGTTTATCATTCATCATTGAATTATTTTAGTCCATTATCTCGGTTACCTGACCGGCGCCCACCGTACGGCCGCCTTCGCGGATAGCGAAACGCAGGCCTTTTTCCATAGCGATGGTATTGAGCAGTTTAACCTCGAGTTCGATGTTGTCACCCGGCATTACCATTTCCACGTTGGTCGGCAGCGTCACGTCGCCGGTTACGTCCGTGGTACGGAAGTAGAACTGCGGGCGGTATCCGGAGAAGAACGGGGTGTGACGACCACCTTCTTCTTTCGAAAGGACATAAACCGAACACTTGAAGTTTTTGTGCGGTTTTACACTGCCTGGTTTGCAAATAACCATGCCGCGTTTGATTTGTTCTTTATCGATACCACGCAGGAGAAGACCGGCGTTGTCGCCTGCTTCGCCGCGATCGAGCAGTTTGCGGAACATTTCCACACCCGTAACGGTCGAAGTGAGCGGTTTTTCACCTTCTTTCATCATACCGATGATTTCAACCGGGTCGTTGACGTTGATTACACCACGCTCGATACGGCCGGTAGCAACCGTACCGCGACCGGTGATGGTGAATACGTCTTCCACCGGCATCAGGAAGGGTTTGTCTACTTCACGAACCGGGTCCGGAATGTCGTTGTCGCAGGCATTCATCAAATCCATGATTCTTTCTGCCCAAACGCCGGTTTTGCCGTCGCCTTCGAGTGCTTTCAAAGCGGAACCCTGGATGATGGAGGCATTGTCGCCGTCGAAGTTGTAAGAACTCAGCAGTTCGCGCAGTTCCATGTCAACCAGTTCGAGCATTTCGGGGTCGTCGACTGCATCCACTTTATTCATGAATACAACGATTCTCGGAACGCCTACCTGACGGGCGAGCAGGATGTGTTCACGCGTCTGCGGCATCGGGCCGTCAGTGGCTGCACATACTACGATGGCGCCATCCATTTGTGCGGCACCCGTGATCATGTTTTTAACGTAGTCGGCGTGACCAGGGCAGTCAACGTGCGCATAGTGACGCTTTTCCGTTTCGTATTCTACGTGCGCGGTGTTAATCGTGATACCACGCTCTTTTTCTTCCGGAGCAGCATCAATGGCATCGTAGTCCGTCTTCTTTGCCAGACCTTTTTGAGAAAGTACGTAAGTAATGGCAGCCGTCAGCGTCGTCTTGCCGTGGTCAACGTGACCAATCGTGCCAATATTTACGTGAGGCTTGGTGCGCTGGAATGTCTCTTTTGCCATTGGTAAAAGACTTTTAAGTCAAAATTTAAGTGAAAAAATGTTATTTAATGCGATAATTCGATAATGTGAGTGTATGATGTGATAATATTTTAACCCTATCCTTACCACATTGAGAATTTATCACTTTATCACATTGCTTCGAGCTGTTGATGAGATTTGAACTCACGACCTCTTCCTTACCAAGGAAGTGCTCTACCCCTGAGCTACAACAGCGCGATTGTTGATTGACAATTGTTGATTGTGATCTTCGTTTGGGCTTGTACTTCAAGCGGTATCAGCAATGAACAACAGAAATAAACAACCTTTTGAGAGCGGCGGACGAGATTCGAACTCGCGACATTCAGCTTGGAAGGCTGACGCTCTACCAACTGAGCTACCACCGCAGGTATAGTCGAGAGCAGCAAGTCATAAGTCGTGAGCCCCAAAACTCACGACTCGCGACTTATGACTCGTGACTTAAAAAAGTGGGGGTGGTGGGATTCGAACCTACTCAGCGGTAAAGCACCAGATTTACAGTCTGGCCCGGCTCTCCAACTCCGGGGCACCCCCTTGGGTTTGGTTATCGGTTATGAGGTATTGGTTGTCCGTGATTCAAATAAAAAGGACCGATTACCAATAACTGATAACTATTAACCGAAATAGAGCCACTGGAGGGACTCGAACCCCCGACCAGCTGATTACAAATCAGCTGCTCTACCAACTGAGCTACAGTGGCTTAATTCGCTGCCTCCAAGGCTTTTGGTATGATTTCAAACAACGTGTTTTTCAGAAAAAATGAACCCCTTCCCGAAAAGCGAGTGCAAAGGTAAGTCGCGCCACCGAAACGAAAAAACAATTTTTGAAAAAAACCGGAAATTTTAGCAGGAACTTTGCCGGCGCCCCTCTAAACATCTTTATTCACCAAATTAAGCCCCTGTTGAGGCCTCTTTTTTCGATACAAGATGAATCCGACCGACAGAATATTCGACTACTGCGCCCGACATACGACCGCTCCGGCCGAATTGCTGGCCGAACTGGAGCGCGAAACGCACCTGCGCACCCTGGCGCCACAAATGTTGTCGGGGCCTTACCAGGGAACGCTGCTTCGTTTCATCAGCCGGATGATCGCCCCCCGGAGGATACTCGAAATCGGCACATTCACCGGCTATGCCACCCTTTGCCTGTCCGCCGGGCTGCCGGAAGACGGCTTGTTGCACACCATAGAAATAAATGACGAACTCGGCGGACTGATCCTGAAGTTCGCAGAGAAAGCCGGTTTGTCGCATAAAATACGCCTGCACCTGGGCGATGCAGCCGATATCATACCCGTTTTGGATGAACAATTCGACCTGGTTTTTATCGATGCGGGCAAACTGGATTACCCGGCGCATTACGAACTCGCTTTGGGCAAAACCCGGCAAGGCGGGTTCTTAGTGATAGACAACGTGTTGTGGGACGGCAAAGTCGCCGGCGGAGACGAAAAGGATGAAACGGCCCGGGCGCTGCGCACATTTAACGATTTTGTACAAAACGACCGGCGGGTGGAAAACATCCTGCTGCCTATCCGGGACGGTTTGATGCTGGTGTACAAGTTGTGACAAGCACGGGAAAAGTTTACTACCTTTGACCATATATAACTGGTTCCATCCCATCCGTCGCAGGAGAACTCCGGACGATGCGGGATTTTAATCCACATCAATGAAGCATCCTCAGAATACGCGAACCGTTTATATTTATGAAGACATCCGATTTCTGGCCTGCACTGCTCGTCCTGAGTTTTGTGTTGTGCGGCCAGTCTCCTCATTCTTCCCCCGATGCAAATACCGGCGACCAAAACGCGGAAGCCATTCTGCTGCGCCAAAAAGCGGAAGCATTTAACGAAGCGGAAGAGCCCGACAGCGCTTACCGGTATGCGTTGCGGGGAGCAGAATTGTCGGAAACAATAAAAAACTGGCCCGAATGGGGAAAATCCAGGGTTCAGGAAGGCCTCGCGCTGTATTACCAAAACCGGCTCAAAGAAGCGGCTGACTTGCTGCCGCTTCTGGAACAAAAAGGCAAAACCGACATTCCTGCCGGCGACGACTTCTGGGGCGTTTATTACAATTTAGCCGGAATCATTTGTTACGAACTGGGCGATTTTGAAAACGCCTTAAAATACGGTCTGCAGGAAATCGCATTTTACGAACGCAAAGGCAACCGTACTTTACTCGCGGATGCCTACCACAATATCGCTTTTTCCTACCGCAGCAAAGGCGATTTTGACCGCGCGGCCGATTACGCACAATCGGGACTTCACCTGTTTCTGGCTGATTCAACCGAATCGCCGGACATGCTGGTCAAGTCCTATAACAACCTCAGCCAGGTTTATTACCGCAAAAAAGACTTTCCGCAAGCCATCGGTTTCGCTCAAAAAGCCCTGAACCTGCTCCAGCGGGATTACCCGGAAAAAGACCCTTTCGATTTTATCGTCTCCTACAACGAACTGGCCAATTCCTACGGTGAACTCGGCGAATACGAGCCGGCGCTGGAAGCGCTGCAAAAGGCGATCCGGTATCACTCGGAATATAAAATTGACCATAATATCGAGGCGACCTGGCAAAACCTCGGCTTCATTTACCGGCGTACGGGCAAATACCCGGAAGCAAAAAAATATCTTTCCCAGGCCCTGGAGCGGCAAAAAGAGCGTTATGGCGCCAAACACCCGACGATCGGCAAAACATACCGGCACCTCGGTTTTGTGGCCAACAAACTGGGCGACCTGCGGGGCGCCCTGTCGTATTACCAACTGGCGCTGCACACCCTCACCGATTCTTTTGCCTATCAAAACATACTGATCAACCCGGCGGTACAACGGGTCAATGCCTACCTGGATTTTTTGCTCACCCTGCGCGACAAAGGGGAAACCTTGCGCCAGTTGGCTCATAAAGAGCACAATCCTCAATTTCTGGACGCTTCGCTGGCGACCTACGACGTGGCTGTGGGTCTGCTGGATACCATGCGCACCGAATACCAGGAAGGTTCCCGGCAATTCTGGAACCGGGAAGCGCGCCCCATCGTGGGAAGGAGCGATCGGCGCTGCGCTGGAATTAAACCGGCTGACAAAAGACGCCGGATACCTGGAACAGGCTTTCCGGTATACCGGAAGAAGCAGAGCACTTCGCCTGGCTGAGGCGCTGCGGGAGGCGGCGGGGAAAGAAAAGGCCGGTAGCCCGGACGCCCTGTTGCAGGAAGAAAAAAGCCTGAAAATCGACATTGCGTTTTACAAAAAGGAAATCTTCCGGGAGCAGCAAAAACCTTCGGCGGACAAGGTCAAAATATTGCGCTGGCAAAAAGAGGTCATCAACCGCCGCCGCAGTTATGAATTGTTGCTCGAAAAACTGGAATCGTCTTACCCGGAATACTACCGCATCAAGTATAACCAGGCTCCGCTGGGCGTCGCAGAGGTCCGGCAAAACCTGCCGCCGGGTTGTGGCATACTCGAATATTTCAGCGGAGACAGCGCCATTTTTGCGTTTTATGTCGATAAAAACGGGTTAAAAGGCCTGCAACTGGCGCCCGGCGCCGATTTTCCCGGCAAACTGGAGCGCCTGATCGGCAGCCTGCGCGACCGCGACCGGGTACTGGAGCAGGGGCGCAGCAAAGACGCCACAGCGCAGTTTGCCGCCACCGCCGATGATTTGTATCGAACCCTCGTTTCGCCGGTTCTTGAAAAAATACCGAACCAGCTGATCGTTATCCCCGACGGCAACCTTTCCTACCTGCCCTTCGAGTTGTTGCTCACACAAAAAGCCGGCCCCGAGAGCAGTTACGCCGACCTGCCTTATTTGCTCCGGCAGACTTCCGTGCGCTACGAATATTCGGCGTCCATGGCGCTTCAGCCGGCGGCGGTGCAGAAGCCGGAGCGTTTGTTCGCCGGTTATGCGCCGGAATATAAAAACGAAGGGCTGACCACTTTGCGCGGCGAAAACGACGGCTGCCGGGCAGTAAATGCTTCCGATTTTGCGCCGCTTGGCAATAATCAGGCGGAAGTATCGCAGATATCGCGGATGGTTGGCGGGCGGGCAATGCTCGGCAATAAGGCCACCGAGGCCCACTTTCAGCGGCACGCGCCACAATCCCGCATCCTGCACATGGCCATGCACGGATTTCTCAACGATTGCGACCCCTTGTACTCCGGCCTGGTGTTCAGCCATTCGGGCGGCAACACAACCGGTGGAAATGCCGGTCAAAGCAGGGAAGAAGCCGACGGCTTTTTGCACGCTTATGAGATTTATATCCTGCGCCTCAAGGCCGATCTCGTCATTTTGAGCGCCTGCAACACCGGTCACGGCCAACTGGCCAAGGGGGAAGGTGTAATGAGCCTTGCCCGCGCTTTTAAATACGCCGGCTGCGCCAATATTCTGATGAGCCTCTGGCAGGCCGACGACCGGGCGACCGCCCAGATCATGCAGGGGTTTTACCAGCACCTGAAGCAGGGCATGGGCAAAGACGAAGCGATCCGGCGGGCCAAACTGGATTACCTGGCGACGGACACCCGCAATCATCCCTTTTTCTGGGGCGCTTTTGTATTGATCGGCGACGACACGCCGGTACCGATGTCGCGCCCCCGGTATTCCCGGCTGTGGTGGGGACTGGCGCTCCTGCTGTTGCCCGCCGCGTGGTATTTTTTCAAAAAAAAGAAAAACAGTTTGGAAAAACATTGAGATTTTACCTCATCTGTCCGTCTGTATGATCATTACTTTCTTTTTGTACATCGTTCAAATCCTCCCACATTATGGCTAAAATTAAAAAAGTACAGGTCGCCGACCCCGCAGTGAGTTTCCAGCTTGATTTGACCGGGCATATTTCCCAGACACAATCGCTGCCCAATCTTACGGTTGCGCTCACGATTACCAATCCTGACGGGTCCACCCGCGGCTCCGTACTGAACCTCAACTCGCCGATTTTTGATTCGAGCAACAACAGCACCTTAGACATTGTGATGCCCTACGGCGACGTGGTTTATCCCGCCGGCCGGGAAGTGAAGGTGAGTATTTCGGCTTTTTATGTGCTCAACGGCGTAACGCACCAGGTGGACACGGTAAGTGATCTGGCTGTCGTGGCGCAAAGTGGAAAGTTTATCGTCAGCGTCGGATAACGGAAGTTCTTCTTTACTCCCGGGGCGTGTACAAGCCGGCAATTCGAAATTTTAATATACCAGGCCTACTTTTTCCCGGATGGCATCCAAGGTTTCGACCAGGTCGAGGGTAAAGTCGAGCGGCACCTTATCGCTTTCAAGCATTGCATTATCAATGCATTGCATTACGTGTGCCGCTTCTAAGTAATATCCCCAGCCGTCGTAGGGAATTTCCAGGTCGCGGCTGGTCTGCTGCCGGCCTTCATACTTCGTAACGGTGAGCCGTTGTGTGTGATGCCAGCGCGGATGCAGGTAAATCGACCCTTCTTTTCCGTAAAACCAGGCCTCAATGGGCGTGTTTGCGGCAATGGTGCTGTGACCGAGCGCGAGGCCCTTTCCGGGGGTATTGAAAGGTAAAGGCACAACTTTCGTCCACTTCCGTCCGGGTAAATGCAGCAGCAGCCAGAATATCTTCCGTTTCCGGTTTTCCGAAAACAAAAAGAGCGAGCAGGGCCGGGTATATGCCGATATCGAGCAGGGAGCCTCCACCCAGCGCCTTGTTAAAAATGCGGTGTTGCGCGTCGAAAGGCATCATAAATCCAAAGTCCGATTTGACCGTGTGCACCTCCCCGATCTCGCCCTGCGCGATCAGTTCCAACGCGTGATCAAAAGCGGGAATAAAACGCGTCCAGAGGGCTTCCATCAGAAATACCCGGTTGCGGCGGGCGGCGGCTATCATACGCCGCGCTTCGGCCGTATTCATGGAAAAGGGTTTTTCACACAACACCGGGATGCCGTGTTCGAGGCAAAGCAGGGTGTTTTCGCCGTGCAATACGTGCGGGGTGGCGATGTATACGACGTCGAGCCCGGGGCAATGCACGATATCTTCATACCGTCCGTAAACGTGTTCCACGCCATATTCGCCGGCAAAGGCGGCAGCGCGCTGGGGCGAGGTGGAAGCGACGGCGTGCAGCCGCGCATTGGGGAGCAATTTCAGATCGTCTGCAAATTTTCGGGCGATCTTTCCCGGGCCGATAATGCCCCAGTTGTAAGTCTTCATGGTTTAAAATAGCGGCGGAAGCCGGATTTTTTTTTGTTTTGTTGACGTCGTGATCTGCAAAAGAGGCTCTGAGGGGACTTATCAATCGGCACGAGCCCGGAATCTCAAATCCCTTCAGGATACGTTATCATTGGGTTATTCCTTATTCCGCGCCACCCGGAATCCCAGGTTGCCGTCCCGGAAATCCGGAGACCGGCTGGTACGGTTGCTCAGCCGGCAATGCCGGGAGTTGTTGTTCCAGGAGCCGCCGCGCAGCACCCGGAGCGCTCCCTGCGAAGGGCCGAAAATACCGGTTTCTTTGGAATAAGCCTGTGGATCGTACCGGTCGTGACACCATTCCCACACGTTCCAGGTGAGGTCGTACAACCCGAGCCGGTTGGCTTTTTTGCCACCCACGGGGTGTACTTTTTTTGCCGCGTTGCCGGAATACCAGGCCACCGCGCCGATACGGGTATCGCCTGAAAACGTCGCCGTTTTTATTTCGCGCCCTTCAGCCGCAGCGTATTCCCATTCCATTTCAGCGGGCAAACGGTAACCGTTTGACGTGGCATGGGTAATTACCGTATCTCCCTGAAAATCATATACCTGTTGCAAACCCTCCTTTTTACTCCGCCAATTACAATACTGCGCGGCGTCGTTCCAACTGACGTGTAAAACGGGGCATTGGTCATCTTTGCCGCTGCGCAATCGGCCGAATTCCGTGTGCCGCCAGTGAATACCTTCCTTTTTGGACCAGCCGGTGCTGTCCCACACAAAACTGCCGTCGCCCAGTTCCGCATCGGTGCGGTAGCCGGTGGCTTCCACAAACACCTTGAACCCGGCGTTGGTGATTTCCGTTTCGGACAGGTAAAAATCGCGCACCACCACCCGGTGCAGCGGTTTTTCATCCGGGTCGCCGCTTGTATCCCCCATCAAAAACGAGCCCCCTTTTACAAAAACCATGTCCGGCTGCCCGGACAAAAAGAACGGGCAGCAGCAGCAGAGGACAATATACCATGCGTTTTTTTCGAACATACATTAATTGAAAAACCCAGCGAACCCTGTTTATCTTTCGCCGGAATTTGATTTTCAAAAATTTTCAATTTATGCGCCTCCTTCCCGGAATCTTTTTGTTTCTGCTTTTTGCCTTCGCCACCATTTTCCCAAACTGTTCCCGCCACGACGACATTCCCTCCCGCGTTCTGGTATTTTCCAAAACCGAAGGCTACCGGCATGAATGTATCCCGGTGGCCATTGCTGCACTGCGCAAATTGTGCCGCGACAATGGCATCGCCATGGATACCACCGAGGATGGCGCCGATTTTAATGAAAAGAACCTGCGCCGCTACAATGCCGTTATTTTCCTTAACACCACCGGCGACGTTCTGAACCCCGCACAAGAAACAGATTTTGAACGGTATATACAAGCCGGAGGCGGCTATGTGGGCGTGCACTCGTCTACCGATACCGAATACGGCTGGACCTGGTACGGCGGGCTGGCGGGTGGTTATTTCAACGGACACCCCGCTCAGCAAAACGCTACCCTGCTGGTAAAAGACCACGATCATCCGGCGACCAAACACCTCGGCGACAACTGGGCGCGTTTTGACGAATGGTATAATTTCAAAAACCTGAATCCCAACGTAAAAGTACTGCTCAGCATCGACGAAAGTTCCTACCAGGGCGGCACCAACGGCGCGGATCACCCCATGTCGTGGTGCCACGAGTACGACGGCGGCCGGGCCTTTTACACGGCGCTGGGGCACACCAAAGAGAGTTATGCCGAACCGGAATTCCTCCAGCACCTGCTGGGCGGTATCAAATACGCCATTGGTAAAAAAAAACGCCTTAATTATACGGCCTGCCGGACGCCGGAGCAACCCGACCCCACCCGTTTTGTAAAAACCGTACTCGCCAGCGACCTCACCGAGCCCATGCAATTCGGTATGTTGCCCGACGGGAAGGTGCTGCTGGTTGAGCGGCGCGGCGCCATCAAACTGTTCGACCCCGCCACGGGTCTGATCAATGTCGCTTATAAATTGCCCGTTTATTCGAAAGAAGAAGACGGCCTGATGTGGTTAGCTATCGACCCGAACTGGGAACAAAACCACTGGATCTACCTGTATTATTCACCCGCCACCGACGAGTCCGTCAATCAGTTGTCGCGATTTGTCTTTGTCGGCGACAGCCTCGACCGGGCTTCCGAAAAGATAATGCTGAAGGTGGGGGTGCAACGGGAAGAATGTTGCCACGCGGGTGGCTGCCTGCGCTACGCCGACGACGGTTACCTCTACCTCAGCGCCGGCGACAACACCAATCCCTTTGCTTCGGCGGGTTATGCACCGATCGACGAGATCAAGGGGCGCAGCGCCTGGGATGCGCAAAAATCGTCGGCCAACACCAACGACCTTCGTGGTAAAATAATGAGGATCAAACCCCTGGCCGACGGATCGTACGTATGCCCTGCAGGAAATCTGTTCAACCCGCAAGACCTGCACATTACCGAAGGCCCCCTGCCCAACGAACAACGTGTCGCCGACAACCGCCAGCGCGGAGGCCGGCCGGAGATCTACGTCATGGGCTGCCGCAATCCTTTCCGCACTTCCATCGACGCGCGGCGCAACCTGCTGTTTTGGGGTGAAGTGGGCCCCGACGCCGGCGAACCCGACAGCGCGCGCGGCCCGGCGGGCCACGACGAGGTGAACCGCGCCCGCGCCGCAGGTTTTTTCGGCTGGCCGTATTTTGTGGGCAACAACAAACCCTACCGCGATTATGACTTTACCACCCGCAAACCGGGCCCGGCATTTGATCCCCTGCACCCGGTGAACAACAGCCCCAACAATACCGGCGCCCGCGACCTGCCACCCGCCCAGCCCGCATTTATCTGGTACCCCTACACCAACTCGCCCGATTTTCCACTTGTCGGCAACGGCGGGCGCAACGCCATGGCCGGCCCCGTTTATTACTGCGACCAGTACCCCGCAGAAAAACGTTTCCCGGATTATTACGACGGCAAACTGATCACCTACGACTGGATGCGCAGCTGGATGATGGCCGTCACCGTCGACTCGATGGGCAATTTCAGCCGGATGGAACCTTTTGGCGACAGCATCAGCCTGTCGCGGCCCATGGATATGTTTGTGGACAAAAACGGCTCGCTTTGGGTGCTCGAATACGGCGTACAATGGTTTTCTTCCAACCCCGACGCCCGCATCAGCCGCATCGACTACATCCGTGGCAACCGCCCGCCCATGCCGGTTTTAAAACCGGACCGGACGGCCGGAGCGACACCCTGCACGGTTGTTTTTTCCGCCGCACAAACCCGCGATTACGACGACGACCGCCTGAGTTACGAAGTCGATTTCGGCGACGGGTCGGCCCCCTGGGCCCTGCGCGAGTTCCGCCCGGCAGCTTACGCCGGCATGAAAAAGGTATTGAAAAAGAACCCGTTGGACAGCATTACTCACGTTTTTCAGCAGCCGGGCACTTATGAAGTCCGCCTCAAAGTGACCGACGCGTCGGGAGAAACCAAAGTGACAAAACATAAAATATATGCCGGCAACGAACCGCCCCTCGTGCGCTGGGACTTTGGCGGCAAAAACCGCAGTTTTTACCAGCCCGGCGACAACCTGAACTACAACCTGATCGTGGAAGACCGGGAAGACGGCTCTCTCGCGAGCGGCGGCATCACACCGGCTGCCGTGGCCACCACCATCGACTACTTAGAAACGGGTTTCGACATCACCAGCATCGCGCAGGGGCACCAGGCCGCAAAACAACAAACGGAATACGCGCGGGGCAAAACCCTCATCGACCGATCCGACTGCAAAACCTGCCACGCTCCGGACCGGCAGATCAACGGCCCTGCCTACCAGGTCATCGCCGAGCGCTACCGGAAAGACGAGTTTGCCGTGCGGAATCTCTCCAGAAAAGTGATCACCGGCGGCGCGGGCAACTGGGGGCAAACCGTCATGAGCGCCCACCCGCAGGTATCAGAAGAAGATGCCGGGGAAATGGTGCGCTGGATTCTTTCCCTCGGCGCTCCGGCCAAACCCAAACAATCGCTGCCACTGTCGGGCGTCTACTCCTTAGCGCTTCCGGCGGCAAAAGAGCGCAATAACCAGCCCAAACCGGGCACCTTCATTTTTAAAGCCAGTTACAAAGACCGCGGCAGCGGCAGCCAGTCGCCTTTGGAAGAAGGCGAGACCATCGCCCTGCGCGCAGCCTTCCAGCAGGCCGAACAGGCCGACAGCATGTCGAAAAACATCCGCACCTACCGGCCTTTCAACGGGGACACGGTGGTACTCAACGAATTGAAAAACAACAGTTTTTTTGTGTTTAAACACAGCGACCTGCGGGGGGTGCACTCCGTTGCCATCGGCATCGGCTCCGGCGACAACCTGTACAAATTCAGCGGCGGGCGCCTGGAACTGCGTTTGGACGGGCCGACCGGCCCCTTGGTGGGCAAAGTGCAGGTACCTTCAAAAAATGCGGCGAAACGGATGGAATTTTCAGAGATCGTGTTGCCCCTCGAATCGCGCGGCGACGGCAAGTTTCACGATCTGTATTTTGTCGTCAAAAACGAAAATAATCCTTCGCAGCCGGTGGTGGCGGTGGATTGGGTGCGGTTTGATTTGTGAAAACGTAGTTGTGGCATGAATTCGCCCACCCCTGCTGCGCCGTTTTCCGTTGAAAAACGGCGCAGCAGGGGTGGGCGAATTCATGCCACAACTAAGCCATTGTTTAGCCTAAAAGCATCCTGATTTATTCTTCCGGCGGCAACTCGAAGTCAAACAATTCCTTCGGATGTACCTCCAACGCTGCTGCGATCTTAAAAATCTGGCTCAATCCGGCATTGATAATGCCTCGCTCCATTCGGCTGATCTGGCTGAGTTCGGAGTCTGCTTTCCATGCCAATGCCTCTTGTGAGAGGTTACGCGCCAGGCGCAACTCCCTCATTTTTTTCCCAAAAGCCATCAATCCTGCCTTGTGCAGCGTGTATTTCACGCAGCAACTTTCCAAAGGGCATTAAAATATTGTTTAGGCAAATTTGCCTAAGTTTAATAAATTCCGCATGTATTTGCCATCGTCATATTTATTCCTTCACCTGACGGCAAAGGCTTCACCACCGGCGCGCGAGGTCGTGAACCCAAAATCTGTCAAAACCGATTTCATTGATGAAAAACCTTTCATTAGCGCAAAACAAGCCGATGCTTGTTCTTTGCCTGGCACTTGGCGTTTTCCTAAGTTGCAACAAAGATTTTGATCTTGTCAAAGAATCTTCTCCTGTCATCCAGCGCCCACTAAAAACACTTCCTTTTTCTATTGCAGAAGTAAAAAAATGGTATGAACACCGAACGGAACGGAGCTACGATACCCTTTCCATTCCGGCCAGTATCTATCCTTTGTGGTATATGGCCGTAGAATCCAAATACAAGGACTCGGCGGATATCGTGATCGTGCCCATAGCGCCCAAAGATACACTTATCGACATTGGGCCGAATCGCGGCATCCGGTTAATCGTATTCAAACATCAGGACGGGACGTTCGGAGGTTGTTTCCTTTATTTCGCCGGTCAAAACAACAGCGGCACACCAAACCTGTTCGATACTGCAAATTTTACGGGTAACATGTTTACCTATTCATTATCCGGAAATCCGCTAAGTTTGGTGCAAATTAATGCCGGAGCGATTGTTGGAGGCACCAATGACCCGGATTCTATTTTTGCCAAAACGGCTCCCCCGCTACCGGGAAACACACCGTCCAGCATAAATCTGGGCAACTGGAATTCCGGGTTTTTCCCGGCGGCTCAACTGTTTTGCTGGAAATACAGAACATGCGGTTAGAGGTCAGAGCAAACAACAATGCAGCCTGCTTGGTTTCATGTAATGTATTCGCTGCTAATGCGCTCAATACTGCAGTACTTCAAACACAGCAAGCAATCAATTCTACGCAGCCCGGTGCCCCGTTATCAGACATAAAGCAGATATTTTTGGTAAACCTTGACAGAGAATTGAATAACCAAATTCATAATTGCAATCGGCTCATACTGGAAATTGTTCAGTATCTGGTGCATCAAACAATTGGGATAATGTCCCTATTATTAATTGTGACGCATCTATTATAAATTGCCCATAAAAATTGAAAATAGCCTGATGCTATAGACAGGAGTTGCCATTTATTGCCCCCTCCCAGTTTTCAACATTGGCTTACAACTTTTACCGATGGCGCTACTCCAAATATTTTTTAATGTATGCCGCTCCATTATTATTGCCGCATATATTATTTATTTACTCATGTTAAATTCCTGTGCCCGTTCGATATCCGGCAACAGGTCAAAGCCCGAATCGTCAAAGTACCTTGCTCAAAAGGCTGTATTCGAATACTTCAAGCATTCACATGACGTATTTGGCATTTATTTCGGGAAGGGGTTGGAAAAAATTGACCCCTTGCTACGCACAAGAGACTCTATTGTTGCTAACGGAAAGGTGTACTTTAGCGATCCAATGCAAACAGATTTGCTTCGGCATCCTCTAACCTCCAAACGATTTGTACTGGTTATTCCTGATTCCCTCATTGATAGATTCACATACACAAATAAAGATTCGGATTATGAACACGATTATGCTCTCATTCACCAATTTTCGCCGTTGCTACCGACCATTGAGCCGGGAATATTTTTAATGCAGCATTACTATTGGTCAAATGCATGCCACGAAACGGGTTGCCTTCGTATGTTAAATAGATCTTTTGTGAAATTCAAGATTATGAATGATGATGTTACATACCTTGAAATTATTCCTTTAAATAATCAGAACGACCTCATCGTCTTCGGCAGTTTTTCGGCTTTGTTGCATGAATCCAGTGGGCCGAGATCCATTTAATGAAAAATGAGCCGGAAAGTGTAAATTTGAGTTGCAAAACATCACGTTTACCCACCCGGCTCATGACAAAAGTAGACGCTTTATCCAACTCGAACAAGCCCAAAGAGCAATATAAAATAACGAACTGGCGGGAGTACAACGCCGGATTAAAGCGACGCGGCAGTCTGACGCTATGGATAGATGAATCGGTTTCGGGGAGTTGGTACCATCAAGGGCCGGTCAAACGGGGTGGGCAAATGATTTACTCGACAGACTGTATTGTGTTATTGCTGACCTTGAAAGTGACCTTTCGCTTGGCATTCCGGCAATTAGAAGGTTTTGCTGAATCGATCTTTGAGATGCTGGGTATTGGTTTGCAGATACCTTCGTACACACAAATATGTCGACGGCAAGCGGGGTTAAAAGTTCCGTTAGGGATTAGTGAAAAACTCAAAACGGGCGAGGCGATCCATCTGGTGGTGGATTCAAGCGGTTTAAAAATATATGGCGAGTGCGAATGGAAAGTGCGTAAACACGGTTGGTCGAAGCGGCGCACCTGGCGAAAAATCCATCTGGGGGTGGATGAAAAAACCGGAGAAATTACCGCACAGGTGCTCACAGATAATAAAACCGAGGACGCAGCGGTCCTGGAGCAATTGATCGTTGATACATTTGAACAGGGCGTGGACATCAACAAAGTTGGAACCGACGGCGCCTACGATCATTACCACTGTTGGGATATGCTTGTGGAAATCGACATCGAGCCCATCATACCGCCTCGCGAAAACGCCATATACCAGGTGGCTGATAATGATTTGCCGACCGATCACCCCAGAAACCGAGCATTGGAAATAATAGATGAGGGTGGAATGGAAGCCAATCGAAAAGGCTGGAAAGTCCAATCAGGCTATCATCGCCGAAGTAAAAGCGAGAATGCCTTCTTTCGATGGAAAACGATATTGGGCGAAAAAATGTACGCCAGGGAATTTGAAAACCAGAAAACCGAAGCAGCAATTAAAGCGGCTGTATTGAATAGATTTATTCAAGTCGCCGCACCCAAAACAGTAAGAGTCGCCTGATCATTAAATGGGAAAGGGATGACTCGACTTTGGCGGGGATTCATGCAACAAAGCCGCGTACGCTACGTTTGTCATCTGAAGGGACCCGTCCGGCTATACGGACATGCAGCGCCAATGTACCCTCGCAGAGTGGACGGTTCCCGACAGGATGACTAAGTGCATTTGTTTGAAATTGAGCGTATTAAAGGCCTGCAAAAAAGCCCGGCCCCTGCCACCACTACAAAAATACGCTCACGCCGATACACCCAATCTCCCAAAAACTTCTATATCTTTATCTTCCCAACCGGCCTCCAGGCGGCATATTTTTTCTTTCCACCTTCCCGTTCACTAAAAAACGACCGATCATGTCCTGTTTCGAATCTTCCGTTTTTCTGAAAAACCCGCTGTACATGGACCACGATGTGCTGGCCAAAGCCTGCGATACACTAGGCTGGAAATACGTGCAAAGCACAGATACGTTTACGGTAACCGATGCCGGCCAGGAAGAAGACCTGCACGGCGAATTTGTGCTGATGGTGCAGGGGAATCACGTGATGTACAACCGTTTTTATATGAGCGACGGCGCGGAAAAACTGCAACAGTTGCGGGAAGTTTTCAAACGGCTCGTCGTCGAATACGCTGATGAGGGTATCCGGCAGGCGTTTGAAAAAGAAGGCTTCCTGGTGGAAGAAGACCCGCTCCCGGAGGCCGATATGAATACGCCCGCCCGCCCGGTATCGGGGCTTTGGGCCGCGCGGCGGAGCCGCTATGCCCACGACCAGTTGACCGGAAAAATTGTCCGGAATCTGCGGATCACCGGCACGACACGGCTGCCTGATGAAACCGAACCGGTCGCCGTCATTCGTTTTTCCATCCGGGAAGACGGAACAGCCGTCAGCGACTCCAACTACATCCCGCGCGACGTGCATAACCATGCCGATCATGCAATGGAAACTTTAGACCGGCTTTTCGGCTCGCGCCGCAGAGAGGGTTATGAAATCAGACGCAAACGAATCCCTGAAGCGTACCGGGACAAAGCGTATTGCTCGCCCAAAAACAAGGAACACGTTCAAAAGTTGGAGCAGGTGTTTTGAAACCTCGCGCCTGTGCAAAACGCATTCAACACACAAACGGCCTTCCCACAAACACCGAAATCTCCGGCGATAGCGACAGCCTGATCTTCACGATCAGGGGTTCTTCCGGCGTTTGCGCAATTTTGCCATGCAGGCGATAAGCCGTTTTAACCGCATTAAACACCATGCCGGTGAGGCTGCCGGATTTGTGCTCCAACAGAATTTCCGATAGTTTTTCCATGGGAAAAGAATGGTGGCTGCCGGTGAGTTCAACTTCTAAGGAAGGAGAAAGCCCCATGATAAAAGCGAAGTTGGAAACCTGCAACCCGTAAGATTCAATCTTCGGAAACTCTTCCAGCCATTTTTCAATGGCCTGCACGGTATTTTCCATCGCTGCCTGCCCGGCCGCAACGGCTTTTTCCCGAATATTCGACCCCGCATTCTGGGCCAGTTCTAATAAGGAGTTGAGTTTTTCTTTCACAAAAAAACGAATGATGAATGATGAATGATGAATGATGAGTGAATGATGAATGATGAATGATGAATGATGAATTGTCCTTGCCTAAAATAGCTTGACCTGAGTGATGCAATTATAAATCCAGGTTAAGGGAAAGTTGGAAAGGATTATCAATATTTTGTTTCATTGTAAAAATCTCTAACTCCGGTCTTGCGGCTGGATCAAGTTCTTTGACATAAGATTCAAATTCAATTGGCGTCATACCGATTGCCTGGTGATTTCTGTTGTTATAATTTTCGACGGCGAAGGGGACTTTATCGGTCAGTTCTTTCAAGTTTTTGATGTTCCAGCGATTTAGGTAAGCATTTTTGATGGTACCATTAGCGCGTTCCATGTGAGCGTTTTCGAGCACATCGATGCACATACTGATTTGGATGCCATAAGCGGTGAGCAATTCAGTGTAGTTATTGCTGATGTACTGCACGCCCCGATCAGAGTGGTGAATGAGTTTGTCTTCATAGTTTTTGACTCCTCGTAGCGTCAATGCCATATTCAATGCAAGCAAGTTGTTCTCCGCTCGCAGGTTGTCCGCCACAGAGTACCCAATGATTCGACGAGAGTAAACATCCATGATAAGCACCACGTAATAATGCCTTCCTTGCAGGCCAAAATAGAAAATATCACTGGTCCACAACTGGTTGATATTTGTAAACCGCTTGCCTTCCAACAGGTTGGTATAACGGTTGCTTTTTACACTCCAGGTCGTGCGCTGCGGGTTGCTCAGCACGCGCAATCGAAAGCCCTCACGTAGGCCTAGACAGATAAACGCATCACGACCGATGCCTTCTGGCTGAAACTGTTCGTACATCGCACGAAGCCCCATGCCTGGATGCATCTCCCGGATCTGAAGCATCAAGCCAACATAGCAGGGCTCTTTAGCCCGCTGTGCCACGGCGCGGCGTACGGCTTCCCAATGTCCCTGCTTGCTGATACCGCATAATAAATAAAGTGCGTTCATCTCGTAGAGGTGTTTGCCGGGGTGCTTTCGATACCATTCCAGGGTTTGGATGCGTACTTTTTTTTTAAATCGTAACCCAACTCTTCACTGGCCAACTCAAAACTCTTGTTCAAAAAGTCAATTTCCATCTGTTTTTGGCCAACAATGCGCTCCAACTCCGATAGACGCTCCAAAAGCTGTTTAGTCTTAAATTGTTCGCTTTCCATTTGTACAATTGTTTTCACGCCTTTTTCGGCTTCAGAGTACAAATATAGCCACTTGTATACGCTGGCGCGACTCACGCTGTACAACTTGCATAAGTCTGCCATGCTGATTAAACCATTTTTGAGGTCTTTGACTTTACTGCGTTTAAATTCCTCACTAAAAACCCGATTGTACTTCGATTGAATTTGAAACTTTTTGTCGATTCTTTTTGCCATTTTAGATTGACTTTTGAGGTCAAGCTATTTTAGGCAATGACAAATGGGGGGCGTTGCTCAATGATCTCTATATCTGGCCTCTCCTAATCTGGCATCTGGCCTCTTCCAATCTAGCATCTGGCCTCTCCCAATCTGGCATCTGGCATCTCTAAATCTGGCATCTCTAAGTCTGGCCTCTCCCCAATCATCCGTGCTTCTGATTCGACGTAATATTCTCCAAAGTCCATTCCAAACGACCTTCGAACGGTGATTGTCGCACCGGACAATGTTCCAGCGGGCAAACCCGGCAGGAGCCCGGCGGTACACAACCGTCCGTATGAACGAACATTTCCAGCGATTGCTGAAAATGCTCCCCGATGAGTTGGTCCAGGGCTTTTACTTCGTCGTGCGCTTCATTCACATTGAAGTACCAGGGTACGGTGAAATGGCAGTCGAGGTGTAAGATGGAGCCGTATTTGATGGCCCGCAGGTTGTGCAGATCAATCCAGGCCGGCTTTTTGTTTTTATTCAGCACATCGATCAGTTGCTGCAAAAGTTCGATATCCGCTTCGTCCATAATACCCGCGACCGTCTGACGGATGATTTTGTAACCTTCCACAATAATTACGGTGGCAAATATGATCGCTACTGCGCTGTCCACCCAGGCTATGCCCGTAAATCGAAGGAGAATAAGTCCGGCTACAATACCTGCCGTGGTCCAGGTGTCTGATTGCAGGTGTTTTCCGCTGGCTGCCAGCGCCATGGAATGGTGGCTTTTTGCAGTTCGGATACACCATGCGCCGATCAGGTAATTGACGATTGCCGTGATCGAAATGAGCACAATACCGGTGTCTAATTGTTTCACGGCGTGGGGGTGCATCAGGTTGATAAGTGATTCATATACAATCACCAAACCTGCTACCAGGATCAAAATTCCTTCAAACGAGGCGGAAAGAAGTTCCACTTTGCCGTGGCCGTAGGGGTGATCCAGGTCGCGTGGTTTGGCGGCGAGGCGCAGGCTGTAAAGGCCCGTAAACCCGGTTACGACATTCACCGTGCTTTCCAGTGCATCCGTCAGCACTGCCACGGAATGGGTGAGGTAATAGGCCAATACTTTAATGCCGAAAAGCAGGATGGACATCAAAACGACCCATTGCTGAACCCGTATGGTGACTGGCATGTGTGAGCGATGTAAGAAGCGTGAGCGGTGTGGGTAATATCAGAGTTCTTTTTCTAAATAAAGAGTGCCTTCAAAGGGATTATCCCGGTAAGCCGGAATGTCTTTGAACCCAAATTCCCGGTAAAGCCGGATGGCTGCCTGCATCGAAGGCAGGGTGTCCAGCCGGATTCGGCGGTAGCCAAGTTCGCGGGCCCGGTCGATGGCCGCTTGCAACAGTTGCCGGCCCCGGCCCGAACCGCGGACAGCAGGGCGGATATACATACGTTTTAGTTCCGCAATATCGCCTTGCCAGCGCCGGACGCCGGCACATCCCACTGCCTGGCCATCTGTTTCGACCAGTAACAGGCACCCGTTGGGCTCACCGTATTGCACCTGAATGTCCGCAAGTTCCTGTTCGAAGTTCTGGAAACAGATGTCGAAACCCAGGCTTTCGGCGTATTCCAGGAATAATTGTTTGCCGGTGTCAAACTCCGAAGGGTTTTGCGCGTGATGGATTTTCATTTTATGGAACGGCTGACGGGTAAAGAAACAGAAAATACAAGGCATTTAGCCACATAGCGATATTTTGCAGCCGAAACGAAATACATAAAAGAGCGTCTGACCGGACACAAAACACTACTATGCCATGAATTCACGTCGCAAATTTCTACAAAACTCGCTACTCGGCGGCATAATTGCCGGCAGTTCTGATTTCTGGGATCAATGGGCTTCACAAACCGCCCTGACTGCCCCGAAGGACGCTTTTCCCGTTGTGATCGCCACCTGGGGGCCCAATTTAAAAGCCAATGCCGCCGCCTGGGAGGTGCTTTCAAAAGGCGGCCGCGCCCTGGATGCCGTGGAAGCGGGGGTGCGGATTCGGAAGCCGACCCGGAAGATACCAGTGTCGGCTACGGCGGGTACCCGGATCGCGACGGCCACGTCACGCTCGATGCCTGTATTATGGACGAATTTGGAAATGCCGGCTCGGTTTCTTTTTTACAACACATCATGCACCCGATCAGTGTGGCCCGCCGGGTGATGGAAAAAACGCCGCACGTGATGCTTACGGGTGAAGGCGCCTTGATGTTTGCCCTCAGCGAGGGTTTCCCAAAAGAAAATCTGTTGACGGAAACCGCGCGCCTTGCCTGGGAAGAGTGGAAAAAGAAAGCCGAATACAAGCCAAAAATCAACGTGGAACGGCATGACACCATCGGAATGGTGGCCATCGATTCAAAAAACCGGATCGCCGGCGCCTGCACCACCAGCGGTATGGCATTTAAAATGCATGGCAGGGTAGGGGACAGCCCCGTGATCGGCGCCGGCATGTTTGTGGATAATGAAGTGGGCGGCGCAGCATCCACCGGTCTGGGCGAAATGGTGTTGCGGACCCTCGGCAGTTTCCTTGTGGTGGAAGAAATGCGGCGCGGCGCACATCCGCAAAAAGCAGTGGAAAAAGCGGTGAAACGTATTGTGCACAAATATCCCGAACAGGCAAAAGAAAACCAGGTCGGCTTTATCGCGGTGGATAAAAAAGGCAGACATGGCGCGTACGGAATCCAGACGGGTTTTAACTACGTGTTGTACCAGCGCGGAGAAAACAAAATTTTTGAAGCGGGCAGTTTATTTCAATAATTGCCCGGCGGCTTCAATCGCCCCTTGTGTTCGTTCTTCAAAACCGCCGCGAATGATGACATGTCGCAGGCCCCGGCTTTCCAATTCCTGCCGCAGCCGTTCAAACATCCATTCCCGGCGGTGTTTGTATTCCCGCAAACCGTCGTTTTTCCAGGGGATGTCGGGCGCCAGCAACAAATACAGGTCGTATCGCCGCATGTGATCGGCCCACATGATCCAGGGCTGACAACTGCCCCTGAAGTAGATTTCGCTCCATATTTGTGTGACAATCAAGTCCGTATCACAAAACAGGATGCGGTTTGCCTGTTGGGCCATTTCGTCTTCCCGGTACAATTGACCGCCGGCGATATGGGCAAAATCGAGGTCCTTGAGTTGCATGCCGAACTTTTCACAATACGTCCGGCCGTATTCTTCCACAAAAACGGTCTTAAAATGTGCCGCCAGCTTTTCCGCCAGGTAACTTTTTCCACAACTTTCCGGTCCGACCAGCGCCACCCGTTTGATGTAACAGGGTTGCACGATCCGGGGTAAAAAATGAGTGTGCTCCCGGGGTTATCGCGTATATCTTGTGATGCTACGGGAAAGGTTTTCCGCTCTAAATCAATGATAACGTGTTGCAAACCAAGCGTTTCAGCAATTGGCCGGTATTTTATCCCGCTTTCGATCAGCACCCTTGCATTTTCAGGCAGATTGCCTGCCAGGCGTTCCGGCGACCAGGTGGACTCTCCACATACGTGCCGAACGTCCAGATCGGGAAAAGTATTTTTTATCCAGTAATATCGTTGCCAGCCGGGTATGGGATCCTGTTCTGCAGAGCAGACGAGTACGGTAAGGTTGGGGTAGCGCAGGCGGGCGCTGAGAATCAGGTGCTCATGCCCCCGGTGAAAAGGCATGAATCGGCCGGGAAGTATGGCTCCTTCTTGCATGGTGAAAAGTCGGAAGTGGTCGTGAGTCGGTCGTGTGAGTTGTCGGAAGTTGTGAGTCCTGAGTCGTGAGTTGAAGTCGTGAGTCCGTCTTACGACTCGCGACTCACGACTCACGACTTTTTACAAAGCTTCATTCAGCCGCCAGTCGTAGTCGATGTGACTGATATCCGTTTTATCGGTGATTTTTACGTCGGAATACCGGTTCAAAAAATCGCGCAGATTGCCGCCTCGTTCAAAATCGCCTTTAAACCACTTGAATATCTCTGAAATTTCCGCTTTATCGGCGCGAATGCGGTTGCGGGCGGGGTCGTTGACAAAACTGCGCATGGCAGCGTCGAGTTGTTTGTCGAGGTTTGCGGCGGTATAAGCTTCGCCGAGCAGTCTGGGGCAGGACCACGAAGCGCAGTTGATGGCTGCGTGAATACGTGCATCCTTATAAACGGCGCGCAGGATATTGTGTTCGATGTTATTCAAATCGTACATAAACCCTTGAATTTTAATGAATTTGATGTCCCAAACCGAATTGACGAACGCAACGCCTTTTTTAATATCCTTGATGCTCGATACGGGATAATTGCGCAGGATCAGTTGCACGGTATACGCATTGTAAGCATTGATCCAGTAAGCCATTTGTTCGTTGCGCGTCCAGTTTTTATCGTTCGGATGCGCCGATTCGAGCAAGCGCAGGTACCCGTTCAGGTCGTTGCTGTCGCGGATAAAACCTTTGTAGTCGACGAAGCCGTCTTGCCGAACGTGTTTTTTGACGAGGGCATCCCAGGCTTCATGGGTGACGGGTTTCGATTCCGTGTCGCGGCGAATGGCGCGGCAATTGGAGCAGGTGAACCAAATGGTGAGGACTGTCAGCAGAGCCAGGGAAATCAGGAGTGTTTTTTTCATAAAATGGTGCTTTTGTCGGCGGATTTCCAAATCCGCCGTACTACTTACGTATCAACCCGAAATTTGGATTTATACTTAGTCAGCTGCGCAACAAACGTTTATACGTTTTTTTCATCTCGTCGGGTGCGGCGCCCTTGCGAAACATGCGGAAATACCACGGCATTGGCGAATTGTACCCGCAGCCAGCCGTTGTACCGGTATTTTCGGGCCGACACCACGGCGTATTTGGGGAGGATACAAAGCGGGTAACGCGGCATCGCGCGGCGCAGGAAGTCGTATTCTTCCATAATGGTGTAATATTCGTCATAAGCGCCCAGGAGGAAAAATATTTCCCGCCGGATAAAGAATGTTTTGTCGCCGCCCTGACACCAGAGAAAGTGAAAACGGTTAAAAAATGCATTGATTTTTAACAACAAACCGGGTGAGTCGAAACGATACCGGTAACACCCCATGTGATAGCCGTGCGTCAGGCAAACGGCGATATCGGAAGCGAACGAATCCGGTGGGAGGGTGTCGGCATGAACAAAATAGAGTATGTCGCCCCGCGCTGCCCGCGCGCCGGCATTCATCTGTGCGGCGCGGCTGCATACGGCACTGTGCACAACAACCGCTCCGGCCGCTGCGGCCTGCCCGGCAGTGTCGTCCCGGCTTCCACCATCCACCACCAAAACCTCTGTCACGGCTTCTCCCCCGTGTTGTATCATATAACGTACCAGTGAAGCGATACGTTCGGCTTCATCAATAACAGGAATGACGACGGATATCGGCATAAATGACTGTGGATGCTTTTAGCCGAAAAGATACGAAGACATGGAGGGTATTAGGTGACATAATCTTAACAGGAAAATTTTTTTGAAGAGACCGCGTTTGGGATACATTTACCGTTTATTCCTTGTAATCTAGCCTTCGTTTTCATCATGAAACAATACAATTCGCTTTCAGAAACCCTTCAAAACCTGACCACACTGGGCTACCGCCTTGCCGACGATCAAATGGCGGAATTTCCGGAAGAATCCCTGCAATCCGATGACTGGCGCCTTGACTCGGTCGAGCAGGTGCTGCAGGAACAGGGCAAAACCCTCGTGATAGCGGTGTCCAGCGCGCGCCGGCATTTGAAACTGGTTTTTGTGGAAATCCTCTCTTCTGTAAGTGATTTTTCGCCGATTACCCTGCTTCGTCGGCTTTTCCCTATGCAAAACCGGGCCCAATATCAATTGAGCCCGGTTTCAACGTATTGATGTACCGTATTTTTACCCGATGTCGTGCAACACCAGCATGGGCACGTTGACGCGCTGGGCGAGTTTGCGGGTCATACTGTCGTAGAAGAGCCGGTGAAACAAACTGTGCTCATGCGCGACAGCGATCAACATTTCTGCATCGGTCGATTCCATAAAATTAAACACCGCTTGTACGGCCTCCAGGTCATGCAGGTAGTGAAAGTCGTGTTTGATCGTTCCCAGTTTGGCGGTGAGCGTATTTTCTTTTGATTTATCCGGGCTGCCCGGTTTGTCCATAATATTGACAATGTGGACTTTGCCTTTTTGCAAGGAGGGCAATTCGTGGAGCATTTCCAGTGAATGCCGGTCGGTGCGCAGGCGAAAATCGGTGGCAAAAACGGCGTTCACTTTTTCCCTGAAGGATGTTTTTTGCGGAATGATCAGCACGGGTTTTTTCGTTCGGGCGATCACGCCAGCCGCCACACTTCCCAGCAGCACTTTTTTCAGGCCCGTTGCACCTGTGGTGCCCATGATAACCAGATCAACCTTCTCTTTCTCCGCGATGGCGTGTATTCCCTGTACGGGGAACCCGATAAAACACTGGACACGCACGGGGATTTTTTTGAACGTTTCGCCCCGTTTCTGGCGATTCACCCAATCTTTCAGGTCTTTTTCCCGCTGTTTGAAGTATTCATCAATCCAGAAGGCGTTGTAGACGTTGTTATCCACCCCTTCATTCGGAAAAACCACGTGAATGGCGAGTATTTCGGCGCCGGTTCGTTGAGCCGTTTCCATCGCGTACCGGAACGCATTGGCCGAACATTTGGAGAAATCAGTTGGGACGAGAATTGTTTTCATTGTTAAAGGTATAACAATCGTTTGAAAGAGAAGGAGATATATTATTTGCCATTTAGTCTTGTTCCCGGTAATCAATCGGGTCAACGAACTCGAAATGGTGGCGTTCGCTGGCTTTTCCTTTTACGTTTTGCTCTTCCAGGGTAAGGTCGTCCGTCACACTGGTTTCAAGCCAGGTATTGCCTGATTTGCGGAATACCTGCACGTGCAGGCCGAATTCTTCTTCAAACAGGCGTTCCACCTGCCAGGTGGGCATGTCCACTTCAATGTACAAATCGCCGGTTTTGGGTTTTTTCTCTATACTTCCCAACGTCTGACCGGTATCCGTGATCAAAAACTTGGCATGGCTGCCCTTGTAGGCTTTGTGCGGTTTGCTGAAAAACACCAGTTTCAGATAAGGATATACCTTAGAAAATTCTTCCTGAATTTGAGCGATGCTTTTTTCCTGAGACACATGAATTTTCATAGTTGCAGTCGTTTATTTTTGAAAATCAATGTTTTATGACGCAAATTTCCGGCAAATGCTGCCCGCGGCAAATGATGTCGATCAGAGGGGGTTGTGACTTATATCAGGCGTATCGACAGTTGCGGCAGCTATTCCGGGCAATTTTAGGTCTCCGTGTAAAAATGACCGGGTCTTGTTCTACTTTTGCGGCCTTTACTTATTAACGCAGCCATCCATTATGCCGGTATTTAAAAAAGGTTCGAAAGCATACAGTATTTTTTACCTGAAATGCCCAAGGTGCCACGAGGGAGAGACTTTTGAAACGGGCAGCTGGTCGTTTGTAAAACCCGTCGACATGCTTCAGCGCTGTCCGGAATGTGACCTCAATTATTTCCCCGAGCCGGGTTATTATTACGGGGCGATGTTCATTTCCTACGTCTGGACCGGCTGGTTTTGCCTCATGTTCGTCATGCTGTTTCACTGGCTGCTGGGTTGGAGCCAGACGGCTGCATTTAGATTACTGATTGCGTTTCTGGCGGTCAATTATGTCTACATTTTCCGCATTTCACGCCTGATGTGGATCAATGTTAACGTGAAATACGACCCGAATGCGGTAGAGAAATTTGGGAAAAAATAACCCGCTCAGGCAGACTCCTCCATCACGCGCAAAATCCAGTCCCGGTTGGCCAGCGGCTGGAGCCGGGTGACTTTTTCGAACAATTGCAGCCGTTCCTTTTCTAATTTTACCGCCGAAATTCTGCCTTTTTTCTGCTTCCAGTGGTTCAGTTGGCGCAGGATCATTAAAAAATGCAGGTTGGTGGTTTTTCCAAAAGCCGACATGCTTTTGTTGCGCCGGAGCCAGCGTTCGGTGGCGTCCAGCAGCGATTGCAGCGCTTCCGTTTCATCGAGCAGGTAAAACGATTTCAATTGCAGGATTTTCGCCCCCACGTGATAGGTGATGTCGGTGAATTCCACGTTTTGCAAAGTGCGCAATGCATGTGTAAAGTCTTGTTTTTCAAAGTATAAGGTGGCTAAGTTAAAGGCGAAGGCATTGTCGCGTTCGGCCGGCAGCAATGCGTCGCGGTAGTCGGTCAGGAATTTTTCCGTCCAGTCAAATGCCCCGTTGCGCAGGCCGGTGGTGGCGATATTTTTATAGGTCCATTGCGACAAGCGGCCATTTTGCAGTAAAAGCCCGCGGTCGAGCAGGGTTCGGTACAGGGCCAGCGCGTCGTTATAAGCTTCCGGGCGGCCGTCGTTGATCCGGCGGATGCAATAGTTGAGGGCGCATTGGTACAGGGCGTTGAGTTCATCTTTTTGAAAATGAGGGTGGTGTGTATCCAGGCCGGTCGTGAGGGCAACAAATGTTTCGGGAGAAGGCCGGAGCAGCAGGTCCTGCGCGGCGAAGTATACTTCCGCTACCGGCAAGGCGGCGATCAGGCCTTTGTCGGAACGTACCTCCTGCAAGTCATTTTGCCACTGGGGCATTTCGTCGGGGCCCAGCACCGCCAGGGTATTGCGGCTGAGCATGGCCACGCTGAGTTGCAGTTTTTCCAAAATATGGGTATGAAAAAGTGTTTCGACCTGGCGGCGAAGGTGCTCGCCCGCCGTACGCCGCGGTTGCCGGCTGTGCAACATTTCGCCGGCCTCCCAATAACGCAGGGCATGCCGGTGCCAGTCGGCGGTCCGGTCGTTGCGGCGATCGAGCAGGGCGCGGTATTTTTCCAGCGCAACACCGGCCTGTTTGTCGAGGTTGCGTTCGAGCAGGGCCATCAAACTGTGGTATTGTTCCGCAATGGGGTCCGATTCCCGGCGGGTATAAGCCAGGTAACCCAGCAATAATTCATACAAATCCGATATCAGGTTGTTGATTTTTAATTCGTTAAACGACTCGTTTGCGCCATAAACAAGGGCGAAAACGGCCCGCTTTTCGAGATTTTTCACCGGAAAAACCCGGGGCGCTTTCCAGCACCAGGTCGCAAAGGCGGCGCAGGGCCGCGTGTTTGTTGAAAAAATCGGAATGGACGTACTGCCGCCAGCGCGTTCGTTCGCGGGAAGAAAGTGTTCGCAACACTTCGATGAGTTTTGTTTGTCGCATAGGCGGCTTTTCTTGTTGTTGCGGAAGGAGAAAAAATCTATAAATAACCTGAAAAGTGCTTGTTATTATTTTGCAAATATATGATATTCAGTATATTGTTTAAAATTGTAAATTTTTTATTTAAAAACAGAATGCTATAAATTGTTAAAAATGTCACCTGTCGTTGAATGATTTGCGGACTACTTTAGTGCCGTTAAATCATTATCCGGTTACCAAAATCCGTATATCCATGAACGCCAACGCTACTTATCGGTTACTTTCTGTCTTTTTTCAACTGCTTTTCGGCTTCAGTCTGCTGTTTGCCCTGACCCCGGCCTACGGCCAGAATGGTCCCAAGTGTTTTCAACTGTTTTTTCCTTCGGTGGAGCCGATACCGGTGACACCATTTGCCTGCCGGTTCGGGCCCGGCATTTCGACATGATTTCTTCCATGCAATTTGCCGTATACTACGATGCTGCGGCATTCGACTTTGCCGGCGTCGATGTTTCCGGCAGTTTTTTGCCCGGTTTCGGGGTAGTCAACTACAATTTATCCGCCCCGGGGTACCTGAAAACATCGTGGTTCGACCCGACGGCCAACAGCGTTACCTTGCCGGACAGCGCCGTTTTGTTTTCTGTGTGTCTGAAAGTAAAAACCAATACACCCGGTTTTTACCCGCTTCACATCGACGGGGGGCCGGGTTTCCCGTTTGAAGTGATTCAAATGGTGCTGATCCCGCCGGACTGGGTATTTATTGAATTGCCGCTGGCGCAACAAATCGGAGGTGTGTCGGTTGGAACGGCTGTTCCGGCCGGCGACCTGGCCGTAACAAGTACCTGTGTGGCCAAATCCACCTGCGGCGCCGCAGTGGGCGGCATTTCGCTGGAGGTAACGGGTGGGCAAACGCCATATACTTATGCGTGGAGCGGACCGAATGGGTTTTCCGCGTCTACGGAAGACCTTTCCGGACTGAGCGGCGGTGTTTACACCGTCACCGTCACCGATCAAAACGGCCTGACGGTGAGCGCCCAGGCATTGGTGGCGGCTACGGCTTCGGGAGTATACGTACAAAAATCACTCACGCCCGCCATTTGTGGTCAGGCCGATGGCTGCGCTACCCTCACCTTGTTCGGCGGGCAATTGCCCTACCAGTTTGTCTGGTCGGCCGGAACCAGCCAGACCGATGAAAACTGCGAACTTCCGCCGGGTATACACACCGTTTCGATCACCGATGCGAGCGGCTGCACCCGGATCGATACCTTTGAGATTCAAAACGATACGGTAATAAATGTCAATCTGGCTACCCAGCATATTTACGATTGTAACGGCACGGGAAGCGTCACGATAACGCCTGGAAATTACCTGTACGCCTGGTCCGGCGGCGGCGCGCGGCCACGGAAGACAGCCTTTACGCGGGGGTTTACGAAGTGACCGTAACCGCTCCGGGCGGCTGCTCTGTGGTGGTGTATCCCTGGATCGTCGATTATTCGACCCAGTACTGGAACCTGTCGCTGCTCACCGCATGCGATGACCCCGTATCCGTACCGACGGGCAGACTGAGGCTGAAGTATAATCCGAACGGCGGTGTGGCTTTTCCCGCTATCGTCAGCTGGAGCGACGGCAGCACCCGTATGATCCCGCAAAAACCGGCCGGTAATATCCTGGACTCACTGACCGGGGTAACTTCCGGGTTGTATTCCGCAACGATTACGGATGCCGAAGGTTGTTCGCGATCCGTGCAACAGGTATTAAACTGTACGCCACCCCTGCCCGTACCCGATTCATTAACAGCGTTTTATATTCAGGACGATTACCTGACCCCGCAATACGCCGTGGACAGTTGTGTCGGGGTGTATGCGAGGTATTTTACGGAGGTGTCCGGGTTGGGAATGACCTTGGAATACAACCCCTCTGTAGTGACTTTTAACCAGCTCAAGTTTCCGGGAAATCCCTTAAACCTGACACCCGGCGGTAATTTTAATGTGAATACATTGGGCGAGATCAAATTTTCCTGGACTGATCCCGCCGCAAACGGGGTTTCGCTGCCCGAAAACAGTTTGTTGTTTGAGGTTTGTCTGACGCCCAATACCACGACTTCTTATTACAACATGAAATTTACGGGTGGCGACCTGGCCGACTACCGCGGCTTGTCCCCGTTCCTCGGCAAAAACGGATATGTTTTATTCGGCCTGTATTTCCCCCTGGGCCCTTCGGTGTGTGAATATGCGGCGGAAATCCCTTCCTGCGCGTCCGACGGGTACGGGCGTATCTTTCTGGGCGGTTGTGATCCGGGCGACGTTTTGAACGGATATTATTATCATAATGATTTGTATTACAATAGTTTATCCGGCCTGGCCTTTGCCGACTCGGGCAGTTACGAGATTTCCGTGAGCCAGACGGCCCAACTGACCAATACATTTTACGCCCACATCCCCGGCACCCTCGACGCCCAACCCTGCGTCTGGCCCGGCGACGCCGACGACAACAATGCCGTAAATCACCACGACCTCCTGTACATCGGCCTTGCATACGGCGCAACGGGTATGCCGCGCAATGCTGCTTCGCTGGAATGGCTGGGGCAGGACGCTCCCGACTGGCAGGCGACCACCACCGTCCGGAATATCAACTTCAAAAATATGGATGCCAACGGCGACGGCGTGATCGATGCTGCCGACACCCTCGGCATCGTGCAAAACTGGGGCAGGGTAGTGAACCCCGCCCGACACGACCCGTTTAACGCCCCGCTTGGCAACCCCACCGGCAATACCCAACCCCCCTTTACCATTGCGGCAGACACCCTGGCGCCCGGCCAAATGGTCGCCTTGCCGCTGCTGCTGGGTTCGCAGGACATGCCGGCGGACAGCGTTTACGGCCTGGCGTTCAGTATTTCGTACGACCCGGCAAAGGTCAACAGCAATATTTCCTTCCAACCCTCCGACTCCTGGTTTGGAACGGCATCCCAGATGTTGTGGCTTCAGAAAAACTTCCCGGAACAAGGCAGGCTCGACATCTCGATCACCCGGCTCGACGGCATGCCTGTGAGCGGCTGGGGGCCTATCGGCGACGTGTTCGTGATCATCGAAGACGATATCTTTTTCGGGCCATCGAACCCGGATGCCGACTTTTTTGGCGATACTTTGCTCAAAACCCTGCTGTTTTTCAGCGGAATAAACCCGGTACACGCTGATGAAGCAACATTTCAACTGGATGCCCCTCCGGTGGAATTAGTCATCCTGCAGTCAACCTCGGTATCGCCGGAAATTCCTTCCTGGGAACGCCATCTGGTATTGTCGCCCAACCCTGCCTCTACGGAGATCCGTATTTCCAGCCCGGATGCAGGTATCCGGCGCTTAGAAATGGTGGATATGATGGGGATTACCACCCTGGTCCGTGAAGAAAACGGCGCCGCTTCTGCGGTGATTCCGGTTCAGGACATTCACCCCGGAACCTACTTTGTCCGCCTGTTCACGGACGAGGGGATCGCTTTGAAAAAGGTCAATGTGGTCAGGTAAGGAGCAGGGCGGAAATCTTTTCCGCCCAGGTGATTCATTATCAGAATGTTAGGAAGAAAACTGGTGTCATTAATTTTGCCCGCTTACTTAGTATTTTTATCCCAAACACAAACTTTTTATGAAAAGTCGCCTTCTTTTTAAATACTGCCTCCACTTGCCCGTCTGGCTGCTGCTGGGTTTTACTCCGATATTACAGGCCCAGTCATCCTGTATTCAACTGCGTTTTTCCACAGAAACGGCGAACAGCGGCGATACCGTCACCATCCGGCTGACTACCCTCGGGTTTGACAACATTTCCAGTTACCAACTCGCGGCGCGCTGGAACCCGGCCGATCTGCAATACCTCCAGCACAGCACGGCCAATTCACCCCTGCCGTATCAATTATTCAACCCGAGCCAAACGGTACAGGGCAAACTCCTGTGCGTCTGGAGCGACATCAATGCGATCGGGGTCAGTTTGCCGGATGAATCCCTGATTTTTGAATTAAAATTCAGGGTATTGGCAACCGCTCCGGGCAATTATCCGGTGTGGATTGATCCCGACGCATCGCCAAAGTATGAAATGGTGCAGGGCGTCAAGGTCGTCCCGTTTGTCCATACGTTTGGCGGGATACAACTCGACACTCCGGGCGGTTTCGGCATCGCTTCCATTTGTGTAACACCACCGCCCTGCAACGCCCCCGTCGGTTCGATTGAACTTGTTTTGAACGGAGGCGCCGCGCCTTTTCAATATCAATGGGAAGGCCCGAACGGCTATACTTCCACAGAAAGCAACCCGGACAGTCTGCTTCCCGGGAACTACAACGTGACGATAACCGATGGCGCAGGTGCGGTGGCGCGGGCCGCCACCGATCTGCCGTTTTCTTATGCCGCCATTGCAATCGGAGTCATCAATACCCAAAATGCCGTGTGCAGCCAGCCGAACGGGTGTGCCGATTTGCAAATATCGGGCGGCACAGGGCCATATACCTTCGAGTGGTCCGCCCCCGGCCCGGCAACGGAGGATCGCTGCGACCTCACACCCGGGTATCACTACGTGACCGTGACCGATGTGTTCGGGTGCAAACAATCGAAGTATGTGGAAATCGAAAACGATTCTTTGTTAGCCGTACACCTCGACTCGATCAACGCCGACTGCCGTTTCGGCCAGCCAGGGAGTGCAGGTGAGTGTAAGCGGTACGGAACCGTATACGTATCACTGGTCCAACGGCGATACCGGCGCCTCGCTCTCCGGTATTGCCCCCGGAGTTTATTCCGTTACGGTGTCCGATGCGGCCGGTTGCGACGCCAAAGCGTCTGTGGAGATCAAAGATTACGGCACCTTCGACTGGCTTGCGGGGTTGGGATGTACATGCCCCACCGCGACATCTTCGGGCGTCCTGCAACTGACCGCTTATGATTTTGCCCACCGGGCGGTATTCCCGGTTACCCTGAACTGGAGCAACGGAACCGTGCAGGAACTTCAATCCGTGGATGATAACACGGTTTACCCTGTCCTGGGTGAATTAAGCGGGTTCGGTTCGGGCCGGTATGAGGTTACCGTTACCGACGCAGAGGGTTGTTCCGTGCGGGCCGAAACTTCCGCAGATTGCGCCGTACACGAGCCGATCAGCGATTTTAACGCCCGGTTTTATATCAAGTCAAGCCCCAACAGTCCGATCGACAGTTGCGCTACCGTGAACGCCGCCGATTTTAAAAACATCACGGAGTTGCAATTTTCCCTGCGCTGGCATTATTCCTGGATGGAATTAAAAGAGATCAAAAACCTTAGTTCGGCAATGGGTATTTCGATGGCCAATTTTTCGGTTCCATCAACCGGGTTGATCAATTTTCAATGGATCAGCCCCTCGCCACAGGGGTTTTCCTATCCGGTTGATTTTCCGCTGTTTAAGGTTTGTTTTAAAAACGGAAGCTGGGACACACCTTTGCTTGACTTTGCCGCAAGTGGCGGAGCGCCGAAGGTGGTGCATGCGACAAAAGGCGAGATCGGGTTTATCGGCAAAAACGGGCGGGTGTATTTTGATTACGGCTCGAACGACGAGGTAGTGGAAAAATTCAACCTGGCGCCGCCGGACTGCGCTTACGACGGCTACGCCCGCGTGCAGTTGGAGTCGTATGCCAATCAAAACATCAATCCGTATAAGAACTTGCAATTTGAAAACGGATACTCCTATTACCCCAAAGTCACTGCCGATACCTTGCTGTTCGCGCCTCCCGGCACCTTCCATTTCCGGACTTCGGGCACAAACAACAAGATGAGCCGCTTCTTTGTACACATCCCGCCTTACGAACCGTCCTCCTCCGAATGTGTATGGCCCGGCGATGCCGACAACAACGGCGTGGTCAACCATTTCGACCTGCTGAACCTCGGCCTCGGTTTCGGCACAACGGGTATCGCCCGTACCGCCCCCGATTCGCTCTGGGCCGGAGCGGATTGTGCCGACTGGCCCGAACAAACCCCCGTGCATCAACTGAATTACAAAAACATAGATGCCGACGGCAACGGATTGGTGGAACTTGCTGATACGGCTGTTATTATGCAACATTGGGGCCGGGCGGTCCATCCCTACAACCGGGATATTTTTGCCACGCCGGGTTTGCCCGATGTCACCGATGACCAATGTTCCCTGCAACTGAGCGCCGATACCCTGCACGCAGGGAAAGTGGTGGAGATTCCAATTGTATTCAGTTCGTCCGGAAATCCCGTTTCCGACCTGCACGGCCTGGCCTTCAGCGTGTCTTACGACCCCGCCGTAGTGGCTTCGGCCCTGCGATTTGAGCCCGTAAATTCCTGGCTCGGCGACCCGGGTACAGACCTGGTCGGCATCCAGCAGGATTTTCGCGGACAAAGGAGGCTGGATGTAGCGCTGACCCGCACAGACGGCATTGGTGTTTCCGGAACGGGGCAAATCGGGAAACTGATCCTGACTTTTAATACGCCGCCGCCGGATTCCATACTGCACACCCTTGTTTTTATCTCCCATTCGTTTGCCCTGACTTCCGGCGAACAACGTATCGTATGGAAAAACAGCCGCAGCGAGTTGTGGGTGCGCGCCGACCCGAGTGTGGGTACTTCCGGCGGGAGCAGTCCGGAAAACCATATTGATTTGTCGCCCAACCCGGCTTCCGGTTTTATCCGGCTGGAAAGCCCGGTCACTCCCATCCGCCGGGTGGAGATCAGCACAGTTGCCGGGGCAATTGTACAGGTGATCGAACCGGATGCCCTTCCGCACCGGATGGAAATCCCGCTTGTTCACCTGCCTTTTTCCACGTATTTGGCGCGTATTTTTACTGAAAATGGCGTTGTTTTGAAAAAATTTGTGATAGCCCGGTAGTGTGCGATAGATTTGCCGGGTGCATTTTTTCATAAAACATCTTTTGGCTCTCCTGACCTGCGCGGCAGCGTTTACCGTTGCCGCGCAGGAAGTGCCGCGTATCCGCAACTTCACGCCGGTCGATTATGGCGGCCAAAACCAGAATTGGGCCCTCGCACAGTCCGCCGCATCCGGATGGATTTACACGGGCAATAACGGCGGATTACTCGAGTTCGACGGCGCGCGCTGGCGCCAGTTTTCCATGCCGGAAAAACAAACCGTACGCGCAGTGGCCGTCGGCCGCAACGGAGAGATTTTTTGCGGCGGATTTGCCGAACTGGGATTTTGGAAAGCCGACGAGGCCGGCCGACTTTTTTATACTTCTCTGAGCAACCAGGTGTCGACGGATCAGTTGAGCAAAGAAGAAATATGGCACATCCTGGTGATGCCCGAATATGTTCTTTTTCAGTCGTTTTCCACCATTTACAAATATGATTACCAAAAAGTTACGGCACTCCGCCCGCCGAATTCCATCATGTTTGTCCGGGAGGTGGACGGGCGGGTCTGGCTGCCGGTGATCGGCCGCGGGTTGTACGAATTACTGCCGGACAACACCTTCCGCTTTATCGGGAATACGGAAATCTTGAGCGACAAAATCGTCCAGTTCATTGCCCCGGACGGCACGGGCGGCGTTTGGGCCGGCACCACCGATCACGGCATTTTTGTCATCAAAAACGGTCAGTGCAAACCTTGGGACAATCCGCTGAACGCCGAATTCCGGAAATATCAACTGAACAAAGCCGTCCCGCTCGATGGCGGCGGCCTGGCGATCGGCACCATCCTCAACGGCGCCTATATTCTCGGCCGGTCCGGGCAACTGCGTTTCCATTTGCACCGCGAAAACGGCCTTCAAAACAACACCGTACTCGCTATTCACCAGGACCGCGACGGCAACCTCTGGCTCGGACTCGACCGCGGCGTCGACTTTGTGGCCCTGCGTTCGCCGCTCACCATTTTTACCGACCAGACCGGCCGGATCGGCACCGTGTATGCCGCCGCAGAATGGGCCGGAAGTTTGTATATCGGTACCAACCAGGGCGTTTTTGTCCGCGAAGTGCACCGGAACAAATTTTTGTAATTCGAAATTCCGGCTCGTAGAAGGAACCCAGGGACAGGTATGGCAACTACAGGTCGTTGATAATCAACTGTTATGCGGGCATAACGGCGGCACTTTTGCAATCGACGGGGCGGTGGCCGCCAAAATTTCGGACGTCACGGGCGGCTGGTGCACCGTAAACATTCCCGGCAGGAGCGACTTGTTGTTGCAAAGCACCTACACCGGGCTTGTTTTATTCCGGAAAAATGCCGCCGGCCGCTGGCAATTTGCACATCGTATCGGCGGGTTTAACGAGCCGCTGAAAAGAATTGCTTTTGACGAACAGCAGGGGATCTGGGGCGCGCACCCCAACAAAGGATTGTTTTACCTCCGCCTGAGCAACGACCTCCGGCAGATCACGGAATTCAAACGATACACCCGGGAAGACGGGCTGCCAACCGAATTCCGGCTGGACCTGGCCCCGGTGGATAAACATATTCTGATCAATACCTTTCCCGCTCCGCTGCGCATCGAACAGGATAAGGGGCGATGGCAGTTTAAATCCATGAACGGAGATTTTGCCCGGCGTAAAATACTTCCCGGAGTCGGCCGGGAACATTTTGCCGCGGATAGCAGCGGTGTACGCCTGTTCGACAACGGGCGTACGTATTATTTCCCGCTCAGCCTGGTACCCTCTTTTGAAAACATCGTGGCGCTGCCCGGGAGCAGGTACCTTTTTTGCCTCGAAACAGGTTTTGCCGTGCTCGACAAACAGGAGTTGAACGACTCAACGGCTGTGCCCCGGTCACTTCCGGTGATCCGTTCCGTGGAAACCGCCGACGGGCATTCCTTTTTGCCCAATGATGAACTGACCTTTTCGTGGAGCCAGAACAGCCTGCGTTTTTACTTCGCCGCGCCGTTTTTTGAACGTTCTCCCAAATTCTCCTGGCGCCTCGAAGGATTCGCCAACAACTGGTCGGCCTGGCAAACCGGCTCCGAAAAAGAATTTACCAACCTGCCGCCCGGAAAATACGCCTTCCACCTGCGCACCGACTCCGGCGACCGGGAAGCCGTGTTGTCATTCCGCATCCGGCCGCCTTTTTATTTGTCCGAATGGGCGCTGGGTTTTTACCTCCTGCTGACAATCAGCCTTTTCTGGGGGATCGAAAAGATGAACCGCCGCCGGATGGAACGCCAGCGCCTCGGCCTCGAAGCGGATAAACAAACCGAACTCGCGCGGCAACGCACCGAAGCAGAGCGTGAAAAACTCATGCTGGAAGTGGAAAATAAAAGCCGCGAACTCTCCAACGCCGCGTTAAACCTGATCCGGAAAAACGAAGTGCTGCAACGCCTCAAAGACGACCTCCTGGACTCCAAAAACGACCCGCGCGCCCTGCAAAAAATCATGCGTCTCATCGACGAACACCTCGAAGGCGACCACGACTGGGAAATTTTTGAAGAATCGTTCAACCGGGTACACGACGATTTTTTCAAACGCCTCATGTACAACTTCCCCGACCTCACTCCCGGCGATATGCGCCTGGCCGCCTACCTGAAAATGAACCTGTCGTCCAAGGAAATTGCCCCGCTGCTCAATATTTCCGTACGGGGCGTGGAGAACAAACGCTACCGCCTGCGGAAAAAACTCGGCCTGCCGGAAGAAGCGAATCTGACGGAGTTTATTATGAATTTTTGATCTGGATTTAGGCGTCACCTCAAGAGGTGATATTTTAGCCGAAAGGCGTCAATCACCAAGTGATAGTCTCACTTCAAGTGTGACCATCACTCCAAGTGACAACCACTTATCACATCACCGGCAACTTCCACCCGTTCTGATAATGCGCCTTGATCAGCGCATTGGCTTCCGCGTCGTTTTTAAACTGACCCGCTGCGGCATCCCAGTACACCCTGCGGCCCGTTTTAAAGGCCACGTTGCCCATGTGTGCATTGATGGCGGCTACCGCGCCCGTTTCGATGCCGCAAGTAAGCAGGGAGGCATCGTTCGCTTTCATCGCGGCGACGAAGTTTTTGTGGTGATCGGCGACGTAATTGGCGTTTTGGTCCCTGCGTTGATCGGGCAGGTCTTCAATTTCGTTGATGAGGATGCCGTCGCTGTTTCGTTTTGTTTCGGGGATCACCTCCCAGCCAGCGCGATTCACGACCATTGTTCCATAGTTGCCGATGAAGGCAATACCCTCGGTTTTGCCGTAGTTGCCGTTGTCGATGCCCGTGGCGTGTTCCCAAAGCATGTTGAAGTTGTCGTATTCAAACACGGCCTGCAGGGTATCGGGCGTTTCGGATGCGTCGTCGGGGTAGGCTAATTTGCCACCCGAAGCGAGCACGGATTTTGGCGCTTTGGCGCCCATAAAGTACAGGGCGATGTCGATTTCGTGCACCCCCCAGTCGGTCATGAGGCCGCCGGCGTAATCCCAGAACCAGCGGAAATTGAAGTGAAAACGGTTGGGGTTGAAGGGGCGTTTCGGCGCGGGGCCGAGCCACATATCATAATCCACCCCCGGGGGCGGGGCGCTGTCGGGTTTTACGGGCACCGGTTCCATCCAGCCCTGGTAAGCCCAGCATTTGACAAGGCGGATATTGCCGAGTTTGCCGGATTTCAGGTAGTTGTGCGCCTGCTGGTAGTGCGAGCCGCTGCGTTGCCATTGTCCGATCTGCACGATTTTGCCGTAACGTTTTACGGCGTTGAGCATGACGTTGCATTCCTCGATGGAATTGGCGAGCGGTTTTTCGCAATACACGTGTTTTCCTGCGGAAAGCGCGTCGCAAAGCGTCAGGCAATGCCAGTGGTCGGGTGTGGCGATGATGACTGCGTCCAGATCCTTCATCTCCAGCATTTTGCGGTAATCGCTGAACAATTTGGGGCGTTTGCCGCGTAATTCTTCCACGTTGCCGGCCCGTTCGTCGAGCACACCCTGGTCGATGTCGGCGAGGGCGATACATTCCGATTCGGGTATGTTGCCGAGGTGGGCTTTCATATTACTCCAGCCCATGCCCTTGCAGCCGATCAGGCCCAGATTGATCTTGTCGTTGGCGGAGATGCGGCGGCCGGTACGGCCGAGGGCTTCCAGGGGTAGGGTAGTGGTGAGTCCCGCACCGATCAGCGCTGCGGAGGTCTGGCGAATAAATTTGCGACGGGAAGTGGACATGGTTTGCAGTGTTGTGTAAATGCAGATGTAAATCTAATTCATTCTTCTTATGACTTTACGCCATCCGTGAAAATCCGCCAATCCGTCTAATCCGTGTGCCATTTATCTAATCCATCCCCAAATCCGTCGGCAACCCGTCGAGGCTCACCAGATTCTTTTCCTGTATGTATTTCTGCAACCCGTCCGCGCCTTTTTTTTCCGCCCAGTCAAAGTGAATATCCCGGTCGCCGACGTATTTGTACAAAGGCACGCCGAAACCGCAGGAACTTTGCACGAGGTCGATGTCGGCCACAATGATCTGTCGTGTACTCGGGTACAGGGTGAACCGGGGGGCATAAGTGTCCCATTCCGGTTTGCCCGGCAAAACGGCGCGGCCTTTGCCGTACAGCCTCAGGATATTCGGCGCCCCGTCAAAAGAACAGAACATGATCGTGATACGCCCGTTTTCCCGCGTATGTGCAGAAGTTTCGTTGCCACTGCTGATCAGGTCCATGTAGGCGACCTTGTTGTCGGACAATACCCGGAAACAATCCAGTCCTTTCGGCGAAAGGTTGATCCGGCCTTCCGGACTCAGGGGAGCGGTGCTGACAAAAAAGAGGTGCTGTTTTTCGATAAATTCCCGGTGCGTGGGTTGGATGGATTCGTGCAGTTTGCCCATGACGTAGAGTTTATTCCCCGAAACGAAACCCGTCGAGATACATCTGCTGCAAATTAACGTACGGGTACTCCCCGGCGCCTCCGATATAAAGGATGCCGATACATTGCGGGTTGATCCAGCCTTTTACGACGTATTGACGGCCGGCGCCGTCTTCCCAGTAATCAATCACGCCGCGTGCATCGGGCGTGCTTTCCTGGGTATGCCCTTTGCCGTAACTCGTGGCGCCGGTGATTTCAAACAGGCTTTTGAGGAACTCTAGGTAGGAGATCAGCAATTCTTCAAGTTCTTCCGCCGAAGCGTTTGCAAACGTTTCGGCAAACCGGACCGTGATACAGCCGAAGGCAAAACTGTCGACAATCGCTTCGGACGTGTAAACGTCGGAACCATCCTCGGATTTGGCGAGGGTGAATTCCGGCATCTCCGCAGGCAGATACGCGGCACAACCCGATTGCCCGATCCCGGTTTTGTTCAGGCGCGGGACTTTGGATGATGTGGAGGCTTCCTGGGAAAACGCGGCAACAAAAACGGCGGTCAGTAAAAAACAGGTAAGGATCGTTTTTCTCATCTTGTTTGATTTATAACACGGCTACTTTGTCAACACCAGGTATTTGCCCCATGCCCAGCCGACAAACAACCTGCCATTACCATCGTCGTATTCCACTTTCATCCATTTGCCGTAATCGTTGCCAACCGTGACGTACTTATCGTCTGCTCCGATAATTTTGACCCTGGAATTGTAGGGCATATTCACTACGATACCGCTGTTTTCATCAGGAAGCAAGCGAATCCGAAGGTCATCTTGAGACTTTGTTTTCACCACCGCCCACTTGGGGTAGGTATCGGTGGATGTCAGGCTATTCGGTGCGCCAGTCATTGTGGAAAGGTCGCCCCCGTTTCCGCTTGAACCAAAACTTTTGCTCAGTATAATCACCAGCACCACCAGCAATACCAATGCCCCGCCGCCTATATATATGAGTTTCATGTTTCCGGCAGGGGCCGATGCTTGGGGGGATGCCGTTTTGGGGACAGTTATCTGTTCCGGCTCCACTTTGTTCAGGGCGATATACTCGGGTGTGAGTTGGCGCAAGTACATTAAAATGGCCTCATTAATCTTGGCGCGTTCCTGAAATTCGGACTCATCATCCAGTACGCCGTTCTGATAACTCCGCTGAAGTTTTTTCATCCTGTTTCGCAGCATGATCAAGCCATCCAGTATTTCATTGTCGGCCTCTCTGACGAAATGATACAGTTCTTCCAGCGATTTTTCTGTTTCGCCTTCGGCGATCATCTCGCGTATTTTCTCGGTGAATGCTTTGTTTTCCATTTTATGTTCGTTGAAAGTGAGCCGTGAAGATACAAAATATCTGGCAAAGGGTGTGCCGGTTATTTTGCACGCATCCGGTTGTTTTTTGCGTTGTGTTCCAGTTCGGCCAGACCAAGTTCTTCCATCAGGGGCGGAATATACATGCCGAACCGCCCGCGCAGGCCTTTTTTGAGACCGTACCAGCCGCCGACGGGGTTGCCGGCAGAACGCCCCCAGGCTTCCACGGTTCCTTCTTTGGCGGGTTTTTGTTCGTCGGCAGAGCCAAGTTCCATCCAGTCGCCGTGTGTTTTCAGCATTTCGTGGAGGTCATTCAGGCATCTTGCGTCGTACAAGAGCACGGTTGTGCCGACGGTGCAAACAATCACGTCTTTGCCGTCTTTTACATCCCGGTACATCTGGTATTCGGAGGTAAGGGGCGGCGTTTTCAGTTGCCAGGGGTTTTCTTTAGTGCCTTTTTCCATGTTTGTGTTTTTTTTGAACGATTGAAATGGTAATCAACGCAATGATCTTACTGCCCCACCACCACGTTTCGCGAAAACTGCCCCGAAGGCACTTGCACCGACAAGTGGTAAACGCCGGCGGGCAGTGCCGGCAGTTGATTGATTTCCAGTACGTTCAGCCCGGACCGGGTTGTGGAGGCGCCTGCCCAGACTGTTTGGCCGGCGCTGTTCAGCAGCTGCAGCGTGGCGGGGGTGGCGGCGGAAGCCGTAAAAGAAAGGTAAAGCCGGTCAAGGGTCGGATTGGGATAAACCAGCACCTCGCCGATGCCGGAAGGCAGGTCGGGTGTGGACGAAAGTACACCCAGGTAAGTGCGTTGCACGGTGGCGGTACCGGTAGTGCTGCCGCCGAACGCGGTGAAAACTAATTTGTACAGGTCGTTTTGCGGCGTTTTGACAAAATAGGCCCGGTCGTCTGCCACAAACCAGCCCTGACTCAGGTCGAAAAATTTCCAGTCGTGGTTGATCACGTCGAGGCGGTTGCTGAAGGAATCTAAGTAAGCCGTATAGTCCACAGTGGCCGGATCGACGTTTGTTGCCCGGGCGGTTAGCACACTGTCGGCCGTCAGGACACCCGTGACGTAATAAGGCACCAGGTCGCCGCCGGCGTTCAGCAAGGCGATGTACCGGCAAAAGACGAGGTCCCAGTCGGTGGGGGTTACGACGTTTGCGCCGTTGGGGCCTAAGGAAAAATACACGACCGGGCTGCCGTTGCCGAATGCGGTATTGACGGTATGGGTGGTTTCGCCGCTACCGTCTAATTGAGCGACCCGGAAACTGAACTGTGCGCCGTTGTACTCGTCGATGAAAATTTTCCGGAATTCGCCGTTGCGCAGTTTCAGCACAAACACCCGGCTGCCGGTAAATTTGGCTTGCCCGGCGTCATAAGTTCCCCAGCCGTAATCATTGGTATCGAGTGAATCCGCCACGGTATTAAAGGCGCCTTCCGCCCAGGAGGCTTCCGGGTTAAAGAGTTGGTATTCCGGCAAAATATCCGCCGGATTGATCGACTCGCTGAAATCGAACACGTACGGGTCGTAAACTTCCATACCCGGCAGGGGCTGCCCCATCGAAGTTGTGGTGGCTTCGTTGATAAAAATACCGGCGACCGTGGCGCCGAGATTGGAAAACGCGATATCCCAGGCGTCATTGGTCACCTGCTGGCTGCTGCCGTCGGCCAGCTTGAAATAAGCAAACTTGGAGTAACCGGCTCCCGTGCTGATTTGATGGGTGGTTTGGGCGCGCAGTACCGGCGGTGTAAAAACGAGCAGGAGACTGCATAAAGTAATGATCTTGTTCATATTATCTGAATGGATTGAGTAGTTGATGTGGACGAAAATAGGGAGAAAACACCAATGTGCGCGTCATTTTTCTGCAAGGAACGCTGCTTTTCCGGTGAACGGTCGGAATAGGCAGGGGTTGTGGCAAACGCCTCCAAGCGCCGCCGGAACACCAATTTTATGTATCCGGCCACCTTTTTCACCTGAACCGGGAAGAAAAAATGGTCTGCGTTCAGGTTTTTTTCGTGAGGGTTTAATTTTTATACACCCGGTCACCGGCTGTTTTAAACGCTGGAAGTAATTAATCCAGGCCTGTATAAATAGTTGGTCACAACCTGAGTTCATTTTTGATAAAAACCCGGGTGAAAAACACCTTCGATTACCTTTTTCACCTGTAGGGACACGTAAAAAAGGTGTCGGTTGACGTTTTTCACGTGAAGGGACACGTAAAAAAGGTGTCGGTTGAGGTTTTTTACGTGAAGGGACACGTAAAAAAGGTGTCGGTTGAGGTTTTTTACGTGAAGGGACACGTAAAAAAGGTGTCGGTTGAGGTTTTTTACGTGAAGGGACACGTAAAAGGTGTCGGTTGAGGTTTTTTACGTGAAGGGACACGTAAAAAACGTCAGCGGAGGGTCGTTTTTGTGAAAAAATTCCCACCGGGCATGTTTTTTTATAAACGAATCCACCTTAAAACTTACGCCTGGCTTGTCATTCTGAGGGGGGGGGGGGGGGGGGGGAGGGGGGGGGGGGGGGGGGGCGGGGCGGGGGGCGCGGTTTGGTATGGGGCTATTAAACCAAACCCTTCTCCTGATCCTCCTGAAAACCCCGGCACCCGGCATAAAAAAACAAACGCGGGCGTTGCGGCCCGCGTTTGTAATCGTCTCCCCGTAGTTGAAACGTGATTTAGTTATCGGAATCCTTTTGCCGGGCCTTTTCGAAGAAAGGTTTCAGCAGTTCGTGAGCGGTTTTGGCGCCGGCCACGTTGCGGTCGGCGGCTTTCGGGAGTTGTGCGTAGATATCGAGTGCGGCACGGTAGGCATCGCTGCCGAGTGCGGCCATCGTGTCGTCGAAACGGTCGGCGAGGGCGAGTACACGGGTGGCGGTGGGCCACAATGCTTTCCAGGCGCCCAGGTCGCGTTCCATTTCGCCGATGTCGACAAAGTTGGGTACGAGTGCTGCGTTGTTTTTGACGATTTCAAGGCTTTGTTCCACAAATGCTTGTGTTTTGTCGCCCATGATCTTGAGGGCTTTCTTTTCATCCCTTGTCAGATCGATCAGGAAAGGCACTTTGCTTTCCAATACCTGTAGTGCGTCGCTGACCGCCTTGATTTCTTCGGCGCTCAGCGTCAGCGAAATTTGATTTGCTTTCGGCATGGTTACAATTTTTACGGTTGGGAGAATAGGGGAGACGTGGATTAATGAGGGTTTTTTTGAGGGCGGGGGAAGGGAAAATTATATTTTGATGTGGTTGGATGAATGTATTGTCATTTCTGTGAATCGTCGTGTACGCTACCGGTCTATTTGTTATGTTCTTCGTAGTGTTTCCAATTGGGTTAGACATCGATCGATTTCTTGTTTAATATTTTGTGGCATAGGAGATTTTTGAAATAGATTTTTAATTGGCTCTATCGCTTCCAACACTTTCAAAACATTAGCCAATCTAATTCCTATTAATAAATCTTCCTCATCGCTACGTTGCAATAATGAAATTATTAGTCTAATCCCCTCATCTCTGTTAATTTTATAAAGAACTTGCCCAAGCAAATTTCTTTGATTTACATCGACTTCGGAATAAAATATTTCCTCAATTTCATCAAAATCTAATTTTTCAGGGTATTGCACAGCAAAATTCTGTACAATGTTTGTTCTAGAAGGAGCATAACTTTCACTTAGCCAATCTGTAATAGGCAGGTCAAATCTGTGTAAACGGAATTTTGATAATTCCCTAGATGCAGCAAGCCTCGTAGAAAAAGCACTGTCTTCAGTTACAATTTTTATTAATGTTTCAATCACCTCTTTATCATTTAACTTACTTAAATTTCCCAACTGTACAATACACTTGTTTTTAACTGACTCTGTTGGGCAATTTATAGATGCAAATGCTAAAACCTCCTTTTTTATGTTTCTCAATAAAGGGTCCGTAATCATATCTAAATAGTCAAGGCAGCTTTGATGCAAATACCCATTGTCCATTTGAATTTTTGATTTTCTTTTAAACAGGACTTTGGAGTCTTCTAATCCAACCGGACTTTGAAACAATGTTAAGAATAGGATTGCTTTCCATGAATTCTTTAAGTCTTCATCTGGATTGCCAATAACATCGGCAAAATTTTAGTTACCTGTAGTTCTTTGTTAAAGTTTTTTTAATTTTATCAATGCATCATCAATACCCTCATCGTGTAACTTAGCTCCAAATCCTATTCCACCCATTCCGAAAGACTGAGTACCTCTTACTTCTAATTTAGTTTGGGTTAATATCAAAAGTATATTTTCTCTTAATGCTTTATCTTCAGGAAATTCTTGTTCTTGCTCTTTTTTTTCTATTTTACCGCTTTTATTTCTTGTTAATAGTATTGGAATATTTTCCTCTGGCAAATCAAATAAATCTAACTGTAACAAACCATATTCAAATGCATTTTCAATTACTTCTCCCGAGGCAATCGCCCCGTAAAATCCTTCAGAAAATGCTATTGCTGCTCTATCGCTAATTTGGTTGCTCATTCCAATAACGAAATCAACATGTTCTGATATTTTCTCTGCCTGAATTTTTGAATAACAGGCATTAAGAACAACACAACTTATTTTATTTGAAATTAATTTAAATAATCGGTCAAGAGCACGGACAGGAATAGGTGTTGAAAACCCATTATCATCTATGACACATATTTCTCCTTTTGTACTACCATGCCCAGAAAAATGCACTATATCAGGATTGCTATCAAAAATTGCTTCGGGGATATCAGACGGGGTTGTCGCCATACGAGAAAAAAACTGAAACTTTTTGGAATGCCTGGCGAGTTTTTTGATTATTAAATCATGTTCTTCCGCAAGTTTCAATTTGCAAGCATCAGAAGGTTCAGCAGTAAAGAATTGGATTTTTGTCAACATTCTTTTTGATTAATTTTTCTTTTGATTGAGGCTAACTAAGGTTGCTCTTCACCTTCCCCCATATCTCCCAATTGCGTGAAACTCGCTTTGTCACCCATCCTATTGCACCCCGCAGCCACCGCCCAAAAATCAATAAAACCGGCCTGTCCCAAACACAACAACCCCTGCTTCCGGCAACACATCCGGAAACAGGGGTTGTTTTTTCATTGGGAAGGGTATTTCGTCATGTGGGATATTTATTTTTCCGCTCAAAAATAAATCACATTTTCAAAATACCAAATGGATCGGCAAAAAATATTGCCCTTTTTGCGTAAAGGCGGCTGTTATGCAGCCCGGTGATGGGTATGACTGTTATGGAAGAACGCCAGAACAATGCGGCTACCAGCGGGTCGGGGTGGGCTTTATAGTTCACCTCGACCCGCCCGATTCGTTGTATTATAATTCTAAAGAAGGTTGCACCAAGTGTTAATTCTGCTTCCGGAACACATTCGGAAACAGGGATTGTCCTGAGCTGGGTTGCTCCCTCCCCGATGATGTATTCGTTTTTAACCGCCAAATTGTCAATCGGTTTTCAGCTTCCCCGTTTCTTTATTTTGGATATTCAAAAGATTGACCATGCAGTTCTCCATATTGCCAACGGTCAAAACAAAGTTTTGTTTGACTTTTAAACCGTTGGAAAACTCTGCCGGCTTCCAACCACCAGGCATTTTTGAAATAGCCGCAACCAGCATTTCGTCAATTTTTGCATCTTTTGATGGCATGGCAACTTGAATATCCGTAATATGCCCCTGTTCGGTAATGGCAAATTTAATGGCAGTCAAATCATAACCCGTAAAACTTCCTGCTTCAATATTTACAATGCTATTTTTTTGCAGATATTGAATCAATTGCTCCGGGCCTTCGCCATAAACAGCATTTTTATCAGGCATGACCGTAACCTTGAAATCGTATTGCTTCACGGTGTTATTTTTCAACGAATTTTCAGGTAAATACATTACGCTTACAGCAATATCGCTATTGCGGTCAGCCAATCGTATCAGTTCTTTTTGCTCTTGATTCAAGACATCGCTACTACCCGAAACCTTTGTTTGGATTCCATTTTTCTTTGCTGAAATTTCTACGGAAATATATTCTTTTACCCAGGACATGGGGTACCGTTTGTCCAAATCCGTAAGGGTGTTTATTTCAGCCAATTTATTTTCCTGGATCGAAATGAATGGCAGAACTTTGTTTATTTCAAATTTCAGGTCATTCTGAGCAAAACTGTTGAAAGCGCATCCGATAGAGAGAAGCACTATGAGCAAAAACTGAGTTTTTTTCATACCGGCATTTTTTAAAAGCATTAAAAGGGAAAATTTATTCTGAACAGTCAATAGTTCAGAGTCGGAGATATAAAAATGATTGAGGTATTCCACACGCAGGGTGCGCTGCAACATCTTCCTGCGAAGGTAATACGTTTGGTAGTGTTTCGTCAAACCTAAGCAGGAATTGACGCTGCTTTGCAAAGGTTGGAACCCACCGGAGCAACCGGCTTGCAAAACAAACTCCCCTTACTGCGCCGTCATCAGTTTACTGGAATGAAACAGCCCGTTGCTGTTTTCCACGTTGAGTTGGTAGGCGTAGTGTGCGGTCGGGACACCCAGATTGGTTCTCGCGGGTTCCACGCAGGGTTTTCTGCGTAAAATCTGTGCGTTTTTCTGTGTGGAATCTGCGAGAACCAATGTAAACAATACGTACTTCCTGATTACCGGCACGAACTGAAGTTCGTGTTACCGGATGGTCAGCCGCTCCGGTTTGCTCCATACCCGCTGGTCGTTGGAGTAGTAGAGAAATGCCTGGCTGGCGGGGGCTTCGAAGGCGCCGGCGATGTCGGCGCGCAGGTCGAGATCGAGGACGCGGGTTTCGCCGGCTGCGATTTGTTCGAAGTGGAAAACGGCGAAACCGTCCCACAACTCGTAGAAATCGCATTTTTTCTCGTCCACCAATTTTTTCAACTGCCAGGGTTGCAGGGTCAGTCCGGCGGGTATACCGAGTACGATCATGGGTGAGGCCTGCGCTTCACCACTGGTGTTCTGCAGGGTGGCGCTGAGTCGTACGGTTTCACCGACGGCGGCAGCGGCGCTTCCCAGTTCGGTTTTAAATACAAGCGGACATTTCGGCGTATTCCGCGGCTGCCGGGAGGCGTATTTTACTTCCAGGTCGAAGGGAATCACGGATTTGGGGTTGTCGAAAAACACCTCAACCCGCGGGTCGTTACCGGTGAAATACTGTTCGATGTTTTTGATTTCCAGGCGTTTCGGATCTTTTAAAGAGTAGGGTTGTTCCACCACCCGCCGTCCGTCGACCATAAGCACGAGTGCGCCGTCGGCTTCCGCCTGTTTGCCTGCTTTGGCGTATTCGATAAGCGCCTTGAGGGCCAGGACGGTGCTTTGGGTGCTGCCGTAGCCGTATTCGGTTTTGCTTTTGGTCAGGTATTCCATGGCTTTGGCCAGGCCGCCGCCTTTTTCACCCGATTTCATCAAGGCCAGTGCTGCCAGCGCGGTGGTTTCGATGCGGAAACAATCGCCGTAAGCGTACATCACGGAATGGGTCGAACCCAGCCAGGAACCATTGTCTTCCTGTTTTTTGCGCAAATCGGCGAGCAGATTATTGCCACGTTTATCCTTCATCGCCAGCAGGGCGTTGGCGAGCAGAGCCACCTGGTACGGATCTTTGCTGTTGACGGCCTGTTCGTACGCCTTATCCACCTCGGCGGCGAATTTTTGGCCGTAACCCGCTTCCGCGAGCGCCCAAACGATGTAACAGTCCACCACCGGATCGTTTTGCCAGCCGTGCAGACTTTGGGGTTTGAGTTGCCAGCCGCCATTGCCGTCGCGGCGTTTTTCGAGCCAGGATACCGTCCGTTCGATCAGTTTTTTATCGACGTTGAACACCTTAGACATATCCGTGAATTCGAGGATGCCGTAGGCAGTGAGTCCTTCGTGGGCGGGGTCGCGGCCCCACCAGTCGAAACCGCCGGATTTACATTCGTAGGCGGTGAGTTTTTTATAACCGTCTTCGAGCAGTGCCAGGGCCTGGCTTTCGATTTCGGGTTTGGAGGTGCCCGTCTGGCGCAGCAGGTCGAGCACGAGCAGGTTGGGGTAATTGCTGCTGCTGACCTGTTCAAAACAACCCGAAGGCTGGCGCAACATCCGCTCCATACCTTTCAGCACGTCTTCGAGGGCGCTGGGGTAGGCGGTGAGCGTGGCCGACACGGTGCCTTCCACCGGCTCGTGGAGGTGGAGGTTGGAAGCGTTTTGCGCGGCGTTGCCAGTGGCGATTTGCCGCGCCAGGGAAGCCCCGGTCGAGGGTGCGGACGGTGGTCTCGAATGCGTCCAGCACGTTTTCGTCGGCAGAAAATTTATGCTAAGAGTTTGATTTTCTGTTTTTGCAAACCAATCGGTATCGGCGGTGATGTTTTGGACTCGGGAGATGACTTTGGCCCTCGCCGGGCGCCAGGAAATGCTTTCCGCCATGTTCCCCTCCCTGGGGAGGGTCGGGTTAAAGAGAAAATGTTCCGGCGCCTGAACGGACGGCCAATTCCGCCCGAGGTATAATTGGTATTGTTGGAAAGCGCGATTTGCAATTTCAAAACGGTCTCCCCTGAAATCACCGAGGCGGGGCCTTTCACAGCGATGCTGAGCGGTTTTTGGACGTAAAACTTTTGTTCGCTGCGACCCGGTTGGCCTTGGCTGCCAATGCCTTCCAGCGTGGCGCGGAAGTTGGTGATGGCATCGGAGGTGAAAAATTCGACTTGGGCTTCTCCTTTCTGGTCGGTCTGGACGGCCGGGTTCCAGTAGATGGTGGACCGGAAATCCGCACGTTGCGCCGGTTGTTGTTGCGGCTCGTATTTTGGGGAATAAAAGCGCGGGCGCGGCTGAAACCTGCGGGTTGCGATACGGCCTGTCTATGCGTTTGGTTTGTCCTTTTTTTGCCCACACGCTTTGAGGCGCAGGGTGGAGTGGGCGCGGCCTTGACTGGTTAGCGTTGAACGTTGCCCGCCGGAAGTCTTGTCCTGCTCGACGAGCGGGACTTTCTTCTTGTCACGACGACCAGGTCGCCTGTGCTTCCCCTTATTCATCCGCCGGGGCGCCGCCGATAAGTTGCACATCATCAATGTCTTGCACGGGCGGCGCTCCCGGTCACCCGGATGCCGTCAACGTAATAGTTGGTCGCATTGGCGCGCGAGCCTTTGATTTTTACGTCATCGTCATCGCCGGCTGGTTGGGCTCGTTGCATTGTTTCGGGTGGCTGGCGGATGGGCGTTCATTTTTCTTAGGGTGCCGGCAGGTTGCGGATTTGCTCGGGAAGTGTTTGCGCCGCTTTGTGTTTTGTCCTGTTCGATGAGGGGGACTTTGTAGGCACGATTTCCACCGATTGCAGCAATACGCCGTTGGCATCATGGCGTCCAGGAAAGTGATTTGCCCGGCCGTACTTTCACCCCGGTGGTTTTTGGGTGGTGTAGCCGGTATAGGAAATTTCCACATCGTAGGTGCCGGGATCGAGCGGATTCATGCGGTAATTGCCGTCGTAATCGGTGATGGTTCCGCGTACCAATTCATTGTTCAGAGACCTTTATCGTCGCGCCGATGAGGGGTTCGCCCGTTTCGTCCAATGATTTTTCCCTGCAGGATCGCATTCGGTGGGGGCTGGCCGGTGGCGAACTTTGGGCATTTTTGACGTGTTTTTATTTTTTCCGGACAACAGGTCGCTGAGCCGTAATCGGACATCGGATAATACCCATCGCACCAGTAATGCAGGTGGCTGTTTTCGATGTCCACATTTTTGAACGAAAAACGCCCTTCCCAGTCGGTCGTCGTGCCGGGGCCGTTGGGATAAAGGGAGATTTTCGCCTGTGCGAGCGGCTTGCCACTTTTGCGGAACAACTGGCCTTCCACTACTGTGCGTTCGCCCGGCTGCCTGTATGCAACGGGTTTGGCTTCCATAACTTCTTTCCATTCAAACCGCCGCCATCCCTGGGTCATCAGCAGATAGTCGAGTGCCTGACCGGATTTGGGTTCGGACGGGGTCGAAGTAAAAATTGGGTTCTTCAATTTTGCCTTTTACGTCCTGTTCGAGCAGCAGGCTGGCCAGGAGATTTCCCTGTTTGTCGTCGGCAAAAGTCAGTTGTTTTTCATCGGCAACCGCCAGCGAGAATTGGCCCTGCACAGGCCGCCCGGCATGGTCGCTGACGCGAATTTTCATTCTTTACCTGTTCGCGGGGGAGGTATTTTTCTTTGTCGGGCCGGAGTTCGATTTTCAGCCCCCGGTCGCGGTTCACGAACGCGAGCCGTTCGGCCTGTTCGGCTTTGTTTTCGTCCAGCAGGGTGAAACGGGTGATGCCGACGGGCAGGTCTTTTACGGACACGGCCACCCGTTGAGTCGCTGCGCCGTTTGTTTGGGAATAATTTAATTCTTTGAAAAAGAACAACTTATCCTGACTGCTGCCGACGAGATAAACTGCGCCTTGCTGCGTGGCGGATACTTCGAACGTGAGATTGTCGTTGTTGCGTTCCTGAAGGCGCAGGGCGTATCCCGGGTTTTAATTTCCGGGCAAGCGCAAAGGTTTTTCCAGGAAAAAGGTTTGAGCACGCGCTTCGTAACGTTCGCCGGCTTTCGGGATAAAATCGAATGCGCCCATGCCGTCGTGGTAACTGCTGAATGCGCACACCTGTTCGCCGCGGCTGTTCACGACCGTTCCTTCCACGTCGGCGGGTTTGCCGAATTCGTTGAGGGCTTTAAACGCCATGCGGCAGGGCAGTCCGGCCACCGCGTCGCCGCCTTCCGGGAAAAACTGAAGGTCAATTTTGTTCAGCACGATCGGCACCGCCCGGGAGATGGCTTCCTGCTGGCCGTTGTGTTCGATCCGGATGTTGAGCAGGCCATCGGAAGTTTCCAGTTTTTCGGGCAACTGAAAACGGACGAAGGCGCGGCCGTTCGCGTCGGTTTGGGCTTCGCCGGTGGTGAATTCTTTACCGCCGATGGAGAGGGTAAAATCCAGTTTCCGGTTGGCAAGCGGCTTGTTGTCGAGGCTGTAGGCGTCGAAACGTGCAATGGCAAGATCGCCGGGGCCGAAGGCTTTTCGCTCGAATTCGAGTTTGAGATTGAGGTTGGGCAGCACCACTTTTTGGAGGGTAAGGTTTCGCTCGAACACCTCCGAGGTGTTTTGCATCCAGCGGGTGTAAGCCCTGATTTTGTAGAGGCCGCCGGGCAAGGCTTTGGAAAATCAAATTCGCCGCTGCCACGCCGTCGAAAGCCAGGTAGGTTTTTTCCTGCAGTACGGAACCGCGCAGGTCGAGCAGTTCTACGTACAAAACCTGGCTTTGGGAAGAAGGAAGCAGGTCGCCCGCATTGCGGACGTATGCGTTAAACCAGGTGGTTTCTCCGGGTTGATACAGGGTGCGGTCGAGGTGGAGGTAGAGTTTTTCGGGTGCGGTTTCTTTCTGACGGTGTTCCAGTTTTGTTTTTAAATCCAGGAACACGGCGCTGTCGCCGTAAATGAAGGTTGGCAGTTGGCGTTCCGGAGCGGGAAGTTGGGCGCCGGAATTTTGGAGTTGGGGGGCTAGGCCGGATAACAAAGCCCACAGCAGAAGTGTGATTGGGTATAGCATAATTGGAAGATTTTGGGGACAGGATGCAGGGGGGGAAAGATTTTGCATAAAAATATTTGGAGAAATGGCGGAGACTGTGTGAGTGCCTGCGCCGGAAGTGTGGGCGAGGCGCCTGGCCGGATGGAACAACCTTTACTTGTTTCGCCTGTTTTTTACATGGCGTAGTAGTGGTGAGGTCCATTTTTCCTTTTTGTTTTGAGAATTGTCGGAATTTCATGCTGCGAAAAAAATCCTGCGCCGAATTTTTCCCCAAAACTGAAAAACACGCCCGGTGTGGAAAAATTCAAAACAAACATGACCAAATTCCGATACGTATTCCTTTCCCTGCTCGGTTTTGCGGGTTGCCTGAGCGCTCAACCCCCCGCAGCGCCGGGAAATTTGACGGCTACGGGTTACGACAGCCACGTGGAGTTGACGTGGACGCCGAGCACCTCGCCGAACGTTACGGGTTATCAGATTTACCGCTCGGAAGACGGCGGCGGCAGTTTTAACCTGCTCAAAAGTGTGGATGCTTCCGCGACTTCGCTGATCGACTGGACGGGCGATGAGGGACAGAACCTGACACGACAGTACCGGATCCGGTCGACGGTGTTTGCCGGATCGGGCGATTTTTCAGATACGGCAACCGCTGAAACCAAAACCATGAGTGACGAGCAGTTGATGGAAATGGTTCAACGCCAAACCTTCCGGTACTTCTGGGATTATGCGCACCCGGTCAGCGGGCTGGCGCGGGAACGCAACAACGGCGACCCGCAGATAGTGACTTCGGGCGGCTCGGGTTTTGGCATCCTGTCCATCATCGTGGGGGTGGAACGCGGCTGGATCACGCGGTCTGCGGCTGTCGACCGCATGATCAAAATTTTGTCGTTCCTTCAATTGGCCGACCGTTTTCACGGCGTATTCCCGCACTGGATGGACGGCTCCACGGGCAATGTTGTTCCTTTCAGCCAGTACGACAACGGCGGCGACCTCGTGGAGACGGCGTTCCTGATGGAAGGCCTGCTGACGGCGCGGCAATATTTCGATGCGGATGCCCCCCTGGAAAATGCCCTGCGCAACATCATCACCGGTCTATGGGAAGACGTAGAGTGGGATTGGTACCGGAAAAACAACAGCAATGTATTGTACTGGCACTGGTCGCCCAATTACCAGTGGCAAATGAATTTCCAGATACGCGGCTTCAACGAGGCGCAGATCATTTACCTGCTGGCGATGGCGTCACCGACCCCCGGCGTACCGGCAAGTCTGTATACAAGTGGCTGGACGGCAGGGAATTATAAAAACAACGCGAGTTATTACGGCTATCCGGTGCTGGTGGCCCGGCCCTCGGCGGCCCCCTGTTTTTTGCCCATTATTCCTACCTCGGATTTGACCCGCGGCATAAAAAAGATGCGTTTTGCAACTACTTCGTGCGTCACCGCAACCATGCGCTGATCCACTATAAACACTGCATTGCCAACCCGGAAGGTCACGCGGGTTATTCTGCCGAATGCTGGGGCCTCACCGCGAGCGACGACCCCTGGGGATATTCGGCGCACGACCCGTACCCGACCAACGACAACGGAACGATCACACCTACCGCAGCCCTCGCTTCCATGCCCTACACCCCGCAGGAAAGCCTTGCGGCGCTCCGGCATTTTTACCGCTCCCTCGGCGGGCGGCTTTGGGGGCAGTATGGTTTTTACGACGCCTTTAACCCGGATCAGGACTGGTATGCGTCCTCTTACCTGGCCATCGATCAGGGGCCGATTGTAGCCATGATCGAAAATGCGCGCACGGGGCTTTTGTGGGACCTTTTTATGCAAAATCCGGAAATACAACCCGCGCTGGATGCCGCAGGGTTTGTGGAAGACCTGACGGGATTGGAGGAAAACGCGTTTGAAAAAATGGGATTCGACGTACTCGTTTACCCGAATCCTGCGACGCCGGACGGTATGTTGAACCTCGAATTTTCCACCCGTGAAAAACAAAAACTGACCCTTGGAATAACCGATGAAACAGGCAGGAACCTGCGTATATTTTTTCGGGAGAAAGAGATGAACTCCGGCGTTCAGATTGAAACATTCCCCCTGAAAAGATTCGCCGACGGGGTGTATTTTTTGGAAATATCGGCTGAAAACGGCGCGAAATGGACCAGGAAACTCGTGATTCAGGGGAATAAAGGACATTAAACTAACTTTCATACACACCAACCAATTCTTAAAAGAAGCGCTTATGAAAAAATTGATTCTATCTGCGTTATTTGCCTTAATCGGGTATTTCGGCGCAAATGCCCAAGTCCTGTACGAGGATTTTGAAGGCGGCACATCCGATCTCGCCTGGCAACAGTTCGACGGTACTTACAACGGCGTGATTGCCAACCCTGCACCGGATGCGCTGAACAACAGCGGTTTTGTCGGTTCATACACCAAGGGAGCAGGTTTTGGATACAGCTTGTTCGGCGTGCCGGCATTGGCACAACCACTTGATCTGACGGGTTTTAACCGTTTTAAACTGAAAGTATGGTGCTCGGCGGCGACACCCGTTCTGCTGAAATTTGAAGGGGTCGGATTTGTGGAAAAAACCGCCACCATCCCGGCGGCCAACCAATGGGTAGAACTCACGTTCGATATGAGCAAGGGTGAAGGGCTGACCGGCCTGACAAAAATTTTCATTTTCTTCGACCCGGGTGTGGATGCGAGCAGCAACACCTACTATTTTGATGACCTCGTGGCTGTCAAAAATGAAAACGTTATCGAAGATTATGAAACACCTTCGGGCATTACCTGGACGAGCCTCAACGGCGCCTTCAACGGCGTTGTCGCCAACCCGGATCCGAGCCCGGTGAACAGTACCGCCAACATCGGTTCCTTTACCAACGGCACGGTGGATTATTCCTTTGCATTCGGCACGCTGACGGCGCCGCTTGACCTGTCTGTTTACAACCAGATCAAAATCAGAATGTGGGCGCCTAAAAACAGCGAATTGTTGTTTAAATTAGAAGGCGGCGGCAATTTTAAAGAGTTTCGCAGGAACATTGCCGTGGCCAATAAATGGCAGGAATATACCTTCGATTTTTCCTCCATGTCCGGCATAACCACCCTCGACAAAATCCTCGTGGCTTTTGCCCCGGGTATTGTGAACCAAACGGACACCTATTATATCGACGAAATCGTCGCCCTGCCACAAGGCGCCTGTGTCGGCGCGGCGGCTAATCCGGACATCATCGACGACTTCGACTGTAACCGCAACGCGGTGTATGACAACGGCTGGGATAATATCTCCGTGGTAAAAAATCCCAATCCGAACGTCGACAACCCCTCGCTGCGTGTAGGTCGCTACGAAGACCCTTCCGGCGCGGGCACGGAATACGCCGCTTTGGTGGCGGACTACGAAAATCCGATCGACCTTTCCACCCGCAACCAGTTCGGTCTCAAACTCTGGGCCCCGAAAGCCGGCAACCTGCTGCTGAAAATAGAAGGTGGAACCGGGCAACAGGAGGTCAGCGTCCCCGTGACGGAGATCAACAAATGGGTGGAATACAGCGTGGATTTTTCCAGCCAACTGGGTAAAGGCCACGACCGCTTAGTTATGTTTTTCAACGCCGGCGTAAACGGCGAACCGGGTGACGTATATTACGTGGACGACATCAACCTTTCGGCGCCGAAGGACAAACTCCTCGAAGATTTCCAGTCGGCACTGCCCAAATTAGGCTGGCAGCCGCTTGATCAGGACGACGTCATTCACGGCACCTTCACCTTCCCGGCCGCCAATCCGAGCCCCAATACGGTCAACAACTCCACCCAGGTGGCTTGTTACCAAAAAGGCGCTTCGCCGCTGTCGACCCTTCAGGGCATCAACGTTGCGGGCAATTTCGACCTCTCGCAACTGCCGCAGTTCAATATCGACGTGCTCAGCCCGGCCTCCGCTGCCGTAGGCACTATTTGTTACGTATGCAACTGAACTCGGCGACCCAGAGCAACAAAGAGGTGGACGTAGAGATCAAAACGCCCGGCGAGTGGGAAACGTTGAACTTCAACTTTGCACAATACAACGCCATTACGGACTTTGGAGAAGTACGTTTGGTTTTTAATCCGAACACCGCAGCCGCCGGCGAGTCCTGGTGTATCGACAACCTGACACAAAGCTTAGAAACCGTGGATCCCTGCGCCGATGCGGTACCGAATGTGCTGATTATTGAAGACCATGAGTGCCAGCACAACTATGTGACCGCCTACGGCGATGTCAATGATGTCAAGACGATCAACAATCCGCATCCAACCAGCGATAACCCCTCGTTGAAAGTTTGTGAATATGTCGACCCGGCCAATGCACCTTTTGCCGGTTTTGGTTATGAATTCGCCCAACCTGTCGACCTCAGCGTATACAACCAGTTGCAGATGAAAGTCTGGTCGCCGAACCCGAACGTGCCTTTCCTTTTTAAACTGGAAGGCGGCGCCGCTTCAGCTGTCGAAATTTGGGATACGCTGGACTTGTCCAACACCTGGCATACGTTCAACATCGATTTCAGCGCGCATGTCGGTACGCCGCACAAAAAACTGTACCTGTTTTTTAATGCGGCCAACGACGGCGGAGCCACCTATCTCGTGGACGACATCAAGTGGGGACGGCAGGCATACAACGGTTGTTTCCTCGATTTTGAAACGCCGGCATCGACCAAAAACTTCAACTACTTCGCGCAGGGTCCGACGTTCAACCAGCCTTTCCAGGTGGTGGACAACCCGCTCAAAGGCGGCATCAATACTTCCGACAAGGTGGGTAAATTTGTAAAACCTGCTGACGGTGAAGAATTTACGGGTATGTTCACCGACCTCGACGCGCCGGTTGACCTGACCGGGTTGAAACAAATGCACGCCAAAGTGTTGATGGACCACATCGGACCCTTCACTTTTAAGGTGGAACAGGACAAATCGGGCGCCAACCCGCCATTCGGCTGGACGGAAATACCGGTAACCAACACCAAAATCGGCGAATGGGAAACCCTGACTGCGGACTTCTCTGTAGCTCCTGACGGCGCCAGGTACTACCGGTTTACGGTGTTCTTTGACTGGCAAATGCTCGGCAACGGCGTTTCGGACGTCATCTCCTACTTTGACGATGTGGTGATCGGCGACGGCGAATGTGGCTTCGTCAGCACCTGGCATCCGCTGCCAGTCGAGCCGATGGTGATTTCGCCGAACCCGGTGAGCACCACGCTTCGTGTGGACAACTTCCGCGACGTGAGCCGCCTCGAAGTGGTCAACGCCTTCGGTCAGCAGGTGATGGCGGTTAATACCAACTTAGACCTGAAAGTAGATCTCGACGTATCCGCACTTCCGGCGGGTGTGTACATGCTTGCCGGTTACAACCCGAAAGGTTTGTTGCTCGGTAACGCGAAGTTTATCAAACAGTAAATGTGATGGATTAAGTGATAGTCTCACTTCAAGTGAGACTATCACTTTGTGAATACCGATCTACAAAACCCTCCTGATATGCTGCTTCGCATCGCATTGATATTGAACCTTTTATTTTTTAGTGTTGCTGCAAACGCACAAACACCCACTGCAAATATCGGTGCGGAAAAGCCGCCCTATTCCCTCGATGAAGTTCAGCGCCGGCATTTCCTGTATTTCTGGGAATTGGCGCATCGGGATAATTTCCAGGTACCGGACCGCTATCCGACCGACAATTTTTCCAGTATTGCGGCCACCGGATTCGGCTTGTCGACCTACCTCGTCGGGGCCGAACGCGGCTGGATCACACGGCAACAAGCCGCAGAGCGGGTGCTCAAAACCCTGGAAGTATTGAAAAACCTTCCGCAGGGCCCGGCCATGAAGGGGGTGGCGGGTTACAAGGGCTGGTACTACCACTTTCTGCACACACAAACCGCACTGCGTTTTGAAAACGTCGAGTTGTCCAGTATCGACACCGGCCTGCTGATGGCGGGCGTATTGTCCTGCATGACCTATTTCAACCAAAACAACCCGACAGAAAAGGCCATCCGCGATATCTCCGATTTTTTATTCCGCCGTGTTGAATTCGACTGGTACCTCAACGACCACAACCGCCTGAGTATGGGCTGGTTTCCCGACCGGGGTTTCCTGGCTTCCGAATGGCGGGGCTACAACGAAGCGATGATCCTGGTGATTATGGCGCTCGGTTCTCCGACCCACCCGGTTCCCGCATCCATGTGGGATGCCTGGTGCCATCCCTATTTCCGCGCCGATTATAAAGGGGAGGATATGGTCAATTTTGGCCCGCTTTTCGGCCATCAGTACAGCCATTGCTGGATCGATTTCAAGGGCATACAAGACCCCTACATGAAAAAAATGGGCATCGACTATTTTGAAAACAGTCGCAGAGCCACCCTCGCCAACAGGCAACATTGTATTGATAACCCTATGAAATTCAAGGGCTACGGTGGAAACATCTGGGGCCTTACTGCCGGCGACGGTCCCGGCGATACCGAGAAAGAGTACGACGGCAAAAAACAAAGATTTTACGGCTACGGCGCCCGCGGGGCGGCCGTCGATTATATGCTGGACGACGGCACCATTGCACCCACCGCTGCTGTTGCCTCCATTCCTTTTGCGCCGGAGGTGTGCCTTCCCGCCACCGAAGCCATGTGGAAACGCTGGCCGGTAGGTCCCTACGGTTTTTTCGACGGCTACAACGAAAGTTTTACCTGGAGTTCGGAAAGCGCACAAGCCGGCATGCCTTATTGGGTTGATAAGGATTACCTGGGCATTGACCAGGGGCCGATCGTGCTGATGATCGAAAATTACCGCAGCAGTTTTTTGTGGGACCTGATGAAAAAAAATCCCTACATCGTCGCAGGGCTGAAACGGGCAGGTTTTACCGGAGGATGGCTTGAAAAGGTTGATTTTCAAAAACTTGCAAGCGGTATTCAATGGGCCGACGGTGAAAAGGCGCAACCCAACCCGGATGTGCCGGTCGACCGCAACAGTTTTTTCCGCCGTGAAACTTATCGCGACCCTGCCGGCCATAAACTGGACTACCAACTGATGGAACCCGGGAACCCCGAAGCCGGGAAAAAGTACCCGCTTGTTGTATTTTTACACGGTTCGGGCGAACGCGGATCGGACAATTATTCACAAATGAACAATGGCGTGCATGCGTTTTGTGAAAAAGAAATGCGGGAAAAACACCCTTGCTATCTCTTCGTACCTCAGTGCCCGAAAGACCTCCGGTGGGGTGGAACCAGCCGAAACCCCGATATGCTGTTTGCGCCCGAGCCTACGGCGCCGGGGCGTATGGTATTGGAAATGATCGACAAGATGCTCCGGGAAAACCCGCAAATTGATCGCAACCGGGTGTATATCACCGGTTTAAGTATGGGTGGATTCGGCACCTTCGACCTGCTGATGCGCCGGCCGGAACTGTTTGCCGCCGGCATGCCGCTTTGCGGCGGCGGCGACCCGAAACTCGCCGAACGCATCCGGAATATTCCTTTGTGGGTTTTTCACGGCAGGCTCGATGAAGTTGTTTACCCCAGGTTTTCCACAGATATCGTGGATGCGCTCAAAAAAAACGGGGCAAAGGTTAAATACACCGAATATTCAACCCTTAATCACGATATCTGGGACGTGACGTATTACAATCCCGAAACGCTGGAGTGGTTATTTGCACAGGTTAAACCAAACTGATTTTCCGATCCATGATAACTTACAGACAACTGTTTATTTTCCTCTTGTTTTTCAAGGGCTTGTTTGCCGGCGAGGTGTCGGCACAAATATACCGTCCCTCGGCAGCCATTGAAGAACGTGTATTGTCGCTGCTCGACGACATGACCCTGGAAGAAAAAATCGGGCAACTCACCCTTTACACCACCGATTGGGGCGCCACGGGGCCGACCATACGGGAAGGTTACAAAAATGATATTCGATCGGGCGCCTGCGGCAACCTGTTTAACAGCCACACGGTTGGTTTTGTACGCGAACTTCAGCGTATTGCCGTGGAAGAAACCCGCCTGAAAATTCCGCTTCTGTTCGGTTTTGACGTGATCCACGGTTACAAAACCATTTTCCCCATACCCCTCGGCGAAGCGGCCAGTTGGGACCTGGCAGCCATCGAAAAATCCGCCCGGGTGGGCGCCACGGAGGCCAGCGCCGCCGGCCTGAACTGGACTTTTGCCCCAATGGTCGACATCAGCCGCGACCCGCGCTGGGGCCGGGTTATGGAAGGCGCCGGCGAAGACACTTACCTCGGCTGCCGGATCGCGGAAGCCCGTGTCCGTGGCATTCAGGGCCCAAAAATCGGCAATACCGACGCCATGCTCGCTTGTGTAAAACACTATGCCGCCTACGGAGCCCCGCTCGCCGGGCGGGATTACAACACCGTGGATATGAGCGAACGGTTTTTCCGCGAATACTATTTGCCGCCGTATGAAGCGGCGGTTCGCGCGGGCGCGGCCACTGTAATGACTTCTTTTAACGACTACGACGGCGTTCCCGCAACGGGCAATAAATACCTGATGACCGATATTCTTCGCAAGGAATGGGGCTTCCGCGGTTTTGTGGTGACCGATTACACGTCCATCAATGAAATGGTGAACCACGGCGTGATCGCCAATGAAAAGGAAGCGGGTGAACTTGCCCTGAACGCCGGCGTGGATATGGATATGCAAGGTGCTGTTTATCAGCGTTTTCTGGCACAATCTGTCCGGGAAGGAAAGGTCTCTGAAATCCTGGTCGACGAGGCCGTACGACGGGTGCTCCGCCTGAAGTTTGAACTGGGTTTGTTTGAAAATCCGTATAAATTTTGCGATGAAACCCGGGAGAAAACGGAGTTGCTGAGCGCACCGCATCGCACCGCGGCCCGCGAAGTGTCCCGGAAAAGTATCGTCTTGCTGAAAAATGAAAAAAACGTTTTGCCGCTGAAAAAAACGGCAAAAATCGCGCTCGTTGGCCCACTGGCCGACAATAAAACGGAACTCATCGGCAACTGGAACGGCGCGGGCAATTCGAACGATTGTATCAGCGTGTTGGAAGGTTTGCGCGCACAAACCAAAGCGGAAGTATTATTTGAAAGTGGTTGCGAGTTTTTTGTCGCTAAAAATGGCGGACTCGAGGCGGCTCGGGCCCTGGCACAACAAGCCGACGTGGTGGTGGCCGTGGTGGGAGAACAAGCCATGATGAGTGGTGAAGCCGCAGCCCGGGCCGATATTTCACTGCCCGCCGTCCAGGAAGACATGGTGCTTGAACTGATAAAAACGGGCAAACCCGTCATCGTGATCCTGATGAACGGACGCCCGCTGGCCCTGCCCAAAATAGCCGAAAACGCGGCGGCTATCCTGGAAACCTGGTGGCTCGGCACGGAAGCCGGCAACGCGATTGCAGACGTGGTGTATGGCGACTACAACCCTTCCGGCAAACTGCCGATGACCTTTCCGCGAAGTGTCGGGCAAGTACCCGTTTTTTACAACGAAAGAAATACGGGCCGCCCGTATGACCCCAATTCGAAATGGACGAGCAGGTACATAGATTCGCCCAACAGCCCGCAATGGCCATTTGGTTTCGGGTTGAGTTACACTACTTTCGGCTATACCGAGCCCAAACCCGACAAAGCCGTTTTTAAAAAGGGAGAAACGTTGCAAATCGCTGTTACTGTGAGCAATACGGGAAGTGTGGATGGCGAGGAAGTGGTCCAGTTGTATGTCCGCGACCTGGTCGGCTCCGTGACGCGTCCGGTAAAAGAATTAAAAGGTTTTCAAAAGGTCCTGCTCCGGGCCGGCGAATCGAAAAAACTTACATTCAAACTCAACGAACACGACCTGAGTTTTTTCCGGCGGGACATGACTTTTGGCGTGGAACCCGGCGAATACGAGATCATGGTCGGCGGAAACTCCGGGGATTTGAAACGGGTGAAAGTGCGTATGACCGAATAGAATCAAACCATAGCCGGGACTCTTGTTCCGGCGTACAATACTTAATCGTATGAAGCAAATATTTACACCACTCAAAAGCAACCGGACAGGTTTTGCCGTACTGTTCAGTTTGCTGTTCGCCCCGATGTTGTCGGCACAGTTACGGGTATCGGGGAAAATCACCGACGCTGCCGACGGTTCGATGGTGATCGGCGCCACCATAAAAGAAAAAGATGCCAATAACGGCGCCATTTCCGACTATGACGGCAATTATTCCATCACCGTGGCCGGCCCGGACGCCGTGTTGATCCTCACGTACACCGGGTATGCCGACTTGTCCGTTCCGGTCGGCGGCCGCACACAGATCGATGTTGTGATGAAGCAGAGTGAAACGCTCATCGAACAGGTTGTTGTAGTGGGCTATGGAACCCAGAAAAAAAGCGACCTCACCGGTTCGGTAGGCACGGTGAAGGCCAAAGACATCGAACGGATTCCAACCGCTTCGATCGAGCAGGCCTTGCAGGGCAAACTGGCGGGGGTATACGTTTCACCCGCTTCCGGCGAACCGGGTCGCGGCGCTATAATTCGTATCCGCGGAACGGGTACACTCAACAACGCCAACCCCCTGTATGTCGTGGACGGTATGTTGCTCGACGACGCCTCATTCGTTAATCCACAGGACGTAGCCAGCATCGAAGTATTGAAAGATGCTTCCGCCACGGCGATTTACGGCAACCGGGGCGCCAACGGCGTCATTATTATCACCACCAAACGCGGCGTGGAAGGCCGGAAAGCCGTTTTTTCCGCCGGGTCGTACTATGGAACCCAGCAGGTTGCTAAAACACTTTCCTTAGCCAACGCCGGCGAATTTGCGCAGATGTACAACGAATTGAAGGGCAATAATTATTTCCCCGACCCCGCCGCACTCGGTGAAGGCACGGATTGGCAGGATGTTATTTTCAGAGACGCTCCCATTGCCAATGTGCAGGTCGGGGTGA
>JADJOD010000015.1 GCA_016713985.1 Lewinellaceae bacterium | reverse complement strand
TCCGCTTGGAACATCAAAAGACGGCCCCATCTGAAAAGACCTCATCGACACCCCACCCGGCGAGCCGAAATCACCGAGATCGACATCGCAGTCGCCAGCCCATCTCCCCCACGCTGAACAATCAGAAAATCCAAGGACGTCATCGAGACCATCACCCTCGAAGGCTGTGTGTTGATTGCGGCGCTTCTGGCGGAAGAGCGAAAAAAGGTGCTGGACGCATTGAAAGACGAATTGCGGCGACGCAACTACCTGCCCATCGTCTTCGATTTTGAAAATGCAGGCAACAAAAGTGTGGACGAAACCGTCAACCTGCTCGCCCGGATGTCGCGCTTCGTGGTGGCCGACATCACCGACGCGAAGTCTATCCCGCAGGAGTTGCGCGGCATCGTACCCGACAATCCCAACGTGCCCATCGTGCCACTTATCTGGAAAGAACAACGCGAGTACGGGATGTTCGATTTTTTTCGGGCATTCCCCTGGGTTTTGCCTTTGCACGAATACGAATCGCCGGAAATTTTACTTGAAAACATCATTCCCATCATCGCACCCGACCGAGCAGAGAGTAACGAACAGCGTGGCAAGCAGTGATGAGGCGGACATCTGTGGGGCACGAGCAGGTGTTACTCATCGCGGAAGCCTCGAAGCCGTTTTTGAGATGCCACTCGCTCTGTGCCCTCGCAGTTGACATCTCCCTTCACTGACAGCAATAGGGGTAAAATCCTGTAAATCTTGGTAAATCCTGTCAATAAATACTCCTGTCCGGTGCGAGTCAGGCGAACTGAAGTTCGCGCTACGTGAAGGTTACCCCAGCAGCATCTCCACATCTTCCCTGTCCAGTGCCGGAAACTCCGCCCCGGCGGCGAACAATTCTTTGCCCAGCCCGCGTTTGCGCTCCTGCAACAACAAAATCTTTTCCTCGATGGTGTCGCGGGCGATAAAACGAACCGCCGTGACCGGGTGTGTACGGCCGATGCGGTGGGCCCGGGCAATGGCCTGGTCTTCTTTGGCGGGGTTCCACCAGGGATCGAGCAGGAACACGGTGGGCGGCGGTGAGGTTGAGCCCTACCCCACCCGCGCCGAGCGTCATGAGGAAATACCTGCACCGAGGCGTCGTTTTGAAAACGTTCCACTTCCCGCGCGCGTTCGGGCGCGGGCACCTCACCCGTGAGCCAGGCGAAGGATCGTTTTTCGGCTTCCAGGCGGTGGCGAAACAAGCGCAAATGTTGTTCGAACGAACTGAAAAACAATACTTTATGCCCTGATCTAAGAATTACATCCCATTGCGCCAGCACGTCGTCCATTTTGCCGCTCCCGCCGGTGTATTCCGGGTCGGTGAGCAGCGGGTGGTTGGCCAACTGGCGCAAACGGGTGAGCGCCTGCAGGGCCATCAGCCGGGTTTTGGGATCGTCGAACAGCGACAATATCTCGTTTCGCACGGCGGATTTGACCTGCTCGTAACGTTTGCGCTGCTCTGAAGCCAGTTCCGAATAAAAAATCTGTTGTGTGAGTTGGGGCAGGTCGGGCGCCACTTCTTCCTTGGTGCGCCGCAGAAAAAAGGGTTTTACCCGGCTGAAGAGGCGTGTTTTGGCCCGCTCGTCGTTGTGTTTTTCGATCGGCATCTGGAATTGTTCGCGAAAGGATTTATAAGCCCCCAAAGTGTCCGGGTTGATAAACTCCATTTGGGTCCACAAGTCGGCCAGTGAATTTTCGATGGGGGTGCCGGAAAGTGAAATCCTGTGTTTTGCAGAAAGACTGCGCACCACTTTGGAGACTTCCGATTCGCGGTTTTTGATCTGCTGACTTTCGTCGAGGATGATAAAACGCCAGCCGGTTTTTTCCAGCAGGGCGAGGTCCTGGCGGGCGGTATGGTAGGTGGTCAGCACCACGTCGAAGCCGGCGAGCGCTCTGGCGTCTTTGAGGCGTTTGGGGCCGACATGGGGGTTTACAAACAGGGAAGGTGCAAATTTCGCCAATTCGCGCTGCCAGTTGAACACTAAGGATGCGGGCAAAATAATCAATGCGTTGAGCGGCCTTATTTCCTGTTTGTATTCCTGAAAAAGGTCGAGTTGCAACCTGGGGCCGCCGTCGGCGCCGGCCGTTGACGGAACGGAAGCTCCCTCTGAAGCCGGCGAAGTTTCTTTTGCGTAAAGTAGAACCGCGATGGTTTGAAGGGTTTTTCCAAGTCCCATATCATCGGCGAGGCAGGCGCCGAATCCGTGCCGGTAATGGCCGATCAGCCATTTGACGCCCGTCAACTGATAGGGCCGCAAAGAAGCCTTGAGGTTTTCAGAAGGCTGATAATCAATCTTTTCCGGGTCGATGTCCGGAACGGCCGGGGTTTCGGTTTCGGGAAGACTTTCCTGCAAAACGGTGTACAATACTTTTGGCAGACGAAGGGTATCGCCTTGCTCCTGTACGGCCCCGGCGAGGTCGGCGTAACGGGCAAACCACTCTTCCGGGATCAAAAACCAGGTATCGTCGGGCAGTGGAAAATACGGATCGTGCCGCCGGAGAAAGGGCAGCAATTTTTGGAAGGGAAAGTTGTGTAACCCGACCGTCACACGCCCTTGTACGTCAAACCAGTCGCCGGCCGCTTCGGAACGCACGCTGATATCGCAGGCGGCAAGTGCCAGCATTTTGCCATCCACCAGCGGCGCAACGATGGTGTACCCCGCCCTTTCCAGTTCCCGGCGATGGCGGGTCAGGAAAAAAAGCAGGGCCGGCAGGTTGTTTTCGCCGGGTTGCCCAAACAAACGGCCGTCCTCTTCCAGGCCGAGCCCTTTCAAAACCCCGATGCGCTCATTTTCCGTTTGTTCATCCCGGCAAATCAGGTGGACGGTGATTTCCGCCCGATCATCTTCCGGAATATCGAGTGAAGTAATGCGGTCGCGGCGCTCGCCATAGCCGAATTCGGCGCCATCGTATTCAAAAACGGGTTTAAGCAGCCAGCGGTGCTCCAAAACGTTTTCAACAGGTTCGAGGCGGGTGGTACGCAACGTGTCGTTTTTTTCCACCCGGAAGCCTTCCGCTTCTACCCGGCTGCGGCGGATGCTTTTGGCGATAAACTGGCGGAAATAAACCCGTTCCTTGTCTGGAGGAATCAACACGCTGTCTTTTTGCCGGAACGGCTTCACCATATTGCCGTTGATGCCGGGCACACGGAACAAAACGTAGTCCACCAGCAACCAGGCGGGATCCGTGTTGGTCAGGGGAAGTATGTTGCGTTCACGCGGGCTCCACGTGGATTCTCCCATACCGAGGCGCAGGCGGTATTCGATACCTTCTGCGTTTTTGTTGAAAAAAAGGTGCGGAACGAGTTCTTCCCGGGCGTGAGTCACCAGAACGTCTTTGGCCAAGGTCTTCCGCTGGGCGTCGAGGGTGAGCGGCAGCCGGTGCCGGGTTATTTCGGACAAAAACACGTCAAGTTGGCCGAATAGGAAGCGCTCCACGAGTGGGCGGGTGTCTTTTTCACTCAATAGTTGGGCAAGTGGCAGCGCTACCCGGGCCTTGGTCGGTTTAAACTTTGTTTCCAGGGCTTTGGGCGAAAGCAGGTCGACGATATGCAACAGTTGTGCGATCCTGTGGCGTCAGTCCGATGCCATACGGAATAATGGTATCCGTTGTGGCGCGTTGAACAAAATGAGTCAGTTGCCCGTCCGCGTCGGCGCGGATAATATTGGCAGAGGGCAGGTAAAGCGACTCGTTGAACGGATAAAGGTTAAAAACCACTTGAAAGGTCATGGCGGCAAAAGTAACAGGACAAGCTTTATTAAGGTGTTTTTACCGGACAAGGAAGTTTTATTCCACTTTCCCTGCCATAAAAAACGCCCGGACGGCAGCAAAACCGGGGGCATTTTTTTTCAACAACTTCGCCCAAACGAGATTTTTTTTCAATTGCAGGGCGGTCAAAACTGTTTTTTTGAAAAAATTTTTGCCCAAAAAAGTATTATTAATAAAATATTATTCAACAAAATCACACCAGGACCACAAAATGGTATTATAAAATAGCCTTTATATTGATAAATACTTGCCATTTTTTCAAAAAAAATGCTCATGTTTATTTTTTTAAACGATTTTACCGATCAACAAATGCTTTTTTTTGTTCTTTACATCACAGGCAACGTGCTGCACTTTTGTATCGTCAATGAAGAACAACGACGGCGAGGCGAAAAGAAACAAACAACATTGACCACTCTTTCGAAACTTTTCATGAGATTATATACGGGAAACCGCGCGGCGCAAAAGTGCGCCGCGTTTTTTTTTGCCCATACGCAAGGTTATTTTGAAAATAACGTCGCAGAAATTTTTTATAAAAATCTGACAATCAATTTTTTATTAAATTTTCAGACATTTTTTGAGCAAAAAATACCGGGCAACAAAACCCCAGATTCTGTCCTTCCCCACCGGCGATCGTTGCCGCACCTTTGTACTGTCAATGAACGAGAACAAAGACGGAGGCGGCAAAGCAGATCATTGGCACCTGATACGATACCTTTTCATGAGATTATACGGGTCATCGGCGCGGCGCAAATGTGCGTTGCGCTTTTTTTTTGCCCCGAAAGATAAAAAATCAACAAAAATGGCGTGGGAAATTTTACACAAAACTCTTATTTTCAATTACTTAAAGAAAAAAAGGTGCTTTTTTAGCAAAAATCCGGGGGCGAGATCACGCGGATTTTTGTCCTTTCCCGCCGGCAATTGTTGCCGCACCTTTGTACTGTCGATGAGGGGAAACAACAGCAACAGAGCGCAGAGCGATCATCGGCAACCAGACACGATTCTTTTCATGAGACTATATGAAAAACGCGGCACAAACGAGCGCCGCGTTTTTTTTGTGCCTGCCGGCCCGCGTCCCTACTGATACATCGCTTCGATCTCTTTCCTGAACTTGTCCATGATCACCCGTCTTTTTAATTTTAAGGTGGGCGTCAGTTCCGCTTCCGATCCGTCGGCTTTTACCGGTTCCCACAAACCGGGCAACAAAGTGAATTTTTTGATCTGCTCGGGGTGACTGAAATTCGGATTGACCCGATCCACCAGCATCTGGAAACGTTCGATCACCTGTGGGTTGCGAATGACCTCTTCTAAGCTGGTCCAGTTTATTTCGTGTTTATGGTGCCATTCGCGCAAACCTTCCGCCGAGGGCACGATGAGGGCGGAGACGAATTTCAGGTTTTCTCCCACCACCATCACTTGTTCCACTAAGCGATGCTCCTTAAAAACGGATTCGATGGGTGTGGGAGCCACGTATTTTCCGCCGCTGGTTTTGAGCAGTTCTTTTTTGCGGTCGGTAATCTTCAGGAATTTTTTTCCACCCGGCCCATCCGTAAGCATACCGATATCGCCGGTTGCCAGCCAGGTTTTTCCGTCGACGGTCCGGATCATTTCCTCCGTTTTTTCAGGTTGTTTGAAATAACCCAGCATAATTCCGGGGCTTCGGGCCAATATTTCACCTTCACCGGGCCGGAATTCGGCGCTTGGTTCGATTTTTATGTCACCCCCGTCGAGTGCGGGGCCAACCGTGGAAAGCATGGCTTCACCCGGCCGGAATCCGTTGAACGTCAGGGCCGGGGAGGCTTCCGTGAGCCCGTAACCTTCGCGCACCGGAATACCCGCCGCGTTGAAGGTCCGCAGTATTTTCATCGGGCATGCGCTGGCGGCCGTGATCATACCCTTGACCCGCCCGCCCAGCGCTTCGCGCCATTTGGAAAAGATCAGCCGGTCGGCAATTCGCCATTTCAGGGCTTCCCAGCCCTGCGGGTGGCGGTCGAAGTCCCAGGCATCCGCCAGGTCCAGCGCCCAGAAAAAAAGCGCGCGTTTGATGCCGTGCAACTCCAGTCCCTTGTCGTATATCCGTTCGTATACCTTTTCCAGCAGCCGTGGCACACAGGTAAAGAAGTGCGGGCGAATGGCGCGCAGGTCGCCTTTTTCGCCGCCCAGGTTATCGGTGCCGGTAAAGGAGACGGAAACGGCGTAAGCGGTGTATGCATACACGGCCACCCGTTCGTAAACGTGGCTGACCGGCAAAAAACTGAGCACTTCATCCCCGGCTACGATGGGCGCGATATCTCGCAGGGCTTCCACGTTGAAGATGATGTTGCGGTGTGTGAGCATCACCCCTTTCGGATTGCCGGTGGTGCCGGAGGTATAGATCAACGTCGCGAGGTCGTCGGGCCGGACTGCCGATTTGAGTTGTTCCACTTCCGAAAAATCAGCGGCGGCGGGCGCCAGCAGGGCCTCCCAACTGCGGCATTCCGGACGTTTGAAAAAGGAAAAAATCTCCTTCAGGCCGGGCGTTTTTTCCTTTGCCGCCGATACTTTATCGTACAGATCGCCGTCGCCGACGATGCAATAAGTGGCTCCGGACTCGTTGAGAATGTACTCGTATTCCCGCGAACTGATGGTGGGGTACATCGGCACGTTGAGCACCCCGATCTGCAGGAGTGCATAATCGATCACCACCCACTCCGGCAGGGTTTGATACACAACGGTAGCCACCTTGTCGCCCGGTTTCAGTCCGAGTTGCAGGAGCCCGAGGCTGGCGCGGTTGACCAGTTCCGCCATTTGTACGGTGGAAAAATACTGCCACCGGCCGTCGCGTTTGCAGCCGAAAGCGCGGTCGAGCGGGTGCCCGTTCAGTTGTTCGTATAAGTAATCAAAAAGACGTTTGTCGGTCATAACAGCCAGGAAAAAAATCAAATGTACAAGCAGACGAGAAGAGCGCGCCGGTTTGCGGCACAATCATGTTTAAAACAAATTGTAAAAATCGCGGTTTTGTTTCCAATTACTATGGTTGTGCGAAAATTCAAATAAAAATTTAAAGTCAGGCATTCGGCGGAATTTAAAAAAACTGCTACTGCCTGACTTTACTTTTGTCGGGCAAAAACGCGCCGAAATGTCGTAAAGATGAAATGAAATTGGTTTTTCACATTAAACACAAAAAATTTTTTTATAAATTGTTTCCCCCAAAAATTTGTATTATTGACGACGTTTTTGCAATTTTGTAGCCCTAATGGGAAAGCGTGTCCTTCCACCCGAAACTTTTTAAAAGTTATCCGGTTTCCATCTGGAAGGATCTACTAAACAACGATTTCGTGGCATTTTGAACATTGACGGCTGAAGAGGTGCGTCAATGCAATATTCATCGCTCGTTTTTCAACAGCACCACTGTGTGAAAAGATGAGCCTTGTTGCGGCCTCCCCCAAAGAGGAATGAAAACAATTCGTGTATCGTACATCAGGAAAGTTACGGCTTTTACTGATTCGCCATAAACACCCCATGATCCGCCAATGAAACCTGTTTTTAAGCTTCCTTCAAACAGCACCGGCAGGATGAACGTACAACCGCAACCACTCAAACTGATTTTTAAGGGCCGCCTCGAGTTCGGCTCGGAACGCACCTATAATATGGTGTTGAACCACTGGAACAACCGGATTGAAAATTATTTCAAAACGGACATTCTGCTGAAAGCGGAACAGGTGTTCAGTCAGGACGATTTTGCCATGACCGTGCCCCAGCAGGTGGTGATGAGCACCGAAAAACACTGGCGGAGCACAACGGCGCTGCTCAAAGAAATTGCGCAGTTTGCCCTGGCCGGAAAAGTAGGCGCCTGGTGGGTGCAAAACGGGCAAATATTGGCCGAATACAACATCGAGCCACAATCCGATAAAACAGCGGTACTGGAGTTTATTCGCGGCCGCGAACTGGCCCAGCAAGGGGGTATGGAAATGGCGTCGGAAGCATTGAGCAATGCCATTTCAAAATTCGAACGCAACGCCTTAGCCTACGAACGCCGCGGGTACGTCAACTATAAACTCCGGAATTACAACGACGCGTTGTACGATTTTTCCAAAAGTATCGACATCAACCCGTTCAACCCCGAGCCGCATTACGGCCGCGGCAAGATCCGGATGTTAAAAAACGAATGGGAAAACGCCGCCCAGGATTTCGACAATGCCATCAAACTTTCGTTGGCCGTGCAGCCGATTCACTGGCTCGCCCGCCTGCGCAAAGGCGACAGCTTGTACCACGCCAAACGTTGTTCGGAGGCCATCCCGGAACTGAAGTTTTTCCTGCAAAAGAAATTTGCCGAAACCGACCCCAACTACCGTTTCCGCCCGAAAGCGGAGTTTTTGCTGGGAGAATGTATGAAGATGGCGTAGATGGTTATTGGATATTGGTTATTGGTTATCAGTTAGCGAACAAGGTTCAGTCGTATAAAAAAGCCCGGCAGGTGAGAAACCTGGCGGGCTTTTGTGTTTTTGAAGCGGAGTGCGGAGTGATGGGCTGACTTGGAGTCAGCCCATCACTTGCCTTTGAGTCAGCCCATCACTCCTGGTGTGTTAACTTTCGGATTCTTCGCTGCGCTCAGAATGACACGCCGCCTGTCTGCAAACTATAACTTCAACAAATTCAGCAAATACTCCCCATACCCGCTCTTCAGATATTTTTTTCCAAGCCGCTCCAGGCCCGCATCGTCGATAAAACCCATTTCCCAGGCGATCTCTTCGATACAACCGATCTTCAGGCCCTGGCGGTCTTCGATGGCCTGGACAAAATGCCCGGCCTGCATCAATGATTCGTGGGTGCCCGTATCGAGCCAGGCATAGCCGCGGCCCATGACGCGTACTTCCAGTTCGCCGAGCGCGAGATAGGTCCGGTTCACGTCGGTGATCTCGTATTCGCCACGCGGGCTGGGTTTCAGGTTTTTGGCGATTTCCACCACCCTGTTGTCGTAAAAATAAAGCCCCGGCACAGCGTAATTGCTTTTGGGTTGGGCGGGTTTTTCCTCAATGCTGAGCGCTTTGAAGTTTTTATCAAATTCCACGACGCCGTAGCGTTCCGGGTCGGCCACCTGGTAGGCAAAAATAATGCCTCCGGAAGGATCGGTGCAGGTGCGCATCATGTCGCCCAGTCCTGCGCCGTAAAAAATATTATCCCCCAGGATCAGGGCTGCGGGGTCGGGACCGATGAAGGATTCGCCGAGTACAAACGCCTGCGCCAGCCCGTTGGGCACGTGTTGTTCCACGTAGGAAAAATTCATACCCAGTTCGCTGCCGTCGCCGAACAGCTGGCGGAATTTGGGCAGATCATAAGGTGTGGAAATGATGAGTACGTCGCGAATACCTGCCAGCATGAGCGTGCTGAGCGGGTAATAAATCATGGGTTTGTCGTACACCGGCATGAGTTGTTTGCTCACGGCGAGTGTCAATGGATAGAGCCGGGTGCCGAGGCCGCCGGCGAGAACGATGCCTTTCATGACACACTCAATTATACGTCGCTTTCACCTCATTGATGATGTACGATTCGATCACGTCGCCGACTTTGATGTCGTTGAAATTTTTGATCGTGATACCGCATTCGAGGCCGGCCTTGACCTCTTTCTGGTCCTCCTTGAAACGTTTGAGTGAAGAAACCTCGGCGTTTTGGCCGGGGTTCACCGGGTACACCACGATACCGTCGCGGATGAGGCGGATAAAGTGGTTGCGGCTGATCTTGCCTTCCTGCACGTAGCAGCCCGCCACGGTGCCGATTTTCGAAATCTTGTACACTTCACGTACTTCCACCTGACCGACGATCTCTTCTTCCTTGGTCGGCTCCAACATACCCTCGATAGCGGCTTTCACCTCTTCGATGGCTTCGTAGATGATGGAGTAGAGTTTGATCTCGACCCCTTCTTTTTCGGCGAGTTTGCGTGCCGTGAGAGACGGGCGCACCTGGAAGCCGATGATGATGGCGTCGGAAGCGGAGGCAAGCATGACGTCGCTGTCCACAATCTGGCCGACGGCTTTGTGGATGACGTTGACCTGCACCTTGTCGATCGAAAGTTTGATAAGCGAATCGCTGAGGGCTTCGATAGAGCCGTCCACGTCGCCTTTGACGATGAGGTTGAGTTCTTTAAAGTTGCCCAACGCGAGGCGGCGTCCGATCTCTTCGAGGCTGATCCGTTTGGAAGAGCGGGTGGCTTGTTCGCGGATGATCTGTGCACGTTTGGACGCAATTTCTTTGGCTTCACCTTCCGTGGCGGTTACTTTGATCTTTTCACCCGCCTGCGGCGCGCCGGGCAAACCCAACACGAGAACAGGTGTGGCCGGGCCGGCTTCCTTGATCTTTTTGCCGCGTTCGTTGAACATGGCTTTCACCTTGCCGGAATATTCACCGGCGATGATGGGATCGCTGTCGCGCAGGGTGCCGTTTTCGACGAGAATTTTTGTGACGTAGCCGCGGCCTTTGTCGAGCGACGCCTCCAGCACGGTGCCCAGTGCCCGGCGGTGCGGGTTGGCTTTGAGGTCGAGCAATTCGGCTTCGAGCAGTACTTTTTCGAGGAGTTTGTCCACGTTGGTACCCTTTTTTGCCGAAATATCCTGGCTCTGGTATTTACCACCCCATTCTTCCACCAGGAAGTTCATCTGGGCCAGTTCGTTTTTGATGCGCTCGGGATCGGCGCCTGCTTTATCTATTTTGTTGATGGCGAACACAATAGGAACACCTGCGGCCTGCGCGTGGCTGATGGCCTCGCGGGTTTGCGGCATGATGCTGTCGTCGGCAGAAATAACGATGATGGCGATGTCCGTCACCTTGGCGCCGCGTGCACGCATGGCGGTAAACGCTTCGTGACCGGGTGTATCGAGGAAAGTGATTTCCCGTTCGTCTTCACCCACTTTCACTTCGTAGGCGCCGATGTGCTGGGTGATACCACCTGCTTCACCACTCACGACGTTGGCGTCGCGGATGTAGTCGAGCAGCGAGGTTTTACCGTGGTCGACGTGACCCATGACGGTAACGATGGGCTGACGCGGCAGCAGGTCTTTCGGATCGTCCGCTTCGTCCTCTTCCACTTCCACTTGCTCTTCGGCGCTGATGAACTGCACTTCGAATCCGAATTCGCTGGCCACCACTTCGATAATTTCCGCGTCGAGGCGTTGGTTGATCGACACAAAAATGCCGAGGCTCATACAGGTTTTGATGACGTCGGCGGGTTTTACGTTCATCAGCGATGCGAGGTCGGAAACGGAAATAAATTCCGTAACCTGCAGCGTTTTATCTCCTTCTGTGCGCGCTATTTCGGCTTTTTCGGCCCGTTCGCGCATCACATCCCGTTTGTCGCGGCGGATTTTTTGGCGTTTGCGGCTGGCGCCGGCGCCCATGCGCGCCATTGTCTGGCGGATTTGATCTTCAATTTCTTTTTGCGACACCTCTTTGGGTTCGTCGCGCCGGCCACGGCCTTTGTTATCGCCCTGGTTGCCGGTAATGGTGGCTTGCAAAGAAGCGGCCGTGATCGGCTGCTGCACTTTTTTGCGTTTGCGTTTGCGTTTGTTGGCGTCGTTGGCCGCAGTGGACGATTGCTGGCCGGCGCCGGGGGTGCCGGTGCGATTTGCGCCGCCGGGTTGTGCGGGCTGGTTGCGATTGCCGCCCTGGCCGGCGCCGCGGTCGTCGCGACGTCCTCCACGGTCCTGGCGGCCTGCGCCACCCTGGCCACCTCTGTTGTCCCGGTTGCCGCCGCGTTGCTGGTTGGATTTATCCTCTTCGGGTTTTTTGTCGCTTTCAAGGTTGATTCGACCCAATATTTTGAGTCCGCGCAACGTGGGCGAATCGGCCCGGAAAAATTCCTCCTGAGCGGGCTCGGTCGGGGCTGGCGCGGCCGGTTCGGCGGCGACAGGCGGCACTTTACTTTCCTGCGGCGGCGGCGGGGGCGGAGGTGTTTCCTTGACCGGTTCTTTTTCCCGGACCACCGGAGCCGGGGCTTCCACTTTGGGTGGTTCGGGTTCGGGTTTGGGGGCTTCCTGCTTGGGTTCTTCTACCGGCGCAGGGGCTTTTTTAGGCGCATCGAGGTCTATTTTCCCGATGACACGCAAGGCGGGGCGTTCCCGTTTGATCGTTTCGGGTTCTTCCTGTTTCGGCTCTTCTTTGGGTGGAGCGGGTGGCATTGGGGCCTGTTCTTCCCGCGGAGGGAGTAAAGAGGGGCGGGAGGAAGGGGTGGCAGGAGGTTCCGGAGCCTTAACGGTAGTATGAGCGTTGCCGGCGGTGGCAACGGGATCTTTTTTAAGCATGGGGCGGGCTAGTTTATCCGCCTCCTGTTTGATAGCCAGGTCCTTCTGGAACTCCTTCTGGAGCACCGCGAGCATATCGTCGGTAATATCAGCCATCGGCTTTTCCTCCACACCCGTGAAGCCTTTGCCGTGTAGCGTCTCGACAATCGTATGCAATCCGACGTTAAATTCCTTTGCTACCTTAATTAATTTTAGAGCCATGCAGTGGTTTTTCCTGCTTTAATGAGCGAGCAATCAAAACAAACGGGCTGGAGCCGCCGCCCGAATTTTTTCGGGAAATCCTTCAATTACTCAAAAAATGTTGAATTTTTTTGTTGAAAACAGCGGGTTTCCCGCAAAATACTACCGTTTAGAAGGCGCTTGAATTTATGGTTGAACAATCATTTGAGTCAAAAATGCCAAAGGCGCTGCAAAGGTACAATAAAAAATGGTGGGGAAAACCATAGAGATTGCCCCACCAGTGTTGAATATATTTTGAACAGCGGTTATTTTTCCTCTTCAAACTCTTCGGCGAGGATGCGAAGCACGTCGCGGACGGTCTCTTCTTCGAGGTCGGTGCGTCGGATCAATTCCTCGGCGCTGAGTTCGAGTACCTGTCGCGCGGTATCGCAGCCGATGTTTTTAAACGCTTCGATGACCCAGGGTTCCATAGCATCGCTGAATTCTTCCAGGTCTACGTCGTCAATTTCGTATTCGGCCTGGTTGCGGTACACGTCGATTTCAAAACCGGTCAGTTTGGTGGCTAATTTGATGTTGCTGCCCGCCTTGCCGATGGCGAGGCTCACCTGGTCGGCATCGAGGTAAACGGCGGCGCGTTTGCGCTCGTGGTCGAGTTCGATATTGCTGATTTTGGCGGGTGTCAGGCTGCGCTGGATAAACAGCGGGATGTTGGTGGTATAGTTGATGATGTCGATGTTTTCGTTGCGCAGTTCGCGGACGATGCCGTGGATACGGCTGCCCTTCATGCCCACGCAGGCGCCGACGGGGTCGATACGTTCGTCGTGGCTTTCCACGGCCACCTTGGCGCGTTCGCCGGGTAGGCGCACGACGTTTTTGATCTCGATCACACCGTCTTCAATTTCAGGCACTTCCGCTTCGAGTAATTTCGACAGGAAGGCCGAATCGGTGCGGCTGAGCATCACAAACGGCGTATTGTTGTTCATTTCCACTTTTTTGATGATGCCTTTCACCACGTCGCCTTTCCGGTAATAATCACCTTTGATCATTTCCGTACGCGGCAGGGTGATTTCGTGGCCCGTTTCGTCGTCCAGCACCAGGATCTCTTTTTTCATGATCTGGTTGACCTCGCCGGTGACCACATCGCCCACCCGTTCGGAATATTTGCGGTAGATCTCGTCTTTTTCGAGTTCCATGATCCGCGAGACGAGTGTTTGCCGGGCAGCCATGATGGCGCGGCGCCCGAAATCGTCGATCACGAGTTGTTCGTAACATTCGTCGCCGACGTCGAGGCCTTCATCAATAAAATGCGCTTCGGTTTCGCTTACCTGGGCGCGTTCGTCGGTCACCTCGCCGTCGGGCACGACCTCGCGTACCCGCCAGATTTCCAGGTCACCCGTGGTGGTGTTGACGATGACGTCAAAATTATCGTCGGTGCCGTACTTTTTTTTGATCAAAGTGCGGAAAACGTCTTCCAACACGCGCACCATCGTAGGGCGATCTATATTTTTCCCGGTTTTAAAATCGGAGAAAACATCTACTAAATTAACCATTGCTGATTGTTTATTGCTAAAAAAGATTCAAGGTTGGGGGGGGTAAGTGTTTGAGTGTCTTGGTGTTGAAGTGTTTTGGTGTTTGGGTGTTTTGGTTTTAATTTTAGGGTCGGGATGATAGATACGGTTCTTAAAAAGCGATTTTTACGACCGTTTTTTCGATCTGATCAAAAGGAATAGCCGTTTCCAGCTCCACTTCCTTTTTCTTTTTGCCTTCCCGCTCGATCACTTTATGGCTGATGACGATTTGTGTTTCATCGACTGTTTTGAGCAGTCCGGTCTGGCGCGTTTTGTCCTGGAGGGTCACTTCCACGTTCCGGCCGAGGTTGTTGCGATACTGGCGCAGGAATTTGAACGGTCGGCCGATACCGGGGCTGCTGACTTCGAGCAGGTATTTTTCTCCGAGCCAGCCCTTGGTATCGAGGTGGCTTTCTAAGTACCGGCTGAGTTTTTGGCACTTTTCGAAGGTCATCCCGGAGTCACTGTCGGCAAATACGTAGAGTTTCTGGCCGGGTTTTAATTCAATGTCGACCGTAAAACAATCGGCGAATACCTCGTCGGTTGTGTATTTTTCCTCAGAAGTTGGGCGATTCGTTCGGTTAATTCCATGGTCAGAAGTACCCGGAATAAATCCGGAAGTAAAATCCGGGATTCGCCCCGGTGCGTGGCGTATAAACAAAAGAGGGAACCGCCGGTTCCCTCTCGTGATAATCATCAAAAGTATGGCGCAAAGATACAACAGGTTTTTTACTTAGCCAAATACACCCCAAAAAATGCTTCATTTCTATGAAACTGCGATCAAAATAGCCGCATAATGGCAAATGCTGGCGGCCAAAACGAAGAGATGCCATACCACGTGATGGTAATAAAATCTGCGCCACAGGTAAAAAACAACCCCGATGGAATACAGTACGCCGCCCGCCATAATGAGTACAATAACCGGTTTGCTCAGTTGGGCGAAAAGGTATTGGCCACCGGCAGCAGCATCCATCCCATGAGTACGTAGACGGCCGTCGACAATTTTTCATACCTGCCGGTGTGGTAGATTTTTATAAAAACGCCGATGGCGGTAAGCCCCCACAACAAGGACAGCAAAACCATTCCCGTGGTGTTGTATACAAACAGCAGCACAAACGGCGTATAACTGCCCGCTATCAGAAAATAGATGCTGATGTGATCGATGATCTTCATCACCCGCTTCACTTCCGGCTGCTGAAACCCGTGATAAAGTGTGGAAAAAGTGTAGACCATCAGGAAACTAAAACCGTAAATGCCCGTCCCCGCTACAGCTGCCGTATTTCCGCTGCGTGTTGCGGCAGCGATCAGAATAGGGATACAAACGATACCGAACAAGATCCCGAATCCGTGCGAGATGCTGTTGGCCAGTTCTTTTTTCAGGTGCGGGAAGGAGGAATCCGTAGCCATATACGACATAATTTTTGTCAAATATATGACCATGCCGCGCAGCGCCGGCGCATTACCACCTTACTTCTTCTCCTTTTTTCGAGATCGATCAATAACATACGAAGTGCGCCGGCGGACAAAAACAACTCTATCAGGCTGATAATCAAGGATATGATCATGAGTAACAGGCTGAGTGCAAAAAGGATTTTAGCCCATATCTGCCAGCCTCCGTAGATCAGGATCATGGTCACCACACACAAAAGAATACTTGCCACACCAAACACCTGCATCCAGCGGATCAGCATCAGGCGGCGGCGCAGGCTGTGTATCTGATTGATGAGGATGGGCAGTTGTTTTTTCTCGTAATCGGAATACAGTTTCCGGATGAGGTTGGCAATGGCCAAAAACTTGTTCGTATACGCGATGAGCAACAACGATACGGCCGGAAACAGCAAAGCGGGTGTCTGAATGGTGAGTTCCATGGCGGGAAAAGGCTGAGAATGTGGCAGTTAAACGGTTTCAGGACAAAAGTTTGATGTTGATTTTGGCTTTCCATTCTTTGCCGGGCCCGAGGGCGACCAGTCCTTCTCCGTTGTTGAAGGCATCTACATTACACGACATGGGTTCGAGGGCGATACTTTCGCGGTGTGGCGGCGTAAATACCTGAAAAAACGGAAACTGACGGCTGCTCGCTTGTACGGCAAGGCTGCGCCCCGCGCCTTCCAGGATCATCCGATAGGAACCGCCGGCATTCAGGCTGCAAAAACAGTTGTCTAAAAAAGTATCCTCTACGGTTCTTTTTTTCCGGAAATCGCCATAAACCTGGCGTTCCCCCGTGGGAATCATTCGTTCATCAATCGTTACTTTTTCGCAGGGCGGCAACTGCATGCGGTGTTTATCTGCCTTATCTGTCAGCCGAAAATAGGGATGCCAGCCGAAACCGACGGGAATGGGCCGGTCGTGCAGGTTCCGGCAGGCGGTTTCGAGGGTGAAGGTGCCGTTGTTGTGTATACTGAATTCGACTTCAATAACAAACGGAAAGGGATAGAAGGGGTATTCGCCGCCATAAGTATAACTGCACAGGATGCTGGCCTCGTCCTGAGCCAGAAAAACGTACACGACCTCGAACGATTCGTCGCGGATAAATCCGTGTATCGCGTTGCCGGTGGCTGCATTATTAAGCGGAAACTCATACTGCGTTCCCAGCCAGTTGTAACGACCGTCTTTGAGCCGGTTGGGGAAAGGGAACAAGAGTACACTTTTTCCCCATTTGGCGGCTTCCAGTTCCTCCGGGGTTGTATAGCCGTCGAGGATGTTTTCGCCGGAAAAAAGCAGGTCGGTTACATTGGCGCCGCGCCCGGGCACCACGCTGAATGCATTGCCGTTCAAGGGATTATAAAGGGTAAAGCGGGTGTGTTTGCCAAAGGCGGCTTTTTTCAATTCGTACATGGGAAAGGAGATGTTATCGTTTTCAGTTTTGCAAATGTGGTGAAAACAATGTTTCCCCTGCAAAAAAACATGAGCCGCCCCGATTCCGGAGCGGCTCATTATACATTGATGGATGGTGCGGTTGGCTTAGCGCTGGAGTGCAACGCGGCGGATCGCCGTTTCGCCATCTACGGTGATGCGGAGGAAATAGGTTCCATCGGCATAACGCGACAAGTCAAGGGACTGGTTCAGGTTGTTCACCTTGCCGGCATTGATGTTTTCGAGCGACTGCCCGAGTGTATTCAATACTTCCACCCGCACCTCGGCAGCATTAGCCAGTTCGAGGTTGAGCAGCACCGAATTCGGCGTCGGGTTCGGGCTGACCCTGAGGTTTTTCACCGATACGGGGTCTTTGGTCGGCGTCGTCACGGATACGGTGACGGTAATATCGTTGGTACATCCGGTAATGTCGGAGATCACACCCGTATAAGAACCACTCGACAAACCGGTGAGGTCTTCACTGGTGGAGGTAAAACCATTCGGGCCCGTCCAGGAAACCGTATAAGCCGACGCGTCTTGCAGGAAATCGTAAAAACCGCCGCCTACCGTCAGGTTGATGGCGCCGTTGCCGCCCGGAGGCACGGTTTCCGGCGTAAACGTCGTGGTACCGGTGAGTGGGTTAAGCACAGGCAGGTAGATAACAGGCGTGGAAACACCCACTACAAAACACGCTCCGGTAGTATCCACGTCTTCCATAAACGGCTGAGCCACCGTAGAAGAAGCGTTGCCGATCACGACGGGGGTAAAAAACAGAATAACGGGATCGGTCAGTTGCAAACCCACATTCGGGAAGCTGATCACGATCGGGTTCTGGAAGAAACCGGTGCCGCCTATGTATTGGTTGCTGGCTGCCAGGGAAGGCGGCCATACCCCTGCGCTCACTGCGGTGGTGGTTACTGCCCAGCCCATACCGAAGATGTCGCCGGAGTTGGGAATGATCACACTGCTGCCGTTTACGGCAAGCAGGTCGGCAATATCGGAACCTTCACAAACAAAAGAGTTGTTTCCTACCGTGTACGTGCCGGCGGAAGCTTGTGCGCAGGTAACATCCGGCTGGCGGGTTACTTCAATGCAAAACTGGCCCGTCGAAACGGCAGTGAGGTCGCTCCAGCCGTCCACCATCAGGTAGTAGGTGGTGCCGGAAGTGGTTTCAAAATCAAAACCCGCGCGATAGTCGCCTTCACCCGCAAAATCGAGGTCGTCGTTGCAGAGTTCCTGCGAAAAACTGCCGCAATCGCCCGTGTAAAGCGCCATTTGGGTGTCGCCGTTATCGATGTAATCGGTAGCGGAGCAGGGAACGGATTCGACGTGGAAGGTGCCGCCATTGCCCGTAAACGTGTACCACATGGAACCGTCGATCGCGGGCTGCGTGTTGTTCGGCGAGCCGTCGATAAAGCAACCCGGAGCAATGGGATCAAAAGCGCCGACCGTTGCGTTTGTATTGTCATAAAGTCCGGTGGTTTGCGCTACATTGGGCAGACCGCCGAAATACTGCGTGATATCAACGGCAGCAGCACATTCGTCCACATTGTAAGTTATGGACGGCAGGCTGACGTATTCCACCTGGTCAAGATAGAAGGTATACTGAGCAGCAGCGGAATAAAAGTCGATGCCGCCGATATTGCCCGGATATGCCCATCCGCGGGCCAACTGGCCGTTGACGTATGCCTTGGCGAGGTTGTTATCGAGGTCGAAAACAATTTCAATCGGGAACCATTCGCCTTGCGGATAGGTAAATTCACCAACCACCACTGCGACCATATTCACCACTTCAATGGCTTCGCCGGTGGCATTCGGATAGAGGTAAAATTCGCCGTTGAACTGCTGGCCTGCGGTTTCTGAGTTTTGGATATTAAAATAAGCGCCGTTGCCTGCGCCTACATAAGTCATCCATTTCAAGCTGTACCGGCCGGTTGTTTTGTTGCCGAGCAACAACAACTGGTCGTCGCCGGCGGGAGCGTTGTCCGGTTTGATTTTAACGGATTTGGTGCCGTCGGATGCCTGTTCCGTCGATACTTCCGCGTCGTCGGCGCCGTTGTCGACACCCGACCAGGAGCGCCAGTGCGGCGACTGCGCGCTGATGTTGCCAACCGTATAACTTTCTATGTTGTCACAAATGATCTTGTTCGGGTTTTGATCGCAGGGCACTGCGGCGGCCTCTTCATACATTTCGAGGTCGTCCACTTTCCAGTAATATTCATACTGGCCTTCCCAGCGAAACTGCACCCATACCTGGGCTTGTCCGTCGGCTTCGGGGATTTCGAGGTCGATATAACCCTGGAATACCTGCGGGTTATTCATGGTTTCAGCCACCAGAGCATCGAACTGCGGTACGTTGTGGTACGTGAAGTTCATGCCGTCGGTGCTAATGCCCACGCGGGCCACGTCGATGCCGGAGATCGTGCGGAAGTATGTAAAAAACTTCAGGTGAACGTTCGATTTGCCCGAGCAGTTGGCAACAGCGCCGGTGCCTGTGAGGCGCACATCGTGTGCAAAATCCAGGTTCCCGTCAGAATCGAACCACATATAACCGGTAGAGCCGGTGGGAGCGCCAAAATTGCCCGGGTTGAACCCGCCGGCATTCAGGACGTTGGTCCAGGCCCAGGTCTTTGCGCCGCCGTTTGTGCCGCTGTGCGTCCAGTTGGCTGTGGAGGTGGCCTGGTTAGAGTAGGTTTCAGTCCAAAAAGCCTGAGCCATTGCCGTATGGAACCCGGCGGCCAGGAGCATCATGGTCAGGATGCTTCTGAAGGTGAAAGATTTAATCATCAGTAATACGTTTGGTTAACAGTTTTATACATGAATTGAGTCGACAAAATTCCAAAAAAGAAACCGCACCTTCCGTTATAAACGGACGGTTTTTTGCTTAATGCTCTTTTTTATACAAATAAAAAAATTGCAAGGAAACGCCTTGCCTCACATATTGAGGTAATTCATGAGCGACTCGTACCGCTCGTTGAGGTTGCCGGAATGTTCGATTTCGCTAAAAGTTTCCTTGACTTCATACTCATGCCGTTCGAGCGAAGCGATGACACGGGCCAGGTCGTGGCGATTGACTTTTATGGTCACTTCCACTTCTTCGGGATCCGGCAGGGAAGTAACAAAAGCGCTGAGAATTTTTGCGTCGTCGTCTTCAATGATGCGTGCAATGGTTGCCAAAGAATAGTCGCGGCGGTTCATTTGCATCACCACCAGGGCGCCGGGTTCGGTAAAGGCAGCCGTATTGGCGAAGTAGCGGAGCAGGTCGTTCTGAGAGATCAGGCCGAGGTAATTATTTTCGTGGTCCACGACCGGGATCACGGTCAGTCGGTGGTCGCCCATGATCCGCATGACGTCGAAAATGTGTTCATCTTCCCGAACGGCAAAATGCCGCATCTGGGAAAAATCGTACGAACCGATCGGATCGGATAACTTGTGGTTAAAAATGTCTTCTTCGGAAAGCAGACCACTGAATTTGCGCTCGTCCACCACGGGCAAGTGCTTCACGTGGTAGTCGTTGAGCAAATGAAAGGCATCGCGGCCGGTTTGTTCAACGGACAACGCAGGAATGTCGAGAGCGATTAATGATTGAGCGGTCATGATACTTCGGATAAGGGGTTCGAAGATGTTTGTGTGTTGCGGGCAAATCACTAAAAGCGATTTTTCGCTTTATTAGACGTATAAAAATGCCCGACGGCACAAATATTGGTGAAAAAAGTTTTCAAAAAAAATCCAATTGCATCAGAGCTGTTAAGTTTGCACTTATCAAGGCCATGAACATCCCTATAACTTCGATTTCGACCTTCGGGTTCGTGCTGCTCCAGACTTTTGTTTGGGCCCCGGCTTCCCTGCAGGTTCCGAACAAGCCGGCACTGTTTTTTCGCCGAGGGATTCGCTGCTTTTTAAGGAAAAGCAGGAGGTAGCGGGCAGGGAATCGTCGCTCAGCGATAAAACGTTTTCCGTGGCGCACTCTTTCCTCGATACTCCTTACGTTACCGGCACCCTCGACGGCAATGATCAGGAACAAGTCGTCGTCAATCTGCGTCAACTCGACTGCTGGACGCTGGTGGAGTGCAGTTTAGCCATTGCCCAGACGGGGGAAGGAAGCCCGGCCGACTACGAATCGAATTTGCAAAAATTGCGTTATTGGGGAGGCTCCGTAAAAGGATACGGTTCGCGTATTCATTATTTTACCGGATGGCTGCTGCAGGCCGAAAAATACGGCTTTTTGCGCGACATCACCCGGGAAACCGGCGGTGTTCCGTACCAAAAAAAGGTTGGTTATATTTCAGCCCGCCCTGCAAAGTACCCACAGATACGCGACCCCGAGACCTTCCGTGCATTAAAAGCGGCAGAAAAACGTATCAACGCCCACAAGTGGCATTTTATCCCGCAAAACAGGATAAAATCCGTGGAAAACCGGATCGAGCAAGGCGATATTATCCTGCTCACCTCGGCCAAACGGGACCTGGATATTTCCCACCAGGGTTTTGCCGTTCGCCAAAACGGCCGTATTCATTTGCTTCACGCATCCTCCCTGTCCAAAAAAGTCATTATTTCAAAACAACCCCTCAGCGAATACGTCATTTCGCAAAAAGGCCAGACGGGAATAATGATTGCCCGGCTGAATGATTGAATGGCTACATTTGCCGGTAGCAAACCACCGTATACCATGCAGTTATCCCCCTTTTTCAGAAGTATATTCCAGATTCTTTCACTTTTCCTGGTGGTGCAACCCATTGTTGCTCAAACCACTTATCTCCACTGTGGCCGTATCCTGCCCATCGAAGGCGACCCGCAAACCGCCGCGACGATCGTGGTGGAAGGGAATAAAATCGCGCGGATAGAAAAAGGTTATACCATAGCCCCGAAAGGTGTGGAAACCGTTGATTTAAAGGACAAAACCGTGCTGCCGGGCCTGATCGACTGCCACGTGCATTTTGAATTCGAACAAAGCCGCAGCCGGTATACGGAACGGTATTCGATGAACGATGCCGACATCGCCTTCCGGGCGGCTGTGTACGCAAAACGCACCTTGCAGGCGGGTTTCACCACTGTACGCGACCTGGGTGGGCGCGGCATCAACATCGCCCTGCGCGACGCCATCAACGGCGGCTGGGCCGAAGGACCACGCATCGTGACCTCCGGAAAAACCATCAGCATCACCGGCGGGCACGGCGATCATACCACCGGCGCGCGCTGGGATCTGTTCGATCCGCCCCCCGGCGCCGAAGACGGCATCGCCGACGGCCCCGACGCCTGCCGCACCGCCGTACGTACCCAGATAAAACGCGGAGCGGACCTGATCAAAGTGACCGCAACGGGCGGCGTGCTCAGTTTGGCCCGCGACGGGCGTTTGCCCCATTATGCAGAAGATGAACTCGTTACGATCGTAAAAACCGCCCGCGACCTGGGTGTGGACGTTGCGGCCCACGCGCACGGCGATGCAGGTATGCGCCGCGCAGTGGAGGCCGGTGTGGCCAGTATCGAACACGGCACTTTTATGAGTGACACCACGATGGAACTGATGAAAAAACACGGCACCTGGTATGTGCCCACCCTGACTGCCGGCAGCGCCGTCAGCGACAGCGCCAAATACGCCAAAGGTTTTTTCCCCGAGGTGGTACGGGTGAAAGCCCTCGAAATCGGCCCGCAGATCCGGGAAACCACCGGCAAAGCATATAAAAAAGGGGTAAAAATTGCATTCGGCACCGATGCCGGCGTGTATCCGCACGGCAAAAACAACCTCGAATTTGTCTACATGTTCGACGCCGGCATGAAAAACGACGATATTTTGCGCGCCGCCACGATGAATGCCGCCACACTGCTCCGGATGCAGGACAAAATCGGCTCTCTCGAAGCGGGAAAATTAGCCGATATTGTGGCCGTTGACGGCAACCCGCTTACCGATATCAAGGCCATGCTCCGGGTGGTTTTTGTGATGAAAGACGGGAAAGTGGTGGGCAGGGGCAATTAGGCGTTAAGACCCGCCAGAGCCATTCAGGAAGTCAGATGCCAGACTGCCAGACCGATAACCCAGCGTAGCTAATAACCAGTAACCAATACACACCAATAACCACCGTGTACTTATCCAACCGTTTTTTCTGGCTTTTCGGCGCAGTGATCCTGTTGTTTGCACTCGCCTACCCGTTCGGGGTACTCTTCCCGCTGGCCCAGACGGCTTTTGTGGTTGCACTGGCGTTGGTGTTGCTCGATGTCCTGCTGCTTTTTATCCGGACGCCGAATTTGACCTGCCGGCGTGAATTGAACCCCGTATTTTCACTCAGCGACCCCAACCCCGTGCGCATAAACTTAGTCAACAAAGGAAACCTGCATCTGCACCTGACGATTGTCGACGAATTGCCGGTCCAGTTTCAGCGCCGCGATTTCGGGATAAAACTATCGCTGGCGCCTTTTGCCGCGTACGCCGCGGAACATCAGCTCAGGCCTTTGTCGCGCGGGGTGTATTCCTTCGGAAACATCAACGTTTATGTAAGCACCCGGATCGGGCTGGTAGAGCGGCGTATGGTGTTCGCCCAGGCGGAAGACGTGGCGGTGTACCCCTCGATTATCCAGATGAAGCGGTACGAATTGCGCGCCATGCGCCACATCGCCCACGAAACGGGGATCAAAAAAATGCGCCGCATCGGGCATTCCTACGAATTCGAGCAGATCAAAAATTACGTGCAGGGCGACGATTACCGCAGCATCAACTGGAAAGCGTCGAGCCGGCGCGCTACCCTGATGGTGAACCAGTACGAAGACGAACGCAGCCAGCAGGTCTACTGCATCGTGGATAAAAGCCGGGCCATGAAAATGCCCTTCGAAGGACTGAGCCTGATGGATTATGCCATCAATACCGCGCTGGCGATCAGCAACATCATTCTGAAAAAACAGGACAAGGCGGGACTGCTCACATTTTCCGACGTCATCGGCGCGACGTTGAAAGCCGAACGCGATACCAGCCAGCTCACACGCATCCTGGAATCGTTGTACCGGGAAAAAGAACGCCCCGGCGAATCGAACTACGAACTTCTGTACGAAGGCGTCCGGCGGCTGATCGGCGCGCGGTCGCTGCTGCTGCTGTTCACCAATTTTGAAAGCAGTTACGCGCTCGAACGCGCCCTGCCCACCTTGCGGCGCCTCAACCGCGCACACCTGCTCGTCGTGGTCTTTTTTGAAAACACCGAAATCCGCCGCCTCGCCCAGGAAGACGTGCGGAAAACGGCCGATATTTACCGCCAGACGGTGGCGCGCCAGTTTTTGCAGGAAAAAAAAGAAATGGTGTACAAACTGCGGCAATACGGCATTCAGGCCATACTCACCAAGCCGCAGGAACTCACGTTGAATACGATCAACAAGTATCTCGAATTAAAATCGAGGGGGTTGATTTGATGCGGCAGACATATCTGTTTTGCCTTGATTTTAATAGCCACAAGCGCTTAGGCCGCGTTAAAATTTTTGATAATATAAATCGGCGCCCTATCTTTATTTTATCAAACATTGGTATCCCCCCCACCAAAAACCCACCCCCCCCCCCCCTCCCCCCCCCCCCCCCCCCCGCCCCCCCCCCCCCCCCCACCCCCACCCCCCCCCCCCCCCCCCCCAACCCCCCCCCCCTTTCCCTTTCCCCCCCCCCCCCCCCCCCCCCCCCCCCCCCCCCCCAGAAAACGCGCCCCCCCCCCCCCCCCCCCCTTTTCTCTTTTTTTCCGGGGGCCCCCCCCCCCCCCCCCCCCCCCCCCCCCCCCCCCCCCCCCCCCCCCCCCCTTCTTTTCCCCGCCCCCCCCCCCGGCCCCCCCCCCCCCCCCCCCCCCCCCCCCCCCCCCCCCCCCCCCCCCCCCCCCCCCCCCCCCCCCCCCCCCCCCCCTCCCCCCGGGCCCCCCCCCCCCCCCCCCCCCCCCCCCCCCCCCCAAACCCAAACCCCCCCCCCCCCCCCCCCCCCCCCCCCCCCCCCCCCCCCCCCCCCCCCCCCCCCCCCCCAAACCCCCCCCCCCCCCCCCCCCCCCCCCCCCCCCCCCCACCCCCCCCCCCCCCCCCCCCCCCCCCCCCAAAACGCCCCCGCCCAAACCCCCGCCCCCCCCCCCCGGCGCGCCGGCCGGGCGGGCGCCGCCCCGCGCCCCCCCCCGCCTCCCCTCCCACCCCCCGGGCCCCCCCGGCCCCGGCCCCCGCGCGCACCGCGCGAACTCAACACCCGGAAGCAACCCCCACAACGCAGGCACTTTAATCATAGCACATTGGCGCCTATCTTTATATTATCAAGTATGATTTCCCTCCATAATCAAACAGTATATTACGTAGTAATTTTTTAGTCAATTAACAACCAATAACATGTAAATCGAATGATAAAAATATGGGTAACAGAGAAGATACGCATACCAACTCAATAAAAACTGCCGACCTACAGGTATATCCAAATCCCGCACAGGACGAACTACTCGTTCAATTTGGCGAGCCATTTTCCGGCGATGTTGCGGTTTTCGACTTATCCGGCAGGCAGGCGCTTTCCCGCCGGGGAATTGCAACAGGTCGAACAATTGCTGCTCCCCGTTAACAACCTGAAATCAGGCGTTTATTTCCTGACGACTACTTCTTCCTCAGGGGTGAGCACAACCGTTCGCTTCATCATCGTAAAGTAAGTCAGGTTTCACTTTGAGCCACTCAACCGGCAGACGGTTGGGTGGCCCTTCCCTTATTTTAAGACAAATTTTCACCATGAACAAGCTGAATAGTGCCTGGGCATTAGTTGTATTATCATTATGCGTATCTTCTATAAACGCTCAAGATAAACATGACCTCACTTGGATATTAGGCTACAATTCCAATTTTCCCGAATTGTTTTTTGGAGGGAATTACATTGATTTTCAATCGGGAAACCCGGCCATCAATTATTTCGATATTCCGTTTGATATGGATAATCCCGTTATTATGTCCGATTCTGCCGGCAACCTTCAATACTATTCGAGCGGCTGCAATGTCATCAACCGGGAACATCAGATCATGGAAAACGGGGATGATCTGAGTCCGGGGTTTTATCATGATATTTATTGTGACCAAGCCGATTGGGGCTACCTTTCCTATCGGGGGATTTTAAGCCTTCCAATACCGGGACATACAGGCGAATACATCCTTTTTCACTACCGGCGATATGAAAATAACGACAGTATCGATGTTCTTTACACGCTTATCGATATGAATGCAAACGGCGGGCTGGGTAAAGTGACGGAAAAAAATGTGTTGTTGGAATACGGCCGGCTATCGCTTACTTTTCAGGCCGTGCGGCACGGCAACGGGCGCGATTGGTGGATAGTGATTCCGGAGGAAGGTAAAGATATTTATCATTTTTATCTGCTTGATCCGGGAGGGATACACGGCCCTTTCACACAACAGGTGGACACTTCGTGGATTCCGGGGCAGTATTACAACCTGATGTGCGCGTTTTCACCCGACGGCAGCAAGTTTGTCCGGCTTGGGGGCGACAAGCCGTCAGCATTCAGGTTGTATGATTTCGACCGCTGCACGGGCACGCTCTCCAACCCGGTCACTGTCAGTGTGCCGGACACGATCATGTATGCTGCATCGGCTTGTTTTTCGCCCAATTCCCGTTACTTATACCTTACCAATGAGGTCTATCGCCTTTACCAATACGACGTTGAAGCGAGTGACATCGATGCGTCTGTGCAGTTGATCGGCGAATACGACGGGTTTGTGACCGTATATAACCTTGCCGCAGGCCCCCACTCGATGACCCTGGCACCGGACAATCGCATTTATCTGTCCAGTGGAAACGGGGTCAATGTGCTGCATACGATACACAACCCCGACCTGCCTGGCATTGCCTGCGATTTTCGTTTGCATGACATATTGTTACCCGCGCATATTTTGTTTTTCCTTCCGAACAATCCCTTCTTTCGCTTATATAATAGCGAAGGCAGCCCTTGCGACACACTCGGCGTGAAACCGCCGATAGTGGCTTTCTGGCGTTCGGAGCAGGACGGTACGACCGGAGCGCTTGACGTGAACTTTACCGACTTGTCGTATTACAAACCCGTGTCGTGGTATTGGGATTTCGGCGACGGCACAAGTGATACTGCGCAATCGCCCATACACGTTTTTCCCGCACCAGGCACATACTCCGTATGTCTGACGGTTTGTAACGATGTCGGCGTATGCAATACGTTATGCCGGGATGTGGAAATCGTGACGGTAGGCACATCGGCACATTTGCAGGCGGGAGTGTTACCGGTGCAAGTCTATCCTAACCCTGCATCCGGTCAATTGTACGTGTCGTATGATTTCCGGGAAGAAGAAACAGCCTTTATATTGGTCAATACCGTTGGGCAGCCGGTCTTGCGCCGGAGTCTATCGGCAAGTGGCGGTGTACACACTGTTGACTTACCAAGCCTTTCTGCCGGCTTGTATTTTTGGTATTTAAAAGCAGGAAACCTGGCTTTAGGCCACGGAAAAATAATACTGAAATAGGTACAAACCGCCCGGCTCAAGCCGCAGGAGCTCACGTTGAATACGATCAACAAGTATCTCGAACTCAAGTCGGGGGGTTGATCTGATCAAACCGTTTCTAATCGCGCGATGGGTTGCAGGTACAACTCCCCGTTCAGGATATTCCGCGAAATGACGATGCGTTGTATTTCCGAAGTCCCTTCATAGATCTGGGTGATTTTTGCATCGCGCATGAGGCGTTCCACATGGTATTCTTTTACAAACCCGTAGCCGCCGTGTATTTGCACGGCCTCCACGGTATGGCGCATGGCCACTTCCGAAGCGTACAGTTTGGCCATAGCCGCTGCCTGGGTATAATCCATACCCTGGTCTTTGGTGACGGCTGCGCGGTAAACGAGCATCCGGGCGGCTTCAATTTCGGTGGCCATGTCGGCTAATTTGAACGCAATCGCCTGGTGCTGGCTGATGGGCTTGCCAAAAGCGCTGCGTTCCTTGGAATACGCAACCGACAGTTCGTATGCGCCCGCTGCTATACCGAGGGCTTGCGACGCGATGCCGATGCGGCCGCCGGAGAGCGTTTGCATGGCGAATTTGAAGCCGAAGCCGTCATCGCCGATCCGGTTTTCTTTCGGGACTTTTACGTCGTTGTACATGATGGAAGTGGTGTCCGACGAGCGGATACCGAGTTTGTCTTCCTTGGCGCCTATGGTCACGCCGGGCCAGCCGGCTTCCACGATCAGGCAATTGATGCCGCGGTGCGCCTTGTCCGGGTAAGTTTGTGCCATGACGAGGTGCAGTTTGGAGGTGGAGCCGTTGGTGATCCAGTTTTTGGTGCCGTTGAGCAGATAGTGGTCGCCCATATCGACCGCCGTGGTACGCTGACTGGTGGCGTCGGAACCCGCTTCGGGTTCGGAGAGGCAAAAGGAACCGATCCATTCGCCGGAGGCGAGTTTGGGCAGATATTTGCGTTTTTGCGCTTCCGATCCGTGTTGCAAAATGCCCCAGCAGACCAGCGAGTTGTTGACGGACATGATAACGGAGCAGGAACTATCCACCTTGCTGATCTCTTCCATCGCCAGCACGTAAGAAAGTGTATCCATGCCGCCGCCGCCGTATTCGGGCGGCACCATCATGCCGAGGAAGCCGAGTTCGCCCATCATTTTTACTTGTTCGTAGGGGTAAATGCCTTTGGAGTCGCGTTCGATAACGCCGGGTTTCAGTTCGTTTTGCGCAAAATCACGCGCCGCTTGTTGTACTGCGAGGTGTTCTTCAGTCAGGTTGAACATGTTTCTAACGGTAGACGGTTGACGGTAGACGGTAGACGGTTGACGGTAGACGGTAGACGGTAGACGGCTTTGAAAAGTGGTGAAGCCGTTTTCGAGGGGCGAAAATACGCCTCTTGCGTGAATCTTTAGGTGTGGCATGGATTTGAGGCCGAAATTTTCAAATTTGAAAATTTCGGCCTCAAATCCATGCCACACCTGACCACCATTCCTGTTCTTTGCAAAAAATCTCGTTTCAACCATGCCATCCATTCTTCAGAAATACGCCCGTTTGCTCACACAGTATTGTTTGGAAGTAAAACCCGGCGACAAAGTATTCATTTCCAGTACTTTATTGGGCGAGCCGTTGGTGCGGGAAGTCTACCGCGAAGCCTATGCCGCCGGGGCTGCGCTGGTGGAATACGACCTGGCATTTCGGGAACGGGAACGTACCATGATGGAAAATGCTTCCGACGATGCCTTGCGCACGCCACCGGTCTTCACCAAATTAGTGATGGAGACCTTCGATTGTTACCTGAACATCCGCGCGCCTTACAACCTGCGTGAAACCTCGGGAGCCGGGGTGGAACGCGCGCAGTTGCGCAGCGAAACACTCGCCCCGGTGAGCAAAACCTACTTCGAACGCACCGCCGACCGCCGGCTGAAACGCAACCTTTGTCAGTATCCGACCGATGCCGCCGCCCAGGAAGCAGGTATGGGCCTGGCCGAATACGAACAATTTGTATTCGGCGCCTGTAAACTTTTTACAGACGATCCGGAAGCCGCCTGGCTGCGGGTACGCGCCAGTCAGCAACGCATTGTTGACCACCTGAATCGTTGTAAGACAGTACGTTATGTGGCCGATGGGACGGACATCTCCTTTTCCACCCAAGGCCGGATCTGGATGAATTCGGATGGCCAGACGAACATGCCGTCCGGCGAAGTGTACACCAGCCCTGTGGAAGATGCAGTGAACGGCACCGTATATTTTTCATATCCCTGTATTTACCAGGGCAACGAAGTGGAAGGGGTGACGCTTTGGGTGAAGGACGGCCTGATCGAACGCTGGGAAGCGAAACGCGGGAAGGAGTTTCTGGACTATATTTTCACCATTCCCGGCACCCGGCGTTTCGGCGAGGCCGCCATCGGCACCAATTACGATATCAACCGCATGACCAAAAACATCCTTTTCGATGAAAAAATCGGCGGCACCATACACATGGCCATTGGGCAGAGCTACCTGCAAACCGGTGGCAAAAACGAATCAGCGGTGCACTGGGATATGATCACGGATATGAAACAGGGCGGCGTGATCTGGGCCGACGACGAGAAAATTTATGAAAGCGGGAAGTTTTTGATTTGAGGGTAACTTGTTTAGTGGTGTTCAATACGGCCTTTTTCCGCCAAAACCCATCAAAAAATTCACCACGGCGATCAGGTTGCCGCCTTTTTCCACCGTGCCGTCGAAGTTTTTGCCGAAGGTAAAATTCAGCACCCGGTTCTCCTGCAACTGGTAATCGAGGCTGAACGCGGCGCGGCTTGTGCCGTCGACGCCGCTGTTGTTCAGCGGTTGGCGCATCACGGCTTCGGCGGACAGTCCGAGGCGGTTGCGCCGGTAAATCAGGCGCGCGCCGGCGTCGAAATACAAGTTATTGCCCTCATCCAGGATGCCTGTTTCCTGATCGATAAACGCCTGATCCTGGTAATTGGTCAACCGCGCCGTGGCCACGATGTTGATGTCTTTTTTCGTCAGGTATCCGAAAGTGGTCCAGAATCCAAAGCGGTCGATGCCCGCATTGCCGATTGTATTGCCCGGAAAACGCCAGGCAGCACCGCCCGCGATGTCGCAAAAGAAACCGTAACGCCGGAAGACCATCTGCGCGATGGTATCGCGTATTTCGGCCATATCTGCTTCCGCAAAACCGGCCACCACCTCATCGGCGATGGCGTTTTCGATTTGGGTGAGGGAATCCGTCCATGCCTGGATCAAATCCATATTCGGCGGGTCTTTCCGCAATTCGGCGTCCCGTTTTTTGGTGAGTTTTTTGTGCTGCGGGTCTTTTTTTGTGCGCGCGGTGATCTCTTCGTCCAGTTCATCGCGCAGTTCGCCGACCTTGTTTAACAAAGACTGGCGTTGTTCGTGCAGCCGCCCGAATTCCGTATCCACCTTGCCCGGCCAAAGCGAAAACTTGAACCCGAGGCTTGCTTTTGTAAATGCGGTGGTGTCCGTCGAACTCTGGGTCAGAATTCCCATGGAAATCAGCGTTGTCTGGCCGATGTTCTGGCCCATCCGTTTCCCGGAACTAAAATCTTCGTACGTGAACTTGTTTCCACCGAACATCCAGCCCGGCGCAAAATTGAGCGCGTAGGTGTTTGGAAAGGCGGTAAAACCCGTTGTGGCGTTGCGCAGCGAGGCAAAAAAGTCAGTCGGACTGACCGGCTCTTCCACCGTCACGGGTTCGGCGTCCAGCAGGATAAATGCGGGCGAAACCGGAACGTTCAACAGATTATACTGGGTTTTTGCGACGGGTTCGGGAGGCGCCGGGTCCTGGGCAAAAACCGGGCAACACATCAACAGGAATGCGGAAAGGTTAAGCAGATTTGATTTCATGGCCGGAGCTTTTTATAAAAATAAAATTTTTACCGTGTAAAACATAACCGGATCTCCGGGGGCAAGTTCGTTCTCCAGCAAAAACTGCTGGTCGTGCTGGCCGCCTTTTAACGTGATCTCCACACCTACTTTGTTGGTAGCCGCCTGAATATCAATGATATCGACTGTGCATTTGATCTCTTTTCCTTTTAATTTTTTGTTGGTTCCGAGCTCCAGGTTTTCCACAGTCGGCACATCTTCGATCAGGATCTTGTTGACCTGTTTGATCTTGATATTACTCAATTGTGCAAACCCGATTTTTACGTCGATCGTGACCGGCGTTTCGGTTCTTTTGCAGGGGTACAAATAAGAAATCGTGAGTTGTCCCATAAGTATTTGATTTGAAGGAATGTATTTAGCCGGGATGATTACCCGGTGTAAGATTCATGTTACGGAGCCCAAAACTACAGAATTACACTACATTTACCCGAAAATCGTACCACTGTTATGTTTCTCAGGCTGTTATCGTTTATTTTTTTCCTGCTCGCCACCTCCTGCGCCTCCGCTCAAACTTCCTATACGCTCGTGTCTCCATCCGGGAACCTGCGCCTGAGCATCGAAACCCGGCCCGACCTGCAATGGCAACTGGACCTGCGCGGCCAGGCATTGACCACTCCCACTCCTATTTCGATAAATATCGCAGGACGCGGCGTGCTCGGCCAGCGCCCGGAAGTGATAAAATCGGAAAAAAACACCGTCAACAGGGCGCTTCAACCCGCTGTAAAGCAAAAAAACGCTTCCATCCAGGAAAATTACAACGAACTGACTCTGAGTTTCAAAGGAGACTGGGGACTTGTTTTCCGGGTGTATAACGACGGCGCGGCATACCGTTTTTTTACAAAATTTAACGGCGCCGTGACGGTGCTCGACGAAACCTATTCTTTCCGGCCCGCCACTTGTAAAACCGTTTATTTCCCGGAAGAAGAAGGTTTTTATTCCCACAACGAACGTATTTTCCAACCGCTGGCGCCTTCTGCGCTGCGGGAAAACCAGCTGGCCAGTTTGCCCGCGCTCGTGGAAACCGGCAGCGGAGTAAAAATTTTACTGACCGAAACAGACCTTCAGGATTATCCGGGCCTCTGGCTGAACGCCACCAACGAACCAACCGGCCGGCTGAACGGCGCCTTTCCACGTTATCCCAAATACACCGTGGAACTCACCAACCGCGACATACAACCCACTGACCGTGAACCATTTCTGGCGCTTACCAAAGGTGCGCGCCATTTTCCCTGGCGCCTTTTTCTCGTGGCGGAAAAAGACGCCGACCTGCTGAACAATCAACTGCCCTGGCTGCTCGCCGAACCATCGCGGCTCAAAAACACGGAATGGATCCGGCCGGGAAAAGTGGCCTGGGACTGGTGGAATAACCTCAATCTCAGCGGTGTGGATTTTCGCGCGGGCATTAACACGGCTACCTACAAATATTATGTGGATTTCGCCGCCGCCAACGGACTGGAGTATATCATCCTCGACGAAGGTTGGTGTGAAACGGGGCATTTGCTCCAGATCACCGCGGGCCTCGATATGGACGAACTGGCGGCTTACGCCAAACAAAAAGGCGTCGGCCTCATTCTCTGGGTGACCTGGACCTCCATTGACCGCCAATTCGAAACCCTGCTGCCCAGCCTGAAAAAATGGGAAGTCAAGGGGCTCAAGATTGACTTTATGCAACGCGACGACCAGGACGCCGTCAATTATTACTGGCGAATAGCGGAAAAATGCGCCGACAACCAGTTGCTGGCCGATTTTCACGGCGCCCACAAACCCGCAGGGCTGCACCGAACCTGGCCGAATGTGCTCAGTTTTGAAGGCGTTTACGGTCTCGAACAGGCAAAATGGGACGTCAAAAAACAAATCGACCCGGAACACGACGTCACCCTGCCGTTCATCCGCCAGGTGGCAGGACCGATGGATTACACCCCCGGCGCCATGCTCAATTATCAAAAAAACGATTGGGCGCCATCATTCAACCGGCCGGGTTCACTCGGCACCCGCTGCCACGAACTTGCCAAATACGTCGTGTTTGAAAGTCCGCTGCAAATGCTCTCCGACAGCCCGAGCAATTATAAAAAGGAACCCGAATGCCTGCATTTTCTGTCGAAAGTGCCTGCCGTCTGGGAAAAAACGGTTGCTATTGACGGCAAGATCGGCGACTACGTTGCCGTCGCGCGGCAGGGTTCGGACGGGCTGTGGTACATCGGCGCCATGACCGACTGGACGATGCGGGACCTGCGGATCAATACCGATTTTTTGCCTGCGGGCGATTACGAGATCGAATCGTTTCAGGATGGCATCAACGCCGACCGGAATGCGATGGATTACAAACGCTCCGACGGTCATGTAAAAAGCGGCCAGATGCTCCGGGCGGCTATGGCGCCGGGCGGCGGTTTTGTGGCAATTTTGCGGAAATTGTAAGATCAGCACTCCGTCAATCCCAGCGGAATCTGCACCGCCAACCCCCCGTCGGCGGTTTCCTTGTATTTCATGTTCATGTCGGCAGCCGTCTCTTTCATGGTTTTGATCACGGCGTCGAGGCTGACTTTTGCTTTGGAGGGGTCGCTTTCGAGTGCAATCTGGCTGGCCGTGATGGCCTTGATGGCGCCCATCGTGTTGCGTTCGATGCAGGGCACCTGCACGAGTCCTCCGATGGGATCACATGTCATGCCAAGGTGATGTTCCATGGCAATTTCGGCGGCCATCAGCGCCTGTTCACAGGAACCGCCGAGGCATTCGGTGAGCGCCGCAGCCGCCATCGCCGACGAAACGCCGATTTCGGCCTGGCAGCCGCCCATCGCCGCCGAAATGGTGGCGCCTTTTTTAAACAAACTGCCCAGTTCGCCCGCCGTCAGCAGAAATTTGACAATATCTTCCTCCATATACCGCTCGCTGAAACACACGTGGTACATCAGCACCGCCGGAATCACCCCTGCCGCGCCGTTGGTCGGCGCCGTGACCACCCGCCCGAAAGCGGCGTTTTCTTCATTCACCGCGAGTGCGAAACAACTCACCCACTTGAGGATTTCCTGAAACGAATGTCCGCCCCGGCTGACCTGGGTGATCCATTCATCGACGTTGCGGTAAGGTTTGTTTATCAGCAACTTACGGCTCAGCGGAGCCTGCCCGCCGCGCTACGTCGAGTCCACCCGGCAACACGCCGTCGGTGTGGCAACCTTTGTATATGCAGTGTTTCATCACCGACCAGATATTCATCAGATCACCGCGCACCTGATCGGCCGAACGCCAGGTCAATTCGTTGCGGAATACGATCTCCGATATACTTTGTGTTTCCTCGCTGCACCACCGCCGCAATTCCTCCCCTAAATCGATGGGAAAAGGCAACACCGTATGGGCACTGGCATCCTCCTCCCCTTCTTTCACCACAAACCCGCCGCCGACGGAATAATACGTAAAACCTGCGCCTTCTCCGTTTTGATAAAAGGCTCTGAATGTCAGTCCGTTAGCGTGATAGGGCAAAGCCTGATCCATATGAAAAATAATATCGCGATCGGGATCAAAAGCAATTTCCTTTTTGCCGCCCAGCCGGATCTTTTTTTCCAGGGCTATCTGCCGGATGGTCGGATCAATTGCCTCAACCGGGATCGTAACGGGGTCGTCGCCGTTTAGCCCGAACTGCACGGCGATGTCGGTTCCGTGGCCTTTTCCGGTTTTGGCGAGTGAGCCGAACAATTCCACCTGCACGGAAGCAACCCGGTCCGGTTCTATTTCCTGTACAAAACGCTGGGCTGCCCGCCAGGGACCCATGGTATGCGAACTGGAGGGACCGATGCCGATTTTAAAAATGTCGAAAACGCTGATTCTTTCCATACTTGAGCAAGTGCAATAGTTTGCCTGCCGCGAAAGTACGGATTTCCAAATCCGTCGCGCACGGCGTATCGGCGGACTTGGAAGTCCGCCCTACAATTGTCGCTGTCGCATTGCTTTCGAATTTTATGAGACAGGATAAGGGCGTAGTCGCGCGCGAGCCGAACAACTATTCAGACCCTTAACGAGCCCCGGAACGCCCTGGCGGCGTAATAGGATTCTGCGCCGTTGTGGTACACGAAGACATTGCCGTAGCGGAAATCGGCAAAGATGGCGCCGCCGAGTTTTCTGATCCCGGCAGGTGTTTTTATCCAACTTGATGTTTTTGTATCGAAACTGCCGAGTTTTTGCAGGCCCCGGTATTCTTCTTCCGATAATAGTTCGATACCCATAACCGCGGCCATATCCAGGGCGTTATTCTCCGGTTTATGTTCCTTCCTCGACTCCAGCGCTTCGCGGTCGTAACAAATGCTTCTGCGGCCTTTGGGACTTTCCGCCGAACAGTCATAAAAAATGTATTCCCCCGTCTTTTTATCATGGCCTACCACATCCGGTTCGCCGCCTGTTCTTTCCATTTCGTGAAGCGACCACAGTTTTTCATTATACGCTTCCAGCCTTATTTGTACGTCCGCCCATTCCATATCCTTATGGCGGTTCCTGTTTTTTCAAACCGGGTTTTTAATGCACTGAGCAGTTCCTCCCGTTTTTCCGGCGGTAATTCCTTTTTGTTTTCCATAGTCGGCATGGGCTATTTGATTTATTTACAATGGTTTATATACATCGCATTTATTCTGCCGGTCAGCATTTCCACGAGTTCTTCGTCCATAAATTCGTACTCGTCTTCAATATGCAACACGTCGATTTTGGGCAATTCCAGGTGTCTGAATTGCTCCCGGATTTTGCCCCGCTGATCCGTTTCCATGACAAAAACCAGGTCGGCCCAGTTCAAATCGTTTTCCGTCAGTTTTCTGTCGCTTTTGGGACTGAGTCCGGCAGAACGAATATTGAACCGGTTGTCATTTTTAAAAATATGTTCAGCGGTCCGGCTGCGTTTTTTATTTCGCCCGCAAACCACAAGTATGTTCGGCCTGTTTGTCATCGGGTTTCTGTCTTTTATGTGTGCGTTAGTCCACCGGATACAATAGCAGCCCGGTGTAGGGTGGGCATAGTTCGGGCACTCAAAAATACGGGTATTCATCCCAATCCCAAACCCGTGTCTGACCCTTACCGTCCCGTGCCTTTAAACAACACTTCGGTCACCTCCCGCTTGCGCGCCCGCGCGACGGGCACACGCGCGTCGCCGGCCAGCAACAGGTCGTCGCCGTCCATACGGTTCACTCGGTCTTTGGCGATGATAAATGACTTGTGCACGCGCAGGAAATGCGCTGCGGGCAGGGTATTTTCAAATTATTCAGGCTTTCGAGGGTAATCACCTTCCCGGTTTCCGTAAAAATTTTCACGTATTCTTTCCAGCCTTCGATGTAGCGGATGTCTGCCAGTGCAATTTTCACCCATTGCCGGTCGGCTTTTACGGTCAGGTAACCATCCGGTTTGTCGCCAGCAGCGGTATGCCGCAGATGCAGCAGGGTGCGGGCTTTTTCCAACGCCTGCTGAAATCGTTCGAACGAAAAAGGTTTCAGCAGGTAGTCCACGGCATCGAGGTCGAACGCTTCCACCGCGTGCTGGGCATATGCCGTGGTAAAAATAGTAACGGGTTTGCGCGACACCGAACGCAGCAGGTTGGTACCGCTCAAAACGGGCATCTGAATATCGAGAAACAGCAGGTCCACCGGCTCACTTTGCAGGATTTCCACCGCCCTGATCGGGCTCCGGCAGCCGGCCACGAGTTCCAGCCCCGGCGAATCGCCGACGTATTTTTCAAGCAAGGCCAACGCAAAATGTTCGTCGTCGACAAGCAGGCAGCGGATGGAGGCGAGTGGGTTCATTGTTGCATTGTTTAATTGTTGCATTGTTGAGCGGATGAACATCAAAAAACAACAATCGTGGACTCATCATTCGTCAATCAAATAACCTGGAGTTCGAGCATTGATTTAAAGGTATTACTCTGCCGTATCGTTTTAAAGGAATGACGCCCGCGGTAGTTCAGTTCCAGCCGTTTCCGGATATTTTCCAGCCCAACGCCCCCGATTTCATCTTTTTGTACGTTGCGGGGGTTGAACGAATTTTCCACTTCAAACAGCAGCCGGCCGGGTTCGTTTTGCAGCAGAATGTGCAAAAATCCATCCGGGTTATCCTCCAGGTCGCCGTGTTTGAGGGCGTTTTCCACCAAGGGCAGCAGCAGGAGCGGCTCTATTTCGAGGTTGGTGGTATCACCTTTTATGTCGAAACGAATCGGCAGCGCCTGTTCCGATTTTATCCGGAACAGGTCGAGGTAAGCGTGTATTTGCCCGATCTCCTTTCCCATCGGTACCCGGTCGGCCTGGGCATCGTAGGTGACGTAGCGCAACACGTCGCTGAGGCGCAGCACCATGTCCGCCGTGCGGGGGTGCTGCAAGGTGGCGGCAGCATAGATGTTGTTCAGGGTGTTGAACAAAAAATGGGGGTTGATCTGGGCTTTCAGGTAATTGAGTTGCGCTTCGGCGTGTCGGGCTTCGAGTTCGCGGCGGTTTTCCAACAATTGATATAACGCGCTGAAAACCAGCAACAACAAAAAGGATAAGGCATACCCCAAAAACAAGCGGTAGCCACTGCCGTCCGGAATGGCGGCGATGTCCCGGAAGATACCGCCGCCAAAAAAGTTACGTTCCGTCCAGGTGCGCAGGGCGGCCATGCCGAGCCAAAAAACGGCCGACAACAGCAGCCACCACCGGTACCGGCCCGTTTCAAAAAAACGGTTGACCAAAATTTTTGCGTTGCCGTAGAACAAGGTGAGCAAAAACACCATATTCACACTGGTACGCGCCAAAGCCTCCTGCGGCCCCGTCAACCCGCTGATCAGGTAGAAAAAGACAAAAAACACCAGCATCCACCCGGTCAGGTGGGTGATGAGGCGGGTGCGGCCGGAGAATATTTGGTTAAGCAAGGACGGATGGTGAATGATGAATGATGAATGATGAATGATGACACATCAGTTCTTCACAAACTTCGCCGACAGTACCTGGCCGGCCGAAGTTCGCACTTGTACAAAATATAATCCCGGCGGCAATTCCTGCAAGCCCGCGCTTTCCCGGTAAATGCCCGGTTCCAGGTCATTTTTTTCGGCAAATATTTTGACCGGCCGGCCGTTCAAATCAGTTATAACCGACTGAATATCTGTCGTTTGTGCGAGTTCGTATTCGAAAGTCACCCGGTCGGCGGCGGGGTTGGGAAAAATACTGAGTGTTGTTGCGGAAGTTTGCTCCGGTACAAAGGGTACGGCGCTTGTGAACAGCGTACTGTCGAGTACAATGTTCTCGTCGCCCGGCTGGTAGATCATGTAGGCGAAATAAACGAGCATCATTTCATCGGTAGTGGCTTCTCCCTGCACCACCAATTGCGGCGGGTCGTTGGGCTGGAACGGGTTGTTCACCGTATTGTCGTAAGTAGCGTAGGCGTGCAGGGTGCTTTGCGCGGGCACTTTTTGCACTTTTTGGAAATAATAGGCGCCCTGCCAGTGAAAATCCCAGTCGTTGATCCGGATCATCGGGATGGTGTCGTTTTGCGGCGTGACGGCTAAACAAACCATATCGCGGCCGATCAGGTGCATGTGCGGGGCCACACTGACGACGGAGCCGGTGAAGGGTGTTTTAAATTTCGCGTGATAGGTTTTGACCGTATTGGCGGGTATATTCAGCGGATAGTTTTCCAGCGAAAAAAACGTGTGGTTGATCAGGGGCGCCAGTTGAATTTCCCGAATGCCCGAATTGGACGGCGTAAAGAAAAAGTTCAGGGTGGTCATGTCGCTCAAGCCGTTCACACCCTGCGGGTAGTGCATCTGAACGATCAGATCGGCGCCGGGTGTCAGTTTGACCCCCATAAATGGCGGCACCAGCGTTGTCTGGGCGCCGGGCACCCAGGCGCCGACGAGTCGCGCACCATTGACGCCCGGTCCGCCGAAATTGACATAACCTGGCTCAGGAGTCTGGTTATCAAGCACTTCCGCCTGCCCGGTGGTATCTTCATAAATCAGGATATGGTGCACTACTTCGTGGTTGCCGGGAATGGCTTCGAGGCCGCGCAGGTATGCGGTTTGGTTGAGACCGTTCGGGATCACAAAGCAGCGGTATTCATCCTCCGTGGCCGTCACGGTAAAAAGTGGCGTGGTTAAAACATGATCGGGTGTGCCCACATTGGAAGCGCCGGAAAATACCGGAGGCACAGGGGCTTGTGCCAGGTCGCCCGCCGGGCCGTCGGCGTTCACCCATTGTTTGATGGTTTGAATTTCGGTGTCCGTGAGCCGGTTTTCGTGGGTGAAACGGCGGTAGGAAGGATCGGGTTTCCACGGCGGCATTTGCCGGGTTTCGGTATAATACTGAATGGAATACCGTTTGGAAAAGGCATTTCCGTAACCGATCAGCGAAAAACCGCCGATCCCGCCGTCGCGGTGGCATTTGACGCAGTGTTCGTAAAGGATGGGCGCGATGTCTTTGGCCCAGTCGATCGTTTGAGCGTACAAGGCCGGCGAGGAGAACGCCAGCAGGAGGGCAAGGAGGATTTTGTTTCGCATAATTATTTGATTAAGAACAGATTGAGATTGTTTATTAGCCGTGAGCCGTATTCAGGGGTTCTTTTTTTTCTGCACTGCTGCGGGGCGCGGCCGGGTGAATCCGCCCGTGTACTTCTTCAATTTTGTCCACACTATCCGCCCGCAAAGTGCCGCAAAGCCGGTCCCAGATCGTAAAGTAAAGGCCGTAATTTCCGTAAAATTTTTCGTGGTGCATATTGTGGTGTACGGATGAATTGAGCCAGCGACCAATCGGGTGGTCGTATGTTTTTCTGGAAAACAATTCGTAGCCGAGGTGCCCGTACACATTAAACATCAGCATCAAAGTAATAAACGCCCAGAATGAAACGGGGTGCAGGGGCATTGCAAACAACAACAAAGGTATGATACCCGCTTCCAGCACCGCCTCCAGCGGGTGAAAAGCATACGCCGCCCAGGGTGAAGGGTTCACCGATTTGTGGTGCACCAGGTGAATACGCCGATACAATCCCGGCAGGTGCATCAGCCGGTGTATCCAGTAAAAATAGGCATCGTGTACCAGCAGGGTAAGTGGAATACTTGCTGCCAGCCACCACCAGCCGTATTGATCGATGTCGCTGTAAAACAGGGTGTAATCCCGGAGGGGGGTGCCGAGACAAATCCAGGCGGCGGCGGCAAAAATGGCCGACGAAACGGCCGAGTACCCAATCTCGCGCAAGTAGTCGGACCGCAGGGGAAATTTTTGCTGGATTTTTCTAAACAACCAGTCGCGGCGTTTCCAAACGTAAAAAACGGCGTAGGAGATCGCGCAAAAAACGACGTACCGCCCGAAGATGATGAGCGGCACCAGTAACCATTGTTGAGCGGGAAATTCAGTCGGGTTGAACATAACAAATGTGGTTTAGATGGCCGGATGTGAAAAAGGTTTGAAGGGGCCTTTTTTTTTCCAAAGTTACAGGCGGCTATGCGCAGGCCTGCCGGGGCTTTCAACCAATTGCCCGATTGTTTCAACCAACGGGAATTCCGCCGCCATTGGTTGAGCCGATCCTTCCAAAAGTTGATGCGGTTTTTATGCACCCTGTTCCCGCTTCACCTTTGTCCTGTCAATCGCTCCGAAAGACAATTCATCTAATTCAACCACTTAACTGCTTAACTCATTCATTATGAAAAACAATCGCAAAAATCTGAACCTCCTGATCCTGGCACTGTTCGCCCTTCCGTTCCTCCTGCTTACCTCCTGCCGCAAATCCGCAGAAGAGATCGCCGCCCTGATCAGTGAAAGTGAAGCCGCCGAAATTGTAGAAAACGCCGTATCCGACCGCACCGCCGGTATGACGATGCCAACCGTGGATGTCGCGCAGATCCTCAGCAATTCTCTGAACAACTGCGGGATTCCGGGCGACACCACGCTGCAAAAAAGCAACAACGGCGCCCTCGGTTCCTATAATTATACCTTCGGCCTGGGCTGGCTGATCACCTGCACCCCGCTCGGCGTTCCACAAAGCGCTTCGGTGGATGTAAGCGGCAACGGGACTTTTTCCACCACACACTGGTCCGGCAGCGACCAGACGACCGGCAACCTGACCTTTACCGGACTCAGCCCGCAGGAACCCGCTTATCTCGTCAACGGCACGTACGCCCTCGAAGGCGATGTCACGGGCGATTTGCGCCGGGTCGATCCAACCTTCGATTGCACCACAACCATCACCCTGACCAACCTCAGCATCTCCAAAACTACGTACGAGATCACCGGCGGAACAGGTACCGTTCAGGTAACCGGCACCAACGGCCAGGGCAATACCCGAACCCTCAACGGCACGCTGACGTTCAACGGCAACGGCACGGTGACGGTGGTGGTAAACGGCCATACGCATACGTTCCCGGTGTAGGAAGTGAGAGAAGGTGAAAGGGGTGTTGTTAAAATTGTTCAATGGTTTGATTTTCAAACACCCGGACAATTTTAACAACACCTTTTTTGTATTAGACTTCTTGCAAAAGCGGGTGTTGGGGAACTCCGGCGTTTATTTTTTCCGAAAAAAGAGATAAAACAAACCGCCCATACTCATGGCTGCCGAGAAATAAAAAACTGCCGGCATGTTGGCCATGTTGTTGGAAAAATACCAGCCGGCCAGTACGGCGCCGCCGCCGATGGCGATTTCGAGTGCAATATACATGGTCGCCAGCGCCCGGCCCTTGCGTTCGGCCTGACCGAGGTCCACCGTCCAGGCGTTGATGGCCGGTGCAAAAATGCCGTTGCCGAGCCCGAACAATACGGAAGCGACGTAAAACAGAACGGGGGATTCCGCCACGGCAAAGGTCATCATGGAAGCGGCGATGACGACGGCCGAAACTTTCAGCACGGGTACCCGCCCCCATTGATCGGACAGTTTGCCGGCAGTAAAGCGGGTGGTGATGCTGGCTAAGGTGAACAGGGTAAAAAAGGTGCCGCGGTTGGCAACGCCCAGGTGATCGCTCAGGTCGGGCACGAGGGTCAGAACCACCCCGTAACTGAAATAACAAAAGATCATGGTGACGGCGGACGGGATCGCCAGCGGGTCAAAAATATCGTCGCGTGTCACCTTCAGCAGGCGCGGGTGAAAGGGCACTTTTTCTTTCAGGGTTTCTTTCAGATTCATCAGGATCACCACAGAGCCCAGCGCAATCACGGCCGAGGCATAAAACATGGGGTTGGGGTTGCCGTGAAAATGCTGAACCATCCAACTGCCCAGCGGAGGGGAGGCCGACACCCCCAGACTGAAACATATCCCGAGTACTCCCATCGCTTCTCCCAGCCGGCCGGGGGGCACTACATCGGCCACGTAGGCGGAGGTGCCGGTTGGTTTGAACCCGGTGGAAAACCCGTGAAAAAAACGCAGGGTGAGAAATCCGCCGACAAAAGCCAGTTCCGGATACAACAAACTGCACACCACACAGGCAAAAGTGCCGACATACATCACCGGGAGCCGGCCCACGGTGTCCGCCAGTTTGCCGCTGAACGGGCGCGATACCCCGGCAGTGATGGTAAAAAGTGCGACGATAAGCCCCTTGTGGTCGCCGCCGCCCAGTTGCGTGAGGTACGCCGGCAACTCCGGGATCATCATGTTAAAACTCGCGGCAAAAAGTGCGTGGGAAACACACAACAGCAGAAACGCGGAGGAATAAAGGCGCTGCGGCGCGCCCGGTGAAGATTGCATGTGTAAAGGTAAAACGGCTCAATCCTTTGGCGCCAACTCCTGCAACTTACTTTTTAAAAATCCGCTCAACACCTCCATGCCGCGCTGAAAATCCTTGTTGTTGTTCACCACAATATCCGCCTCTTCCTTGTACGGCTGGATATACCGCTCGTAGGAAGGCAACACGTGGTGCTGGTATTTGTACAAAACGTCGTCGAGCGGATAACCGCGTTCGATCTGGTCCCGCATGATCCGGCGGATGATCTTGAGGTTTTCTTTGGCATTGATAAAAATCTTCAGATCGAGCAGCGGGGCAATTTTTTTAAAATGCAGCACAAACAGGCCTTCAATCACCAGGACAGGCGCCGGCATGAAGGTCAGAATCCGGGGTTTTGCATCCGGGTTGTTGAAGGTATATTCCTCAATCGTGACCGTTTCTCCCGATAACAAACGCTCCACGTCTTTTCGGAACTTCTTCTTGTTGAATGACTTGGGTAAATCGAAGTTGTATTCTTCGTTGGCATCCTTGTGCTGCTGATCGCGGGGCAGGTAATAATCGTCCTGCGAAACGATACAAAGTTCCTGTTCCGGAAAACGCTCCCGCAACTGGCGGATAAAACTTGTTTTCCCGCTCCCGCTCCCGCCGCTGATACCGATGACAAATGGCTTCATAAATATGTTCGTTGTTGGGTGTTGACTGGCTTTGGGCGGTGCGAAAATAGGCTTTCAATCAAAATTTCTGCAAACCAAACCCTCTGCGTACTTTTCGGCGAATAAAACCCCGGCAACATTCACTCACCAGACACCTGTTAACCTTTTTTATTACATGGACAAACTCATCGGATTACTGGGCATCGCTCTTATTTTAGGCGTGGCATTCCTGCTGTCGAACACTCGCAAAGCCATTAATTACCGCGTTGTGGGCATGGGGCTGCTGATCCAGGCACTTTTGGCCGTATTCATCCTGAAAACACCCGTTGGACAGGCCATATTCGGCTGGCTCGGGCGGGCGGTAACCAAAGTGCTGAGTTTTTCGGATGAGGGCGCCCGATTTGTTTTCGGTGTATTGGGCGACGATGTAAAACTCGCACCACTCTTTGGTAATGAGACCTTTATCTTTTTTGTCCGCATTATCCCGACGATCATTTTTGTAGCCTGCTTAGTCAATATTTTTTATCACATCGGCGTGATGCAGTGGATCGTGGAAAAACTCGCCAAAGGCCTCAATTATTTTATGAAAGTCAGCGGCGCGGAAGCCCTGAGCAATATTTCAAGCGCTTTTGTCGGCCAGGTGGAAGCCCAGATCATGATAAAACCCTATCTGAAGGGCATGACCAATTCCGAACTCATGGCCTCGATGACGGGGTAGTTTTGCCTGCATCGCCGGTGGCGTTATGGCAACCTATATCAAATTCGGCGTACCCGCAGAATACCTGATCGCAGCCAGCATCATGGCGGCGCCGGGCGCCTTGGCCATCGCCAAAATACTTCACCCGGAAACGGAAGAGTCGGAAACGCAGGGCACCGTAAAATTAAAAGTGGGTAAACAACACTCGAATATCGTGGACGCCATCAGCGCGGGCTGTTCCGACGGCCTGAAAGTGGGCCTGAACGTGGTGGCCATGCTCATCGGTTTTCTGGCACTGATTGCACTCATTAACTTTCTTTTAGGCGCGGCGGGTGGACTGGTGGGGCACCCCGAATTCAGCCTCAACAGCATCCTGGGTACCCTGTTCGCGGGTTTTGCCTGGACGATGGGTGTGCCAAGCCAGGATATTTTTACGGCCGGGGCGCTGATGGGCACCAAACTCGTTGCCAACGAATTTGTCGCCTATCTCCAACTGAAGGATATGATCGGACAAATCGACCCGAAAACGATGGCCATCGTCAGTTTTGCCCTGTGCGGATTTGCCAATTTCGGCTCCGTCGGCATCCAGATCGGCGGTATCTCTGCCCTCGAACCCAGCCGCCGGGCCGACCTGGCCCGCCTCGGTTTCCGGGCGCTGATCGCCGGCACACTCGCCTCTTATCTGTCGGCTACACTCGCCGGTATGCTGGTGTGACGGGCGAAATAATCCTGATGACGCAATGACCACCCGCCAACTCTTCCTGCACCACGTCGCCCAGACGTCGCCGGCGCCGCTGGCGCTCGAGATCGGGCGGGCGGAAGGCTGCTGGCTCTACGACCGGGATGGCAAAAAATACCTCGACCTCATTGCGGGTATCGGGCCGAGTGTGCTGGGGCACCGGCATCCGAAAGTGCAGGCCGCCGTGCAAGCGCAACTGGATGTGTACTGGCATACCCTCGTGTATGGCGAATTTGTCTTGTCGCCGCAGGTGCACTTAGCCGGGAAACTGGCCGAAAACCTGCCCGGGCTCGATTCCGTTTATTTTGTCAATTCGGGCACGGAGGCCACGGAAGGAGCCATGAAACTCGCCAAACGATTTACCGGCCGCCCCAATTTCCTCGCCTGCCACCACGCCTACCACGGCAGCACACAAGGAGCCGCCAGCCTGATGTCGCCGACGGATTTTACCCTCGCTTTTCAGCCCCTGCTGCCGGGTATCGGGCACATCACATTTAACGACAACGCCGGGTTGGAACAAATCGACCAGCACACGGCAGGAGTTATCGTGGAAACGGTGCAGGGGGAAGCGGGTATCGTACTCGCCCGCCCCGACTGGCTCGTGGCATTGCGCCGGCGCTGCGACGATACCGGCGCCATGCTCATCCTCGACGAAATTCAGGCGGGAATGGGACGCACCGGGCATTTGTTTGCCTTTGAAAAATACGGAATCACGCCGGATATCCTGCTGCTCGCCAAAGGTTTTGGCGGCGGAATGCCCCTCGGCGCCTTCATCGCCCGCCGCGAAGTCATGCAAACCCTCACACACGATCCCGTGCTGGGGCACATCACTACTTTTGGCGGCCACCCGGTGTGTGCGGCGGCGGGACTGGCGACGCTGGAAATTTTATTAGAAAGTAATTTATTGGCGCAAGTGCCTGAAAAAGAAGCACTTTTTAAAAAATTGCTCGTACATCCGGCCATTAAAGAACTGCGGAGTGTGGGGCTTTGGCTGGCCGTGGACCTCGGCAACGCCGCGAAAGTACAACGGGTGATCAGTCGCTGCATTGCCGCCGGAGTGATTACCGACTGGTTCCTGTTCAACGATCAAAGCCTGCGTATCGCGCCCCCACTTGTCATAAACGAAGAGGAAATACGGTTTGCCTGTGCCGTCATCCTGTCTGCGCTGCAGGACTGAACCTAAAAAAACGAGGACGTCTATGCAGCAGGTGGTTGTATCAAAAGTCAGAGATACTTTATTTTGGCTTTGAAACGGGAAATGTTATTTTGAATCGCGACCGAACCAGACATTCCAGGTTTTGAAAACCTGGAATGTCTGCGCATCATCCGAATAAAATTTCTCCCAATACGCGTCAGTGTGCAACTTAAAGACCTTTGACACACCGCCCGGATGATTCATTTTCAGGATGTTCCGAAGAAAATTGACAGCATCAATTTTGCCCGCTTGCTGGTGTGGAAACAATATCCGTAATCACATCACTTAATTTTTCATCCAGGTAACCGGCACTGCCAGCACGGGAATATCGGAATGGTTGACTGTATCTTCGGTAATACTTCCAAAAAGCATGTGCGACAAACCGTGGCGCTGGTGGGTTGCCATCGCAATCAAATCCACATCGTATTGATCGGCGACGGACAGGATGGTGGAGTCTTCAAAAAACGACCCCATCGACACGATGACCTCTGTTTTTACCAGGCCGGCCGCTTCCGCCATGCGGTTTTTCCGCGCTTCCGCCGAACCGTCGGTCGGAAAACCGGAAGGATTGTTGAGGTACAATACTTTGACGTTGAACCCGAATAATTTCTGCCATTCGGCTACTAAGCGGAAAATGCCGTTTTGGTCGTCTTTAAGGGTAGAGGGCAGCAACACCGTTTTTAATTTAAAGTCCTGGGTGCTTTCAGGAACCGCCAGCACCGGGCACGGCGCCATACGAATCACTTTTTCCGTATTGGAACCTACCAGAAACTCACTGACTCCGGAAGCGCCTTTTGTACCCATCACCACGAGGTCCACGCTGTCTTCTTCGGCTACATTGCGGATACAGGAGAAAAGAAAACCTTCTACCACCCTTGTTTCAACCGTCAGACCGGCATTGGCCGGGTCGTTTAACACCTCCTGCTTCAACCGCTCCAGCATACCGGCAGCCGTTTCATCATACTCCTGATCTTCGGCATAATCGGATGCCGATACAAATTCCGACAGCGGTATGGCGTACGCCGCAGCGACATTGGTATGTAATAACTCAAGCGAAGCTTTGTTCGTGTTGGCTATTGCAGCGGCAATACGCAGCGCGTTTTTGGAATTGGGGGAAAAATCGACAGGGACTAATATCTTTTTCATGATTTGCAGCAATTTTTAATTGTACCACTGCAAAATTGCGTTCCCCGGCAACGCCCGACGATGATGTATATCAGAACCGTAGTTGATTTTGGTAAGCCTCGCTGCGGCTTATTTCAGGATAACGTTACCTATGGCACATTCAAGGCAACGCCGGTCATCACAATATTTTGTCTTCAACTGAATCAACGCCTGGGTTTGGTAGGCATTCCGGGTATGTACCCCCAGTTCTGCCCAGCCGTCGAGCAAGGCGTTGGCCTCGGGCGGGAGCTCTTCGAGCAACTGAAGTGCCCGTCGCTGAAATTCTTCCTGTTTTTTTGATTTTCCGTAATGAAAAAGAAACGGTGCAATTGTATTGATGATCAGGAGATGAACAAAGTCGCGGCCCGTACTTTTTTTCCGCTTTACGGAAGGTGAGTCGCATTGAAAATGGGTCAGCCAGTACACGCCCGGTTCCACGTCGAAGAGGTGTTCGAGCTCGCGCAGGTTGCTGGTTTCCAATATTTTGGAAAACAGGTGGGCGGATTGATGCACCAGCGCTGCAAACTGCGCCAGCCGGACGGTTGGGAAATTGGCCGGGCGCAGGCGCAGGAATTTCCACTGCACTTTTGCTAATGGAGTCAGCTGGTATTTATGGCGGAGAAATTGGTACTCCCGCGCCAGTTCGAGCGGATATGTATCCGCATAAGGCTCTTCCAGAAAACCCGCCTGGCCGAACAAAAGCGCTTCAATTTGTTTCAGGTCGTTTTTGTGTTTCGCTAAGGTCAGCAGCGGCAGGGAGCGCGCCAGTGCTTCGAAGGGCTCCACGTTTACTTTCAGCCCGAAATTGCGCGCCAGCAAGCGATAAAAGGTTTCTTCCCAATGATTGCCGGTAGCGTCCAGCACCGCTGCGATCACGCCGGTTTTTTGCTCCAGGCGCTCTGCCAGCAGGCGGTCGAGCCAGTTTAACCGAATGATATCGGGCACTTCTTTAAAAAACTGCCGGCAGGGAATCCAGGCGCGTTCGTGTTCAAGGCGTTGATAGGTTTCCAGCACTTTCGCGGGAATACGGCCGTTTAGTTCCAGACAGGGAATTCGTTCGCCGTTGGCGCGTACGACGGGTTGGTCTTCTTCCAGCACCACGTGCAACACCACGTTATCGTAAGCCGGGTCGCCGGAGTGGCCGTGCACCTGCCATTCGGAAGCCTGGAGGTGTATTTCCACGTTGCCGGCCCACACGGTGTCGGCGATGCGCAGCCGGGCGTTGAAAAAATCGGGACCGGCATCGGTGTTCCACTCGCCGGGATGCAGGATTTCTACGGTTTTACCTTCGGTAGTGGTCAGGTTTTGCGCATCGAAGCGCCGCCAGCGCCAGAGGAAATGGAGGAAGGATTCGCGCATGGGATGAAGCGGGTTAAAAGGTTTCTGGTTTCAGAGGTTTCATGGTTCGGCGAAGAGGTGTTATCTTCCGAGAGAACAAAGGCAAGTGGCATCTCGGAACGTCTTCCGCGAGATGCCGCGTTTGCGATGTTCGAGCGTGGCGTTCAAGTCGTGGATGATTTGATGACAAAAATAGGGAAAATCTGGTTTCCCCGTTTCCTCCGATTCGATATTACTGCGCGTAGAAGCGCCGCCGGCGTCAGAGGAAGTGGAGGAGGGATTCGCGCATGGGGGAAGTCGGGTTTAAATGTCCATTCGGTTGTCGAAAAAAGCGATTATCTCAATTTCGTTTTCGTTGATTTGGTAATAAGCGGAGGTTTGGGGCGTAATGACGCACTTGCGGAGGCCGGGAAATTTTTCAGAAACCGGAAACCCTTGCGGGAATGCCTCGATGGCCTCGAACGAACGCTCCATTTTGTAGATAAAATTGTCGAGCACACGCGGCGACCAATCCAGTTCGAGGTAGGTCAGCAGAATAGTCAACTGTTCCGAAGCCCGTTCCGAAAGCGTGATTTTCATGGATGTGAACGGCGGTAGTCGGCGATAAACTCCTTGTAATCAACCTTTTTGCCTTCTTTCAATTGCTGCACTCCCAGGCGAATCGTCGCCTTTTGGCTTTCAGTGAGTTCGTCCCAAATGTCCATTGCAGGTTTCAGCAAGTTTTCGATTTGGACGATGACGGCTTCATCTTGCGTTTCGGCGAGGTAGGCGACGATGTTGCGTTTGCGATGTTCGAGCGTGGCGTTCATGTTGTGGGTGATTTGGTGACAAAAATAGGGAGCGAATGTTATATCCAAAAATATTGATGCTAATGTTTAAGAGCCGGTTCAAATGATGCAAACCCTAAATTTGGTTTGTTTTTTATGAATTTAACCATGTTCAGGGCAAATTCATTTGTCATGTTCAAAACATTAAGAAAGAGGTCTTGAATCGGACTTAACAACACCAAATCTTCTTTTAGTATGTGCTATCGCTAAAGTACTTGCCATAAAGACTCTCTGCATTTGAATTGATTTGGTTTATTACATCCTTACTCATCATCATTCCGTTGTGTGTAACCACATTTCTCAAGATGGAAATGAACTCAAAGAATTGTTGCCAGTTAACATTGAGGTCAACTCGGACGTTTTGATTCAAGAAGTTATTTATTTCGGCTGATTTATGTCCTAAGTATTTCAGGATGTGACGATTGTTTTTCGACTCATATCTGCCTAACGAATTATTGTCGAAATAATCTCGAATCGCCCTGTTCATCTCACCTTGTTGTGTTTTAAACTTTTTTAGATCCAGTTCTTTATTAAAATACTCATCCATTACGGCAGAAAGCAGGAGAATTTCAATGGCATTGTAAACTCGAGGAATTGATAGATTCATTATCCACCTGAAAAAAGCATCCTTTTGAACGGAAATATTTTTAGTTGTGATTGTTTTTGCTCCCCTTTTGTAGGCCGTTAATTCGCCTTTACCTGTAGAAGAATCAAAATCATAAACTTCAAAAATTGAAGAAAGCAAGTCTATCTCAGAATCTGATTCTTTTTCAAAATCTACAACAACATTATCAAGGATTAATTTCCATATCACGAAATCAGTTCCAATCTCATGCATTGATGTAATGAACTTTTGAACAGGAGGGTACATATCAATTTCCTTTTCTGTTAAGATTTTAAGCGATACACTCATATTTCGTTCGGCTACTTGCGAGATAGCAAAAATATCGAAAAAAATGGGCCCATACAACCGGCCCTCTAACTTTGACACCCCAAGCCCTACCTTTGCCACCGGCAGAACAGGCACTGACAAACACCCGGAGCAACCCGACCAATAAAAAATTGTAAATGAATTTGTTACGGGCTGCCGGGTTTGTTTTTTTCGAAAAACAAACCCGGCAGCCCGTAACAAATTCATTCCCCTGTAACACATGACCGACCACTTCCACACCCTCTCCTCCCCCGCCACCGGCGAATTCAAAGACCGGGGCAGCAAATTCATCGCCTGTGCCTACCCCGCGCACACGGAGGAGGTGGCGATGGCGTATATAGAAGCGCTGCGCAAGGAGCACTTCAAAGCCCGGCACCACTGCTTCGCCTGGCGGCTCGGGCCCGACGGCGCCCGCTTCCGCGCCAACGACGACGGCGAACCCGGCGGCACCGCCGGGCGACCCATCCTCGGCCAGATCGATTCGTTTGGGCTGACGGACGTGGTGGTGGTGGTGGTGCGTTATTTCGGCGGCACCCTGCTCGGCACCTCGGGGCTGATCAACGCCTACCGCGAAGCCGCCGCAGAAGCACTGCGCGCCGCAGAAATCGTGGAAAAAATCGTAAAAGATACCTTCACCCTCGATTTCGACTACGCCCTCATGCCCGACGTGATGAACGCCGTGAAAAAACTCGATCTCGAAATTTTTAAGGTGGAATACGGCGACCGCGGCCTGCTCGAAATTGGTATCCGGCAAAGCGAAGTGGAGGATACTTTATTAAAAATCAAGGCTTTACTTTGGAAAGTAAGCCTGGAAGAGGCAACTTCACTGGAATGGCCGGCGGGACTTTCTGTTGAACAAATGTAGCGCGGACTTCCCAGGTCCGCACTCGCGATGTGGACGGACTTGGAACGGACTTGGAAGTCCGCACTCGCGATGTGGACGGACTTGGAAGCCCGCACTCGCGATGTGGACGGACTTGGAAGTCCGTCCTACATGATATCGATACAGACGGACTTGGAAGTCCGTCCTACATTTGCGGATGCGATTGACGGCTGTGTTTCCCATCCATGATCTTCCTGCCTGGAAAAAACGTCTGCTCCACTGGGCGGCAGGTCATGAATTAGCGGCGTATCTGGACAGCAACGGCTACGAACCGACCTTTCCGAAAATTGAATCGCCGCAATCAGGTGGCGGGGTGGCTCCGGGTCGCCCCGGCACGGCAAACAATTGGGAATGTCTCGCCGCCGCCGGTGCAATCAGGTTCCTGGAAACAAACGCCGGACAAAGCTTTCCCCTGCTGGCAAAATTCCGGCAGGAGGCGCAAAACGACTGGCTGTTCGGCTTTTTCGGCTACGACCTGAAAAACGAGGTGGAACGGCTCTCTTCCCATCGTTTCGACGGCATCGGGCTGCCCGATCTGGGGTTTTTCCAGCCGGAAACGGTAGCGGGCATTCGGCAAAAAGTACCGGGCGATCCTTCCTTTTTTTTGGAAATTCAAACGATCAACCGGAAGCCGGAGGAAGTTTTTCGGGAAATTGTAACCTCTGAAAAAACCCAAAAGGCAAACCCGGAACCCGGAAAAATTCATTTGCAGCCCCGGATGTCCAAACCCGAATACCTGCAAACCGTCGAAGCCATCCGGCAACATATCATCGAAGGCGATGTTTATGAAATGAACCTTTGCCAGGAGTTTTATGCCGAAAACGCCATCATAGACCCCGTAAACGTATTCGAACGGCTCAATAAAATCGGTCAGCCGCCTTTTGCCACCTTCCTGCGCTGGCGCGACCGGTACCTGCTGTCAGTCAGCCCGGAGCGTTTTTTAAAAAAGCAGGGCCGACACCTGATCTCCCAACCGATTAAAGGCACCCGGCGGCGCGGGCGTTCCGCCCCGGAAGACGAACAAATACGGAAGGAACTGGCAAACAGCGAAAAAGACCGCGCCGAAAACGTGATGATTGTGGACCTGGTGCGCAACGACCTCGCCCGCCACTGCATTCCGGGTTCGGTGCGTGTGGACGAACTGTTTGGCATTTATACCTTTGAAACGGTGCACCAGATGATCTCCACAGTAAGCGGGGTATTAAAAAATGACCCTCCCGCCGTCGTTGGAACTTTGGCGGGTAAAAATGACGCAATAACCAATGACGCAGTGACGATTTCTGCCCTGCGCGACGCCTTCCCTCCGGCAGCATGACCGGCGCGCCGAAAGTGATGGCCATGGAATTGATTGAACGGTACGAACACACCCGGCGCGGCCTGTATTCCGGCGCTTTCGGTTATTTCGATCCCGGCGGCAATTTTGACTTCAACGTTGTGATACGCAGCATTTTATACAATGCCGCCGACCGGTACACATCTGTACAAGTCGGCGGCGCCATCGTATTTGATTCCGAGGCGGAGCAGGAATACGAAGAATGCCTGATTAAAGCGGAGGCAATGATGCAGGCTTTGGAAACACAGATTAATTAACTCAAGTTGTGACCCACAAACACACAAGGCGGATGGGAAAACGGATGAAACGGATTGGAACGGGTTTTTTAAACATCATACCGCATTAAAAATGGCCTGATTACCAAAACACCATTTTCAAACATCATGGCGCATTAAAAATCCGCATTATCCCGACTGCGTTACCAGTTTCCCCGGCCTACCAACCGCCCGTTTTGCCGGATGCTGAACAGGTAAATTCCCGTTGGCAAGTCCTCTTTTTATACGGAACGTTGGGTATTACTCGTTATTTCTTGAATCACATTGCCTTGAAAATCAAATAATTGCAAAACAAGTGGGTCATTGTTTTTCAAACCTTTCACTTCCAAAACCGTCTCTGAACGGAAGGGATTGGGGGCTGCATTCACCACAGCCAAGGCGATATCCGGTTCCCAGGCGCCAACTACCACGACGAATTTTTCGCCGACCCGGTGAAACGTGGTATTGGTCAGCACCGGCGCATTGAAGTCGAACGAAAAGATGCCGTGGCATTCAACGAAGCGCGGCTGCACCACGCACTCGGGCAATATCGCCCGGCCCTGGTTTTGCTCCAGCAAAACGTATTCGACGACCTGCTGCTCAACCTCTCCGCCAAAACGGTGCAAGCCAAGTGTTTTTACGAACTTGAGGAATACGACCTGCTGGAAGCGCACCTGGAGGCCCTGCGCAAATTCATCCGCCGCCACAACGAAGTAGGTTACTACGGCGAACGGTACCTGAACTTTATCACTGCACTCCGGCGGGTGGTGAAGGCCGATCCGGCGGAAAAAACCGGGTTGCACAACGACCTCGCCGCCATGCCCGTGCTGGCGGAAAAGGAGTGGTTGCTGGAACAGGTTTGATCTATAAATCTGGCATTTTTCGGGCAGACTTTCCATATCGACACGCATCTCCCGCCCGATTTTACATACTTATCATATAAGTTGACACAGTTATAAAATTCTGCTTGACTTGCGGGGTACAGGGGTTTAGTTTTGCAAATACGACAGTTTTCCTGCGTATAACAGGCGGGAACTGCCGTCTTTTTTCGGAAGGCCGAACATTGAATTCATCCAGGCACCTGCCATTTTGATCCGGGTTCAGGTTAATCTTTTCTGCACAGCCCATGCTGTCTTTCCAACATTATCAATCTTCACTTCTCAAAATTTTGCGATTATGAAACACTTCCAAAAGTTCGTTTTATTCACGCTGCTTATTATCGCAGGGTCATGCAACAAGGAAAAAACGCCCACCCAATCCGTTGATTCCTCCAAAGAAATCAGTGAAGTATCGTCAAACCTTTTTCAAACTACCGGTTCATTTGATTTTGTAACGGATGCCGAATTAAACAGGCAAAAGAATCCTCCGGTGCAGGTATAATTGAAAGAGGGGGAGAATCCTATTATTTCACCCCAATCGAAGAAGGAACCATCTCCACCGGCGCCGGTGGAGCGGGAGATCCGCCAACTTATCCGAACTATAACGGCCAGTGTAAATTTATTTTTCGGTTGTTTGAGTTAGGCTCAGGCTGGACGGAATTAAACGTTCCGCAAAGCTGCTTCGTAAGTATAGAAATGGGATGTGCAGGTTTTACCGGCGATCCGCATGATCGGGATGCGTGCCAATATAAAATCCAGATCGGTGAATACGGTTGGAATAAAAGAGGCACCTCGGCATCCTGGATTCCCAGTAACGTGGAAGTATACATGGCTTTCTTAAGATACCCGCCGCAAGGAGCGGTCAATACAAATTACCTCGTTTATCTGTGTGATTCCTGGTGTACATGGAATGCTCAGTTTCAAATCGGGCAAGCCAACCCGTCTCCGGCTGACTACTCATTTGAATGCGCCTTTCAAACTTTCGGCGTAAATGGCTCATGGATAAAGCGATACGACCACATCATGCAAAACGCCAACTCCACGCTTTATAAATACGTGTACCCACTTCAGGTAAATTCAGTATACCAGTTCAATAATACGGCTAACAGCCCTACAAGCACTCTAAATACACAACTTTCCTGTACCGTGTCAGGTGGAGGTATCGGCGTGCCTATATCCAGTGTAACCTTCGGCTGGGGCACTTCCGACAGGGTGGGGTGTGTGGACGGCTGTGGTATATTCTACGTAGAATAATTAAACCGGAAAGGCCTTCCAGTTTATGCAACCGCCGGGAGCAATATGCCCCCGGCGGTTTTTTAGTGTGCGTCAGAAAAACACCTTCCTTCACATCCGCCTGATATTCGCCCCGATCGCGTTCAAGCGCCGGTCGATATGCTGATACCCCCGGTCGATCTGGTGTACGTTGTGGATGACACTTTTGCCTTTGGCCGACAAGGCGGCGATAAGCAAAGCCTGGCCGGCGCGGATGTCCGGCGACGTCATTTCGATGCCGCGCAGCGGGTAGCGCCGGTCGAGGCCGATCACGGTGGCGCGGTGCGGGTCGCACAGGATGATCTGGGCGCCCATGTCGATGAGTTTGTCCACAAAAAACAGGCGGCTTTCAAACATCTTCTGATGCACCAGCACGCTCCCGCGCGCCTGTGTGGCGACCACGAGCACAATCGACATCAGGTCCGGCGTGAATCCCGGCCAGGGTGCGTCATAAATCGTTAAGATAGAGCCGTCTATAAAGGTTTGTATCTCGTAGTGTTCCTGTGCGGGAATATGCAGGTCGTCACCTTTCCGGTCAATCCGGATACCGAGGCGTTCAAACGTATAGGGTATGATCCCGAGGTGTTCCACACCGGCGTTTTTGATGGTGATGTCGCTTTGTGTCATAGCCGCCAGTCCGATGAACGAGCCGATTTCGATCATATCCGGCAGGCAGCGATGTTCGGTGCCACACAGGCGCTCCACCCCTTCGATGTGCAGCAGGTTGGAGCCGAGCCCGTCGATTTTTGCGCCCATACGCTGCAACATCCGGCAGAGTTGTTGTACGTAGGGCTCACAGGCAGCGTTGTAGATGGTCGTTTTGCCCTTAGCCAGAACGGCGGCCATCACCACGTTGGCGGTACCCGTCACGCTGATCTCGTCCATATGCAGATAGGCGCCCGACAGGCCACTTTTCGGCTGTTCTACGTAATAAATATCCTTGTCGTCGTCGTATTTGAATTCGGCGCCGAGTTTTTGGAAACCCAAGAAAGTGGGTGTCTAAACGGCGGCGGCCTATTTTGTCGCCGCCGGGTTTGGGCAACGTGGCGCGGCCGAAACGGGCGAGCAGCGGGCCGATAAGCATAACCGAGCCGCGCAGGCGCGCGGCGTCTTTCATAAAATCTTCGGAACGCAGGTAAGCGATATCAACCGTGCCGGCACAAAACCGGTAGGTATCGGGCGCAAGGCGCTCTACGGTGACGCCGAGCCCACGCAGGAGTTCGATGAGTTTGTTCACGTCGAGGATGTCGGGCACGTTGGAAACGGTGACCGGGTCGTCAGTGAGCAATACGGCACTGATAATTTGCAGCGCTTAGTTTTTAGCGCCCTGCGGGTGGAGTTCTCCTTGAAGCGGCTGGCCGCCGGTAACTTCGAAACTGTCGGGTTGCATGGAAAAGTATAGTGGCTTTGGAGGTATTATTTGGAAGGCGGCGCAAAAGTAAACAAAGACATATCAATCATGGGCAGAATACCTGCACTGAGTTATCTATTTCCTGCGTATCCGGTTGATCAATAATGATACCGGCGCTGTAAAACTATCACCAATAAAAAAAACCCCCGATGGCAGCCCACCGGAGGTTCGAAATTTTATGACTCAAATGTCAGATCGCTCTTACGCTCTCTTGACATCAACAGCATTCATTCCTTTTTTGCCACGCTCGGTATTATACGTGACTTGATCGCCTTCGCGGATGTTGTCGATCAACCCGCTGACGTGAACAAAAATTTCCTCCTTGGAGGAGTTGTCAACAACAAAGCCAAAACCTTTGGATTCGTTGAAGAACTTTACGGTTCCACTGTACATTTAAAAAACATTGAAAATTGTGATATGGCAATGCGCCGCGACAAAGGTAAGGGCAGAAAATTGTAAATGTTTGATTTTCAATATTATTAACAATATTATTTTTCCCGGGGGAAAGGCGCGCACCGGAACATGCGATTTCAGGCGGCATGAGGGGCAGTTTGCCTTTCGGGCATAGCAAGGCTTCGGGGGGGGCTGAATTGCTTGTTTAAACGTTTGAAAATCAAATCTTTAGGTAAATAATTCATGCCACTCCCAAGGCACTACCGGTCAATGGAATCATACACCACGACCTTCCGCCACAAATGCTTGCATTCTTCCACAAATTTCAGGTGCGTCGGGTGCACCTGGTAAATATCCTGACCTTCGGATGTGTCAAAAATAACCAGCCAGGAAAAATCGTACGAGCGGTCGATCACATCGCGGTTGGTATCGGCCGGCGTACCGATGTGGCTCATTTTAATCGTTTCGATGGCCTGAAGGCTGCGGATACCCGCGGCTAATTGTTGCCGGTCGGATTCGGTAGCGCCCGGGTTCATCCAGAAATATACATGGTGTACGAACATAACGAGGTTTCAGTTTGAGCGGCAAAAATGGGGATTTCACACCACTATTTTCCGCAGAATTTTCTGTCTGTATCCCGCAGCTTCAGGTCAGCGAAAATTCTGCCCACAGCGGATAATGGTCGGACATCATAAAGGACAATTGTTGCTTGCTCAGGTTCCGGCCGGTGAGCACTTTACCAACAAAGTCAAAATTTCCGCCGTTCAGGAATTCCATGGATAGTTTCGGCCGGCCTCCGGCGCCGTCGAACCAGGCGATATGGTCGTAAAACTTCGTTTCGTCGAAGATGGAGCGCGTCACTTGCTCCAGCGGCGCCGGGATGTGCAATCCTTCGGATAAAAAGGTCTGAGCAAGTACGTCGCCCCGGGCCCCGATGTTAAAATCGCCCAATGCCAGCAGGTTTTGTTCGTAGTCGCTGATCTGTTTGGCCCAGTCCGACATCCAGCGCGCGATGGCCTTGAGTTCGGGAATGCGTTGCCTGGCATTCGATCCGAATAAAATGTGCAGGGTCACCAATACAAACGGTGGAGCCCCCGCTGCGAAACCCTACGGCATACGGTGTGCGGGCAAACTGGCGCTGCAGGGCGTCGGGAGCAATACTTTGCAATTGTTCCTGCGGCACCACGAGTTCGCAGGCCAGGCCCGACAACTGTACCCGGCGGGTATCGAATATAAACGCCATTCGTTCGCCGTTGCCGGCATCGCCGCGGTTCACGTCCGTGAGAATGAGCCCCCAATCATTGCCCAGCAGGCGCATCACGTCGCGCAACCCGCGGATATTGGCCCTCACTTCCTGCACCGCGATCACGTCGAAGTGGCTGATGATTTCAGTGATACAGCGTGTGGCATGCAGGTCGCGTTTCGGGCTGTCGTTCGCACTGCTGGCCCATTTGCGGGTAATATCGCCGAATGCCCGGATGTTCCAGGTCGCGATCAGCAGGTTTTGTTCGAGGCGTTTGGCCGGAATTTCGGCGGTCAGGGTGGCGCGCAACTGGTTCAGTTCGAGTTGAATATCGGCGGGCGGTTGTTCCGTGATAGTCGGCATGGGTATAAGGAAGTTTTATCCGGTTAAAATTCAAATACAAGGCCAATGCAGATCAATGTGCAGGCAGGTTAAAATGATAGTCGGCCCCGGTTAAAAAACGTTAAGCCGTTAAACCCTGGTTAAGGTCGGGCGCGAATGCATACACAGGCCTTTCTTTGTCGGAAAAACGGTCCATACCATGAAAAAATTATTGCTCGTTTGTTTTCTGTCGCTGGTCGCCGGCGCTGTATTAACCGCCCAGATTTACGTGGAGGGTGTACGATTAACGCCTGATAACACCGGGCAGTATATCGAACTCGATCCGCAGTTTCGCTCCGACGGGCGTTGCAACTTTAAAGTGGACTACGGCCAGGCCGAACCTAAGGAAGACAAGGTAACCGATGAGAACGGCAAAGCATACGACTTCCGCAGCCTTATCGACGGTTTGAATGCCTTTTACACGGAAGGCTGGGAGGTATTTCAGATCACCGTGCTCGAAAGCGGCCGGCGTTATTTATTAAAAAGGCGGTACTGATTCCTCTTTTTGCACGGTTGTTTCCCCGTATAACACAGTTATCAAATTGCGGCGCCGAAAAAATCAGCGGCGCCGTACCTTTTCCGGATGAACCGAACGGGTTTGTGCTTGCCCCGGATAATGATTTGTTGCCTCTGGTTGACCACTGCGTATGGCCAGACACCTTCCTATTTGCATTACAGCGTACGGGAGGGCCTGCCGGGCAACAACGTTTATTGCGGCACCCAGGACAAACGTGGTTTGTTGTGGTTTGGCACGGATAAAGGGCTGTCCTGTTTTGACGGGATGCGATTCCGGACCTATGGCATGGAAGACGGCCTGCCGGACCTGGAAGTATTAAATATGAAGGAAGACAGCCGGGGCCGATTATGGTTGTCCTGTTTCCGGAAAAAAGTCTGCTATATGTCGGGCGGACGTATCATCACCGCCCAACAGGATTCTCTGCTGGCTTCCATCGACCTCAGGTCGGGTGTTTACATCATTTCGGAAGACTCCGTGGGTGGAATCTGGCATACCGAGTTTAAAACAAAGGCGTATTACCTGTACCAAAACACCCTGCGCCGGCACAATTTTCCGGAAAGTGTTTCCTCCATCGCTTCGGTGGGCGGCGACTTGCTGGCATTGGGCGATTCAAAGATCATGTTGCTGGCACCCGGCGCGCCCCCGAAAATAGTTTATTCCATCCCCTGGACCAGCGGCGGCCTGATTTCTTTTACGGTATCCGGCAACCGGATTCTGTACAGCAGCAACCAATCGACCCTGTTGGAGTGGAGCAATGGGAAAATCCGTGTAATTGACACCCTGTCAAAATCCTTTGGCCGGGTATTTACCGATAAGGCAGGCCGTTTTTGGGTATGCTCACAGTCGGTCGGCGCCATTTGTTTCGACAACCCGAATAAAGACCTGAGTAACCCGGTCGCTTTTTTGCCGGACAAAAAGGTTACCGCCATGTTTGAGGATGCCCAGGGCACAACCTGGTTTTGCACCACCGACGAAGGCATTTTTGCATTGCCGCAAAACGCGCCGGTAACCTATAACGACCAACACCTGCCTTCCAGAAACATTCGATCCATCGCCGGCGACCACAACGGCCCCCTGTATTTTGGAGACGACCTCGGCAACGTACATTTTATCAATAACGGGACACTTAAAACCCTGAATACCAACACATCCGATGGTTTTAACCAGGTCAGGCAGATCAAACCCATAGGCAAGGGCGCCTTGCTGGTGGGGGCAGACGACGGGTTGTATTATAGTGCAGGTGATAACAGCCCGGTTAAAACCCTGATACACAATGTCAGTTTGAAATCATTTTGGGCGCAACCCGAAATGGTCTGGTTTGCTTCCGCCACACAACTCGGTTATTATCACCTGGCCCGGCAACAATGGAAAAGTGTCATTTTTGATCGTTTTACCGCGACAACGGAAGACCATGAAGGCAATATATGGGCGGGTAGAATGGAGGGGTTGTATTGTCAGTCGGACAGTTTTCAAACCAACTGGGGCGATTTTTTCCCGGAACTAAAAAGCCGGATCACCGTTATTCGCCGGGCCGGTAAAAACAACCTGTGGGTAGCAACGCCCGAAAGCGGCTTGCTGCTCGTCTCCGTCAGATCCGGCGCAGTCACCAATGTTGAAGTGATCAACCGCCGTTTTAAAAAAAACATCCGCAATATCCAGTCCCTTTACGTCGATCCCGACGGCAGAACCTGGATGGCGACCAACACCGGGGTATACGGGTTGACGCGCGACTACAAAATACTCCATTTCGACACCCACGACGGCCTGGCGGACGATGATGTAAACGCCGTTTTTGCCCGAAACGACACCTTGTGGGCGGGTACGGCAGCCGGGCTGACCCGTATTATTCTTCAAATGCCCGAGGAACACGGCGACTTCGCTACTTATATCACCGGTTTGCGTTTTGAAAAAAACAACCAGTCCGTTTTCCTCCATCTCCTCGATTCCCTGCCGGACCGGCACTATGTGAATTTGCCCCCCGAAGCCGCAGCCCTCGAACTGGAACTGGCGGGACTGGATTACCGCAGCCGTGGCAACCTTCAGTTTGAAGTAAGCCAGTCCGACCTGCTGCTGCCCTTCCGGTGGTGGACGATCGACAACCTGCTGGCCTGCCTGTCAGCCGGTTTCCGGAATATGCAGAAGTCTTATATGGCCGAATCCCCCGTGCACAATCTGGGAACCTACCTGCCGGCCGGCCGTTACCTTTTTCGGGTGACCGCCGTACAGGCATCCGGTATCCGGAGCCTGCATCCCGACGTCTGGGTGCTGACCAAATTCCCCCGCTGGTACGAAACCTTCTGGTTTTACCTGGCACTTTGGAGTTTGCTGGGTTATGGCGCATGGCGCGTTTTTCAGGCGCGCAGGGCATTTCAGGATTTGCATACCACGGCCTCCATCATGCAGTTGCAGGCCCTGCAATCCCAAATGAACCCGCATTTTATCGGAAATGCCGTCAATGCCATCCAGCAATTTCTGCATCCGCCCGACCCTGTCAAATCCAGCGAGTATATCTCGGTTTTTATGCGGCTGCTGCGCCGTACGATGCTTTTTTCGGAAAAAACCTTTATTACGTTTGAAGAAGAACTGGCCTACGACCTGGAGTATCTCAAGTTGGTGGAACTGCGTTTTGCCGAGCGGGTTCGGATCGAAATAAGCGGAGATTCCGAAATCCCGCCGGATACCCCCATTCCCGGCATGTTGCTGCAGCCCCTGCTGGAAAATGCAACGATGCACGGGTTGGCGCCGGAAGGAATTTCCGTTATCCGACTCGATTTTTCTTTCGATAAAAAGCAATTTCGGTGTGTCCTGACCGACAACGGCATCGGTTTTAAAGAATCCCAAAAACTGCGGCAGCAATCCGGGTTAAAACGGGAGTCCAAAGGCCTCGAAATGTTGCGAAAAAAGATCGACACGCTCAACCGGTTGTACGACCTCGATCTCTTGTTAGTGATCAGAGACCTTTCCGACGAAGGCGCCGGCCAGCAAGGCACACACCTCACACTTACTTATTCGCCCGGTAAAATATGGACAGCCATGAACAAATAATACACCCTGCCGGAGTGGAGCACATCACCGCGCTCATCGTGGAAGATGAGATCGGCGCGATCAATACACTTCGCCATATGTTGATTGAATATTGCCCCCAGGTACAGGTACTTGGCGCGGCCATCACAATCAAGGAGGCGGTAAAAGCGGCGGTTGCACTCCGCCCCCAAGTGGTGTTTCTGGACATCGAGATGCCCCCGCTCGGTACCGGTTTCGATTTTCTGAACAACTGCCCCGAAATCAATTTTGGCGTTATTTTCACCACTGCCTACTCCCAATCCGCGATCAAAGCCATCAATGCCGTGCAACCCTGGGCCTATTTGGTAAAACCCTTCAGTGTACAGGAATTAAAAGACGCGGTGGCCGTCGCCATGGAGAAAGTGATACAATCCCACCAGTCGGCGACACAGGTAGCCGGCCAGCAGGGGCTTGTTCTGCACGACCACCGGAAAGGAACCATCGTGTTGTACGCCGCCGAAATTCTGTTTTGCAAAGCAGCCGGAAGTTTTACGGAGTTCTACGTCATCCGGAACAACAAAACGGAAAAAATCACCTCTTCCGGAGGCCTGGGCGATTTTGAAGAAAAACTGCCTTCCGCACTTTTTTGCCGCACCCACCACAGTTACTTAGTCAACCTGGCATATATCAACCGCATGGAGCGCACCGGTCGCAACGGCGTGATCCATCTGGCCCATACCGATTGGCGGGTGGGTGTTTCCGTGCTGAAAATGGACTATTTTATGGAGCGCCTGGAAGTATACCACCGGCTGAACGCCATGCCGCGAGGGCCGGAATAGCCTGTTATTACTGTCAAAATGGCGTTTTTTCAACCATTCTCCTGATTAGACAAACTTACAAGGCTAAAATACCGGCGTAACTCACTCGATTTCCGTCATTCACTTTTGCGTCTTCTCCATTGGCAATTCTTCCTTGCGGCTCCATTCCTGCAGGGAGGCGTCGTATAATTTGACCCGGTATCCCAACAAACGGCCGGCGATATACACCACACTGGCTGTTTGTCCGATAAAACAATAGGCAACAATTTCTTTCTTTTTATCCGGCACAACGGGTGCAAACCAGGCGTCCAGTTGGTCCAATGATTTGAATGAATTGGTGCTGTCAATCATTTCCGTATAAGGAATATTCAGCGCTCCGGTAATATGCCCGTCGCGTGGATTGCCGGTGGGGTCGCCGTCGTAAAACCGTTTCATCCGGGCATCCACCACCACCGCAGAGTCGGAACGCAGCGATTGCAAGACATAGTTTTTATCCGCGATCAGGGCGGCGGGGTGGACTTTAAAATTCCCTTTTTTCACCACCGGCACTTCCTTTGTCACGGCGTAGCCGCTTTTTTTCCAGGCTTCCAGGCCGCCGTTCAGGAAAGAAACCTGCCCGCGCAGGCCTAATTGTTCGAGAGTAAGGAACATTCGTGCCGTAACCGGCACTTCATTCCGCACGTGACAAAGTACAATTTTGGAGTTTTTTGAAATACCCATGCGACGCAAAGCAGCATTGGCCTGTTTCGGTTCGGGGATATTGTAATTGCCGCTTTCGGGTGAATCAGGCGCCAGCCAGCCGGGCCATAAAAACCGGGCGCCGGCGATGTGTTCCTTTTCGTAGTCGAGCCGCAAAAAATTAACCTGCAGAATGACGAGGTCCGGGTCGTTCAGGTGTTCGTTCACCCATTGCGGCGATACGAGGATCGGCTGCTCGGCCGCCCGTACGATCAACCCGGTGTGTAAAAGGATCAGCGATACAAGAATTTGTTTTTTCATAACTTAAGATTTTTGCCAAAGGTACACAGCTCTCCTGTGCGGGGTAACCCATGTCTTGTTTTGACCAGATTTTGTCCCGACTTGTCCGGCTTGGGCGCCCGGTTTTATCCTGCCAATCTGCTTCCCGTCACTTTAGTATAATAATTCGGAGAAGCCGCGCCGGACAAAATAAACGTCCATCGTTTGTTAAACGTATTAATTTTTCTTAACATTGGCGCTTGAAATAGGCCCATACAAAATGGAAAACATTGCCTCAAAGCGCTTCATACTGATAGGTGCCCCTTTTGTTTCAGATACGTCCGACATCCTGCCCGATAAAGTACGGGTTTTGGACGTTGTCGCTCAAAACGGTTTTTTACCCATCGAATCAGGTATGTATGCGCCCACTACGTCTCAACATTACTGGGAAGTACTGGAGCAAATTGCTTCCTCTTCCTGCTGTTATCTGCTACTGATTTGCAAACAGGATGGCGGCAGCAACTACCTGTCCTATATCCGGGATGAACTGAAAAAAATTCACAACGTAGGTATCCCCGTTATCCTGCTCATCTTTGACGACGACCAGTTAAAAAAAGAATACGCATTTTTAACCGAGCCCCGGCAATCGGGTGCATCGCGCGAGTACGCTCAGTTCGTCGAATACTGGCGGAACACGGAAGGATTGGAAAAGGCTGCTCACAGTGCCTTGCAAAAACTAAAAAGAACCCTGCTTAAAGCCACGGAACCCGAAGTTTTAGTCAACCTGCGACCCCGAGTTGTTTTCCACTCCGGTATATTTCCAGGCATTTTATTACTCTGCCATCAATTTGGAGGTCAAAGACTACCGCCTCGAAGTGGGTATGGATAAAAAGGTACACTACAGGGGTATTACGGGATATCCTGTCCGGGAATGGGGTTTTCACGATCATGACAGGGACGACCCGGACCTCAACAACAAGTTGTACGAAGGCGTCGCCTACCTCCGGTCGGGCTACCTCTATTTTGACCTTAGCAAAAGACAAGAACCCCATAACGGCTTGAATATCCGCCTTTATTTTGGCAACGCCAACAGTATAGAAACATTGGGAAGCCAGGAAGTGCTTTTTGGCTCCATACAGGGGATTACATCGAGGGGCGCAAATCCGATTTTTTGTTACAAAACGGTGCTTACCAAAAGAGACGGAGCGGAACACAACCTGGAACCCGAGGTAAAAGAACAGATAGACCGGCTGCTGCACCTGACGCGCAAGAGTTTTTTGACCCGCACAAAAACCCTGCGATTTAAAGAACTCAAAACATTAAAACTCGACAGCCACCGGGTGGATCGTGGAAAACACCTGGAAGGGGTGTACAGGGTGTGGACGGAAGTGCGTTCGAAAGACGGCGCCGAAATGATCCTGCAAACCAAAATGGTCGTCCAGAAAAACTATCGCGCTGAAATCCTTAACCCTATTTTTGGCGACGAGCCCCTGCTCTGTGAAATTCATTTCAGTAAACAACATTCCGGAAAAGACAAACTGATCATCGTCATGCGTCGCAACGGCGAAGAAGGCTCCGGCGCGGGTGATATCGCCACGGTTGCCATGATGGAATTCCCCAGAGAGGAAGAAATGAAAAGCGGCGTATTTATCGGGTCGTATTGCAGTGCCGGAGCGGAAACCGGTTTTCGCAACCGGAAAGAAGGTGATACCACCACAGAGGTGCGTGGCGGATATTTTGTCACCAAAAGAGAAGATTTGAAACGCCGGGATTTCCAGGTTGGGTTATTTCCGGTGGCCCGGTTTGAAAAAGACCGGATTTTATTCGACCAGATGCTCCGGCGACTCCGGGCGCGGAATAAACGGCTGCAATACTAAAAAATCGCAGCGTCAGTGACTGCGATTTATTTTAATATTCATTTCCGTTTCAAATTTATCCAGGGCATCCCTGCCCATTCGTAGTAAAATGTCGGCGTCTATTGGTTGCACTTCACCCGAAAAACGCTCTACGTTGAGCACCTTTTGGCCCACTACTTTTTCTACAACGGTTTTAAAAGTCTCAAAATCATTAAAGTATCCGTAAATATCCCGCCCTTCGCTGTTTTTGGACTCATAAACCTTGGCCTGTTTCTGGTCAAAAGACTTGATCGTTTTTATAAAGTTTTTTGCAAACGAATTTTCTTCTTCGCCGTATTCCAAACCGATATACCAGGCAATGGGGTATTCGCTCTGGCGAAATAATTCTTTCCCGGCACGAGTTGATTGCTCGTTCAATCCCACTGAAGTCCATAATACTAAAGATCCTCCTGGCATAGAATCCAACGTCGCAGTTGATAAAAGTTGAGTGGGCATGGTAAAGGATATTTAGGTGTTTATAACAAATATGATATACGTACCAACGGTCTTGATTTGCCGGAAGGTATAACTGGTAATCCTGTCAGATCGGTATCAGGATGAGCCTTCGTTTTGCCAAGTAGAACGAAATGAAGGAGTTAATTGACAGCAGAACGTGGCGGCTGGGCTCATAAAGTGGAACTGGCTCGTTTGGTTGCACAAAATAGTGCGGACTGCAGCATTAATGGCCTAAATATAAGCAAAACAATCGGAATTGGTGCAATAATTAGACCGGTATTTTTATCGGGTTTCGAAAAAGGTTCCGGCCTGGAGCAGATCGAAGGATTCCCCGTCGGGTCAAAACCGGTTCTTTTTCATTCCGCGTTGCCTGTCCCCGGCAGGTCCTTTACCCAATCGCTTGTCTGGTCAAACCACTTTTTTCCGAATAAAATTCCCCGGCCCGCCCATTCCAATAATTCTGCAATGGCAGCATTTATCATAAAAGTACACACATTAATTTCGCGCATTGCAAAAGCAAATATATTATTCTTTTGAAATTCGCCATATTATTAATTTTTAATACCTTTTTTACTTCGTTTTAATCAATTTTTATTTGATCGATAATCATCTTTGTCTGCCCCCCCCGTGTATGAAGGGGCTTTTGTACCCAATATTTTACTTAAAACCACCAGAGATGATTACGAACCACCAAAATCACTCGCGCGGAATGGCATTCTGCGTGTACCCCTGCAGGCTGCGGCCGCAAATCTTCACCACCCTTCTTTTTATCGGTATTTTTTTCGCTGCCGGCCTGTTCAATCAGGCAAGCGGCCAAAATGACCAAAAACCTCAGGTCAGTCCGCCGGTTACACCCGATACCTTTATGCTGGACCTGCGCCGGGCGCCCCGGTCCAAGGCCTGGAAGGAAGGCGACCCGATCCGGGTAATCCCGCAAAGTTTTTACCGGGACAGTCTGATTGACACCCCCAACCAGCCCCTGCCGGAGGGCAAAAACCCCGGAAAACCACCCAAAAAGGACAATGGCAATACCGCTGAAGCGCCTTCGGGCGAAAGTCCGGAAGCCGGAGCGGCGCCGGGTATTTCCCTGCCGGCCAACATCAAAAGTTTTCAGGGGATTTCAGCCACCGGCGCCGTACCACCCGACGTCGTGGGGGACGTCGGCCCCAATCATTACATTCAAATGGTAAACACCGATTTTGCCATCTACGACAAAGCGGGTAACCTGCTGGTGGGCCCGACCCCCATCAACAGCTTGTGGGCCGGTTTTGGCGGCGCATGCGAAACCACCAACCACGGCGACCCGATCGTGCAATACGACCCCATCGCCGACCGCTGGCTGATGAGCCAGTTCGCCGTACCTGGCGGAGCCGCCGGATTTCATGAATGTATCTGCATCTCGCGCACTCCCGACCCCGTGGCGGGCGGATGGTACCGCTATGATTTCGCCACCCGCGCCTTTCCCGACTATCCGAAAATCGGCGTGTGGCCGGATGCTTATTATATGTCTACTTATGAGGGCCCCAACCTCGGTGTTTTTGCTTTCGACCGCAACCGCATGCTTGCCGGGTTGCCGGCTTTTTATATCAACTTTACAATTCCGTCATTAAGCGCAGGCAGACCGCAAACACGCATTTTACCCAGCGATCTCGACGGCGCCACCCCACCCCCGGCCGGTTCGCCGAATCTGTTCATGCGCTCTGTCGACGGCCCTTTGCAAGGTGGCGGAGAAGACCGGCTCGAAATATTTGAGTTCCGCGCCAATTTTGTAACCCCCGCACTGTCGACCTTTATCAATACCCTCAACCTCGCCACTGCGCCTTATGACATAGAAATGTGCGGCCCCGCGTTACCACGCACCTGCATCCCGCAACCCGGCACCACTCAGACGCTTGATCCGCTTTCCAACCGGTTGATGCGCCAACTCCAGTATCGCAATTTCGGCACGTACGAAACCCTGGTTGCCAACCAAACCGTCGACGCAAACGGCAATGACCACGCAGGCATCCGCTGGTATGAATTGCGCCGGGCGGGTGGCGCCTGGTCCATCCACCAGCAGGGCACGCACTCGCCCGACAACGCCGTACACCGCTGGATGGGCAGCATGGCCATGAACGGCGACGGCGAAATGGCCCTGGGATACAGCGTATCGAGCCGATCGGTATTCCCCGGCATCCGGTATGCCAGCCGTACGGCATCCGATCCGCCGGGCGCCTTGTCAGCAGAAACAATTTTGATGAACGGCGCCGGCTCACAAACGGGGTCCAGCCGCTGGGGCGACTACAGTTCCATGAACGTCGACCCTTCGGACGATTGCACCTTCTGGTACACCACCGAATACTACGACGCCACTTCCCCGGTGGGCTGGAAAACACTCATCAGCCGGATTGACAACCCCATGTGCGGGCTGGATTTTAAATACATGTACGCCGCCAAGATCATTTGCGGCAAACAGCTCCGGCCCGATCACTACCGCCTTGCCCCGGGGGTATATTCAACGGCCATCAACATCCATAACCCCGGCAACGACAACGTTGAATTTTTCAAAAAACTGGCGCTGACCTACCCGCCCGATGCGCAGGAAGAAGGGAAAATTTACCCGATCGCGGTGGATAAATTGGGACCCGACGGCGCCCTGGAAGTGGATTGTATCGACCTCCAGCGGAAACTATTCCCCAAAGGATTCCCCGCTTCTTATATCAAAGGTTTTGTGGTGCTGGAAAGCCCGAAACCGCTGGATGTGACGGGGGTGTACACCGCCGCCAAACCCCGTTCCTTCCTGTCGCCGCAAAGGGTCACTTCCATCGACGTGGAACAGATCAACGAACGTATACTCAAGGAAGCGCCCCTCAAACCGACCGGTTGCCCCGACCTGGTGGTGTCCGATATCGCCGACGCGCCCAAAGTAGACTGTCCGGGCGGTGGAGGCACTTGTGTAACCACGGTCAAATTCACCATTGCCAACACCGGAACCGCCAACGCCGGCGCTTTTAACATCCGGATCGCGCTGGACCCCAGCGTGGTGATCAACCAGGCCGTGCCCGGTGGCCTGGCCGCGGGCGCTACCCTCACCTTTACCGTTTCTTCACCACCCGGAGGTAATTGTTATAATCCCGATTGTACGGTGATTATCACGGTGGACGACGGGAATGCCGTAGAAGAGTGTAAGGAAGATAATAACCGGGCGTTGGAGACGACGCTCGGATAAAAACAGCCGGATATATACCTGCTCCCCGGGTCGTTTTTTTCGACGGCCCGGGGATTATTATTTTCCGTCAGAGCGCCCGGGATGTCTTGTTTTTTTTCGGTATACCCGAATCTGGACCGGGAAAAAATCACTTTCCGGGTTGTCTTCGTAAAACCAGTCGCAATTGTGATCGCTATAGTTTTTCAACGCGTCTTTCCAGGGCCTCATCAAGGAGTCCTGTACCGATTTGAGGCTGTCCATCGTATGGTGATAGAGATAGTGGTCATTGACGGCAAGGAATAAAAAACCGGATTTTTTTACCACTCCGGCATCCGGATTAACCTGACGGTCAACCATCCTCGGCGCATTGCCGGGAACCTGCCGGCGGCTGAAAAAACCGGTATCAAACTTCCATCCGCCATCCGACCGGATGTAATAAACCAGGGAACCTACCGGTGCGGAAGCAAGTTTGTGCGGTAACCGATGGATTTCTTTGGGTTCATCCATTCTTCTCAGATCTCCGATCGCGCTGCATACATAGCATTTTTTGTTGCTGTATCGTATTTTATCCGTCTGCTCCACCGTGAATGCCAGCGAATCTCCCTCGTTCAGCCAGAGCGGCACACCCTCGGAATCCTTCACCCCCAGCCAGGGAATGATCTCCTGACCTATACGATCGTTGCCACGCACATAAACCCGGCATCCGACAGCATGGACCAGCCTGTAGGAGGCGGGGCTGTTTCGGGTGCAATATTCCCGCAGCCAATACGCCACTGTACACAGTAATAAAACAGCGCCATACAAAACGTATTGTTTACGCCGCAGGGAGGGGTTTTTCCAATGCGTTAAAAATATTTCAAACTGCTTTTTATCCTGCCCCCCGTATTCCGCCAGACCATTTTTCAAATGCTTCAAGCCCTCCAGTATGACCCTTCTTTTTTCCGGCGACAGGTACACGTTTGGATTCTTCGCCTTGCTTATTTCCGATTGATTGATATCGCTGCCGGTAAGTATCGTTATCCACCTTGCCAGGTCCGGCTGGGTAATATCCAGAAGAGGATAATGAGTCTGCAAGTCTAAAATGTGCCCTTCTATTTTACCGGCCAGTTCATTGTCATTTTTTTCACTTTTCCTTGTCATACCAAATAGTTAACCATTTGAGTCGATTCAAATATTATTCTGAATTATTCATAGAATAATTAGTTATTATTTGCTAAAACAAGTTTTAGCCAACCAATCAACGCAATTGCGGGAGCAAAGCCATTTACTTTTGTCATACACCAGCACCTTGTTTGCAATACCCACAGCCGGCATGTTTGCAATTTATTTCACCAAAACCATCCACTATGACCAGTAAGGCAATTTCGATGATCGTTTTATTACTGACGGCCTTGTGCTCCTGCGACAACAGGGCCACACAAAAGGTTCCGGTCACCATTTTATCACTCGGGCCGGTTGGTATTGACCGGGAAAGCCGTTTGCCGTGCCATATCATCCGTTTGTGTCACCCGATAAAATCAAAAATCCCTTTTACAGACTGCGATTATATACTGCCGCAAGCAAAAATCGGAAGAATCGACGTATCCTCCGGGCAAAATTATCTATCATCTGAATATCCGGATGAATCAAATAACAGTACGCAACAGGAATCCGTGATTTACCGGAATTTATGGACCAATATTGAGGGCGACATTACCGAAGAGAACCGCGATTCCGTCACAAAATACATCAACAGTTACTTATCCGCATACAAGCTGCCTCCGGCATTTTATGATTACGGATTTCCGCCGCGCAAACAATTCAAACCGATACTTCTTTCCCTCATAGATTCCCTGAAAAACACGGCGCATATTGCGTTTTACCACCCGGCTGCCAGCAAGATTAAATCCAACACCTTCCAATCATTTAATCGCCTGCAGGATGTTCAGCAATTCATCGAAGCAGCCGCTTCGGATAAAAGCCTCAAAAAGGATATCGTCATTATATATCTCCACAAGTTCAGTTACAAAAGTACCTGGCTAAATCAATACCAATCGAAGATTTTACCCTGTATCAAAGCAGGCGCCTGTGATCGCTGGAAAGTTTTGAGTCTGCTGTCCGAATCCTACGTGAATGCCTGGGAAAATGCAGAAGTTTTCGAATTCGCCCATGTGCTGAGCCCCGACCTTTCATTGTTGAACGACTATTTTTCAGCCGATGTGTTGAATCCTCCGCTTTTTGAAAAATGGCAGCAACTTTTTCAGGCTATCGAAAGAAAAAACGTTTCCTCACTCCGATAAACCCCTGACATCATGAACGACCTGTTTGCTTCGTTTTTTTCCATATCCAAACTTCCCGGCAACTGGGAACCGATGAAGGCCCCGCTCCATGCCATCATAATAGCCGCTGTTTTTACCGTTGTATCTATTAGCGGGTATAGTTTACCATACGGGAGCTGGCTGACGATCAACATACTCATCTTTTTGATCATTAGCGCCTGCGTTTTCCTGACTGTTATTACTCCCGTGGTGGATAATCAGGAGTTCCGGCGCGGGTTTTTGCTTGCACTCAGTATCGGGGTGGCAAGCGCCGTGGCCTGTTTTTTCATTACAGGTGAAGTGGTATTGAAAAACGGCGCCTTGTTCAGGCTGGTTTTATTGCCCTGCTCCGTTCAGATTGTCACCTTTCTGCTGCTGATATTTCAATCCATCAAGCAGGAAGAAAAAAAACTGCGATCCGAAAACGATGCAGCCGGGAAGAACGCCCTTTCACTGGCGCCTAATTTTATTCAATTGTGTTATATCAGTACGTCTTTTTTACTTGGAATCGCTTTTAATCTAAAAAGCAGCAACCTTTCGGAACACCAGCCGGCGCAGGTGAATTTTCACAAAATCGAACTGATCAGAAATGAAATAATCCCCGAATTTTATCAACAAGCAACAGAAAAAAACGACTTAATCGGTGAAATTTTATCCAAGGCATTCGGTATAAAAGAGCAGAAATACGAAATCCCGGATGTCGAGCGGGTAATCCGGCACAGAATCATAAACCAGTTTTTTATCTGTATCTGGTTCATCTGCATTCTATTGTGGTTTGTTGCCATTTACGCGTTAATAAACAGGAAAACCTTGCCGGGCCAATGAGGCGCTGAAGGGGCTTGCTGGTTTGCAGGAGCCCGGAATCTTCCACATTTCACTACCGGTTGATGGTGTTCGGGCCTTTTATCCCTCAATCATGGCCTTCACTTGCCCCACCGCCCCCAGCCTTCACCGCATAACTGAACACGTTCACCTTGTACAGTTGCCGGTTGGGAATATTGGCATCGGGTTGTCCGATAAAATAAAGCATCCCGTTGCGCATACGGTAACGGGCGGCCAGGTACGGTGCAACCGGCACTTCGTAAACATTGCCTGCCTGACCCGTTTTCAGGTTTATTTCCTTGAGGATCAAACCCCTGCCTTTGTTGAAAAAACGCCCGTAGGCGCGCCCGAGCGCCTCGTCCACCCACACTTCTTTTTGCCAACCCTTGCCGGAGTGGTAGTCCATCGGCCCGTTTCCGGTTTGCCAGGGTACCGTTTGCACCCGGGTCAAAACACGTCCGGGGTGATTGAACAGGTACAGGGTATCCCCGATCGCAAACAGGGGAACATAAACCGAGTCGGAGCGGATCATCTCCAGGGTGCTCAGATAAGCCAGCTGTTCGTTGTTGTACACATCCAGCATTCGTATCAAATTATTCAAACCCCGTTTTGCGTCGCCGGGTGTGTTGATGATGCCTTCCGGCTGGAGTTGGTTGAGGTAAGCGGGATGTTTTACATTAAAAGGGCAATCGGGATTCTGTTCGCAGGTATTCGGCAACATAAAAAGACCCTTCGTCAAAAAGTCGCTGTATGCTTCCCAGGCGCTTTGATTGGCCAGAGAATCGGTGACGGCGAGCAAAAAATGCCCTTGCCCGGCCGGGTCAAAATAAACGTAGCGGATACTTTGGTTGAAGGGTCCCATTTTCCGGTAGAAGTAGTATCCGTTGGAAAAAGCCGCGCAGGGTTCCACGAAGCGGTAAAAATCCGACACCGGGTAACGCGGGAACGTGTCCGGTTCGGTTCCTTTTACGGTGATCTCCCAGGCCCAGCGTTCGCCGGCCACATGAAAAGCGCCGGTGCAGGAGCGGTGCAGGATACCCGGCCGGTCGTCCGGCAAATACAACACGGACAAAACCCGGCCCTCGTCGGTACACAGGTGGAGCAGGTATTTGTTCTTTTCCCGGAGCAACAGCAGCAGATACGGGCCCGCAAACTGATAATCGATCAGGTACGTGGAGTAGTTTTCTTCAAAAACCTTTTCAACCGGCCTGGAAGAAATCGTGACCTCTTCCAGTTTCAGCGCATCGGAATTCATGCCGATTTGCAAAACGGCATTTTGTGCTTTCCAGCGCAGACTGTCGAGGGGAATACGCCGGGCAAAATACCCCATACGCCGGACCGTCAGCATCTTCGGGCGTTCGGGTATGCCGATCAAAAAGTAGCCGGCAGAATCCGATATACCGCCGGCAACCTCGTCCGCCAGGACCGTGACGCCGGGCAGCGGTTCGCCCCTGTCGTCTAATACCAGTCCCCGGATATACCAGGGTTTGTCCTGTGCCTGTGCAACCATCGCACACAACAAAAACCCCGTGAACAGGAAGGTGTATTTCATCCTGCAAGAATAACCCGGAAACGGTTTTGCATCAGGCGGATTTCGTGAATGATACGGGTGGGAACGTGAACGGCACGGCTGGAAGGGTGAATGACGTAGGACACGAGGTGGCATCCTTATTCCTGGGTTTTAACATATTTTACCGAGCCGCAGGAATTTGACTAAAACTTTGCCGAATATCAATTTACTGCCGCAAAGGGTACTTTTGAGGTTTCCATTAAAGCCGCCATCAGTTTGCCATTACCAATAAATAAAAACAAACTTTATGAATTCAATTCCGGGCTCCGCAACGACACATGACAGGAAAGCCACACTTTCAACATGGTGGATCGTGGTTGTGTTGAATATGGTATTCGCCGACATCTTTTCCATTATCTAAGTAATAGCCTCATTGCGAATGAGACTATTACAACGCTCGAACTAAACTCACCCCTTCTTCAACTGCTCTACCAGGTCCTTATAGCCCTTTTCTTTCCGGATGTTTTCCAGGCTGTTGTCGGTTTCGATCCAATTGAGGTCTTTGAAGCCGAGGGGGACGCTTTGCAGATTTTCGAGGGCGCGGGGCGTCGTTTTGGAGAGGTGTACATAGCCCAATTGGAAAGGCAGCCGTCGGGCATAATTTTCTGATACTTTTCGAAATAGTCTTTCGCTTGGGAGAGTTGGTGCAGTTTAGCGTACGTAAAGCCGATATTATGGTATAAAGGCGCTAAGTCGGGATGATCAGGCGTTAAGTTTTCCTCTTCAATAGCCAAGGCCTTGAGGTTGAATGCCAAGGATTTTTGACGATCGTCAAGATTGTTGTATATCCAGGCCAGATCGCCATACACCCTTGCCAGGCTGGGATGATGATCGGTCAGATTTGTTTCGAGCCATGCCGAAGCCTTTAGATTGAATTCCAATGCTTTGGGATAATCGCCGAGCTCGCTGTAAATCCACGCCATATTGCTGTAAGACAATTCCAAATCGGGGTGGTTGATGTGCAAAACTTTTTCCCGGATCGCCAAAGCCCTCAAACCAAATTCCAGTGCGTTTTGATAATCGCCAATTTGCCCGTAAGCCACCCCCAGGTTATTATACGATTTTGCCAAATCAGGGTGTTCAGGGGGATATATTTTCGTTCGAATGGCCAAGGCCTTTCCGTTAAATTCTATGGATTTTTGATAATCGCCGAGTTTATCATAAATCGCGGCCAGGTTGCTGTACGACCATGCCAAATCGGCATGATTGACCGGCTGATTTTTTTCATAAATTGCCAATCCTTTCTGGTTGAATCCCAGAGCCTTTTGATATTCCCCGAGTTCGTTATAGGTCTGGGCCAGACCGATATATACCTCTGCTAAATCCGGGTGGTTTTCGGATAAACCTTTTTCAAGTATATCTATGGCTTTGAGGTGATATTCCAACGCTTTTTGATAATTTCCAAGGCTATTGTATATCCCGGCCAGTGAGTTAAATGATTGTCCTATATCAAGATGATCGGGGGGCAATTTTTTTTCCCGGATGGCCACGGCTTCCAGATTGAATCTCAGCGATTTTTGATAATCTCCATGTAATCCCCAACAGATCGCCGCAAAAGCAAGATGAGCAGCCAGGTCTCTGTCATACCCCTCCTCTTCGTAAATCCCTGCAATCTTCTCGTAACACTCCGCCATTTCCTAGCGATACAAGGGTTCGAGTAATTTAATTTAAACAAAACCTTCCACCACCTGCTGTATTTCCACGTCCGCCTTTTTCTTTTTTTCACTGGCCTCCAGGTAGACCTGGTAGAGCATTTCGTTGTCCAATACAGCAATTGCCCCGGGTATATCCTGCAAACTATCCACTTTGAGCACCGCTTCCTTGACCAATTGGCCGGCCTTGTCCAGGTTGATACTGGCGATAAACAATGCCTGTTCCTCCGCTTTGACCAGCGCCGAGTCAGTTGGGGCGATTTTTCCTTCGTTTTGCAGGAGATAATGGTTTCGAATCGATACCTTGCGCGGCGAGTTTTTGGTTGATCTCCCGAGTGTTTTTTCGTAGTTGTTGTTGACGATTTTAACAATGATGCCGTTGTACCGCAAGGCAGCTTTCGTTGCGTTGGCCGGCCTTGCAAACAATAACCTCAACAATATCGCCATCGGGGTTGGAAGGGATGCGTACCTGTGCAATGACCTTGTCGTTGACTAATTCCAAAACCGTGCCGTCGCGGTCTTTGCCGCCAACCATGATCCGGACTTTGTCGCCGGGTTTTTGTCAAATTCAACCGAACATGCCCATATCGGTTGTCTGCACGGTGTTCGCGCCGAATGCACTGATGTCCACCCCGACAGCCGGGCGCGAACCGGAATTGAGGTAGGAAACCATACCCTGGAGGCTGACCTGGGCGTAAATCCCTCCGGCGAAGGACGCCAAAAGAGCACTGAGTGCGAAAACACGGCGGGGAAAAAGCATAAGGTTTAGTATTGACCTGCCTTGCAAGTGAGCCGCTGAAGGGCCTTGCTGATTTACAGGAGCCTGAAATCTTCAAACCCCTTCAGCGTCTCACTACCGCTCGGTTTAAACCGGGCGGGCGGCACCCTGAATGAAAAGACAAAAATACACGTTTAATTACCAATCACTTACACCGCAACGCCCTTAGTATTCATTCGCGGGTTCAGTTATCCTGCAACTTATTATCCAGTAATAGGTCAGACTTACGTAGGTTATTTCTGTAGCAATCCGCGACAGTTTTTGAAAAAGGAAATCTTTGGCCGGGTAATTTTTTAATACCCGGTGGGTTGCTCCATTTTCAAGGGTCCTTGTCTGATAGGTATTGCCATATTCATCCGTCTCTGTGATTTTCCTGATATCGTGACCGGTCCCTTCAACGTAATTGCTGTCCATAAATACAACTATTCCACCGGCTTTAAAAAAGCCCTTCAACTTGTCGATAAACGGGTCGTTATAATAGGCAATTATATTTTGGTTCATCGTTTCCTTTTTTCAAAATCAATATCTGACGATACCCAAAGGATATGGCTGGCATTCGCGTGTAAATTACCCATTTTAAAGCACACCCCCCGTTACCCCGGGCGCATAAAAAAGCCGGATGGAATGACCACCCGGCTTAAAGACATGCTACAATCCGATGATTATAAAGTCATGACAGCCGGCACATCAGCCATTTCGATCCGAAACGTGCACTTAAACCGGGTGGGCCGTATCTGAATAAAATCAAAATACGCGCAAGTGCCGTCTTTGAGGCAACAAAAGGCAAAACCCCACTGAGTTTTACACGTTTCATTCGCTTTTTTTTGCAAAGCGGCGTATTCGGGGCCGTTGAAATAGTCATCCAGGCACTCGTCGAAACTACCGTAGGTCGGTGGCGTCGGAGGAGTTGGGGGCGGGTCGGGTGTGCCATCTTCCGGTATCCGGGAAATGATCTTATCTATAACCTTTCCCGCCGCATCGACGATTTCAAGCGTAATAACCGTGTCGCGTTTGACTAATTGGGATTTGGTGATGGTGGGTACGCCGGTCCCCTTGGCCTGAAACCATATATGCCGATCAACAGGGTGGTATCCCCTTTGCCAAAGGCAACTTGCCTGCCAACAGCCTTATTCAGAAGGACTGTGGTGAGCCCGGAATCACTTTCAAGGGTTTTAAAATAGAAGGATGCGTTTGTTTTTTGGCCTTGTGCGAACCGGAGCAGCTGCTTCCGGGCATTTTCAAGGTTCGATTGTTGGCAGGACCACAAGGTCGCCAATGCAAAAAGGGTGAGCATGAACAATGGTTTTTTCATAAGGATGAGGTTTTGATTGTGATAAACGTTCAATAACATGATGCAGTCAACAGGCAGGCGCCGGTTGATGGATTCGGGGTTGAAAAACTTGTTTTTGGTGCTGTCGACGGGGCCTTACTTTTTGCGGTATTCCAGCAATTCGTCGCCCGGAGCGCATAATTTCAGGCGGGTATCCGTCACCTCGAATTTATTCACTTTTTTGAGCAGGGTGGTGACGGCATTCGCCTGATTCATAACATCCTCCTGACAAAGGATCAGGGTAGTGCTGATACTATCGAAACGAATCCGGCAATTTTTTCCGGCGTCATAATACCCAAAGATCGCGTTGCAACCATCGTGACCGGTAAAATGGTTGTCTGCGTCCATCGTCAATTCCGGTTCATGGCCGGGACCGGGAATAACCGTATTTAAATTAGATGCAGGGCCGTACTTCTCCAAAACCCAGGTCTTGTTTGGAAGTTGCGACGGATCACAGCAGCAGGTGAAAAAAAAGGGAAGGGCTGCCAGCGTCAGCAGCAGGGCGAAAAACCGCCCGATGGAGATCGTTTTCATTCTTGATTTTTTTAGGGTGGCGAATAGTTTCGGTACTACCATTCAATTTAGGAGGGCAAGTTAAGTGGATTCCGGGCCGGAAAAACACGTTAATTCACAATTAATCGCATATTAACCGGACAATAGCACTTCCTGCGTGGGCAGGAGTTCCGGCCTTCCGTCAGGTTATAAAAAAACGCACTGCCCCAAAAACAAAAAGCCGGGCGGAATAATCCACCCGGCCAACCTAATCCCTATAAACCGATCACTATAAGGCATATGAATAATTGCCGGAAGTTGCCGGCGCTGGCGCGAGGCTTCATTGCTGGCGCGAGGCTCCGCCTCCCTGCTGGTATCAAGGCTTCAATTATTCGAGACAGCTCGCCACTGAGGTTCACTTAATCTTTTTTGCCAGTGGGGCTACTTTTAATTCAGTAAGGTTTTTCCCATAGGAACCTAACACAAACGTGCGATCAAACGAACTGATATATGTTTCGCCTTTAAGATCAGCATGGAAGTCCAAGAGACTCGACTCTGCTTGTCCATCCAAAACTAACAAAAGCCAGGCTTCATTAACCTTCTCACAAGACGTCCTGTAACGGTCTTCCTTTTTATTCAATCCATATTGGATAAGGTCAAAATTGGTCTCCCCAGTCCAATTATCGCCACTTAGTCCCCAAAACGGAGGGCCGTCGCCTTCGCGTAGTAGTATTGAAACTGAATAAATTTCTTCAGGCCATCCGGTTACCCATAGTTCTTCAGAAGAAATTTCTACTATCTCTCCAACTTGTATTTGAATTATACTAACCTGGTCTACTAGATATTGAGCAATTTCATTTACTCGCTTGTCATAAAAAATACTTTGTAAATTGAACTGGACATCAACTACATAAGGTTGGTTCGATCTTTTTGATGAAGTTCGGCTGATTTGTCGATAATTTTCTGGCATAGACTCCTCTGTCGGTACTTTGGGCTACCTCCTTTTCCTTCGTCAGCATAAATCCGACGTATCTCAATTCCAATTTTCTTTTTTCCATTTTGAGCCAGTATATCAGGAGGATTAGACCCAAGCGACAACCTATAATCTGAGGATAACCCACCAGCTTGTTGGAATAACCTAGCTGCTTCAAGCTCGAACTCTTGTTTCTCCTGTTGGTCATTATTGTAATAACTCACGGTCAAGTTTTTAAAAACATGCTTTAATTGAGCATAGGAATGGTAATTCAATCAGTATAGTTGCTGCCTGAGCATGGACTACGTGGCGACGTATAGGAGCCATGTGAGACCATGTGTTGTTGGGTGCTTTTTTTCGCCTCGTCAGGTCTTCCGTACCTCCCTACTTCGCCCAAGCGCAACGCCGCAGCCGTGTCTCCGACCTGCGGCCAACGTATAGCACGATTTGTGTCGGATTCAGATGGAGTGGTTGGCCATGATCACGAATGCATAAAACCAAATTTCTTGCCGCTCCGCCAGAAAAGTCATCGTATCTGTCACGATCAATTTATACTTGTCCGGTTTCAACAGGTGCTTCCAGCCTTTGAACGTCGCTGTGGTGAAGTAAAGGCCAGCGTATCCTTCGGTGGGAAGCGGTTTCATGTCGTTTTTGTTGCAAATATAATGGATAATCGCGTCGTATGTTAGCAGGTCGGAGACACTGCTACGGCGTTGCGCTTGGGAGAAGTGGGGGGGATGGAAGATCTGACGAGGCGGAAATGGAACTGCGGTACTGCCGATGTAGCCGCGCTTAGTCGGCTATGAAAGGTAGTGCATAGAAAGTGGCGAATATTATTACAGCTTTTCTATCTGATCAATTGGCAATCCCGTGATTTCGGATATTAGGTTTAAATCCATACCCTTTATCTTCATTTGATGGGCGATTTCTACTTTGCCTTCTACTTTGCCTTCTGCTTTGCCCTCATCAAAGGAAGTATCCACTACGTTTTTCAAATCGCGGTAATACTTTAAACTCTCCTCATATTTATTTTTTCATCCGGCGTGAATTTGGCGATCTCAGCAGCCTCAAACAGGTTCTGAAATACCCTATCCTGTAATGTCCGCGGGCGGTTTTGCAAATATGGTAGTTGTTGCAATACATACATCCACTTATCGAAGTTGCTTTGCAAGTCGCCTTCTGCTTTGCTAAAGTTGGGCATTTCTAGGTAGATGTACGTCAACTTGTCGTAAAATACCCGGCATTTTTGATCCTTCAATTGCATCTCATGGCGTACTTCTTGCTCCGCCTCGTCCTCTGAAAAAGTAAAATCGAGTATGCCTACCATATACACGGCAGCCAACTGGTAGTTCCAGTCGCCCTTCTTTGCCTGTTCTTGAATGGGGAATGAGGAATAGTACACGCTTCGGTCTTTGAAAAAATTTTGTTTGGCTTTCTGCATTTCGACGATGAACCGTTCGCCGTTTTCGCCAATGTAATATAGGTCGAAAATGGCTTTTCGATCTGTTTCCGAGTTGCCAAGCTGCTCCGTTCGCGCGTAGGTGAGGTCTTTTATTTTGTGTTTGCCGGGCAGAACCTGGTTCAAAAAATCAATAAGAAGGTCTTTGTTCGGTTCGGAACCGAACAATTTTTTAAAACCGAAGTCCGTAAACGGGTTAATATATTTGTCCTGGAGCGCCATAAATTGATCTTTATAGGGCAAAAATACGGAAAATAACAGTGAGCAGTGAATGTTTTCCGACCTTTTTAACACATTTTGTTCTGATTAAGTTTCCACACACAGATTGTCACTAATCACCAAAAGTGTACCACCAAATCATCTTTTTACATATGTTTTATCAATGCCCATCCAACCAATTTTGCACTTCAAGTTTGTATTTATTTTTAAGTTGCAAACGTTACCACTGCCGACGTGCCGACGTTTAGGAGGCATGAGATGCAGTGGATAGTTAGCACTATTATTTATTCAAGGTTCAGTGTCCCAAGAGAACGTTTCAGTTACTGCTTGACAATTTTCCCTGCAAAAACCCGCCCGTCGGACCTCCTCGCAGCGCGTAAATGCCCGGGGGCCAGTCTTTCATCCCAATCATTTCGCCGCCAGAAACTGCCTGCCGAAACATTTGCCTACCCTGCAAGTCGTAGAGACTGATTTCCCATTTTTCGTTGTTTGTGATTTGAATTTGAAGATTATCGCTGGCAGGGTTTGGAGAAAAAAGAACGGCTGGCTTGCCGTCAAATGCTTCCTCTATGGAAACCATGCAGGCGGCCTGGATTTCCGCGACGCTGTTGCAGCCGGGGGCGTTGTTGGAGATGGTGGCAGAGCCACCGTTTTCGAGGTATTCACATATAGGCGGGATGTTGCAGATGGAAAGTTGGGGGTTTGAAAGGATGTATAACTCCTCAACTTGGCTCAAATCGAAGCTATCTAGACCTGTCAGGCTTTCCAGATTTTGATTTCGTAGTATCTCGAGCCGAGGAGAAAATGGGCTGATTGAATCAAAAATCTCCAAATTTTCCAAACCCTTAAAATTTTTTAGGGCGAAATTATCTTTGACAAAAAAGATGCCGCTAAACAATCCGCCGATTGATTGCAGGTTGGTTAGGCCATTAAAATTTTCTAATGTCGAATTATGATCAAAATAAAAACCATTACGTATGACTTGAAGGTTACTCAAACCATTAAGCGAGTCCAAACTACAATAGGAAAGTCCAAGTGTACCAACGGATGCTATGTTTTCTAAGCCATGTAAATTGTGCAAAAGGTCATTGCCGGCAATATAAAGATTGTCCCCGATTTTAGTTAAATTGCTCAATGCCTCTATTGATTCCAGCTTATCATTGGAGAATGGTGTTTCATCCACAACGATGCCAAATATTAAGGAACCTATTGAGTCAAGTTTCTCAAGTCCATCCAAAGATTTCAACTTTGGGTTACCCCATATTTGCAGATCCTTTCCGATAAAGGAGAGGCTGTCCAACCCGTGCAAATTTTCCAAAGTGAGATTTGAATACCATGTCCCTCCACTGCCATCCCATCCTCCTCCAATAACTAAGTTGCCGGCAATAGACCGTATGCCGAGCAAGCCATTTAAACTGTTGACATTGGCTCCGCTGATAAATACATACTCAGAAGGAAGCTCCACGCACCCCGGGTAATTGATTTGAAAACTGTCAATTTGCTCCTGCGTGGAAAAGAAGATGTTTCCCATGGGACATTGCGCTACCAGCCAGCTGCAGGAAAAAGAAAGAAGGAGAGTAAAGGTTGTTTTTTTCATGACTGATTGCTTTTGCCTTTTTATTGGTGCTAACTTTACCACTGCCGATGTGCCGACGTTTAGGAGGCATGATACCGAGTAGGCACAGGAGACATTCCCCGAACGCCTCCTGCGCCCCTCTAAGAACCGGACTTGAAAGTTTCCCTTCATCCGGCTCGCACATTTCCAACGCTCACCTCGTTTCCTTGCAGGTGGCGCACTGGCGGAGGTCGCCTTCCGCCAATTTCGCAGTACACAAGAGCAGAACAGTACCTGTGTGCAACTCCGACCAAGTCCTGACACAGCGTCGGACGCATTGCCTGTCCCCGGAATAAAGACCGGATTTCCGAGCGGGCATCCTTGTGCTTTCCGACTTTTCATGCTGTCGCTGTTTCCCTTTCCCGCGCGAAATGCCTGACGGACGTGGGCGGCGTTCGCAGGTCTTTTCCAAACGTGACGCCTGAAACATCTTGACGCTTGCGTTTTACGACCACTCCGCGCCTCAGTCCCATATCTCCGGCATTACCCGGAGCCTTCGCTTTTTCCGTCGTCTCCATCCCTTTATGCCATCGGGTGAGGTTGCCCAAGCCCTACTGCAAGGATTCTGCCCCGCAGAACGATAAAGGGGTTCCCACGTTCCACTTATTACACCGAACAGGTTAGCGCCCGTCTCTACCCCGGGGGAGTTTTCCGTCCGATACGACATCGGATAGTAACTGCGTGTCATGCCCAGCCTACGGTGACATCTATACCCCTTGATTCTTTATCCACAGCGGTATCCGTTAATCCCTTCCGCTGCACCAATGTAACGAGGCTTGCAACGATTCACTTACATTGCGCATACCGTTCTTCCCTTCCCTCCACCGCTCCGGGATTAGCAGTTTTACCCGCCACTCGCGTTTTGGACTTATCTCCCTGGCACAAGCTACTCCAACTGGAGATGCACTGTTTTCGGGAAGGAGGCTTTTTATCCCGCAGGCTTCACACCCCCAAATTACTTCGGACGCATGCTGCGGTGGGAACCTATCGCAGTAAATAGGGTCAAATCTAACTCGCTATCTCATCGTAAAATATTGATAACAAGACGTTTGACAGTATAATTAAGCGACTTCGTGTCGCAACGACCATGCATTGTTCTGTGTTTTATTGGGTGCTGCTTTCTTGATTCAAAGACTCAATTGCCTTATCAAAAAGTCTTTGTCAAGTTTGTGTTCACATGGGATTACCAGCCTTCCATTCTTATCAAGAAGTCCATATTTTTCTTCGACGGTGTCTCTGCCGTATTCCATGCGGGTTGTGAATCTTCCAACTACTGCGTAATTGTTTCTGAAATTATAGCCATCATCAAATATAGCCCACGATATTATTTTTCCACTTCTGTGAATGTAGCCGTATTTACTTATGGAAAATTGCCCTTCTCTACTATCTTCCCGAAACATTGCTATGTCTTCAACGAAAGAATATATAGAATCAAAAGTCCCAATTATCCCCCTTTCGGTTATTGACCTAACTTCATATCGATAAGTATCAATATCAACATATGAATTACTTGCATTATCATATTCACCTGTCCATACTGCAACTCTTTTTTCAATAACTTTGATATGCTCATCAAAACCGAGCATTTGTGCTCTTTTATTTATTTTTGGTTGCTGTATTTTTGGTTCTTCTCCTTCTTTACTTTTACTTTTATTTTTGACTTTCTTTATTTTTTTCGATTTTCTATCTATATCGGGCAATCCAACTTCAATTTTTGCTTCTTCTTTGATTTGAATAGGTTGCTTATTGGGTAAGTTAATTATTTCTTCAATAATTTTTTTTTCTTTTACAAGTAAAAAGGCTGCTCGGTCGTATTCTTTTGATTTGACCGATGCTAATTTCATCTTCTTTGTCTCTCTAAGTTCATTTATTAATTTGAAATACTTCGGCAAGCCTCCAATGCCAGGCTTTTATTATATTTATTAATTTCATTGTTTTTCTCATTTAGTTACACAGAACTATTGTTACACGCACTTTTGACTACAAAATTGTAGTCAAAAGTGCGTGTATTTCGCCAATGGATGAGCACGTTTTTCGTCAATTTATTGCTGAGCGTCCGGCATTGAATTTATCTGTTTTGGCAGATGAGCTGGGTATTGATCGTGTTAACCTGCAAAAAATCATTTCCGGATTGCGTAAGATTCCAAAAGCCAAGCGGGGTATATTTTTGCAAATCGCTCAAAAATATGGCTATATTGCTGAATCAACAAAATAATATCCTGAATAGTTTTGTCCCCCAAAATCGCTCATTTCCCCCGCCCCGGATTACTATTTCTTTTGCGATCAATAGTTTTGATTCAAAATCGATGAAGGGCCTCCATACTTCTAATCCCTCCTCCGGAGCGAGTTCAAAAAACAAAAAGCCGGGCGGAATAATCCACCCGGCCAACCTAATCCCTATAAACCGATCACTATAAGGCACATGAATAATCGCCGGAAGTTGCCGGCGCTGGCGCGAGGCTTCATTGCTGGCGCGAGCCACGGCTTGCCACGGCTAGCGGATTGCTATTTCTTTTGCGATCAATAGTTTTGATTCAAAATCGATGAAGGGCCTCCATTTTTTAAAATCTTTTCTCCGGAACGAGTTCAAAACCGCTGAACTCACGTTTTGTGCCTTGCTGTATTTTCATCATGCATCAATTGAGTCGCCTTTTCCGAAAAAATGAAAAAAACAGGTATCCCGAAACCGCCAGGCAGGTAATTGTTACTTTTAATCCAAAAGACCCGTATTCGGAGACTTTGGAATCGGCAGGATTGGCTTTCCGGTATATTATCCTGACCGGATCGCCCGGCCCGGTCGACTCATCCGCCTTGAACAAATGGTCATATCCCTGGTAGGTCGAATCGCCGACCTGGAAGGCATAGTGCAGGGTACGGTCGATCTGGGTTCTGCCCCGGCGACCCGAAGATTGGTCCACCTGTACTCTTGTGACCACCGCTTGTGTCTCCCGATGTGTCGTCACTGTTTGAATGCAGGTCATTAACGGCAATGCAAATGACCCGAAAAGAAAAAATATCGCTCCAATCAGGAACAGTACCTGCTTTGTATTTTTCATAAGGCGCTATTTGTTGGTTACCAATAGTTTGCGGGTCGTGTGGCTGTCACCGGCGCGGATCAATGCCAGGAACAAACCCGGCTTGAAAGAGGCGACCGGCAGGCTAAGTACCTGATCACCCCGGTCGACGATGTATTCGCGGGATAACACCGGTCGCCCAAGCAAATCAAACAGGTCTGTTCGCACCACGGCGGGGTAAGGGGCCAGCACCGGCAACGAAACATCGCCGGCCGCAGGGTTGGGATATAAATACCCAAACTCGAATGTTTCCCGTTGTCCGTTTTTTACCGTATTGTCGTCTACGGGAAAACAGGCCACAAATGTATTCGGCGCCCGGGCGCCGTTTGTTTTTCCCGTAAAGGCGGTATGGATTGATTCCGCCGCCCAGTCGGTTTTGAAAGCGCCGTCGTGGTAACCTTCCCTGAAATAGATCGCTTTGGACATTTGGGTCTGATCCGTAGCAGGCAGGTGCAGGTCGCCGGGTGTGCCGAAGGCTGCGTCCCCACCCCACTCTAATTTGAAGCCGTTGCCCGATGAATAGTTGTTGATATAAAGGATATACTGTTCGCCGGCCTGGGCATCGATGGCAGCCAGGTAATTGTCGTGCCGGTCGCCGCATCCCTCTCCTTCACCGAGGTCCGAGACGTTTCGGGCCAAACCCATCCGCCCGCGGCAGGGGTAGGAATCCTCTTCCGGCGCGCCGATGTTTTCACCCGAAGCCAGGCAGCGGATCTCGTGTTTTCGGCTGCATCCAGCAAAATCGCCGTCGAGGCGGTAAACGACAAAGTCGAGGTCGTCGGCGGGCTCCAGGGGGTCGATGCTGAACTCGATGGAGCCGCTTTTAGCAACCTGCCATTTGATCCACACGGAATTGCGTTCGTCGAGCCGCCCGGAGCAGGTGGTGAATCCCACCTCCGCCTGTTCCTTGCCGGGACCCGTCAGTTTTTTGACGATGAGGTCGGATTTGTCGCACAGGATGACGGCGCCCACGCAATCGGAAAAACGATCCTGGGCAAACGGGGTATGGGCAAACAATCCGGTACAAATCAAAAAGCAAATGATATTTTTCATGGTCTGCGTGTTTCGAAGAAGGGTTTGAGGTTTAAGGGTTTCAAGGTTTCAGGGTTTCAAGGTTTTTTTTGCAGGGTTTACAAGATTTGTTTTTGACAGGATTTACAAGATTTACAGGTTTAAGGGTTCAGTATGCGGAAACCGACTGCTCCCCGCTCAGGGGGGAACAAGTGCCGTCGGTATATTTGACCGCTACCGCGTAGTAGTACGTTTTGAATTTCAGGAATTGTTTTTCGGCGTACAAAAACATGGTGGCATGTGCGGTATTCGGTTTGCCGGTTTGTTGCAGGTCGAATGAACCCGCCGGCAAATGCCCGCCCGCCACCGGGACGCCGGCGTCAAATGCCTGCGCCGGGCCCGTACCTGTCAGAAGGGGATGGGGGCCGGCGTATTGACCGCCGGCGATCACCTGTTGCACGGTTACAAAACCCGCTTCGTAAAGTGTGCCGGACTGTGTGCCCCGGTAAATCACAAAACCCGATACCTCGTGGGCATTGTGGTACTTCCACTTCAGGTGGATCGCTTCTTCGGATTTTACAAACTGTACTTCAAACTGCTGAACGGGTTCCCGCAGGCCGTCGCCCCGGTATTTGGCCGAAAAATTTTCGAATTACCTGCCAGGCCGGCATCGTCCACGGCCTGGATCATATAATTATAGGTGTACATTTTTTCCGCAGTGCTATCCATAAACAATACCCGGGTCTGTCCGGCAAGGGTATCCAATACCGCAACTTCCAACCACCCGGCATCGTCTTTCTTTTTGCGGAGTATCCGGTGCTGCTTCACGTCGCGGCTCTGGCTCGGCACAAATTCCACCGCGATGCCTTCCGGCCGGGGTTCCGTTTTTTTCAACACCGGCATGGCCGGCGGCACGATGTCGGGAATCGACACGGTACACAGCGGCGAAAATTCCGAAGTATTCTCGCGGCGGTCAATCGCCTTGATCCTGAAATATTTCTGCTCCGTGAGCGAGGAAGCGTTGACGGTGTGGTAAAAAACCGTGTCGCCGGTCCATTTGGACGTGATCTGTCCGTAACTCCCGTCCGGCTGATCGGCCATAAACACCCGGTAACCCATCACATCGGCACTGGGGCTCGGCGACCAGTGTATACGCAACACGCCCTTCTCCCCCACCGCCTCCCCGGCCACCGCGGACGGCGCTTCCGGGGCGATGCTGTCTTTCGGCTGCGCCATTTGCGGCAGGGATCCGACGTGGTTGCCGTTCCAATCCACAAACTCGGCTTTGTAATAATTGAGCGGCAAAGGGCCGGGATCGGTAAACGTACGCGCAGCCGGCCCCAACAATGCGGTATTCAGGGGCGTGTACGGCCCCTCGTGTTGTGCCGACCGGAGCAGGTTGAAACCCTGGATTTTTCCGTTTAAAGAATCCGGAAATTCCCAGGTGAGCGCCATGCCGGAAGCCAGTTCGTCGGCTTTTAAGACCCTGACGGTCGCTTTTAAGGCCGAAGCCACTCCTTTGACGGTTTGTATTGGCGAAAACGGTCCGTCAAAACCAAAGGGAGAATGACCGCAGACCTTAAATCGGAACGAGTCGGTGTTGTTTTCTATGCGGGCATAAAAAAGCAACTGTTTTTCGTCCTTGCCGTCGGGTTGTGAAGCGGGTAAAACGGGTTCCTTATTCACCTTTTCGTAAGGCCCGTTGTTTTTTGAACGCCACACGTCGTATGAAGCGTAGTGTTCGGCGCCGGCCGACTGGTCCCAAACCAGGGAAACAATGCTGTCACCCGGACTGGCGGAAAAACCAGCCGGCTCGGGCATGGTGTACGGGTCCGACGCCGAAATCGTTGCACGACCCGGCTTGAGCGGATGTGCGGCGGTTAATCCGCCCGGCCGGATGATATAGGCGTACCGGTAACCGGCACTCACCGTTTCGTCGCGGTAGAGCAGGTTTTGCATTTCGGCGGCAAGTGTGGAAACGTCGGCGGCAAACAAACTCAAACCGAAGCGGTTATCCTTTTCACTTTCTAAGTTGTGCGCCGTGACGATACCTCCACTTGCGGGACCCGACACGGTGAAATCTTCGCCAAAACAGGCGCCGGCAGCCACCCCGACGGCCGAATCAAGCAGCATAGCCGCTTCCCACTGACTTTGGTTTTTGGGCGCAAATGCCACCTGAAGGATTGAAGCGCTTTGATCCGCACTCGATAACGGCCCGTTGTTGTCCTCCAGCGTGATCTGTACCAGGTTGTACCCGCTGTCGCGCCCCCATTCCCAGGTTTTATGGTTGATGGGCGTCCAGCGGACGAGGATTTTGTTATCCGAAGTGTAAACGGCTTTGGCGGCGATGCCCAACACGTTCGGGTTGGCGGTTTGGGCTCCGGCTGGACACAGGGTGGTAAAACAAAACCCGGTCAGCAGTCCGGAGACAAGCAGATTTTGGCAGTGGCGCATAGGTTTAGGTTTATATTTAAGACGGTTTGTATAATCTCTTTCCGTTGTCCTGCACTGGTGGCGCACCGGACGGCACACCGGAACGCTGTAGGTATACCGGAACGCCGTTCCGGCGGTGATCTGTGCCGGAACGGCGTTCCGGGTTACAAACAGCAGCGGATACGGTAGCGTCGGGCCGTTTCAGGTTCAGTGGTGGATCAGCACCTGGCGGGTAAAAACATCCCCCGCCGACAACAACACGACGGAGTAAACACCCGGCGGCAGTTGTCCGGTCGGTACAACGGCGGTTTCCGCAGCCGGATTTTCGGCGGTATACACCTGTTGTCCGGCGCCGTTATAAAGGCGCAGACTGTATTCCACTGCGGGTGCGACCGGTGAAAACCGGACGTGCAGCAATTCATTCGCGGGGTTGGGCGTCACGGAGACTGTTTCGCCGCTCCAAAGCAGGTTGTTTTGGCCCGTGACCAGGTCGAGTTTCCAGAGTTCACGGCCGTGGGCGCCGTCGTCGGCGACAAAAAGCAGGGCCCCGTTCCAGGGTGTGAAAGCCTGGGGATAGGAGCCGCCGGCGCCGGGCTGCAGGTCTGCGGCGCGTATTGTACCTGCGCCGGTGCCGTCACTTTTCCAGAGTTCCCAGTCGCCGTTGCCGGTGTAAGCGCGGAACCAGAACAGGCCGTTGGCGCCGGCAGTCATCTCTTCAGGCGCCGAGTCGAAAAAATTGTTGTTGATGTCTTTTACCAGCACGGTGCCTGCGGGGCTGCCGTCGGTGCGCCAGAGTTCGCGGCCTTTAAAACCGTCGTCGGCGGGAAAGTAGAGGTGGTCGCCGAAGGTCAGGAAGTTCGAAATATCGTTGCTTGCCTGAAAAACGGTGATGTTTTTGAACAGGTCCGTGCCGTCGGGGGTGCCGTCGGTGATCCAGAGCATGCCGTTGGCGGCAAAAAAGACCTTTTCTTTAAAATAATGGAATTTCCTCGGGTTGGAGCCGTAGGTCGTACCCGGTTCTATTTCCCGGAGCCGGAAGGTGCCCGCTTCGCTGCCGTCGCTGACCCAGGGCTCGCTGTTGAACGGCTGGTCGTCGGCGGAGAAATAGAGTTTGCCGTTCAGGGCCACCATGTGCTCCAGGTAGGAATTGCCGGAGTTGGGGGATATTTCTTTGACCCGGAAGGTGCCGGCGACTGTACCGTCGGTGGCCCATAGTTCGCGGTCGGGACCGGAAAAGTACAGTTTGCCGTTCAGGGCGGTGAGCTGTGCGGGGCCGAGGCCGGAGAAAGTAAGCCCCGGCGTGACGACGGTGCCGGCTTCCGTGCCGTCGGTTTGCCAGAGGGCGGGTTCGGTGGCAGACAGGTCAGCGGCGCAGAAGAGCAGGTCGCCGGCGACGGTGAGGTCAAGCGGGTTACTTCCCGAAGTGCCGGGACGCAGGTCTTTCAGGAGTTGGGTGCCGGATTCCGTACCGTCGGTGACCCAAAGTTCCTGACCGGTGATGCCGTCGTTGGCTGCGAAGTAGGCCTTTCCTTTGAGTTCGGTAAACCCGGAGATGCCGCTGCCTACGGAACCGGGCCGAATGTCTTTCAACAGGGTGGCGCCGTCGGTTGTACCGTCGGATACCCAAAGCTCCGGTCCGTGTATCCCGTCATCTGCAGCGAATAATATCTTGTCACCAAACGGGATGAGATGGACGGGTTTGCCGTAAAAGGCGCCTTCGGGGAAGGTGTGAGCCGTGGTGGGATTGAGGTCGGTGATGCGGTTCGCTGATTGGGCGAAGGTCTGCCAAGGGAGTAGCCAAGGCATAAGGCTGAGGTAATAAATGAAGCGCATAAAATGAAGTGTGGTTGATGATGTCCCTTAGTTTGGTGAAATTAGTATTCACCTTACAGTATAAATCAGGACGATTTACGGTTATAATCCGGCTTTTCAGGCCATAGTTCATACATTTCTGTGTAAGCTTTTGAAAGTTCGATGAGATTGAGATCGGGATAAGTGTCGTGGTATTCTTCAGCAAGAGTTGATATAAAATGAGGTTGGACGTGATGGTTAGGGATTAAGCTTTCATCCATGTAGTCTTTTTCGATGAGTGCTATAGCGCAAACGCGTAAGCGACCGAGATCAGCGCCTTTTATGGCATTTTTATCTTTGACTACATATCTCAGATTTTCAATCAAATCAATTAGTAGGTCATAAACGTGGATCATTTTTTCATAATACGGTAATCTTGTTAAAGATTCCGTATTGTGTTTAAACCGCATCCAAGTCTCTCGTCGCTTATCTTGCTTTTTGTGTGTATCAAGATTTTGCCAAGTTGTTTCCTCATTGCGCATATTCGCAATAAACCTATGTCGGCATTTTCAATATTCGGTATATTTAACTAAACTTCAACGTTCTAAAAGTACCAAAAGCAAGTCATAAACCATGATTATATTTTCGTAATAAATGTATACAATGGCTGGTTAGGTGTTTTATCTTCCTGTAAATACAACCTTCTTTATTTTTGTTTTTCAAAGAGGACAAGATTTCCATGTTTGGCCTCCAAGCTCAGTTACCCCAATATCCTTTTCAGTGATAACCTTCTTATTTCATCAAGGCCATAATGATTGTCATTTAATCTTCAAAAATGAAGCAATTAATTTATTCATATATGCATTTTTAAGTTAAAGTAATCTTTTATTAGTCTTCTATTTGTTTATCTTTATAGGAGGCGGTCCCCCTAAGTCTTCAATATCAAGTACCTTAAATTTTTATTTGTCTGATATAATACTTCTTTTTCATTGGGGTAGTTTGAAATAGGTTCAATATGCCTTCCTATAGAGCATGGTTGAATTACTATGACTACACTACCGCCATTATTATTCATAAACTCCATTGCTTTGCTTTCAGATATACTTGTAGAGACAAATTTGTTAAACTGAATTGTTTGGCCTTTTACCCAACCTTTCGCGAGGCTAGATTCTTTCAAGCCTAGCCCGCGAAATACATTTCCAAAATAGTTTGGTAATTTTTCTAATGCAGGGTCAAGCTTGTTTTTAAATTCAATAAATTCATCAGTCATTTCTCCAAAACCTTGAATGCGCTATTTAAGTTTGAATAATAATTTTTAGTGTAATGCCTTATTGTCGCGTGATCAAATAACATTTACAGCCATATTGAAAAAATGTAATAAAACGGTTCTTTTCTTTTATAAATTCATTAATTGTCAACAAATATTCCGAATTTTTCCTCAAATGGATAAGCCCGCCTTTAAATGCTTCATCCCATGCGCTTAAATACTTCTTACCATCAGCCCCAAAGATATTAATAAATTCCGCAGGTTTTGTTGTATTAGCATCATCAATAAACGCCTTTAACTTTACCGGATCCGCTGTTTGCCCATTTGGCATAAAAACCTTCTCAAAATGCTCATAAAACGACGCATTGCTATATGCCGGAAGTCGCTCCAAAAACTCCTTAAACTCTTGTACTGAAACGCCATCTATGATTCCATCAGTAACTTTTTCCCATATTTTACTCAATGACGCATGCGAAGTTAACTTATATTGTGCAGATTCCGATAGTGCCCCTAAAAATACATCATGGTCTCGATGTTTTGTTTCATCCAAGCCTCTTTTCCACGAATTATAGGCATCATCAAAATCACTATTAAACATTTTCAAATCGGCATCAACTGCTTTGCCAACATTCGCCAAATTTCCAACGCTACTTAGCAATGATTTTCCTGTAAATATATCAAAATAAGCATTAACAAGCAGCCGGATGTAGCATTGAATTCTTTCTTCCTGGCATTGAGCCGTTAAAATACAATCAACTGATTGAGTATATTGTCCTAGGATGAGGTTTAAGGGATTGACTAGCGCCTTCAATATCTCTTTTCGGGTATTTCCGTCTGCTGTTGCAAACTGTGTAGCAAGGTTCAACAACCCTATGAGATTCCATGTTTTTCCGTTAATCTGGTCCAAAGCTCCATTTACCAAACCGACATAAGCACCCGGCACATCAAACATACATTTTGCAGGAGGCTGCGGGTGCCATGCTCGCATAGGGACTTCCTGATGCCAAAGAATTTCTAAATGAATAACCAAGTATTCTGCAAAAATCTTTGGTATAGAGTCAATTGAAAAATCGGCAGGATTTCTCAACCCGAATTTCCAGGGATCTTCATCTCCACAAGTAGGGCCAAATCCTCCAGGCAGCAAATTTTGGTTCGGCGGGTATTCTCCCTCTTCCAGGGTTGCATTTTCATAGCTCGTTATTTGTGACGCTTTCGCCAATGTGCTTTTTGCCATCTCTTCAATAGCTTCCTTAATCGCGGCAATAGAATCAGCGTTTGTGATACCATAACCTGGATTTAATTGTGCCATAAAGTCATCACCTAACTTGACATCGTAGAATAGTCTATCCGAGCATTTGTCGTAGTACATCCATACCACGCTTGCCGCTCCGGAAGGGTTATTCGCTTCATAATCATTCCGCGAATCAATAAATTGTTCGTTACCTGTACCGCATCCGGAAGCTACATGGAATTGCAGATTTAAGCCATGCCCTTCTGCCGCCTGCGCTGCTTCTGAACATGATTGCTCGACGTCGTTGTTCGTGCCTTTAAAATCATTATATGATGTAACATGACCATTTCCTGCGGGTGATTGTAGTGCAGGTCCGTCAAATTCGAATTCCGAGAAATTGACTCTCAGATAATTATTGCCATTATTCCCGCCGGCCTGTCCATAGTCGCAACCGTTCACATCTCCAGGCACAGGGTCCAGATCAGAGGTTAGTATAAAATCAAGCAAATGGCCTATACCTTCTTTTACATTATTAAAATCATGTTTCGAGCCGGAATTGACTACTTTGTTTACTAATGCATCTTCATCCGATTGTGAGAGCGTTCGCGATGTGGGATAGCAATGATCCAAAGAAGGAGTGTTTCCTTTTCCAAAATCAACCAATACTTGAGAGTAAATGTTACTCCCTCCAGATTTTTCTTTGGGTTTTGCAATAATCAGAACATAGTCATTTCCAATATCACTCACAAGTTGAGACTGTACTGTTTCGGAATCCAAATCCCTTGTATGAAGATATTGAGTATAAAACAATAAATTAGTGCAAAAAGCCGATTTAGATTGCCGAAGCGCACCCTGAATATCTTGGGCCGGCAGCGATTGACCATCCAGATATAATTTTGGTTGAGTAATTGAGTTATCTAAATCTGAAACCATATTATCTCCACAGTTTTCTAATGAGGGCACTGTTGTACTATCACCATAAATTCGATTAAGGGCTTGATGAATCAAGCAATAATACTTCGTATTATGTGGCTGCCATGGCTCATTAAAATGCAGGCCTTGCCAAATCCCATTAGAAGTGTTTCCAGATGAATAAGCAGTATAAGTAGCGGTATTATACGCAAGTCCATTCCCGGGCAGAATCTGAATTGCCTTAGATTTGGGGTCGCTTACTTTGCACCAGATATTTGAACCGTTGTACTCAGGACCAATCCAATATCCTTCTCCATCAATAAGTACATATTCCAGTCTTGGGCATTCTTGCGAAAGGATGAGAACATTGACTTTTTCCCCCTTATCGGAAAGGAGTCGGTCTAAATGCTCTTGAATATTGGCTGTCATAGCTGCCGTTGGAAACCCGCTTGATGCACCAATAGGGTCGACGTAAAGAATTCCCTGATGAACATTTATTTGTCCGATCAGATAAAAAGGGAGAATAAAGTTTATGAGGAGTATGAAATGGTTTTTTATTGAAACGGCATTCATATATAACAGTTTTTATGGTTTAACAATTTCAATTATTTTACTAGTTGTCAGCCCAAATCCAGGGATGGTATATTTTACGGATACCTGAAATTTTGAACCACTTGACGGCACAGGCATATCATTATCTGCGATTTGCGCCAGGTTGGGGTTGCCTTCAAATGCACAAATAGATGTGCAACAACCCTGTTGGCCACTATTTGCACAGCAATATGTAAAATTACTACAATTCAAGGCCGAGGTTCCATACCAGCTGCTTCCGCTACATTTGAGTGTTTTGTAAGAGAGCAAATCCATTTTCATATCTCCCCACATCACGCTGAAAGCATTTAACGAGGTAAAATCTAAAAATTGGTTTACTGTGCCTAATACAGGGATATCTCCATCTTGAGACACTTTTAATATTGGATTTCCTAACGGCTCTTCAAAACCAATAGCGGAAAATGCAAAATTTTGTTGGTCAAAATTATTATAGGTGTTGGTAAATTGGTTCAGGTAACAGGCCTCAGAGCTGCTGACAGGTTCCTGTTGGTAATTGTATGTTAATTTTAGATAGGTTTTGTTTTGATTAAACCAATCTAAGTTATTCAAATTTAGGGATGTAGTTAACAACTCTTCTCCATTTATGCTACCATATACTTCAAAGTGATCAAAAGGTTCAGAAAGTGTTGATTTAGCACGAATCCAACCCGTTGAATAGGTTGAAACTTGCAAGTTTTGTTTTAAATCCTCTATCTTATCTGCAATTTTGTTATACTCACTCACTCTGAAATAAATTTGATACATCACCGGTGGCACAATTGGCTCCAAGCCATTCTCATTACTTTCGCTTCCGCTACTATCATTCGCCCCCAATAAACCATCATTATTATCATTTATCATTTCTAACCTATAAACTTCTCCAGGCTGTAAATTTGACGGCATTGAAAACACAACTTTTCTAAGCGGAGCATCATAAGTAAATGGGAATCGGGTCTCCGTATTATTACTAAGTCTAATAAGACGCATCATCCTTGTAAATCCAGGCGGGGCAATTTGAAATAATTCGGGTTGACCAAACTTAAGAGCGATAAATCCTTTACCGCCAGGGTGTTCATTTTTGTAAAAGTTGTACTGGCCGTCAAACGGGTATGCATATTGCACATTATCGGCAGGGATAATATTGGGTGAATCACCCGTTTTAAATGAGACTTCCTTTTCTTCAAACTTGAATACTTCTCCATTTTTAAGCACCCTAACTTTGACCTTAAATACAAACCATTTATTAGCGCTTAAAGCATTAACAGGTTTGACTTCGAGCAGAGTTTTCCCCTCTTGCAAGGTTTCTTCATCATTTAGAATTAAGCCTCCTTTAACTATGTTAGCATATACCAATTCGGCTCGCCAGGCATTACTACCGTCATTTAAATTTTCATTCAACGGTACCGTAAAAGTTACCTTAGGAATTGTTAATGTATGAACATTTTCTAAACTATCAATTGGCTCTATGTCAAGAATCACCGCCTGATCTGCCCACGGGTCGCTTCCTCCTTGTATTTGGCATTCTTCACCCATTTTGAATTCGAAGCGACAACTACCTTTTACCAGGCCACCTAATATTCGATATTTACCTCCAACTGCGCCTCTTGCATAAAAAGGGTTGGGAAATTTGGCTTGAAGCGCTGCCGCAACAGACAAATTTAATATATCGAAATGCCTCGTTTTCCCCCACAATCGTACTTTAATACCGACTTCACCATGCACATACGCCCATAATTGGCCGGACGCATACCATCCGTTAATCCCTAACGGTTCCCCTCCATTATTGATACAAACTGCATCGCCGTAATCTTGTACCATTAAATCAAACCCTAATCCTAAATCAAAGCGCGCATAGAAAATCAGAAACGTTAGTTCATCCGTAGTGGCGCTAAACCGAAGGCCAGTTGCAAAGCCGTTCCCTGTTCTTCTTAATGCTTCATTCGCGACAATATTACCTAATCCTGTAAGAGACGCCACATTCCCAGGTAAGCCGGGAAATGGCGGGATATTTTTCCCTATGTCAAAGTAAAAAGCAACTTCAGCGACGGTAATTTTTAGTTTAGGGATCGAAAATTTAACGTGAATTGGTTGCTGGGGCGTGCCAACATTGATAAACCAGTAGCCAGGTTGTATCAATAATTCAGCTTCACCCTCACCAGTTAACACACCGGCTGCATCTATTTTTACTTTAAAGTTTCCATGAAATTTTTTCTCGCCGAATGCATATGACATATATACAAATGCGCATATTTCCGTTGGTACGTTCGGAGTGCTATCACCTAAAAATTTAGGTGCGGCAGAGAAGTCTAACTCATCCATGAATTTTGCAGTACCTTTGAAATAAACCTGGTCAAGCCCTCCGCTTGAATAAAAACTCATCCCAAAAGTTGCATTCACATTAAACGCTTCTTTTTTCGCAAGGGCCAGAACAACAGTTGCATGAATATTAATGCCCCTAGTTTCATCAGGCGAATAAACCAGTCCCGACAATGAGGTTCCTAAATTAATTGTTGTTGGATCAATATTGGCGATATCGGAGGGCAGGCCAGCATCCAAATCACCTATAATATCCATATGATAGGAAGCGCCGCCACCAAACCCGATCAATTGAAGTGCTCCGGTTCCAAGACCAGGATTAAACTTAGCAAGAGCATCTATCATGAAATATTTATAAGTCCCCATGTTTCCAAACACGCCTAAAGCCGCAAGTTCTACATCCATACCTTGAAAATCTACCATTACTTTCCCCGAAAAGCCTCTGCCGAGGGACGGGTGCGGCTGGTCTTGCCCAAAAAATATCAGTTTGCCATATACTCTATCTACACCAGGGAAACTTGCGTCAATAACAATATCATCAATTGAAAGGCCATCATAGACCCATCGTTGTCGATTATTTTCAATCAACAACTTGCCCCTTAGTTGAAATCCCCCATCAACCATAATCTGACCGATATCACTATCAACTATGATTAAACCAACCCTTAATTTCATATTAGCTCTGTTATCCACATTTGGGACTTTGGCCATTCTAATGCTATCAATAGTTAAACCATAGCCCCCGAAGCCTATACCTACCGATGCATCTGGTACGCTCCACAACCCGGGCTCAAAATATGGTGTCTGGTTTCGCAAAACCAAACCCTGAAAAGTAATATCGGGAATAGAGGCCATGAGATTTTGCCCAAGGTCTCCATCAATGCTAACAGAACCATTCAGTGTCGCGGAGGCCTTGAATATGCCATTTTGATATCTTAATTCTATTTCAGAATTTGGTTCAATAGATACGGTCGCTTTCCAAATATTTGCCTGATACATACCGATCGGTTTTACTGAAAATCGATATAAATTTCCTGGCAAAACAGCTGCTTCATATTGAATACATTCGCTTGATTGTACACAATCGTTGTTTCCATGAGAAAATATGGGTAGGTTCAGTAATCCATTGAACATAAATCCATCAAGTCGATTGTTGGTAACTTGTATGGCAAAAGTATCGATAGAAAATGCCCAGCCGCTTAAATTGCCCTCACAAAGAGACAACAGAGAGCTGCAAATACTTTACCGGTGAGCCCTGTATCATCAAAAATAATGTCCTTGGCTCCAATTGTGATTTCTGTACCAGTATTATTTCCAAATTGTTTGGGAAGTGTGACAGATATATCATCAAGGTAAAACCCTTTCCACAACCCAGATGGAGTAATAATGCCATTATTGTTATAAACAAAAGGGGAAGAATAATTGGATGGAAAACTGATATACCCGGGTGTATATGAACTGCTAAAATCAAAAACCGCCCTGTTCACTTGCCATTTTATACTATCATGTTTTGTAATCGCAAATGGATCGATGTTTAGTTCCACTACAAATTCTCCCCATGCTGGCATTTGGACAAGAAAGTGTGCTTTAACAGATTCGGTTTCAGGCTTAGGTGTTAAAGTCCCTGGAGTTAGTGGGATAATATAATTTCGACAAAATTCTACATCGCCATCCACACTCAATCCTGAAAAGCCATCACAATCCACTGAAACAAATGTGTTACTATTCCCAAGCAGGTTCATCTTTATTGCGTTGTTTATAGCAATTCCGACATTTGATCCAAGTAGTAATTTAGTTTCGCCGAGGAAACCGGAGGGTCCAAACGGGATTTTTAATGCTTTGAAAACGAGACGATCTGGTGATGGATGGGTATTAATGATTATGTAGATGTCAACAAATCCTCCATCCGGAGTAAGTGAAATATTATCCAAGTAAATAGTATATGTCTGTCCAAGAACATCCTTAGAAATTTCAAGAGGGAGCAGGCTGGTCGAAACAACTGATGTGCCTAGATTTGTAGCAATTTTTCGCGATTTACAAATACTTTCCAGAAAAAAAGCCCTATCAATGCCTGAAACCTGATACCTACCTTGGTGGTATTCAAAAATCATGTCTTGCCATGTTGTCTCAAATGATTGCCCAATTAATATGTTATTAATCTGATGGTTTGGCATAACACTTGCCATGCAATGGGAATAGTTCCTAATGTTAAAGAATTTTCCTGCCGATTTATTAAATTCAGAGCCTATTTCATCTATTGAGCCTGTTGATTGGCTTTTTATACGTTCGCTGATGATAATTGAATCTGTTTTACTAATTACCCAGTTTTTCAGGTTATTGATTTCTGAATAATACAATACTTCATCCGGCGAAAATCTTTGAATTAAGCCTTTCAAATTGTCAACTACTTCAGAAATCCCGGGTTCTACTTTTAATTGATTAATAATGTACAAAAGCGCTTCAAACCTAAGCAATTCAAGGTCACAGTTATATAAGTTAATATGCGTGCTTTCTAAATATTCTTCATATGTATCCCTATCAAGTGTTATCCCAAGGTTTTCCGGTTTTTCCTTAAATTCCTGGCTCATTCCTTATTTGAACCATTTATCACTGGGTCCAAAGATGAAAACCCTGTCTCTATCATCTGTATAACCCAAACCATAAAAATAATCCCTCAAGGAATCCCGTGTAAGGTCGCAACGGATTTTAGTTGCAGCCATAGAATCCGTGTATATCAATATTAATTCAGCCAGCCTCGCCAATACCATCGGGCGAATAGAATCTTCAACTTCATTTGCCAATGCAATCCCTTCTTGTGTTGTTCCCTGAGCAAGCCAATAATATGGCCCTTGACCTGATGGATCACAAGGTTGCCCTAAGGAATCTAATCCTACCTGGCTACAACCACTTGAGTTATAGGGTGTCCCGGTATCAATATGATTTCCATCCGCATCAAACCCATTTGGATCATAATTCGGATCATAAGGATTACCCTCTTCCCATCCCTGATACGGCGGCATCTGATATTCTCCTTCCTGGTTGAATCCCAAAGGATTATATTCACTATTCGTTGTCGTCCAAATCCCGTTTTCATCAAAACCTTCCTCTTCGGGTATCTCTCTGCAAAACCGGTCATCGCCAAAAGTGACCGTATCGAGTGTAATATTAGGGAAGTTGCCCAGGTTTTGTGATATACCGTTGACCGTACCATTAATGATGGTCCGTTGACTATCCACCTGAACGTTATTAAATTCGACTTCCAAGTATTTCGCCTGATCAAAGGGCAAACCCACCACACCCCTGCCGGAAAAAGTACCTTGCCCGCCGGAAACCTCGTCAAGCAGAATCGGGAAACCGTTGATGAAGAATATTTCACCTTCACTCGCGGATACCAGCAAATGCGCCGGGGCCGGGACAGGAATGTTTGCCGCCTGGCCGCATTTTAGTTGCGGCATCTGGGGAAAAGGATTCTGTGGCGTGTCGTCATCGTCCTGGTTGGCAATGCCGTCGTTGTCTGTATCACCCAGAGGCCCGTCGTCATCATCGGGATCGCAGGCGTCCGGAATGTCGTCGCCATCCACATCAGTGATACTACTGCGCGGGTAGGTGGTAAAAGGAGCGACGATCACCTCGCTACAGATATAGTCGTAACTGAATCCTGACTTCCCCACGAGCAGGTAGGCGCTGACCTCGTATGTAGTTTGTTCTTCCAGGTCGCCGATGGTGAAATCCGAACCTAAAAAGTGGTAGTAGAATTTCCAGTCATCGTCCGTTCCCGCGAGGGGTTTGATAGCGACTAAGTACCGCAACGAATCATACCCAAAGCAGGCCCTTCAAAAATGCAGGGTGACAAAATCCGCCCCGGTGCAGCTCAATGTCACGTTTTGTGCATAGTCGCAATCCCGCTCCCGCGAGGCAATCACCACCTGCAACGGCCCCACCTCTTTACACGCCCTCGTATACTCCATATAACTCCCGTCGCGCAATTGTTTTACGTACACGTCATAGGTACCGCCCTGGTACAGGTGATCGACGTACAGTTTATTTTCGTCGGAGATCAGGCGTTCCTGCCATTGTCCGAGTATGGTGGGTGGGTTGTAGCCGGGTGGCACGGCGGTGAGGCGGTATCGGAGCAGCAGGCGGCGGCCGTTGGGGGAGAGCTTACGCGGCGGGGAGAGGTTCAGGTTAAAACGTTCGTGGGTGACCTGGCTTATGGCGACTAAAGTGGTGTCGAAGCTACAATCCATGGGAACGGCGGCGGCGGTTTTGGCGCTGATCCGCACCCAGTCGCTGTAATCGAGGTCGCCGGGTATGGCGCTCTGGCAAACGCGGCGGATAAAGAGGTCGTAGGCCGTGTTGATGTCCAAGCCGCCGAAGGTGTGGGTATTGCCGGTGTCCACGCGGGCCGGGTTTTTAAACGCGAGTTTGGTGGAGGCGCCTTTTTTGATTGCGACCAGTTCGAAACGAACGGTGCCGGCCGCAGCGGAATCCCACCGAACGGTGACGGACTCGTGGGTGACGGCAGTCCAGGCGAAACCGGCGGGTTCGGAGCAGCCGGGTACGGGGTGTTCGGGGTTCCCGGCCAACAAAAGGGTCCGCGCGGACAGGAGTAGGATCAGGATGAAGGGTGTATTTCTGATATTCATGGCTATATCGGATTGTTTAGCCGTTTTCTACGGGGGGATGACGCCCGTGGAAAGGGTGTGGGTTAATATTTCGTTTTCCCGGAGGCAAATGTTGGGCGGGCTCTTCTCAAAAACTGAGAATGGCCGATTTTTTTCAGTGCCGGAACGAAAAAGTATTGCTGTAATAATAGGATTGTCGCCGGTGGCAGTATTCGATTTCTGCGCCGAGGGTTTTGAGTTCGTCGAGGCGCCTGAAAAGGGAGGCGACGGAGATGCCGATACGTCCGGCGAAAGCGTCGTAACGCCCGGTGGCTTTGAGGTGAATGAGTCCGTCTATACGGCGGAGCAGTTCGAGGTGTTCGAGAAAAGTCATGATGCGGTGTTTTGTGATGATTATTTCGGATTGTTTTACGCGGAGGTTTTGCGCGAGGCGGCAACATTTTTATTGCTCACAGATTTTACACAGAAAAATGCGCAGATTATACGCAGAAAAGTCGGTGCAGAATCTGCGAAAAAGAATCTGCGCCGAATCTGTGAGCATGGAAATATCCGGTAGAGCAGGCGGGGCCTTACACGAGCACGCAGGGGCATTTTTGCCGGTCAAACCGGAAAGATGGTTTTCACACTACTGCCGGGGAGGGTATATTTCATAGGTTGGCAGGTTAATATGGTGAACAGATTAATGAATGGCGTGATGACGCAAACGTAATAAATTCATTTGTTTGTTTTGTTATCGTGTGGTGGAAAAAATTTTGTTCGCGGCTGGGGGCGGAATATTATCTGTTGCGTTTGGGGCATTGGGTATATTACGACCGGAATGGGTTTTTCGGTTCCAATGCGCCGGGAAGGTGGGGGGGGGCGGCCAAGTTGGAGGGATGGTTGCGCTTGAGGCGGGGCTTCGCGAGAGCGGGGCGGGGTTTGGCGGGCAAGCCGGAGGGTTGGCAGATGCCTTAACAACAATCACAATAAATTGCTTCGTTTATACGCACAAATACAACACTTTGGATAATTTTGCCCGTGTAACATTTTATTATTCCGATTGACTCCAGCCCTGTAGATTAATATTTTTTCCGGGCATTGATCAGCGGATATATCGTATAGCATTCGAAATATGTCGACTTTATTCCTTACAAGCCGTATTGAAATATGGATATTCCAAACATTCAACCTTTATTCCGTTCGAGGCACGAACCGGGCACCTTGCATGCCAATCCGCTATGGGCATACGTACCGCCCGTAAGGCCGTATTTCAAATTAAACCTGGACAGGGAAGAGACCACTTTACCTCCCGCCGTTTCGCTGGAAGCGGCCGACAGGTATCGGAAAGCCGATTTCCCGATCCAGGAAAGTAATCGTTATCCTTCCAAGATGATCGAAAAGGCGCTGGTGGAAGAGATCGCGGGTGAACTGGGTGTCGGCACAAATAATGTACTGATCGGGAACGGCATCATGAACATTATGACGTATATATACGACGTTTATTCGGCCCCCGGCGAGATGATAACGGTACCCACCCCCGGTTTCTGGCCGGCTTATACTTACGCCTTTCAACGTGGCCGGGGCCTGTACATGCCTTTGTTTCATATCGCGAAGGTGGACAATACGCGCTACGAGACGAGTTTCCCGATAGACGATATGGCAAAATGTTTATCGGAGGGTTCGCCGATCTGTTATATCTGCAATCCCAACAACCCTACCGGTGCACTCATTCCATTTGATGCGTTGCAATCCCTGATCACCACATTTCCGCGCACCTTATTTATCCTCGACGAAGCGTATGGTTCTTATGCCGCCAACAGAATAAATCCGGACAAGTATGAAATGGAAAACGGGATAGAACTGCTAAAGCGGGGGCATCAAAATATTATCATTGCCAGGACCTTTTCCAAAGTGTACGCGCTGGCCAACCACCGGATCGGATACGTATTATCGGCGCCCGGCAATATCGAAACGCTCCGGGCACACATGGGCCCTTACGACATCAGTGAAATATCACTCGCCATGGCTTATTACAATTTCAGGCACAAGGAATTTAAAAAACAGGTCGTGCAATCCGTGATACGCAATATGGACGAGTATATTCGCTTTCTGGAAAAATACTCGGTCATGCACTATGGCGGCTACCGGAATTCGCTGCTCGTTGAAGACCTGAAACTGGCCGAAGAATACGAAAATAACGGAATTGCCGTGCGGGCAATGGTGTATCAGGACGGAATTCCAAACTTAGTTAAAAATACATTCCGGATCACGATACCTTCGGACGAACAAAATTTTGATTTTTTAATGACTGTTACAAAACAAATCACCGGTTCCGCAGACTGACTAAACAATGAAACAGGAAGATTCTAAATGGCAAAAAATCACGAGCATGTTGCTGACTCATCTCAGCCTGGCCTTGCTACTGATTGAAAGCACTCGTGGTCAGTTCTGCCGGATCGGAACATAGCGGCGCGGAAGCAATCTGCACAATCGCTTTTACGCCTGTTTATTATGGGCGTGGTGATCCACATCGAAAAAGTATTCGAACGGCTCGTTTCCATCAGCAGCGAACTGACTGACCTGTCGCAGAAAGTGGACAACGCGATAAAAGGTATTGAAGAGGAAAATAAACGGATCGGCACGCTGGAAATGCTAATGAAGAAGTCAGAGGAGCGACACCCCAACAATATCCATATCCTGGCCGGCGCAAAAACATTAAAAGAAGTTTTCACCCTGAACGCCCGCAATCTGGCGAACTTCGACAATCTCCTAAAACAAAAAATGAGTTATGCCACTTTGTCCGACACCTCGTCGGCATTTTTGTTGTTAAAAAACGTGGAAGAAACGCTACCCCCTGGAGTATCTGGATGGGAGTTATAGTCAAAGCGAAGTGGTTATGAACGGGATGCCAAGAAATCATAACTTTGTAAGATATTTGGACAATTTTTAACAGCAGAGGCCCGAGTGGTCATAGAGGAAATGCGGGGCAACACGCGTGACAAAGGGGCGTACATGAAATTGTCGGTCTTGATCTTGTTGGACATGGGTAAGGATTATGATGAGATTGAGTTAATCCTGGGTATTGGTCGCGGTACAATTACCAACTGTCGGCATAAGTATGACAAAGATGGGCTGGATAAATATTTGGATCGGCACTATGTACCTTTTAGTGGCAAATTAAGTCCCGAAGCGTTGCAAGCGATAGAGAAACAAGTTTCGGAAGGTATTTACTGCACCTCCCAAGAGGTTCAAGCGTATATTTTACAGGCATTTGGGGTAGAGTATTCTTTAAGCGCGGTTCGATCTATTTTGCAGAAACTGGATTTTGTATACAAGAAAACATCGGAATTACCCGGGAATGTAGACACATCTGAACAAGAGGCATTTTTAGTAGAATTTGAGCCATTTTTGGAAGAAATCACTGAAAATGAGGTTATTCTTTTCGCAGATGCAGTTCACCCTCAACACAATACGCGCTCCTCTTATGCCTGGATCAAAAAGGGTCAGGACAAATTAATACCGAGTAACACGGGACGTCGACGCATCAATATTAACGGGGCAATGAACGCTCACCATCCAGAAGAAGTCATCATCCATGAGGCGGATACCATCAATGCCGAGGCTACTATTGCACTTTACGACAAAATCCAGCAACGTTATGCGGATAAAGAACGTATTTATGTCATCGGCGACAATGCCCGATACTATCGAAATACTCAATTACAGGCTTGGCTGACGGAAAATCCGCGCATTATCCAAGTGTTTTTACCGCCTTATTCCCCCAATTTGAACCTCATTGAACGATTGTGGAAGTTGCTGCGGAAAAAATGTATCAACACCCACTTTTATCCTGATTTTAAGGACTTTCGCAAAACTGTACCCACTTTTTGAACATATACAGCAATACAAAAAGAACTTGATTCACTTATGACTTTCAAATTCCAGCGACTCGGAAAGCCGACGCCGCTATACCGCCGTTCATAACCACTTCGCTTTGACTATACATTAACCGACCCGAAGGTATGGGACCACACCAAAGGGAAAAAGCTTTAATGCATACGTGACGAATTTGCACAACAAAACGTCAAAGGGGTTGATCTACGGGTTTCGCCTGTTCTGTTTTCCCGACGAAGAGCGCTACATGAAGATGAGAGAGGTCTTGTCAAGGGAAATGGAGGCCGGACTGGTGGTAAAATATATCATCAGTGAGAAACCCGCCAACAGATATGTCATTGATATGGATGCCGGCAAATGCCGGCAAAAGGAATTCGCTGCCCATCAATAATACATACCTGATGTCCTTTATCGATATGGTCGACGGCATGCGTCAACTGAATTATCAGCCCATTTGCTGCCTGGAGTTTGAAACCAAAAGCTGGCAGTTTTTAGAGCAGGTTAAAGTACACAACCCTTCTACCAATGAATTTACTGACCTGGCAACGAGTTCTTAAAAAGTTGGAAAGAGGCAAAAGAGTTTGAGTCACACCTGACCTGTTATTCTTTTGTGATTTACTCTGATAGATAATACAAGTCACAAGAGGTTTAATTTTGTTGTATACGCCACGACGCGACTTCCCTCCAACTATAGTACTGGGATATACGGCCGGAATTTTTTTTTATTTAGAAGCAGCCGGCATAACGGGTTGGGTCGGCCAAGCCGGAAGGATGGTTGCAACACGAGGCGGAGTCTCGCGCGAGCGGGGTTATCTGGACATCTGTGTTCCTCTCCAGTTCGGAGGCGAAAACACAATTAATCCTCCATCACCTGTGGTTACCTCGATTCTTCGGAGACCAGCAGGGAATGATCTTTGAGAATGCAAATCGTCAATAAGTCCTTGCCAGGCAGGTAGCCAGGTTTCGGTCATTCTGGAACGAGGGGCATGGAAGACAATTGAGCCCGGACGGCCATCGCTAATCTGCCCGTGAAAGATCTTTTGCTCGATTGAACTATCCGATATCCATAGGTCTGGAACATCTCTTCCAGGCAATGGAGAATGGCGGCTTTCCTGGAAGCGTACGAACTTCAACAAATTCAGGCTGCGACACCTCGGCGTAGCACTTCAATGTCAGGAGTGCGAGATCCGGTGGCTTGTTCCGGCCGTAAAAAACGAACTCGTTGAACGTCTGGTTGCCGGGCATAACGCATTAGAGTACGCATTTCGCCTAAATCTGCACGTCGTGCTATCCTTTCCCATCCTTCTGTAGGTGAAGCCCCGGCTCTCACGAAAATATCATTTAATCTTTCCAGGGTATAAGGGTCATTGACATCTACACCCAGGCGAGCGAGCTGATTCAAACTTCTTCGTAATCCCGTGACCAAGGGTGTTCCATCAGGAGTGAATGAGGAGTACTAATTGGCCGGGGCGGCTGGGCGACCTGGGAAAAGCCGCTCCTCCTCATCAAGTAATAATTCTCTGCCAAACCTTCCTACGCCAGAACTCGCCATTTGCCTGCGTGCCCGCTCAAGCAAGATGTTTAATCGCCTGCTCAAACGGTGCAGCCTTCGGATATTTAGCAAATTCCTGGAAATTTCTGCAAGCTTACAGCAAGAAGATTTATAGTACCAATTGTTGCTTGTATTATACTCGCAGAAGATTCCCAATCCTGTTGCCGTCCATCCCCATTTCGATACCAGTAACGATTTGATTACCAACGCGTTGAAATGGCTCCCATAATACCCTCTCCGATTTCCCGAAGTACATCCATTTGTGTTTGAGGATTATTTAACAATTCTAAGATTACAGAAGAGACTTCTACCCATGCCTCCCCTATCCATTTCGAGAATATTTCGAATACCTTCTTCGATTTGCCTGTTTTCAAGATAATGGTCAAGAAAAATATAATGTCGGTGATAGACTGTAAAAAATCCCTCACAGAACGAACTGTTCCAACAACTATCCCGACAAATTCTGGAGCGATATATCGCCTTGCATCTTCGCTGTCTTCATACTGACGGATGATATTGCCTGATGGGTCTGGCAGTTGGGCGCTTCTCGGCCCTCTGTATACAGGTATGCCATGTTCTATAACCCGCCTGTTCCACCATTCAACATCTTGCCTTAATGGAGAATGTAATCGTTGGGAGGATGAGATCTCTCTTTCATGTGAGGTTGGCCGGCCGGCCCGCGTTCCACGCACCTCCTCTCGCTCCGTTTGCTCCTGAATCGCCCTTCTCGCTTCCCGCAGGGCTTCTTCATTTCCCTGAATCTGGCGAGCAAGCGAATCCGGAGACTGCCTGGGGGGTACAGGAGCATCTGGTGGCGTTATTGGTACTGATACGGTATCCCGGACTTCCGGACGCTGTGGGACAGTTGTGTCGGTCCTTACCCGGCGCGACCGGGAGGGAGTAGGTCTCCGTCGGGTTGAAGAGGCCGGCCCGGTAGACCGGTGCCCTTCCGTACTGCGGTCATGGAAAAGCGCAGGCGAATCAGTTGTTGTGGGTTGTAAATGCTCCAACCTTTCCGCAAGCGCACGACGTTGTACGTCCGTACGCACAGGAGGAGGTGCAGAATCCCCCCTCATTCGTTGATCACGGCGTTGTTTGTCGCTCATATCAGAGTAGATCAGGTTTCGGGTGAGACAATTATATCATCGTTATCTCCCTCCACCACGATCTTCCTGTCAATTTCCGGGTCTTCGCGCTCGCCTTCCAGCAACCTGGCTGCCAGCCTTACATTTTCCAGTTCGGCATTCCGCACTTCCGCCTGAACTTTTTCACATCGAGGGCGCGGTGTACCAATTTGAAATCTTCGAGGATCGCGTGTTTGCCGGGCAAGGCCTCGATATAGGTAGAGCCGGTCGGCACAATAACTAATTCGCTTTCATTTCGGGGCGTTTCCAATCGCCGCCTGATCCAGTTCAGCAGATACTCCCGGTTTTCGGCCAGCAATTCCGGGTTTTTCTGTTGCAGACAACAGATATATTTCAGGATGTCGTCGGTTGTGTAATTACTGAACTCGTCGGGGTCGCGCAAGCCTCCTGTAAGCGGATCGATGTAGTCCTGCATCATATAAGTATGCAGGGAGTTGGCTTGTTTCACCGGGAAAATCATGTAGTTGCCTTTGTATCCCAGCAGGTTGTCGAGATCGGCCACTTGTGAAAGTGTTTTGGAGACCCGCCGGAAGGCAGTCATCGGGACGGGTATTTCCACTTCATACAGCGAAACGTCTACGGGCGAAATCCGTCTGCTGTCGCTGCTGCCGACCGGCCTGCCGGGTGATCCCCGTTGCGATCATGGTTGTTTCTTCCATCTCTATCCAGGGTACCGGCAGGTTATAAAGCCTGAAATACCGTTGATCTGTGGGTTCGTAGTCCCAAATCGCCTGCATATAATAAAATATGTTATCCTTGATGTGAATACAAAGCCGGGTGATGGCCACTTGTTTGTCAAAATATTCTTGCGTAGCCTGGGCTAATTTTAATACGGCTTCCTGCATGGCAGTTACCTCGCGGGAAAGTTTGGCGCTGACTTCCTGCAAATCCTTATCCGCGCGTTCGATGGCTAATTTGGCAATTTCTTCTCGTTTTTCTGCCGCTTCATTGTCTCCGCTGCCTCCTGCCAGGGAAAACGGCCCAAACCCCATAGCCATGGCGATATCTTTGAGTTTTTCCGAATCCCCCGGGCTAAGGGCATAACTCGTCATTCGTTTTAATTCGGCAAAAGCTTCATTGGAAAGCCTGGTTTTGGTTTCCACCTGTTGGGTCAGTTTTTCCACCAATAAAATCTGCCGGTTGGCATTTTCCTGGAGAAAGGTGATGGCCAGCTCGTCGCCTACCAAACTTGTCGTAGCATAGTTCAGCGCCGGAAGAAATGATTTATCCAGCAATACCCTTCTAAGTATCCAGTCATTTGCAATCAGCCAGTCGTTGTCGATTTCATTTGGCGTCGGTATTGTATTGGGAATCAGAATCACCGGCGTCATGCGATGGATTTTTCGCTTATCCGGAATTGTCGTTGCAATTCATAGAATAAATAGGTGACGGTAATTTCGTCATTTGGGGTTCATAATTTCGCCCGATCCGATTGTTTCCTGTTCTTCCAAAAACGATGTTTCGACCTCCAATCGCCGTTGTTGTTTATATTCTTCTGCGGCTTTTTGCACGGCTTCCCGGAAATTTTTTTGGCGTTCGAAGAAGTTTTCTCTGCTTCCACACCAAAGCGGGTACCGAATTCTCCCTGAAACACCCCGACGCTTACCTGGCCGTTTGCCGTTTGTTCAAAAGAGGTTTTGTCTCTGGCTTGTTTGGTTATTTCGCTTTCAGCGCGTGAAGTAGCCGAGGACTCCGAACTGCGACTGCTTTGCGAATCTTCTATTTCTTTTTGGTTGCGGCTTTTTTTAATGACCTGTTTGGTGGAGTATTTGCGAATCTCTTTGGGAGCGAGCGGAATCGTGGAAATCAAATCTCCGACCTGGTAGTTGCCGGCTCCCATTTTTTGGCGCCAGGTAAGCATCACGGCGTAATTGATCCCTGCAAAAACGTCAAATGTATATTTTTGGGAAAACGTTCATCCAACTCGCGAAGAATAGATTCGAGCCGGGTATGCCTCGCTATTTCCCGGCGAACGCTGTTTATAAATTCGTTTACTGATTCTCTGAGGGCGTTCGCCGGGCCTGCATCGCCGCGAATTAATCCATAAATATGGGCCTGCTCTTTCACAAAAAGCCGCTCTTCCGGCGTAAGTACAGACCAAACGTCGCGAATTGTTGGAAATGCCGCCAAGACATTGGAAGGGATTTCTTCTCTATCGTAATCGCGCAACCGGGCGTTTGCAATATTTCTGAAACTCGACTCCAGGTCGGTAACATTCTGGTACCGGTGAACAGGCAACCCTTCCTCATTGGTTGTCTCCCAATCTTCCAGTTTTACAATCTCTTCGTACCACGCTTTTCCGAGTTCCTCGATACCTGTATCAAAAACTTCACTCCAAATGTGTTTGAATGCAATTTGTAATTCCTGAAAATCGTGATAGGACGTAACGTCGGCAGGCCCGGGTTTTACGATTGTTGCGACGATGTCCCCGTTTCTTTCCACGCCGTATTTGAGCTCCTCTTCCGGTGGTGTGGTGTGTTTCATCTGGCGACCTATCTGATCTCTGAGCAAAGTAGCGGTCGTCAGTTCGGGCGCCCCGGGCTCTTCGGGTGAACCGCCGTTCCCGCCGCCTCCGGGCTCGCCGTTACATCTTGTCAAGGCACTTTCGAACAATCGCTCTGCTTCTCTTTCAATCAAACAATTTCCAAGTACGGGGCGTGAATATTCCAATGCCCCGCCGCCTGTTGTCCGGCGAATGTAGTCCATAATATCTGCGGCTGAAACGGCGCCGCTTACACTGCCGTCGCTGCCAATCGTAGTCCCCACGCATTAATTTGCTCTTCCGGGAGGTGAAGTACCAACCGCCGGTCGGCGCCCGCATCTTCAGTGGGAAGTGTAGCCAGGCTGTTGTCAAAATGTCTTTCTAATTTTGGAACAACATTTTCTCCGGGATTGAGGTAGGTATCGCTTGCCCGAACCTCCGGAGATGCTTTGGAAAGTGTAAAGTTCTGGAAAGCTTCTTCTGCCTTTCTTTTCGCCGCCAGGACAGGCTTCATCCTTTCAACCGTTTGTTGTTGCAAAACGGCCTTTACCCCCTGCTCCATCTCGAAAGAGCGATTCAGGGCCGTGGTAGCGGATTCAACGGTAGGAGGGCCCGCGGGGGCTACCGAGGCAACAACCGGTACCGGAATTTGAAACCGCACCAACAGTTCTTCATAAAGCCGGATGATATAACTCTCCTGTATGCCTGCATTTGTTACGGGATCATACGAATAATGAAGTACCCTCGCAGGAGGAGACTGCGGCACAGGCATTCCGTTGAAATCCTGCTGATAAGTGTCTTCCGGCGCCAGCACAAAGAGTATCAGGTCCGGGCGCTGGATTTGTTCATTTTGAAGAAAGTCCTTGTCTTCAAAAGTGAGTTCAAACTGGCCGTTCAAGTCGGTCAGCACCGACCCCAGGCGATTGCCGGGTAACGTTTGCCAGAAATATTCGGCGGGCGGGTGGGCTGCTGAAAATAACTCTTGTTCGCCCTGAGGAGTGTTTGGGGAAATAACGTCGAGGTCGTATACGACCACCTGGAGATTGGGAATCCCCGCGCCTGTTTCTTTCACCAGGACTTTGCCGTTGATTTTATACATTTGGTTGGAGGGTTTTTGGATGATTTGACGCATTATTGCATAAAATCATACGCAATGAACGGATGTTCAAAATTAAATACGGCCAGACCAGATATACAAATCTTTTTTCATGCTTCATTTTTTCTTAACATATACCGGTATACCCTGTGTTGTCACAGTACGCACACGTACAACACGCACCAACCACAGTATATAGATACGTTAGCGGAATGATTTTTTCGAAGCAGGCGGGATATGGGGTTCGGCCAAGCCGGAAGGGTGGTTGTAACACGAGGCGGAGCCTCACACCAGCGACCACTGTACGGCGGACTTCCAAGTCCGCTGATACGCCGCGCGCGACGGATTTGGAAATCCGTCGTACAAGAGTGATTGTTATACACGAGCGGAGCCTCCGGCGAGGCGGAGTCTCGCTCGAGCCGTTTCCAGGTCAGAATGGATTTATTCCTTCGAAGAAAAAAAGTTTCGCTGTGATATACAGGAAAAAGAGCGTGATTAGAACTATTCCTTCAATTCTGGAAATGCCTCGTTGGGTTTTCAAAAATAATAAAACTAATAAAGTGCTGGCAAATAAGAACGGTAAATCAAAATACAAAAGATCCTTTTCTAAAAATATATTACTAATTGTACCACCCAGTCCTATCGGAATAAGTCCATCAAAAATATTACTGCCAATAACGTTTCCAACCGACATGCCTGCCGATTTACGGATAGCGGCGCCGATTGTGACAGCCAATTCAGGCAAACTTGTACCGAGCCCAATAATTGCGATTCCAATAAAAGACTGCGCTACACCCCATTTTTCGGCGATTAACATCGCATTTTCAACCACTAAATGGGAAGAAAAAATCAATACGGCAAACCCTGACAATAGAAATAAAGATAGTTGAGTATTTGAATAATTTTTCCCTTCAGAATTGTCGTCCGTATGCTCTGTTTGGCTTTTCATCAATACTATATAATAAACTGCATAAATACCCAATAAAATCACTCCTTCTATTCGGCTAATGAGGCCATCTAATCCAAAAAAAAACAGCACTATAATTGAACTGATCAGTGTAATTCCGTCGCGAAACAAATCCTTTTTTGGCATATTGAATTTCAATAATAATCCCGCGATACCAAGGATAAAGGTAATCTGGCTGATACTGCTGCCAATAGCGTTCCCGGTGATAATGCCCGAGGATTCTATCCCCTGTAGTTGGAGAATAGCCGCTTTTACAGAAACAAAAACCTCAGGAAGGTCGGTTCCTACGGCGAGAATTGCCACACCTACAAATGAGTGCGAAAGATTGAAGCGGCTTGCAATCCCGATCGCGCTGTTAATAATCAATTTTGTTCCAAGCCATAAACCGGCCAGGCCTGTTAGTATTAAAAGCATCGTGTTGTTTTTTATTGCGGGTAGTGGAATTCTGATGTGGAAAGTCGACGGGGCTTTAACTTATTTCCATAACGGTGTGGAGGGGTGCATTTCCGGGATGTAGATAAAACCATCGAAATGCTGACTCCACCTGGCCGTACACCTAACATTGCTGTAAAATAATTGGGCTTCATACCGGTCTGATGACCTGTCGGCTTCAAACAGTTCCAGGTCAACCCAACAGGCTTTTTTATCGGACATCAGCCCTTCCAGTGAATTTTCCCGGGGGCTGCGTCTATAAACGTATAACCTTCTTTGTTTTTATTCAATTCGACTAAAAATTGTTTCGGGCGTTGCGATTGGCCGTTCAGCCAGGTGCTAAAAAACAGGATGACAACAAACCAGGGTATTTTATTCATTGTTTTATGATGGTTGACAACAAACTGTTGTTCGTTTTATTTTTTACCCGTCCGCCGTTGGGGTGGTCCTGTCATTCAGGGCCTATCCTGAACGAAGGAGCGATCAGCGCAACAGGGTCCCTTGTACAGCAACATCGGCGCCGTTGTTTCCTGCCAAGGGCATATTGAGGATTTTTCAGCCGGGTCAAAAATATTCGGAAATCGCAGCTCTAAAAAACAATGGTGTAAAACCAGCCGGAGGTGGCGGTTTTACACCATCAGGTGCGGTTATTTTATTCAGGCCAAAACCTCTTCGTACATCCGGGCTTTCATCTGCCGCACTTTGTCGCTGTGCAGATACTCGCCATAGTTCATGTGCTGGTCGATCAGTCCGTTGGGGGTAATTTCGATGATTCGGTTGGCCACCGAATCCAGGATCTGGTAGTCGTGGGAGGTGAAGATGATGTTGCCGGCAAACTCCTGCATCCCGTTGTTCAGGGCGGTGATGGACTCCAGGTCGAGGTGGTTGGTCGGTTCGTCCAGGATCAGGAAGTTGGGGTTGGCGAGCATGATTTTTGACATCATGCAGCGCACTTTTTCTCCGCCGGACAATACGCCGGAACGTTTGAACACTTCCTCACCGCCGAACAACATGCGGCCGAGAAAGCCGCGGATAAACGATTCGTCTTTTTCCTTTGAAAACTGGCGCAACCAATCGATCAGGTTCATGTCCTGGTCGCCCGAAAAAAAGGCGCTGTTGTCGTTGGGCAGGTACTGCGGCGCGATCGTCTGGCCGTATTGAAAACTGCCTTCAAAATCGGTGTCTTCGCCGGCAAGGATGTTAAACAGGGCCGTAATAGCCGAGGCGTTACGGCTGAGTACGGCGATTTTTTCTCCCTTGTTGAAGCGGAGATACAGGTTTTCGAAAAGGTACTCGCCGGCGTCGTTTTTCTTCGACAGGTTTTCGACTTCCAGGATGATGTCGCCGGGCTCACGTTCGGGTTTGAACGCGATGTAGGGGTAACGGCGCATGGACACCTGTATTTCTTCGAGATTTAGTTTTTCCAGTGCCTTTTTGCGGCTGGTCGCCTGCCTGGATTTGGAAGCATTGGCCGAGAACCGGGCGATAAAATCCATCATCTCCTGGCGCTTTTGCTCGGTCTTTTTGTTTTTATCGGCCATTTGGCGCGACAGGAGCTGGCTGGTCTCGTACCAGAACGTATAATTGCCGGTGAACATCCGGATTTTGCCGAAATCGACGTCCACGACGTGGGTACACACCATATCCAGAAAGTGGCGGTCGTGCGATACCACGATCACGATGTTCTGGTAATCCGCCAGGAAATTGCAAAGCCAGTCCGTGGTTTCCGCGTCGAGGTCGTTGGTCGGTTCGTCCATGAGCAAAATATCGGGCGCGCCAAACAAGGCCTGGGCCAGCAACACTTTTACCCGTTCCGAACCGTCTAAGTCTCCGACTAATTTGTAGTGCAGGGATTCTTCAACGCCCAGGTTGCTGAGCAATTCCGCCGCGTCGCTTTCCGCCATCCAGCCGTTCATTTTACCGAATTCCGCTTCGAGTTCGGCCGCGCGCAGGGATTCCGCTTCGGTCGCATCGGGGTTGTCGTAAATGGCGTTTTTTTCCTGCATGATGTCGTACAGCCTCCGGTGACCCATAATGACGGTATCCATCACCGGGTATCGGTCAAAAGCAAAGTGGTTTTGACTGAGTACGGCCATCCGCTCGCCGGGAGTAATCCCGATCGTGCCCCGCGTGCTTTCTATTTCACCGGACAGGATTTTCATAAACGTGGATTTGCCGGCGCCGTTTGCCCCGATGACCCCGTAGCAGTTGCCTTTTACAAATTTGAGATTGACCTCATCAAAGAGGACCCGCTTGCCGAATTGCAGGGCAACATCGTTCACTGACAGCATTATTTCCGATTGTGTTTTTGAAAAAGAGCGCAAAGGTACGGGTTTGGAGCGAGATTGCGCGGGGTGGGGTAAAGTTGTTTTAGTGGCGGGCACGCGAGGCGGGTTTCATGAGAGGGCATTATTTTTGTCCGGGCATAATTTGATCACAAGTCGGCGCCTCGGCGCCTGCAAAAGGAAGTTGTGCAAGAATATTTACTGTTATCATGTTAAGCGCCATAAGATGTAATTTCTTCCAACCCAAATTAAACAATGAAAATCAACGCCTTCCTTCTTATCCTTCCTGTTTTCTCTTTTTTCACTCCCAAAGAAACCCGCTCCCAGCAAAGTACCCTGCACGGCGTTATTACCGTGCAAAACAGTCAGTTCGACAACGGCAAGGTGGAATACATTGCGTTCGCCGAGGTGGACGAATGCTCCCAGCCCCGAAAAGGCCATGCACTCTCCGACGCGCAAGGCCAATGGCGTATGGAACTTGTGGGTATTGCGGAAAAGCATCCCTTGCTCCTCAAAGTTAAAAAAGAAGGGTACCAGGTGGTAAACAGCGATGCCTTGCAAGCAATCGCTTCGCAGGCCACTCCGGTACGCCTTCATATGGCAACCAACAAATACATCACGGATGCCAAACGACGCTACTACAACACGGGTTACACCGAAGCTGAAAAAAATCTGAACAAAAAACTGAACGCCAAGACCAATGAACTCATCAATCTTCAAAAGCAAACGAACGCCGATCAAAATAAAATAAAGGCTTTGCAGGAAGAAACCGCCCTCTTGCAGAGTCAGTACGAACAATTAGACTCCTTCGCCCGCGACCTGGCCGACAAGTACGCCCGCATCAACCTGGATGACGCCGGAACGCTGTATCAGAATGTTTTCCGGCTTTTTCAGGCAGGCGACCTGGAAGGCGCGATGCAACTGTGGCGCAATGCCAACCTCAGCGGGCAGGTAAATAACATTCTGGAGGAAGAAAAACGCATCGGCGAACTGAAAAGAGTCGCATCCGAACGCGACTCCGTAAAAAACCGCCGCAAAGAAGAACTGATGCAGAACCTCCTTCTGAAAGTGGATGCACACCAGTTGCGGTTTGAATGGGACAGTGTGGGCATCACGTTGCGGGAGATTGTGCGTCTGGATACATCGAACCTGAATAACCTGGGCCAGTATACGTACTTTCTGTACACGCAAAAGCAATTCCCTGCCGCCATTGCTTTTCTGGAAAAAGCGCTGGCAACGTCCAACACACCCGAACGCCGCGGTGATTTACTGATAAAACTCGGTTCATTTTATGGCAAAATGAATGAATACGTGCAGGAAGAAAAATCCCTTTTGGAGGGTGTGGGTATTTATCGGCGCTTAGCTCAGGAAAAGCCGGATGTCTTTTCATTTCATTTGACACAGGCTCTGCATCAACTTATCTTTTGTTATTATTCTAAGGAAAAGTACAACAACCAAGATTTACTTATTGAGCAGACTTACCTGGAACTTTTGGGTATTTATCGCAAACTGGCGGTCCAAAATCCGGGTATTCACCTGTTCGATCTGGCTACCACACTCCGTTTACTCGGCTCAATTTATACCAATAACAAGCAGAATACACTTGCTGAAAAATATTACCTGGAAGCATTGGACGTTTATCGCGAAATGGCGCGGCAAATGCCGGATCTTTATCTCGGAACTTTAGCCGACGCACTTAGCGACGTCAGCAAGTATTACCGCGATAACAATAAAGCCCAAAAATCGGAGGAATTATCCGGAGAAGCACTGGATGTTTGCCGCCTGTGGGCAGAGCGCGCATCTGTTTTAAAAAAGCCCTATTCGCTGATTTTTCTTGGCAAATTTTATCTTAATAATGCCCAATTTGCAGAGGCGGAAAAAATGCTGATGCAGGCAATAGACCTGGTTCGTAAAAATAATTTTCAAGACGCCTGGGAATTACCCTCCCTTGCCTCCTCGATCACTGATTTAGGGAATGATTTTGCTCGTGCAGGCAAAGCAGAGCAAGCGGAAAAAGCCTGTGAGGAAAGTATTCGTATTTTCCGAAAACTGGCTATGGAAAACCAGGCCGCTTTTCTCGACGAATTGGCACGCAGCCTGGAAGCCCTTTCAAGAATTCACCGTAAAAACAAACAATTCTCACAGGCCACCGCAGAACAGGAAGAATCCCTGGGTCTTTATCGAAAATTAGCCGACATAAATCCCGATGTGTTTATGCCGGAGTTGGCTTCAAACCTTTATCGCTTCGGGATTTTTAATGATCAGCCTTTGCAGGCAGAAAAGGCCCTGGAAGAATCGTCAGATATTTACCGCAAACTGGCGCGACAAAACCCGGATGTTTTTCTGCCGGAACTGGCCAAAACCCTCCGTTCCCTAAGCAAGGTGAACAACAAAGAAAAGACCTGGTTAGAAGCCCTGGAAGTGGCGCGCAGACTGGCACAGGAGAAAGATTCGGAGGTCTTTATCGAAGACCTGGCATCCTGCCTTTTTGAGATCATGCGATATTATGGGGAAAAATAAAGGGGTGGATAAAGCAGAAAAAGCCGGTATAGAGAGTATAGATATTTATCGCAAACTGGCGGATAAAAACCCCGATGCCTTCCTGAAAACACTGGCTTTTCACCTTTCTTACCTGGCTGAATTTTACAGGAGGCATAAAATAAATGACAAAGCGGAAAAATTCTACATAGAAAGTGTGGATATACTCCGCGAGATAGCCGGTAAAAATCCGGACGATCACCTCCTGAGGCTTGCCCGCACACTCTCCGATTTGGGTCAATTTTATGAAAAAAACAGCCAAAAGGCACAGGCGGAAAAAGCCTACCGGGAAGCGTTTGATCTTTACCCGAAGTTGGATGTAAAACAATTGGGCTGGTATGACGCCGGCAATCTGTTCGAAATCAGCAAATTTTTTTCCCCGGAAGACCCTCTGACGACAGAAAAAGCCTGTCGTGGCGCAGTAAATATCTACCGAAACCTGGAGGAGCAAAATCCCGGAGAATACACGGAGGATCTCATTTCCATGCTCACCAATCTGGGTATATTTTACATGGCTAACGGGAAGTCTGAGGACGCGGAAAAGGTTCATTATGAAGCCTTCAGCCTTTACCGGAAATCGCACGAAGGAATAACCGATACTTTTTTGACCGACCTGGCTTACCAGTTAAGAGAATTCGGCTATGGGTATGAAGAAGCGCAACAGTATGGCCCGGCCCTGAAATGTTATCATAAAGGGTTAGTGACCTGTCACACAAATGCAAAAGTAAAGTCCGATGATTTTTATTTTGAATGGGAGCGCTTGGTAAGTCGCGTTTTCGAGATACAGAATAAGTCCTTTGATAGTGCGCAATATGATATTGCCATCCGCGCCGCCCTCGTACTTGCAGAAAGTATGGATAGTATGCAACGTTTCGATGCTCAATTCAAAGCGGTGGTGGTTTCGGAATACGTATCGCTATCCTGGTATTATCTCTTCGTACGGCAATACAAGGAGTCTGCATATTATGCGGAGAAAGCGCGCTCACTTGACCCGGCCCAAAACCTGGCACGCACCAATCTCGGCCATTCTTATCTCTATCGCAATGATTGGAAAAGGGCCCAACAGATATATGAAGAATACCTGAAAAATGAAAAAGACCTCTCCGAAGCAAAAAATATCCTCTTAAAAGATTGGGACGACCTCGAAAAAGCCGGTTTGACGCACAAAAGTTTGGTAAAAGCGAGGGAATGGCTAAATCGCCAGTAACCTTACTCCTTCACCACTTTTTTTAATATACTTTCACTACCCATCTGAATTTCAAGCAGATACGTTCCTTTGGGTTGTCTCGTCAGGTCGATCCAGTATCGGTCGGGCAAAGGATTTTCCGAAATCAGCCGGCCTGTTATATCGGTGAGGCGGGCCATTCCTTCTGAAAGTTCACCTTTCAATTTGATATAACCGGTAGTCGGGTTGGGATATATTTCGAGGTCAACAACCCGGGTTATTTCCACCTGCACGATGGGCGAGTAGGCATATTGGCCGTCGGTATCCACCTGTTTGAGGCGGTAATAATTGACACCTCCGGCCGCTTCGTTGTGTTGGAAGGAATACGTGTTCGGCGTGCTGGTGGTTCCTTTACCCGTCACTTGTCCCGCCGGTTTAAAAAAACTGCCGTCGGTGCTGTGTTCCACTTCAAAATAGCGGTTATTTTTTTCAGAAGCCGTTTGCCAGGTCAGCAGCACTTCGCCCCCGTGTTCTTTAGCGTTGAAAGAAACCAGTTCAACCGGCAAAAGCAGGCAGGCGTCTTCTACCTGCGTGCGGGTATTGCAGCCCGGCGCATTGCCGGAAATCGTGGCGGTTTTGGGTGGGATCATATCCAGATAAGTGCAAATACCCAGCGCCTCACATTCCGGCAACGACGTGTTGCCCGTGATAAAAGTGGTCCGTTGGGGAGGGCAAAATCGCCAAGGCCGGTGAGTGAAGTAAGTGCAATATTGGAGGTAATCGCCATGAAGCCCCCGATAGAGCTCAGGTTGGGAAACGACATTTCCGTAAGCGCCATGTTGTTGGCTATGCTGAAGTTTTTGCCGATCAGGCTCAGGTTGGAAAAATCATTCAATGTGGTCAGGTTCGGGTGTTTATTCACTTCAAAATCCCAGGTAGCGCCCAGCAAACCAACTTCCGTCAGGTTATTGAAGGCATCCAGGCTGGTCAGGGCGGTATTTTCTTCAATACTCAGATACCACCCGACCGAAGTGAGGTTGTTCATGGTATTGATGGAAGTCAGGGAAAAGTTTTTGTTAAAAAGAATGTATTCGTCCACGGTTTCCAGGTTGTCAAATACGGTCCACATATCGGTCAGGGCGTCGTTTTCTATCACTACAAGGCTTCCAACGTTGGTCAGTATACCGCCGGCGGTCAACCCGTCGAGGCTGAGCAACCCGTTGTTGTTCTCTACTTTTAACAGCCGGTCGGCGATAACGAGCCCTTCGAGGCCTTGCAGGTTGGTCAACGCGTGATTCGCCTGGATGGTCAGGTCACCCAGCACTTCCGTGATGTTTTCCAATCCGCTGAGGGAAGTGAGGTCCGGGTTAAAATTGATGTAGAAGTTGTTACTGGAGCCGGTGAGTTGGTCGAGCGGCGTCAGGTCGGTAATACCGGACCCGGCGACCTCAAACCGGACGTTCAGATAAGTACAACCCGGGAAATTGGTCGGGAAAGCATTTACCTGTGTCTGTGTGGTCAGGAGGACCGGGCCGGTCGGGCATTGTGCATTTGATGCCGTGCAAATCCAGAATATGCCCAGCAGCAGTGCCGGAAAAGTTTTCATGTTCGAGGGAAGGTTTTTGTTTGCCGGTTGACCGGCGATTATTGTATTTTAATCTGCGAAAGGTCGGCAGTTTTTTTACTTTTCGCTTACTTTTTGTGTTTAAAGGAGCGATTTTGGCAAAAAATCGCTTTGGAATTGGCGGGAGCAGGCAGAACAGGAGAGGATCAAACGTCGCGGCGCATTTCGTCGAGGGGAAGTTCAAAACCCGGCAGCACGGCTCCGCCGGACAAGGTTTTTCCGGCAAATCCTTCCACAAGTTCTACTTCCCGGCCCAAACGATAGATATAGGCTTTTTCGTCATACGGATCGATGAGCCAGGCGAGTTGTACGCCGTTTGCCATCCACACGTCCGTCATTTTTGTTTGCAGTTTTTTCAGTCGGTCGGTGGCGGAGCGGATTTCCGCCACAAAATCGGGCGCTACGGTCAGGAATGCTTCGTCGTCGTCGCCTTTTGTCGCACCGAGGCGTTCGTTCGAAATCCAGGCGGCATCAGGTTGTTTGAAGGAACCGTCGGGCAGGTTGAATCCGCTGGAGGGGCCGTGAACTTCGCCCAAACGATGCTGATGGTTCCAGATAAACAGGAAACCGTTGAGGGTAGATTCCCTTTTTCCGGAGCCTTTTTTTACAGGAGACATGATGGTGGTTATACCGTTTTTATCGCGTTCCAGGGTCAGATCGGGATATTGGTCCGCGAGGGTCATAAAAGTTTCCCTGCTCAGCGGGTTTTGCAGTTCCACCGCGCCGAATTGCAGCACGAGGTCTTCCAGTGTGAGCGTTTTTTTACGGGAAAGCGGAGCGGTCATGGATCTTTATTTTGCCTAAACAAAGATAGTATTTTTCTTCAAAATCCTCATTCCACCACAAACGCCACGTAACTATCCCCCGATTTTGTCCCCATTTTACCGCCGCCGCAGGCGATGACCACGTATTGTTTGCCGTCGACGGCGTAAACGGCGGGTGTGGCGTAGCCGCCGGCGGGCAAAGTGGTTTCGAACAGGATTTTGCCCGTTTTTTTGTCGAAAGCGCGGAACTTCTCGTCTTTGCTGGCGCCGATGAATACCAGTCCGCCGGCGGTGCACACGGGTCCGCCGTAGTTTTCGGTGCCGGTGGGCGGGATGCCGTGCCGGCTGAGTGCATCGAAGGCGCCGAGCGGCACTTTCCACTCAATTTTCCCGGTGTTGAGGTTGATGGCGTTCAGGGTGCCCCAAGGCGGTTTGATGGCGGGGTAGCCGTCTTTGGTGAGGAACCGGTTATAGCCGGTCATGGTGTAGGGCGGCAGGAAAGCGCGTTCTTCGGCCGTCATCTCTTTGACGGGGCCGGCGGGTTTTTCGTTCAGCAGGTACCCGACGAGTTGTTTGCGTTCGGCTTCCGGCAGATGCCGGTAGGAGGGCATGGTACCTTTTCCACTTTTCAACATCTCATCGATCTGCGCGGCAGTGCGTTTTTTGCCGATGTCCGTCAAAGGTGGAAAAGCATTGCCGTTGCCGCGGCGGTCGAGGCCGTGGCAATTGGCACAATTGGCGACGTACAGGGCCTGGCCGACGGATTGGCCGGGTTCGTTTTTCACCATTTTTACGATCCAGGGCATTTCATTGGCATTGACATACAGCCAGTTGGATGTTGGGTCGAAAGCTGCCCCACCCCACTCCGCGCCGCCGTCGAATCCGGGGAACAAGGCGATGCCCTGGAGAGAAGGCGGGCTCCACATATTACCCGATTGCAGGGCCTGGAATTGAGGCAGGAGTTCTTCCCGGAATTCCGGCAGGAGGTCGTTGAGGTCGTTTTCCGTGAATTGTTGCCGCATAAAGGGTTCGGGCAGGCCGGGAACGGGTTGTGTTTTCCAGGCTTGTTCACCTTCCAGCGCAGAAGCCGGCACCCGTATTTCTTTCACGGGGAACAGGGGTTTGCCGGTCAGGCGGTCGAGTACGAATACAAAACCCTGTTTGGTGACCTGGACCACGGCATCCACCGTTTTTCCCTTGCGCAGCACGGTTACGAGGTTGGGCGGTGCGGGCAGGTCGCGGTCCCAGAGGTCGTGGTGTACGGTCTGGTAGTGCCAGATCCGTTTGCCGGTGTTGGCGTCGAGGGCGAGCACGCAGTCGGAGAACAGGTTTTGGCCGTGGCGGTAGCCGCCCCAGAAGTCGTATGTAGCCGATCCCGTGGCGGCGAACACGATACCGCGTTGTTCGTCGAGCGACATACCGGCCCAGCAGTTGGCGCCGCCGATGCGTTTCCAGGCTTCGGGGTCTTTCCAGGTTTTGTAGCCGTATTCACCCGGATGCGGCACGGTGTGGAAGATCCAGCGGCGTTTGCCGGTGCGAACGTCGTAGGCGCGGATGTGGCCGGGTGCGGCGTCTAAACCTTCAGACAGTCGCATACCCATGATAATGAGGTCTTTATAAACGATTCCGGGCGTATTGGAAACGATATAAAAGTCTTTTTCGGGTAATCGAGGTCGAGGTGCATATCCACCTTGCCGCCTTCGCCGAAATCCGGGATCAGTGTCCCGGTATCCGCGTCGAGCGCGAGCAGGTATGCGCCTGCGGCAAACAGGATGCGCCGGTCGTCGCCCGATTCCCAGAATGCGAGGCCGCGCGAGGTGCCGGCCCAGGCGTTTTCGCCGCCGGGTACCCGGAACGGATCGAATTTCCAGCGCGATTTGCCGGTGGCCGCGTCTACGGCAAAAACGCCCGACCTGGGCGTAACGCCGTACAATATACCATTGATGATCAGTGGATTACATTGGATTTGGCCGCGATTATTGGCATCGGTGTCGCCGGTATGATATTCCCAGGCGAGTTTCAAACGACCGGCATTTTGTGTATTGATACCGGCGAGTCCCGAATACCGGCTGGATGCCGAAGTGCCGCCGTATACCCGCCAGTCGGCGCCTGCGGTATAGTTGGTAGCGGGTGGAAACGCCGCCGGAGGAAGGGCAAAAGCGGCGGCCAAAAAAGCGGCGGCGATCAGCAGTTTTTTCATGTAGTCGTTCAAATTTTCCGAAAGTTGACATTTTCCGGAGCCTCGCGGAAACAATGATTGCAAATTGTCTCCCGGAAAACATTTTGTTCAAGTGTTTTCCATTTGGCACGACTTAAGGTTAAACATTGTTGTCCATTGTGTGTTCCAAATCTGCTTCCAACGACACGTTGCCGTTTCGGGCATTTTTTTCCCAAACCCACCTTTTTCATTTTTCAAAACCTACCGCACCCATGCTGGACTTTTCGCTGAACGGCCACCTCGACGGCCTTGCTGATTCGGACGATCCCGGTGACTTTTACGTTGCGACAGCGCTCGACACGCCATTGACCGCCAACGCATTCGACCTGACGGATGCCGAAAAAATAGAACGTATCACCGACCATTTTGCCGGGATTATGGACATACTCGGCCTGGACCTGCGCGACGACAGTTTGCGCGGCACACCCCGGCGGGTGGCGAAAATGTACGTGAACGAAATTTTTCGCGGCCTGAACCCGCACAACAAACCGGCCGTCACCACTTTTGAAAACAAATACAATTACCGCAGACTGGTGATTGAGCGCAACATCCCGCTGCAAAGCACCTGCGAACACCATTTCCAGCCGATCTTCGGCGTGGCACACGTCGCCTACATCCCCAACGGCCGTGTGGTCGGCCTGTCCAAACTCAACCGGATCGTCGATTTTTACGCCCGCCGCCCACAGGTGCAGGAACGCCTGACCATCCAGATCGTGGAAGAACTCAAATACGCGTTGAAAACGGAAGACGTGGCGGTTTATATCGACGCGCGGCACATGTGTGTGCAGGCACGTGGCGTCGAACACCACGGCGCGAGCACCATCACCGCCGAGTATTCGGGCAAATTTCTCAACGAAAGCACCCGCCAGGAATTCCTGATGGCGATCAGTTCAAAAATGCCGGGCTGATTTTTCCGCAGCAGACCTTACAGTTTTCTTTTGTTCCTTTGCCCCATATTCTCCGAAGCGCCGGTAATACATCCTTTTTTCCAACCAACCTCCTGTCCGTGCGCTACCTCTCCATCGACTTCTACCGCGGCCTTACCATTGCTTTTATGCTGATCGTGAATACACCCGGCACCTGGGAACACGTATTCGCTCCGCTTCGGCACGCCGACTGGCACGGCTGCACCCCCACCGACCTGGTGTTCCCCTCTTTTATGTTTATCATCGGGGTGTCCATGTGGTTTTCTTTCGAAAAATACGGCCGCCGGCTCAACCGGGAATTGGGCTGGAAAGTCCTGAAACGCTCCTTGTTGTTGTTTGCAATCGGGCTTTTGCTGGCCAAATTTCCTTTTTTCTGGAAAGACTGGGACAAACTCCGCTTCCTGGGGGTGTTGCCGCGACTGGCGCTGGGATACGGGTTGGCGGCGCTCCTGGCCCTGACTTTGCCGGGCAGGTGGCTGATCGGCGCCGCTGCCGCTTTGTTGCTGGGTTATTGGGGCTTGTTGTACGGACTGGCCATACCGGGCCAGGATCCTTACGGATTGACCGGGAATGCGGTACGACATTTTGATCTTGCCGTTTTGGGGCCGGATCACATGTGGAAAGGCAAAGGAATACCTTTTGACCCGGAGGGTATTTTAAGTACATTTCCTGCGGTGGTAACGGTGCTGCTCGGCTGGTGGAGCGGCAGGTTGATGCAGCAGCGGCAGGCCGAAAAAATAATGGCCGTACGCGACCTTTTGATCTGGGGAAGTGTCCTTACCATAACGGCGCTGGTGTGGAACCCGGCTTTCCCGATCAACAAAAGCCTTTGGACCAGCTCATTCGTATTGTACACGGGCGGTATTTCCATGATCCTGCTGGCATGCAGCGTATGGGCGCTCGATATTGCAAACGGGAAACGATACGTGCAGTTTTTCCTGGTCTTTGGCGCCAACCCGCTGTTCGCCTACGTACTGGCGGGTTTGCTGACCAAAACCATGCTCCGGATACAGTGGATGGAAGGAGAACAGAAAAAAAGCGGGTACGGCTGGATTTATGAACACCTTTTCCGGCCGCTGGAAGGCGGGGCATTCGGCTCCCTGTTGTTTGCCCTGACGTTCCTCGGTATCTGCTGGGCGGTGTGCCTTTTTTTGTACAGGCGCAAGATTTATGTTAAAATATAATTCCGAATTAAAAATATCAATTTGATAAAATATTGTTCCCTAATATTGCCATTTGAACAGATTGCAAAATATTTATTTAATCCTGGAATTTTTTATTCCTGCGAAATCATTAAACTTAACCATATTTGTATGAAGCATGTTCTTACCCTCCCGGGACGTTTAGCGCTGTGCCTGCTGGTGTTTTTTCCGGCATTGGTATCCGCCCAGGCCGTCAGTTACTCCATCAAGGGAACCGTTACGGATGATACCGGCGCACCGCTGCCCGGCGTTTCCGTCGTGCTGGTGGAAGCCCGTCAGACGGCGTTCACCGACGAGCGCGGTTTTTACGACCTCAGCGGCGCCGTGACCGAAGGCAGCTACAACCTGGAATTCCGGTATTTTGGTTTTCAAACGGAACGAAAGGCCGTTTCCATTGCACTGGGGCAGGCAGCCCTGAGCCAGGATGTGACGCTCGGCAGCGACATCCTCAACCTCGACGAGGTGATCGTTACGGGCAACTCCCCCACCGCCACCCGCAAACAATTAGGCAACTACATCGGCGTGGTGGACGGCCGGAGCCTCGAAAAATCCGGTTCCGTGAACCCCCTGGGCGCACTCTCGGGCAAAGTTGCCGGCGCACAAATCAGCCAGAACCAGGGCGACCCGGCCGGTGGTTTTTCCATCCGCCTGCGCGGCGTCAGTTCCATTAAAGGTTCTTCCGATCCCTTGTACATTGTGGACGGCGTCATTGTGGACAATTCTTCACAAAACGTAATCAACCTGAGCGGCGACGCCATGACCACCAGTTTTCAGGCCGGCCAAAACCGCCTGGTAGACATCAACCCGAACGATATCGAACGCATCGAGGTGCTCAACGGCGCCTCCGCAGCAGCCATGTACGGCTCCCGAGCATCCAACGGCGTGGTGCAGATCTTTACCAAACGCGGCCGGTCGAGCAAACCGACCATCGAGTTCAGCACCGCTGCGGGCGTCAGCAAACTGCGGCAAAAGGTATTTTTTACCGAATACGGCAAAAGGTTCGGCCTCAAAGGAAATGACCGGCTGGAATCGGCGCAGGACCGCCTGACCATCCTGCTGACCAACGGCCTGACGGAAGCGCAACTGCAAACGGCCGGCGCCAATTACGTCAAGGTCGGGCCGGTCAACCGCATCCTGGTCACCGATCAGTACGACGTAACACGTTACGATTACCAGGAAGAGTTGTTTCAAAGCGCTTTCGGCACGGAAAACTTCCTTTCCGTAACGGGCGGTAATGAAAAATCGAACTACTACGCGTCGCTGGGATACACCAACAACGACGGTATCGTCAAAAACACCAATTTTACCAAATACACGGGGCGTCTGCGTTTTAATCAAACGTTGACTAAGTGGGCAACGGTAACGGCGGGGTTAAGTTATACCAACAGCCGGAGCAAGGACATGCCCAACGGCAACAACTTCTTCAGCCCGGTGAGCACCATTTTTATCATCGACAACGTCTGGGACATCACCGAACGCAACGCCGACGGCACCCTGAAACAAGTGGAACAGGTGCGCCTCAACCCGCTTACGGTGGTCGAAACCTTCGATATCACCCAACGCACCAACCGCAATATCGCCGACGTGGGGCTCAAACTGTTCCCCTGCAAAGGATTGCGCATCGACTACACGTTCGGCATCGACAATTACGGCCTGCAGGGCAACGAGTACCACCCGCGGGTGCCTTATGCCGGCGTGGCGGCCACTTTTTTCCCGGACGGGTACGTGGCCATCGCCAATTCCAACGTGACCCAATACAACAGCGACCTCATCGCTACGTATGAAACTTCCCTCGGTTCAAAACTGACCTCCACCACCACGGCGGGCTACCAATACCAGTTCCTTCGCAGCGACTTCACCGCGCAGGAAGGCCGTGACCTGGCCCCGCTGATCCAGAATATCTCAGCCGCTTCCAATCTTTTCACCCTGCCGGTGCAGTACATTTCAAAATTGTCCGTCAACGGCTATTTCCTCCAGGAAACCTTCGGGTACGACGAACAGCTGTTCCTGACCCTGGCCGGCCGTGTCGACGGCTCTTCGGCGTTTTCTACGGACAACCAATCCAATTTTTACCCGAAAGCCAGCCTGAGCTGGGTTGCGTCGCGTTTGTTGCCGAATGCCAATCCGTGGCTCAGCACCCTCAAACTCCGCGCTTCCTACGGGCAGGCGGGCAACCTGACCGGTATCGGCGCCTACGACCGTTTCAACAACTTCCCCGGCACCAACCTCACCGGCTTGCCGGCCATCACGCCGCCGAAAGCGCTCAACAATCCGGACGTAAAACCCGAGGTAAAAACCGAAACCGAAGCAGGCGCCGACTTTGCGTTCCTGCGCAACCGCATCGGCCTGAGCTTTACGTATTACAATCAGGACATCGACAACTTGCTGTTCAACCGCCCGATTCCACCGTCCATCGGCGGCACTTCGCTGGTGACCAACGTGGGCAAAATGAATAACAAGGGTATTGAAATATTGCTCCAGGCCCAGGCCGTGCGCAGCACCTTGTTCTCCTGGGATATCGGCCTGAATTTTTCATCCAACCGCAACGAAGTTTCCGGACTGGACGGCGTACTCTCGCTGCGTGGCAGCGACGGCGCCCAATCGGCCCTCAACGGCGAGCCGTTCGGCATTTTTTTCGGCCGCTACTACGCCCGCAACGACGACGGTTCGCTGCTGCTGACGACTCAGGGCCTCGCGCAGCCGGAGCGCGGGCTGGTGTTTACAGAAGCAGCTTTCAACGAAGATGCCCTGCCCACCGGCGCTTTAAAAGACCGCATCTACCGCTACGCCGGCAGCGTGTTTGTGCCTGTCCGCGACGCCAACGGCCAGCCGCTCACCACCGGCACCCAGGAATTGCGCAAAGTACTCGGCAACCCGGCTCCGGACTGGATCGGCTCGTTCAGCTCGGCTTTCAGTTGGAAAAAACTGACGCTCAACTTTCAACTCGACGCCGTGATGGGCGCTGAAATTTACAACTGGAACCGCATCACCAGCAATAACGTCGGCTTCGGCCTCACCGCAGAAAAAGAACTCAAGGGCGAACTGCCGCGTGGTTATGTGGCCTCCATTGCAGGTGGCGTAACCGGTCAGCGTATCCAGGAAGAACACATCGAAGACGCTTCCTATATCAAATTGCGCGAACTGGGCCTGACCTATAACATCGGCCGCGTGGGCCGCGCTTTTGAAAACCTGAGCGTCAGTTTCCTGGGGCGCAACCTGCTTTCCTTCGACGACTACCAGGGTTTCGACCCCGAAACCAACTCCGCCGGCCAGAACGACCGCGTGCGGGGCGACGATTTTGGCAACGTGCCCATTCCACAAACGTTTATGATTCGTTTAAACGGAAAATTCTAAACCCGCTGAATCTTGCCAACCCTGCAAGTCCGCTAACATCCTAAATTTTTGACAATGAAAAAACTGATCATATACATCCTCACTCCCGTTTTGATCGCATTTGCGGGATGCCAAAGGAGTTTGTCAACCCGAACGCTGCCGACGGCGGCGAGGTGATCAAAAGCGCCGAAGGCCTCACCGCCCTGATCGTGGGCCTTAAAAAAGAGTTTTCGGTAGGCGCTACCAGCGCTCTTTACAACACCGTATCTGCCAACGGACTGAGTACCAAAGAATTGTACGTCATCAATACCGGCAACGGCGAACTGGCGGCATTAGAAGCCGGCAAAGGCACCGTGGGTGGCAGCAATTCTTTTTTGAACAACATCTGGTCGAGTTGCAACATCGTAAAAACCAATGCGCAACTCCTGATCGACAACTATGACAACGTGCGGGAAACAGGCACTGCGGAAATGATCCAGGTCTATGGCCATGTGTTCAAGGCGCTGGCCATTGGTACCATGGCGCAATTCTGGGAAAACGTGCCTACCGAAGTGGTGGGCGCCGACGAGTTCCTGAACGGCAAACGCCCGGCGTTTAAAACACGCGCCGAAGCCCTCCAGGAAGCCGTTGACCTGCTCAACGCCGCCGCTCCCATTGCGGAAGCCACAGCGCCTTCCACTTTTTTCAACACCAAGGTGGGCGCGGACATCAACATCAAAAACACGGTATATGCGCTTCAGGCGCGTTACAACCTGATGCTGGGCAAATACGCCGATGCACTGGCTGCCGCCAATAAGGTCGACCTGGCATCCAAATCCGTGTTCAAATTCGACGCCGTCAGCCAAAACCCGGTGTACCGCACCTCGCTGGTAAACAACAACACCTACAACGGCCTGCCCAATTTTGGTCTGCCTGCTGCCCTGGCGCCCGACGCCGGAGATGCACGTATTACTTTTTACCTCGGCAACAACACAACGCCGGTGAAAGTGCAGGGTTTTTTCAAATCCGACGCCGACCCGATCCCCCTGTACCTGCCAGGTGAAATGACGCTCATCAAAGCCGAGTGTTATGCACGTATGGATATGCTGACCGAGGCGCTGGCAGCGCTCGACGCCGTGCGCACCAAAACGGCGGATGCTTTCAGCGTCACCGCCAAAGGAACGGCGTATGCCGGCGACCCGGCGGATAAGGCCGCTATCCTGCTCGATATCTACCGCCAGCGCTGCATCGAATTGTACATGTCGGGTATGAAACTGGAAGACAGCCGCCGCTTTGGCCGCCCCGGGCCCAATGACCCGGATTCGGAACGCAGCCGCAATTTTTACCCGTATCCGACGGTGGAACGTGATAACAACCCGAATACGCCGGCGGACCCGGCGGTGTGAATTAGATTTAAGTAATAGTCTCATTGCGATTGAGACTATTACTACGGAAAGAAAAAAGCCGCCCGGCGCCATAAGCGCCGGGCGGCTTCGTTTTTACAGGATATCGGCTTCTGTTACAGCCATTTAGATAATCCAATCAGTTGGAACGCGCCCTTTGATAGCGGCGGGCTACCTCTTCCCAATTCACCACATTCCACCAGGCGCCGATATAGTCGGGGCGGCGGTTCTGGTAGTGCAGGTAATAGGCGTGTTCCCAAACGTCGAGGCCGAGAATGGGTTGGCCGTTTTTATCGGCGAGGTCCATCAGCGGGTTGTCCTGGTTGGGGGTGGAAGTAATGAACAGGTTGCCGTCTTCACCGACGCAGAGCCAGGCCCAGCCCGAGCCGAAACGGGTGGCTCCGGCTTGTGCGAATTGTTTTTTAAATTCTTCGAAGTTGCCGAAGTTCTGGTCGATTTGAGCAGCCAGTTCGCCGGAAGGTGCGCCGCCAGCGTTGGGGGCCATCACTTCCCAGAACATGGTGTGGTTCCAGTGGCCACCGCCGTTGTTGCGCACGGCGGGCGGGAGTTTGGACATGATGGCAAACAGTTCTTCGAGGCTTTTGCCCTCGTGTTCGGTGCCCTGCAGGGCAGCGTTCAGGTTATTAACGTAGGCCGCGTGGTGTTTGTCGTGGTGAATTTCCATGGTGCGGGCGTCCACATGAGGTTCGAGGGCGTTGAAAGCGTAGGGGAGGTCGGGAAGCGTAAAAGCCATATCTATTGTTGTAAATGGTTGAAGATTGTTGAGTGAGTTGTGTTGGCAGAAGGGTCTTGGAAACTTAACAAAGCGGGGTGTAAGATGTTCAGCAAGGATACTTGCTTAAGTGTGGCATGAGTGGTCTGAAAATTTGAAAATCAAACTTTTAAATCACTCATGCCGCACTTTTTCAGGAGATCGTATAACGCACATACCGGATCTTTTTTCCTTCGGCGAGGTGAAATGATTCGTACAATGTCTGGATCGCCAGTTCGGGGTACGGCAATTCGCCGGCGTAGATATCGGCATTGGTGTATATCAATTGGCAGCGCGGGTCGGCGGCAAGGGTGTCGAGGGTGAATTGGTAAAAGTCAGGGTCGTCGTGTTTGAGGTGTACCAGCCCGCCGGGGCGGAGTACCTGCCGGAATTTTTCGTGAAAATACGCCGACGTCAGGCGCCGGTTTTCTTTACTCGCTCGGGGAAAGGGGTCGGGAAAGGTGATCCATATCTCGTCCACTTCACCCGGCGCAAAAAAATGGTCGATGATCTCGATCCTTGTGCGCAGGAAGGCCGCATTGCCGATACCTTCGTCGAGCGCCGTTTTGGCGCCTTTCCAGAGGCGGTTGCCTTTGATGTCGACGCCGACAAAATTGCGCTCCGGGAATCGTTGCGCCAGCCCAACCGTGTATTCCCCGCCGCCGCAGGCCAATTCGAGTGTAATGGGCTGATTATTAATAAAATGTGCTTGATTCCATTTACCTTTCAAGTCGACAGGTTTCATATCCGCGCCCGTGAGCGCGGGTTGTTTGACGTCGTAACACTCGTACACGTTGGGGAAGGCGAGGAGTTCGGCGAATTTGCGGAGTTTGTTTTTACGCGCCACTTTTTGGTGATCGGTTATCAATTGACCGGTTATCGGTGGGCGCAAAGTTGGGGATTTTGCAGTGATAAGTACAACGGATTTCCGAATCCGTTGAAACTCCCGCAGGCGGGCGGACCTGGAGGTCCGCCGTACAGTATCGTTGCGCCGGGGTATAGGGCATATCTCTTGCCAAATGACAGGACGGAGGATGAATAACCGTAAAAGCAAATGTAACGATTGTCTTGTACTTTCGAGCTTTGAACGCCGGATTGAGTAAAAGCCCTGATTTTTGGAGACGAGGAAAAGTGAACCGGGCAATTTATGTTGAGCGGGTCAAATTTTTTTATCGCGCTATACTTGTCCATCCATCAAATACATAAACATGAAGTCCGTATACCTCATCGCACTCCTCTTTACCCTTCACCACCTCTCCGCCCAACCTTTTTACTTCGGCGCCGACCTATCCTACGTCAATGAAATGGAAGACTGCGGGGTGGTGTACAAGGAGCAGGGCGTCGCTAAAGACCCGTACCAGATTTTTGCCGGCAATCAATGCAACCTGGTGCGGCTGCGGCTGTGGCATACACCCGCCTGGTACGACACACTCAATGCCGGCAAACGGTACTCCGATTTTCAGGATGTGCGCAAAAGTATCATGCGGGCAAAAGCAGCGGGTATGAAGGTGCTGCTCGATTTTCACCTGTCCGATACCTGGGCCGACCCGAACAGCCAGCTTGCTCCGGCCGCCTGGCAGGGCGTGGTCAACAACCTGCCGTTGCTGAAAGACTCCCTGTACAATTATATTTCCGGTACGCTGCTCGCGCTGAATACCGAAGACCTTTTGCCCGATATGGTTCAAATCGGCAACGAAACCAATAAAGGCATTCTGCTTTCGGCAGCGGCCAATGCCGGCGGCTGGACGCTGGACTGGAATCGTAACAGCCAGTTGTTCAAAAGGGCCATCGAGGCCGTGCGCGACGTGGAAACGGCGACCGGCAAAAACGTAAAAGTGGCCCTGCACGTCGCGGGGCCCGCCGATGCCGGCTGGCTGATGCAGGGGTTCTGGAACAACGGCGTCACCGATTTCGACGTGATCGGGTTGTCGTATTACTGGGCCTGGCACAAACCGACGACCATCGCCGATGCCGGCAACGTGATCACTCAGTTGGGTCAGCAATATCCCGGAAAAGAGGTGATTATTTTTGAAACGGGTTATATCTGGACGACGCAGGGCAACGACAACGCCAACAACATCATTTCGGAAGTGCATCCCGATTATTCACCCGCCAGCCCGGCCAACCAAAAAAAGTGGCTCATCGACCTGACGCAGGAAGTGATCAATAAAGGGGGCAAAGGGGTGATCTACTGGGAACCGGCCTGGGTTTCCTCTCCCTGCTGGACGCCCTGGGGGCAGGGATCGCACCAGGAACACGCCACGTATTTCGACTTCAATAACAACGTGTTAAGCGACGGAGGTATACATTTTATGAAGCACCCGTACAACAACCTGGTTGCCGTGGATGAACTCACCCCGGACCGGGGCGGCCGTTTGGATATCCGGTGGACCGGTAATACCAATCAATTGGTGATTCGTTTAAATCGTATGTTTCCGAATGACAGTTCTACCGTCAGGGTTCATGTTTCGGACCGAAGCGGGAAATTGGTATCGGTGGCGCAATTTTACGATGCACCGCCGGAAAGGAGCGTTTTCGAGGTCCAGTTGGATCCCCTGCTCCCGCTGGGGGTTTATTACGTCGCCGTGTTTGAAAAAGACGAATGGGCGGGGGTAAAAGGGGTGGTTTTTGGGAAGTAGGTTTATGAATGTTTATGAGGGTTTATAAGGTTTATAAGGGTTTATAAGGGTCTATAAACTGACATCAAATCATTGATAATCAATCTTATAAACCCTCATAAACCCTTATAAACCTTATAAACATTCATAAACCCTAATTAAAACTGTACTGCCCGGTGTTCACATTAAACGTCACGGTATAAGTACCCGCGGTAACAGGAATATTGTCGCCGTTGTAGGTGCCGGTTCCACTCGGGAAAGCGGCTGCGCCCCAGTTAAAATCCCAGCTGTCGCCGGCGCGGAATTTGGCGCCGCCGCCGGTGAGGGTAATCGTGGCCGTTTGAATAGCCGCATCGGCGCCATCGATCGTCATATCGGTGTCATCGTTCCAGCCGCCGGGGGTGGCGTCGCCGATGATGCCAATGGTCGTCGGCGTAAATGAATATGCGCCGGTAGCCGGATCAAAATTGACTAAGTAAAGTCCCTGGGTAATGGGAATATTGTCGCCGTTTTGCACACCTGTGCCCGCTGGGAAAGCATTGGCGCCCCAGTTCACTGCCCAGTCGTTGTTGGCGCGGAATTTAGCTTCACCTCCTTTCAGACCGATGACTAAGCTGTAGGTGCCGTCGCCGTTTTTACGCATGGGCGTCTCTGCAGCCCAGTCGCCGGGAGTAGCCGAACCGATGATACCCACACTCTGGATACCCGCATCGAGTTCGAAACTGTACGCGCCGGTAGCCGGGGTAAAGGTGACCTTGTATTTGCCGGCTGCCGGAATGGGAATATTGGCGCCGTTTGCGGTGCCTGTGCCCGTGGGGAAATCGCCGGCGCCCCAGTTTACTGCCCAGTCGTGGCCGGCCCTGAATTTGGCTTCGCCGGCCACCAGGTCGAGCGTAATACCGAAGTTGCCATTGCCCTGATTTTCCAGGTCGGTATCGGTATCCCAGCCGCCGGGTGTGGCGGAACCGATGATACTGATCAGGTTGTACTTGACAAATTCGAACTTGTACAAGCGCGTTTTGTCGTTGAAGGTGCATTTGTAAAAGGCTTCACCTTCCGGCGCGGAGAACGTGATATTGTCGCCAAATTGGTCCGCTTTGCCATCGGCAGGGGCATTATCACCCCAGTTTTGGCCCATAAAGAAGGGGTCTTCCGCAAATTTGAACAACTGGCCGGGTTTCATCAGTATTTCCTTCAGCACCCAGGTATTGTCGTCCACCAGGTTGAATTTGTACTCGTCGCCCTGGAAGTTGTTGAACGTACCGAGCAGGTAGAGTCCGTCGGCATTGCTGGCGAAGGTGACTGCCGGGGTAAAACTGTAAGCGCCGCTGGGGAATTCGAACCTGACTTTCCAGGTGCCGGCCGGCACGGGAATATTCGGCCCGTCCTGCGTACCGGTGCCGGTGGGAAAACTGGCTGCGCCCCAGTTGACCGTCCAGGCGTTGTCGGCGCGGAATTTTGCCTCGCCGTCGATGAGGGTGACCACCAATTCATACACCCCCGGAGCAACCTCGGGCATGTCGGTATCGGAGTTCCAGCCGTCGGCGGTGGCAGATCCGATGATGCCGATCAGCGGTTTGATCCCGATGGTAAAGCCGGTGGTGCGGCTCTGGGTTTTACCTTTGGTATCCGTAACAGAGACCACTATTTTGTATTTGCCCAGCGCCAGGCCTGCGGCGTTGAAAGAAGTGCCGGCCATAGCAATGGAATCGGCCGTATTCGACAGCGATTTTGTTTCGGATTTGATTTCCGTGCCACCTTCGTCGGTCAGTGTTACCGTCGTGCTGGCCAGCGTGGATACACTGCCGGAAACAAATTTCACCACGATGTCGAAGTTCTGACCGGAGCCAACCACGCTGCCATCTGACGGCGTGACACTCAGAACCCCCGGCGGGAAATCGGTAAGTGCCGTCGTGTCTAATTCTTCCTTTTTGCAGGCAAAAAACAGTGCGAACACACCGAGCAGCAAGAGTGAAGTTTTAATAATATTTTTCATGTTTAAAATTTTGAATCAGTGATAGATGGTTGATCGAGTTGATAAGGGTTGATAAAAGTTTATAAACCCTCATCAACCTTTATGAACCTTCATCAATCTTAATAACCCGGGTTTTGCGACAGGTTTTTGTTGGCCAGCACCTCCGAGGTGGGAATGGGGAATATGTTCCTGTACGCATCGGTGGTTTTGCCGGCCTGAACGCCACCTTTCCAGGGCCAGATGCCGTTTTCGGTGAACTGGCTGTACCGCACCAGGTCGGTACGGCGATGGCCTTCCCAGTACAATTCACGGGCGCGTTCGTTGAGCACAAAGTCCAGGTTCAGGTCATTGGCGGTCAGGTTGCCGGCATCTCCGTTGTATGCACGTGTGCGGATGGCATTTATGTAGTTCAACGCAGTGCCGATGTCGCCGCCCGAGCCACCGCGCAATACAGCTTCGGCGTACATCAGGTAGGCATCAGCCAGGCGGAACATGGGAAAATCGGTGTCCGGGTGATCAAGATCCGAACCGGGGTCGCCGTTGGACGAAAGGTTGGTAAATTTTTGCACGGCAAACCCGTCGGCGAAGTTGCTGATCGAAGCAATGTCCTTGTTCTGGCCGCTGGTATAAAAGTTGGCCCGTTCGTCAATGATACCGGTCGCTTCGGGGAACAGGTCGACCAAAGCGCTGGTAGCCCGCAATCCGAACCAGCCGCCGTTAATGCCGTAGTCGGCGCCCTTCATGGTGCCACCTACAGGCGCGTGTACGAGGTACGTCATGCCGCCCCAGGTCTGCGTGCTGAGTCCGTCGAAAGGAATGGCGAAGATAACTTCACGCGACAGGTGGTTATCGGTTTTGAACAGGTTGCGCCAGTTGTCTTCGAGACTGTACAAACCGCTGTCGATCACTTTTTTGCAGGCGGTTACACAATCGGTATAACGATCGGAGCCGGTATACACCTGCGCGTTGAGGTACAGCTTGGCCTGGAGCATCCACAATGCAGCGCGGTCGGCGCGGCCGTAATCGTTTTGGCCGGGCGCCAGCATGTCGTTTTCGATGGCTTTCAGTTCGTTTTCCACAAAATCAAAAAATGGTCCGGCGATCACCTTGTGTGGGTGGAGCGGGCCGAATCCGGAATCTTCGGTATAAAACGGAATGTTTCCGATCAGGTCGAGGCCGTGCCAGTAGCTCAACGCGCGCAGGAAACGGGCTTCGGCGCGATAAGCTTTGATGTCGTTGCGGGTAGCGGTGCTGACGCCGCGGCCGTCGAGTTTATCGTCGCTTGTTTCACGCAAAAATTCGTTGGCCATGGAGACCTGGAAAAAAATCCGGTAGTACATGGCGCGCACGAACTGGTTGGCTGATGTCCAGCTGTGTTCGTGCAGGGCGGGCAAACCTTCGTCGCCCCAACCGATCACGGCCTCGTCGGTCGTGAGTTCCTGCAACTGCCAGTACTGGCGCAGGTAATTGGAAAAGCCTTCGTCGAGGCTGGTGATGTCGGCGTTGCCTGCCGGGCCGCTTTGCCCGGTGACGGCTAAACCGGCGTAGACACGCGCGATAAAAGCGCGGTAGGCGCTTTCGTCCTTAAACAGCACCTCCGGCGTAAGCCGGTCGGTCGGCTGTATATCGAGGCCCGTACACGACCCGACAACCAGCAGCAAACAAATGATCGAACTTTTAAGAGCGGTTTTCATATCAACCTTGCATTTAAAAATGTCTTGAATGTAAAAATTATTTGTCGGCATAAATGGGGAATACATCCGGCATGTTTAAAAAAATCTTTAAAAAATCGGCCCATTTGCGTCATTTTTAACGATTTTTCAGTCGTTTACAGTCCGAGACTCAGTCCAAATACATAAGAGCGGGACCAGGGATACGGGTTGTTGTCGATGCCGTTGTTGACTTCCGGGTTCAAGCCCGAATATTTGGTCCAGATGAATGGATTTTGCGCCGTTACATACAGGCGGAGGCTGCTCGATCCGGGCATTTTCGGCAGGGTATAACCCAGCGTGATATTGTCCATACGCAGGAAAGAAGCATCCTCGACGTAGTAGTCGGAGAAGTATTGCGGTTTGCGGAAATTTGTCTTCAGGGCCGAGGTATGCAGGTTGTTGAGGAATACGTCGCCGCGTTCATCCACCCGGTTGAAGTAACCGCCGTTGGAGGCGTTGTTGTTGTACACGTAGTTGCCGGCGTTGCCGCGCATGGTAAACGTCAGGTCCAGGCCTTTAAACCGAATACTGGAAGAGATACCGATCAGCAGGTCGGCCGCGGGTTTATTCAGCGGGCGTTTGTCTAAGTCGTCTACTTTGCCGTCGTCGTTGAGGTCTTCATAAATTTCGGCAAGGTCGGAGGTTTGGTCTACCAGCGGTTTTCCGTCGGCGCCGTATTTCTGCTGAAAAACGAAGAACGAATTGACGGGCTGGCCCACCTGCAGGATTTGAACAAAATTGCCGACCCCGCCGGAAATACCGCCTGCGAGTACTCCCTGATCGCTGATGCGGTCGATGGCGAGCACCTTGTTGCTGTTTAAGGCCAGGTTCACACCCAGGTTCCAGGATAAATCGGCCTTATCGAGTACATAACCGTCGAGCGAGAGTTCCACACCTTTGTTTTCCAGTTCGCCGATGTTGGTCAGGATACGGTCGGTCAGGTTGGTGCCCGCCGGGATGTTTACGGTAAACAGCAGGTCTTTGGTGCGTTTGTTGTAATAATCAAACGTACCGGTAAGGCGGCCGCCAAAAAAGCCGAAGTCGATTCCGGCGTTGTAGGAGGAGGTTTCTTCCCATTTCAGGTTCGGGTCGTAGCCGTTCGGGCGGGTGGTGGTCACAAAAACCGGTTCGCCGTTGTTGAAACCGAACTGGTAACGCGCGCGGGCATCGCCGTAGCGGTAGGTGGGCAGGTATCCGAAGTTCAGGATGTCCTGGTTACCGGTGATACCGTAGCTCAGGCGCAGTTTCAGGTCGTAAAACACCTTGCTCAGGCCTTGCGCCCAATCTTCCTGCATCACACGCCAGGCAAAGGCAGCGGAGGGGAAGGTACCCCAGCGATTGCTGGGACCGAAACGTGTGGAGCCGTCGCGGCGGACGGTGGCGGTGAGCAGGTAACGGTCTTTAAACGAATAATTTGCGCGACCGAAAAACGAGATCAGGCGGTTTTGCACCTCGCTGAAGAACGGAATGGAATTCAACGCCAGTCCGGCGCCGTTGACGCCCTGGTTGTCGCTGTTGAGGTCGAAAGCGTCGTATCCCTGGTATTTTTCGATAAAATCCTGGTACGAGTAACCCGCCGTCAGGTCGATCCGATGGTCGTCGCTCAAGTCTCTTTTATAATTCATGTAGAATTCGAGCAGCGGATTGATACGGGAGAAACTCTCGCTGCGGATATTGCCATCGCCGCGGCCGCCGAGTGTTTTTTTCTGGTAGGTGGTCGGCTGGAAAATCTGCTGTTCGCCGTTGGTGGCGTCGTAGCCGAGGTTGAGTTTTGCGCTCAGGCCCGGCGCCCAATCGAGGAAGGAGTATTCCGCTTCGATGTTGCCGATGTTGCGAAAGGCTCTGCCCTTGTTTTCAATTTGCTGATACGCGGATACGGGGTTGCGCGGTGAGCCGGTGATCCCGTATTCGAAAAAACCTGCAAAATCCGTGTTCGCCGGGTCATAAACGGGTTGGGTCGGATCGAAGGTCCAGGCCGCGCCGATTTGTCCGGGATCGAACTGATTCCGGGTCAAAGCGCCTTTGGCATTCACGTTGATATTCAGTCGGTTGTGAAACATCGACTGGTTGTAATTGATGGAAATGCTGGTGCGGTCTAATTCGGAGCTGCGCATGACGCCTTCCAGTTGCTGATAGCCCAGCGATGCGCGGAAGCCGGAGTTCTGGCTGCCGTTGGAAAAACTCAGCGAGTGGCTGTGGCCGCCGGCCGTCTGGGTGATCTCGTCGAACCAGTTGGTGTTGGCCGTGCCGAGTTTTTCTAAGCGGTGGGGCGCCACATAGGTCACCACGTTGCGGAATTCCTGGGCATTCAGCACATTCGGCTCGTCCGAAAACTTCGATACCGTGTAATAACCGTCATAGGTAACGTGGGCTTCACCATCTTTCTGCTTTTTTTTCGTGGTGATGATAATGACCCTGTTGGCGCCGCGGGAGCCATAGATGGCTGCTGCGGATGCGTCTTTCAACACGGTAATACTTTCGATGTCGGAGGGGTTGATAAAATTGAGCGGGTTGCGACCGCCGGCAAAGCCGTCGTTTTTGAGCGGAACGCCGTCGATCACAAACAAAGGTTCGTTGCTCGCGGAGACGGAGGTGCCGCCCCGGATACGAATGGCAGCGTTGGCGCCCGGCTCGCCGCTGTTGGGTGTGATGGATACCCCCGCGATTTTGCCCGCCAGCAGTTGTTGCGGACTGACGATGGCGCCCTTGTTGAAACTTTTTTCACCTACGGCATTTACGGCGCCGGTGGCATCGCCTTTTTTTACCGTGCCATAACCGATCACCACGACCTCGTCGATGGCCTCGCCGGGTACCATTTGTACGTCGACGACGTTGGAGGCGCCGAGTGCAAGCACTTGTTCCGCATAACCGGTGTACGTGAACCGCAGCCCGGTGACGCTTTCCGGAAGGCTGAGCCGGTAACGCCCGTCAAAATCGGAAATAGCGCCGGTGGTGGTGCCGACGGCGAAAATGCTGGCCCCGACGAGCGGTTCGCCGGTTTCGGCATCCGTTACCCGACCCGATACCTGTCTTTGGGCGACTAACGCGGTGGCTCCCAAAAACAAGACGCCGATCAGGGTGAGCAATAATTTATGTTGGATTGGCTTCATAAAAATATAAATTTGGAAAAGTGTTAAATCAGCATTATAACAATGTGTGCACAAAGGGTTGATAATGCACAACTTGCAAATCGTAAAGAAAGTAAACCGGTGCAACTTTTAAGGGTGTATTTTATCTGAAAGTTAGCACAGGCTGAATTTTTTGCCCCCCCCCCCCTGGAAAACCGGTATCAACTACGCCACCACCGGGTTCAGGGGGGTGTCAATGATTTCGCCGACGCGGGCGCCGGGGCACCAGGTATGCCAGTCCACTTCCTGGTTTTTATTTTCGGGTTTTTTCAAACGCGCTTCCGCATCCATGTAAATAATTGTCATGACGGCGCGCATTTTATCCGAGCGGTTGGCGCCGGCGCGGTGGAATACCCAGCCGGAGTGAAAACTGACCTCTCCCGCTTCAAAAGGTTCCACAACGTGTTCAAAATGGTTGATGCGCAAGTTGTGCCTGATTTTTTCTTCACTTTCGTCGCTGATCATCAGGTCCCTGCCTTCCACGATCCGGTGGCTTTGAGCGGCAAATTCGAGCGGACCCATTTCCAGCGGCGTTTCCTGGAGGGGAATCCAGGCCGTGACGGTTTTGTCGGTATCGATGGGCCAGTAGTATTGGTCGGCATGCCAGGGCGTGATGCCGCCCCCGGGTTCTTTAAAAAGTGCCTGGTCGTGGTATATTCTGACCTGTTTCACACCCATCAGGTCGGCGGCAATTTGAGCCAGGCGTTTGCTCAGCACTAATTTTTCCACGGCCTCGTGTTCCCTCCAGAGGTTGAAAATTTGCAGAAAGGCCTTGCCGTAGGTATCCCTTTGCTCCAGCTCGGCGCGCTGGTTGTTGAGCCGCGCCACTTCCGCGCTGATCGTTTTTTCAAAAAAATCGAGGCAAGGCGCGTCGAGCACCCCTTTGAGTTTGACAAATCGGTTTGTTTGATAAAACCGGATCTGTTCGTCGGAAACCGCATAAAACTGCTGCAAGAGGGGAAAGTCCATGCGAATTAGTTTCCGGCAAAATTATACATCCGGCGCTGGTTGAATTTTCCCGATTTTATTCAAATATTTGCATATATTGCACTGTTACAAAATTATTGTGTCCTTTTTATGGAAAACAATGCAAAATGAGACCGAAACTTGAACACATTGACGGCCTTCGGGTGAAGCGATCTTTCCACTATGCTAATATGCATCTGCCGTATTTTGAAAATTTCTGGCATTACCACCCGGAAATGGAGATCACTTACGTCGTGGTTGGGAAGGGGATGCGGTACGTCGGCGACAACATCAGTTCGTTTGCAGAAGGAGACCTCGTGCTGCTGGGCGAAAACCTGCCGCACAACTGGGTTTCCGCAGCGAACTGGGAAGGCGGTCCGGTGGAGACCCACCTGTTTCAGTTCCCCCTTCGCCTGTTTATGGATTTTCCGGAGTTCCAGCCTTATGCGCCGTTTTTTCAGGAATGCGCCTATGGATTACATTTCCTTTCGCCATCCCAAACGCTGATCGACAAAATGGAGGGTTTTTCGGAGATTCCCCCGCACCTGCAATTGCCGGGTTTGTTCGAAATCATCTCCATGTTGTTTGAAGATCAAAACCGCCAGCGCCTTTCCAAAACAGCGCCGCAGGATGCCACTTTTTTTAACAAGGAACACAAAAGACTCTTCCGGATCAAACAGTTTTTGCACGAAAACCTGTCGCACAACCCCGACCTGGAAGCCACCGCCGATTATATGAGTATGACAAAAACCTATTTCTGCAAGTGGTTCAAAAAAAACACCGGCCTGACATTTACGGATTATCTCAACAAACTCCGGATCGAGCAGGCCAGTCAGTCATTGATTTTTTCCGATAAAAATATCGCCGAGATCGCATACGAAGCGGGATTCCAGAATATCAGTCATTTTAACCGGGTATTTAAAGAAGAAAAAGGCGTGCCCCCCCGATCATTCCGGAAAGGAACGCCGGGGAGCGCCGGCAGGCCGGCATATAAAACTCCCTGATTAATTGAAAATCAACAGGTTAAATGGCTGTCCGTTCAAATTTTCCAGGTCGATCCGGTAGAAATGGTTGTTGTAGCGGTTGATGGCGAACCGGCGCGTGTCGTTCCAGGCCCTGGTCCAGTTTTCTCCGCCGTCGTGGCTGGTAAAAACGCCGCCGAAAAAATAGGCGGTGCCGTATAAAACACCCTGGTGGGTGGAGATTTCAAAAAAACCGTTTTTTCGGGGCAGGGAATCGTATCCCATTGTGCATGAACGGAGTACGTTGATAAAAAGGCGACAAAAACAAGTAAAAGAGCACGGAGTATGGTTGGTTTTTTCATAATGGAGACGGCAAATCAGGTGGTGATACGGGTAGTCGGGCAAATGATTCTTAACGGCCCGCGGGTCTGTAAAATTTTGGCGCAACTGAATTGTGTACCTTTGCGCGGAAAGAAGATTGTTGTCATTTATACTCGGACACAACCCCGGGTCGTCATTACCGTCCACCGTCTACCGTCCACCATCCACCGTCCACCGTCCACCGTCTACCGTCCACCGTCTACCGTCCACCGTCCACCGTCCCCCGTCAACCGTCTACCGTCTACCGTCCACCGTCCACCGTCCACCATCCACCGTCTACCGTCCACCGTCTACCGTCCACCGTCCTACCGTGAATTTCCTTACACTCGAAAACGTCACCAAATCCTACGGAGAAAAAGTTCTGTTCCGGAACATTTCCCTGCACATCGACAAAGGCCAGAAAATCGGCCTGATCGCCAAAAACGGCTCCGGAAAAACCACACTTATGCGGGTGATCGCGGGCAGGGAGGGGTCCGAAGGTGAAAATGCAAAGATCATCCTGCGCAAAGGTATCCGCATCGGCTGGCTGGATCAGGAGCCCGATTTTCACCCCGAACTCGACGTGCTCGGCGCGGTACTTGACCCCGCCAACCCGCTCGTGCGGGTGGTGCAGCGCTACGAGCATGCCCTTGCACACCCCGAAAATACGGCCGAACTGCACGAAGCCATGGCCGACATGGACCAGCACAACGCCTGGTCGTTTGAAGCGAAAGTGAAAGAAACCCTCTTTCGTTTTCGTATGGAAAACTTCGAACAAAAAGTAAAAACCCTTTCCGGCGGCCAGCAAAAACGCTTAGCGCTGGTCAAAATAATCCTCGAAGAACCCGATTTCCTGATCCTCGACGAGCCCACCAACCACCTCGACGTGGAAATGATCGAATGGTTGGAAGAATACCTCCAGCAGCCGGGTATCACGTTGTTTATGGTCACCCACGACCGTTATTTCCTGGAAAACGTGTGCGACAGCATCATCGAACTCGACGGCGGCCAGCTGCGCCGCTACTCCGGCTCCTACTCCGATTATTTGGAAAAAAAGGCCCTGCGCGAGGAAGTGGAAGCCACCACCTACGAACGCCAGAACAAACTCCTCAAAAACGAACTCGAATGGGTGCGCCGCTCGCCGCAGGCGCGCACCACCAAAGCCAAGGCGCGGGTAGACGCCTACTTCGACCGCAAGGAAACCAACGACGCCCTGAAAAAGAAAAAAGACGAAATGAGCCTCCAGATCAAGGAAAACTGGCTCGGCGGCAAGGTGGTGGAGCTGCACAACATCAGCAAAAGTTTCGGCGACAAAAAGATCATCGAACACTTTACCTACAAATTCAAACGCAAGGAACGGGTGGGTATCGTCGGCCAAAACGGCTCCGGCAAGTCAACTTTCCTGCAACTCATCACGCAGGTGCTGCCGCCCGATACCGGCAAAGTGGTGGTGGGCGATACGATCATTTTCGGCCACTACCGCCAGGAAGGTATTCAACTTGGCGAAGATAAACGGGTGATCGACGCCGTGCGCGACATCGCTGAATTTATCCCCTTAGAAAAAGGCCGGGAAATGCCGGCGGCACAATTGCTCGAACGGTTTTTGTTCAGCCGGTCTCAGCAACAGGTTTACGTCAGCCAACTCTCCGGCGGCGAACGTCGGCGCCTCTACCTGCTCATGGTGCTCATGAAAAACCCCAACTTCCTCATCCTCGACGAGCCGACCAACGACCTCGACGTGCTCACCCTCCCGGTGCTGGAAGATTTTCTGGAAGACTACCCCGGTTGCCTCGTGGTGGTGACGCACGACCGTTATTTTATGGACCGGCTGGTGGACCACCTTTTTGTTTTTGAAGGCAACGGAAAGGTGCAGGATTTTAACGGCACCTATGCGGAATACCGGGCGTTGAAACGCGCTGTGGCGCTGGCTTCAGCCGGCGAACCTGCGAAATCGCCGGCTAAACCCAGCGCTACGGGCGCCGAGCGCAACGAGATGAAAAAACTCGAAAAGGAAATGGCCACGCTGGAACGGCGAAAAAAGGAAATTCTCGACCGGTTCAACGCCACCGATCTGGGCGCCGAAGAAGCCTCCAAACTGTCGAACGAACTGGGCGCCCTGCAAAAAACGCTGGACGACAAGGAGATGCGCTGGCTGGAGTTGTCGGAGCGGGGGTAAAAGATTCAATCCAGGGAGTATGGAACATCCGTATTAACTTCTGCCAAACGCGCCTTGAACAATTTGAAAAACCGAGGACCTCGATTGAAATTAACCGCTTTTTCTGCGGGAAACCTTGAGGGGAAAGCCATGACTGCCTCGATAGGCGAACTTACTTCAATCTGCTGTGCCTCAGCCTGTTCCTTGAAAAAAGTGATAGTTCGCGCCAATTGAAGCATCGCTTTTTCTCGTTGTTGGGCTGCTTGATTTTCGTTTTGGGTGGTCACTTCTGTTTTCAGTTCGAGAAATCGCCACTTGGTGTCAAGCAGTAGGCAATCACACGCCCCCGCTGTCAGCGCTTCGTAGTTCCCATGATTAAACCATTGATACCTGAAGAGAACAGCGTCTCTTACAGGTGGCGGCGCATTTTCAAACATTCCATTACGTCCATCCATTGGTACAAAAGCAACAGGCTGCCTTCTTGTGTTTTCAATTCTCAAAGATTTGGGAACTGTTTCTTCCAAAATCTGCACTTGCACTCCGTTATCTTGTATCCAAAAATTTGGCCTCTCCGTTTCCTCCAAATGAAATCTACGTATGCCAGTTAGTCGGGTAAAAAACGCTTTGTTTTCTTCGTAAGTCATGCATCCGAAAGGGTTAATAGGTCATACAATTGGCGATATTGCATCCCCAATACTTCCGAAATACTGTCTAAATAATTCTCCGCTACCAGTCCCGTCACATCGTCTTTGATATTGCGGCAATAAACGTCTGAATGACCAATCGCGTAGGCCGTAAAGTCTGCTGGATCAAGCCAGTAATCTTTTGGCACGGCAGCTTCGGATATTTTTTGCTCGATGCCGTTGCCGCCGCGCTCTTTATTGACAAAATGAGCGAGTAACAAAATATTGACGCAAGCCAGGATATAAGGACTGTGGGTGGTAATGATGAGCCGCCCCTCCTTGATGGCGTTCAGGAATACTGCGAAAGCATTGATGAGTTCTTTTTGGGCGAGTGGATAAAGGTGGGCTTCGGGCTCTTCGACGACCATAAAATCACTACGGTTGCGAAGCCCGATGGAGAGAGCCAAACCCTGAAGAACACGGAGTACCTCTTGTTGACCGGAAGAGGCATCTTTTAAGGCGACCGGAGGGTCGTTTTCATTATGCTTAATGTATTCATCATACGCGTCACTACGGTACTCGCCTTTCAAAATTTTGAAGGAAATTTGTGATAATTGGGTTAGCGAATTTCTGTTTGTCCTGTTCCCAAGGACATCGGAAACCGAAGTGAATGTTCCTCCATTATTTTGGAAAAAATTCCTTACACCTTTTGCCCAGTCAATAAATTTGAGGAACAGCATTTCATTCCCTGTTCTCCTTCTAACCTCAAAGTCTTGTTGTTTGACAGCATCTTCGACAATTTTCTCAATTTCATATGTAACTTTTTCTTCTATCAACTTTGGAAAAGCAACTGTCGTGTTTCTTCCGGCAATCATGTAAACGAAGTCAGAGTTATCTTGATCAAAACAAGCATACAGCCCTTGTTTAAGCCCCTGTCTTCTCAATATTTCATCATTTTGGGTTCTTGAATTTGCCTCAATGTAGCTGCGAACAAATCCTCCGATTCGGTACCCAAACTGTCTGTGTTTTGGGAGTTCTCTTTCATCCATAAAAGTTGCAAAAACCCCTCTACCTATACCGGCCTGACCTATTTTTAGATAACTATTTTCCGAATAATAATAACACAACTCGAAAGGGTTTCGCTGAAACCCCGCCCCAAATGTTTCTTCAAACTTCATTCTGGCAATGAGGTTGATATTCTCAACGTAATTGAAGTTTGTTTCTCTTCTTTCAACCGTTAAAATGGCGTTATTATAAATCGCATCCGGCAACGTCTGAAAAAAATAAATCAATTTCGCAATCGTACTTTTCCCGCTCGCCTGCTCGCCGATCAGCAAAAGGAAACGCCGCAATTCGATTTCGCAAGGCTTAACGCCCATGAACTGGCTTTTGATGACGAGTTTTTGCATATAGTAAAAATTAGCAGACAAAGTTATGCAAAACACTGCAATTTTGAAGCATCAACCTCCTGCTATGCTTGAAAGAGTAGTCCTCTGTATGTTGTGGGTGTCCTTCTCTGCTTCATTTGCCCGGTCGCAATCGCCGCCCGACTTCCCCGCCATTGATACCTATGCCCGTTCCCTCGATTTTCGCGGCGAAAAAGACATCATCCGCATCACGGATTCGCTGACCGGCCGCTATACGACAGACCTCGAAAAAGGGCGCGCCATATTTATCTGGATCACGGGGCATATCGCCTACGATTGCGGCGCTGAAAACCGGCTGGAAAAAGAACCGGAGGAGGTGATTCACCCCTTATATTACACACATTACCAATTGATTAGTATAATGAAAACCCGCCGCACCCGCTGCGACGGATTTTCTTTCCTGTTCAAACTGATGTGCCGGCTCGCGGGCATTTATACCAGTGTACAGGAAGGATATTTGCGCCAGGGCGGCGAAAAAGTAAACCCCGGTACCGTGGAACCCAACCACGCCTGGAACGCCGTGTGTTACGACGGCGCATGGTTTGAAACCGACCTGACGGCGGCAGCCGGCCAATGCGAAGGCAAAAGTTTCAGCCGCGGGCTTCGGGAGGAATATTTTCAGATGACACCCGGATTGCTCGAACGCCTTTATATCCCGGTTCAGGACCACCGCAGTTCAAGTAACTCGGGGCGGATTATTCTGAAATACTGAGCGCCCTGTTTATCTTTCCCATTCAAAATCGCCTGAATATGCAACGTTCCATTCGCCTGCCCCTGTGGCTGGTCGCCCTGCTGGCCATTCCCGGTGTGTTCGCTTTTCGTTTTGCCCTGACCGAAATTACCCGGCAAGACGCCGCCCACGCCGCCCGGCTGTTCGATCTCGAATTCTCCGACCCCCAACTCGACAGCGTCCTGAGCCTGCTCGACGAGCAGCGCAGCGAGTACCGCCAACTGCGGAAAAATAACTTCCCCAACCACGCCCTGCCCCCCGCCCTGGTATTCGACCCACGACCCGCAGGATGGCAAATGCCGGCGCAAAAGCCTGTATTTCAAACAGATGATTACAGCGCCACCCGGTTGCCCGCCAAACGTGACGATCTGGCCTATTACAACATCGGGCAGTTGGCCGAATTGCTGCGGACCCGGCAGATCACTTCCCTCGAACTGACCGAATTTTTCCTGGCGCGTTTGAAAAAACACGATCCGCAGCTGCATTGCGTCATTACCTATACGGAAGATCTGGCCAGAGCACAAGCCAAACAGGCCGATGTCGAAATCGCCGGCGGAAAGTACCGCGGACTGCTGCACGGCATTCCGTACGGACTCAAGGACATGTTTTTTTACCAAAACTACCCCGCCACGTTTGGCACCCCGCCTTTTAAAGAGCAGCAGGTGGAGGAAGACGCCACCGTCGTCCAAAAACTGTATGGCGCAGGCGCCGTATTGATCGCCAAACTTTCACTCGGCGAATTAGCCATGGACGACGTATGGTTTGGCGGACAAACACGCTGCCCCTGGGATACCCAACGCGGCTCCAGTGGCTCGTCGGCCGGGCCCGCTTCCGCGGTATCCGCCGGGCTGGTACCTTTTGCCATCGGTTCGGAAACCTGGGGCTCCATCGTGTCGCCCTGCACCGTCAACGGCGTAACCGGCCTGCGGCCTACGTTCGGGCGGGTCAGTCGCTCGGGAGCGATGGCGCTGAGCTGGAGTATGGACAAAGTGGGACCAATCTGCCGCAATGCCGAAGATTGCGCCATCGTATTGCGCGCCATTGCCGGTGCGGACCCAAAGGATGCCGCATCAACCGATGCGCCGCTGGCCTACCGGAGCCGCAGCGATCTGAAAGGGGTGCGCATCGGTTATTTGCAACAAGAAATGGAACAGGACAGCGTGCACCGGGCCCTGTATGCCGAAACAATAAAACAATTGGAACAACTCGGCGCGACGCTGGTGCCGGTGGTTTTACCCGGATACAAGGGAATGACCACCATCATCAGCGCCGAATCAGCCGCGGCTTTTGATGAACTCACCCGCAGCCATGGCGACGACCGGATGGTGCAACAAGGCAAATACAACTGGCCCAATTTTTTCCGGGCGGGGCGTTTTATTCCGGCCGTGGAATACATTCAGGCAAACCGCCTGCGTTACGACATGATCCAGAAAATGGCCGAGGTGATGAAAACGGTGGATGTGGTAATTGGTCCACCATTCGGCGATAACTTATTGACAACCAACCTCACCGGCCATCCAAGCCTCACCGTGCCGGCGGGTTTTGACCATCCGTCCAAACCGGCGACCGTGGTATTTACCGGCCAATTGTACGGGGAAGGAATGCTCTTAAGCATCGCGAAGGTTTTTCAGAATAACACCGGGCACCACAAAAAACACCCGCCGGGGTATTGAAAGCAAGTTTAATTCCTCCCCGACCCGGTTTTTTTGCACCTTTTGATGGGCGATGAGGATTATATGATCGATTCCGCGCGCCGTTCGGCCAGGCGTTCCTTCATTTTGCGCCAGCTGGGTCCGATAAGCCGGTTCATACCTTTGTCTACCACGTAGTGGGTGGCGATGTTGGCGAGGCCGCGCACCCGCGCCGGCAGCGAGCCAAAGGAACGCAGGGCAATGGAATATCCCCCGTCGGTATATTCGATATAGTGCCAGTAGCCGGAAGGCATAAAAATGGTGTCTCCCGGTTGCAGCATCACCTCGTACCCTTTTGCGTGCGCCAGGGCGGGATATTTGGTATAATCGGGGTTATTGATGTCCACGTAACTGGCCACGGTAAACGGGTGATGGTACAAATTCCGGCTCTGATCGGGCGGGAACAGGATCACCCTTTTGCGGCCGTGTATTTGGTTGAGGAAGACGTGGCTCATGTCAATATCGTAGTGCAGGGCCACTTTGGAGCCTTCACCGCCAAAAAACAAAAACGGCAATTCGTTGACAAAACCGTCCATGATGGTCGGGATGAGAAAGTCCTTGCGCAGTTCGGGCGCCACCCGGAAAATATTCCACAGAAAAATACGCAAATCCGTCGGCCCGCTCTCGAGGATTTCGAGATATTCCTTAAACGAAACGATCCTGTCGGGGGTCATGTACCCCTTGCCGGGTTTGGAATAATTATTGGACACAACCGGCACACGCAGGTGGCCGTAACTCGATTTGAAATGTTCGATGGTCCATCTTTGGCGTGCCGGCCAGGCGGCGGTCAAATCGGTGAAAACCACCGGTTTCATCAATTGCAGATATTCTTCCGCGAAGACATCCGCAGTCAGGCCGGTTCGCCGTTCAATGGGTTTTAACTCCAGCATAAAGCGACAAGATTTTGGTGAAAAGATGTGCCGATAAATAAATGCCGGTTTTTATTCGGCGGTAAAAGTAAAAAGGGAAGCGCCTCGTAGGCACACCGGGCCGGGATTGTTCGTCGTCTATTTCCCGGCCGGATAAAGCCCTTGATTATAAAATTGATTGTAAGGTGTTGATTTTCAATTTTTTAATTCACATTTTTAATAACCTGAAATTTCTTTCCGTTCCCTAAATGACTGAAAAAATTTGTTGCGACTCATCATATATTGTGCCCTCTTGGCACTTCAAAGCCTGACTGATGACCATAAAAATTCTCGATAAAAAAGCGCCGGACGCCCTGATCGTCCCCCTGATGTTGGACAACGCGCTACCGGACCGACTGGCTGAAATTGCCGGCCGTGCCAATGTAGACCCCGGCGGTCTGCAACGCGACTTCCTGGGGGAGCAGAAAGAAGTATTTGTGGTGTACGCTTCCGGCAACCCGACGCGCCGTTTTTACCTGCTGGGGTTGGGGAAAAAAAACGACTTTGCCAATATGTTGGCGGTCACCCGCTCTTTCTGCCATCGATACAAGGCCAAACTACCGCTAAAGACCGGCCTCGACCTGCGGCATTTCCCGGACGCTGAAATTGCCCGCTTCACCGACGCCGCCGCAACGGGTATGTCGCTCGGTTTGTACAAAATCGGCAAATACCGCGCGGAACAAAACGAAAAACCGGCCCCGACTTTTGGCTCCGGCAAATCCGAACTGCAAATCCTGGTTCCGGCTGCCGCCTTGTCCCGCGCTGCGGCTGCGGCTCGCCGCGCCGAAATATTCGCTGCGGCCACGCAACAAATATTCGACCTGACCAACGCGCCCGGCAACCGGAAAACGCCGGATATTATGGTCGAATGGACCCTCGCTGCCGGCCGGGAAGCCGGATTCGACGTGCGGGTTTTGGGAAAAGAAGACATCATTTCCGAGGGCCTGGAAGCACTTTTTGCCGTCGGCAAAGGCAGTCCGTGCCCGCCTTCCCTCCTGTTGCTCGATTACAGCCCCAAAAACCGGAAAGAAAAAATGCCCCTGATCGGCCTGGTAGGCAAAGGGGTCACGTTTGATACCGGAGGCGTCAGCTTGAAACCCTCGGCCAATATGCACCTGATGAAAAGTGACATGGGCGGGGCGGCGGCCGTATTGGGCACATTTATCACCGCTGCGCGGCTGCAACTTCCGGCGCGGCTCATCGGCGCCATTCCGGTTGCGGAAAACATGATCGACGGCCTGGCCATCAAACCCGGCGACGTAATCGGTTCATATTCAGGCAAAACGATAGAAATTACCGATACGGATGCGGAAGGGCGCCTCATCCTCGCCGACGCACTTTCCTACCTGTTGAAACGGGAAAAACCCGACGCCCTGATCGACGTGGCCACCCTCACCGGCAGTATCATCCGGGCCATCGGGTATTTTGCTGCGGGTATGTTTACACAAAACGACGAACTGGCCGCTAAACTCACCCGGGTCGGCAGCCGCTGCGGCGAACGGCTCTGGCGAATGCCTATGTGGGAAGAATACGGCGCCGACCTCAAAAGCGACCTCGCCGACCTCCGCAATTTCACCGGAAAACCGATGGCCGAAAGTATTTCCGCCGCCAAATTTATCGAACACTTCACCGACGGCCACCCCGCCTGGGCACACCTCGATATCGCCGGCATGGCTTTCGGCGATTCGGAATTTGCACAAGGCAAAAGCGCCACCGGCTACGGAATCCGGTTGCTGACGGAGTTTGTGGAGGAGATGATTGAAGCGCCTTTGGGGTAATGTTGTTTCACACGAAGTCGCAAAGGTTTCGCAAAGACGCGGTGTGCAATAATTCGGGCACTTGCGGCTTCGCGTTTTTTTCTTCTTTGCGCCCCGGCGTGGAACGCGCGATTTTCCTCACTCCGGGGCTGCAAACTCGGAAAAAATATACCTTTGCGCCGCCTTCGTCCACGGCGGTTTTTCAGCACCGCGCGTGTTAATTGCTCAAAAAATTGAAAATCAATACTTTTTGTCAGTAATCACTCCTGGTTGCCCTGTCTGAAGGTTTCAACCGCCAATCCGATATTCCCACAAATGCCGGCACAATGACCTTAAGGACGCCGGTGACAAAAACGAAGCAATAACCTATCCTCATGGCAGATATCTCCTACTTGAAAAATCTGTGTACACAAGTTCGCCGCGACATCGTACGTATGGTGTTTAACGTGCAGAGCGGTCACCCCGGCGGTTCCTTGGGTTGCACCGAATTTTTTGTGGCTTTGTATGGTAACGTATTGAAACACAGCCCCAAACCATTTCGTATGGAAGGCAAAAACCAGGACCTGTTTTTTCTTTCCAACGGCCATATTTCACCCGTGTGGTACAGCGTGCTGGCGCGTTCGGGTTATTTTCCGGTGAAAGAACTCGGCACCTTCCGCAAAATCAATACCCGCCTGCAGGGCCACCCCGCCACCCATGAAGGGCTGCCGGGGGTTCGGATCGCTTCGGGTTCGCTGGGGCAGGGAATTTCCGCCGCCATCGGCGCTGCGCTGGCCAAACGGCTCGACGGCGACAAACGCCGGGTTTTCTGCCTGACCGGCGACGGCGAACTGGAAGAAGGCCAATGCTGGGAAGCCATGATGTTTGCCGCACACCACCGCGTGGATAACCTGATCGTTACGGTCGACTGGAACGGTCAGCAAATTGACGGCCCCACCGACCAGGTGATCAGTCTCGGCAACCTGCCCGCCAAGTGGAAAGCCTTCGGCTGGGACGTGCTGATCCTCGAAAAAGGCAACGACCTCGAAGCCGTGATCGCCATGCTCCGCAAAGCCAAACGCCGCAGCGGCAAAGGAAAACCCGTCGTCATCCTGATGAAAACGGAAATGGGCTACGGCGTCGATTTTATGCAGGGCACGCACAAATGGCACGGGAAAGCGCCGAATCAGGAGCAGTTTGAGAGCGCCATGAAACAATTGGGGGAGACGCCGCTCGGAGACTTTTAAAATAAATTTTTAAAAAGTATCCTTTATGATTACGAAACTATCTATCAAAAACTTCAAAAATTAGGAGATTCCTCGGTGGGCAATCCGGATCATTATTGGTCCCAACAACCTGAAAGCTACTCTTTTTCAGCCGAGCCGGAAAAGGGTGACTTGTTTGCGGCGCCAAAACGCCGATAGCCCTATTGCCGATGCGCGCTTTTTGTGGAAGAATAAAAAGGTAACCCAAAATCGAGCGACGGCAAGGGCAGAACCCACTCATAACGTATATGGGCAGACTAATGAAAAGACTGGGTTTGAAAGCCGAGTTTGCCTTTTCTAATGCAGAATCACTTACTTGTCGAATTACAAAATGGTTTTAGAGAAATAAAGGAAGTATTTAGGACAGGCAACGGCGTTCGCTTTCGCTTTTTACAACCCATGTCTGGCCTGTCTTCGGCAGAGGACAAGTTAACACAAGGTTCTATTGACCGCAAACTTGGAGAAGGCAAAACTGCCGAAGTGCTTCGGAACATCTGTTTTGAAATACTTTATCCAGAGGCGCAACCTCTGGTGCCGACGGACGCGGAAGGGAACTGGCGGCGATTCACTAATCACCTTAAAAATATTTTCGGGATAACGCTCCACAAACCTGAGTTTATCCGTGCAACTGGCATTTTTTCAGACACCGCGCATTGGCTTATACCTACCCCCCACTATCTGGCTTGGAACCAGACGCACACCTTGAAGTCATTCGACAACGAGAAATTTTTAAATTGCTGGGTACGGTGGCCGACGAGGTTGGTTCTCATTTTTCCCACTCTCGGGCGACGCACGATACCTTGAAATACCCCTTGCCCGATTGCGCGGCCATGTACTTTATTTAGAAGGCTCTACGGACTTGGATATGCTGAAGGCGTTTGCTCAAAAGATGGCACATCCCGTCGCGCCATTTTTATTCAGAGCCAATGTTGAATATGTAGGTTCTAATGTGCCGGGGCTGGCAATTCGGAATTTTGAAGCGTTCAGAGAATTTCTCCCACAACTGAAAGGCATCGCTGTCTTTGATCGTATCCCCGATTTCAAGCCCAACCCTCGACTTGACATACACTGCTGGCAAAAACGAGAACTTGAAAATTCTTGCCAAGCCAGAGTTTTGATGCGGATCTCTTCTTGGCGAGCGTCCACAAGGGACAAGAAGGCTGATGAATTAGGAAAAGAAGATGAGGTCATAAAAGACATCCGCCCCGCCACCCCATATGACCCGTGTGAGAAGATAACCGACAATTGGTTGGACAAAGTTATTCCGCAGTTTTATGAAAAAGTCGGCCTGCCGCAAGCCATTTGGAAACGTGATTACCACGAGATAATTCTTCAAATGAAACCAAATGAAATAGATTCCGAGGTGAAAGAAAAATTGGACGCACTGCTGCCTGCTGTCTTAAAACGCCCTATCTCACCCCGCCGAATCAGGAGCAGTTTGAGTTGGCTATGGTGCAGTTGGAGACGGGGTTGTGGGATTTTTAATCGAGTTAACATGATTGATATTCAGTTACTTAGAGAAAAACTATTGCGTTTAAATCTGCCTTACTCAGCGGAGGCAGGCATGGTTGAGGTTTCTGAACAACTCCAAAAAGGCCTTGCTTTTTTCCCTGTGGGGCGTGGATTATTTGGCGACGGAGAGGATTTGCCCAAAGGGAAAATCATGATTTTGGGTCAAGACTTTGGCACGCTTTCTTACACTCAAAACTTGCCGCAAAGCGGCGAAGACATCAGAACAAATGCAACTTGGAGAAACTTGCTCAAACTGATTCGTGATGCAAAAATTTCTGAAAACGAATGTTTTTTCACCAATGCAATTATGGGCGTTCGAGAGAAAGAAGAGAAGATGACGGGGAAATCGCCCGGTATGAAACACGAAGGGTTCCGAAAAAAATGCCAAGATTTTTTTGAGTTTCAACTTGAAACCCAAAGCAGTGGGATGAGGTTTCTACTTCCGTTATCAAGCGAATTAAGAAAAAAATGGAGTAGGATTTCAAGTCTTAAATCCTTAGATGAAACTTCTACTCCACTTTTGAAATCCGTTCATTTTGATAATACTAACCTTTTGAAAACCAATGTTTTAATCCTTTCTCATCCTTGTATTTGGTCAAACCTTGAAAAAAGAAAATTTAACGAAATTAAAGGGGTGGATGCCATTCTTGAAATGATGCGCCAATCCCTCGCTGAATAAAATATGAACATCAACGAATTAACTTCTTCCGCCTCCCGCGCTACCCGCGAAGGCTTCGGCGCCGGCCTGCTCGAACTGGGCCGCCAAAACCCCAACGTGGTGGGCCTCACCGCCGACCTGATGGAATCGCTGCTGATGCAGCATTTCCAGAAAGAGTTTCCCGAGCGGTTTTTCCAGTGCGGCATTGCGGAAGCCAACATGATGGGCATCGCGGCGGGTCTGGCAACAGCGGGAAAGATTCCTTTTACCGGCACTTTCGCCAATTTCAGCACCGGCCGTGTGTACGACCAGATCCGCCAGAGCATCGCCTATTCGCACAAAAACGTAAAAATCTGCGCCTCCCACGCGGGTGTCACTTTGGGAGAAGACGGCGCCACACACCAGATCCTCGAAGACATCGGCATGATGCGTATGTTGCCGGGTATGGTGGTGATCAACCCCTGCGACTACAACCAGACCAAAGCCGCCACAATGGCCATCGCCGAGTATCACGGCCCCGTGTATCTGCGCTTCGGACGCCCGGCCTGGCCCATATTTACACCTGAAAATCAGAAATTTAAGATCGGAAAGGCCCTGCACCTCGCTTCCGGCAAAGACGTGACCATCTTCGCCACCGGCCACCTCGTGTGGACGAGCATCGAAGCCGCCAAAGAACTCGCCGGGCAGGGCATCTCCTGTGAAGTCATCAACATCCACACCATCAAACCCCTCGACGAAGAGGCTATCCTCGATTCCGTGAGCAAAACCCGCGCCGTGGTGGTGGCCGAAGAACACCAGCGCAACGGCGGCCTCGGCGACGCCATCGCCAACCTGCTCGTACACAAATTGCCCGTACCTATGGAATACGTCGGCGTGAACGACTCCTTCGGCGAAAGTGGCAAACCCGCAGAACTGCTGGAGAAATACGGCATGGGCAAAAAGGATGTGTTGTGGGCCGTGAAAGATGTGCTGGACCGCAAGTAGCCGGAACTTCAGTTCCGGAACCTTCATACCTTTGCAGACACTCTAACCATTCTCCATAACCCGCCCCCCGAAACCCGCCAACCATTTCGTATGAAATTCGCCACAAAAGTCATCCATGCGGGTATCGAACCCGATCCCTCCACCGGGGCTATTATGACCCCGATTTTCCAGACCTCCACCTACGTGCAGGCCGCGCCCGGCGACCACAAGGGTTATGAATATGCGCGTACACAAAACCCGACCCGCTCGGCGCTGGAAAAAAACCTCGCCGCGCTGGAAAACGGTACCGACGCCATTTGTTTCAGCTCGGGGCTGGCCGCGCAGGACGCCGTCATCAAACTATTCAAATCGGGCGATGAAGTATTGTCCGTCAATGATTTATACGGCGGTTCCTACCGCCAGATGGTGCGTGTGTGGGGCCAGTGGGGACTAAAAAGCCGCTATGTGGACATGTACGACGCCACCAGGGTCGAACGTGAGATCGGGCCGGATACCCGGCTGATCTGGATCGAAACCCCCACCAACCCGATGCTCAACATCGTGGACATCCGGGCCGTGTGCGACATCGCCCGCAAACGCGGCATCCTGACTTGTGTGGACAATACCTTCGCTTCGCCTTACCTGCAAAATCCGCTCGACCTCGGCGCGGACATCGTGTTGCATTCCGCCACCAAATACATCGGCGGGCACTCCGACGTGGTGCACGGCTGCCTGATCGTAAAAGACGCCGAACTCGCGCAGCGCCTTCGTTTTCTTCAAAACGCCAGTGGCGCCGTGCCGGGCCCCCAGGATTGTTTCCTCATCCTGCGCGGCATCAAAACCCTGCACCTGCGCGTGCAGCGCGCCTGCGAAAACGCCGCCGCCATCGCGCAATACCTCGACACGCACCCCAAAGTGGAAAAAGTATTCTGGCCGGGGTTTGCCACGCACCCCAACCACGAGATCGCCAAACGCCAGATGCGCATGTTCGGCGCCATGGTTTCGTTCGACCTGAAAGACAATTCGATAGAAAGTGCAACCCGGGTGCTGAGCGGTACCCACCTGTTTTCGCTGGCCGAGTCGCTCGGCGGCGTCGAATCGCTCATCGGACACCCGGCAAGTATGACCCATGCGAGTATTCCGCGGGAAGAACGCCTGAAAGTCGGCCTCACGGATTCCCTCATACGGCTCAGTGTGGGGGTGGAAGATGTGGAAGATTTGATCGCGGATTTGGATGCTGCAATCCTACCCCGCCCGTAGTATTTTGCCCGTTTATAAAAAAAACCGGGTGAAGCCATTTTGATATGGTTCAAACTCCCCATACTTTCGTAGCAGCGTTTCCAACTCTCCTGTAAAGTCTAATAAATTCCTTCCTGCTTCCGGTTTTCACCCAATGAACGGGCCTTTATGGTGTCCCGTTCTCCATTGGAAGTATTTTTTTTCTGTTGCCCAACACCGGCTGTTTCCCATTTGACCGGGGTATTTTATGTCCTGTCACCGGTGTGCGGCATCTGCATATTAACCGGTTGTAACCCGAAACTCAAACTTACCCAACAATCACTTTTCATGAAACCACAGACGCACCCTTTAACGCTTGTACTTTTTGTTCTCTCCTTTTTTTTCACTGCCACCCTGTCCGCCCAGCAAAACCTGACGGTCCAAATGAACGGCGCCAAAATGCGGGCGCCTCTGGAGGTGCTGGCGGGAGACAATACCATTACCTTATGTGATCTGATTCCCGGAAACACCTACCTGCTCATCGGCAACGGCGCGGCAGCCGGCCAGGAGGCAGAGTTTGAAATTGCGGCATCGGCATCAACTTTATTGCCGCAAAAGACATTGTTATTCAGGAAGATCGAAAAAATGCCCTGCGTTTCACCGCCTTGTCGGCATGTGTCGAATTTCAGGTGACGGCCCATGCGGAAATACAATCCGCAACCATTCCGATGTTCCTTTCCGTAAAGTGTGAAACCTGCCCGGAAGTAAATGCCTGGAAAGAAAAAATACTCGGCAAGTCGGCGATGAGCGTTTTGGAAGTATCAACCGGCATCAGTGCAGAAGACGTGGTCCGGAACGTATTGATCGGCGGCAATTGTTACGATGTGGACAACGTTACTTTTAACGGACAGGGCAGCCAGGTCGGCACGTTTTCCAACGGCCTCAGCAATATCGGCTTCAGCGAAGGAATGATCCTGACAACCGGCAACGCGGAAGTTGCCGTCGGCCCGAACGATTCCAACAACGCCAGCGACGGATTCGGCACCTCCACGCCCGATGCCAACCTCTCGTCCCTGACAACCGGAACCATTTACGACAGGGCCGTTATCGAATTCGATTTTACACCGACCCAGACGCCGGTGACGTTCGAATTTGTTTTTGCTTCGGAAGAATACTGCGAATACGTCAATACCCCGTACAACGACGTATTCGGCTTTTTCATCTCCGGTCCCGGCATTACCGGAACCCAGAACCTGGCCGTGATCGGGCCCTCCACGCCCGTTTCGATCAACACCGTCAACCACCTGATGAACAGCGGTTTATACATCCATAACACGCCGTTTTTCGGCAATAATTGCCTCGTTATACCACCTTCCACTGCGGCGGCCATCAACGAAGTGCAATACGACGGCTTTACGGAGATTCTCACGGCTGTGGCCAATGTGATTCCCTGCCAGACCTACCACATCAAACTAAAAATTGCCGACGTCAGCGACGGCATTTTTGACTCCGGTGTTTTCCTGCGCGCCAATTCTTTCGAAGCGGGCGGCTCCGTAAACGCGGAAACGATTTACCCCGGCGGCGGCCAGCAGAGCTATGAAAACTGCGACACCGCGTATGTGCGTTTCACCCGCGGCAACGGCGACAACAGCCAGCCGCTAACCGTGAATTTCGCCGTTTCGGGAGCCAGCACGGCTACACCGGGCATTGATTATGAACCACTTACAAGCCCGGTAGTCATTCCCGCCGGAGAAAATGAAATATTAGTTCCCGTGGTGGTGTGGTCGGACAACCTCCAGGAAGGTCTGGAAAACATCCTGCTGTTGCTCGACAACTCCTGCGCCTGCTCGCAAACCCAGGTGGAGTTCCTCATTCAGGACAACACTGCTTTGGAAGCAGCCCTCGATGATCAAAGTACCTGCAACAATGCCGGTACCGTGCTTACACCCGGCGTGACGGGTGGACTTTCACCTTATACGTACCTCTGGAGCACCGGTGAAACCTCCGCTTCCATTCTCGTCAGCCCCGCCGGCAACACCGTGTATTCGGTTCTTGTAACGGATCAATGCGGCCAGGTTGTGGCTGATTCCGCGCTGGTACAGGTGCAGCCGGTGATTGCCGACTCCGTGTTTGTGCCTTTTTGTCCGGGCAGTTCGGTCACCATCGGCGATTCCACGTACACCTCGTCGGGAACAATCCTTGAAATACTGCCAGGGCAGGGCGGCGCCTGCGACACCCTGATTACCCACATCCTCGAATTGTCGCCGGTAACCAACCTGGCAGACACGATTGCTTTTTGTCCGGGCGGTGCGGTGACCATCGGCGATTCCACGTACACTGAAGCCGGAACGGTTACGGTAATCATTCCGGGCCAAAACGGCGCCTGCGATACCGTTGCCGCGTATGTTTTGCAAATGCTGCCCCAACCCACCCAAACCGTGCCGCTTTCTTTTTGTCCGGGCAGTTCGGTGACCATCGGCGGAACGGCGTACACTGCTCCGGGAACGGTCACAACCACGCTCGCGGGCCAAAACGGCGATTGTGACACCCTCGTCACTTATGTGTTAAGTGAATTGCCACAAATAACTCAAAATCAGACAATTGAATTTTGCCCCGGCGAAAACGTCACGCTTGGCGGCAATACGTACACCGCGCCGGGGACGGTTGTGGTGACTATGCCCGGCGCCCCGGGCGATTGCGACACCCTCGTCACCTATACCCTGCTGTTCCAAACCCCCGCTCCTTCCGTCGTAAAGGCCGTGTGCCCGTCAAACGTCGCTTCGGCTGTCGGGGGCCAATCGGTGGTGCACTACGACCTGCCTTTTGCAACAAGCGACTGTACCTGTCCGGGCATCGCGTTGACCCTCACGGAGGGTTTGCCTTCCGGAAGCACTTTCCTGCCGGGCACAACCAAGGTTTGTTACACGGCCAAAGACAGTTGCGGACAAAGCGCGTCGTGCTGTTTCAATGTAAACATAGCCACTGCCCCACCCTGCGACGTCAAAACCATTGCCTGCGTCAAATACGAATTGTTGAGTGTTCAGAAAGATTCGGCCAACAACAAAACCTATCGCATCCGGGTCACGAACAACTGTACCAACAAACTGATCTACGCGGCTTTTCAGTTGCCCAACGGCGTGGTAGCCCTCGATCCGCCGAACAATTCGGTGTATACGACACCCGGCGGTCGTGAATACGATGTTTTGAACCCGAATCACTCGCCGTTCCACTCCATCCGGTTTAAAACTTCCACAGACAGCATTGCCAACGGCGAATCGGACGTTTTTGAATTTACGCTGCCGCCCAATTCCAACATGACGTACATCCACGTGGTCGTGCGGGTTGCTCTCAAAATATTTTACGAAGCGCACCTCAATACCTTTAACTGCCCGGAAACATCCGCACCGGGGCAAAAAGGCGGCGCCGGGGTTGCCGGGAAAACCAATTCCGGCTTTACCGTATTCCCCAACCCAGGCTCCGGCGTCTTATTTGCAGACCTGAGGGACTGGGCCGGCCAGCAGGTTGACGTGCGCGTATTCGACAGCCGGGGTCAACGAATTCAATTCCTGACCCTTACTGCCGATACCGCGCCCCAGGAATTGCACTGGCCGCAAGCGCTGGCCGACGGATTGTATTTTCTCGAAGTGGTTACACAAAACGGAGACAGGCAGGCTGTGCGCTTTGTGGTGAAGAAGTAGCCATTCAGCAGGTCGCTTCGAGCCGGGCAGGGTGAAGAGGGTGTCTCAAAAGGTTTATGAGGGTTTATAAAAGTTTATCAGGTTGATATTTTGAGTCGAAAAGGCACTAATTTATGCCATTTTTCAATCCAAACATCAACTTTCATCAACCTTTATCAACTTTATCAACCATTATCAACTTTATCAACCTTTATCAACTTTATCAACCTTTTGAGACACCCTCCTTATCCGTGTAATCCGTGTTCTGTCAGTGCCCCCCCGGCTACCCCACCCTCCGCAATATGGTCGTCCGGGTAAAATCGGGGGTATAGGCAACGGGGGCGTATTCGTGCAGTTCGATGTGAAAACGTTGGGCAATGATTTTTTCAAAAGCCGCGAGGTAATACGGGCGTTCCGTGTTGTCCACCACCAGCAAGCCGCCGGTTTTCAGGTGAGGCAGCGCTTGCTGAATGCAGGAAGGGCGGGCGCGGCCATCCACCAGGATCACGTCGAAATAATCGTTCGGATAGGGATCGATAGCCCGTGCGTATTTTTCAAAACTCAGGTGTTCCATGCCCTTAGCGGCGCTGGCGAATGCGGCCGGGTCTTCGGGTTGACGGGCGGATGGTGTGCCGGGCATCTCTTCCGGCCGGATCAAAAAACCTTTCCAGTCCCGTAACCTTTTTCCCGGACTGTGCGGGTCAGGATGTCGAACCACTCGGAATGGTCCTCTACAGTTGCCACTTCGGCGACATTTTTGCAGAAAAACAGGGTGGAGCCGCCGCCGCCAAATTCGAAAACTTTATTTTCGGGGCGCAGATGTTGTTCCAGGTATAACAGCGCCGGAAAATTGATCCAGGGAAGTTCGTCCGCGACGGAATTGCGGCCGGGCCGGAAAGAGTCGCTCCAGCGCCGCCTGTACGACCACAGCCGGCGAAAATGTGCCCCGTTTTTTGCGTAACGCAGCGTTTGCCAGGCAAAATAGGGCAAGGTGTTTTTCCAGGACATGGCGTTTTTTAAATTTGTGGCAAAGGAAAGCAAAAGCGGGAAATTCAATCACCTGCAAACCAAGGATACAAAATTACCCAACTTAAACACATGATAAATCTACGATCTCTCTTCACAACAGCCCTGCTTGTTTTCCTGACGGGCGGCCACATGTCTGCCCAAACCGTGATCAGCGGAGTGATCAACAAGTATACCGCCGTCACTGCGTTTACCTGCGACAGCAGCAGGCTGGAGGTGGCTTCCACTTCGGGTTTTTCGGCGGGCGCCAAAGTGCTGCTGATACAAATGAAAGGCGCCGAAGTCAGCCTTGCCAACGACGCCACTTTTGGAACAATCACCAACTTCGGGAACGCCGGAAATTATGAATTCAACCGGATTGAAAGTATCGTCGGCGCCAACGGGGTTCAACTTCAGTTCAAACTTACCCATCAATACGATGTCGGCGGGAAAGTGCAATTGATAGTCGTCCCGGAATACAACAACGCAACCGCCAACAGCCTGAGTTGCCAGCCCTGGGATGGCACGACGGGTGGTGTGCTGGTATTCGATGTAACCAACACCCTGAGTTTGCAGGGCAACCTGGACGTATCCGGCAGAGGGTTTCGGGGCGGATTGGTGGCCGATTCGGACAACCCGTCATCGCACGAAACCGCTTATTTTTATCCGGTGAACCCCGATTTGGCGGCTGCCAAAGGGGAGGGAATCGCGGAAATTCCCGTCGGACAATCGTACGGACGCGGCCAATCGGCCAATGGCGGCGGCGGCGGCAACGCCCACAATGCCGGCGGCGGCGGCGGCGGCAATGCCGGTGACGGCGGCAACGGCGGACTGGAATATTACAACACACCTTTTTCACCGACGCCGGAAACGAACGGCCTCGGAGGGCTGGAAGTATTTGATGCACTCGCCACCAGGATCGTACTCGGCGGCGGCGGCGGAGCAGGCCACAGCAACGACCTCATGGGCACTTCCGGCGGCCGTGGCGGCGGCATCGTCATGGTAAAAGCCGGCACCATTCAAACCAACGGTTTCAGAATACTGGCAAACGGAGAAGATGTGTTGTCGCCCGGAGACAACCGCAACGACGGACAAGGCGGCGGCGGCGCAGGCGGCACCGTATTGTTGTCGGCCGGCCAGATTACCGGCAACCTGCCCGTCGAACTGAAAGGAGGCCGGGGCGGCGACTGCCTGTTTTTTGTCAATTCACAAATTATAGGCCCCGGCGGCGGCGGTTCGGGTGGAAAACTCGGGTTGTCCCAACTTTTCCCCACCGTCATGGTAAACCTCAACGGCGGCCAGAACGGGATCGCCAACCAAAACCTCACCAACGACGCAAAACCCGGCGAAGCGGGCAGTATTCTTTTCCCGGTATCACTCACCGAAGATACCACTCCTGTAAAAATGATCCTTGACCTCGGCCCTGACGTCGTGCTTTGCACCGACAGCACCGTCGTGTTTGATGCCGGTCCGGGGTTTACCACCTATCTCTGGCAGGACAGGCTCTGCCAACCCAACCTTCGCGGCATCCGATATCGGCATTTACTGGGTGGAAGTAACCGATGCCTGCGGCAACAAACAACGCGATTCGGTGCTGCTTACGGTCAATCTGCTGCCCGATACACAATTCCCCGACGAGGTGCTTTGCGCCGGCGACTCGCTGGCCTTGTCCCTGCCCGGCTTTGATACCTATGCCTGGTCGCCCGCAAGCGGCTTGAGTTGTGCCGATTGCCCCGACGTGGTCCTGTTCCCCGGTGCCACCACCACGTACACGCTGCTGGCCACTACTTCAGACGGGTGTGTACTTCGGGACACCTTTACCGTGGAAGTGTTTCCCATTCCTTCGGTGGCGATCAACCTTAGTTTTTGTCCCGGAGAATCCGTCACTATCGACGGCGTCACGTATACCCAGTCGGGTACGGTGTCGAGCGTAATTCCTGCTCCCAACGGCTGCGATACTCTCGCGACGTATATGCTGACCTTGCTCCCGCAACCCAGCGTCACCAAAACGATCAGTTTTTGTCCCGGAGAATCCGTTACCATCGACGGCGTCACGTACACCCAGCCGGGTACGGTGTCGGGTGTGATACCGGCCGCCACCGGATGCGACACCCTGGCTACCTATGTTTTGAAATTTGCAACACCTGCACCTTCTCAGGTTGATATTTCCTGCCCGCCCGACGTAGATATCGCCATCTCGCCCGGCGCCGGGCCAACCGTTGCTACCTATAACCTGCCTTCCGCATCGAGCGACTGCTCCTGCCCGGGTCTGACCCTGCAACTGGTTTCCGGCTTGCCTTCCGGCAGCGCTTTTCCTCCGGGAGCGACGAAGGTTTGTTACCAGGCTAAAGACGCCTGCGGCAATACGGCATCCTGCTGTTTTGAAGTAATGATCCGCGAAGAGCAGCCCTGCGATATCAAAAAGACCGGCTGCATGAAATATGAACTGCTGAGTATCACCAAGGACGCCGCCGGCAAAAGGACGTATACCATCCGCGTAACCAACAGTTGCCCGAATCCGCTGACTTACACGGCTATCCAGCTCCCGGACGGGGTGATCGCCAAAGCGCCGGCCAATAATTCGGTATACACCGCACCCGGCGGCCGCAAATACGACGTGCGCAACCCCAATTATTCGCCGTTTTATTCCATCCGGTTCAAATCCACCACGGACAGCATCGCCAACGGCGAGTCGGATATCTTTGAATACGTATTGCCGCCACAGGCCCAACCCGCCTACATCCACATTACTTCCCGTCTGGAGCCGCAGCAGTTTTACGAAGCGCACCTCAACACGTACTACTGCCCTGTGGGGGTTACGCCCGTTCCAAAAGTGGAAGCGCGTTTTGTTCCGGAAAGTACAGCCGGCCTGAACGTATTGTTCCCCAACCCGACCACCGGCTCGCTTTACGCCGACTTGTCGAACCGCGCGGGAGAATCCGTGCAGATACAAATCTTCGACAGCCGCGGCCAACGTGTACAATGGTTTGAAACAACGGCCGAAACGACCGTGCAGGAATTTCATCTGCCGGAAAGCATAGCCAACGGCTTGTACTTCTTCGAAATAACGGGCGGCAGCGGATCGCGCCAAACGACACGATTTGTGCTTCAGCGTTGAGGCGTTAGTGGTGGCACATAAATTTAACCCTGCTTTTTAATTTTTCGGCTGAAAAATTAAAAAGCAGGGTTAAATTTATGTGCCACCACTTGGCAAGCGGCCTGGCATTGTAGTATGTTTACCCAACCGGTATCACACCGGAAGTCGGGGAAAGGACGTAATTTTGTCGCGTCCAACTCAAATCCTACCAACAGATATGACTCAGGTCGCGCCATACCAGCCCCAGAACAAGATCCGCATCGTCACCGCCGCCAGTTTGTTCGACGGCCACGACGCCGCCATCAATATCATGCGCCGCATCATGCAGAGCAGCGGCGCGGAGATCATCCACCTCGGCCACAACCGCTCCGTGCAGGAGATCGTGGATTGCGCCATTCAGGAGGACGTGCAGGGCATCGCCATCACGTCCTACCAGGGCGGCCACACGGAGTTTTTCAAATACATGCACGACTTGCTGAAGGAACGCGGCGCGGGCCATATCCTCATATTCGGCGGCGGCGGCGGCACCATTTTGCCTTCGGAAATCAGTGAATTACAATCTTATGGCATCACCCGCATTTACCACCCCGACGACGGGCGAAAAATGGGTTTGCAGGGCATGATCAACGATGTGTTGCAGCAATGCGACTTTCCCGTGGGATTTTCCATAAACGGGGAATTGAAACATCTGCACGAACGTCAACTCTCCGAAAGTTTGAAACTTTCGGAGAGTTCGCCGAATGCCGTAGCGCGGCTCATTACAATAGCCGAAAACAACCCGGATTATTACGAAAAAGAAATAGCGCCCCAACTTGTATCCCGGAACGCTGTTCCGGGCAATACAAAGCCGGAACAGCGTTCCAGCACTACGCCAGTTTTAGGAATAACGGGAACCGGCGGCGCGGGCAAATCTTCGCTCGTCGACGAACTCGTGCGGCGCTTTCTCCTTGATTTTCAGGACAAAACGATCGCCATCGTCTCCGTCGACCCGTCCAAACGCAAAACCGGCGGAGCCCTGCTCGGCGACCGCATTCGTATGAACGCCATCAACAACCCGCGGGTGTACATGCGCTCGCTGGCGACCCGGCAGAGCAACCTGGCCTTGTCGAAATACGTGCATGCAGCGGTGGACATCCTCCAGGCAGCCCGATACGACCTGATCATCCTCGAAACCAGCGGCATCGGCCAGAGCGACACGGAGATCATTGACCACAGCGACGTGAGTTTGTACGTGATGACCCCCGAATTCGGCGCTGCGACCCAACTGGAAAAGATCGACATGCTCGACTTCGCCGACGCAATCGCCATCAACAAATTTGACAAACGCGGCGCCCTCGACGCCCTGCGCGACGTGCGCAAACAGGTGCAGCGCAACCGCAACGCCTGGAACGTGGCTGTGGACGAAATGCCGGTGTTTGGCTGCATCGCCAGCCAGTTCAACGACCCCGGCGTGAACCAGTTATACGGCCACCTGATCAGGCTGTTGAACGAAAAAGCAGGCGCAAACTTAACTTCCCACTACCGGGTGACGGGTGAGATGTCGGAAAAAATCTACATCATTCCGCCGCAACGCACCCGTTATTTGTCCGAAATCGCCGAAAACAACCGCAAATACGACCTCGATGTGGAAACGCAGGTGGCGCTGGCGCGCAAGATGTGGAGTTTGAAAAATACGATGGAAATGCTTGAGTCATCAGATGGCTCGAAGCCATCTGATGACTTATTGCATACCCTGCAAAAACGCTACGCTGAACTCGAATCCCAACTCGACTGGCGTTGCAAACGTATCCTCGAAGGCCACGAGGAAATGCGGAAAAACTATGCCGCCGACGAATATGTATACCACGTTCGGGAGAAGGAAGTCCGGGTAAAAACCTACACCGAAAGCCTTTCGCATACCCGTATCCCGCGGGTGGCCCTTCCAAAATTCAAGGACTGGGGCGAGATCCTGCGCTGGCGATTGCAGGAGAACGTGCCGGGTGAATTCCCCTACACGGCGGGTGTGTTCCCCTTCAAACGTGAAGGAGAAGACCCCACGCGGATGTTTGCCGGCGAAGGAGGCCCCGAACGAACAAACAAACGTTTTCATTACGTTTCGCAGGGCCTGCCCGCCGCCCGCCTGAGCACCGCGTTCGACTCGGTGACCTTGTACGGTGAAGACCCCGACTACCGCCCCGACATTTACGGCAAGATCGGCAACTCCGGCGTGTCGGTCTGCTGCCTCGACGATGCCAAAAACTGTACTCCGGCTTCGACCTCTGCGACCCAAAGACCTCGGTTTCAATGACAATCAACGGCCCGGCGGCCACCATCGCAGCCTTTTTTATGAACGCGGCGATTGATCAGCAGTGTGAAAAATACATCCGGGAAAACAAGTTGGAACACCTCGTCGAGGCGAAGTTGAAAGCGAAATATGAGGACAACGGATTGCCGCGACCGCGCTATAATTATAATAGTGACGGGGTGACTGGCAGTCACCCCGTCACTGGCAGTCACCCCGCCACTACGCTTCCGGAAGGCAATAACGGCCTGGGTTTGATGTTGTTAGGTATTACGGGCGATGAAATTCTGCCCAAAGACGTGTACGAAAAAATCAAAACCCACGCCCTGTCCTCCGTACGCGGCACGGTGCAGGCCGACATCCTGAAAGAAGACCAGGCACAGAACACCTGCATTTTCAGCACGGAATTCAGCCTGCGTGTGATGGGCGACGTACAGGATTATTTTATCCACAACAAGGTCCGGAACTTCTATTCGGTGTCCATTTCCGGCTACCACATCGCCGAAGCGGGCGCCAACCCGATTTCACAACTCGCGTTTACCTTAGCCAACGGTTTTACGTTTGTGGAATATTACGTCTCCCGCGGCATGAAAGTGGACGATTTTGCCCCCAACCTGTCCTTCTTTTTTTCAAACGGCGTGGACCCCGAATACGCCGTTATCGGCCGGGTTGCGCGGCGTATCTGGGCCAAGGCGCTGCGTTTTAAATACGGCGCCAACAAACGCAGCCAGATGTTGAAATACCACATCCAGACCTCCGGTCGCAGCCTGCACGCCCAGGAGATCGCGTTCAACGATATCCGCACCACGCTGCAAGCCTTGTACGCCATTTACGACAACTGCAACTCGCTGCATACCAACGCCTATGACGAGGCCATCACGACGCCGACCGAAGAATCGGTGCGCCGCGCTATGGCTATTCAATTGATTATCAATCACGAACTGGGCCTGGCGAAAAACGAAAACCCCTTGCAGGGCTCCTTCATCATCGAAGAACTGACCGAACTGGTGGAAGAAGCCGTACTCGCCGAATTCGACCGCATTACCGAACGCGGCGGCGTTTTGGGCGCCATGGAAACCATGTATCAGCGCGGCAAAATTCAGGAAGAAAGCCTCTATTACGAAACGTTGAAACACACCGGCGAACTGCCCCTCATCGGCGTCAATACCTTCCTGAGCAAAGACGGCTCACCCACAATCCTGCCCAAAGAAGTCATTCGTGCGGAAGAGGAAGAAAAGGAGGCGCAAATCCAGACCTTGCACCACTTGCACAGGGCCAACGAACAAACAGCAAAGGAAACCCTGCGCCGCCTGCAACAGGTGGCCGTGCAAAACGGCAACTTGTTCGCCGAACTCATGGAAGCGGTGAAGGTGTGTTCGCTGGGGCAGATTACGCACGCGTTGTATGAGGTGGGGGGGCAGTATCGGAGGAATATGTAACACCAGGCTCTGCTGCCGGGAATGCCGGCACGTTACATAAATTAGCGAAAAACGTTTAGATTTGTACGAATAAACGCAATTGAAATGGAAAACTGGGAAGAATATATTGCCATTAACCCGAATATACGTTTTGGCAAACCCTGCATCAAAGGCACACGGATTGCAGTTGAAGATATTCTGCAATGGCTGGCCTCCGGTATGTCATTCACCGAAATTATGGAAGATTTTCCGGAGTTGGATATGGTAAAAATCCGCGCGGCCCTCGCCTTTGCCGCTCGCCGGGAAAAAATGGTCAAGATCATAGCCGCCTGAATGAAACTTTTGCTCGATGCCAATCTCTCCTACCGTTTAGTCAAAAAACTGAGCGATATTTACCCGGAATGCCTTCATGTTTTGCGCACCGGGTTGCCTGTTCCTGCTAATGACATTGACAGCTGGAATTGGGCAAAGAAACATGGTTATATGTTTATCATAACAAATGATGAAGACTTTAAACACTTGGTGGAGCGGTTCGGATTTCCGCCGAAAGTCGTTTTGTTGCGTACCGGGAACCAGTCTACTGATTGTCGTTTTTACCTTTTTAATCATTGCAGCCAATTTGGGCGGATTGGGACCAACTTGAGTGAAATTTGTTCTCTTCGCCACTCCAACCTAAATTTGTCCGCCAAAACCTTCAAACTAAAAAGCAAAAGCCATGAACTTAAATCTTGAAATCGGCTACGAGCAAATTTAAAAATCCATCCACCATGTTCCCACACCTCCTTTCCGTCCAACCCGCCACCCAATACAAACTTCACCTTCGCTATGACGACGGTACGGAAGGCGTGGCCGACTTGGCACATTTGGCCGGGCGCGGCGTTTTCCGGCAATGGGACGAAGGCGATTTGTTTTTTCAGGTAAAAATTGACCCCGAAACGAACGCGCTTGTCTGGAATGAAATGCTCGACCTCGACCCCGACAATCTGTACCTCCAAATCAAGGGTTTGACCTACGAACAATTCAAAGACCTGCGAAAACACACACCTCATGCCGCAGATTAGCCGCTTCTTTGGCATCATCATTTCGATGTACTTCAACGACCACAACCCACCACATTTCCACGCCCAATATGGTGAAGATGAGTGTCTTATCGAAATCAATTCCTTGACTGTTCTTGAGGGTAAAATTCCTTCGCGAGCACTCGGCATGGTCATCGAATGGGCGACGTTGCACAAAGAAGAATTGCTTGAAAACTGGAAAAAAGCCAGCAATTTTGAGCCGCTTACGAAGATTTTGCCCTTGCGCTAAGCCTGCAAAAAAGTATGCTCTCCATCTCCTTCTCCTCCTTCCCCACTCTCCACACCCCACGCCTGCTCCTCCGCGAAATCACACCCGACGACGCCGAGGCGCTTTTTGAAATGCGCACTGACGAGCGTGTGTTGCGTTACCTTGCCCGCCCTCCGCACAAAGACATCAGCGAATCGCTTGAACTGATCGAGAAAATCCGAACGTCCTTTGCTCAAAACGAAGGCATTTCGTGGGTCATTTGTCTGCGCGGGCAGTCAAAAATGATCGGCGACATCGCCTTCTGGAAAATGGACAAAGCCAACCACCGCACGGAGATCGGCTATGGACTCCACCCCGACTACTGGCGGCAGGGCATCATGGACGAAGCCATGACCGCCGCCCTCGAATATTGTTTCAAGGTGCTCGATTTCCACAGCATAGAAGCCAATATCGACCCCGAAAACGACGCTTCGGGGCGAATTCTGGAAAAACACGGCTTTGTACAAGAGGCTTATTTCCGGGAAAATATGTATTTTGAAGGCCGTTTTCTGGATTCGCGGATTTATTCAAAAATCAATCCTTTTCACTGAGGCAGTTGTGTCGACCCACAATTCATCTGATCATTTTCGCGGGAGTGTTTTACCTTGCGCTACAATTGTTAAGTTGAACTAAACTGCCCATCCAATGATCAAACTGAACTCCTCTGGCCCTGAAGTTCGCAGGGTCCAGCAATTGCTCAACCTGCTCGGTTACAACATCGTGGAAGACGGCCGCTACGGACCGGGTATGCTGGCTGCCGTGCAAAAATTCCAGACGCAAGCCGGTTTAGCCGCCGACGGGGTTGTAGGAAGCGGCACGGAAACAGCTCTGCTGGAAGCCACCAAAACGCAACGCCAGGCTTCGGAAGCCAAATTGCTGAAGATGGAAGACCTCCATGCCGCCGCCGCAAAAGTCGGCGTCGCCCCGGAAGCCCTGATGGCCGTCCGCGACGTGGAAAGCCGCGGCACCGGTTTTTTGCCCGACGGCAAGGTGGTTATTTTGTTTGAAGGGCACGTGCTCTGGAATAAACTCCGGAAATCCAACATTGATCCTTCACCTTTCGCAGCCGGCAACGACGACATCCTTTATCCCAAGTACATCCCGCAAAACCCCACGTACAAAATGGATCAGCACACCCGGTTGCAGAAGGCCTCTGCCCTCCGGATTCCGGGGGTGGATGCCCGGTCGCTCGCCATTCAATCCGCATCCTGGGGCATGTTTCAGATCATGGGTTTTCATTACGGCAGCCTCGGCTTCTCTTCCGCGGAAGACTTTTACAACGCCATGAACCGCTCGGAAGCCGATCAGTTTGACATTTTTCTCCGTTTTTTGGAAAAAAACAACCTGATCGCCCCGCTCAAACAACTCAACTGGGCGGCATTCGCCCGCGCCTATAACGGGGAGAGTTATGCCACGAACAAGTATGACGTGCGACTGGCCCAATTTTATAATAAACACCTGGGTGTCGAAAGTTTTGGCGACGAGCCAGAGGCTGAAGAGGAATTCTTCGTTCGCCCGATGGGTGTGGATGCCGAATATTTTTAGCGTATGTATTACACTCGGATATTATTTTTTATACTCTTTTGGTTTTCTGCCAACAGTATTTATTCCCAATACCGGGAAGTGATACTTCACGATGGCGTGTCTCTGAGGATCCTCCTGAAATACCTGCCGGAGGCGGGCCTCTCCCGGCCGGACTGGATCGGCATCCAGGTGGAGAATAAAACAGACCACCCGCTCAAAATTGACGGCGCCGGATACCACTTTGACGAGGCCGTTACTTCCACGGACGATAAGGAGTGTTGGAATTTCGGCCGTTATGGCAGCGGCAGCGTGTTCGATCTGTTCCCGTTTTTCCGGCAGTCGCCCAACCCTTCTGACCTTTTGAAAAATTTTTTCCTCCAACCCAAAGAAACCGTTTTCCTGTCGGAAACGATCAGCGATTATGCGGCTGCGATGCTGCACAACCGCGACACAGCAACCCGGCACATTCGCGCCCGGTTAAATTTCCAACTGCACAACTCATCGGAAAAGGTCGACGCGAATTATCCGTTTTTTTTCGACTGGTCGCCGCCGGAGCACGCAGATCGGGCAGCCCTGAAACATCGCCTGAAACTGCGCTGGAATGCGTCGATTGCCGCTTTTCCAATACGTATTTGATCCTGACATTGCTGAGGAAACCCGACATTGCCGGCTTGCTGACGCCGGAACAGTACTTTCGTACCTGCGGCAAACGGGCTGCGGAACCTCCCTGGCCGTCCAAACAGGTGCTCGAATACCTGGTTCAAAATTTACCGGACAAAAAATATTGACCCAATATTACCTGGACCGCATCGAATCGGGTGAGTCCTGCCTTTTTGATGAACTATCGTCCTGTTGGGACGACATGTTTGCACAGCCAATCCTCGAAGCCTGGCTGGCATCCGATTCGCCCAACTATTCGTACCTGTGGCTACTGAATGCACATCCCGGCAGTTGGGAAAATATTCCCGGAGCAAAGGAACGGCTTGCAGCAAAAGTGTTTGACCTTTTCGGGATCAGCCCGCAACAAAAAATCCCGGCCGACAGGCTCGGGGAAAGTTTGAGCCAGATAGCCAACGTCCTGCAGGTAACACGCGATTCCTCAGCCGCAATTTTTTTGTCGCAATACCTTACCGACAACACACCAACAGGCAGGGAGAAGCTCGGGCTTCCTTTTTACAGCGAACCGTATTTGCGCCCGTTGAGGAATTGTGATAAAGCACTGGAGGCTATTTATTACATCCTCGGCCGGGACATCCGCGCCGAATATTACAAAGCGCTGTTTCCACAACAGGCCCCAAAGGTGTGGATTGTTAACGGGGCAAAAAAGCATTATGATGTGCCTGAAATTCTGTTCGATAAAACCTGGATGACGGAGCAACGCGACCGCCTGATCAAGGAGTTGCAAAAAGAAATGAGCGAATAACCCTTTTGCAGGATGAATATACCGGACAAAATCACCGGCAGGTTCCATTTTTCTCCGTTTAACCCGTTCGGCTCCTGATCGTAATTACCGGGTTCTTTGCCTTACTTGCGGTCTTTACGATTTATTTGTTGTTCCGGAAAGGCCGCGGCTTCGACGAGCCGGTTGTTTTGTTGCTTTTGGCGGCTTATATCGGGATGTGGTGTTATTTTGTATATCTTTTATATCGGGATTACCCGCGGGTCACAATAGATCGCTCCGGTGTGACTTTTCGATATTGGTTCAGCCAATCGGGTTTTGAGTGGGGAGAACTGGAGCGGGTGACGATCTTTGCTAAAGAAAAGAGCAGCAACTTTTTTTATCCGCCATTTCAGCCACATCATTTCAACGAAGAAAATACACGATCTGGGTGGATGTATTCCAATGGCGCCCCCCCAGCCGACGCATCCGGATTGTGCTCAAAGGCCAACCCGGAGCCGACCACAAACCTGTTTTCGACGATTTGGAACTGAGTGCCTGTTGCCCGAAATACGACGTATCGCGGGCAATCACTTGTTTTCATTTCGCGGGATCATTTTTTATGGCTTGAATGCGGCGGTTTTATACCAAATGCCCTGGCCGCCGTCTGACAGCGATATCCATTCATTTCTGGCGCTGCACACCTTATCCTGGCTGTTCGGCGGCTACGAATTGTTCTATTTTGAACTGTCGGCACAGCACCTCCTGATACGTCACCATTTATTGTTCTGGTATAGAAAACGTATTCCGCTGAAAGCTATCCGGCAATGCGTGTTTTATCAGCAACACAAAAGAGCCGCCGGGCTTCGTGTTATTTTAAATGACTACCGAAGTGAAAAATTTCCCGCAGGCAGCCTGAACGACCGGCAATGGCGCGACCTGCGCGAGGCATTGCGGGAAGAAAAGAGTGCCTTGCGGGGCTAAAACGGGTTGTTTATTTTTTTGCCGCCACCCAGCGATCTATTTTATCTTCCAACACTTCGAGCGGCAAACAACCCGCATCAAGCACCTGGTTGTGGAATTCGCGGATGTCGAACTTCGGCCCCAGCGCCTGTTCGGCTCTCCGGCGCAGTTCCACAATTTTCAACTGCCCGATTTTGTACGATAAAGCCTGGCCCGGAATGGCCATATAACGCTCTATTTCGGCAATAATGCTCTCCTCCGGCTCCGCTTCGTTCTCCTTGGAAAACTCGATGGCCTGCTCGCGCGACCAGCCTTTGGTGTGTATGCCCACATCCACCACGAGGCGGATAGCGCGGTGCATTTCGCTGCTGAGCATGCCGAAATACTGATACGGATCGCTGTACAGGCCGAGTTCTTTGCCCAGACTTTCCGAATAAAGCGCCCATCCTTCGCCGTAGGCGCCATACCACAGGAAACGACGGAGCGCCGGCAGGGTGGTATCTTCCTGCTGGAGTGAAACCTGGTAGTGGTGACCCGGGATCGCTTCGTGCAGGAACAAGGCTTCGCCGCCCACAACATTGAATTTGGACGCGTCGGGTACCGGCACGTAAAAAACGCCCGGCCGGCTGCCATCGGGTGTGCCCTGGCTGTATTCGGCGCTGGCCGATGCCTCGCGGAACGCTTCGGTGCGGCGCACCTCAAACTTTGATTTCGGCACCAGGTCGAACATTTTGTTCAACTGCGGTTTCATCACCGATTCCATACCGGCGTACCAGCGGATCACTTCATCCGGCCTTCTGAACGGCATGAATTTTTTGTCGGTGCGCACGTGATCAAAAAACGCCCGCAGGTCGCCCTTAAAACCCACCTGTGTTTTTACCTGCTCCATTTCGCCACGGATACGCGCCACTTCCTCCTGTCCAAGCCGGAAAATATCGTCGGCGGACATTTCGGTGGTGGTCCAGTATTTGATCAGGTAATCGTAGCGTTCGCGGCCGTCCGGCGTTTCCGAGATGCCGGATGAAGGGCGGCCTTTCGGCAGGTATTCCTTTTCAAAAAAATCGGCAAGTTTTTGAAAGGAAGGCACCAATTGTTCCACAATCATCGCCCGGTAGGCATCCGTGAGGCGTTTTTTGTCGGCTTCCGGAAATTCGGCGGGCATTTGCCGGATGGGGCCATAATACAGGCTGTTGGCGGGATTGGCCGTGATCAGGTCTTTAAACTGCGGGATAACCTTGACAATCAACGCTCTGGGAAGTACGTACCCTTTTTCCATACCCCGGCGTGTGGACACAATCGCCGAGTCGCACCATGCCGGAAACCGGCCGATACGGCTGAGCCAGTTGTCGTAGTCTTTTACCGTTTTGAAAGGCTGGGGGCCGCTGCCGGAGCCGTATTGCCCCAGAGTAAGCGGCAGGCTCCAGAACTGGTTGACCGGCGTATAGTTATCCGGATACTCCAGGCCTTGCAGGCCGATGTTACATTCCCATAACAGGATGTCGTAACTGATCCGGTCCTTGTTGTTGAACCGGGCGGGGTCGTATTGTTCCAGCGTGGTTTTCGTGCGGTTGTAAAATTCGCGCAGGCGCTGGCGGAAGCCCTCGCTTACGTCGATGGGCAGCTGGTCGTTGTAACCTTCCACACCCTGAAGAGTGGCGTCTAAGGGGAAAAAAGAAAGCCGTTCGTGGTAGTATTTTTCGATCAGGCCGTTTAAAGAGGCCGCAGGATCGGGTTGTTGTTTCGGCGATTCGCCGCAGGCGGCGCAAAAAAGAGCGATAAAAACCAGAAATGGGAAAGAGCGCATAACAAATCAGATGGTGGGCGACAAAGGTAGCAAGACCCGCGGAACAACACCCATCCGCCGGACGAATGATGCCGCTCCGGTGCTAAAAGACCAAAACGTTCCACTGAGAATGACTTAACTCATGTTGAAGGATGGGAAAACGGGTAAAACGGATTGTACGGATTGGAACGGATTTTATAAAAATCATGGCATATCAAAATCCGTTTTTATCCGCCGTATCCGTTTTCCCATCCTGTCACAACTTGGGTGTAGTAATAGTCTCAATTGCAATGAGACTATTACTACACCTGTCGGTGTGCGGCATAACACCCTCTTATTTTTAAAATCCAAAGTGGCGGCACAAAACAGGTTAAAAAACCGCCGGAAAGCCGGGTCTACCAGAATACGATATACAAAGCCGCCAGCACGCCGATGATCAGCAGGGCGCCGATGGCAAACGTCTGGGACGTGCGGAACATGTCCACATCCACCCGCATCGCTTTCGGATTATCCTTGCTTTTTGGATCGGCCAGACTGATGACGGCCATCAGCGCCACCAATGCCAGGAACACCCAGCCCATCCGGTCGAGGAAGAGCACATCCGGCATCAGGGTTTTGATGGCTAAACCCATCGGGATGGTCACCAACGCGGCCGCGAGGGCGGCATTGGCGGTAGCGCGTTTCCAGAAGAAACCCAGCAGGAAAATGGCGACAACCCCCGGAGAGATCAGGCCCGTAAAGTCCTGAATAAACTGGAATCCCTGTTCCAGTTTCTGCAACTGCGGCGCCACCAGGATGGCGATGATCATGGAAACGATGATGGCCCAGCGACCGATCCGCACCTGCGTGTCTTCGCCGGCGTCCCTGTTCATGTACTTTTTGTACAGATCGAGGGTAAAGATCGTGGCGATCGAGTTGGCTTTTCCGGCCAGCGAGGCCACGATGGCAGCGGTCAGGGCGGCGAAAGACAAACCTTTCAGGCCGGGGCCGAGCAGGTTGAGCAGCACCGGGTATGCCCGGTCGGGTTTTACTTCACCTGCGGCGTTCACCATTTCGGCCTGGAACATGCCGTTTTTGTGCAACACATAAGCCGCGATACCCGGAACCACCACGATGATCGGCATCATCAACTTCAGGAACGACGCGAATAACAGGCCGGTGCGCGCGGTTTCGAGTTTGGCGCCCAGCGCCCGCTGAGTGATATACTGGTTGCAACCCCAGTAGTTGAGGTTGGCGATCCACATGGCGCCGATCAGCACCGTCATACCCGGCAAGTCCTTGTAATAGGGATTCGACGAGTCAAAAATCATGTGGAAGTGCTCCGGCGCCTGCTGGCGCAGATGACCCAAACCCGCCATCATTCCGCCGCCGCCAAACTGGTCGGCCACTAAGTTGAGCGCCAGATAAGTGGTCGCCAGTCCGCCCAGTACCAATACCCCCACCTGAATAACATCCGTATAACCGATCACTTTCATGCCGCCCAACGTGATAATGATGGCAAAAACGGCCAGAAACCAGGCACAGGCTGTAAAACTGAATCCCGAAATCGTGGATACCGCAATGGCGCCCAGGTAAAGAATGGACGTCAGGTTGACAAACACGTATACCAGCAGCCAGAACACGGCCATCATGGTGGCCACCAGCGGGCTGAACCGCTTCTCGAGGAACTGCGGCATGGTAAATATCTTATTGGAAATGTAGCCCGGCATAAAAAACACCGCAACCACGATCAGCGTCAGGGCTGCCATCCATTCGTAGGAAGCAATCGCCAGCCCCATGGCGAAACCCGAGCCGGACATGCCGACAAACTGTTCGGCGCTGATGTTGGAAGCGATCAGGGAAGCGCCGATAGCCCACCAGGTGAGGGCGCCTTCGGCCAGAAAAAAGTCGCTGGCGCTGGTGACCGCCGCTTTTTTGCGCTGATAGATCCAGTAGCCATAACTGGCTACAATGATGAAGTAGACGAGGAAGACTGCATAGTCTAAAGTCTGTAGTTTGCCCATGCGTTTTTCGCGAACGATTTAGTGAACAAAAGAATTGGATGCCCAACAAGTAGCTTGCAGGACATTTCCCATAAAAAAACGGCATTGGTTAAGGCGGCCAAATATAGAACAGGATTTGTCGGAATACCGACTATACCGGATTTGATTCTGCACGAAAATTTCTTTTTGCCCAACCCTTGTGTGCTTTGAGAAAAAAGCGCTTATCTTTGCGGCCCATTCGATCCCGCCCTGCGGGAAAAAGTGGAAACCGGTTTCTTGGCCGAGTGGTTAGGCACAGCTCTGCAAAAGCTGCTACAGCGGTTCGAATCCGCTAGAAACCTCCAAAAACGTTTTAAGCCGCCGTAATTTGCCTGAAAAAGGCAGTTACGGCGGCTTTGTTTTTTGTACCGTTTCACTTTTTTTCACCTTTCCGGCACTTGTTTATCATCAAGGCCGACCGGCTTTAAAACAAAACCGGTGCAATGGAAAAAGAAGTGCATCCGGTTTTTTACGGAGAGTGTTGGGAAAAAAACCAGTGTGAATATGTTTTTTACGTGTCCGGACACCTAAAAAACGTGTCAGGACACCAAAAACGTGTCGGGACACCCAAAAAAACATGTCAGGACACCAAAAAATGTGTCGGGACACCAAAAAAACATGTCGGGACACCTAAAAAACGTGTCGGGACACCTAAAAAACGTGTCGGGACACCCAAAAAACGTGTCGGGACACCTAAAAAACATATCGGGACACCTAAAAAACATGTCGAGTTGAAAAGACTGACCCTTCCTAAAAAAACGACAAGATTTCAAAAAACCGGACCGGATGAGAATTCCGCCCGAAAATTTGGAAATTTGACCGTGTAGCAATACATTTGGGGGTATACACCAGCCCAACGCCTTGCTGCATGACTGCCAAACACCTTCTACCCATTGCCGGCCCCCGGGCTGTGTCTGATTGCGTAAAACCTGCCGGATGTGGCGGTTTTGCGCAATTGTTTTTTGAGGCGGCGGGTTGCGGCGGGAGGGGGTGCCAGTTGCGGCTA
>JADJOD010000014.1 GCA_016713985.1 Lewinellaceae bacterium | reverse complement strand
GCCGATCTCGCGGCTATTCACCTCAACCGGCGCGACTGGCGCGCTGCGGAAAAAGGCCTCGACCGGGCCCGGCGTTATCTGAACGACAACGCGTCCCCCATTCTTCGGGCGCACCTGGCGTGCCGGGAAGGTTTGCATTTGCACCTCGGCAATCACCGCCAGGCACTCGATTGCCTGATGGAAGCGGAAAAGGATATGTTGAACCTCGATGAGGAAACCGCCGGGTTGAAAGATTATTACATTCAAACCTTGATATTCAGCGGTTTAGGAGACTTGTACGAACGCCTGGGTGAAAAAGCGAAAAGCTTCGAAGCGTATCGCTGCGTGCTTCCGGTGGTGGAACGCCACGGCCTCCGCCCCCGTTTGTCGTGGCATTACCTGAACGCCGGCCGCGCCGCAATGGCCCAGCAGGACGTCACGCAGGCGCAGGCTTGTTTTGAAAAGGCCATGCAGGTGGTGAGTGAAGGCGAATCGGAAGCCAAAACACACGCCCTCGGCAACCTCGGTATTCTGGCCTTGTGGGCCGACAACACCGCCCGCGCCCTGGCCCTGTTCGACAAAGCCGCCGCTGAATACGAAAACCCGTCGAAACCCGCCGATTTCACCAACCTCTCAAAGATAGAAAGCTGGCGGGCCGGGCTTTTTTCCCAATTAAACGACCTGGTAAAGGCCCAGTTTCATTTGGAAAAAGCCTGGGAAACAGGGCAAAACGGCCATGATCTGTACCCCCTGAGCCAGATCGCACAAAACCTTGCCGCCCTGCACGGACAACAAAAAGCCTTCGAAGAAGCGTACGAATGGCAACGCCGCGCCTCGGAACTGGCCACCACCCACTTCAACCAGTTGCGCGACCGCGAACGGGAAGAAATCGAAGCGCGGCACCAGCTGGAACACAGCCGCCAGGAGGCGCAAATGGCGCGGTTGCGGGTGGCAAGTCTCCAGTTGCGGGCCCTGCGCGCCCAGATGAATCCCCACTTCATGTTCAATGTTTTGAACGCCATTCAGGGGCTGATTACTTCAGGCAGGAACAACGAAGCGGAATCGTATCTGGCCAAATTTGCCAAAATGATGCGCCATACCCTGGAATACTCCGACCTGGAAGTGGTGACGCTGGAACAGGAAATTGAATTCCTGGAACGTTACCTCGACATCAACCGGAAATTGCGCTTCCGGGACAAATTAGAATACAAAATCGTGGCGCCGGGCGGGGCCGATATGAATGACTTTATGGTGCCTACCATGATCCTGCAGCCCTTTGTGGAAAACGCGATCGAACACGGAATAAGGCCGCGTAAGGCCGGTCACCTGCACATCGAATTTCAAATGTCGGACGACGGCCAGATTTTAAAGTGTATCATAGAAGACGACGGCGTGGGATATAACAAAGGCAAACAAAAACTTTCGGAAGGCGCTGATTTTCAATCACATCGATCGCGAGGTATGGAAATCACGCGGGAACGGCTGACCTTGCTTCATCAGTTGCAAAAGCACGAACCGGGCGATTTTATCCGGATCAACGACCTCAGCGACCTGACCCATGGCGATCGGACGGGCACGCGGGTGGAAGTGTTGCTGCCCGTGCTGGAAGTGGAATAGGAAAGCGCACGCCAAGACTTAACATTAACTTAATATTGAACCGGCAGTGGAATTCAAAGGCACAACTACTTTTGTCGCGAGTTTCCTAACCTGCAAGTTCTTTTTTAAACTACTAACCTATTTCCCTCCATGACTCTTGGCTTTATTGCAGGCCTGTCCACGGAAATATCCGTGATGTTATTGCTTTGTCTGGCAGCAGTTTGTATTTTTGAAGCAATCAACGGCTTCCACGACACTGCAAACGCAGTTGCTACCGTTATTTTACACCAAAACCCTTCCTCCTGTTTTTGCCGTAGTTTGGTCCGGTTGCTGGAATTTTCTGGGCGCATTGCTTGGCGGTGTGGCCGTGGCGATGGGTATCGTTAAACTTATGCCCATAAACGATATGTTGACGGTTCCACTGGCTGAAAACATCGCTATGGTAATGGCCATCTTGTTTTCCGCCATTTCCTGGAACCTCGGCACCTGGTATTTCGGCATTCCCTGCTCCAGTTCACATACCCTGATCGGCTCGCTGCTGGGCGGGGGTTTTGCATTTTGGACCGTACACGCCGGAGCCGGCCCCAACTGGGCCAAAGCCGCCGATATCGGCCTTTCCCTGCTTATTTCTCCCTTGTTCGGTTTCAGTCTGGCCATCCTCCTGATGTATATTCTGAAAATAACCATCAAGAAAAAAACCATTTTTAAGTCACCCGACGATACCAAAAAGGCGCCTCCGGTCTGGATACGGGCGATTCTGATCACCACCTGCACCCTGGTAAGTTATTTCCACGGCAATAACGACGGCCAAAAAGGGGTCGGTCTGCTGCTCGTGGTCATGATGGCGTTTTTACCCCTGCAATTTGCCATGGATCCGAAATTGCCTCCCGGCGATCTGGCTGGCAGCGCCCGGAAAATGGAACTCACCCTGACACAAACCGCTTCCACCGATACCGAACACGCAGAAAGCCTTCGCGTGTTGTCCGGGAAGTGTGGCTCCCTGGCAGCGCAACTTGACACCACCGACACAACGGTGAAAGAGGAAATTTTTGCCGCACGCAAATCCATTCAGGGCCTGAATAAAACCTTGAATCAGCCGTCAAAGGTGGCATTATCAGCGGCCAAACGGCAAAAGTTGTAAAATCAGAAGTAAAAAACCTCGCCAAATCCTACGAGTTTTCGCCCTTGTGGGTAGTAGCACTGATCGCCTTTTGCCTTGGATTTGGTACCATGATCGGCTGGAAACGAATTGTTGTCACGATCGGTGAAAAAATCGGCAAAAGCCACCTGACGTACGCGCAGGGCGCCAGTGCAGAGTTGTGCGCGGCAGCGACCATCGGCGTCAGCAGTGCGTTTGCGTTGCCGGTGAGCACCACCCACGTATTATCATCCGGCATTGCCGGCACGATGGTCGCGCAGGGCGGGGTTACTAATTTGCGTAAAAAGACGATCACCAACATCGCCCTGGCCTGGCTCCTTACCCTGCCGGTGACGATGGTGTTATCGGCATTACTGTTCTTTTTATTCCGTTTGTTTGCCTGAGTCAGGCCTGACTGTATCCATTTTTTAACATTTTACTGTTCCTAACCTATGTTCCTGCACCGTTTCACGGCTGCAGTGCTGGTGTATTTTTTCATGGCCGGAGTTTGTGCCCAGGGCACTCCGCAGGATTCTTTGAAAAAAACACCCGCACCGCAAAGCCATTCCAATGCCAAGTGGTACGATAAAATCGGCCTGCGGGGTTATGCCCAGTTTCGCTACAACCGCCTCGCCGAGTCCAACCCCAATCTTCAATGCGATCAATGCGACAAGGGGATCGGCAAAAATCAGGGGTTTGAATTTCGCCGGGCACGCCTCGTTTTTAGCGGAAACCCGCATGACCGGCTGTTTTTGTACATCCAGTTCGATTATTCCTCGGATGCAAGCAGCACGAGCAAACATTTTTTGCAACTCCGGGATGCGTACTTCGACTATGCGTTTGATAAAAAGAAAACTTACCGGCTGCGATTTGGCCAAAGCAAAGTCCCTTTCGGCTTCGAAAACATGCAATCGAGTTCTAACCGCCTGCCTTTTGACCGGGTTGACGCTTTGAATTCCGGTGTGCCAAACGAACGCGATTTTGGCGCCTTTTTCCTGTTTACACCGGAAAAACGGTTAACACTGTTAAAACGGCTGGTGGATGAGGGCCTCAAGGGTGCGGGCGACTACGGCGTTTTTGCTCTTGGCCTTTACAACGGCCAGGTGACCAATAAACCGGAATTAAACAACAACCAGCACGTCGTGGCGCGCCTGTCGTACCCTTTCCAGATCGGGAATCAAATCGTTGAGTCGGGTATTCAGGCATATTCCGGTAAATTTACACTCGCCAAGGACCAGATCTCGGCAGGTGTTAAAATCCGTGAAAACCCCACGTTTACAGACCGCCGCATCGCATTTTCCTTTGTGTTATTCCCGCAACCCTTTGGTATTCAGGCCGAATATAATATCGGGGAAAGCCCTGCTTTCGATCCTGCAACGGATTCCATCCGCGTTCAAAAACTACAGGGCGGCTACGTGACCGCTTCTTTCCGCACAAAGGTCAAATCCTTTTACCTGACTCCTTATGTCCGTTATCAGGTATACGACGGCGGTAAAAAACACGAAACCGATGCCCGTAATTATGATTTGAACGAAACGGAGATCGGCCTCGAATGGCAGGTTTTTAAAAACCTGGAACTGACCCTTGCTTATGCGATCAGTAACCGCAAATACGATGATTTTAAAACCGCATACGATGAAAAAGGGCGTTTGCTGCGGCTTCAGATTCAGGTAAATTATTGATGGGATTGATAACATGATAAGGGTTGACGCACAATTTATTACCGGGTAAATCAATGCCGTCAACCCTTATCACCCCGGAAGTATCATCATCGGAGGAGTCGGGATTTTCCCGCATCCAGTTGCACAGGGCTACCCAGAGGAAAGTAACCTGAATGACGCCGTTAAAAACACGGAGGTCGTCGCTTTCACAGGCAGAAAACGTTTCTTCGCCGGGCAGAATATACGCGGGAAAAAATTCATTTCACCCGTATCGCCCTACCTTCGCGGCAAATCCGGCTATTGCGATATGACTTTTGAAAACTTGAATTTGAATTCCGCGTTGCTGAATGCCCTCCATGATTTGGGATTCACCCAACCCACCCCTATTCAGCAAAAAGTCTTTTCGGTAGTCATGTCGGGCCGAGACGTGGTGGGGGTTGCACAAACCGGTACCGGAAAAACATTCGCCTACCTCTTGCCCATCCTGCGCCAACTGACTTTTTCCAGTCAAAAAGAACCCCGCGTACTGATTGTGGTGCCGACCCGCGAATTGGTGATCCAATTAGTCGGCGAAATCAAAAAACTCACCACTTACCTGAACATCCGGGTGGAAGGTGTGTACGGCGGCACCAATATCAATACGCAAAAACAATTGGTTGCCAATGGATTGGATATTCTGGTCGCCACACCGGGCCGCCTGGTGGACCTGGCCCTGACCCGCGTTCTGAGCCTGAAACACATCCGCCAGTTTGTGATCGACGAGGTGGATGAAATGTTTAACCTCGGCTTTCGCGCACAACTGACCAATATTCTCGACCTGCTGCCCCGCAAAAGGCAAAACCTGTTGTTTTCGGCCACCATGACGGAGGAAGTGGACGAACTGATCGGCATATTTTTTAACGCGCCGGTCAACGTCGAAGCCGTACGCGCCGGTACTCCGCTGGAACGGATCGAACAACGCCTCTATCACGCGCCGAATTTCCACACCAAAATCAACCTGCTCAAACACCTGCTCGCCACCGACGATACCATGCAAAAAGTGTTGATTTTTGGTCCGACCAAAAGAATGGCCGATCTGATTCACGAACAACTGGAAATCGATTTTCCGGATCAGTTTGACGTCATTCACGCCAACAAATCCCAGAATTTCCGGATGAATGCCGTGGCGAAATTTGAAAAAGGTCTGTGCCGGGGCCTGATCACCACCGACCTGCTGGCACGCGGGCTGGACGTCTCGGATGTGACACACGTCATCAATGTGGACACTCCCGCCGAACCCGAGACCTACATCCACCGCATCGGGCGCACCGGCCGTGCCGACCGCGACGGCATTGCCATTCTTTTCAGCACCGACGCCGAACACGACGCGCAAACGGCCATCGAAACCCTCATGGAAAAGGAAATCCCGGTGCTGCCCCTGCCCGAAGGCCTGGCGATTTCGGAACAACTGATTGAAAGTGAACGATCCGTCATCCCCGAAATTCAACTCAAATTACCCCCCCGGCCAGTGGGGGCATTCCACGAAAAAAAGGCAAAAAACAAAAAGGTGAACCTCGGCAACAAAACCAAACACCTGCGGGAGATGAAGTACAAGAAGCCGATCAAGAAGGCGCCGAAGCGGAAGTGAGCATTCGTATTGCTCGCGCCTGATCAAAAGATACAAACGTGGCGAGGAATGTACGCCGGACTTCCAAGTCCGCCGCCGCTCTACGGCAGGCATCGCGTTTCCCGATTCAACACCCCCTGCGAGATAACAGAGATTTGGAAATCCGCCGTACAGATATATATTTATCAACAAATTTAGAAATTATGACCCCCACCTATTATGAGCGGCACCTACCGCATTGGCACCCTCCCGGGGGCACATTCTTCATTACTTACCGGCTGAAAGGGTCTGTTCCCAAACACATCATACATGAAATCCGGGAAACAACTGAGCAGGAGTTGGCCGCAGTGAAGCGGGTATGCCAAGACCCCAGTTTGTTGCCTGGCGAAATTCGCAGGTTACAAATACGATATTTCGTCTTGTATGAACAAGCATTAGATACTAACCTGAATGAACCGTATTGGTTGAAAATACCGGAAATAGGGCAAGAAATATTTGACTCGCTTCTTTTTATCGGTAAAGAAGAAGCCGATGTCTGGGCATTTTGCATCATGCCTAATCATGTTCATGTGTTGCTTACTCATAAACTTCAACAACGGCCGTTGTATAAATTGTTGCAATCACACAAAGGGTTCACTGCCCGGCAATGCAACAAAATTTTGGGCAGAACCGGCGCTTTCTGGCAGGATGAAAGTTATGACCATGTTGTCCGGAAAGATGGCGAGTTTGAGCGAATTGTGCAGTATATCTTACAAAATCCGGTAAAGGCAGGAATGGTCAAAAACTGGACAGACTGGCCTTTAACTTTCCTGCATCCATCCATTCAACTTTAGACCCGTACGACGGACTTCCAAGTCCGTCCACAAATGCAACGATATAGCGTTTTTAACCTTTTTGGGCGCCACGCAAGCGATTTGACGGACTTGGAAGTCCGTCATACATAACGACCCGTACGACGGACTTCCAAGTCCGTCCACAAATGCAACGAGCAGTCTTTGCAACCTCTTTTTGCGCCACGCAAGCGATTTGACGGACTTGGAAGTCCGTCATACATAACGACCCGTACGACGGACTTCCAAGTCCGTCCACAAATGCAACGATATAGCGTTTTTAACCTTTTTGGGCGCCACGCAAGCGATTTGACGGACTTGGAAGTCCGTCATACATAACGACTCCGTACGACGGACTTCCAAGTCCGTCCACAAATGCAACGAGCAGTCTTTGCAACCTCTTTTTGCGCCACGCAAGCGATTTGACGGACTTGGAAGTCCGTCATACATAACGACCTGTACGACGGACTTCCAAGTCCGTCCACAAATGCAACGATATAGCGTTTTTAACCTTTTTGGGCGCCACGCAAGCGATTTGACGGACTAAGCGTCATACATAACGACCTGTACGACGGACTTCCAAGTCCGTCCACAAAGCAACGATATAGCGTTTTTAACCTTTTGGGCGCCGCGCAGGATTTGACGGACGGAAGTCCGTCTACATAACGACCGGACGGACTTCAAGTCCGTCCACAAACCGATTAGCGTTTTAACCTTTTGGGCGCCACGCAGGATTTGACGGACTTGGAAGTCCGTCATATAACGACCTGCGGACTTCCAAGTCCGTCCACAAATGCAACGAGCAGTCTTTCAACCTTTGGCGCCGCGGATTTGACGGACTTGGAAGTCCGTCATACATACGACCACGACGGACTTCGTCCGTCCACAAGCAACGATGCGTTTTAACCTTGGCGCCACGCAGCGATTTGACGGACTGAAGTCCGTCATACATAACGACCGACTTCCAAGTCCGTCCCAACGGGAGCCCTTTGCGCCCGCAACTTCGACACCGTCATAACGACACGACGGACTTCCAAGTCCGTCCACAAATGCAACGATATAGCGTTTTAACCTTTTGGGCGCCACGCAAGCGATTTGACGGACTTGAAGTCCGTCATACATAACGACCCGTACGACGGACTTCCAAGTCCGTCCACAAATGCAACGAGCAGTCTTTGCAACCTCTTTTTGCGCCACGCAAGCGATTTGACGGACTTGGAAGTCCGTCCACAAATGCAACGATATAGCGTTTTTAACCTTTTTGGGCGCCACGCAAGCGATTTGACGGACCTGGAAGTCCGTCATACACCTTTACCGCTGCACCGCCCGTACAAAACGCCCCGTTCGCCGTTCTCCCTGTTCGTTGGTAATTTCGAGGTAGTAGAGTCCGGCAGGCCAGTTTGCCGGCAATTCGAGCGTCAGCAGATTTGTTTCAGCCGTTGCCGTTTGGTGGAAAAGTTGCCGGCCATAAGTATCCGTCACACGGAGTTGCACTCGTTGTGCCGACCATGCTGGGGGCAGCTGCACAAAAAACGCATCCGACACGGGATTTGGAAATACGGCAAAATCTTCCGGGGTGTTGTCCGGGTCAGATTGCCGGTCATTCACATCGCCCGTTGGGCGGCTGGATATTTGCTGCACTTCGCAACCGAACACGTTCAGGTGTGTTTCGACATAAACCTGCGGGTCTACTCGAGCGGTGGCATGGATGTAGAGCGGTTCAGCCTGCTGCGGCAGGGTGTATTCAAAAACGTCGGATTGGCCGCCGGCGATACCGTTACCGATGGCTTTGAAACGAATGGAGTAAGCAGGAGAGAAGTTCGGATTGCGCACTTCGTACTGCCGGCCGCTGGGTGCCGTGTAGGTCGTATTGGTCGCCGGGGCATCTGCCGTAAGGCCGTCGGGCAGCTGGAACGTGGTGTAAATCAGTTTGTTGGTGCAGAAGTTGGTCACCCGCATTCGGTAAGTTTTTTGTTTTGCCGGGTTTTGGAAAATACCGAGGATTTCAAATTTGACACAAGGCGTGGTTTTTACATCGCAGGCATCTTCCGGCGGCGCGTTTTGCACCGTTACCGTAAAACAACAGGAATTGGAACCTCCGCAATCATCGGAGGCCATATAACATACCTGCGTGGCGCCCAGTGGAAAATTGCTTCCACCCGCCAATCCCTGCAACAATTCCGCCGTCGCCGGGCTGCACGGGCAATCGCTGTTTGCCGTCGGAATATCATAGTTTACAATCGCAGCATTCGCTCCCGAAGCGGCCTCTACGTTGATATTCACAGGGCATTGAATTTGTACCGTCGGATTTTGATAAAGCTGCAAGGTGTAAGTCACGAGGGTATCGCAATCGTTTCCGGTGCCGGAAATCGTATCGAGCACCTTACCGGGTTGTGTGAATGCTTCGCCGCCGATGAACACGGTATCATTGGGACAGAATTCGACGGTCTGAGCAATTTGTATGGTGTCGCAACCGGGAGATCCGCAGCTGAGGCAAGCAGCATTTACGGGCAGGGATGTTGGAGCAGGGGCCGGAAGGGTTGCAAATTCAGCCCAGGCACTCCCGTTTCCCAATTTAAGGAGTGTCACCGGCGTATTTTGGGTGGAATCTATCGAGGTTTCCAGCACATCCAATGGTTGGATAAAACCACAATCGGCGCCGATATTACCTGCCAGACTCATTCGGCCGAACAGCATATCCGATTTCCCGGTCGCCGCATTCTGCGTCATGCCGGCAAAGTACAGCCCGTTATCGAAGCTCATCAACTGAGATTGTTCACGGCCGAAACCCGCAAAATTGTCGTTGGCGATGTCGAGTTTTTTAGCCCACTGCAAATGCCCCTCTTGGTTGGTTTTCAGGAAAAACAAATCGCCCGGCCCGCTGCGGTTGCGCCCCATAAGCACATAACCGTCGGCTACACGCACCACCTCCTCGGCAATTTCATTGGAAAATCCGGCGCCGAGGTCGAATTTCCGAATCCATACCAGGTCGCCGTTTAACGTGTTTTTTTGTAAAAAAATGGTTGTGTTGTCCAAACTTGTTCCGGCGTCGTCACCCGAATAGATGGAGATAATATGGTCGTTGTCAATAAGGAGGTCGTTGCCCGTCATCCATTGAACGGTATTGGGGCCGGCTGGACCGAGGCGCGACCACTCCACGTTGCCGTCGAGGTCTAATCGTGTAAGCGATTGTCGCCTTCCCGCTGTGCCAAATCCCGTAAAGGTGGAACTGCCGCATGCGTATATTTTGCCCTGGTGCAACACCATATTGTTGATCAAATCGGAAGTGTCAACGAAATATCGTGTAGCAGTACCCAGGATGGCGCTTCCTGTTGTTTTTGAAATATCCCATTGCACAGTCCTGGTGCCGATCTGGAGTGGTGCGGGGGCATTCATATAAACCCGGTAATTGCCGGTGTTCGGCTTCTGGAAAATGCCCAGCAACTGACAACCGGCAAGAATGAGGCGTTTTGACCAAAGAAGGGTGTGTGTTGCCGGGTCATAGCGAAATCCGAAGCCCTCCTGAATATTAGAAAACGTGCCGGCGCCGACAAGCATCCCCTCGTCATCTACAAACATTTCAGCAATATACTCAATTCTGTCATCGATGAAATCAATCCGGTCGACCCAAAGGATGTCGCCTGTGGGCGTCATTTTGATAATGGCCAAACTATCGCCGCCGACAATGCCGCTTACATACAGGTTTCCGTCTTTGGCGTCATATATTCCCAACGCAGCTTCGTTGGCATCTTCTCTGCCCAGCACTTTGAGAAATGAGATATCCGGGACCAAAGTATAGGTCACGATCGTATCACAACCACTTCCGGTGTTTGCAAGTGTATCGGTCACCGTGCCCGACTGGGTGTAATAAACTCCGTTGATCAACACTGAGTCGCCGGTGCACAATCCGATGGTTTCCGCGCGCTGGTTGTACGGCAGGAAAGCGACGTTGATGGAATCCGCCTGTTTGAAGCCGCAAACATCCGTCGTTTGCACCCAATAAACACCCGGTGTTTGGGCGGTAAAAAATGGTTCGCCGGAGCCATCCTGCCATTGGTATTGAAAGAACCCGGAATTGGCGGGAATCAGGAACCCGGCGCCCGGGCATACGGCTACGTCGGGCCCTAAATCCAGCAACGGTGTGCCGGAAGCCGCAAACGGATGGCTGCCTGCGTTGTTCGTATAATCACATTCCTGAATACCGGCGTTGGCCAGACTGCTCAGCGGAAATGGCGTGCTCAGATTGCCGCCGTCGTTTACCACGGCGTAAAGCACGAAGTTGCCGCTCACCGGCAAAAAGGTATGACCGTCGTAAATTTCAACGGAGAGATAGGCGCCGGTATCAATCGCGATGGCGACCGGCATCGTTTTAAGCAAATTGGCAGCCGATGTGGTTGGGTCGGCGTCATAAAACGACAACAACGAATTGGCGGGATATGGTGCAAATCCGGTGTTGTGAATGCGCAGTTTGATCACCGTGGAGCTGCCGTCGCAGTACAACGAATCGATGGTCACACCCGCATCGGGTTTGTCGCAACCGGTGTCGCAGATCTTCAGGCAAATGGCCTCGGTTGTTACATTTTCCACTCCCTGAACCGGGAGTGCAGCCGTCGAATAGTTGTGCGTGACGTTGAGTTCGGTGAGGGTGTGATACTCGTCGAGTGGATCGGGGTAATCGGAAACCGCAAGGTCTAAAGGTTTGACAAATGAACACTGGGTGTCAACATTGCCATCCAAATCCAGTTTTCCCACCAGGATATCAAAAATGCCACCCTTCTGCGTACTTCCGATCAGGTACAGGGTATCGGCAACCAGCAACACGTCGTTCAGGCGGTCTTCGCCGTTAACTCCATATGATTTGCCCCACAAAAAGCCGCCGATTTTATCGGTTTTGATCAGACCGATTTCCTTTCCGGCAGCGCCCGGCCGCACAAAGGTGCCGCACATCAAATAGCCGTCCGGGAGGTTGATCAACCGGAATGCACGTTCTTCATTGCCACCGGTAACTTCGTATTTTTTTGCCCACTCCAATGCGCCTGCCGAATCGGTTTTCATGAGTTGAAACGCTGTTTCGGTCAGGCTGATACTCACGTCGCTGCCCCATCCGAAGAGGACGATACCACCATTGTCCGGAAGCAACTCATTGGCGTGCAGCCGGGCGGTCTGACTCATAGACCGCAAATAATGCCGCGACCATTGCACGTTTCCATCCATATCCAGCACGGTGAGCGCCGCCCGGAAACCGGCTTGCCCGCCCCCGTTCAGGTTATAACGCCCGCAGGTATAAATTTGGTTATTTTCTATATAAACGTCGTAAAAGGCTTCACAACTGCCGAGGGTGTAATGCCGGTCCCAGATCAGTTGGCCGGTATTCCGGTTGATTTCCATCAGCAGGGTATTACATCCGGTGCCTCCCACAGCATCCGTTTGTCCGAACAGAAAGTAGTTGTCCGTCCCGTTGCTTTTTTCCAATATACGGGTGAAATAGGAGTTAATCGGACTGTTCAGCTGGCTGCGCCAGATCAGTTGCCCGGTCACGGCATTCATTTTAAAGGCAAAACAGGCAACCGGCGCCCCCCCGGCGTTACCGACTCCAATGATCTGTCCCTCTGCATCCAGGCGCATGTCCGTGACGGCGTCGTTGCCGGCGCCCAGGTCCATGGTTTGTGTCCAGATCATTTCCATGTTTTTATCGACGAGGATCACCATCGTTTTTTCGTTCACCGAAGTGGCCAGGAAAAAATTCCCGTTCGGAGCCGGCACAATGTTGTAACCGGCCGTGGATTGGCCCTGGATAAAAAGCCGTTTGAAAAAAGCCGTTCCGCAAAACGAGTCGATTTGGGAAGTCATTCCGGCCCCGGAAATTTTGATGTCCGGCGACATCCCTGCGGAAAATGCCTGTGCCGGCAAGGTCGCCGGAGTGAGAACGAGGCAACAAAAAAACAGGGCAGTGAAAACCGGTTTGAGCGGGTTTGGGAGGAGAATGCGGTGTGTTGGATTGATTAGCATGCGACCGATCTTTGGTTTTGTGTTCAAGATGCAATAAATGGCAAGACAAAACTAAACCCTTCGCTTCCGCGCCGGAAGGCAAATTGTGCAAGATGGAAGACAAACCCGGCAAGTTGTTGTCTTTCAATGACTTTTCACTAACATTGGGCGGGTATTTTGTCGGCTTTCGGCACATAAAAAGCGGCCCGGGGTCGCCTGCCGGGCCGCTTCATTTTTACAAAAAGGTGGAAATTCACTTATCTGCCGCCCGCACAAAACGCCCCGTCTGCCGCTCGCCGAGTTCGTTGAAAGCTTCGAGGTTGTAGATGCCTGCGGGCCAGTCAACCGGCAATTGAAGCGTTAGCACGCCGGCAATTGACGTTGAATTTCGCTGGAATACAAGTCTTCCAAAAGCGTCTGTCACGTGGAGTTGGATTTGTTGATTTTCCCAGCCGGGAATTTGCAAATGCAAAACATCGGAAGCAGGGTTGGGAAAAACACGTATTTCCCCACCCGACGAAAACACATCGTTGGTATGTACCAGCATCGGGTCGTAGCGATACACTCCGGGATCATAGAATTCGGCAAACCACAGCCGGTTTTGGCTGTCAACGATAAAGGCATCCAGTTCGTCATTCGAGCTGTTTTCCCAGCCCGGAGGGACGAGTTCGGTCCAGGTGCCGCCGCGCAACACGATAGCCCTCGCCCCGGGCGTCCCGGGCGTTGCCGGCACGAAGCCCACATACATACCGCCTGCCTTGTCAAATGCGATCCTTGATGTCACATTGGAAGGTAAGCCCGAATTGGCACTATTCAGTGTCGTCCAGTTTTGCCCATCGAACCGGGCCAGGCCGGAATCGGCGGTGGCCGCCCAAATGGCGCCATCAGGCGCCTGAGCGAGGTAATGGACCCGATTGCTGGGAAGACTGGAGTTGCTTGCAGTGATGGAGTCCCAAGCGGCGCCGTCGAAGCGGAGTATTCCGCCATAAGTGGTTGCAAACCATGCCGTACCGTCGGCTTCGAAGATTATTTTCCGAATATAATCAACGGACAACGGCGCATTTGCAGCAGAAAAGAAATTCCACTGCCCATCAGCGCTGTAACGAGCCAGGCCGGAGAGGGGTGGCGATGACGACATTTGCCAGAAAGAGAACCACTGGTCGCCGTTGGGCGCAGTAGCGGCGCTAACGACAAAATGGCCGGGGAAATGAACGGCACAGGTGTCAAAAAGAGTCCAATTGCCATTAGCGTAACGCAGTATCTCGCTGTTTTCGAAACCAAACCACATCTTCCCGTCGGGAGCGGCTTGTACGCTGGTCACCCTGCTGTTCGTTGCGCCGTAATTTGCGGGGTGGTATTGTTCCCAGGAGTCGTCGTTTTTCAGGCGCGCGATATATCCTCCTTCATAGGCGCCCATCCAGATACTACCGTCGGCGCCTTCGGCGATACCGTCGAAAAAGGTGCCATTGGGCGGGCCGGGCAAACCTGCGCTAAATTGTTGCCATGTTTGCCCGTCGAAACGCGCCAATTGACAGGAAGTGAATATCCAGATATTCGCCGCAGCATCCTCGACGGGCGCTATCATTCCATCGGGAACGCAACCGATTTCCTGGGCGTAATAATGCGTCCAGGCGTCTTGCTGCAAGATGGAAACGGTAGCAGAGCTTGTCAAATAAACATGGCCGGCACTACCGGCTGTCAGTTTGCGCAAAAGCACCGATTGAGTTATGCCGATACCAGCAGGAGTGAACCCCGTCCAGGCTCCGGCGTCAAATTTAGCAAGCCGGATTGCGGTATTGGGATTTACACCTCCGACAGCCCAAAGTACCCCATCTGTTGCTATTGCCACAGAAAATACGTTGTTCAGAAAGGTAATGCCGGTGTTGGCAGTGGTATAGGAGGCCCAGTTGGCGCCGTCCTGAACGACGACCCCGCTGCCCGTGGTAGCAAAATACCGCTTTCCGTCTGGGCCAAAAGCCACATCCCAAACGTTATTGGTAGGCAATCCGGAATTGGAGGTGTTCAGCACCGACCAGTTGTTGTTCTTAAAAATCGCCACGCCGTTGTCTGAGATGACGTACATACTGCTGTCGGGTGCAGGTTTCATTTCCCGGACGAATGTGTTGGCCGGAAGCCCCATTTGTGCCAGTGACCAGGTTTGTGTGTTCACCCCGTCAAAACGACCGAAGCCGCCGGCGTGAATCATCCACCAGTTTCCCGCAACATCTATGGCGAGATAAGTAACGGTGTCCGATGGCAGGGCTGAGTTATTGGCGTTGAGCACTGCGCGGTTGCCCAAAGTGTCGAAACGCACAATGCCAGCGCCGATAGTCCCCACGAGAATGGTGTTGCCCCGGGCTGCCTGGCAGCTTAGGTCGGGTGGAGGAGCAAAGTAGGTCCAGGTGTCGTTTTGCGCGGTGAGAGCAAGTGAAATGCAAAGGATAAAAACGGTGAACAGAAGTCTCATGAGCCAGATTTTTGTAGTGAAATTAATGCGGCTCAAATGTATTCCTGATCTATCCTCCCCGAATTTAGCCAGGGTTTCATAAACTTTAGTTGCGGCAAAAAAAGTGTGGGTATTGTTGCATCGCTGGCGAAACAATGTTTTTCAAAATACTGAAGATCAAGCCATTGCGTGTTGTTTAAATAACAAACGCTACTGTTTGCGGGAATCGCGCGGACTTTCTCCGAATTCTTCGCGGTAGGCCTGCGAAAACCACGACAGGTTTTCAAAACCCACTTTCCAGGCCACTTCGGATACCGGCAGGTCGGTTGTTTCCAGCAGGCGTTTTGCCTGAAACAATCGATAGCGGCGGATATACAAACCGGTGGATATACCCGCCAACGCGCTGAGTTTACGGTGCAATTGTACCCGGCTCAGGGTCACCGCCCGCGCCAGGTGTTCTGCTTTGAATTCCGATTTATCCAGTTGCGCTTCAATGACTGCATCCACCTTGTTGAGGAAAGCCCGTTCGGATGGAGGCAGCGGGTCGGGCGCCTCCGGTTCGGCAGGTTTGTTTTGCCAGCGGATCTGTTGCTGGTAAAAGTTGTGCAGGCGCAGCAGCAGTTCGGCCTTGTCAAAAGGTTTGACCAAGTAATCGTCGGCGCCCCTGGAAAGGCCTTCCAGGATATCGGCCCGGCTCGATTTGGCCGTGAGTAAAAGTATCGGGATGTGGCTGGTACGCAGATCGGATTTGATCGCCGCAGTCAAATCGAATCCGTCCATTCCGGGCATCATGACATCGCTGATGATAACATCGGGCAATTCCGCCTGGGCTATGGCGAGGCCGGCGACGCCGTTTCGGGCAGTCACTACGTCCCAATCGGGAAGCAGGCAGCCGCAGATGTATTCGAGGACGTCGGCATTATCCTCGATCACCAAAACGAGGGGTTTGTCCGTGCCCGCTGGTTCAGGGGTTTCTCCGAACGGAGAATTAGGTGTGGGCACTTCGATCAAATATCCTTCCGGTTTCACCGCTTTTTCTGATTGCCGGGTCACCGGGAGCCACACACGAAAGGTGGTGCCGCGCTCCACCGTGCTGGCAACCTCGATACGGCCTTGCAGTAAAGTGACAATTTCTTTAACTAAGGCCAGCCCGATGCCCGAACTTTCCTCACCCCGCAAAGGCGCGGCATTCGTCTGGTAAAAGCGGTCGAAAATGAAAGGCAATTGTTCGGGCGCAATACCGATACCCGAATCGCGAACCTCTATTTGCAGGTATTCGTTTTGTCCTTTTTCCTGCACGGATATAGCGCTTACCAATACGTTGCCGTATTCTTCTGTGAATTTTAATGCATTGAAAATCAGGTTACTGAGAATTCGTTGCAGGAGCTCAGGGTCAAAATCCATTTCAAAATTCTCCGGGTCGGCATGAAACTGAAGTCCGATTTTTTGCGACACGGCGTACGAGTGAAACGCCTCCACCAGGATGCGCAGTTGATTCATCACATCGCCACGCACCATTTGTACGGGCAGGGCGCCTGCATCGAGGCGGGACAGGGCAAGCATTTGATTGACCAGGTCGAGTAAACGTTGTCCGTTGCGCCGGATAAACGGCAGAGCGTCCTGGATTTTTGATTTCAAACCCTGGATTGGTTGTTCGTTTTTTACTTCCGCTTCCAGTTCACCCGTCATGCCGAGAATAACGGTCAGCGGCGTGCGAAACTCATGGGTGATATTGGCGAAAAAGCGGTTTTTAAAAACGTCTAATTCTTTAAGGCGTTCGGCTTCCCGTTGTTCTTCCCGAAGTTGTTGTTGCACAATCAGTTGCCGGTCGCGATTTCGGAGCCACCAACGGGCCGCAAGCACCGTCAACAACGTATAAAACATCCATGCCGGCCAACTGCGGTACCAAGGGGTGGCAATGTGGATACGCAATTCGTAAGGTTGAATGGTCCACCGTCCCAAAGCGTCGCGGACTTTCAGGCGAAACACATAACCGCCGCCGCTGAGTGCCGTGTAGGCGGCTACCGGATTGTCGGCATCGGCCTGCACCAAGTCTTCGTTTAGCCCAACGAGCTGATAAGCAAACTGATAGTCTTCCGGTTTGAAAAAACCGAGTATGGAAAACCCGATGGAAATAAAGTTTTCATTCGGCAGTAGCCGTATCTCATCGGGCGCGAGCAAGCTGCCAGAGAGCTGTTTTTCTTTGTCCAATACCTTGAACCAGGCCGCATAAGGGCGAGGCAGAGCGGTATCTGCGAGGAGCGAATCGGGGTGCACCACACTAACACCATCTCCAAAGCTCATAATTAGCTTTCCATCAGGTAAAAACGACATAGCATGATTGCCCGCCGGGTAAATTTTATAGGACCGGTCGTCCGGAGAAAACTGAACCAGGCCTTTGTTGCAGGTGAACCAGACGTGCCCTTGTTTGTCGGTTCTCAAAGTACCTAAAGGAGCAAAATAAAACCCCGTGGAACGGTCATGTCGTTGTTGAATACCTTGCTCCGGATGAGCCTGATCGATCCAGCCCAACTCCTCCGGCCCTATGCACCACATTCGCCCTTTGCCATCAGCAAAAAACTCCCTTATATCCTGGAAAATTTTATCGGGTGCATTTTGGTAGGGGAAGCGCAGAAATTGGCGGTTATGCGGATCAAAAATGCAATAACCACCCGAGCTGCCAAGCCAGGCACGCCCAAATCGGTCAACCGCCATCACCTGTAAGCCATCCTGAAATCCTGTTATCCCGCCGCCCACTGCAGCCGGGGAGTATACCTCCGGCACGCGGTCGCCGGGTTTGAAATGAAAGAGGTAGCCGCGATCTCCGGTGAGAACGACGCCGCCGTCGGGCAGAACCCGGGAGGAAATCCAGCCCGCTTCTGAAGGAATAGTATACAGGGGGGCAAAATTGCTACCCTCCTTTTGCAAAAGAAATAACTGCTCCCTGTTGTTGGTCAGCAAGCCCATTGCCGAATATTCCAACACGTCGCCATCCGCCGCAGCGTTCGCTTTCCCGGGAAATGGCAAGCGCCTGATTGTTTGTTTGCCGGGATCGAGCACTAATACCCCGTCTTCGTCGTATTTTTTGATATAAATTTCATTTCCCGGGTATTTACGAGGAAGCGTTTTACTCTGCCGGTCAGGCCGGGCACTATCGGAAATTGGTTTTTAAAGCGATTGTAGCGCAGCAAGTAACTACTAAAGCCCCAGAAATCTCCGTTTACATCCTGGTAATGCAGGGAAGCGTCTTTTTTGATCCGTGTAAATTCGGAAGCCGGAATGTTGAACCTGCAAATACCCATGCTGCTACTCACCCAAAATGCTTCGGAACCGTCTTCCAGCAAGGCATAAACATTGTTCTTGCTCGCGATGAGGTCAAATTTGCCGGGGTCGGGAAAATACTGTCGAAATTGCTGCGTCGCCGGGTCAAAATCGAGCAGGCCGCCGTTCCAGGTTCCGATATAGAGCCGTCCGTTGGGATGCGACAAGAGGCAGGTCATGGCATTGGAGGCTTCCACCAACGCGTCATCCGGGTGCCTGTACAGGTAGTACTGCATCGTTTTGGTCACTTTGTTGACCCGGATCAGTCCGCAGCGTGTACCCGCCCAGATAATGGAATCGTGGCGGGCATCCTGCGTTACCGCCAGCACCGTATTGGCAAGACTAAAACACCCCTGTCCTTAAGTTGTGATTCGGAGACTACATACCGGTCTGCCTGTTTGTCATCGGGCGAAAAATGCGTGAGGCCCTTTGTGTTGAAATCGCCCCACCACGTTCCCTGTCGGTCCCGAAAAATGCATTCATGCCCTTTGTCTATCTCGCTTTTCTTTTTTTAATCTTCCGGGTTAAAACGATCGACCGTTTTATCATTCAAATCATAACGACATATACCGCGATCAGAACATACCCATAACCTGTCGGTAGCGGGTTCATATTCGAGGTCCGAAACACGCCCGAATCCCAGGTTTTCTTCCGGTTTGTAAAAAATCTGCCGGGCGTGCGCTCCATCAAACCGGTACAATCCGTCGTCTGTACCGACCCAAAAAAAGCCTTTGACATCTTCTGCAATACAGAGTGGCGACGATTTAATACCTGTTTCATCGCCCAAATAATCAACTTTTCGGAACGGATGTTGTGCAGGCAGCGCCAACGCAATTTTGAAATACAGGACGATAAAGAGTAAAAAACGCAGGATGGGCGACACGGGAAACCGGTTTTTCAAACAAAGGTTTATCCCGGCAAGAGTATGTCATTTCTTCTAAAGAAAAAAGTAAAATATCAGGAGGCGCCAAAAGTGGAGCAGAAGGTACGCCGGCCTTCCTGGTCCGGCGCCGCGCTGCGTCGGGCATCGCGGTTTTTCGTTTTAAAGCACGGAGGCGTGACGCGGCGGACTTGGAAGTCCAACGCTTGGGCGCGCGACGCGGCGGACTTGGAAGTCCAACGCTTGGGCGCGCGACGCGGCGGACTTGGAAGTCCGCCGTACATGGAACAAAAAAAGCGGCCCGGAGTCCCACCCTCCGAGGCCGCTACCAATTAGCAGAAATAATCAGAATCTATGAATTATGAATGATGAATGATGAGAGATGAATGATGAATTCCGTAGAGGACACGCACACATCATTCATCATTCATCATTCATCATTCATCATTCATCTCTCATCATTCATCATTCATCTCTCAGTCCACATTGTCGTGCAGGTACGAATTCCCGCCCAACTTGATCTCGCCTTCTTCTTCAAGCGAGATTGTCCAGTTCGACATACCCGGTTTTTCCGCGTCGGGAACGTCGTCAAAATTGACGTTTTTACGCAGGTATGCGGGTTGACTTTCCAGTTCGATGATCGTCTGTGGTGAATTAAGTTTCACCACGTTGATGGGTCGGTTGCGGATTTCTTCGCGGCGGCGTTGCGCTTCTTCGATTCGTTTACGGCGTTCTTCGGGGCTGAGGTCTTCCTCTTCTCGCCCGACGAAAGGGTCGCCCGAAACGCTGTGTGTGCGCCGGATTTTGTCAACCGTTTCCCGGATGTTATCGAACTCGAATTCGAGTTTGTTCGCTGCCTTCTCGTCTACCGGGCGATACTCCGCTTCAGAGGTAATCGTAAAGAGAGAAGGCTGGGGCTTTTTTTCATCTTCGTCGAGGTGAACCACCTGGCGTTCGTTCGGATTTGATTGACGGACAGCGCCTTGCGACGTAAAACGGCGTTCTCCCGCTTCAAAACCCGTAGCAATGATCGTAACGGCGAGTTTTTCACCCAAACGTTCGTCGAAGCAGTTACCCCAGATCAGGTTGGTCTCATTGCCGGCTTCTTCCTGGATAAATTCGGTGATTTCGAAGATTTCATCCATCGTGGCTTCTTTCACACCGGATGTGATGTTGACGAGGATGTTTTTGGCCCCGCGGATGTTGTTTTCTTCCAGCAGCGGGGAGTTCAACGCTTCGTCGACCGCGCGGCGGGCGCGATTTTCACCTTCCAGCGCCGCGGTACCCATGATGGCTACGCCGGAGCCGCGCATCACGGTATTGACGTCTTCGAAGTCGACGTTAACGTAACCCGGCACCGTGATGATCTCGGCGATACCCTTGGCTGCTGTGCAAAGAATATTGTCGGCTTGCGCAAAAGCCTGGGAAATAGACAGGTTGCCGTGAATCTGGCGCAGTTTGTCGTTGCTGATGACCACGAGGCAATCAACGTTTTTGCGCAGGTCGTCCAGGCCTTCCATGCCGTTGCTGACCCGCAGGCGCCCTTCGAACACGAACGGAAGGGTAACGATACCCACGGTCAGGATACCAAGTTCCTGGGCTGTTTTGGCGATGATAGGCGCCGCGCCGGTGCCGGTGCCGCCGCCCATACCTGCCGTAATAAAAACCATCTTGGTGCCGTCTTCGAGAAAACGTTTGATGTCTTCGAGGCTTTCTAAGCAGGCCTGTTTGCCTACGCTGGGTTTGCTGCCCGCGCCGCGGCCTTCGGTCAGCAACTGGCCGAGTGAAATTTTGGTGGGCACGGGGCTGAGTTGCATGGCCTGCGCGTCCGTATTACAAATGGCGTAATCCACGCCTACAATGCCTTGCTTGTACATATGGGTTACGGCATTCGAACCGCCGCCGCCCACGCCGATGATCTTGATGATTGAAGGTTCGTCCTTCGGCAAATCGAAAAGCATGATATTTGAAATTTATGAGTTATCGAATGTGGGTTGGAGCGTTTATTTTTTTCGCTCAAAATCCATGTCGGGTTCGGCTTCAAACCATTCCTTGGTTTTGCGGAAGACACTTTCCAGCCAGGAGGCTTCTTTTTCTTCCGAAACGTTGGAGGGTTCGCGATTTTCGTCCGAAACAGCCTGTGCCGTGGTATCGCTGACACCAGCCTCGACGTCTTGCAGTCCGCGCAACAACAGGCCGATGGCCGTGCTGTAGATCGGGCTGTTGACCGACTCGTGGTAGCCGTGCGCCAGGTTTTCGACCGGCACACCGATCCGGCTGGACATGCCGGTGTGGAATTCGGCGAGTTTGTCCGAATGCGCCATCAGCGAACCGCCGCCGGTGAGCACGATGCCGCCGATGAGTTTGCGTTCGTAGCCGCTGCGGCGGATTTCCCACAACACGTAGTCGAGTACCTCCTCCATACGCGCCTGGATGATCCGGGCGAGGTTTTTTTCGCTGATCTCCTTGTGGTCGCGCCCTTTGAGGCCCGGAATGGTGATGATTCGATTGTCAAAAACTTCAGTGGTCAGCGCAGAACCGAATTTCACCTTGAGTTTTTCCGCCTGCGGTTGCATCACGGTGCAGCCTTCCTTGATGTCGGCGGTAATGACGTTGCCGCCGAAGGGGATGACCGCCGTGTGGCGAATGATTCCTTCGTGAAAAATGGTAATATCCGTAGTGCCGCCGCCGATATCCACCAGGGCCACACCCGCTTGCTTTTCCTCTTCGGACAAGGTTGCTTCGGCGCTGGCGATGGGTTCGAGCATGAGGTCTGCCACTTTCAGGCCGGCTTTTTCGATGCAGCGATAAATATTGTTGATGGCTGTGATCTGGCCGGTGATGATGTGGAAATTCGCTTCCAGGCGCACGCCGCACATGCCGATGGGGTCCACGATCCCCTGCTCGGAATCAATGGTGAATTCCTGCGGAAATACGTGAATGATCTTGTCACCCGGCGGTAACACCAATTTGAACATGTCGTTCACAATCCGGTCCACGTCGCGGCGGCTGATCTCCGTGTGGTCGCTTTCCCGCGTCAGGATGCCGCGGTGTTGCAGACTTTTGATGTGCTGGCCTGCAATGCCGACGTGTACGTTTCGGTATTTCATACGTGCGTTGCGCTCGCAGATCTCGACGGCCTCCCGAATGGCGCCCACCGTTTTTTCGATGTTGCTGACGACGCCGCGCAGAACGCCGACGCTTTCAACTTTGCCAATACCGAGGACTTCTAACTTGCCATGTGTGTTTTTGCGGCCGGCGAGGCAGCAAACCTTTGTCGTTCCGATATCGAGAGCGACGACAACATCATGGGGTTGTGGGATAAACTCCATCATAATGTTTTGTTGTTTAAATGGTTTTGAGTTTCAGTTTGTTTTCTCGTGATACCTCCTGCGCAGATGAAACTCTTTCCCGCGTCAAAGGTATGTATTTTAAACTTTTTATTTCAAATTTTTTGTTTATTTTCTGCAAACCACTTGTCCATTAAATTTCAAACTGATGGACTCATATTCCCGCCACCCGACGTACGGCATTCCCTCCTTGTAAAAAATCTTCAGTCTGTTCAGTTTGTCCTCTATTTTCCGGGCGCTGCCCAACACAATGTTCTGATCGCCCACCAGCGGCACGAGGGTGTATTCTCCCGCATTGTTGACGTGTATCTGTTGGATAAACGAAGCAAAAAACACATCGGATTGCAGGGTTTGGGTCAGGGTAAACAGGTCTTTCAGGGTGTTTTTTTTCTTTTTTTGAAATTCCGGGGTGTATGGCGATATGTTGCCGGTGGCTACCAGCACGTGTGCAGCGAAGTTTTTCGAGGGCGGCATTTTCACCCCGTCTTTGTCGAGGTAGTAGTTGCCGCCGTTGTTGTCCAAGATGCGCAGCACCGGCTCTCGTTGCCGGATTTTTACGTGCAACACATTCCGCTGGTCGATGTACGCCTCGGCATCAAATACAAAGGGGTCGTCTTCCAGCACACGTTCCATACGTTCCACTTCGAGTTGACCCAATTCGGTGCCCTCCAGCGTATTGCCGAAGGAAATCAGCAGCGCCTGCTTCACATCCCGCTCGCTGATCAGTTTATCACCGCTTGCAAGGGGTACCACTTCCACTTCCACGCCGCCGGCAAAGCTGTTCTTCTTGCGGCTGATCGCTGCAAGAAGTGCCAGCACGATTACCAGGATGAATACCACCCAGGTAAGCCGGTCGTAGCGGATATTTGGTATACGAAGCACTTTTTATGAATGATGAGTTATGAATGATGAATGATGAGTTATGAATGATGAATGATGAGTGATGAATGATGAATGATGAGTGACGAGTTATGAATGATGAATGATGAGTTATGGGCTTTGAGTGATGAATGATGAGTTGTGAGTAGGGAATGATGCAGCGAATCGCCATGTTCATCATTCATCATTCATCATTCATCATTCATCATTCATCATTCATCATTATTTTTTTTATCGGTTCGATCAGGGTGTCAATATCTCCTGCGCCCATCGTCATGAGCACTTCTATTTTCCTGTTTTTCAACATGTTAAGCAGTTCGGTTTTGTTTGTGAGGGTTATGTTTTTGTTATTCATCAACCCGGCGATCGTTGCGGATGTAACGCCGGGAATCGGCAGTTCACGTGCCGGATAGATGTCGAGCAGGATACACTCGTCCAGCATATCCAGCGCGGCAGCGAAAGCTTCGGCGAAATCGCGGGTGCGGGTGTACAGGTGGGGCTGAAAAATGCCCGTGACCTTGCGCGTCGGGAACAACATTTTGGCTGCTCCGATCACTGCCTCCAGTTCGGCCGGATGGTGCGCGTAGTCGTCTACATATACATGCTCCGGAGTGCGAACTATGTATTCAAAACGGCGTTTCACCCCTTTAAACGCGGCCAGCGCTTCGGGCAATTCCGGGGTAAAACCTCCCGCCGACAAAGTGGCTGCGATAGCCGCCGTGGCGTTCATCACGTTGTGCAATCCCGGGTAATTCAGGCGCAAATCACTCCAGTCGACGATGCTTGAACGCAGGCCAAAGGCCATTTGACCTTCATTCACATGCACATCGTACGCTTCGTAGTCGCCGCAGTCGATTCCGAAGGTGAACACATGCCGGCCCGAAGACCGCAATTCATCGGCCACATCATCCAGCGGCAGCCCGTGCCGGTAAATCAGTTTTCCACCGGGTTTGATCTGACGGATAAATTGTTTGTACGAATCCACCACCGCCTCGGGAGTGCCGTAAATATCCAGGTGGTCGGGGTCGAGTGAGTTCAGTACCGCAACTTCGGGGTGCAGGTGCAGGAAACTGCGGTCGTATTCATCGGCTTCCACCACAACCCAGTCGCTGTCGCCTTCCACAAAGTTGCTGCCGAGGTTGAGCGAAATGCCGCCGACAAAAGCCGTGGCATCCACGCCGCAGGCGCGCAACAGGTGGGCGGTCATGGTGCTGGTAGTCGTTTTTCCGTGTGTGCCGGCAATGGCGACGCAACGTTTCGCCCGGCTGATGATGCCGAGTACTTCGGCGCGTTTTTTCACCGGGTAACCGCGATCGAGGAACCAGTTCAGTTCAACATGGTCTTTCGGCACGGCGGGGTAAATACCACTAAATCAACGTTTTCCGGAATAAATTTGACATCGTCTTCGTAATGCAGGTACATCCCCTCTGCAGCCAGGGCCTGCGTGAGTTCGGTTTCGCTGCGGTCGTAGCCGTGTACCTCCGCGCCGTGTTTTTTGAAATAACGCGCAAGGGCCGACATGCCGATACCGCCGATGCCGATGAAGTAGATGCGATTTATGTCGTTAAAATTCATTCGTTTTTCTTTATGCGGTTTATGGGATTGTTTCGTATTGATAATCAACTTGATATACCTTTATCAAGCTATTTTTTCACCAGTTTCAGGATCTCTTTTTGTCCCCCCCGGTTCATCTCGAATTCGAGGTTGGCCGCGTCTGCTTTGAGCAATTTCACCATGATTTCTTTTTTGCCTTCTTCGGTCGTATAGAGTTTGTCCTTTTCCGTGCGCCAGCTGCCTTTTTGGCGTTGACTGCCAAACTCGGCGCTGTATGTGCCGTCGGCATTGAATTCGAACATCACTTTTGTCGCATCCATACCCGAGGGCTGATCAAAAATCAGCCATTCCGTTCCTTGCCATTTGCCGGGCAAAACGGGGTTGTTGTCGTTGGCCTGTTTGCAAAATGCCAGCATCCAGAAGGAAAGCAGAAACAGGTACGGCGCCAGTGAGTTCTTTTTCATTTTATTGATTTTCAATAGTTTATTCTTGTTCGTTTATTCAGCTTGTCCGGCCAGTTTTAATACCTGCCGGGCAATTTGTTCGGCCGCATTGGGCCTTCCCAAATGGTGTATACTTTCTCCGAGGCTGAAAGCCAGGGCATCGTTCCCAAGGATAAGCAGCGCTTCCGGAAGCATTTTTTCACCGGCCTCGGCATCGCGTACCAAACGGGCTGCTCCTTTTTCCACAAGAGACAGGGCGTTTTTGGTCTGGTGATCTTCCGCCACGTTGGGGGAGGGCACCAGTACTGCCGGCTTGCCTACCAGATATAACTCACTGATGGTCAATGCCCCGGCCCGGGAAATGATCACATCCAAGCTGCGTATAACAAATCCATCCGGTCAATAAAAGCTTTCACGTGTACGTTTGGCAACCGGGCCGTATCGCTGGCGCCGAATTCGTATTCGTAAAATTTTCCGCATTGCCAGATTATCTGCACCTCGGGGTGTTCGGCCAGCAGCGCGGTATTGTCGCGAAGCGTGTGGTTCAGCGTTCTGGCGCCCATGCTGCCACCGATAACGGCGATGGTTTTTTTATCCGGATCGAGGCTATAGTGTTGAATGGCTTCGGCGCGCTTGTTCTGCAAATCAAGGATGTCCTGTCGGACCGGATTTCCGGTAAAAACTATTTTGTCCGCCGGAAAAAACTGTTCCATGTGATCGTAGGCCACACAGATCAGAGTAGCGCGTTTTGCCAGCAATTTGTTGGTGACCCCCGCGTAGGAATTCTGTTCCTGGATCAGCGTCGGCACCCCTGCCCGTTGTGCGGCCTTCATCACCGGTCCGGAGGCATAACCGCCGGTGCCCACCACCACATCCGGTTGAAATTGTTCAACGATCTTCCTGGCTTTCCACAAGCTGGTGAGCAGTTTATAAGGGAACGCCAGGTTTTTGAGGCTCAGGCTTCGTTGGAACCCGGCAATGTTCAGACCCTCGATCGGGTAGCCGGCCTGCGGCACACGCTCCATTTCCATTTTACCGTTGGCGCCGACGAATAAAAACTCCGCATCGGGCCGGAGGCGCCGAATGGCATCCGCGATGGCTATGGCCGGGAAAACGTGGCCGCCCGTGCCACCGCCGGTGATGAGAATTTTTATTTTCTTTGTCATAATCGTTATTGCATCATTGAGGTCATTTTATTCATCATTCATCATTCATCATTCATCATTCATCATTCATCATTCTTTTATTCCAGGCTTTCAATGTACTTGCTGACACTCAATATCATACCCAGCGAAATACAGGTGAACAGCATACTCGTACCGCCCATCGAGATCAGGGGTAGCGTGAGTCCGGTAGCCGGTACCAGGTTGACGTTTACGGCGATGTTGGCTAAGGCTTGTACCGTCAGCAGAAGGCTGAGGCCGATGGCCAAAAATGCGCCGAAGGCTTTTGGGCTTTTGGTCACTAATTTGACGTTCCGAAGAAAAAGCAACACATACAGGGTCATCACGACCGTGCCGCCCAGCAGGCCGTATTCTTCACAAATAATCGCGTAAATAAAGTCGGCGTGCGCGTAGGGCAGGAAGTTGCGGATAATGGAATTACCCGGTCCCTGGCCGATAATGCCGCCTTTGGCGATGGCAATTTTGGCCTGCTGCACCTGGTAACCTCCGTCTTCACTGTGCAAAAATTCCTGTACCCGCGACACCCAGGTATCCACCCGGACGAGGTCTGCATCCGGGTACAATTTGCCTACCGCAACCAACCCTGCAAATACCACAACACCCAGCAGCCCCAGCAAAAAGATGTATTTCGCACTCACCCGCCCGATAAACATCAACAGGATGCAGGTGACAAACAGGACCATAGCCGTTGACAGGTTGGCGGGTGCGATCAGGCCGCATACGATCAGTACCGGCACGATGATGGGCAAAAAAGCGTCTTTAAAACTGGTGATATATTCCTGCTTGCGCGTCAACTCCCGGGCGATGTAGATGATCAGCGCAATTTTTGCCATCTCGGAAGGCTGAAAACTGAAACCGAAAAACTCGATCCAGCGCGGAGCCTCGTTCACCGTACGTCCGAAAAACAAGGTAAACGCCAGCAAGGGATACTGATCAGGATCAGGATCGGGGCCACCCGCTGGTACTGCCGGTAGTGCAACAAGTGACACAGGTAGACTAAGAACAAGCCGAAAACCAGCCGGATCAGGTGCCCCATAAACATCACTGTCGTGTTGCCGCCCCGCATACGCCAGGCCTCCCAACCCGAGGCCGAATACACGGCCAGCAGGCTGAACAAGCTCAGCACGGCGATGATCATCCAAATGGTGCGATCACCTCTTAATTCTGCTGCGATGCGGTTGCCGAGTGACATTTTTCTTTAATGATGAATGATGAATGATGAATGATGAATGATGAATGATGAATGATGAATGATGAATGATGAATGATGAATGATGAATGATGAATGATGAATGATGAATGATGAATGATGAATGATGAATGATGAATGATGAATGATGAAATTGTTTATTTGTAATTAAATAATAATCATTCTTTTACAAAGAATTTTTTGAGCAACGCACCCATTCATCATTCATCATTCATAACTCATCATTAAAAGCACTGCTTGTTTGAATTGCGCTCCCCGGTCCTCGTAATTTTTAAACAAATCAAAACTTGCACACGCGGGGCTCAGCAATACCGTATCTCCCTGCTCCGCAAAACCTGCCGCAGCTTTCACTGCTTCTTCTGCACTTCGTGTCTCCGTTATTGGTTTTTTGAAGTTTTTGAATACGCTGATAATCTTGGAGTTATCAATGCCCATACACACGATGGCTTTTACCTTTTTCTTTACCAGCGCCAACAAGGGGCCGTAATCATTGCCTTTATCCTGCCCGCCCACGATCCACACCGTCGGGGTTTCCATGGCCTGCAGGGCGTAAAAAACCGAGTCGACGTTCGTGGCTTTGGAGTCGTTGATATAGGTCACGCCCTTTACTACGGCCACTTTTTCTAAGCGGTGCGGGGGCGGTACAAAACTGTCGAGCCCCTGCTGGATTTTCGCCGGACTGGCGCCGAGTAACAAAGCTGTACGGATGGCACAGGCGGCGTTGAACATGTTGTGCGGGCCGCGCAAATGACCACGCGTCATGTCAAAATCGTTCGTTTTGCCGACGCGGATGTGGCCGTTTTTAAAAAACCCTTTGCGGATGACGACGCGCTTGGGGTGGCTATTAGTCACGGGGTGACTTTGAGTCACCCCGTGACTGCTTATTACAGGATCGAAACCGTTGAAAATGAACACGTCGCCGCGTTTTTGATTCAGGGTGATGCGGAATTTTGAACGGGTATAATTTTCCAGTTTGTAGTCGTAGCGGTCGAGGTGATCCGGGGTAATGTTCAGCAGCAGGGCGATTTTGGGCCGGAACTGCTGAATATCGTCGAGTTGGAAACTGCTGATTTCCAGTACAAAAATGCGCTGGTCGTTTTTTGTTTGTCCAGCTTTCAGGTCGTCGAGCACCATCGCGGCAAAGCTGTTGCCGACGTTTCCACCCATACGTACGTTCAGACCGGCGGTTTTCAGGAGATGGTGGGTTAATTCGGTCGTTGTCGTTTTCCCGTTCGAACCTGTGATAGCCACAATCCGGCATTTGCCGGCGTAGCGGTAGCCGAATTCGATTTCACCGATTACGTTGATCCCTTTTGCCCGAACCGCCTGCATCACCTCGCTTTTTTCCGGAATACCCGGGCTTTTAATGATTTCACTGGCATTCAGGATTTTATCGAGGGTGTGGTGGTTTTCTTCCCAAAGAATGCCGTGTGTATCGAGTTCACGTTTGTACTCGTTTTTTATACCGCCTTTATCGGATACAAACACCTCGAAACCCACATGCTGCGCCAGCAGGGCAGCGCCGGTGCCGGATTCGCCGGAGCCGAGCACCACGCAACGCGGATGAGCGGAACGCGGATTTGTAGCGGATTTTACGGACTTACGCGGATTCATGTCGTGACGTGGATTTGTGGGGTTGGTTATCTTATTTTCAACGTAATAATTGTCAGCACGGCCAGCAGGATCTGTACAATCCAGAACCGCACGGAAATTGTAACTTCGTGATACCCTTTTTTCTGAAAGTGGTGGTGCAGGGGCGCCATAAGAAATACCCGCCGTCCTTCGCCGTATTTTTTCTTAGTCTGTTTGAAATACCAGACCTGGATGATCACAGACAAGTTTTCCACCAGGAATACCCCGCAGAGAATGGGAATCAACAATTCTTTTCGGGTAACAATTGCCAGAGCGGCGATTATGCCGCCGAGGGTCAGGCTGCCCGTATCACCCATAAATACCCGGGCCGGATACACGTTGTACCACAAAAATCCGATACATCCGCCGATCAGACAGGCCGTATAGATCACCAGTTCGCCGCTGTACGGGATATACAGGATCTTCAAAAAATCGGCCGCTACCGAGTTGCCGCTGAGATACGCCAGGACGCCCAGGGCCGTAATAACGATCGCGGAGACACCCGCCGCCTGTCCATCGAGGCCGTCGGTGAGGTTGGCGCCGTTGCTGACTGCCGTGATCACCAAAATGGACATAATCACAAAAATGATGGAACTCAGTCCGCGGGCATTGTCGCCCAAAAACCACAGTATCCTGGAATAGTCGAGTTCGTTGTTTTTAAAAAACGGGACGTTGGTGATCGGCGCCTTCACGTACACCATTTCTTTATAGGTGTTGGGGGCTGAATTGTCCTTGACAAACAAGGAGTTAGTGATTTCATAATCATATTGTTCGGCCACAGCGGGTTCCATACGTACTACCACCTCTTCATTCATCAGCATGGTCACACCGACGATCAGGCCCAGGCCGACCTGCCCCATCACTTTAAATATTCCTTTTAAACCTTTTTTATCCTTTTTGAATACCTTGATATAGTCGTCGATAAAACCGATGGCAAACATCCAAACGGTGCTGAACAACATCAGCAGGATGTAAATATTATCGAGTCGCGCCAGCAACAGGCAGGGGATCAGCGTTGCCGCGATGATGATGATACCTCCCATCGTGGGTGTACCTGCTTTCGAAACCTGGCCTTCCAACCCGAGGTCGCGCACCGTCTCTCCGATCTGCATCGAGCGCAGCCACCGGATGATACGTCCGCCAATGCCGATCGAGATCAGCAGCGACAATATCAAAGCCGTACCCGCCCGGAAGGAGATGTATTGGAACAACCCGGCGCCGGGGAAGTCGAACGCGCTTTTTAAATAATCGAAGAGGTAGTAAAGCATGGTGTTGTCATTTTTACCCGCCGAAGCCAATGGTGAAGGCGGGCAGTCATTTTGTCATTGGGGTCATTTTTGCCGGAGGGGTTTTAAATTGGCTGTGGGGCGATCTTACATCGCCCCGCAACCTGCTCAAAATAATAGTCCCTCCACTATTATATCCTGATCGCGGGCGCTGCCACCGGGGCAGGTTCACGCGGATTCGGCGTGTTCATAAAAAAACTTTTTCAGGGTTTCCTTGTCATCAAAGGGGAACTTGGTCCCCATAATATCCTGGTATTTTTCGTGTCCCTTTCCCGCAATCAGGATCACATCGCCGCTGCCGGCCAGGCGAACCGCCGTTTTGATGGCTTGTTCACGATCCTGGATCACGAGTGTTTTTTTCAGCCCTTCGGCATCGAGCCCCGATTCCATGTCGCGCAGGATGGCTGCCGGATCTTCGGTGCGGGGGTTGTCGCTGGTCAGGATCAACTGGTCGCTGAGCTGGGCACTCACCCGGGCCATTACCGGGCGTTTGGTTTTGTCGCGGTCGCCGCCAGCGCCGGTCACCGTGATGACCCGGGCGTTTTTATTCCGGAGTTTCCGGATCGTTTCCAGCACTTTTTCCAGTGCGTCGGGGGTGTGGGCGTAGTCGATGATGCCGATACAGCCCGGTTTGGCCGGGTGGCTGAGATAATCGAACCGTCCTTCTGCTCCACGCAGGTCGCTGAGCGCCGTGAGTGTTTCTATTTTATCACACCCGAGCAATAGCGCCGTGGCATAAGCGGCGGTCAGGTTGAAGGCATTGAATTCGCCGATCATTCGCGCATGCAGCGATGCGCCGTCCAGGTCTAAATACAGGCCGTCGAGGTTGTTTTCGAGTATCCTGGTTTTAAAATCGGCCGGTTTTTTTAGTCCGTAGGTATGTTTTGTCGCAACGGTGTTTTGCAACATCACCATTCCGTTGCGGTCGTCTGTATTGGTCAATGCAAAGGCGCCGGCCGGCAAATCGTCAAAAAATTTCTTTTTCGCGTCGCGGTATTCAGCAAAGGTTTGGTGGTAGTCGAGGTGGTCGTGGCTGAGGTTGGTGAACACTGCACCGGAGAAATTCACACCCGCAATACGTTGCTGATCAATGGCATGGCTGCTGACTTCCATAAATACGTGTGAACACCCGGCATCGGCCATCCGGCGGTGTAATTCGTGCAGTTGCACCGGATCGGGGGTGGTGTGTGTGCTCGATACCACCTGGTCGCCGATGCGGTTTTCGATCGTCCCGATGAGCCCGCACTTGTAACCCAGGCGGGTGAATAACTGCCAAAGCAAGGTGGCGACGGTCGTTTTGCCGTTGGTGCCCGTGACGCCGATTATTTTCAGATCATTTGACGGGTTATGGAAGTAGTTGGAAGCCATCCGGCCCAGCGCTTCGGCCGAATCGGCAACACGCACCGTCGTGGTGAGGCGGTGACCTGGAGTCGCCGCCTCACCTGGCGCCTGTTCACAGACAACGGCCACAGCGCCATTTTCAACGGCTTTTTTTATAAACAAATGACCGTCGGCCTGCGCCCCGCGCACGGCTACAAACACATCACCGGGCTGCACCTGGCGGGAGTCGAAGCGAATGGCTCCGATCCCGACGGCGGTGTCGCCGGCGATGTCCAGTACCCGGACGTTTTTAAGCAGATGGTCGAGTGTCATGTTATGATTGATGCTTTGTTTAAGTCTTAGGACAGAAATCTTTTCCGTCCAGATTATTCATTCTCAGGGTGTTCGATAAAAACTGGTGTCATTAATTTTGTCCACATACTCATTATTCCAAATACAATACACAAGTTTGCCCGCTGGCCCGGGTTCCGGGCGCCAGGGTCTGCCGGCGCACCTTCCCCACCCCGCTCACTTTTACCCGGCACCCCCTGTTTTCAAGCAGGTAAATCGCGTCTTTTAAACCCATTCCGATCACGGAAGGCACTGCTTTGTCGGACACCGTTCGGCTCAGCAGCATCAGCGAATCGCCGCGTTCGGCTTTTAAAACCGCCCAGTCGCCCAATTTCTCCTCTTCTATAAAATCAAGCCCCAGCCAATCGAGGCTTTCCGCCATTTCTTCTTTTCCACCGGCATCAAAACTGGGCAACTCATTGGTTTTCAACTTATCCGGTTTGTGCAGGTTGATCGGTTCGTGCATCTCTGCTTTCATGGCGAAACAGCGGTCGGCGATGGCCCGGAAAACCGGAGCCGCCACTTCTGCGCCGTGATACCCGCCGCGTTCCGGCTCGCTGATCACGACGATACAGGAATAAACCGGGTTATCGGCCGGAAAAAAGCCGCAAAAACCCGCCTGGTGCCGTATTCCTTTCGAAGCGCGGAACTTGTGGTAATTCAACTGTGCCGTGCCGGTTTTTCCCGCCAGGGTGAGATACTCGGAGCGAATATTGCGGGCCGTTCCTTCCGTTACCACCGCTTTCAGCAGTTCCCGGGCTTTCCGGATGGTCGTTTTGGAAGCGATGCTGCGGTTGACCACCATCGGCTGGAATTCCCGCACCACTTCGCCGTACCGTTCGGTCCGTTGTACGATATAGGGTTTCATCATACGCCCGTCATTGGCCACCGCGTTGTAAAACGTGAGCAGTTGCAGGGGGGTGAGCAGGAGTTCGTACCCGATGCTCATCCAGGGCAAGGTGGTGCCCGACCATTCACTTTTCGGGTCGTCCGGTTTTTTGACGATCGGCGCTTCTTCACCCCCCAATTCAATGTTGGTGGGCAGGTCGAGCCCAAAATTATAGAGGTGATCGACGAATTTGGAGGCTTTGCCTTTTCCGTAAAAATTCTGGATCATGGTAGCCGTGCCGACATTGGATGACCTGGCGAAAATTTGTTTCACCGTCATGGTATCCAAGCCGTGGGGCTCGGCGTCTATCAATTCTTCGTCGTATATTTTCACTCTGCCGCCGAATACGGGCACGGGTTCGTCAAAATCGTCGATAAAACCGTCTTCCAACATGGCCATAAACGAGGCGAGTTTGAACATGGAGCCCGGCTCCACCCGTTCGCCGACGGCATAGTTATAGGTTTCCCACCAGCCATCCGGCGTGCGGCCGATATTGGCCACAGCGCGCAATTTTCCGGTTTTTACCTCCATTACGATGGCGCAACCGTGGTCGGCGTTGTGTGTTTGGCAGGCGTTGAGCAGCGATTGTTCCGCCACATCCTGAATGTTGATGTCGAGGGTAGTCACCACGTCGTCGCCAGCTTCGGGTTCTATTTCGGCCAGGTCATTTACGGGGATGTAGATATCACCCGGCACCCGGATCATCAGTTGTTTTCCCGGTCTTCCTTCCAAAACGTTGTTGAAACTGCCTTCCAAACCCACCGGCAGGGCGCCCTGGCGGGTGTAGCCGATCGTTCTTTGGGCCAGCATTTTGAATGGCCGTTCGCGACGCGGGTTTTGTTCCATGATAAACCCGCCTTTATACCTGCCTTCTCTGAAAATGGGGAAACTCTTGATTAACAAGGCTTTATTGTAGGGCAAATTTTTAGCGATGGGGATGTAACGAATACCCGGAACCGTATCCGGCGCCTCGCGCAGGCTGATGAGCCAGTCGCGGTAAGCGCCCGGAGTGTATTGTTGATCGATATAGGTAGACAGGAACCAGGCTAAGCTGTCCACCGCCGTTTGGTTAAAGATCGCATCGGTCAATCCTTCTGCCCTCGAATCCCAGTGTACGTCAAAAAACGGCAGGGAGGTAGCCAGCAGGCTGCCGTCGTCGGCGAGGATATTGCCGCGCTGGGAGGGTGCATCCACTAATTTGACGTACAAACTGTCGGATTTGGCCCGCCACGCCGAAGCCTGTACCACGCTGATCTGGTACAACCGCCCAAATATCACGATAGCCACGAGTACGACCAGTGCGGCCACTGCGTACACCTGGACCAGGACTTCGTTTTTGATATTGAGCATGTTAGAGGTGGTGTTTTAAAGGTTTGGGTGTTTGGGCTATGGTTTAATCTTTTACGAGGATCACTTTGGGGCCTTTTGTTTTCGAGGTTGAGTCCGACCGGTTCAAGGCTTTCGTCGATTTGGCTTTGCATGGATTTGTACATGGTTTCACTTTTGATCGACGTATATTCCCATTTCAGTTCTTTGATTTCTTTTTGCAATTGCTGGATGCGGCGTACACTTTTTTCGGCAAAATGGGCATTGGCGATGTACAGGATGCCCAGAAATCCGAGGAACATCAGGAATTGAAAGTTGCCGAACACTAAGTTGGTGGTGTGTTGGCTGACGTTGAGCGCTGCAAGCAGTTTGTTCGCCATAATGAATTATAATTTTATCCCGACACGCAGTTTTGCGCTGCGCGCGCGGGGGTTTCGGTTGGTTTCCGCCTCGGAAGGCTCCACCGGTTTTTTGGTCATCACTTCAAAGGGCCGGTGGATGTTTCCGTAAAAATCCTTTTGTTGTTCCCCTGCCACGTTCCCCGTTTTTAAATAATTCTTCACCATCCGGTCTTCCAGCGAGTGGAAGGTGATCACGGCGAGCCGGCCTCCCGGCGCCAGCATTTCCCGGGCGTCCGTCAAAAAATCTTCCAGGGCTGACAGTTCTTCGTTGACCTCCATCCGAAGCGCCTGAAACACCTGCGAGAGGTAGCGCATCCGGTCACCCATCAGGTTTTTTGAGCACAAATCCACCAGGTCGGCCGTTGTGTCGAAGGCTTTTTGTTCCCGGAAGCGGACGGCTGCCAGCGCCAGCGTTCTGGCGTTTCTTACTTCGCCAAATTCACTGAACACACGTTGCAGGGTTTCCGCGTTGTAGGTATTCAGTACATCGGCGGCGGTTGGGCCATCCTGTTTGTTCATCCGCATGTCCAAAGCCGCGTCGAACCGGTAACTGAAGCCCCGCTCGGCCGTATCCAGCTGAAAACTGCTGACGCCGAGGTCGGCCAGAATGCCGTTGACACTGCCCGAACGCAGCGCTTCAGCGCGTAAATGCCGTTTCAAGTGCCTGAAATTCGAATGAATAAAGCAAAAACAAGGATCCGCTGAAAATTCCTGCTGTTCCGTGTTTCGCTTTGCGTCTTCGTCCTGATCAAAGGCGAACAGACGGCCTTTGCCGCCCAGTTTTTCAAGTATTTTTTTCGAATGACCGCCGCCGCCAAATGTCGCATCCACATAAATCCCTCCGGGTGTAACTCCCAGATATTCAATGGATTCGCCGAGCAGGACAGTTTCGTGATACATTTTTAAGGTTTAAAGGTTTCAGGGTTTGAGTTTCAGGGTTTAGGGATTTGAGTTTTAGGGCGGTTGGGGCAATTCAGAACCCTGAAACCTTTAAACCCTTAAACCTTTAAACCCTTCTAAACTTCTATTCCCGATTCCGCACCTACTCCATCCAGGCCACCGCCCATCACGTTGTTGGCCAGATCTGCAAAGTCGTTGGAATCCATTGCTGTGAGGCGTTGGTGTTCTTCCGGCGACCAGATTTCGATGCGGTCGTCCATTGCAACAAGAATCGCCTCTTTGGACAGGCCCGCATAATCCATTAATGGTTTTTGTAAAAGAATCCGATCCGCGCTATCGGTCGTGATTGGAGACGCTCCGAGATAAAAAGAGCGAATAAAGGCGCGGTTCCGGTCATTAAAACGATTGAGACGGCTCAACTTGGCAGTAATACCGTCCCAGACCGGTTTGGGGTAAAGTGTGAGACACTTTTCGAACCCCCGGTTGACTACAAACTCATATCCGGCTCCTTCGCCGTCTTCCACCTGTCGGGTGGAAAGCTGGCGGAGCAGCGCGGTTGGAAGGCGCATACGGCTCTTGTCATCAAGAGCGACGGGATATTCGCCGATGAGTTGCATAATGTGAGTGGGACTGACTTATTTCTGCTTGTGGAGCCTTACAAACGTAGGTATATGTGGGATACACGTCTATAGTTCACCGGCACAAATGTATCCGGTTTTACCACATTTTCCCACAAATTGGCATTTTTTTTACCTTTTCAAGAAGATATTTTTCAAATAAAATTATAAATAACTGATTAACAGTATTTTATAAAACAAGTCGTTCTGATAAAATTTTTAATAAAATTTCCATTTTTACCTTCTTACGAGTGAATCTGCTTGCAAAAAGCAGTGTTCAGGGCGGAGATAGAATGCGTTTTTGAACAATTTTTCATAAAAAGGAATGTAACAAGTGCGCATTTTTCGTTGCGGTGGGAAAAAGTGGAACCATGGGATGTAGGGAAAAGTGCCGGTGGTAAAAAGTGGAAATACTACCGGCCTTGCCGGAGCTGTACCGTCGCGTTAGGGTAGCGATATGACAAAAAAAGGCTCAAACCAACGCACCGCGCGCCGTTTGAGCCTTTTTATCGTGTATGTTTTTTAATATCGTATGCCCCAGAAATAGGGTTCTTCCGCGATTCGTTTTTCGTTGATGTACTTTTTCAAAATGTCCTGATATTCCGACTCCCTGATCTTTTTGCCCTTGAGTTTTTTGGGTAGGTCCAGTTCGTTTGCCAGTTTTTTCATTTCGATCCGGTCGGCGCTGATGATCATTGCCCCGTTGTTGAGGTCTACTTCCAGGATCAGGCCCGGCAGACCCCAGAAGCGCTCCGGGCCGCCGCTGTGCGGGATATCCTGGGCAAACCAGGCGACCACTTTTTGCTGCTTGATTGTGTCTTCCCAGTAGGCTTTCATACAGATATGCCCGGCCACTTCTTTCAGGTCGTTGTGAATTTTCCATTCCGGCGCCGTCAGGGAATCTTCAACGATGTAAGTTTTGCCCAGCATTTGAATAACATCATACAAGGTGCCCGTTTCAAAATTTCGCTTGATAAAATAAACGTCCTTGCGCCAGGAATACCCCTCGTCGTCGGCCTCCGCTTTTTCTTCCGAATCTTCGTACTTGGTTTCCGTGGGGGTAAAATAGAGGGTGGAGTACATTTTCCACTCGGAGTCGTTGCCCCACATATAGGCGATCCGCTCTTTGCGCTGCTTGCTCAGGTAATCCACAGATGCCATTTTTTTTGCCCAGTCGTGGGTGACGAGATACCGGATCACACCTTCCACGGGTTGTTGGTCCTGCCCAAAGGTCAAAAAAGGCATCAAAAGGGCCAGAATGATGAGATTTTTTTTCATAATGCTATGATATTGAAGCAGTTGATTTTTAAATTTGATAAGGGGAAAATACCTGTAACCCGCCAACCCCTTCTTTACCACCAGTTGTTTTTGCTCAGTTTGTTTTCATAGCCGCGCATGTTGTAGGTCGCGCTCAACATAAAATACCGGGCCAGCGTGGGGGCGATATTGCGCACCACGAAGTTCTGGGTACCGTTTTGGGTGATGCTCACACGCTGGTTGAGCAGGTCGAAAGCGGCGAGGCGCAGCTCGATGCGGTTTTCCTTGCCCAACAGGCGGCGAATGGACGCGTTCCAGATCGGGATATCGCGGTTGAAGTTGAAGCGGTCGTTGCGGTAAACGGAGTAGTTGAAGTTGCTTTCTAAGAAAAATTTGGAAGCAAACTGCCACTTGACCGAAGCATCCATGCCGTGGCTTTTGATTTTTTGGTTTTGTTCTTCCTGGATCGAATACGTCACATCGGTAAAGCCCAATCTGCCGTTCAGCCCGATAATAAGTTTTTGTCCGGGGGTAAAATTGAGGCCTGCGCGCAGGTTGTAGCCCTTGTTTTGGGTTTCATTTTCCACCCCGTTTACAAACGCGGGAGAGTTGCCGATGTTGATGCTGGGGTTAAAATTCATGGTCAGTTTGGTTTTGACGATGGGGAAATTGGACCAGATATAGGTATTAAAATTCCGTCCGCCGGACAGGTTTTCCGGGCGGCTCGTGGTTCGGATGCCGACGCTGTCGATCACTTCAACCGTCTGATTATAAACGATTTGGCTGTCGTAAATATTATAATCGGCGCCGATGCCGATGCTGCTGAGTGAAGCCGGGTTCCAGTGGTTGAAGTTCATGCCGATATCGTGGCTGCGTTCCGGACCGAGTTCGGGGTTTCCTTCCGTGCGAAAAAACGGGTTGTTGACGTTGGGCACAGGTTGCAGGTCGTTGAATTGCGGCTCCCGCACACCGTAGCCGTAATTCATATTCAGCCACATATTGTTCGGAAACTCGTAGCTGAAGTCAACATTGGGCGTGAGGTTCCGAAACGTCCGTTCGATACGCGGACTGAGCAGGGGCGCGTCGCGGTCGCGGGAATAAGCGCCCGACAATTTGAGTTCCTGCACCGCAACACCTACCGACACGTTCAATCCCTGGTTTGAATACCGGATACTGGATCCGAGGCGGTTGTAATAAATGTTATTGTCGTAATAAATACTCAGGCTGTCGATACGCTGGCCGTTGGTTTCCGGGTCGGCCACCTGACGGTCGACTTTGTTGTTGGAGGAGGTGAAATTATAAAAGGACTCCCAAAACCATTTTTTCGAAAGTGGTTCGGTGAACAAGAGGCTCGATTTCAGCTGCGAACTGGTGTTTTCGTTGTCGTTCATCTGGCGAACAGGGCCGGGCATACTGTCGGACAGGAAATACCGGTTGAGGGAGTACAGGTTTTCCATGCCGTTCGAGCGGCTGCTGTTGTAACCCGCGCTGATGGCGAAGGAGCGCCCTTTTTTCTTAAACCGGTGGCGGAAAATAGCGGCGCTGGTGAGCCGCCAGGAATCCAGGTCGGTGCCGTTATCGATGCTCAGGCGATTGGTGGGAGAGCCTGGGTCTTCGGAAAAAAGTTGCGATTGCAGGTTATCCGAATTGGAATGGCTGAACCGGGATTGCACTTTGACAATCAGTATGTTATTGGAATCGAGGTCTTTTTCAAAACGGGTGTTCAGGCTGTGGTTGCTCCTGAATTCATAGCGGTTGGTGGTGTCGGAATTATAAAAGGAGTTATCGCCCACAAAGGTTTGGCGGTCGGTGAACTGGTCGAGGTTAAGTGCCGTCTGGTTGTAAAAGTAACTGACGTTGAACTTGCCTTTTTTGTTGTCGAAATTATAATTCGCGCCGCCGCCGTGGTTTTTGGTGAAGCCGCGCCCGTCGAAGTTGTTGAGCGGAGAGTCGTCGCCCCCGAAGACAAAATACCGCCCGCCGCCGTTGCTGAAGCCAAAATCGCCGTTGTCGAATTCACTGAACGTGCTCTGGCCTTTAAATTCGCCGTAGTCCTCCCAGTTGACGCCCGTCTGGTTGATGTTGTTGCCGTAGCCGATAAAGGAAAGTTGTTCTTTCGGGTTGAAGCGGTTGTAATTGCCGCGGCCCGCCCAGCGGTCTTCCGTACCGACGGCGCCGGTAATTTTGCCGAACGAGCCTTTTTTGTACTCTTCCTTGAGTTCGAGGTTCATCGCTTTTTCCTTTTTCCCGTCATCCACACCCGTCAGTTTGGCTTGTTCCGATTTTTCGTTGTACACCTGTACTTTGGAAAGGGTTTCGGCGCCGAGGTTTTTGGTGGCCGCTTTCGGATCGTCGCCGAAAAAGGTTTTGCCGTCCACGTACACCCGTTTTACATCCTTTCCCTGGGCTTTGATGTTGCCGTCGCCGTCCACCTCGATGCCGGGCAATCGCCGCAACAGATCTTCCACGGTGGAGCCGGGTGGCACTTTGAACGAGGAGGCGTCGTATTCGATCGTATCGCCCCGGATACTGAGGGTCGCTTTGGCGGCTTTTACCACCACTTCGAGCAATTCGGCCGTGATGGGTTTGATCTTGAGCGCGCCAAGGTCATTCACCGCCTCCGCCGAAGGATTTACGGGAACCTGCAAGGGCAGGTAGCCGACATAGGAGATTTTGAGCAGGTAGGGGACGTTTTTTACGTTTTTAAACTGAAACACCCCTTTGTCGTCGCCACGGGTAAAATTGACGAGGGTGGAGTCTTTCGGGTTGAGCAGCATAACCGTTGGAAGCACAATCTCTTCGCCCGAAGAGTCGATAACGATGCCTTTGATGGTGATTTTGGATGGACCTTGTGCGGAGATCAGGGTGCTGAATAACAGCACGAAAGGAAGGAAGAGCAGCCTTTGCATGAGAGGTTAATAAGTAGTTTTGGTGTGCAAATGTGATCAGGTAACAACACGGCACCATATTTCACCCCGGATTAAGAAGGTGAAAAAACGCGGATTAAAGGCGCAAAAAAACTAAATTTTGTATTTATCATTAACGAGTGAAAAGCTGGGTTCCACTGTGCCAATTAACAAGGTGATCGCTTCGTCTAAGGTGCAAGGTCCGCTCTTTTTGCTGCACGGAGTTTTCGAAAAAACGGCTTGCCGATCCTGGCTAAAGTCAGCCTCCGCAGACAAAGGTTGCCTGCGGAGGCCGAAAATATACAAGTTTGTACATCCGGGCCTTTTTTTACCGGATTACCGTCAGGTCGCCCTGAAATTTTTGCACCGATCCGTCCACCAGTTCTACCTGCAACATCCAGGTATATACACCCGGCATCACCACTTTCCCTTTATGCCGGCCGTCCCAGGCGCGGGAAGAATCGTTGGGCACAGCGTCTTTCACTTCATACATCATTGATCCCCAGCGGTCGAACACCTGCAACAACCTCACTTTTTGTGCAGCCGGGCCAAAACTCAGTTCAAACCGGCTGTTCCGGTCGTTGGCCGACAGCGGCGCCAGCGCATTGGGCACAAAAACATCGATGATGTGCTCCACTTCCAGCAACAGCTCTTCGGTAGCCGTACAACCGTTTTTATCGGTAACCGTAAGCCGGTAACGCACGTCCGACAGCGGTTTCGAGACCGTATTCGGGCAATCCGCACAACTCAGGTAATAAGCGTCTTCCCAGGCAAAAGTCAGGGGTTCAAGGCCAAATGCCTGGACGTTGATATCTAACGAATCCCCCAAGCGAAGCGTTGTGTCGGCTGGCAAAATTACCACCAGTTGGGGCGGCTGCAATACACTCACCGGCAGGGTGTCCACACATCCGTAGATGTCTTCGGCAAATATTTCGTATGGCCCTCCCGGCAGGTCGGCGAAAAATTTATTTTGTGCAAACAGGTCGCCGTCGAGACTGAACAAAAGGGTGGTATCCGGTGACTCCACGGTAATGGAGCCGTCGGGCAATCCGAAACAACTCGCCGAATCGGCCGTTGCCGTATACACGATCGGCGGATAGGAAGCCACCTGTTCGGTTGCCGTTTCGGTGCAATCGTTGGTGTCCGTCACCGTGACGGTGTAGTTGCCTGCCGGCAAATCGTCCACCGTTTCGGTATCTTCTCCCGAAATGCTCCAGCTGTAATCGAAAGGCGGCGCGCTGCCGGCGGCGGTTACCCACAAGGCGCCGGTGGCTTCTTTAAAACAAGTGGGTGTGCCGTCAATTTGAAGCACAATCGGGTCGAATACCGTCAGCGTGACCGTGTGCGTGGAATCGCAACCGTTGCCGGCCACAAAGGTCTGCCGGTACGTTCCGCTTGTATTTTTCGGCTGGCCGAACACCAGGAAGGTTTCGCCGGCGCAAATAGAAGGCGCTTCGGAAGTGGAAAACGTGTCTTTGGGCGCTACCGTCACAAAAACGGTTGAATCACAACCGGTTACAGCGGAGAGATAAAAGGTTTCCTGTGCCCCCGGCGGCAAGCTGGCGCCGTTGATGGGCAGGGTGGAACCCAGACAAACCGCCGTATCCACCGTGATGTTGAAGGTGCCCAATGTGGTGCCGTGTACCCGGACGTGTACGATGGAATCACAACCGTAAACCGTGTTCATGGAAAAAGTGCGGTTGCTGTCCGGCTGGATCACCTGGCCGTTCCATACGACCGTCCGGCCATAGCAGATCGTCGTATCTACTTTATAATTAAAGGTATCGCGCACGGTGATGTACACCGAGTCGCGGTTGACGCAGCCATTGGCAAAACCCGCCTGCAGGATCACGTATCCGGAGGCCGGAGGCGCCACCGTGACGGCCGGGCAATTGGTGCAACTCAGGCCATTGCCGCTCCAGTTGTAAAAATCGAAGCCGTTTTCAGAAAGTGCCGTCATTTCTCCGGCGCACAAGGCCTGGTCAGCGCCGAGAAATACCACCGTGCTGCTGTCGATACTTACAAGAATTTCATCCGTTTGGGTGATGCCACACACGTCGGTCACCGTGACGCCGTAAGTGCCTGCATCCGGCACACTGAAGCCGGGCGCCGTGGTATTGTCCGTCCAGAGCCAGGAGACCAGGTCGTGGCCCGAAGCGTCGAGCAAAACCGGGGCGTTGTCGCAAATGACCGTGTCCTGGCCCAGATTCACCGGATCCGGCTGGTAGTAATAAATAAAGGAGGCGATATTGTTGGTGAAACCACACTCGCCGATGGTTGTCACCGGGAAATCGCTGGCCAGGTCGAACGGAGCGGGTTGTGAATTATCGTCATTCAGGACGAGAAAGATCGAATCATTGGCCACGCGTGGTATCCGGAACGTAAACGAGCGGCAACTGTCGGGTTTCAGATCAAAACCCAGCGGTACGGCGCCCAGCCATTGCGCGGCGGTTGTTTGCGGGTTGCCGAGGTAAGCCGAAATGGGGGTTTGCGGGGGCAGGAGATTGTCTCCGGGGTTACAAAGTGTTACGGAAAGCACCAGCGAATCCACGTCACAAACCACATTTTGAAAGGTCAAAACCCCGTCCGGGGAAGGAAATGTGGGGTTAAAAAACTGGTTCATAAAGGTATTCATGCGCAGGCTGTCGCCGATAATGTGCGGATTTTGCTGATACTGCGGTACGCTCAGGTCGTCGTTGATATTGGTATTAAAATAGCCGTGCTGGTTCCATACCTGCCGCGACGCGATGCCGGGTGTGCCGACGGCTTCATAGGCGACCACGGTGCCGAGCCCCAGGTTGTTGGGGTCCGATCCGCACTGAATGACGATTTCCGTCTGCCCGTCGGCATCTACGTCGAGCACAAGCGGACTTTCGATGTGGGTGGCGCTGGTGCACACGTCTTCCCAACTCACCTGCCCGGTGGTACCGTTGATCACCCGCAGTTTGTCCTGATCGCGGTACACGATGTCCGCAGAGCCGTCGCCGCAAAAATCGAACACGCTGGAACAGGTAATGGACGAGGCGTCGTTGATGGGGCGCGTCCACAGCGTGGTAAAATTGTTGCGCAAGGCATACAGCCTCGGGTAACTGACAAAACTCACTTCCAGCGCCCCGTCGCCGTTCAGGTCGGCGATATTAACCCGGGAAGCGCCTTCCTGCCAGTTATTCAGCAGTTGAAACTGGCGCAGGATCGTCGGGGTTTGAATATCCCAGCAATAAATGGTGTTAAAATTATTGGTGCTTTTTCTACCCTGAACAATGGCGTCGAGGTCGCCGTCGCCGTCAAAATCGGCTACGCTGGTAAAACCGTCGGTAAAGGCGCAGGGGCGGTGACCTCCGGCGTTACGGCCCCGCTAACGAGGTTGACCGACAAAACCTGGTTTCCGGCCACAATCTCCAGTCCGCCGCAATCGGGGCAAAAACTGTCCGGCAAAACATCCATAGCCACCGGGGAAGCAAACGAAAAACCCACAGCTACCCGCGCCGGGTGTTCACCCGCCGAGACACCCGGCCCGCCGGACGCCAGCAGTGCGCCGGTCTGGCCATTAAACACCTGGTTGCCGACGTTGATTTCAGCCCAGCCGTCGTGATCGAAGTCGGCAATATTCGGGACGGAAAAGCGATAACGCGGCGCATAACCGACCTGTATGGCGCTGGTATATTTCAGCGTGCCGTCGTGTTCGTAACAATAAAGCAGCCGGTCGAAACCAACCATGACTAATTCTCCAAAACCGTCGTGGTCCAGGTCGGCAATCGCGGGCGCTGTACCGCCGGGCCAGTCCGTAGGTGCAACAATGTGAACCTTGGTAGCCCCCGTCGCGCCGTCAAAAATAAAGATATCCGGAGCATCCACTCGGTAGGTCACCACATCCGGGATGCCGTCGTTGTCCATATCGCCGGCCGCCAGCGTGGAATAGGTGCCCGTTTCGGCATCAGCCGTCCATTGTACGCCGAGTGTGATCTGCCCGCAGGGCGGGATGTAATAGCAGTCTGCGTTGCAGGTGGTATAATAAAATTCGTCGCATTGTCCGGTGCAGGTACAATCCTGGTCGTAACAATCGATCAGGCCGTCGCCATCGTCGTCGAGACCGTTGTCACAAATCTCCGAAGTGGTTTGGGCAAAGAAAAAAGCAGGAGAGCAGAGGAATGAAAAAAGCAGGAATTTTCGCCGTAATGAAAAAAGGGTGTGTATGAACATGGGATTGGGTTAGGTTTTTTCCGGAAGAAACTTCGTGTGACAGGCGGTTTTTTAGACAGGATTTACATGATCTACAGGTTATCAGAATTATCGGCGAAGCCGATACAAAACCTGTGGATCATGTAAATCCTGTCAAAAAAACATACTTGTCAGGCAGTTTCGTGTGCCTGAAAAAACGATTAACGAAACGTTTTGAAACCTGAGACTACGGCGGGAAAACGCTTGGGTTCGGGGTATACGGATTAAAAAGTGGCGAAAAATGATGGGGCAAATTTCAGACTTTTTTTTATATATCATACTGGTGAGGAAAGACTTTAACCAGCCCGGGCTTTAAAACTCGCCCCCCGCGCCGCCGCCGCCGAATTGCCAGCCGTACAGCGTGTTTTTTTTCACCGGGGCCGGCGAAGCCTGTCCGGCGATGGTTTGTTCAAATATCTGCTCCTGGGCTTTTGAAGCAGGGTGTTTTTAACAAGGGTTCATAGGTATACGCCCCCTTGTTTTTATTCAGATACCGGATGGAAAAATAAGCGACGACAAACAGGGCTGCACCCGCGATCGTGGCCGCCCAGGCGAACGGAAGTATGTTGAAATAATACCGGAACGTAAGCAGCGCCGCCACGGCGCAGCCCATGCCGATGTCCATCAGCAGGCGATCTTTATTGCTCAAACCCCGTGCGATATAAACCGCAGGAACGGCAAAGGTGAATCCCCAGAAAAACCATTCTGCCGGCGGTTTGTCCATCGAAAACAGGGCCGCCCCACCCTGCTGCACCACCCAATAGTTGCCGCTGATGTAAAACAGCAGGATCGACAACATCTCCACCACCGCCAGCACGCCGTCCCAATGCCGCAAATGTTCCTTTTTTCGGCTCCTTTTTGTCCAAAAATACGCCCCTCCAGAAAATACCATCCCGGCCACCGGCAACAGGTACACCGCCGCCGCAGGGATGTCTTTTACGATCAGCAATACGATAAAAAGTGCGCAGATATACGCCGCCGCCGCCATCAGCCGGTCGAGGTAACGGATACTTCCCCACACCAGAAAGGGTAAGGCGATGAAGCAATACACGAGTTTATCGGTGTTGTAAGGCAACAACATATACCAGCCGGAAAGGATCGCCGTTGTTCCGGCATACAACAACATATCGTCGAGGCCGCTTCCATAGTGGCGGTAGGTACGGACAATCATCCGTTCGAGAGCCAGCAACCATATTGCCCCCCAGATGGTGCTGAAGAACGCAAATGCGATTTCCGATCCCAAATTGACCATCAGGGCCGTCAGACCCATCATCGCCTGCAACAGGATCATACAAAATATAGCCAGCCCGATGCGCACAAACACGTTGGGCGAGTAAAAACCCACGGGGTTCCGCTCCTGGATGAGTTTCCATTGTTCTTCGGAAAGCAAGCCATCTTTGTGCCATTGTCCGGCAAACTCCCGGGCATTCAGGGCGTCGAGCCACTCTTGGTTGTATGCTGTCATTTGGATTGGGTATGGAGGATTTTTTTATAATTGACTAAGAATACGATCATACCGGCACAGGAGAGAAAGAAATAAACCAGGTAAACCTGAAAATCGAGCCCGGGAGCCGAACTGAACAACATGTAGGTCAATCCGATGTAGCCATATAGCACCGACACGATCAGAAAATAAAACGAACCGCGCGTCCGGGCATACCATATAAAAAATGCAAAGGCCAGGCACAATAAAGGGAAGTAAACCAGTTTGTTATCTAAGGCGATCATGCCGGCCAGACAGGAGATCATGAGCAGGTGTATGCTGAAATTCAGGTAGGTAAGCGAGAAGTGTTTTTAAAATCCCGGCGCTCGCTCAGAAAGGGATGACTGCGAGGAGGATGCCCAGAAAAACGCCCGTGTTTATAATCGTCAGGCTGTTGAAATCATTCTTGCTCAATAGTTCCATAGGCGTCACCGTAATACCCACCCAGGAAGCCAGCATGGTAACGGCTAAGGAAAGCACCCCCCGGTTGTCGAAAGAATAAGCCGTCCCGAAAAACAATACCATCGGGATAAAAGTCGCCAGGCCATATTTTTCTCCAAAAACGTTGTACTGGTACTGCCAGTAACCCTCCATGATCAGAAAAGTGAGGCATCCAAGTAAAGAATATAGTCGTAATAGGGTGTGGGACTTTGCACCTGCTCCGGTGTAAAAGGCGCCCTTCGCCGGTAAGCATACCACAGGCAGGCCGCGCTGACACAGCCGATCAGTATGATCAATGCCGCATGGCCGATGGTGTCGAGGTTTTCATAAATAAGCACCCCCAGGCCCACATTCAGGAGTAAAACGCCGAGGTACAACATCGTTTTGAGTTCCCAGTGCAGGGAAAACGGGCGGGTGGCTTCAAATTGCCGGATCGTGTCCGCCTCTTCCGGGCTGAGCAGTTCTTTTTGGCGTAAGTTGCGGAGGCTGTGTTCGTGCATGTGTATATTTTTCCGTTCAAAAGTAATGCAATAATATTTCTTGCTGTTTCAGGGGGAGGGTATAAAAGTCAGGGGCATTTGGCAAGTCCGTTGTGATAAAATGACAAATCGGAGCAGGGAAGTATTTCGGATAAAGACCTGAAAACATTGCTGAAATCCTTGAGTCTTTAATCAGGCGTGTCATATCGCACTGCGCTCGACATGACACGATATTTTAAAATCTCCAATAACCTATCTCACAATGCACCTACTCCCCCCGCACAATTTTTTTTACCACCACCCCGCCCCTCGTATAAATATGCGCCAGCAACACACCTGGCGGCAATGACCCCGCCGGCAAATAAAAGTGCTTTTTCCCCTCCATATTCACTGAAAATAAAAGCCGCCCGTCAGTCCCGCGAAGGTCCATTTTTTCCAGCGGCGACTCCGGCGATTCCACCGCAAGCATTTCCCTGACCGGATTCGGCGACAGAAGCACCACGGGCAGCCGGCTTTCAGGATCGGATACCGGCGAGGTGATGACGACGGGTTCCTGCTTGACGTTTCCGAAGCATACGATCTGCTCCAATTTATTGATCAACAACACATTGGAAATATTCAGCGAGAATTTTTCTTCCTCCCGGATGATCAGGTCTTCGATCACAAAGCGTACAACAAAAAGGGTATCCGTCATAAAAAACACATTCGCCCCACGCCCCGCCGCCGCAAATCCGATTTTCCCCGGCGCCGGAAGCCGCCAGAATTGCGCCTGGGTGCTGGTGGCGATTACGTACATCCGGGTATCGGGGAACGTGTCGGGATACACTTCCGTAAACGCGTCTTTTATTTTCTCCGGGTTATAATCGTATTCCAGGTCGAAGGCGATGCCCAAAGCGCCGTTCTGTGTCGGCACACCCGGCGGGTAACGGAGTGTCACCACGGCATACAGGGTATCGAAACCAGTTCCGGAAGTCACCACGGTGTCCTGGTTGTAGGTGATGACAATATCGGGTTTGGGGCAGGTAAAACAGGTGTCGGTGAGTTTGGGCGGGTAAGGCATGGGCGGGGGTTGCGAATTGTTCTGCAATTCGTCAAAATTGAGCGTAATCGCCTCAATATCAAACGTATCGATCAGGCCGTTTCCGTCACAATCCACAAAACCCTTGTTGATGCCGCTGACCGGAAGTGCATCCGGCCAGGCCGGAAACAATATTTGCGGCAACCAATCGATCGAAGCGTTTTGTCTCGGAAAACCTTCCATGCCGTAGGCCACACCGACGGGTAAAAGGTCGAACTGGTTCGCCGTGCCGTCGTTGTTGGTATCACCCGGAAAAAGCACTACCGGTTGGGCCAAACCGCCCCCCCACCGAAGGCACAATATGCAGAACAAAAGCAGGATCAGGCGCATACGGGTATCATTTGGTGTAGAAAACTACGGGAATTTTCGGAACTTTCGAGTAAAGTTGCAAAGAATTGACCGACAGCAAACTCATTGAATTATTCCGCTCGTTTACCGCGCGGCAATTGTCGCGGTTCAGCGACTTTTTGCAATCGCCATTTTTTAATAAAAACGGCGACTGCCTGCTGCTTTTTAATCATGTGCAAAAATATGCACCCGCCTTTGCGCACGAAAATATTTCGCGACAGGTAATCCTTCAAAAATTGCCGTTCGGGAAACCGATGGACGAAAAGTCGCTGGCACATCTCGCCAGCCGGCTGATGGCGCTGGCCGAAAAATTCCTGGCCGTTGAGGTCTTTCTTTCGGACGACTGGCAACAACAAATGGCGCTGATGCAACAGTACCACGAACTGGCTCTGCCTAAGCAGTATAAAACCGCCGCCGCCGGTGTGGAAAAATCGTCGGAAACAATTCCGTTCCGGAACGCCGGTTTTTACAAAAAACAACTGCACAGCAGGCAAATTTTCCTCGAATTCGGCGACCGGAACCAGCACGAATTCAATCAGCACCTCCAGACCGCCGCAACTGCGCTGGACATCTTTTTTATCGCGGAAAAACTCCGGTATGCCTGCGACGTGATCAATTACGAGTCCGTTTTAAACATCCGTTATGAGATTCTTTTTTTGGAGGAGGTGCTCGCCTGGGCTGCATCGCCCGCGTTTTCGGAGGTAGCCGTAGTGCAGGTTTACCGGAACCTGGTTGGTATGCTCCGGCATCCCGACGAGCCCGCATATTACCAACAGGCCCGGCAACGGGTGACCGACAGCGCGTCTTTTTTCCCGGCTTCGGAACGGAGGCAGTTGTACACCCTGCTGCTCAATTATTGTACTCGCCGGATCAACCGGTACAACGATGAATATTTTTTACATGAACACCTAAAAATCAATAAATTACTTCTTCAAAACGAGTTGATTTTTGAAAACGGCCAACTTCCGCCCTGGCGTTTTACAAACATGGCGACGGTTGGTCTCAAAACCGGCCAAACCGCCTGGGTCTGGCAATTTCTGCACGAGTACCGCAGCCGGCTGCCGGCCGAATACGCTGACAATGTGTTCCGGTACAACCTCGCCCAATATCATTATTACCTGAAAAATTACGACGAAGCCCAACGCGCCCTCCTGCAGGTGGAGGTTTCCGACGTGCTGCTCAACGTGACGGTGCGCAGTCTGCTGATCAAGGTGTATTGTGAAACCGGCCAAACAGAGTTGCTGCTGGCCTATCTCGAAGCCACCCGGCTCTACCTGCACCGCAACCGGTTGATCGATACCCACCTCAAAAAACAAATGCAGAAGTTTGTGGAATTCACCGCCAAATTCCGGGAAAGTGATGCCCGGCGACCGGCAACGTTACCGGGCGCTGCTCGAACAATTACCCCCGGCCCGCGATATGATGCACCGGGAGTGGCTGGCGGGGCAAATCAAAAAATGGGCGGAACGTTGACTTAGGTGTGGCATGAATTATCCAAAAAATTGAAAATTTTCAATTTTTTGGATAATTCATGCCACACCTACGCTTGATAAAATAAAAAACGCTTCCGTTCCTGCGCGGGGTGGAACGGAATTGTAGCAGGGAGCAAGCGTATGAATATGGAAATGCGGCGAAAAAAGCCTTTCATATTCTTCCCGGCTCCCGCCAAATGGAGGCCCGCCGGGAAATTCCCGGTCGAACAACACGCCGGCGATCCTGCCGCCGGGTTTTAACAAAGACTTCATTTTCAGGGCGTACGATTCCCGCAAGGAAGGATCAAGCGCGCAAAAAAAAGTTTGTTCCAGGATGAGGTCATAAACACCCTCGTGTTTAAAAAAGTCGCCGCACACCAGCTGCAAACGATCCTGCCAGCCGGGCGCCACAAGGTCCAGCCTGTTGCGGAGCGTCCTGATAGCCGTCGGCGCGATGTCGAGCATGGTGATGTTTTCAAAACCGGCCCCGAGCAGATAAGCGGCTTCGTGGCCATTGCCGCAGCCGGGCATCAGGACCGCCATTCCGGCTCGTTCATCAGGAGCGACCCGGTCGGCAAATGCGGCGAGCGGCGGTGATACGTCGCGGATATCCCAGCCGGTTTCGCCGTTTTGCCAGCGGGTTTCCCAGTATGTCGTGGTGTCGGGCATGTGGTGAGGGTTGATAAAGGTTGATAAAGGTTGATAAGGTTGATAAAGGTTGATAAGGTTGATAAGGTTGGTCTTTTTTATCAACCCTCATCAACTTTATCAACCCTCATCAATATCACAGTCCGAGCAAGTGTCCCATCAGTTCCTGCTTGGTTTTCAGGTAGTTGCGACTATCGTCCTGCGGCGGGATGACGAGAGGTATCCGCCCGTTCACATGCACGGGCGAGCGCCGGAGGGCTTCTACCTTGTCGGGATTGTTGGTGATGAGTTCCACTGCCGTAATGCCGAGGTCCTGGAGAATAAAAATAGCGCAGTCGTATTGCCGGGCATCCACATCAAAGCCGAGGTGGGTATTGGCTTCGGCGGTATTCAGGCCGAGGTCCTGCAGGTTATACGCTTTGAGTTTGTTGATCAGGCCGATCCCGCGCCCTTCCTGGCGCAGGTAAATGACCACCCCGCCGCGTTCGGCGGCGATGCGCAGCGAGGCGTCTAATTGTTCGCCGCAGTCACAGCGTTTGGAACCAAATACGTCGCCGGTCATACATTCGGAATGGATACGCACCGGCACCGGCCGGCCGGGGTCAAAACCTTCGGCTACAAATGCGATATGCGGCATCTTTTCGGAAGGTTTATCGGCAAATGCCAGCATGGTAAACTGGCCGTATTCCGACGGAATTCGGGCTTCTGCTTGTCGTTGCATAAATTGCCTGCAGGGCTGAAATGGTTCGCCCCAACGAAAAAGGATTGAAAACAGTCACTAAACCGGGAGCAAAATTATATGAAAACGCGCGTAATTTATGGATGCAAAACAACCGGAAGCAGCATTGGTTTGCCTGAATGTTGGCGGAATAAAAAACAATTACCGCACGAAGCGGACTTCAACGGTGACGAACGCACTTTTACCACGCACCCATTCCCAGTTTTTTACCAGTCGGATCGCTTCCTCGTCGCATCCATAACCAAGCGAGCGCAAGGTGATAAAATTCTGGGGTTCGCCGTTTGCATTGACGACAAATTGCAGCCGGACCGTCCCGCTCACGTTGTTATTGCGCGCATCGAGGGGCAGGCGGGCGTTTTGGCGCAGGTATTCGTTGAAAGCATCCCATCCGCCGCCGGGTTCGCTGATGGCCGGCTGATTTTCTTCCCGCGCTTCTTTTTTTGCCGCATCCATTTCGGGTTTGACATCGGTTTGGTGCCAGATGCTGTCGCGGGCACGGGCCGGTAAAGATTTTTTTGCTTTCGACAAATCTTTCGCAGCCTGCGCGCCGTTCGCCGCATCGGGTTGGGGTTTGGATACCACGAATTGACTGGCTTTGTCTTCTTCCGATATGGATTGTTCGGTCGAACTACTTGCTGAAGAAGGCGCCGGCTCTTCCGCTAACACCTGATCGTTCTGTTCTGCCTGCATGGCGACCGCCAGATCAGCCGTTTCGACCGGAATAGCCGGCTCGGTTGATGTTTTTGCCAGGTGATCGGCGAGCCGGGCGACTGGGCCGGAAACGGAAGGCGCCGGGCGGGCGGCCTCCGGGACATCGCCATTTGTCTTTATTTCGGCCTCGCCGGGAGAAGGAGCCGTTTGTGAAGGCGTATTTTCACCGGCCGGCGCTTCCTGCACGGCGGCGACTGGCGATTGTTGATCCGAAGTCCAGGTGGGTAAAAACCAGATGGCAGAGACCAGCAGAGCCAGTGCTGCCGCCGCCGCCCATACCCGGAACAACATGACACGACGGGCCGTTTCTGTGATCGCGCCGGAGCGAAGCTGCACTTTTTGCCGGAGGCTCAGAAGCCTGTACTCGTGATCTTCGGCCGGCAGCGACATAAATCCTTCCATCGCTTCGCGGCGAAAATCGTCGGAATTGGTCAGCGATGTCAGTTCCAACTCGTCGGCACGGGTGAAATCACCGCTTTGCCAGCGCCGGAGCAGGTCCAGAAAACGCGCATCGTCGTGTTGCACAGAAGGATTCTTCATAAGTCATAAGTCATAAGTCGGGAGTCATAAGCCATAAGTCGGGAGTCATAAGTCGTGAGTCGTGAGTCGTGAGTTGTAAGTCGCGGCTCACGGCTTATGGCTTATGACTTATGACTCATGACTCATGACTTATGACTCTTTTCCATTTTCGAGGCATATTTTCAGATTCCGGCGGCCGTTCTGGATGTATGACCGGACTTTCTTTACGTCTTCAGCAATCAGTTCGGCGATTTCCTTGTACGATTTGTCTTCGTAATAAAACCACTGGACGCTGTTGCGCTGTTGCGGAGGCAGTTCATCCATACACTTTTCCAAAGGTGTGCCATCTTTGGGCAGTTCGTATTGAAAAGCCTCTTCCACCGCGTCGTACCGGCCCATATCTTCGTGCAGGTCGGTCGGCCGGCGATGGTTTTTGCGCCACTCCATGAGGCAGTGGTTGCGCGCCAGTACGTAGAGCCAGCCCCGGAAATATCCGATTTCATGCTCTTTCACTTTGCGGGTCAATTCCTCGTAAATGTTCATCACCGCATCTTCCGCTTTGCCGGGGTCGCGCATTATTTTCAGACAAATTCCGTAAACCATCGGCATATACCGCTCATATAACTGCCCCAAATGCCGCGAGTCGCTGCCGGAAAGGTATTTTCCCAGCAGTTGTTCGTCGGTCAATTGTTCGGGCGCACCCGGGCGGTTGAATTTCAACATGAAAAAGCCGGTAAAAATCGCCGCCAAAAGTATGGAGAAGGATGCAAACGGATGGGAAAATACATAAACGACTAATTACCTTCCTGAAAATGGAATATCTGACAAAGGTCTGGATGAATGTCGAACTATAATGATTCGAATCTCCAGGCCCTCGGAAACGAAGTAAATAATCCGATACTTCTCGATAATGAGTTCACGAATGGAGGGTAAATTCAGTTCAGGGGTGATCCGACCGATAAAAGGGAACCTTTCAATCAATTCGGCTCCTTCAAAAATAGCTTCTAAAACAGCATCGGGATAGGTCTCGGACACGCCCAGCAGGAAGTTGTAAATTTGGTGCATATCATCGGAAGCCGACCTGTCCCAAACTACCTGCTTCGCCATTGTTGTGCTTTTTTTCGCATTTCCCGGTTGGGAATACCGGGCTCACCGTTTTTCATGCGGTTCAATGCTTCATTCACCCGTTCGACAACTTCTATTTTTTCGTGCAACTCTTCAACCGTCCAATCCCCTCCAGGAACATCGCCCATTGTAGATAACAATACGAGCACGTCATCGTCTGCCGCCTGTCCCATACCTCCTAACTCTTGGGTCAGTTTTTCTGCTTTCTCTATTGACGACTGGTATTTAAGCAACTCGACGTAAGCCAGAACCTTTTGCTGAAGGCTGTCGGGTAGTGTTTTTACTTCCTGGTTAATACGCGTGATCGTAGACATGGCAGGTATATTTTCTACAAAGATAAGGGCTGTTGAGTAAAAATCACACCACCACATTAATCATTCTCCCCGGCACAAACACCACCTTTTTCGGGGGTTTGCCTTCCAGCCATTTTTGCACCTGTTCCAGGGCAAGTGCCGCCGATTCCGCATCGGAAGCCGACACGTCGGTGGGCAGGGTGATGGTTGCGCGAAGTTTGCCGTTGATCTGGATCGGAAAATCTTTGGTGTCTGTTTTCAGGTATTCTTCGTTCAAAACCGGCCAGGCAGCATCACAAACCGTTGTGGCGTGGCCGAGCCGGCGCCAGAGTTCTTCGGCGACGTGCGGGCCAAACGGCGCCAGCATGGCGACAATGGGTTCCAGCACGGCGCGTTTGTTGCAATTGAGTCGCTTCAACTCGTTGGTTGCGATCATAAAGTGGCTGACACAGGTATTCATGCTCATCCGTTCGATGTCGTCAGTCACTTTTTTGATACAGGTGTGCAGGATGCGAAGTTCTTCCCGGGAAGGAGTTTCGCCGCTTACCGCAAACTGGTCGCCGGAATCGAAAAACAGGCCCCAGAATTTGCGCAAAAATCCACTTACTCCGCTGATACCCTGCGTGTTCCAGGGTTTTGCGTCCGTGATCGGGCCGAGGAACATTTCGAACATCCGGAAACAATCGGCGCCGTGTTCCGCCACGATATCGTCGGGGTTCACAACGTTGTATTTCGATTTCGACATTTTTTCGACTTCAAAGGAGCAGGTGTACTGGCCGTTTGGGTCGAGTTTGAAGTTGGCGCGGTCGAACATCGGCAGCGCCCTTGCCTTATTCAGGTTCAAAACATCCGCATCCACGATATTCACGTCCACATGCAGTTTGGTGACGGCATCGGGCCGGTATTTGTGCAGCAGGCTGTGTGAAACAAACAGGTGTTCGCTGTGCGGCTTTTCCCCGGCGAGGATAAAGTCTTCGCGGCTCTGCAGGGCTTCCCGGATTTTATCGGCAATCACCTCCGGTTCGTTAATATGGTCGATCAGTTCTTCCGTGTACAAAACCATCAGGCGTTTGCCGTCGGACTGCGCTGTTTTTAATACACGGGCTATTTTTTCTTCCTGTTTCCAGGAGGTCACTTCAATAACCAGGTCGTTGGACGCAAAAGCAAAATCGTATTTAAATTCTTCTTCGTAGTTGGGTTCCGGAATCACCATCGGCCCCGTTTCGTTAAAAAACGGTTTTAATACCTTGAGCAGCAGGTATTCTTCAAAAAACTGCTCTTTCGCCCGGTACACAAAACTGGAGCGCCCCTGGATCATGCCCTGGTTGACTAATTTTCGCGCAAATTCGCAGTGTGGCGCCAGGCCGAGGTCGTGCAAAAAATGGTTCCAGAACCGGCTGTAAAGCAGGTGCCCGACCGCGTGTTCGGCGCCACCGAGGTAAAAATCGACCTGTTGCCAGTAGTCAGCGGCGTTTTTGAACAAAACACCTCGTCGTTGTGGGGGTCCATATACCGGTAAAAATACCAGGAAGAACCCGCCCAGCCGGGCATGGTGCTCCATTCATACTCATGGCCCAGGTATTTCCAGCCTTCGGCGCGGCCCAGGGGTGGTTCGCCCGTTTCGGTGGGCAGGTATTTATCGATATTGGGCAACACCAGCGGCAGGTCTTTTTCCTCGATCAGGTGCGGCACGTCGTCCACCCAGTACGCAGGCACGGGTTCGCCCCAGTAGCGCTGGCGACTGAAAACTGCATTGCGGAGTTTGTACTGGGTTTTTCCTTTACCTAAATCTTTCTCTTCCAGCCATTTAATAAGAGTCGGGGTCGCTTCCGAATACGTCATGCCGTCGATGATGCCCGAATTGATGTAGCGTCCCTCCTTGGTCGGGTCGGCGGCTTTGTCTAAGTCTTTCTGGGCATCGAGAATGGTCACAACCGGCAGGCCAAAATGGGTGGCAAAATTCCAGTCGCGCTGGTCGCCCGAAGGCACCGCCATCACGGCGCCGGTGCCGTAACCCGCCAGCACGTAATCAGCCACCCAGATCTGTATCCGCGCGCCGTTGAAAGGGTTTATGGCCCAGGCGCCGGTAAATGCGCCGGTCACTTTTTTTGTTTCGGACATGCGGTCGATCTCCGAACGTGATGCCGCCCACCTGATATATGATTCAATTTCAGTGCGTTGTGCGTCGGTGGTGAGCGTCGGCACCCATTCGTGTTCGGGCGCCAGCACTATAAACGTGGCGCCGTAAATGGTATCGATACGGGTGGTAAAAACCTCGATTTCAAGCCCCTCGTGGCCTTCCACGGCGAAGCGGACCGCAGCGCCGACGGATCGGCCGATCCAGTTGCGTTGTTGTTCTTTGATGGAATCCGGCCATTCGATCGTATCGAGGCCTTCCAGCAGGCGATCGGCGTAGGCTGTGATGCGCATATTCCATTGATTCATCAGTTTGCGCTCCACCGGGTGCCCGCCGCGTTCGCTCACGCCGTCTTTTACCTCGTCGTTGGAAAGTACGGAGCCCAGCGCCGGGCACCAGTTGACATACGCTTCGCCGGGATAAGTGAGGCGGTATTTGAGCAGGAGTAATTGTTGTTCCCGTTCCGTCATGGCGGCCCACTGAGCGGCCGTGACGAGGGGGGTGTCATCGTCACAAACGGCGTTGACGGTGGCATTCCCCTGTGCAGCGATTCGGGCAGCCAGGTCGCTGACGGACAGGGCTTTATCGGCGTCCCGGTCGTAATAATGCCGGAACAACTGCATAAAAATCCATTGCGTCCACTTGTAAAAAGAAGGGTCGCTGGTGCGCACTTCCCGGCTCCAGTCGAAGGAAAAACCGATATTGTCCAATTGTTCGCGGTAGCGTACAATGTTCTGTTCGGTCGAAACGGCCGGATGAATACCTGTTTGAATGGCGTATTGTTCCGCCGGCAGGCCGAACGAATCGTATCCCATGGGATGCAGCACGTTGAATCCACGCATCCGTTTGTAACGCGCCAGAATGTCGGTTGCGATGTATCCCAGCGGATGCCCCACGTGCAAACCGGCCCCGGAAGGGTACGGGAACATGTCCAGAATGTAATATTTCGGCTTGTCGCTGTTGTTCTCAACTTTGTACGTGTGGTTCTCTTTCCACCAGCTGCGCCATTTCGGCTCGATATCGCTCGGCTTATACTCCATAACTGTTGATTCGTTGAAAAGTTGATTTACTGAGATCGGGTTCCCCGGGTCACCGTCGATTGTTTTGTGAAGCGGCGAAATTAGGGCTTTTCGTGGAATTTAATTTTATAGACGCACATCTCCTTTCTCCGGCAACCGGTAAAAAGTGACTTATTAACTGAAAAGTGCAAAAATGAGTTTCGGAAAGTATATTTGTATCCAACAAAATGCATCGACCTTATGAGAAACATCTGCCTATTGCTCAGTCTCCCCCTCGTCTTTTTGCTTTTTGTACAATGTTCTGCCACACGGAAAATAAGTACGGCCCGTGAAAATGAGGAAACCATCCGGCTCTGGTTTGAAGAAGGATGGAATAAAAACCGCAACGACGAACTGATAGAGCGTGTTTTTTCGCCCAACTGGTCCGACGGAAATCCCATGCGCGCCAACCAGGTGGAAGGGCACGAAGGAATGCGCCAACTGGTAAAATTCTACCAGCAGGCTTTTTCCGATACCCATTTCAACATCACGCACCTGTTCGCCGATGACACACGTCGCCATCCGGTACGATGTGGCTGCCAATCACATCGGCCCGGCATTCGGCATTCCACCCACGGGCAAACATTTTACCTCATCCGGTATCGTTATTTATGAAATGGAAAACGGCAAGATCCTGCGCAGTTGGCAGGAACTCGACCTGATGGGAATTATCAAACAATTGAAGTCGGAATAACCCCTTACCACTGCACCGACAGTTTGCGCACTACCCTGCCCCGCTCCGTGTCGATATTCAGCAAATAAAAACCGGCGGGCAAACCGCCCAGCGGCAGTTCGAAACCGGGTGAAAAAACAGGGGATTCCCACACCATTTTACCCAACACATCGAACAACACGGCGTGCTGCGGCAAAGCGCCGTTGACCTGCACCCTCGCCCGTTCACGCGCCGGATTCGGGATAATCGTCACTTCCAGCGGATCGGCCGGCTCCAGGGCCGGGGTGCCGCTGAAATCTGCCAGCACGCAGTATTTATCCGTACAAGTGCCCGCGAAGTTACTGATTGTCAGGCATATCTGATATACGCCCGGCGCATCGTATTGGTGATATAAAGAATCAAAATAGCCGGCATGGCTGGCGCCGTCGCCAAATTCGAGCAGCCAGGATTCCGCGCTGAACGAGAGGTCCGAGAGCAAAACCGTCTGGTCGGGCAGGATGCTGATAGTAAAATAGGCGTCGCACAGGATATCGACGCAGCATTTTCCTTTTTCCACGACGTGACGCCGTGTGCAAGGGCAAAACATTCGTTGTCGTAGGTAACGCTGTCGCAGCCGCAGACCGGGTTGTAAATTTCAATACAGGGTGCAAGGGTATCGATCCAGGCCGGGTTGATACACTCCGTAACACAAATACCCGGCGTCCAGGACGTTACGCCGTTGTAATATTGGGCCACACAACTGTTCGGGTACGTTTTGCCGTCGCAGCCGCAGACCGGGTCGTACACCGCAGGGCACAACACGGCGGGATCGATAACGGACGGATCAACACATAGCGGGCCGGAGACGTGGATCGTTTTACATACGGAACTGCCGCATTGTATTCCCCCGGCAGACTGGCCGCTTACGGTCAGGCAAACCGTGTACGTTCCCGTGTCCTGAAAATTAAAAGTTGGATTTTGTTCAAACGAGACCTGGCCATTCCCAAAATCCCAATACCAGTTATCGATCGTCCCAGCAGCGAAGGCGGATTGGTCGGTGAAAGTCCACACCGTGAGTGACCCGCCCGAGTTAAATCCTTCAAAATCAACGAACAAGTTATTACATACACTCCCGCAAATACCCGGCGTCCAGGAAGTTACGCCGCCATAATTGATCGCTTCGCAGGCGTTGCCATAGGTGACGCCATCGCATCCGCATACGGGTATAAACGCGAGCGGGCAGGCAACCGTCGAATCGATCTGGGCTTCGTTGATACAGGGCGTTTCCACGTCAAAAGCCTTGCACACCGTGCAGGTTTGGGGTGTAAAATCGCCGGTCGGATAGGTAGCGCAGAGCACATGGCGGCCCGGTTCGTCGAACAGGTGCACAAAATCCGGCCCGTTGCCGGTCGCCTGTCCGCCATCCAGCGACCAGGTCGTATAAAAAAACGGGAAAGGAGGAACATCATCCGGCAACAACGTAGCGTGAAACAAACTCCCGTTCAGGGTAAATTGTATCCCGTACTGGCAATTGTCCGCACAACCGCCCTGGATGACAAGGACGCGGCAAAATGTCTTTTCACAAGGCACTCCGTTGATGATCTGGACCTTTACCGTCAGGCATACGGTGTAGGTGCCCGGCACGGAAAAGTGGTGCTGCGGGTTTTGTTCGTTCGACATAAAGCCGTCGCCAAAGGTCCAGACCCTGCTGATGATCGAACCGCCGTTCACCTGGCTTTGATCGGTGAAAAAAAACGTCTGCGGATCATCCGGCGCAGCCTGGTAATCATACTTGACAATCAATGCACTACATCCGATAGCATCACACTCTCCCTCCGTCCAGGAAGTCGCCCCGCCAATGTATAATGCGTCGCAGGGGCTGGTGTACGTAACGCCGTCGCAACTGCATACCGGGTCGTAAATATCCGGGCAACTCATGGTTGGATTTATCAGCGACGAATCAATACAGGGCGACTGCGCCCGGGCAGACAAAAAGGTGATGAATGCCGTTAAAAAGAAAAACAAACGGGCCGGCTTACGGATCATTGCGTTCATGGATTGGAAGTTTACAAGTGAAAAAAATGCATACTCCGCAGTGGGTTGTGCTAACCGCCAGACAGCTTACACCGCCGCCGTGGTTTGGTTATGGACTCCGTAAAATGCCAAATATTGTAAATAGAATGTGCTTTTGTATGAATTGGACAATTCAAATGTAACAAATAGTGGTGGCACACGAATTTGCCCTTCTTTTTAAGTCCGTTTTCAAAAAAAACATAAAAAGAAGGGCAAACTCGTGTGCCACCACCAAGCGCAAGCGATATTACCGAAGCATCAATTTACCGGAACCGGTTATACTTCCCTGATCATCAATAATTTGACAGAAATAAACACCTCCCGGCAGGCCTTCCCGTTTGAATAAGAAGGTGTCGCTTTCAAAGCGCATTTCCCGAACCAAGCGCCCCGCGGCATCCGTCAGGCGGAACAAGTGTTCACCTGCGGGCAAGCCCCTCAAACGTCAGCACTGCCGTTTCAGCCACCGGGTTGGGCGCGATATGGACGGCCCATACAGGCGCTTCAGGTTCCAACACAGGTACGATTTCGATAAAATCTCTTCCGATACGGTGAACCGTTTCGTTGGTAAGCACAGCTGCGTTAAAATCGAAATAGATCGAAGCTTCGTTCCGGATCACTGTGAGGTCGGGCAAACCCGGCTTTTGCGAAATATTGAAACTGACAAACCCGTGCGAAGCAAGTTCGTTGGCATTGCTGTCCGGCAGGTTGATGTCTGCAAAAGTGACGGTTAGAAATCCCTGCCCTTCCAGCGACCAGGTGTAGGGATGTGACACCGGGCCCATCCGGATGGAGGCCGGGTCGAGCAGCGCAGACAGGGTGTCCCGGATAACGACCTTGTGCGCCGCCGCAGTGCCCGTATTTTGAAAACGGATCAGGTATTCGATGTCTGTGTTCGGCTCCACGAGGTGTTCCGTGCCGTATCCAAGCGGGAAACCTTGTTTGTCGTTGGGGTCGAAAGAGCCGGTTATATCTTTACACGCCACGTCCTGCGAAGGAATGCCGCTGTTCACGTTGTACCAGTTGGGAAATCCCAGCGCGTTGAAGCCGCCGCAACCCTCCGCCCAGGCGGCTACTTTTACGGAAAACGGGTGTCCGGGCTCCTGCGCCGACTCAAAACGCCGGAAATGGCCGTTGGCGGTCAGGGAAAAACTTTTGGGTTGCCCGGGTTCGTAGGTTTCCGTGTCTTCCATCAAAACCACATCGTCTTCAATAACAAAATAATGCAGGGGCTGGGTGGCCACCGGCCCGGTATTGAGTACGTCGAACACCACCGCAGTGTCCTGCTGGCATCGCGCCGTCACCTGCACCTGCGCGCCCGACCAGTCCGGAATCGGGATACACAACGAGTCCGGGTGAACATAGGCGGACACACAAAGCGTCTGACCCAGCAAGGTACTGTCACAATCGGTGTACACGGAAAACTGCAATACCCCGCAATCATCCGCGTTCACGGTCCCAAGCAAAAACCGGTACGTATTGTTTCCAAGCGCCTGGTAACTCAACAGGGTATCCGTAAAGGTCAGATATGGGTCGAGCATGACGTCCACCCAGGCTGAATCGGCGGGTTCGGTGCCTTTGTTGCAGTATTGTACCCACACATAACTTTCAAAACAACGCTCCAGCCAGGGAACGCCCACTTCGACCGTCATATAAGGGCAGTCGGCAATGGCGAGCACCGGCAAGTCCTGCTCTACAGTATCCAGAATATCAGGCAGTTGTACGGGCAGGCTGTCGGCGCAGGACTGCCACAACAAATCGAGCGAAGGTTTTACGGTGAGGAAATAAGCGCCGGTATCGAGAAACATGGTGTAGTGGCCCAGGCTATCCGTGTTGGTGTACCAGGTGTCGCCGCCGTCGGCGCGTACGATCCAGCCGCCGAGCGGGCTTTCGGGGTCGCCGGTGGAACAATCGCCGTCTGCGTCTTTAAATACGGCGCCGGTGAGAAAAGCGCCGCTCAAGGTTGAATTGGTGGAACGGAAAAGGCTCGCTTTACTCCCCGCCCCTGCGTATTCATAGGCTGAAAAATAAAGTCGTTGCTTGTTATCCAAAAGCCCGGCGATTTGAACAAATCCGTTGGTGGCGTCTAAGGAAGACGGGGTCGGGAGGGTCTGCCAGCTTTGACCACGGTTCACCGACTGCTGAATGGTCTGGTTGCCGCCGAAAGAAAACACGTGGCCGGCGGAATTGGAAAAAAGGTGGTCGGAAAACCACGAAAACGTCGACCAGGTGGCCCCAAGATCGGTCGACCGGCTGATTTGCCCGTCCAGGGTTGCAAAAATGTCGCCTTGGGGGGTAATCGTAAACGTTCTGACCTGCTGCCCGGTCACTTTCACCCAGGTCTGCCCGTCGTCTATGGACCGGAACAGATATGGATAGGTGGTGTAAACGTTTGGAATCCAGTAAATACTGTCCATCACGGCAAACAGGGCTCCGGACGGGTGGGCAAAAACCTGGTAAATAAACATACTGTCCGTTACCATCTGCCAGGATGCGCCCCGGTCGGCAGAGCGGGCTGTGCCGTGGCGTGTACCCGCAAAAAGGGTATGTGTCTGGTCGTTTACACACACAGCACTTCTCCAACTGGTCGAAAGGCTGTCGGGAGGAGTGATATCGGTAAATGTCTGGCCCTGGTCCGTTGTAAGCAGCAGCGTATTATTTAATATCAGGCAGACCGTATCGGATATAACAGCGATCATACTTTCCGCAAAATAGTTGGGATTTACGTCGGATTCCACGCGCAGGTCCCAATTTTCACCCCCATCACCTGTAAACCACAAACCACTTTCCGAGAGTGCCAGCCACTCGTTTTCATTAAAGGTGTGCAGGTTATAAAGAATTCCCTCATGGATACCGAAGCCGGAAAAATCCCAGGTTTCGCCCAAGTCAGCGGATCGACCCATCGAATGGTAACGGGTGGCCAGTATGGTGCCGCTTTGTAAAGGGCTCAGGTTGGAATAAAAAGACGCTCCCCCGTTCGGCCGGATACGGTCCCAGGTCAGGCCGTCGTCGACGGATTTGTACAGATATTGCGCTGTGGTGGCATACAGCGATCCGTCGGGAAATCGCATCAGGCCGTAGACGATTTTACCGGTAACCGGCAGCGTTGCATCGATGTTGATCAATTGCGCTGCGCCGGACGGCGTTTTTCGGTATAAATCATAACTTTCGGCATAAAGTACTGCATTAGAAGCAGTTATTATTTTTATGTTTTCTTCAAATAAGAGGTAATTCCAGGTGTTGCCACCATCCGTGGAATAATAATGGTGATTGAAAGCGAAGCTATCATCGAAGACCCAAATATGGTCATAAGGATCAATTTCAATGACTTTGTAATAAGAATTGCCATTCAAACTGTACGGGTCCAGCCAGGTATTTCCACCATCTTCGGAACGAACAACCTGGGGATTATACCAGGTCGAGTCTTTAATGCCGAACCATACCCCGGAAGACGTTTCGTTCAGGGAGTGGAGGGTGGAAGAATCCGAAAATAACTGCCAGGAGGCGCCATTATCCGTCGATGTGTGCAACTCATAATAATACGAAGCCGGATATTCTCCGAACAACCGCTCGGCAAACAAAGTCCCGGCCCGGCCCACCGTAATTTTGGCAAAACCCGTGTCCGGATCGCTGGAGGGCCAAAAAATCTGCTGCCAGTGCAGGCCGTCGTCCTGCGAATAATAAACCGAGTGGTCGTAAAACTCGGCATACACCCCGCCGGAGGCGTTTTGTATGATCTTTGCCGGCGCCCCACCGTCCGGTGTTTTTAATTCTTCCCAGTAGGACGACTGACCGGAAGCGGCAAAAGCAAGGAACAACAAAGCAATCAGATGTACATGTCTCATAAGATTATTGTTTTAGATGCCTCAAAAGTACCCTTGCTTTTTTGAGCCTGCAATGCACATTTTTTAGTATTTGCCGAAAAATAAATATACTAATTTATTGATTTACAATGATTATTTGAATAATTTTGTCAGGTAAATTACAACGGCATCTTTTGATTCGTCATTTAAAACCTCAAACCGGCGGATTTGGAAATCCGCTTTACAGTTTCGGCGGATTTGGAAATCCGCTTTACAGTTTCGGCGGATTTGGAAATCCGCTTTACAGTTTCGGCGGATTTGGAAATCCGCTTTACAGTTTCGGCGGATTTGGAAATCCGCTTTACAATTTCGGCGGATTTGGAAATCCGCCCTACAAGTTTGGCGGGTTTGGAAATCCGCGCCACAAATATGACCGAGTCCTTCCTGCTTTACAGCCTGCGCCGTTTGAGCGCCAAAGACCTGAAAACGCTCTGCCAACTGGCCCGCTGCGACGCGTTTAACCGCCGTGCCGAGGTGACCAATTTGTGCGATTACATCAGCGCCCGATTGTCGGCGGTTGCAGGGCCGCAGAGTGAATCCCTGGCCCGCAGCCTCAGCCAGGAACGCCTGTTTGCCGCCGCATTTCCCGGAAAGCCGTACAACAACCGCGCTTTGCGCCACACCATGTCGTACCTGCTCGACCTCGTGCGGCGCTACCTCGCACTGGAAGAAATGGAGTCCGCCGCCGCCGACTACCACTATTACCTGTGTCGCGCCCTGCGCCGCCGCAACCTCGACGAATTATTGCAATACGAATGGAACCAGGCCGAAAAACAATTGGAAACCGACCCCGAACGCGACGCCCGCTGGCATTTCGACCGGTACGACCTGCACCAGGAAAAACTGGAAGCCCTGGCCCCCCGCGGGCGTTCGGCCACCCTCGACCTGCATCCGCTGCAACTGCACCTGACGGCTTTTTACCTGTCCGAAATGTTGCGGCATTCCTGCTCGGCGCTTACCCACCAAGCCATCGGCGCGCAAACGTACGATACGGGGTTCATCGACGAATTATTACAACTCGTGGAAGACGGCGACTGGCTGGAAAAACACCCCGCCGTCGCGTTGTATTATTTTTTGTACCGGGCCCTGCGCGAGCCGGAACAACCCGCTTTTTTTAACGCCTGGAAATCGGTGCTGGCGACCCACACCGAAACGTTTGCAGCTTCGGAACTGCGTGATATTCACCTGCTTGGCATCAATTGTTGCATCCGCCGCATGAACGGCGGCCAAAAGGAATACATCCGCGAAGCGTTCGAATTGTACCGGTCCGGCCTGACCAAAAACCTGCTGACGGAAAACGGCTGGATTTCGGGATTTACCTATAAAAATGTGATCCGGATCGGCACTGCCCTGGGTGAACACGAATGGGTAAGCCAGTTTTTCGAAGCATATAAAGCCAGTTTGCACCCGCGTGAACGGGAACCGCTGTACCGCTACAATCTCGCCTTCCTGTATTTCCGGAAACAGGATTTTGCGCGGGCCATGCCCCTGCTTCAGCAACTTGAACTGGAAGACCGGCTCAACCTGCTCGATGCACGCAGAATGCTGCTGCGCAGTTATTACGAACTCGGCGAATTCAAAGCCCTGGATTCCCTGCTCACCAGTTTTGCAGCATATCTTCGGCGCCAGAAAGACCTCGGATACCACCGCGAATTGAACCTCAACCTCGTGCGGTTCACCCGAAGGCTGCTGGAAATACCCCGCAGCGAAAAACAGGCCCTGGAAAAATTAAACGAGGACATAGAAAACACGGAACAGGTGGCCGAAAAAGTGTGGCTGCTGGAAAAAAGCAGGGTGTCCTGACTTGTTTTTATACCCGGGAATTGTTGTGTATGGAAATACCTTTTGCCGAATTTTGGCAAAAACCGGCATTTTGTTTAACCATAAACCTTCAAAACTTAAACACAGCCCTGCCCCGGCTGTTAATCCGGCATACAAACCATTTCACGAACCAATCTTCCTTTTCACACATGAAAAATTTAATCAACACCCTGTGGGTTTTGCTGCTTTCGGCAGTAGCAGCCTCGGCGCAATTCGCGCGTTTGCAAGTCATCCACAATGCGCCCGACGCTCCGGTGGATGTGTACCTCAACGGCGTACTGGCGCTCGATAACTTCGGGTTTCGCACCGCCACGCCTTTTCTGAATGTCCCCGCCGGTGCGCCGCTGACCATCGCCATTGCGCCGGAAAGCAGCATGTCGGCAGCCGATGCCTTTTACAGCGCAGCGCAAACTTTCCAAAACGGGTTTACGTATGCCGTCACGGCCTGCGGTATTGAAGGGGATGCCAATACGCCCTTCACGCTCATCGCGGATGACGGCGCCCGGGAAGGTGCATTGAATGCCGCAAAAGTTGATCTGAACGTCCTGCACGGCGCTCCGGACGCTCCGGCGGTGGATGTGGTGGTGCGCGCGGGCGACAAAATTGTTTCGAACCTGGCTTACGGGTCATTTACGGATTACCTGAGTGTCGATCCGGGTGTCTATTACTTAGACGTAAAACCGGCAGGCGGCAACAGCATTGTGGGTACCTACAAGGCCGATTTATCCGGCCTGACAGGCGGCGCAGCGCGTGTTTTCGCCAGCGGCTTGTTGAACGGAAGCCCCGGTTTCGGTTTATTTGCCGCACTCGCCGGCGGCACGGTGATCGAATTGCCGCTTTCGCCGGTAGCGCGGGCACAAATCATCCACAACGCGCCGGACCTGTCGGTGGACGTCTATACCAACGGCGATCTGTTGGTTGATGACCTGGCTTATTTCACCGCTTCTGCCTTTGCATTTCTGCCTGCCGGGACGGACGTAAACATCGGCATTGCCCTGGAAAACAGCCTTTCCGTCGGCGACACCCTCGTGAATGTACAGGCAACATTGCTCAACGGCGGCACCTACGTGATCGTGGCCAACGGCATTATCGGCGACCCCAATACGCCGTTTGAATTGCTGATCAACGAAAATGCGCGGGAAGCGGCTTCTGATACGGCAAAAGTGGATGTGTTGTTGTTTCATGGCGCTCCGGATGCGCCGGCGGTGGACGTGGATGCTGTTTTTGTGGCCAATAATGCGGCAAACAACCTCAACTACGGCAGTTTTTCACCTGCCTACCTGAATACTGATCCTGAAATCAATGACTTCACGTTGCGGCTCGCCGGGACTTCCACCGCAGTGAATACCTACCGCGCCGACCTCAGCAGCCAGAAAGGCAAGGCAGTGACGGTGTTTGCCGGCGGTTTTTTGGCCGGCCCGCCCGATTTTGGGCTTTGGGCCGTATGGACCGATGGTACGGTGATCAAACTGCCGCTCACACCTATGGCAAGTATGCAGTTGATCCACAATGCACCCAATCCGACCGTGGACCTGTATGCCGGCTCCGTACTTTTAGCCGACAGTTTTGCATTCCGGACTGCCACCGCCTACATAGACGTGCCGGCCGACCGCACCATTAAAGTTTCCGTAGCGCCGGAAAACAGCACCTCGGTAGCCGATGCGCTGGCTTCGTTTACCGTCAGCGCCGACAGCGGAAAAACCTACGCCGTTTTTGCTTCCGGTATTTTGGGCAACTCCGGCACGCCGTTTACTTTGCTGACCGACGAGTCGCGCAAAACAGCACTTAATCCGGCCAACATCGAATTCAATGTGCACCACGGCTCGCCCAACGTGCCTGCCCTGGAAATTGGCGTTGTTGGTCCCGGCACCATCGTTCCCAATATTGCCTATACCGGGTTTTCACCTTATTTCAGTTTGCCTCCGGCCACGTATCAGTTCACCCTGAAACCTGTCGGTGCGTCGGACAGTCCGGATATTCTTGTAGCCAATCTGAACGGCCTGGCCGGCAAAACTGCCCGGGTATTCACAAGCGGGCTCGCCAACGGCAATCCGGGATTCGGCCTTTTTGCCGCTTTCTCCGACGGTACGGTCGTGGAATTTCAACGACAGCCGGGGCCCGCGCGTATGCAGATCATCCACAATGCGCCCGGTAACCAAACGGTGGATATTTATGAAAATAACAACCTGTTAATCAACGACCTGGAGTTCAGAACCGCCACAGCCTTTTTTGAAATACCGGGCGGCGCCACCGCAATAGCCGTGGCGCCGGGCAACAGCAGCTCCGCAGCCGGCGCTTTTGCCAACTTTAACCTCGCGTTGGAACCGGAATTCACCTACGTGGTGACGGCTATCGGCGGCAACGGCGGTACACCCGCTTTTGACCTGGTCATCAACAACAACGGCCTGGAACAGGCGATCAGCAACAATAAAGTGGATATCTCGGTCCTGCACGGCGCCCCCGATGCCCCGGCAGTAGACGTGGATGCCCTTTTCGTGGCAGATAATGTGGTCAGCAATCTCGCGTACGGCGCCTTTACCCCTTACCTGCAACTCGATCCGGATGCATACGATCTGGTGGTTCGCGCCAGCGGCTCGCCAACAGCAGTCGCCTCTTATCGCGCCGAGCTCAGCAACCTGGCGGGATCGGCAGCCACCGTTTTTGCCAGCGGGTACATCGGCGGTACGCCGGCCTTCGGCCTTTTTGCGGCATTTCCCGACGGCTCCGTGGTGAAACTTCCACACACACCCCTCGCGCGTTTGCAGGTCATCCATAATTCGCCCGATCCGACCGTAGACGTCTATGCAGGCAAAACCAGGTTGCTCGACAACTTCGTTTTCCGCACCGCGACACCGTATATCGACGTGCCAGCGGATCGTACGTTCAACATAGGTATTGCTCCGGATACCAGCACTTCCTCTGCCAGCGCCATCGCTTCATTCCCGGTCAGTTTTGCCGTTGGAAAATCCTATGCCGCTTTTGCTTCCGGCATCGCGGGCGGGGCTCCGGGGCTTGCTATATTCGCCGACGAATCCCGGGAAGCGGCGCTGAATCCCGCAAAAGTTGAGTTTGCCACCCACCACGGCGCTCCCGGCGCGCCGCAGGTGGATGTATCCATTTTCGGTTCGGGTCCGGTTGCAAATGGCCTGCAATACGGCGATTTTGCACCTTATTACGCCGCAGACCCCGGAAACTACCTGGTTCAAATAAAATTAGCCGGCACAAATACCGTGGTGGGCACTTACCAGGCCGACCTGAGCAGTCTGGCCGGCAAAGCCGCGCGGGTATTTGCAAGCGGTTTGTTAAACGGCACACCCGGATTCGGGTTGTTCGCTGCACTTGCCGACGGCACCGTGGTGGAATTTCCGCAGGTTGCCAATCCTTCCTCCGCTCGTTTGCAAGTGATCCATAACAGCCCCTCTCCTGTTGTGGACGTGTATGTGAACGGAGACCTCGTGATCGATGATTTCGTTTTCCGGAAAGCCACACCTTTTTTCGACGTTTTGGCCAACGTTCCCCTTTCCATTGCGGTAGCGCCCGGCAACAGCACGTCGGTGGCAGATGCAATCGCCACTTTTCCCGTAACTTTTAATGAAGGAGAAACGTACATCGCCACGGCTTCGGGCATTGTGGGTGACCTCGCCACTCCTTTCACCCTGGTCGTCAATACCACGGGGCGGGAATCGGCAAACGCGCCGGATCAGGTGGACGTTGCCGTATTACACGGCGCTCCGGGTGCGCCGGCCGTCGACATCGACGCGGTTTTTCTGGCGAATAATGTGGTGGAAAACCTGGCATACGGCCAGTTTACGCCGTATCTGAGTTTTGAACCGGATGTGTACGACCTGGCCGTTCGCGCCAACGGGTCGGCATCGGTGGTCGCTTCCTATCGCGCAGACCTGAGTACATTGGCCGGTGGTGCGGCCTGGGTATTCGCCAGCGGCTTGTTGGGTGGAACGCCTGGATTCGGCCTGTTCGCCGCTTTGCCGGATGGAACCGTGATTGAATTTCCACTTACCCCTACAACACGGGTTCAGATCGTGCATAATTCGCCGGCCCCGACGGTCGACGTTTATGCTGGTAATACCTTGTTAATCAATGATTTTGTTTTCCGTACCGCCACACCTTTTGCAGACATACCGGCAGACCGGGATATCCGGATCGGAATTGCCCTGGCCAACAGCGCTTCCGTCGCCGATACGTTGGTGGGTTTTACCGCCAGTTTTGCCGATGGAAAAACGTACCAGGTATTTGCCGCAGGTATTGCCGGCAATCCGAACAAACCCTTCGCTTTGTTTGTGGACGACCAGGCGCGGGAGACAGCGGCGACGGGTTTCACCGGCCTCAGCGTCTTCCACGGTTTGTTTACCTCCTCTGCACTGAGCATCGACGTGGACGAGCGGCTTGCAGGCCAATTGTTTGACAATGTGAATTTTGGCGCATTTACGCCTTATCTCGACCTGGACAATGACGAGTATTTTCTCGATGTTACCGGCACGGATATTACAGACCTGCTGGGCACACACCGGATCGACCCGCTTTTGTTTTCCGACAAGGCATTCCGGCTGTTCACCAGCGGTATTTTAGGCGGCGCGCCCGATTACGGTCTATTTGCCGTTTTTGCCGACGGCGCGGTGGTTGAGTTGCCCCTGAGCCCTGTGGCGCGGGTCCAAATCATCCACAACAGCCCCGAACCGGTTGTGGATGTGTATGCCGGGACCGATCTGATCCTGGACGATTTTGAATTCCGTTCTGCCACACCTTTTATCTATGTACCGGCTGAAATTTCCATTCCGTTTGGTGTGGCGCCGGGCAGCAGCCAGTCTTCGGCAGATGTGATCGCGAGCTTCCCCACCACCTTTGAAAACCGCAAAACGTATATCGTGGTCGCCAGCGGCATCGTGGGTGGCAACCCGGCATTCGATCTGATTGTCAATGACATGGGTCGTGAACAAGCTTCCGATACAGCCAAACTGGAACTGGCTGTTCTGCACGGGGCGCCAAACGCGCCGGATGTGGATATCACACCTTTAGGCGCCGGTTCACCCCTGATCGCCGGATTGCAATACGGCCAGTTTACCGATTACCTGGTCCTCAATCCGGGTGTGTTGTTGCTCGATTTGACCGTGAGCGGCGACCCGAATCAACTCATCGGTACCTGGGGAGGCGATTTCACCGGCCTGGGCGGCCTTGCCGGCGTTGTATTCGCCTCGGGGCTGGTCGGCAGCGACCCGGAATTCGACCTTTGGCTGGCTTTGCCGAACGGCGCCACACTTCCGCTTCCGTCGTTTGCCAGGGCCCAGGTGATCCACAATGCACCCAGCCCCACGGTGGACGTGTATTTTGACAATACCCGTATTCTCGACAACTTTATTTTCCACCAGGCAACCGGGATCGGGTTGTTTCCGGCAAAACGGCATTTACGTTGTCCGTAGCACCCGGCAACAGCACCACCTCCGCCGACGCCGTTTATTCCCTGCCCGTGGCAGCATTAAAAACCGGAAAAACCTACATCATCATGGCGGCCGGGGTGGCAGGTGGAAGTCCGGGTTTTGGCCTGTTTATCAATGAAAACGGGCGCAGCAGGGCCTTAACAGCGCCAATGTGGAAGCAAGCTTGTTCCATGGCGCTCCCGATGCCCCGGAAGTAGACGTGCAGCTGCAAGGCGGCCCGGTTATTTTTGACAACGTTACTTTTGGAGCATTTACTGATTATCAGGGCGTTCCGCCGGCAACCTATACCATTCAGGTAACCCTGCCGACGATAACTCCGCCATTGTAAAAACCTACACCGCCGATTTCGACACCCTCGGCGGGCAAGCCATCACGATCTTCGCTTCCGGTTTCCTGGCTGGAGGTCAGCCCGGATTCGAGGTTTGGGTAGCCGAGACGGACGGCGATACCTATCCGCTGGAAGAAATCGTGCGTACGGAAGAGCCCGGAGGCAACCTCAGTGCGGTGCACATCGCGCCCAACCCGGCCGTGGACCAACTCTTCGTCCGTTTCGACCTGAAAGAAATGGAGTCGCTGCGGTATGCCGTACACGACCTGACGGGCCGTCTGATGACGGAAGGTGAATTCGGCAACCTGAACGCCGGAAAAAACACCCGGACACTCGAATTAGGTAACCTGCCTTCGGGCATGTACCAACTGGAGGTCATTTCAGGAAGCGGGAGCAGGACGGAGAAGTTTGTGGTGGAACGCAGATAAAGAAGCACAAATCATGTTTGTCAAAATGCGCCGGGACTGTTCCGGCGCATTTTGTTTTTTATCTTTGCCGGTACTCTCTTTCACCGACAAAACATACTCACATGATCCGCTCCCTTTTAAAATTAGCCGCTATTCTTGTGGCCGGCATTTTGATTTACAACTACTTTTTCGGCACGGATACCGAAAAAGAGAACTCCCGAAAAGTATTCGGCCAGGTTCGCGACGTGGTGGTATCCGTCGGCAACTTAGTGAAAACGGAAAAGCAGAAATTCGACGCCGGCAAATACGACGTGGCGCTGGAAAAACTCGGCGGCGTCTACAAAGCCGTGCGTTCGCAAGCGCAACACCTCGACGCGTCGTTCATCAAACGCCTCGACGAACTGGAACAACGCAAATTATCCCTGCAACAACAACTCGACACCATCGACCAGAACGAACCGGCGGCCGCCACACCGGCGCCATCCGGCAAAAAAAGCCTCAAGGCCGACCCAAAAGCCGAAAAGGCGAAACTTCAAAAAGCCGCCGACCAGCAACGCCGGAAGGAACAACTGCAACGGGAACTGGATGAACTGCTGAAAGACTCCGATGAATTGCTGAAACACGCGCAAGACCAGTGAAACGTATTACATTTGCGGCCCCAAAACGAGCTTCATTCCTTTTTATGCATCTTTTTGCCGCTTTGTATGTTCTTCTAATCCTTTTAACCTGGCTGAATTGAATGACTGAATTTTTGCAGCATATTTTGGGTAGTGACTGGGACAATTCCCTCATCATTATTCTGAACCTGATCATTATCGAGAGTCTGTTATCGGTTGACAATGCCGCCGTGCTGGCTACCATGGTACTCGATCTGCCACCCGAACAACGCGCCAAAGCGTTGCGGTACGGCATCCTCGGCGCTTATATCTTTCGCGGATTATGCCTCATTTTTGCCACCTGGCTCATCAAAATCTGGTGGCTCAAACCCTTAGGCGGTTTGTACCTGATTTACCTTTGTGTCGATTATTTCCGGAGGAAAGCCACCCCCCAAAAAGACGACGACCTGCTGGTGAAGGAGGAAAAGTGGTTCTACAAACTCTCTTTTGGCATGATCGGGTCGTTTTGGGCCACGGTGGTGGCGGTGGAGATCATGGACCTCGCTTTTTCCTTAGACAACGTGTTTGCCGCCGTGGCGTTTACCGATAATATTTACCTGATCTGCATCGGCGTTTTTATCGGGATTCTGGCGATGCGGTTTGTTGCACAGTGGTTTGTAAAACTGTTGGAAACTTATCCCTTCCTCGAAACCAGCGCGTTTCTCGTGATTGGCATCCTGGGAATCAAACTGTTTTTATCCCTTCCCTGTCATTTTTGTGAAGGAGAAGCCTGGGCATCCCTGATCGAAAGTGAAACGGCGGATATGATCGTATCAATTATCACAGCCGGGTTTTTCTTTATCCCCATATTAACTTCGCGGTTCATCGGATGGCCCAAAAAGCGGTAACCCAGAACCTTCCATCCAACATTTCCCGAACAAGTAATGGTACATTTTACCCGGCAAATTTTATCCAACGGCCTGCACGTGCTGGTGCACGAAGACCACTCCACCCCGCTGGTCGCGGTGAATGTCGCCTATTACGTCGGTTCGCGCAACGAGCAGCCGGATAAAACCGGTTTTGCCCACCTGTTCGAACACCTGATGTTTGCCGGCAGCAAAAACGTGCCCGATTTCGACGACCCGCTCCAAATTGCAGGAGGTGAAAACAACGCCTACACGACCAACGATTACACCACTTTTTACGAGATTTTACCCGCCGAAAACCTCGAAACCGCCCTCTGGCTGGAAAGCGACCGCATGTTGTCGCTGAATATTTCGCAAAAAGCGCTTCGTGTTCAGCGGAAAGTAGTCGTGGAAGAGTTTTCGGAAACCTGCCTCAACGAACCCTACGGCGACGCCTGGCACCATCTCTCCGACCTGATGTACCGCGAACATCCATACCGCTGGCCGGTTATCGGGCTCACCCCCGAACACGTGGCCAACGCGACCATCGACGACGTACGCGCATTTTATAAAAACTGGTATACGCCGAACAACGCGGTATTGTCCATCGCCGGTAAAGTAAACACGCAGGAAGCGCTTCAACTCGCCGAAAAATGGTTCGGTGCAATCCCGGCCGGCCCGGCCGTGGAACACCGGCTGCCCGCCGAACCGCCGCAGGACACCCACCACCGGCGGGAAGTAAAAGCCGCCGTGCCGGTGCCGGCGGTGTACCTCGCGTTCCGCACGCCCGCCCGCCTGCACCCCGATTTTTACGCCGTCGACCTGTTGTCCGACGTTTTGGCGCAGGGAGAATCCTCCCGTTTGTACCGGCGACTGCTGAAAGAACAACAGTTGTTTTCACAAATAGACGCCTATATCACGGCCAACCTCGATCCCGGCCTGCTGGTCATCGAAGGCCGGCCGGCAGAAGGTATTTCACCCGACGATGCCTTAGCCGCCATTTGGAAGGAACTGGAGTTGCTGAAAACAGCCCCCATCGACCAGCGGGAATTGGAAAAAATCCAGCACCGGTTCGAAAGTACGGTGGTATTTTCGGAAACAAGTGTGCTGAACAAAGCTCAGAATCTGGCTTTTTACGAATTGCTCCACCACGCCGAACTGATGAACGAGGAAGTGGAAATCTATCTGGCGGTTTCAGCGGCAGAATTGCACCGTTCAGCGCAAAGCTTGTTCCGGGCAGACAATTCGGCGACCTTGATTTACGTTCCTGCGTAAATCATTCGCTTCTTTACATTCATCCATGAGCCGATTCCTCCTTCGCCTTCCGGCTGCCTTTTTTGCTGTATTTTGTTTCCCCGCCGCCCTTTTTTCCCAGGAACAACTGGGTATGCGCCTGGAACGGTATTCCGGGATATACGGCGCCACCCTCAATCCGGCCAATACAGCCTTTAACCCCAATAACTGGGAAGTCAGCCTTTTTTCGGCGGACCTTTTTCTGGAAAACTCCTACACTTTCCTGCAAAATACCAGCTTGCAAAATGCCCTGCGCAACACGGACAAAATCGTTTCCGTAGCGGATACCACGGCCGAAAACCCACCCGCGCGCGACGTGATCTTTCAGGATTATTTTGACGGAAAACGAAAAATGCGCGTTGTGGCGCAAACACGTGTGACCGGCCCTTCGTTCAGCCTCCGCCTCGGTGAAGAACATGTGGTTGGATTGGTGACGGCCTTCCGGACGGGCATTTCTTCGTATAAGATACCGAAAATCCTCGCTTACCGGACCATCAGCGACGTGCCCATCAATCAGGCGGTGAACATTCCGCCGACCGGCTTCCAGGCCCTGGCCTGGGCGGAGATCGGGCTGCATTACAGCCACAGAAACACCGACGGCGACCTGTACACCGCATTTGGGGTAACGCCCAGGTTGCTGCTGGGTTTTGAAGGCGCTTACACCCGCGCCCAGTCGGCATTCGATTATACACAACACCCCGGCGATACGGTGACTTTTGGCAGCGGGCGTTGGGATTACGCGCTGACCACCGGCAATTTCACGGACAATTCCGATTCGATCCGCCTGCGGGTGCAAGGCAAAGGTTTGGGCCTCGACATCGGCTACGTCTGGGCTTCAGCCGCCGGGGACGGCGATACGGATGAAGACTATACCTGGCGGCTCGGGGTGTCGCTGATCGACGTGGGTTTTATCCGTTTTGGCAAAAACGCCGAACGCCACCACATCGAATTCGATACGCTGCTTTCGGTCACCAACAGCGATTTCCCGCCGCGCAACAACCCGCACGACCTGATCGGTGATGTCAGCCAGGCCTTTCTCAACAATCCCGCCGCATCTCTGCAAACCCGTTCGTTTTCGATGGGGTTGCCGACGGCCCTTTCCATACAGTTTGATGCGAAGGTGAGGCCGAATTTTTATATCAGCGGTTTGGCCGTGCAACGGATTCCCCTGCTGAAATACAGCCTGCAACGGCCCTCCACGATAGCCGTGGTTCCGCGTTTTGAACACCGCTGGTTGTCGCTTTCCCTGCCGCTTGTGCTCAACGACTGGCAATCGTTCCGGATGGGACTGGCGGCGCGGCTGGGGGTCCTTTATTTTGGAACCGACAACCTGGGCAGTTTTTTCCAAAAAGCAAAACTGACGGGCGCCGATTTTTACATTGGCCTGAAAATCAATGCTTTTTCCATTTCCACCGGTAAAAAAGAAGGGGGTGGGTACAGCACCAGCGGCGGCATCCGCAATGGCAAACAAAAACGGCGAAAGATCAAGTGTTACTTTTGAAGACGCTTAGGTGTGGCATGAATTACTCGCATAAAAATTTGATAATCAAATTTTTATGCGAGTAATTCATGCCACACCTGAAAAAACCGAGTGGTGGCATATAAATTCCATCTTCCTGTTTTGAGTTTTTCAACAAAAAACTCAAAACAGGAAGATGGAATTTATATGCCACCACTAAGAGCCTACAGGAAACCTATCCATCCACGGCGCCGCTTTTTCCAACTGCCCTGCCAGGCGATATAACAGACTTTCTTCGCCAAACCGCGCGGTAAACATCACCCCGACCGGCAGGTTTTCTTCTTCCGTCCAGTGCAACGGAACCGACATGGAGGGTTGGCCGGTCATGTTGGCAAAAGCCGTCCAGGGCATCCAGTTGTATATTTTTTCCGCCAGTTGGTCCACCTGCGCACGCACGGCGCTTCCAAGTCCCAGCGCATTCACCACCGCCACCAGCCTGCTTTCTGCGGGTGAATTTTGTAAAGCGCCGGTCCGGAACGGGCGCTGCGCCAGCGTGGGGGTGAGCAGCAGGTCGTACCGGATATGAAAATCAGCGATGCGGCGGCACAACTCGTTCCATTTTCGCTTGGCGTATGCATAGTCGGCGGCTGAATAGGATTTGCCGAGCAGGTGTAAAGCGTAGGTATTCGGCTCAACATCAGAGCTTTGTACTTTCCGGCCCAGAAATTCGGCCAGCACGCGTAATTCTCCGGCCGTTTCTCCCGCAACAATACTCAGGAACGACCGGGTCAGTTCTTCCCGTTGATACGGCAAGGCCACTTCTTCCACGATGTGGCCTGCACCGCGCAGCAGGTCGACTGCCTGCGCCAGGGCTTTATGGCAAGCCGGGTCGACGCTGAGGTTCAGGGTGTGACCGGCCGTAAAGGCGATCTTCAATTTTCCGGGCGACGCTCCAACTTCCTGTAAATAAGGGCGTTCGGGGCTTTCAAGTGTATACGGGTCACCCGGCGCCGCGCCCATTATGGCGTCTAAATAAGCCGCCGAATCGCGTACCGAACGGCTCACACAACCTTCCACAGCGGCGCCGTTCCACATTTCGCCAAACATACGCCCCCAGGAGACCCGCCCGCGCGAGGGTTTCAGGCCGAACAACCCGCAGCACGACGCCGGTATCCGGATACTGCCGCCGCCGTCGTTGGCCGTGGCCATCGGCACCATACCCGCGGCCACCGCTGCCGCCGATCCGCCGCTGCTGCCACCCGTTGTATAATCCGGATTCCAGGGGTTTTTGGCCGGACCGAACAACAAGGGTTCCGTAAACGGTGTGAGGCCGAATTCCGGCGTGTTGGTTTTGCCAAAAATGACTAATCCCGCCTGCCGCATTTTTTGCACGGCAAAACTGTCCTGCGGAGAAACGTAACCGGAGTACCCCCGGCAACCCGCGCGCATGGGCACACCTTTGATTTCCATACCGAGGTCTTTCACCAGAAACGGAACCCCGGAAAACGGGCCATTTCGGTCCACTTTTTTGGCTGTTTCCCGCGCCTCTTCATACATATTGTGGATCAGGGCATTGAGGGTCGGGTTGACCTGCTCCGTCCGCGCAATGGCGGTTTCGAGCAATTCTTCCGGCGTGGTTTCGCCTTTTTTCACCATTTCAGCGAGCCCCAGGGCGTCGTGGCGGCGGTATTCTTCAAATGTCATAAAAGAAAGGGTTTGGGTTGGAAGGACAAATGTTGGAAAAAACGCGGAGGATTCAAACGCCGGAATTGGGAACGCCGCCTTTTTGCAACCGCAGGGGCCGGCAAACGAGGGTGTATTTCAAACCGGGAATCGCTTACATTTGTATCAAATTGTTATAACATGAAGATTCAGCGATTCGACAACCCAACCCCTTATCACGCTTTCGTTTTTTTGATGTTGTTGTGGTTTGCAGGTGGTTTGTCCTGCGGAAAAAACGACGAGCCCGGCCCTAACACCTGCGAAGTCATCGATCAGACGCCCGATATAGCCGGCTGGCGGGAGAGCCGGAACAGTCCGAATTATGTGCCTGCTTTTACCCGGTACCAGTTTTTGAACAAAAACGACGGATATGCGCTCGGCGGCACCCTCGTGCACAGCGTCGACGGCGGTACTAACTGGGAGGATGTGCCCGGTTTTACACGGCCTGAATTTGGCAACCTGCGCGAGATGTCGGTGTTGGACCACGACCGGATTTTTGTTGTCGCCGATACGTTTCCTCCCGGCGGCGGCAGCACCGCGCAGATACTCATCCGCACGTCCAATGGCGGACAAAGTTGGGAAACGCTGGCGGTCGGCGATTATACCTTAGTCAAAATCGCTTTCCGGGACGTATTAAACGGGTTTGGTTTTGGATATGATGACCTGGGTAACGGACCGGTTTTTATCCGTACTGCCGACGGTGGCGCCAGTTGGTCGGCCGTGCCGGGTGTATCGTTTCCCAACGTCTATTCGGAATTGCTGATCGAATGGCGAAACCCCAACCTCGGTCTGGTCCAGATCGGCAGGGAATTCGCCTACCTGACCACCGACGGCGGACTCAACTGGAAAAAAATTGCCGTCGAACCGGCAGACGTTTCTTCCTATTATCTAGTCGACGCAAACACGCTCTTTGCACTCGGCAACAACCGGAGCGCTTACAGCACCGACGGCGGACTTACCTGGACCTCCACCGATCCCGAACAGGTGTTTGTCCTGACCATCGATGGCAATAATGGCCTGGGAATCGCACTGCAACCGGATTGCCCGGATATTCAGCCCGGCCACCGTGCCTTTGCAACAAGCAGCGACGGTGGCAAGACCTGGACGCGCAGCAATCCGCTGGCCACTATCCCGTTTTTTAACCGGCAGGAAATAACACCCGGTTTGTGTGTATATTACGATACGGGGAAAAATATCTTTTACTGGTTTGAAAAGGAATGAAGCGTGATTGGGGCAGGGAGCGGGACAGCGAAATTTTTTACTTCACCCGGTTCGATTGCCCGTTTTCAGCGACGACCAGCCAGGTAATACAAATTACAGAACCGGTAATAATCAGGGCGTGGGACAAACAAACCAGGCCGTTTTCTTTTGCATTAAATATCCCGTTTAAACCAACCAGGATCAAGGCGGTCAGGCCCGCAACAAGAAGTCCTTTCAAGTATCTCATTTTCAGTTTTTTATACTATATTGATCTGAGTATGCGGGGAAGCGTGCGCTTTTTTACTGCTTCGTGAAGCGGTAAGCCCTGCCCGCTTTCAGCAGCGGATGCGGCCCTTCCAAAGTATTACCCGCAAGATGCAACACGGCCCCGTTGAAATCCACCTCCACAATACGCGGATCGATGGTAAAAAGGAAATAGTTGCTCCCGGCGTCCGCAATGGGGAAAACGGAAGGCCGGTCGGGCCAGAATTCGTGCATCAGGAATATGGTTTTTACCGGCGTTTTGTCAAAAACGACATACCCTTCGCGATCGCTTTGCGCTTCAAAAACGCTGTCAGGCGTCTCCAGGGCGCACAAAACGTGCGACAACACCATGGCATTCGGGTCTGTCACCTGAATGATCACTGTGGGATCGTCCGTCTTTTTTTCCGTTTTCAGGATAAAGTCACGCTCCGGCTTCGACGCGCTTTGGAGGATCAGGCTGTCGCCCCGGCGTTCGAACGTGCCCTTGCCGACGCGGTCCATCGCCCCGTAACTGAAGTAAAAATCAAAGGTGCTGTCGGCGTTGAAACGAAAGCCCGAAGCGACTTCCATCACGCCCTGAAGATAGTATTCTCCGGTGAACATCGTGTCAGCGTTTTGCGCGAACAACAGGCCGGGCAACAGGTATAAAACAATGCGGCAAAGAATTATCCGCGGCTTTTTCATTCTTCTACAAGTGAAATAGCCTGGGTGGGGCAACGCGGCACGGCCTCTTCCACTTTCGGCATTTGATCGTCGGAGGGATATTCTTGCAGGAGATACAGGAAGCCGTCGTCGCGTACTTCAAATACTTCCGGGGCGATGTCCATACAAATGCCGTTGGACTCGCAGGCGTCGAAATTTATTACGATCCGGTAGGCCATGTTACGTTATTTAGAAAATCGTTTCTGTCCGGGGAAAATGTACACCTTTTGACGTATCCGAACCTATAAAATCTTTCCGCTTGTTTTTTACGTTTCCGGATGCCGGTCCGGCCAATTTTTTTGTAAAGGAAAATCCCTACGTCGACGAGCTCGTCGCGATCATGAAAACGTTAAAAACGAATTGAGTGGAACGGGAAGCGGCTTCGCCGGCAATGGACAGGGTTTTTAGACAAGATTTACAGGATTTACAGGTTAAAGTCGGCTTCGCCGGCAATGGACAGGGTTTTTAGACAGGATTTACAGGATTTACAGGTTAAAGTCGGCTTCGCCGGCAATGGACAGGGTTTTTAGACAGGATTTACAGGATTTACAGGTTAAAGTCGGCTTCGCCGGCAATGGACAGGGTTTTTAGACAGGATTTACAGGATTTACAGGTTAAAGTCGGCTTCGCCAACGAAAATATAAACCTGTAGATCATGTAAATCCTGTCCAATAAACAAACCTGTCTCTTCTACATATTCGCGATAATCTCCGAGCCGAACTCCGAACATTTCAACTTCGTGGCGCCCTTCATCAGTCGTTCGAAGTCATACGTCACGCGTTTTTTCCGGATGGAGCGTTCGATGCCTTTAACGATGAGTTTGGCGGCTTTGTCCCAACCCATATATTCGAACATCATCACGCCGGAGAGGATCACCGAGGAGGGGTTCACCATGTCTTTGCCCGCATATTTGGGCGCCGTGCCGTGGGTTGCTTCAAAAATGGCGTGACCACTCACGTAATTGATATTGGCGCCGGGAGCAATCCCGATACCACCCACCTGGGCAGCCAAAGCATCGGAGAGATAGTCGCCGTTGAGGTTGAGCGTGGCCACCACGTCGTATTCTGCCGGGCGCAGCAGGATTTGCTGGAGGAAAGCGTCGGCAATCACGTCTTTGACGATCATTTTTCCGGCGGCAATCGCTTCACTTTGCGCCTTGTTGGCGGCATCTTCCCCTTTGGCTTCCTTGATGCGGTCGTATTCCGACCAGGTAAATACACGGTCGCCGTATTCACGTTCGGCCAGAGCGTAACCCCAGTCTTTAAATTTGCCTTCGGTGAATTTCATGATATTGCCTTTGTGCACCAGCGTCAGCGACTTGCGTTTGTATTTAAAGGCGTATTCGAGTGCCGAACGCACGAGGCGTTCCGTTCCTTCCATGGACACCGGTTTGATCCCGATCGAGGAGGTTTTGGGGAAACGTATCTTCTTGACCCCCATTTCATTCTGGAGAAAATTCAGCACTTTGGCGCATTCTTCCGTGCCGGCCATATATTCGATGCCGGCATAAATGTCTTCGGTGTTTTCGCGATAGATCACCATATCCACCAGACCCGGCTCTTTGACGGGGCTGGGCACACCTTTAAACCAGCGCACCGGGCGTACGCAGGCGTAGAGATCGAGTTGCTGGCGCAAAGCCACGTTCAGGGAACGAATGCCGCCGCCGACGGGTGTGGTAAGTGGACCTTTGATGGCCACTTTGAATTCGTTGATGACGTCGAGGGTTTCCTGCGGAAGCCAGTTTCCGGTTTTGTTAAAAGCCTTTTCGCCGGCCAATACTTCTTTCCAGATGATTTTTTTCTTGCCGTTGTATGCTTTTTGAACGGCGGCGTCGAACACGCGCACCGAAGCCGCCCAGATATCCGCCCCGGTGCCGTCGCCTTCGATGAAGGGAATGATCGGGTCGTTGGGTACTTTCAGTTTTCCTTTCCGGATAGTAATCGTAGAACCTTGCATTTTGTAGAATGAGTGGTGAGTTATGAGTAGTGAGCGGGGGTTTGTGGGAGGGGTGGTTTTGGGGAGCGCTAAGGTAGGAATGGGACGAGCAACTTTTTAAGGGTTTTTACCCATAATTTGCATTAAAAATGACAAAATCCGCTCCGTCGCCCCCTTGCTCTGCTCCAAATACCCCCTTACCGCGTCCGAAGCGCGGCGATATTCCTCCGGGTTTTGCAGTTTTTCCAATACAGCCGCCAGTTCGCCGGTATGGTGCACCGGAAACGCCCCGCCACGGGTTACAAACTGCCGGGCTTCCTCGAATTTTTCATACTTCGGCCCGAACAGAACCGGCAAGCCGAACGCGGCCGGTTCAAGGGTATTGTGGATACCTTTTCCAAAGCCGCCGCCGATGTAGGCAACCGTGCCGTAGCGGTACAGGGTATTGAGCAGACCGATGTTGTCGATGATCAGGATATCCGCTTCACGCGCTGAGGCGGGGGTAGCCTGGGAATACCGGATGGCGCCCGGGCCGGCGGATTGAAGGATGCGTGTTACATTGTCCGCCGAAGGTTCGTGGGGGGCGATGATGAGTTTCCATGCGAGATCAGCCGTCAGATGACTTGAAGCCATCAGGCGACTCTGGAGAGGCAGGAAAACGGCTTCGTCGGGTTGCCAGGAACTGCCGGCGATGAATACGTTATAAGTAGTCAGGGCCTGACTTGAAGTCAGCCCCTGACTGCGTTCCGCGCCGGCAAACGCCGCTACAATTTCGTTGCCGGGCGCATTTTCCGCAATGTTCAAAACCCGGTCCACCCGGGTATCGCCGGCCACGCTTATGTTTTGAAAACCAATACCTTGCAGCAGGTCGGCGGAGGATTGATCCTGTACAAAAATGTGTGTAAAACAAGTCAGCATACGCCGCCAGAAGGCGCCGTACCAGCGGAAAAAGGGTTGGCTTTCGCGAAACAAGGCGGACACCAGCAAGGTCGGAACGCCACGTTTTTGCAGTTCGGCGAGGTAATTCGACCAAAACTCGTATTTGATAAACAGGACCGCATCGGGTTTTATCAGGTCCAGAAAATCGGCGGCATTGCGGCGGGTATCAGCGGGCAGGTAGCAGACCCATGTGGCGTGGGGGTAGTTTTTCCGGATCTCGTAACCGGAGGGGGAAAAAAAGGAGAGTACCACCTGCCAGTCGGGGAACCGCTCCCTGAATGTTTCGATCACCGGGCGCCCCTGTTCAAACTCGCCTAAGGATGCGGCATGCACCCACAAAACCTTCGCAGTCGGCTGAAAATCAGCACGGTAACGTTTTCGCCATTGACGGCGGCCCGTTATCCATACCCGCGCCTTGGTATTAAAAAACGCGGCCAGCCGGATACCCAGCGTAATAAGGCGGATCGCAAGTTCGTACAACACAAAAGACCTTTAAAACCTTCTCAATAAAAAATCTCCTCCGCATTCCCCTGGTAAAAAGGCAGGGTCCAGGCCACCCGGATGCCGATGCGCAGGTCGAGGCGTTTGCCTTCCAGTTTGCGGCGTTCTGTAAAATCCCAGTCGCGCAGGGTACCGGTAAATCCCTCATTAAATTCAAAACCGGCCATCCAGTTGGCGCGGCGGTTGGTAGACAGGTGTTGCCAGCCGATAAACTGGTTGAGCGCCAGTCCGCCGGTAAGCCGGTCATATCCTTTTTTATAATCGCCCGTGAGTTGGGTCACGCTGTTGTTGTCGTCCTGAATACGGATCCAGTGGCGCAATACGCCGGCGCCGAGTGTAAAACGAATACCCGAACGTTTGCCGTTGAAAGCGAATAATTTCCCGATGGCAAGTCCGGCATACCAACCCCGTTGCCTCAAGGCGACCGAGGAAGCCAGGCGGTTGTTGCCGATGATGTCGCCTTCCGGCGTGCGGAGGATCGCCAGGGGGTCTTCTTTTACTTCGGACCCGAACATATAGTGTCCTTCCACCCCAAACAGGTAATTATTGGTGGTCATATACTCTACCGCCCCGCCAAAACTGCCATCCGGGCCAAAACGGTCGGCCATATCCCCACCCGGCACGTGCGCACTAAAAAGCAGGTGGGTAAGAATGACGCTGCCCCCGTTACGCACCTCATTATCAGGGTGTTCGGAGAATTTTTGGCCAAAAGTGTTGCCGGCGAATACAAGGCAGATCAACAGGGTGCAACAATTTTTCATAAGTAAGCGGACAAAATTAGTGTATTAATTTTCTTCGGCACATAAAATGTGGTTGCTGCAAAAATAACGCGCTGCTACCTTGCAACGCTTCCCGGCGGTTCGTTTTATACCCGAATCATTTCCCAATTTCAGGTGACGCAATGGGTTTGGGCCAATAAAAAAGCGCCCCGGTTTTCCGGGGCGCCTGGTGCGGGAAGCGAGACTCGAACTCGCACAACCGTGAAGTTATTGGTGTTTGAGACCAACGCGTCTACCATTCCGCCATTCCCGCAATTTTATTTAACGCGGCGCAAATTTAGAGAGATTTTCCCGAATGCGCAACAAATACCTTTTTTTCAAAAAATAGTCGCGCACACCCGTAAGGGCCTGCGGCCCGTCGCCCTCCGTCCAGTTGTTTAAAACGGGCGCGATTTCCCGGTCGAGTGTTTGTTCCAGGTCGTTTATGGACCGGAGCGCCGCCTCGTATCGTTGCGGATCAAAATCGAATTCCAGTTCCATCAGCGATTCGTTGAGGTCCATCATGTCCATCAGGAAAGCCTGGGGAAGTGGCGGATGTGTTTCTTCGGAACCGATCAATCCCTTGATTTCCAGGATATAACGCATCCTTCGATCGGGATCGGAAAGTGTTTTGTAGGCTTCGTTATTCCGCGTCGACTGTTCGAGCATTTCCGACTGTTCGGCTTCGCCGGCCAGCGTATGAAAATCCGGGTGAAATTTTTTGCTGTTTTGCAAAAAACGCTGCGCAACCTGGCGGTATCCACGTTGAAAGATAGCGGCAAACCGTAGAATTCGAAGAAGTTCATTTTTAAAACAACTTCTGAATCCAGTGCCGCCAGATATCGTTGCCGAGTGCAAATACCATGAGGCCGAGCAACAGGAAAAACCCGAGGGTGACGGCTTTTTCCATAAACTGGTCGCTGACTTTGCGGCGTGTCACCACTTCCCAAAGCAGAAACACGACGTAGCCGCCGTCGAGTGCCGGGATGGGCAGGAGGTTCATAAAAGCGAGGATGATGCTCAGGTTGGCCGTCATACCCCAAAAACGCTCCCAATTCCACTCCGTGCCGTACATTTTACCGATGCTGATCAAGCTGCCGAGGTTGTCCTTAACCGCGATTTTGCCTTTGAACATCTGCCCGAAAGCTTTGATCTGGTTGTTCAAAAAATCAACCCCCATCGAAACGCCGGCGGGCATGGCCTGTACGAGGGAATATTTTTCCCGTTCTTCCCTGAAGTAACCTTCCAGGCGGGCCCGGGCGCCAATCGTGCCTTCCGGCGTCATGGTCAGGTTGATGAGAACGGTATCGGCGCCGCGCAGGATGCCCAGTGTAATGGGTTTGCCCTTGTTTTGCTGGGCTGCGGCGGTAAATTCGTCAAAATAGGGGGTCGGCGCCCCGTTAAAGGAAATGATACGGTCGCCGGACTGGACTTTTGCGCCGGCTGCGGGATTGCCGGGCACCACTTCTTCCACCACAAACGGTATACGCGGCGACATCAGCAGGGCCTTCGGCACGTGCTGGCCGGTAATATTTTTGGCAATATCGGCAGGCAGGTTGAGCACTTGTTCCCGGCCGTCGCGGATCACGGTAACCGAGTGTATGTCATTGAGTACCAAGGCTTCCATAAAGGCGGCCGGGTCGAGGCGTTCGAAAGGTTTGTCGCCGAGTTTTACGATGTTATCGCCGTTCCGAAAACCCTGGCGGATCAGAACGGAATCCATCGACAGGCCGTATTTCAGTTCCGATGTCGGGATATACGCTTTCCCGAAATGCCAAAGCATTACGCCAAAAATGAAAAATCCGAGCAGGAAGTTGACGGTGACGCCGCCGACCATAATAATCAGGCGTTGCCAGGCGGGTTTGGAGCGAAACTCCCAGGGCTGAGGTGGTTGTTTGAGGGCTTCGGTGTCCATACTTTCGTCCACCATACCGGCAATTTTTACATAACCGCCTAAGGGCAGCCAGCCGATGCCGTATTCCGTTTCACCTTTTTTGGTTTTCCAGAGCGAGTTGAACGGGGCAAAATCGAAAAACAGGTAAAATTTCTCAACTCGTGTCTTGAACCACTTGGCCGGTAAAAAGTGCCCCAGTTCGTGGAGAACAATCAATATCGAGAGACTCAGGAGAAATTGGCTTACAGTTACTATACTATCCATTCTGTGGGTTGGGATGATGATCAGGTACAAAAACAAACGAGGGCTTCCGAAGTTCGGGCAAAACTACGGAAGCCCTCGTTGTAAAACAGCCGAATTGGTTGAAATACTTAAAAAAGTGGATTCAGGAACCGATTTCCCGGTATCGCTGGCTGTTGGCGGGGTCGATTTTGGTCATAATCTGGATGACCCGTTCTTTTTGCGGCCGGCCGGCAACTTTCCACATTTCCACCAGTTCGTCTTTTTTCGCATTGGAAAACATCTGTACGATCATGGAGTTGAAATAAGCGGTATTTACTTTTTCAATTTCCTCCAGCGACTGAAGCACCACGGCTTTTGCCTTGTCCATGTCGGTGGTGAACAGGTCCAGCCCTTTGCGGTAATAATTGTACATCGCTGAACGATAAGGTTTTACACGCGGATTGAGCAGGTTTTCGATGATCCAGTAGCGGTTGCGGTTTTTGCCGCCGTCGCCGGGTCGCCAGCCGGGTGTGTTGTTGGTGGACGAGTTCTGGATATTGGTGACGATCTGCTGGGCCGTAAGTAAATAAGCGTCGCCGCCATACAAGGAATAGGAATCGTAGTCGAGCCCAAGAATGACGTAGGTATAAAAAGCCAGCAGAGCCGGCAAATTCTGGTTGTCGGTAGCGTCCGCCAGAAATTCGATCGGCTGGTTTTGCTCGTACGTGAACACCACATCTTTGTCTAAGTGCGAGATCAGTGCGGTTTCGTATCCGCTCCCGAACACCGGGCGGGTGGCCTGAACGGCCAGTTCCCCTTTAAAAACGTTGTTGTCCTGCTCTTCCGAAATGGTGAGGATAAAGTTGCATTTGATTCGTTCCTCCGGCTCGTAAATATCCTGGGTCCACTTGGTGCTGTTTAAAAAATCCCGCAAAGCGACTTCGAGCTGATCGAACACCTTGCGATCGTTTTTTTGCAACTGTGGCGTGCTCACCCGTACGGTGGCATTTAATTCGCCCTGAGCCGTAAGCGTGCATACACACGCGATAAAAAGCAGGGAGGAAAGTATTTTTTTCAACATAATATACCAAAATGTATTGTTATTTCACGCAAAGTCGCAGCGGTTTTGCAAAGGCCCAACGTGTTGAAAATCAAATTTTTGCGTCTTTTAAGGTTTCTTCCTCGCGTCATTATGCAGCAAAGAATATCAACCATGACGCATCAACCCGCTTTCGGGTTGGCCAAACGTACAATTTCTCCAACAATATCGCGGGCCACTTCGGTTTTGGATTTCAGGGGAAAGTCCGTCCGGGCGCCGTCGCGTTGCAAAATGGCGATTTTATTGGTGTCGTGCCCGAATCCTGCGCCCGCATCCTGCAGGGAATTGAGCACGATAAAGTCAAAGTTTTTCTTTTCTAATTTTTTCAGGGCATTGTTCAACTCGTCGTTTGTTTCGAGCGCAAAGCCGGCAAAAACCTGTTCCCGGCGTTTTTCTTTGCCCAGCGTGGCGGCAATGTCCACCGTCTTTTCCAGGTCGAGCGTCAGCTCGCCTTCTTTTTTCTTGATTTTGGTTTCGGAAAAGATTTTGGGGCGATAATCGGCCACTGCGGCGGCCAAAACCACAATATCTGAAGCGGGAAATACTCCGGCGCAGGCCTCGTACATCTGTTGTGCCGACATCACGGGAATAACACGAATGGAAGGGTTGTCGGGTCTGTTGACGCTGGGGCCGAGCACAAGTGTTACTTCGGCGCCTTCTGCGGCGAGTTCTTCCGCCAGGGCGATGCCCATTTTTCCGGAAGAATGATTGCCGATAAAACGAACGGGATCAAGCGGTTCGAACGTCGGGCCGGCCGTCACTATGGCTTTTTTGCCCGACAAACGGGGGGCGCCTTGTTGATGCGACAGGTTTTTTTCCACCAATGCGGCGATTTCCTCCGGTTCCGCCATACGCCCGTCGCCAACCAGTCCGCTGGCCAATTCGCCGTGCCCGACCGGAATGACCCGTACGCCGTGTTGTTCGAGGCGGCGGATGTTTTCCCGGGTGGCCGGGTGGCGCCACATATCCACGTCCATAGCCGGCGCCACAAATACCGGGCATCGCGCGGAGAGATACACAGCGCTTAAAATATTGTCGCACAAGCCATTGGCAAGTTTGGCAAGGGTATTGGCGCTCGCCGGCGCGATCACCACGGCGTCGGCCCACAGGCCAAGTTCGACGTGGTTGTTCCACCCGCTTTCGGAACTGACGTCGGAAAAAACAGGTCGTTTGGAAAGGGTGGAAAGTGTAAGGGGGGAGATAAAACCGGCTGCGGCCTCCGTCATTAATACCTGCACTTCCGCCCCCTTTTTTACCCACAAGCGGGTAAGGTGAGCGGCTTTGTAGGCTGCAATGGAGCCGCTGATGCCGAGAATGATCTTCATTATTCCTTTTCTTCCGCATACCGCCACTGCACCTCGCCGTTCAGGTATTCGTTGGCGGCGATGATGGGTGTATTCGGCAGGCGCTCGTAGAATTTGGAGATTTCGATTTGTTCCTTGTTTTCCTGCACCTCTTCGATGGTGTCGGTGTTGACGGCAAATTCTTCCAGTTTGCGCTGGATTTCCCATTTCAGATCACTCGAGATCTGGCGCGCGCGTTTGCTGATGATGGAGATGGTCTCGTAAATATTACCGGTTTTTTCCACCAGTTCGAGTACATCGCGGGGTTGGACGTTGGGGTCGAGGCCTTGGGCTTTACTTTTGATATCGCTCATTCTATCGTAATAATTGATGTTAATTTTGAAGAACAACGGCAGGTTCGGAAATGTTTTTGAAGCCGGCCGCCCGGTTGTAATCAGGTGCTTTTGAGGCGTTTGCGAACCGAAGTGCGGGCCTGTTCGGCCTTTTTCCGGATCTCGCGTATTTCTTTGGCGTATTTGCCGCTTGCATATTTTTCCAGGAAATCGTCGCATCGAACGATGGTTTCGGCGTAACGCTCCAGTTTTTTCTCCACAATACTGTTTTCACTCAACAGGAAATCGGCCTTGGCGATCAGGTAACGCACCCGTTCGACGTCGGGACTTTCCGGGTAATCACGCAGCAGGTTGTCAAATGAAATAACCGCCGACTGATATTGTTTCAGATTGAAGTACAATTCTCCCTCGGCAAAGGCTTTTTCTTCCTGTTTGCGGCGCAGTTCGTCGATGAGGTTGTTGCACTCCCCCACCCTCGGGCTTTTGGGAAAAAGATTGACGAATAGTTGAAACTCTTCGATGGCTTTCTGCGTATTCGACTGATCGAGCCGGAACGAAGGGGATAACTTGTAGTTGGAGTAGGCCGACATAAAGGCGGCTTCTTCCCGGTACTGCGAATTGAGAAAAGTATTCGAAAAGTTTTTGAAATAGTACGCCGCGAGCATGTACTGTTTCAGGTGATAGTGCGTGTAGGAGTAGCAATAATTCGCTCTTTCGGCTTCCTGACGCCCTACTATGTTGTTGAGTATCAATTCAAAAAGCGTCTGAGCGCGGAGGTATTCCTCCTGCTCGTAGTATTCGAATGCCTTTTTCAGGATCAAATCCGGATTGCCACTCGTGCGGATTTGCTCGAAGTTGCTTTTACAGGCGCTCACCAAAAAAATAAGGCCGGAAAACGCCAGCCAGCCAAGGGTTTTTCTCATAGCCCGCAAAGGTAAGGAATTATCTGAAATTGAATGCAAGAGGTTCATCACGAACTGCAAAACGTCTGAACGTACTTTTTTGTGGCGTCCGGGTTAAAATTTTTATCCGGCGGACCAAACCGGGGCGACTTCCCTGCGTTTCATCAATAACGCAAGTTGACACAGGCGGGATGGGAAAACGGATGAAACGGATTGGACGGATTGGAACTGATTTTTTGAACATCACAGCGCATTAAAATCCGTTTTTATCCGCATTATCCGTTTGCCATCCTGTTTACAGGCCACAACTTGAGTTAAATAAGTCGGCAGAGGGCTTTACCTTTGTAGCAACAAGCCCACCGGATAAATACCAATATTTATGGAAGTTCGCACCCATTCGCTCGAAGAGCAGTTCCAGCAAAAAATCGACGCCGACATTCGTATCGAGCCGAAAGACTGGATGCCCGACGCCTACCGCAAAACGTTGATCCGCCAGATCGGGCAGCACGCCCATTCGGAAATCGTGGGTATGCTGCCCGAAGGTAACTGGATATCCCGTGCGCCGTCGCTCAAACGCAAAGCCATTCTGCTGGCCAAGGTACAGGATGAAGCGGGCCACGGACTCTACCTGTATTCCGCCGCCGAAACCCTCGGCGTGGGTCGCGACCAAATGATCGGCGAACTGCACAGCGGAAAAGCGAAATATTCCTCGATTTTTAACTACCCGACCATCAGTTGGGCCGACATTGGCGCCATCGGATGGCTGGTGGACGGCGCGGCCATTCTCAACCAGATACCCATTTGCCGCTGCTCCTACGGCCCGTATGCCCGCGCGATGGTGCGCATTTGCAAGGAAGAAAGTTTTCACCAGCGCCAGGGTTTTGAAATATTGCTCACGCTTTCAAAAGGCTCGCCCGAGCAGCGCGACATGGCGCAGGATGCCATCAACCGCTGGTACTGGCCTTCTGTTATGATGTTCGGCCCCTCCGACGGCGACTCCACCCACAGCGCCCAAAGTATGACGTGGAAGATCAAACGTTTCAGCAACGACGAACTTCGCCAGCGTTTTGTGGATATGGTGGCCGAACAGGTAAAAGTACTCGGACTCAGCGTCCCCGACCCCGACCTGAAATGGAATGAAGAACGCGGTCATTATGACTTCGGTCCCATCGACTGGGAAGAGTTCTGGAATGTGGTGAACGGCAACGGTCCCTGCAACAAACAACGCCTGCGCGCACGGGTAAAGGCTTACGAAGACGGCGCTTGGGTACGGGAAGCGGCATTGGCGTATGCGGAGAAAAAGCGGAAGCGGGTGGAAGGGCAATTGCAAGTAGCGTAACGATTAAAGGGGGAGGCGCCCCGCGAAGCCCCAAACGGTCTTCTTCCCGCCCTTGTCCTTTCCAGCGTGTTGGTTCTGAATTGAAGTTTTTTTTTTACCCCACCACCGTAATCGGCATTTCCACAAAAAAGTCCATGCCTTCATTTTCCCGCGTTTCAAAACGGATCGTGCCGTCGTGGGCTTCGATGATTTTTTTGCAGATGGCGGAGAACTTAAGAAAAAGACGGCATTTAGACAGTTATAACCAGTTTAGGTTTCCAACAACCCTTCGCGCTTTGCATTTATACTGTTACAGATTCTACGTTGTTTTTTGACAGGGTTTACAAGGACTAAAAGTTCAAATATTTGATAATCAAGCACTAATAACCTTTTTAGCCTTGTAAACTTTGCCCATTTGGCGCTAATTAACAGATGGAACTTTCCAACTCACTCTACTACACTTCTACAATATGCTTCGCTTTTCTATGTTTGCTGTAAGTTTGCTGTTCTGTTTTTCCTGTGGTTCTTGCAAAGACAAAAACTGCCCGGATTTTCTCCAATATGAAGTTCCATACACAGCTGCGCCCATACAGGACACTTTTCATCTTGGGGATACGATCTGGATAGAGATGAATTTTGCCGATACGCTGACCGATCTGAATGGTGGCATAACAAATATCTTTAGCAATTTTAATTTTAAACTAGAGTTGCAATGTGATAGATTTGATATAGACCCTCCGCAAGGAAAAGCAGTAAGCTTCATGGACCCACTTGCTTTTGTTGGTGAAGTAACGGCTCAGGTGCTGCCTATTTCAGACGTGTCATATTTTGAAGTGCAGCCTTTGTATGCAAATCATATATACCATTTTAAAAGCGCATTCGTATTGAAAGAAGAGGGAGGCTTTTTGTGTACCCTAATACCAAATACAGATAACCGTACGAACCCTTTCAAAATCACCGGCAACTGTGACCAGATACCTCTGTATATTCAAAGTAAAGTCAATAGCGGATCTCCTGCCGAAAACAATTACCAACTGCTCAAATCCAGCCCTGTGTCTGTATACCGGGATATGACATTGGAACGGTTCGGGGCAGGGGCCTTTTGCTTTGTGGTGAAACCCTGAACATAAACAAGGCTACCAGATAATAGATGAAAAAAATAATTGTGGTACTCAGCATCGTAGTTGCATTCTTTGTACAGATTGCATCTTCTTCCTCCTGCAATAAAGGTTGCCCCGATCGCCTTTTTTACCGGATTCCATACACGTTATACCCGATGAAGGACACGTTCACTGTTGGAGATACGATATTATTGGAATTAAATTTCAACAAAGACATGGCCGACGAAATCGGTGGTATAAAAAATTCTTTCCCGAATTTCGATTTCCAGATAAATGCCGGTTGTGAAAGGATCGACATTGACCCGCCGCTTGCTCATACGTTGGATTATTTGAGCATACATACATCAATCGGTTCGGATTCATCTGCAAGTCTACCTGTATCTGGAGTATCATTTTATCGCCTCGTTCCAGTCTATTCATCAGAAAAGTATGTTTTCAAATGCACTTTTACGGTTAGAGAAAAGGGGGGTTTCTCTTTCGGGTTAGGTTCTACTGCCTCAACCAGAGAAAATCCCTTGCAATTCGAGGGAGTATGTGACAATGTGCCGATTGAATTTGGAAGTCATCTGGCGAATGATTCCGAAAATAACTACCACATGCTTCAATGGGCTGCCAATCCCGCATATCACAGAATTGATGCAAAAAGATTTAGTGACTATGGCGGGTATTGTTTTTTAGTGAGGTAGTTAGGCCTTACCCCACCGCCGTAATCGGCATTTCCACAAAAAAGTCCGTGCCTTCATTTTCCCGCGTTTCAAACCGGATCGTGCCGTCGTGGGCTTCGATGATTTTTTTGCAGATGGCGAGGCCGAGGCCGCTGCCGGAGGTTTTGGTGGTAAAATTCGGCTCGAACACCCGCTCCCGTATTTCCGGCGGAATACCCCCGCCGTTGTCGCTGATTTTGATAATGGCGTAGTTGCCGTCGCGGTTCAGCGACACCCGTATCTGGCCGTCCCGGTCGGAAGGAATGGCTTGTATCGCATTGATAACCAAATTATTAAACACCCGGATCAGGTGGTTTTTGTCGCCGAGGATATGGTATCGTTCGGAAGGAATTTGCAGGTCGAGCGCGACGTTTTTTTGTTCGCTGAACAGGTCGTAGACGCTTTCCACCACTTCGTTCACGACCATGTCGGATTTCTGGCGGATGTCGAGGTTGGCAAACATGGAGAATTCGGAGGCTATTTGCGCCAGCGAGTCGATTTGTTCGATCAGCCGGGTAATCGCCTTGCGCAGGTAAGCCGCCGCTTGTTCGGGATTGCCCGATACCCGCTCTAATTGCTGCATGGAGAGTTTCATGGTGGTCAGCGGGTTCTTGATGTCGTGGGCGACCTGGCGGGCCATTTCGCGCCACGCGCCTTCCCGTTCGAGGCGTACCAGTTGCACCTTCGAGTTTTCTAATTTTTCCACCATACGATTGTAGGCGCCGATCAATTCACTCAACTCATCCTGCGCATCTCCCTGATATTGAAGCGGTTGGTTTTTATCCTCTAATTTCAGCACCTTGATTTTTTCGGAAATAAGGGTCAGCGGCCGGGTGATGGAACGCGCCAGCAGAATGGTTACAACGAACGCGATGAACAGCAGAAAAACGTACAAACTGGCCAGCATCCCGATAAAATCGGACACCTCGGCGCCGATTTTCCGGTCGCTGAGTTGATAAGGCACCCCCAAAAAGCCGAGCAATTGATTTTGCCCGGTGCGGAGCGGCAAATACTTCGTATAATAATCGAATCCCGCAATTTTTTCGGCTTCCACCAATTCCGGCAGTTTGCTGTTTTTTAACGTGGCCAGGGCCAGCGGGTTCATTTTTCCGGGCAGGATACCCAATTGTTTCAGGTCATCCTGGGTGCTAAATTCGAGGTTGCCGGAAAGGGAATACAGGTTGGCGTCCATAGAAAGGCTGCCCGAAATATTGGACAACGATTTCGGCAGGGAGCGGCTCAGGCTGTCGGCGGAAAGGGACGAACCCAGCAACTGTGTTTTCAGGTTGGTCAACATCGCTTCCGCCCGGTAATCTAAGCTGGCGCGTTCGGCGTCCCTGGAAGCGGTGGTAAAGTGGTGGTAGGTCAGCAGGCCGACCACAAAAAACGCGAGGCCGATCAACGTGGCCATCCAGTATTGAATTCGTTTGGCCAGCGAGCCCCGCACCGTAACCCGGAACTGATACTTTTCGGGCAGAAAATGCAGCCACGAATTGGCCAGGGCGAGCGCGAACAGGAACAAAGAGGCTAAGGTGAACAACATCGAAAACAGGTACAGTTGTTTGATCGACCCACCTTTCGGCCGGCCCACCACGGCGATGGTTTGCCCGTCCTTGCTTTTATACACGGCATCCAGGCGATTGGGTTGTTCCGTTTCGATCTCGCGGGCTTCGCCGTTTTCAAGACCGGTATCCAAAGCCATGATATTTCCCTGCCCCTGCTCCACGACCAATTTGCCGTTTTTCAGGACGGCAAAGTCGTAACGCGACAAACGTTTCAGGTTTTTGTACGGCGTATTGTAAAACAATTGGGCGTACACCCGGGACGGAGCGGGGTATTCATGGTCAAAAAAGCAAAAAACATTCACCGGTTGGGCGGCATCGTTCATCCGGTTGGCCTGAAGCGCCATCATATACCGGAATTTGCCGTCGGCGTCCGTGTGGAAACGAATGCCGGGGTTGGTTGGAAGCGGCTGTCCCTGGCTCCAGTTTTGGGTCACCACATAATTGTAATCCTGCGACTGTTCGAGCAACACGGATTCGCCGCCGCGGTCGAACGCAAATACGTTCAGGCGGTAGTGCTGGAACAGGTAATTGTCTTTAAAAATGAGGCTGTTAAAATAACCGCTCAGGTCTTCCACCTCGGGTTTGAAGGGCCAGGGTTTTAACAACACGTTCAGGCGTTGTGAATCGCGCCGGAAGGTGGCCAGCAGTTCGGGCAGCAAGGATTCCACGGCTTCCAGGTCGCGTTCCTGGGCGAGCGCTTTTGCGTAATCAAGCCGTATTTCCCTGTCTTTTAAGTCATTATATCTATACAGCAGTACCGAACCAAACAAAGAGAACATCAGCAGCCAGATCACGATCCAGCCGAATCCGCCTTCCACCCAATGGACAAAAACGTCAAATATCACGGCGTACAAAACCGCAAGTCCGAGAATATACAGCGGGTTGATTTGCAGACTGGAGTCGTTGGCAAAACAAATGACGCCCATCAGGATCGCCGCAGCTGCCAAGGCGGCAGCCCGTTGCACACGGCTGAGTTTTACCCGGCGCAAGGTCAGCATCATCCGGTGGCTGAAAAGAAATAAACCGACCATCAAAAGAATGATGCCGCCCACCGCCAGCAAACTGAACTGGTCGGAGTTGAGCACGTTTTCGAAGTCGAACCCGATGCCCGAATGAAACACCAGGCGCCGCAGCACTTCCACCCCCACCAGGATACACATCATGGTGGACAGGTAAAAAACAACGCTGAGGGCAATCCGGACGGGAAGTGGAATATTTCCCAAAGAAGCTGCCCGGATCCGGCGATGGAAAAATACCATCAGCCAGACCAGCAAACTGATATTGACCAGCCAGTCGCCCAGTGATTTGCCGATGAGCGAGGGTGATTCGAATTTTTGCGCAAAAAGCGGCAAATCGCCGAACTGACTTCCGGTAAAATCGAACTGGCCGTTGAGCCAATATACCCCTCCGGCCACCGCCAGCAACAAAGCGCCGCCCACCGGCGGCGAATATTTGTCGGACAACCACACGGCCCCCTGGTTGAACAAGCCAAACAACACGACAAAAAAGAGGGCGTAAAAAACCAGTTTTACCCATTGCAGCAGGTTGGAGTGCACCGGCCCGGCCGCGTCTAACCAGCACAGGTCTTTGCCGCCCGCCTGCACGAGATAATCCGTCCGGGTTTCGCTGATTTGTATGGTACCCGGAATGTTGTTTCCCGCAGGGAAAGGTTGTTGTTCGGCGCCCGTGGCTACGGTGTGATACCGAATGGGGAACAAACTGAGCAGCGTTTCCCGTCCGGCCGTTTCCCGGTGAACGGCAAAATAGCCGGCGGGCAGTTGCAGGAGGGAACGGGCGCCATTCCCGGTTTCTTTTAATTGTGATGCCGTGGGAAGTATTTTATTGTTCGACCAGGCGAGTACGGAATCGCCGCGAACAATCAGTACAGTATAATCTTTAAGTGCCTGATTTTCAATAGCATTTATCCACTGCTGCGTCGACTGGCCGGCCGTAGCGGATTCTAAGGCGGCGCGGTTTGTTTTCACCCAGTTCAAGGCCTCCGACTCCTGCTCCGCAAGATAATCAGTGATTTGATCGGCATGCTCTTGCAGCAGTGCCGTATCTTTGTCCCATTGGCCGGCACTTACGGCCACCGCAAGGAGGACGGCCATAGCAACCAGGTAAAGGAGCAAGCGTTGTAGCATAAGGGAAGCTTTATCGGGAAAAAGCCGGTATCGACAGGTGTTTTTTAGAATGCAGTCCCGCCGAAATGAAACAAATGCGTCTTTTTCGCGGGCAAAAGTATCTAAACAAAGTTTACGCCAATACTTGTTGGGGGTGTAAAATTGCTGCAAACAAAAGAAAAGAAACTACAGACCGCTCTGCCGCCTTACGGGGAGGAAAGTCCGGACAACACAGAGCGCCGCACCACCTAACGGGTGGACTTTCCGAAGCAGTTCGGAAAGATAGACAGTGTCACAGAAAATTACCGCCGTTTTTTCGGGCAACCGGAAGAGTGGTAAGGGTGAAAACGTGCGGTAAGAGCGCACGATGGCGCCGGGCAACCGGCGCCAGGGATAAACCTTGCGGGTTGAAATGCCGTGTACACCTTGATTTTACGTTGCTCGCGTATCATCCCGGGTTTCCGGGGTGGCAAGGGGGGTAGGCAGCGCAAATTCCGCCGGGCGACCGCCGGAATCAGATAAATGGCAGAGCCCCCGGTTTACGCCGGGGAGACAGAATCCGGCTTACAGGTCTGTAGTTTTTTTTTAACCGTAAACCATTGGATATGAAACACCTGTATTCATCCCTTTTGCTGTTCCTGACTCTTTTTCTTTGCTCTTTCAAAAACATGGATAAACCCACCCGTGTCGTTTTTTCGGCGACAGTATTACGGAAGCAGGCGTTCGGCCCGGCGGCTACATCGTTAAAATGGGCGAAATGCTCAGCGCCGGCGGAAAAAGCGCCGATTACGACCTCATCGGGGCGGGTATCAGCGGCAATAAGGTGTATGATCTTTTTCTAAGGCTCGAAAAAGACGTACTGGAAAAAAAGCCGGACGTGGTGGTTATTTATGTGGGCGTCAACGACGTGTGGCATAAACGTTCGTACGGCACCGGTACCGATGCCGACAAATTTGGCCGCTTCTACGAAGCTTTGATCTCTAAAATGCGGGATGCGGGCATCAAACTGATCCTTTGCACCCCCGCCTGTATCGGCGAAAAAACCGATTGCTCCAACAGCCAGGACGGCGAATTGAACCAGTATTCCCAAATCATCCGGGAACTGGCGTCGACGTACCGATGCACGCTTTGCGATTTTCGCACGGCGTTTTTAAATTATAACGTCGAGCACAATCCCGACAACAAGGAAAAAGGTATCCTCACCACCGACGGCGTGCACCTCAACGATACCGGCAATCAGTTGGTGGCCCAAATGCTCCTGGAAAAAATAACGGGTATTTAGCCGGACTTTCGGAACTGGTAGGTGACGCCCCCCCGGGTAAGGGTCAGGTCGGCGCTTTCCAGTTTTTTGATCTCAAAATGAGCAAAAGCCTGTCCGTCTGAATCTTTGAGAATCAGCCGGTTGCCGCTAATTTCCCAGGAAGTTCCCGTCGGGAAAAAGCCGTCGAGACAGGTACTCTCCAGCGTGTTGTCCGGCTTGAAAAACAGGTAGCCGTCGCAATTTATCTGATACGTGGTAGACGCGTCCAGAGCGCCGGACTTGGTGTTGCATTCCCATTTGCCTTGTAACTGGGCATCGGCGAAACGGAATGAAAAAAGGGATGCTAAAAAAAGGACAGAGATAGCTCCCCGAACCGAAGGTGTGTAAGTAGACATAGGATTAATCGATTTTTGATACTGCGAAGTTAACACATTACGGCCTTGTCACATCATAATTTTTGTTAAAGTTTTCATGTATGCCTAAACCTTTTGGTGTACAAAAGGTAAAGGTGTTGTTATACGACTTTTCGGCGCTTTATGGGCATCTTTGCCGTTACAAACAACATCCGATGAGACTTCTTTTCTGCTTAATTTTTTTTACCGGCCTGCTCTTTTCCTGCTCGGGTGGAAAAAAAACCGCGCAACAGACGGGTGATCCGCTCCACGTGATCCTGTCCGGTTTAAAAAGCGAAGCCGTCGGGCGGGAGGTACTGGGTCGCAAAAACCGGTACGAACTACAGGTCATATACACACAAATCGACCGTGATGCGAAGGGGCGCCCGCTTTTCAAATCCTTTACTTACCAACTGGATTCCAACCGTTATTTTTACCCGGCCAGCATGGTAAAAATGCCGCTTGCGCTGCTTTCCTTAGAGAAAATAAACAACCTGCGCCGCAGCGGGTATCCAAGTCTGAGCCGCAACACGGCTTACCGGATCGACTCGCTCCGCCCTTTCCAACGTACGTTTCACGTCGATCCGACGGCGCCGGGTGGTGTTCCGAGCATCGCGCACGATATTCGTGAAGTTTTCACCGTCAGCGACAACCTGGCCTATAACCGGATGTTCGAGTTTCTCGGCAGGGACTATATCAATCGCAATTTGCAGGAAAAGGGTTACTCCCGGACGGGTATCGTACATCGGTTCAACTATCCCGGCCGCGACAACCGTTATGCCAGCCCGATCAGTTTCTACGACGCTTCGGGTACTATTTTCAGGGAAAAAGAACGTTTTGAAAACCATGTCTGGGAAAACCCGCAAACCCATACCGCCAAAGGCCGGGCTTATCGCGACACATCGGGCAAGCTCGTCCGCCGCCCCTTCGACATGAAGGCCAAAAACTGGTTTGCACTCGGCGATATGGAAAAAATGCTCCGGGCAATTATGTTTCCGGAAACCGTTCCGGAGGATCGGCGTTTTTTACTGACGGCCGAGGATTACACCTTTTTGTGGCATTATATGGGAATATTTCCGCGGGAATGCGATTTTCCGAAGTACGACTCCGTTTACTACGACGGGTATGTGAAATTTTTCCTCTTCGGCGATTCAAAAAAGCAACAAAACGGAACGGTTCGTGTGTTCAACAAGGTGGGAGAAGCTTATGGCACGTTGACGGATGTGGCCTATATTGTCGATTTTGACCACAAGGTCGAATTTATTCTCGCGGCTACCTTGCTTTGCAACCCCGACGGAGTGTTCAACGACGACAAATATGATTACGACCAAACCGGGTTCCCTTTTCTGGCAGACCTGGGGCGCCGCGTATACGAGTACGAACTCAAACGGGAACGGAAGGTCAGGCCGGACCTCGAAAAATTGAAAGCCGCACTGCGCTAAACATCAAACAACCTTATTTTTACGACCCGAAAACACAGCCGCAATGAAATCATCCGAACCGTTCGCAAACCGCATCCGCCACAATTTCCGGGAAAACCGGAGGTGGCTGCACGAATTGTGGTACAACCAGGATAACGAACGCAACAAACTCCAGCGGTACTATCGATGGCACTTTAAAGAGTTGATACTCTGTGTTTTATTGGCATACTTACTCACCCGTGTTGATAAAATTCAGCAATTTTTTTCCGCTTTCGCGATTGAAATTAAAACCGGCAACCAGGATTTTTTCCATTTTGCCCTGATCTTCGGGTTGAACGGCTTAGTCGTTTTCTGGGTCTGTTATATTTTCTGGCACAAACCGGCCCGACTTCACCCCGGCAGGTGGGGGCGATTTTTTTTCGGCAACCGGAGGCGGGAAGATTTTGAAGCATACTACCGGAAACCCGGCGGCGCATGGCGGGTGGCAATGGTATCCGGCATCCCCATGCTGCTGGTCAACTCCGCCCTTTCCCTCGCCCTGTTGCACGACAACGAACTGGTGGTACACAAGCCCTCGGCCCTGTCGCTTTGGCTCGACGAACATTCTTTTCTCGTTCTGCTCGGCGCCGCATTGTTGTATTTGTTGGGGGGCTCCCTCATCCGGCCGAGGTTTCCCATGGTGACGGAACAAAAAGCCGGGGATATGCGGAAAGCGGAAGATTTCGACGCCGTTCTGGGGGAATTGTGGCGCACCTTCCGCGCCAACCTCCTGTTGTTGCCCGCCGGTATGCTGATCCTGACGGTATTGTTGTGGGTTTACCCTTACCACCCGGCGTTCAATTATCTTATCCTCCTGTTTTTTGTGCTGGCGCCCCCGCTGGCGGTCGCCTTTTTTCTCAGCACATTCAGCGAATGCCTGATCGTGGAGCGCAAAAAAGAGGACTACTACCGGCAGGAAGACCTTGCTTTTCAATCCAAATTTGAAAAGTGGTACAACTGGCTCATGCGAACGTCCTATTTCGTGAGCATTGTCATTTTTGCGCTTTGCAACAACAAAAGTGTCACTTCCCAGGAGTTGTTCAGCCAGTGGATGTTCCCGTTGCGATGGTGTTGTTTGTATTTATCGCCTACTACCAGGCAATCGACCTGCTGATTTACAACATGGCGCCCCTGCGGCTATATTTATTCTTCGGGTTTTGGATCGTTTTGCTCGTTTTTTTCGGGCAAAGTGAACATTACCGGCTGAAATTCAACGGGGAAGTGCCCAAAAGCGGCAGTTTGCAGCGCACTAATCTGGAAACCTATTTTTTGACCTGGGCAAAAGACCGTTACGTGTCGAACGACACCACCGACGTGTTCCTGGTAGCCACGGAAGGCGGCGGCTCGCGCTCCGGCGCCTGGACGAGTGCGGTGCTGACCGAATTAGACTGGGTTTCGCGGGGGCGTTCAAACGCCGCTGTTTTGCCATCAGCGCGGTATCCGGCGGCGCTGTCGGGACGGCCGCTACCCTGGCCTTGTGGGATCATTCGCAAAAAACGGGCACCGCTGCGGATACCGCGATGTATTGCGACGGGCGCAGAGACGCTTATATCGGCAGGGTATTCCGGCGAAACTATATCTCCACGGCTCTGGCAGGCATTTTCTTTTACGATCTGCTACAACAGATACCGGGTATAAATTTTTTATACAAAGGCCGGTACAGCAGGACGGATCGCCACCAGGACGAAGAAGACAACGCCGTATGCCTGGGCCTGGGGCAGGTATTCGGACCCAACCGGTTTATTCAGCATCATTATCTCAAAAAAACCAATTTCCTTTCGTTGTACTACGATAACGAATGGAAAGACGAGGTCGCCCGGCCCAAAACCGACCTGCCGCTTTTTTTCCCCAATACCTGCAGGGTGGAAGACGGCCGAAGGGGTATTGTAAGCCCTGTTCTGCTGGACACGGCCGAAAGAAAAACCAATCCCAAATCCCCGTTTAATGCTGCTATTGTGGATATTATTGGCATCGGCCGTACAAAGGACCCCACCAAATCGCTGAGTATCGGGGAAGCGACCAGCCTCAGCGAGTTGTTCCCTTACGTCAATTCCCCGGTTTTTATCGATGAAAACACCGGCAGTTTTATGGATGGAGGCGCTTATGAAAATATGGGTCTGACCACGCTGTACGAAATCAAAACTTCTGCCCAACACATCTGCGCCAACCCCGATACCGGCTGGATTGCCCAAAACATTCCCGATTCCTCCCGCGCCGCTTTTGTGGAACACCTGGCCAAAATGCGGTTCAAAATCATCCTGATCTACAACAGCGACAACCACGGGGATGAAAAAAGGGCGCGTTACGGCAACAATTCGATGAAACTGCTCGACCCCATCGTCGCCATGATGCAGACACCGTTCGGCGGGCATACCGACTACATCTACCACAAAGTGAGGTCGGAGTCCCGCAACGACGAAGTCATCGACCTGCCTATGCTGGTCAAAACCGGGTACGACAGCGCCCGGCCGGACAAAATCGTCATGTCGCGCTGGCTCAGCAAGTTTGAAATGGATGAAATATTGCGGCGCGCCAGAGTGCGCGTGCAGGCAAATTTGTGCCGCTTAAGTACGGAATGGTGTGGAAAATAGCCGGAACATAAGTCATAAGTCGTGAGTCGTGGAGTCATAAGTCGTGAGTCATAAGTCGTGAGTGGTGAAAAAAGGTAGACGCCACTCACGACTTATGACTCACGACTTATGACTCCCGACTTATGACTTATGACTTATGACTTATGACTTTACAACAACTCTTATTCCGGCCTCATCTGCGGGAAAAACAACACTTCCTGGATCGAACTTTGCCCCGTAAACAACATCGCCAGCCGGTCGATGCCAAAACCGATGCCTCCCGTGGGCGGCATGCCGTATTCCAGCGCGCGCAAAAAATCCTCGTCCATGGCCATCGCCTCTTCGTCGCCGCGGGCGGCCAAACGCAACTGATCTTCAAAACGTTCGCGTTGATCGATCGGGTCGTTCAGTTCCGAATAGGCGTTGGCGACTTCCTTGCCGTTGACAAATAATTCGAAACGTTCAACCAATCCCGGTTTGCTGCGGTGTTTTTTGGTCAGCGGCGACATATCGATGGGATAGTCGATCAAAAAAGTCGGCTGGATCAGGTGTTCTTCCACTTTTCCCCGAAAATTTCGTCGATGAGTTTGGCTTTCCCCATTGAAGCGTCGATTTCGATGTGGTTCTGGCGGCAGTAGTTGCGCAAATCCGCTTCATCGGCGGTTTCCACATTGAGCCCGGTATATTGATGAATAGCGTCGAACATCGTCAGCCGGCGGTAAGGACCGGCAAATTCAATCGTGTGGTCGCCCACCTGCACGGTGGAAGCGCCTTCTTCGTGGATCGCCCGCGCCACCCGTTCGAGCAGGATTTCGGTCACTTCCATCAGCCAGTTGTAGTCCTTGTAGGCGACGTAAAACTCCAGGGCCGTAAATTCGGGGTTGTGGGTGCGGTCCATACCCTCGTTGCGGAACATTTTGGCAAATTCGTATACCCCGTCGAAACCCGCCACAATCAGGCGCTTCAGGTATAACTCGTTGGCAATGCGCAGGTAAAGCGTCATATCCAGCGTGTTGTGGTGGGTTTTGAACGGTCGCGCCGCCGCGCCGCCGTGGATCGGCTGCAAAATGGGGGTTTCTACTTCGAGCATGCCCAGTTCGTCGAGGTAGTTCCGGATGGTCCGGATCATTTTACTGCGTTTCAGGAACACCTGCTTGAATTCCGGGTTCACCGTCAGGTCCACGTACCGCATCCGGTAACGTTGTTCAGGGTCGGTAAACGCGTCGTAAATATGACCTTCCGCGTCTTTTTTTACCACCGGCAGGGGGCGCAGGCTTTTTGCCAGGAATTTGAATTCCTGCACGTGTACGGACACTTCGCCGGTTTTGGTCCGGAAAGCGAATCCTTTTACACCCACGTAATCGCCGAGATCGAGCAGTTTTTTGATCACGGTGTCGAACATGGGGGCTTCGGTCGTAGTGACGGGGTGACTGGCAGTCACCCCGTCACTCTTATTGATGGGCTGACTGGCAGTCAGCCCATCAATAGGTTCCACAAAATCGTCGCGGCGCAGATACAACTGGATTCGCCCGCTGGAATCCTGCAGGTTCATAAACATCGCTTTTCCTGCTTCACGGGTAGCCATGATACGCCCGGCGAGGGCTACGGATTGGTAGTTCAGGCGGTTTTTGGTGCCGTCTTCCAGCACTTCTTCGCGGTAGTTTGTTACGATATCCGTTGCGTGTGCCGTCACGTCAAACATTTCGGCGGGATAGGGTTCGATGCCGAGTTCACGGAGTTTTTGCAGTGACTCGCGGCGCAGGAGTTCTTGTTCTGTCATGCGGAGCTTGAAAATTGAGGTGCAAAAGTAGGCCTTTCATCCGAATTTAACACCTGCGCAAAAACCTGCTTTGGCCCAAAAATCGTCTCCCAAAAATTTGCCGCGTCAGATTTTTAACACCTTGCCCCAATAAACCTTCCCACCGGCCAGCACTTTTAACACATAAACACCTTCCGGCAAACCGGCGGCATTGACCCACAAACGGGGTTCTGCCTGCGTGTTGACGGAACGCAGCAAACGCCCCTGCGTATCAAATACCTCCACCCGGTCCGGCGCAGCGGCGGATTCTATATACCAGCCTTCGATGGCCGGGTTGGGCCATATTTTTAATTGATTGTCAGCCACTTCGATGGCGCCGGTGGTGCATACCAATTGATTCAGATACCCCCACAGGGCGTTGTCGAAGAGGATGGGGACCGCATCGCCGCCGATGCCGGTATACCCGGAAGTATTGCCCTGTCGCACCACCACCCATCCTTTGGACGGCACGACGTGTATTTTCTGGTCGTTTTTGCCCAGCGCCGCGATCATATCGGCGGGCGCATTGGCGATCAGTTTTCCCGGAAACACAAACTGGAGGCCGGGCACCATAAAACTTTCCTGCCCGTTGAGCCACCAGAGGTAGCCGTAACTTTTGTTGAGGTTCTGCGAGCGGTGGGTCATGTCGTAAAAATACTGCTGGTCGTGCAACAGGGTATCGCCGTCCCAAACCCCGCCGGCAAGGGTAAGCAGCCCGTACCGCGCCATGTCGCGGGCACGGCCGTACATGACATCGGCGATCCACAAACCTTTCATGCCCGTAGGATCAAGCACGTGTGTTTTGGTGAACTGGTTGATGGTGGTGCTGCCGGCATTGGCGATCACGTTCTGCAGGAGGCGGTAAGCGCCCGTGTGATACGCCCAGCGGGTGCCTGCGTCGGCCAGGTAGTTCAGGCAGACCGGATCGGTGCAGGTATTGGGATCGGGTTCGGTGGGGTGGGGCGTAAAGGTATCGTCGAGCCCGCTGGTCATGGTCAGTTGGTGCCAGGGGTAATCAAAATTTCCTTGTCGGGTGGAGCGCTCGTCCAGCCGGCGCCGAGGTAGTCGCTGGTCGGTTTGTGAATATCGATCAGGCCCTCTTCCTGTGCCTGACCGACGAGGAATGCCGTGAGCGATTTTCCGGCCGATGCCCAGTACCAGAAGGAATCCTGGCTGAAGGTACCGAAGTATTTTTCGAGGACAATTTTCCCGTCTTTCAGCAACAGGAAAGATTTGGTGTTGCGGTCTTCCAAAAACGTGTACAAACTGTCGATCCGGTCGGGGCAGATACCGAGATCACCCGGGGCGAGTGTTGCCCAGGCCGTACCGGTTTTGGGAGGAAAATAGAAATCCTCGGTTTGGGAAAAGAGTTGAAACGAATTGAAAATGAATACATTAAATACGATGAACAGCCGGATAAGCATAGCGGAAATGTTTTTATAATTTCGGTTGCGGGAAATTGCCACGCCGTGAAAATTGGGAAAATTTCCCGGATACGGACGGGTATCTGACCGTTTTTTCCCGGGATTGTTTAATCGCGGCAAAGAAAAAACGCCCGGCGCGCTGCAGCACCGGACGTTCAGAACATTCGTATGATGTATGTTGTCGTGTAATGATTGCTTTTATTGGGTCAGGCAGGGTGAAAATGAATCGCCACGAACAACCATCAAACCGGAATTAGTTGGTCGCATTTTTGAATTGGGGTACGCCGGGCATAGCCGCCATGTTGTGGCCGCCGAAACGCCAGACGATCCCTGCGTTGATGCTGTAATCGGCAAAAGCGGCGTCGCCGTGCGCCTGGCCGGTCGGGTCGGCGAGATCGGAGACACTTTTGACGCGGTTGCGGTACAGGGCATAAGGTATGTTGAGTGAAAACCCGGCGCGACCACGCTGGAAGGATACGCCGGGTTCTGCCGATACGATATAACCCGGGCGGCGAAAACCCTTGCTCCCGCCGATCAGGTCTTTTGCCGGAATACCTTCGGCGCGGACGCCGAGGTTCAGGGCGAGGCCTTCCGCAGGCAAAACGGCATAATTGAGGCCCAGACGAGCCACGTATTGGTCGGCAACAGAATGGAATGCGGTAATTTTTTGAATATCCGTGGTAGTCGGCGTAATCACCCGGTTTACCGTTTTATTGGTCTCCCGCGGGTTGGACATGTAAAAGCCGTTAAAATATAAGGTACCATTTTTGAATATACTGGTAAAAGCCTGCAATTCAAGGCTGATACCCACGCCGCCGTCGCCGAGTTGAATGGATTGATCCACTGCTTTTACCACAATGGAGTCAGAACCGTCGCTGGACCTGCGTTTGTGGAATTCGTCCTGCACATTTTCATTGCCGGTGGGCAGTTTCAGGCCGAGGCCAACGGCAATATTGTATGTCATGTGTGTTTCCGGGTTGAACAACCAGTACGTTCCGGAAAGCCGCAAATCGCCGATACCCCGTGCTTCCGTGTTGAAACGTTTGTGGTCGGGGTTGGCGGTAGCGGAGTTGCCGTAGTGTTCGTAAAGGGAAGAGCGATCATAAGAGATAAAGGGCAGGTTGGCAGCAACGCTCAGGCGATTGGTGATGCCGTATGCAAGGCCCAGGTCCATGGAATGCGCGTAGTTGATCACTTCGGTATTCTGTTCCAGGCGCTCTTTTTCTTCGGAATCGCCCCTGTAGTGGCGGAAAGAGCGAAAGTAACGGTAATTGGCGCCGGCTTGCCATTGGCCTTTCGTGAGGGCTACCGAGTTGGCGGAGATACCGGTGCAACCACTCATCGGGCGGATGGCAACACAGCCCTGTGCGTACAGGTTTTGGGAAAACAGGATAAAAAAGATACCCGAAGCAATCAGGAATGGTAGTTGTTTTTTCATGAGATGAGGATTTTGTTCCGGACAAAAGTACCGGCCATTATCCCCACAACTGATTAGAATACCCTTAGAATTGCTGTCAAAGCAGATAATGCCTTTTAAATAAGACCGTTATCAATGCCTTGTATTCACCTTCGTGGTTCAAAGTATAGTATTTTTACCTTCACAAATCCGAGTTTGACCATTTGAAAACCAAAAATGCTGCATCATGAACAGACTGGAAGAAATTGTAAAAACCCTGAAGTTATATATCACCGAAGGCGTAGAGGCAGCCCTCGAATACCTCGAAAAGGTGCTGGACCCCAACTCTATTCAATACAACGATTACATTCAGATCAAATCGCGGTACAACAGTCTGCAACGCGAGTTGCTGCTGGGGGTGATCGATCACTCCTCGTACGACATCGCCCGCAACAACATCAGCAAGGCAATTCTTTTACTGGCGGAAGAAATAAAAGAGGACGATCTCATTCCGGAAGGCGGCGCGGAGGAAGACAAAGAAGATAAATACGGAGAGGTGTTGTATCGCGTCCCCGACCTGATGCAACTCAACCACGAGGAAAAATGTACCGTACGCATTGCTTTTGTGGTGGAACAACTCATGCGCGATTGGGAAAAAAAGGAAGTCGACGTAATCAAAAGTATCCGGGTATCGGAGATCATGGCCGTCAGTTTGTTCAATGTGGACGAAAGTGACCCGCCGTTTTCCATCCGGACTTTCAGCGAAACGGTACAATTCCTTGATAAAGAAGATTTTACAGAGTGGGTGTTTTACGTAAAACCGGTTAAAACCGGTCGTTTTCCCCTCATCCTGCGTGTTTCGGTGATCGAAATGATCAACAATAAAGAGTACAAAAAAGACATCGTGCTTGAAGAGGAGATCACCGTGCAGGCCGAAGAAGTGCCCCTTGTTGGAGAAGATACCTTCAAAACGGCGGCTACGGGTATTGTATTGAGCAATGGCCCCGTTCCACCTGCCGAAGCGGCGGCACCCGCCGCCCAGGTACAGGAAGCCGGGAAAAAGGGCCTGCCCCGCGTCGTCGCAGGCCTGCTTACCACCGCAGCCATTGCAGCAGCCGGATTTTTTGGCGTGCAGTATTACCAGCAGGAACAAAGCTGGAAAAATGCCGCCGCAGATGGCAATCCGGATGGCTACAAAAGATACCTGGAGCAATATCCGAACGGCCGCCACAAGGAGGAAGCACAGATCATGATCGATTCCCTGATGCGCCCGGATTCCGTCCCCGGTACGATACTCCCTCCTGCCATAGAACCGGAAAAAACGGATACTTCGGTTGTGGCCGAACAACCCGTCCCGGCTCCGGAGGAGTCCGTAGTAGAACAGTTACCACAAACGCCCGCAACAAAACCTGCAAAACCCAAAACCCCGCGGGAAGCAGCCTTCTGGCAATAACAAACCCGGCGGCAAAAAAGACAAACCAACGCCGCCCGCCCCAAAAGCCAATACCCCGGTCGGCCCGAACGCAGCACCGAAACCCGAACTGCCGCCGCCTGCCGCCGCCCCTTTGCTGCGCGGCAGCAACTTTTATTTCAAGGTGCCTCGTTTTTCAATCGTGGAAACGGAAAAACAAAACCTGGACCTCAGGTTTTACCAGTTCAACCAATACCGGGAGGTGCTGGCCGTATTGGGCGGCCAGGGGGACGCAAAATTCAAACCCGGCATACGCCTGGCATTTGTGCCGGAAAAAGGAGACGCCATTTTTGCCGAACTAAAATACGTGGCTTCCATCCCGGAGGCACAAAACCGGCAGGAAGGGTATTTTACGGTTTCCGGCGATGACCTGACCCGCCTGTCAAAAGAAAAATTCAAAAGTATACGCCTGATCGAAGCCGGCAACCCGGCGCTCAAAGTGTTTAACCTGACCCGCAGCGGCAGTAAAAACGTCAACCGCCGGGCGGAAGACGCTTTAAAACAATTAGACGAGAAGAAGTAAGAAAGTGTCTCAAAGGAGTTGATAAAGTTGATATTGGTTGATGAAAGTTGATATTGGTTGATGAAAGTTGATGTTTGGATTGAAAAATGGCATAAATTAGTGCCTTTTCGACTCAAAATATCCTCCTGATCAACTTTTATAAACCCTCATCAACCTTTTGAGACACCCTCTTCATCACATGATCCGGGTTCCTTCCGGGATGGTGGCGCCTTTTTTTACAACCACAACGCCGTCGCGCACGCAATAACCATCCATATCGGCGTCGGGCAGATGGTCGCCGCCTTTGATCACGACATTGTTGCCAACCCGGCAGTCTTTGTCGAGGATCGCGTGTTCGATGTGGCAATAGTGGCCCACTCCCATCGGAATATCGTCGTTGTTCAGCGCTATTTCCTGCAGGGTCTGGTAAGAGTCGTTGCCCATAACGATCGCATCTTTGATCACGGTGTTTTCGCCGATACGCGAGCGGATACCGACAATCGAACCTTCGATCAGCCTGGCGTGAATGATGGAGCCTTCTGCAATCAGGGCCCGGTTGACCTGCGTGCCGCCGTAGAACTTGGCGGGTGGCAGCATACGACCCCGGGTATAAATCAGCGTTTTGTATCGAACAGGTTAAAAGACGGGATGTGGTCGGTCAGTTCGATGTTGGCTTCAAAAAACGAACGGATGGTACCGATGTCGGTCCAATATCCTTCGTATTGATACGCCGCAACTTTACGGCCTTCCTTGATCGCGATGGGGATAATCTCCTTGCCGAAATCGGTTGCTTCGGGGTATTGGTCAAACAAATCCTGGATTGCTTTCCGGTTGAAAATGTAAATGCCCATGGAGGCGAGGTAATTCCTGCCGCGTTTTTTGTTCGTCGGGCTCACTTCGCTGACCCAGTTGTGCAATTCCGCAGTCGGAGGTTTTTCGATAAACCGGGGGATATAGCCGCTTTCATCCACTTTCATGATGCCGAAACCCGTAGCGTCGCGATCATCCACCGGAATACAGGCGATGGTGATGTCGGCATTGCGCTCGATGTGGTGTTTGGCCATCGCTTCAAAATCCATCTGATACAACTGGTCGCCCGATAAAATAAGGACGTAGTCGAAGTCATGGCGTTCGTAGTGCTGGCGGCTTTGCCGCACGGCGTCGGCGGTACCCTGAAACCATTCTTTGTTGCCGGGTGTCTGTTCGGCGGCAAGAATATCCACAAAACCTTTTGTAAAAATATCGAAGTTATAGGTGTTTTTGATATGCGCGTTGAGGGAGGCGGAGTTATATTGGGTGAGAATAAACATCCGTTTTACGCCGGAATTGATACAATTGGAGATCGGGATGTCGATCAAACGGTATTTGCCGCCGATGGGCACTGCAGGTTTCGAGCGTTTTTCGGTGAGTGGGAAAAGGCGGGAGCCGGCTCCGCCGCCGAGAATCAGGCTTATCATTTTAATCATGGCGTCCGTGTTGTTATGTGGGTGTTCGTTTGTCATGTTTTTTTCCTCGAATCGGATTTGGGGCCGGTTTTTTTGGGGGCGGGAGCGGCGGCGGGCCTGGTTTTAGCGGGCAGTTTTTTTGTTTTTTCTTTTTGGGCTGCCGGGGGTATTGGCGTCGCAGATTTTTCTGTTTCCGCAGGTTTTTTTGCCGGTTTCGCGGCGGTTTTTTCTGTCAAAACGGCTTTTTTTGCCGGTTTTTCCGTTGGTTTTGCCGCCTTTCGCGAAGCGGGTGCCGGACCGGTTTTTTCTGCGGCAGGCTCCAGGACGGGGTCGATATGCGCTCCGATGCTGCGGTATACTTTCCGGTATTTCCCGATCGTCTGTTCCCAGGAAAAATCGACCGCCATGATACGTCGACGCAAGGCGGCTACAACATCCGGTTCGCTGTGCCACATGCTGATGGCGCGGTGTAAGGCGTAAACGGCGTCGTCCATGCTGAACTGGTCGAACCGGATACCCCTGCCCTGCCCGTCGGGTTCGCCGATATCCGGCACCGTATCCTTGAGGCCGCCGATGCTGCGAACGATCGGAATAGTTCCGTAACGCATCGCGTACATCTGGTTCAGGCCGCAAGGTTCCACCCGGGAGGGCATGATGAGAAAATCCGAACCGGCGTAAATCTGGTGGGACAACGCTTCGTTGTAGTCGATCACGGCATTGAATCGCCCCGGAAATTGATGGGCCATCGCGCGGAACTGGTTCTGCGTCCAGGGCTCTCCCGTTCCCAATACGAGAAAACAGGCTTTGGTGCCGCTGTAAATAAAACGCCGGTAGGTATCGGGCAGGAGGTCCACCCCTTTTTCACCCACCATACGGCCGATATAACTGATGAGCGGGGCATCGGCCGGAAAACCGAACCATTCGCATAAGGCCTGTTTGTTTTTCGCTTTAAATTGTTGAATATCATCGTTTTCCAGACGATGTTGAATCATAGGATCGACGGCCGGATCCCACACCGCAGCGTCGATGCCGTTGATGATGCCCCATTCTTTCCGCCATTCGTCGCGAAAGAGTTGTTCCAGCCCGAGGCTGTTCTGGTGCAGTTCGTATAAATAGGTCTCGGAGACTGTGGTGACTGCCCAGGCCGTTTTGATGGCTGCTGCCATCGGATTGACGGCGCCGTTCCAGTCCAGCACCCACCGGGCCGCCGCTTCGTACGGCGGGAGCAGGTGGCCGTTGGTCCAGCTGAACGCTCCCTGATACTGGCCGTTGTGAATGGTAAAAACGGTCGGGATCGGCGCCAGTTGCTGGTAGGCCGGGCAATATTTGACCATCCAGGGAATCAGCGCCGTGTGGTGATCGTGGCAATGCAACACCCGCGGCCGCTCCTGCCAGGGAAAAGAAAGCAGCCAGTCGAGTACCGCCTGTTGAAAGGTAATATACCGTTCCACCTCGTCGCTGTACGGCGCGCCCGAAGGATCGTTGTAAATGCCCGGCCTGTCGTAAAGACCGGGAATATCCACCACAAACAAGGGGTAACCGAGCGTATTGCCGGCTTCCTGCTGAACGCTGAAACGCCGTTCCCGCCAATTGACCCAAACCGAGCCGCTGTAAACGGTCACCCAATCGCGGGAGTGTATCCATTTGAGCGAATATTTGGGAATAATGGCGGCGGAAAGCATACCCGCATCCGTGAAATACTTCGGTAAGGAGCCGACTACATCAGCCAGGCCGCCCGTTTTGGCGGCAGGATAACACTCAGCGGAAATGTGTAATACCTGGATCATATTGAAAAAAGATTCCGAATCTGCGGGTAAAATACAAACATTGCATCCGTCCTTTCCAAATAGAAATGATAGAAATGTGTGAAAATTTTTGAAAGGGCAAGAATCAACGAATGTTCACCGGAAGTTTGCTTTATTTGCCAAAAATTTGATCATAAAATGAAAAAAACACTCACTCGTCGCCATTTCCTGAAAAACTCTTCCTTAGCCGCAGCCGGGACGGCATTATCCTTCCATCAACTTTCCACTTTGGCCCCCCCGACGGTCAAACACCTGGGCCTGCAACTTTGGAGCATTCGGGAAGATATGGGCAAAGATGCGGCAGGTACGGTCAAAGCCCTCGCGGGTATGGGGTACCGGGAAGTGGAAGGATTTGGATACAACGACGGAAAAATGTTTGGAATGCCGATTGCAGATTTTTCCAAACTACTGAAAGACAATGGAATATCAATGCCTTCGAGCCACAGCGCCGTGACCTTGAAAAGTTACGACGAAGGAAAAAAATCCCTGACGGACGCCACCAAAAAAATGATCGACGATGCCGCCTCTATGGGGCAGCGGTACGTCGTTTGCCCCTGGATGGACGAAAAAGAACGCCCCCAGATCGACAAATTAGTCGGCGTATACCAGGCCGCCGGAGAATACGCCCGCAAAGCGGGTCTTCGCTTCGGATACCACAACCACAATTTTGAATATGAAATGCGCGGACCCGACAACCGCCTGATCATCGAATGGCTGCTGCACGAAACGGACCCCAAACTTGTCGCTATGGAAATGGATATTTACTGGGTTTGTTTTGCCAAACACAATCCGCTGGACTGGATCAAACTATACCCGGGCCGCTGGGAGCTTTGCCACGCAAAAGACATGGCCAACAGCGAAAAACGCGAAACCATCGAGGTAGGTGACGGCTCCATTGACTTCAACGGCATTTTTAAACAAAGCAAACTGGCCGGCCTTCAATACTATATCATCGAATTGGAACACTATAAAACCACCCCCATGCAGGGTGTGGAACGGGCGAGAAAAAACTTTATGAAACTAAGGTTTTGAATGATGAATGATGAATGATGAATGATGAATGATGAATGATGAATGATGAATGATGAATGATGAATGATGAATGATGAATGATGAATGATGAATGATGAATGATGAATGATGAATGATGAATGATGAATGATGAATGATGAATGATGAATGATGAATGATGAATGATGAATGATGAATAATGAATGATGAATGATGAATGATGAATGATGAAATTATTTATTTGTAATTAAATAATAATCATTCTTTTACAAATTATAATCAGAGCAACGCCCCCATTCATCATTCATCATTCATCATTCATCATTCCTCATTCCCCTACTCCCATATCACGTTTTTTCCCCGCCGGATATAGCGGCGCAGGTTCACCCAGAAGGCCACGAACAGGTAAACGACAAGCGGCGAGCCCATGCCGATAAAGGAGGTGTAGATAAAATATTTGCGAACCTCGCCCGGAGCGATATGCATCCGCTCGCCGAGGTGCTGGCAGACGCCGAAAGCGTGCCGTTCAATCAGATCTTTAAACCAATGCTGGAGCATATTTGCCGGGTGTTTTGAGCATGCGGGACAAAAATAACGATTTTTTGGGTTCATACCGCAAGGGGGCAATTCAAAAACTTACCACCATATTTAGAATACGGCGTTTAAACGAGGTATTTTGGCATTATTCTTGGCAGGAACGGCATGAAGATGGTCAAACCATTTTTTGTGAACAACATTTTCCCACATCAACTCCAGTTATTTATGTTAATCCTTGGAATAGCCCTTGGCCTCTTCGTTGTGGGAGGCGGGCTGATTTCGCTCACCAACGCGCTCTCGAGGCGCGATGCGGGTTCCCGACATTGAACATTAAAACTTACCGCCGCCCGGATATCGCCTGCGATTTTCCGGGCGCGGTTTTTTTAAACACCCGCCGATTCTCCCTACCGCCTATCCTAGAGAATTACGCTACTTTGCGGACCGCTGCAACATTCCGACCCGGGGCCCTGTTTTGGCAGCCAAACTAAAGTACAACCGATATGCATAAATACCTGATGGCCGGCTTTTTGATCACCCTGTCGGCCCTGCAGTTTTGGGCCTGCCTTTCTGCAGAAAATTCCTTTACCCGGGTGGCGCCCGGTATCTGGCGGGGCGTCCTGGAACTCGAAAAATTTTCGATCCCCGTCCGGGACAAAGACACGGTCATTATCCTGTACGATCAGTTTAAGGAAAACGAACTGCCCTTCAATTTCGAAATCAAATACTTAGACGACGAGCGTTTCTACGTGGAAATCATCAACGGCGCCGAACGTATCCGCCTCGACAGTATTCAATACGGACGCGACCGCACCCGCGCGCGGGACACTATGAATATTCATTTCCCTGAATATCAATCCTATATTCATGTTGAAATCAGAGGCGGGGTGATGCAGGGCGAATGGGTCGTAACCACCAAAGACGATTACCGTATTCCTTTTTACGCCTATTCCGGCAAAGATTACCGTTTTACCCCGCTTACCCTGACGCCGGAAGCAAACCTTACCGGCGACTGGGCCACCCTGTTCGGCACCGAAACGGACGCCCCGGAAAAAGCCATCGGTGAATTCAAACAAACCGGCAACCGGCTGGAAGGCACCTTCCGCACGGAAACGGGCGATTACCGTTTTCTCGAAGGCACGGTGCAGGGCCGGAAATTCTGGCTTTCCTGTTTCGACGGCGCCCATGCCTACCTGTTCAACGGCAGCATCCGCGGCGACAGTCTTCAGGGCGAATTCCGCTCCGGCAAACATTTCCGAACACTCTGGACAGCCTGGCGGGACCCGAATTTTCAACTCAAAAACGCCGATTCGCTCACGGGCCTGAAAAACAATGAAAATATTTCTTTCCGGTTCAAAACACCTGAAGGCCGGGAATTGACGTTCCCTTCCAAAGACTTCGAAGAAAAAATTAAAATTTTCACCGTCGCCGGAACCTGGTGCCCCAACTGCCGCGACGAACAAGTGTTTCTTACGGAGTATCTGAAAGAACACCCCGAAACAGCCGCAGACCTGGCTATCGTGTCGTTTTCTTTCGAACGGCACAAAGACCCCCGTCTGGCCAATGCCCATATACTGGCTTATAAAAAGAAAATGGGCATACCCTTTGACATAGTATACGCCGGAAAAGCCGACAAAAACGACGCATCAAAGGTTTTCCCCGCCATAGACAATATCATGGCTTTTCCCACCATGATCATTCTGGACAAGGAAAACCGGGTCCGGAGGATTCATACGGGATTCGACGGACCGGCCACCTCCCGGTACGCCGGCTTTAAAAAAGAATTTTCATCCCTGATCGAATCCCTGCGACAATAATCGCTTAATCCATTTGCCTGACCAAACGCAAAAACATGAATCGCATCGTCCTCGCTTATTGCCGCGATAACGCAGAAATCGCAGAAACCGTAGAACATCACCTCAGCCGGATCGGTATTCCGTTTGAACACATCACGAACCAGGCCGGAGAAGCCATGGACGCCTTCAGCAGCCGTTTATTGCAGTCTGAAGACCCCGTCGTGTTGTTCATCACGGAAAATTTGCTGAAAAACAGTTTCTGTATGGCCGGCCTGCTGCCTGCGCTGCAACAACTGGTAAACAGCCGCAACCTGCTGGCGGTAGTTGCCGACGGAAAAATAAGCAAGGACGGCGGCGCCACCTTCGAATACGTGGAAACCCACTTCGACCGGCTCGGGCACGCCCTGCAATACATGAATTTCTGGCAATCGGCCTGGCTGGAACTGAGTTCGCGGCACCAGGAAGCCACCGGCGCGGAAAAAAACCTGCTGGAAACGGAAATGAATGCCGTACACCATATTGCCAACGAGGTCGGGGAAATCATCAACGTACTCCGCGAAACGGGTTATCTCTCCCACCAACAATTTCAATCCGACGATTACGCCGCTTTTTTCCGGCAGACCGGCCTCCAGGAATGGCATGAACAATACCGAAGGATCGTCGCCGGATTTGAGCAGGAAGAAATTCCCCCATCCCGCAAACGGCCCCGCAGGTGGCTTTGGCAGAAACGCCGGTGGTAACGGGATTGCTGGCTCCGGAGCCCGCTCCGGTGGAAGAACAAGATGTTCTGGTGGAAGTGCCCGCTCCAAACGGCCGGTTTAACGGTATGGATACCTTTCCGGAGCATACGGAGCCGGAAGAAGAACCGGCAGCCGGATCGGAGCCCGAACCGCATTTTTCCGAACCGGAGTTCTTTATGCCGGAAGAAGAACCCGAACCCAAAGATATGGAGGCCGAAATAGAACAAAGTATCCGCGATGCCTGGTTTTGGCTGGAAAAAGGCCACACGGAGCGGGGGATCGAGTTATTTCAATTTGCACTGGAACAATACCCCGGCAACGAACGCCTGAAACTGGAATACCACGCCGCACTGGAAAACATGGAGCACAAGGAGCTGGTTGAAGACCCGGCGGCGCCGGAAGAAACCCCCGTGTTGAAGCAGGAAAACAACCCGCCATCGGAAGAAACCGGCCGGGAAGAGGCGAATGAAGCCAAATCATACGAGCTGATGGGCGATATGGCGGCAGACAAAGGCGACTACCTGTTCGCCAAATACTGCTGGGACCGCGCCGCAGAGATCAATCCCGCATACCCCGGCATTTTCCGCAAACTTGGACTTATGACCTGCGAACACCTGCAGGATTACCGGGAAACGGCCGTACATTACCTCAACCAGGCTTTGCTGGCCAACCCCAACGACGCCGAAGTGCACCTCGCACTCGCGGGCGCCATTTTGCAAAACGGAGATGCCGCCGTTGCAGACCGGCATTATACCCAGGCCGTGATGCTGGACCCGTCCATGCGCACGTCGGAACACGATAGATTGTACCGCCCGGAAAACACACAAAGACAGGCCGCGCCGCCGCCGGAACCACCCGTTATTATTGAAACGGCTCCTGCGCCCGTCGCACAACCTGCACCTGAAAAACGCGATGTACTCACCGTGCTGATCACCGGCGCGACCTCCGGAATCGGCCGGGCCACCGCAGAAATTTTTGCACGCAACGGCCACCGGGTCATCCTAACCGGAAGGCGCATCGAACGGCTGGTGCTGCTCAAAACCCAATTCGAGGAAGAATTTCATACGGACGTGTTGATGTTACCCTTCGACGTGCGCGATCAGGGCGCCGTACAGGCAGCCCTCGACAACTTACCCGAATCCTGGCAAAACATTGATATTCTGATCAATAATGCGGGATTGGCCAAAGGATTGGCGCCCGTTCAGGAAGGGAATCTCGATCATTGGGAAACGATGATCGATACCAATCTGAAAGGGTTGTTGTACGTGACACGCGCTGTTTCGCCGGGTATGGTGGCCCGCCGCCGCGGCCACATCATCAACCTGGGCTCCAGCGCCGGCAAGGAGGTTTATACCAACGGAAATGTGTATTGCGCCACCAAATTTGCCGTGGACGCACTCACCCGCGCCATGCGGCTCGACCTGCACGTACACAATATCCGGGTGAGTTCCGTGAGCCCTGGCCACGTCGAAGAGACCGAATTTGCGGTCACCCGCTTCGACGGCGATACCGAACGGGCAAAAATTTACAACGACTTTCAGCCGCTGAAAGCAGCCGATGTGGCGGAAACGATCTGGTTTATCGCCAGCCGCCCGCCACACGTTAATATTCAGGACATTGTGCTGTTCGGCACCCAACAGGCGAGTGCGACGGTAGTGGACCGGAGCGGGAGGTAACGGTTATTTCAGCAGGTCTTCAAACGCTTCAATAAGCTTAGCCAGACGCTCGCCGTACACGGTTTGGGCGTTCGTATACGTCTGATTTTTTAACAACAGGAAGTACTTCTCCCTGCCTTCCTGCCGGATCAGGTATTCGATGAAGGCGCCCGACACGGGGTACAGGACGGATGAATCCGTCGTTCGGGAATCCCACATCTCTTCGATGGAAATACGTTTCAACCCGCTTTTTTTTATTGCATCCCGCGCCGCATCGAGGCGGTTCCGGCCGGTCTGATCAAAAAAAACGGCGGTGCCTTCGTTGATCAGCGATGTTTTGGCAACTATGGAATCCGAATAATGGGAGATCACGTGGGCCAGTTCGTGACCGGGTGTTTGATCAAAATGGCTGTGAATGATGCCGTATTCAGGTCTTGCAAAGCCGCTGCCCGTCTGGAGTACCCGTTGCATCGTCGATTCCGAGTCCCAGACAAAAAAATCCACTTTTTTTGGCAATTTACCCGAAAAAAAGGCCTGAATGTTCTCGTATGCCTTTTCCCGGGTTTGAACATATTCCTCCGCATTGCCGATCGAGTCGAACGCTGCCGGGTGAAAATGGAAGATTATGTGTTCTGATTCTTTTGTTTTAAAAGCCTGGTACAAGTCGTCAAGGCCAAAAAGCGCCTTGCGTTTGGCGGCGAATTTCACCACATTTTCGGTGGCGTTTAACTGAATACAGCGGTCGAGGTACTTTTTCGATTTTTCGGATTCACCCAAACTGAAATAACAAATACCGAGGTAAGCTTCACTCCAGGCCTTTCTCCAGGTTTTTTGCGCATCGTTTTGATCGGCAAAGTTGAGGTTGGGGATCGCCTCCCCGTAACGCGCGACGTCGGTATACGTCCGCCCGAGCAACAAACGAAGGTCGATATCTTCCGGTTTTTCCTTCAGGAGCGGCTCCGCTTTTTCGAGCACTTCGGCGAACTGCCCCTTGTTATACATTTTCCACAGGTCTTCAACACTTTGGCACCTGGCGTCATAACTCATTAACAATAAGCAAAATACAATTCCCTTCATACGGATGTTGTGTGTGGTATGAAAAGGCAAATATAAGAGCCGTGATTGCACACGCCACACCCTTTGCAAAAGTGAAGGGCAGGTTTTTATTGCTTCACCGTTTTTAATACTGCGTTTTCCTTTTTGATCTGTTATTGTGATAAAATATATGCCGGACGGGCCTGCAACGTCGAGGTTCAACACTTCGGCGGCATCATAGTGCTGTTGGAACATCACCCGCCCGTCGAGGGCCAGGATCGCCACCTGTAGTTCGTCGTATCGGCCTCCCAGGTCGATCGTGAGTATTCCTGTGGTTGGGTTGGGGTAATATTTTATGTCGCTCGCAAGGGTATTTTCACCAAGACCGGAAGTTCCCTGAATCCATTTGCTAAAAAAGGGAATGGAGGCATAAAAGAATTGTGAACTCAGGGTTTGAACGCCCGGGCCCGGGTCAAAGTCGGCAATACCATACAACAGGCCCTGCACGTACACATTACCGGAGGCGTCCAGTGTTATTTTTTTGCCCATGAGGGTACTTCCCGCGCCGCCCACGGTTTGTACCCATTGAAAATTACCGTCCGGATCCAGTTTGTGGAAAATACGTCATACCCGCCGGTCGGGGTTACCAGATAGGTGCCGGGCCCCGGATCCATATCGCAGGTTGTATTAAAATTGCCCGTTGAATAGATATTCCGCGCGGCGTCCAGTTCGATAGAGATTTCCGGCACGTTGGCCACCAGTTCCAAGCTTTTTACCCACAGAAAGTTACCGTCCTTATCCAGTTTTTCGATAAACAGGTTGCCCAGGAAGGTGGCTGTTTGTTGAAAAATCCCCGGCCCCGGATCAAGATCCACTGTATCCCGGTACACTCCGGCTACATAAACGTTTCCCGAAGCATCGACGGCTATGGATTGCCCCCTGTCGGTGTCCGAACCTCCGATTTTTTTCGCCCACAAAAAATTGCCGGAAGCATCCAGTTTCTGAATAAAAATATCCTCGGTGCCAACAAACGCGGACAAATTGAACACGCCGGGGCCGGGGTCAAAATCCGGCATGCCGTAGAATCCGCCGGTTCTGTACACATTTCCGGATGAATCAACCGCCATTGTCGCTTCTTTATAAATGTCGGTGTCCGCGCTTTTTACCAGTTTTTTTGCCCAGAGAAAATTACCGGAAACATCCAGTTTCAAAATAAAATGATCTGCAATTGCTCCGGGCGCGACACTCATTTCAAAAACTCCGGGTCCGGGATCGAAGTCGACAGTAGCCGAAAAAACACCCCCGACATACACATTGCCAAACGCATCGGTGCACACCTTCAGGCTGTGGTCTTTTCCCGCGCCGCCGACACGTTTCACCCACAACAGGTGGCCGGACGAATCCGTTTTTTGGATAAATACATCGTCTTCGCCGCTGGATGTGAGGTTAAAAACCGTATTGGGGTCAGGATCAAAATCAGCCGTATGACTAAAACTTCCGGCAGCACAGACATTCCCCGTTGCATCGGTGGTCAGTGTAAGGCAAAGGCCGCGCTCACCTCCTCCAAAGTCTTTAAGCCAGATCAATCGGCCGTCCGTGTCCTGTTTCCGAAGGAACATCCGCTGATTCATTTCCACGTTCAGGCTTGCAGTATCCGGGCCGGGATCAAAATCCAGGGTACCGGAGTACGCCCCGGCAGAATACACTTCACCTGCCGCATTCGGGGTCATGGCTGCGCCTGATGTGAAACCGGAAAAACCTTTCGTTGTGTTTGCCCAAATCAGGTGACCGGCGGAATCCATTTTGTGGAGATATGCTCCGGGGCCGAAGCCGGGAAACAAATTCAGGGTATCGCTGCCCGGATCAAAATCCGTCAGTCCGAAAAAATTACCCGTTGTGTGAATATTTCCGGAAGCGTCGAGCGCGATATCGACACCCGCATCTTCAGAAGGCCCTCCGATACTTTTCGCCCAAAGAAATACGCCGGAAGCATCTAATTTCTCCAGAAAAATATCCTCGTCTCCGTTGGAAATCAAAAGATATCCACCTGGCCCGGGATCAAAATCCACGGTTTTTACAAAATAGCCGGTCAGGAAAACGTTCCCGGCCGCATCCGCAACCATTTTACAATCGGCGAAACCATCCACATCAAGGCCTTTTGCCCATACAAAGTGGCCGGTTTTGTCGAGTTTTTCAACAAACAAACCTTTAAACCCGGTAGCCCACAGTGTAAAGGTGCCCGGTCCGGGATCAAAATCGGCAGGTGCATTGTGCCCGCCTGCCAGGTAAACATTGCCCTCGGAATCATAACCTATGGAAGTAGAATAGTCGGAACCGGTACCACCCATCGCTACAACCCATTGAAGATGACCGCCTTCATCCAGTTTTTGAACAAAGATGTCGGCCTGGCCGGTAGCAACCAGCGTAAAGGCGCCGGCCCCCGGATCAAAATCAACCGTTCCGCGAAACCCTCCCGTGAGGTATATATTTCCGGAAGCGTCTATCGACAACGGGCCGTAATTTTCAGCATCCGCGCCGTTTGTATGGACGGCCCAGAGGAAATCGCCGGCCGGGTTCAGTTTTTCAACAAACCCGTCATACGACCCGCTGGACGTAAGGCTGTATGCCCCCGAATTGAATTTTACGGTTTCGCTAAATTGACCGCAGGTATATATGTTACCGGAGGCATCCAGCCCGATGCCCCTGCCTTCGGCAAAGCCGGTGGAGCCGATGTTTTTGACCCACTGGAAATTGCCCGAGGCATCGAGTTTCAGGACGAATGAACTGTATGTGCCGACTGCGGCCAATTCAGCAATGCCTGTTCCCGGGTCAAAATCCACGGTTTTTGCATAAAAACCTGTCATGTAAACGTTGCCGGCCAGGTCTGCAACAACGGCATTTCCACCGTCGGTTGCCTCGCCTCCAATCTTTTGAGCCCAGATGAACTGCCCCGATGCATTCGTTTTCCGGATAAAAAGATCGTAGGAATGTTCGTCGGATACCAGGTGGTAAACACCCGGCCCCGGGTCAAAATCCACGGTCCCGGAAAAATATCCCGTCGAGTACGTGTTTCCGGATACATCTGTTGCAATGGCGGTACCGGTTATATTAAAACTATTGTGTTCTATAGTGCCGGCCCAGTCCAATTCCGGAATTTGTGCATTGGTATTGGACCACAGTCCAGCCAGCAGGAGCGCAATAAAAAACGTCTGGGAAACTGTCATTTGTTTGTTTGTTAGGAACGATTTCGGCAAATGCAAGGTCAAGGCGTCGGTTAGTTTTAAACAAACCCGCCTTCTTACTGCAAATAACCCGGGAGAATTTCCCAGGCGCAAATTCTGTTATATAAGTGTGTTGGTTTTAATCATAACCCTGCAAACTCACCGGATAATCTGCTCCCACGCCACCTGGTCGTTGTGCGAATGGGTAAACCCGATAGCGCGTTCTTCGGCGATCGTTTGTTCGTCGCGGAAAGCCATGACGTAGGTTTTTCGCCATTCGTCGGTAAAATTCCCGCCCGAGCCGTGTACAATCCGCTCGTCGTGGATCGTAACGCTGCCTCTTTTGACGGGCAGGTATACTACTTCGTCGCCGGGTTTGCTTCCGATGACGAGGGTGTGCGAGTCATCGCGGCTGATGCCGTCGCCCGTTCCGTGGCCGTAGTCTTTGGGCCGGTGGGAGCGCAGTTCGGGTTCTTTGTTGGTGCCGGGACCACCTGCAGGCAGCCGTTTTCTATCGTGGCGTCGTTCATGGCTAAAGAAAACGTGGCCGTCCAGGTATTTTTTGTTTTAGGCCAGTAACCCAGGTCCTGGTGCATGGCAAATTCCGCCCCGGCTTTATTGGGTTTTTTGGCCAGAAACTGCTCGTAGTCCATACGCGCCGTGCCTTCGTACAACTGGTCGGCGATACTTTGCGCCACGCGGAAAAAGATGTTGTTCGCCATTTCGGGCCGGTAGGTGCCCGGCAACATGGCGTTGACTAATTTGAATTCCTCCATCGGTGTGCCGTAAGGCTGGCTCATGTCGCAAAAATCGCGACCCATACCCGGCTCCTTTCCACTGATAAAATGTTCGAACCAGGGGTCGAGGGTGGCCACTTCTTCATCCGTGAGCACGTCGTGTAATACGAGGTAACCGTCTTCCCTGTACCGGCGGATTTCTTCTTCCGTGAGGTGATAAGTTTCGCCGTTTCTCCGGTGCGCGCCGGAGGATGGGTTGTTGATAATAGTCATAGTGTTCGCATGTTATTCAATGGCAATGTTGTACTTGTGCAAAAGCCCGGCAATATTTTGGGTCGAAAATCTGGCTTTGCCGATCCGGTTGATTTCGGGGTCGATGGAAAAATGAAAGGCCGTTCGAAAATCCGCACCTTCCAGCAGCGTCCGTTCAAAAGTGGCTCCGCTCAGGTCGCATTCGGCAAAAAACGGCATTGCTCAGGTCGGTTTCCACAAAATCCACCTCCACAAGTTTACAATCTTTAAACCGGGTGTTTTTCAGTTTAACCTGGTAAAAAGACGACAGATTGAGCGTGCAGGTTTCAAAGTCGAGCGCCAGGGAAAAATTGTTGCAGTCGTCGAAACGCAAACCCAAAAGTTTGCAGTTTTTAAACCTGATCTCCCGCAAAGCGGTGTTTGTCAGGGTCGCCAAACTCAAATCACAATCCTCAAACCGGCACCCGGAAAAATCACGCCGGACAAATCCGCATGTAAAAAACTGCATGCGGTAAATGTGCAGTTTTCATACTCGCCTGTTCCGGGTGCGCGTTGGCTAAAATCCTCCCCTTTAAAATCCTGGTCTTCAATGTATAGTTTGCTCATAGTCAGCGGCTGAATCAACAAAAATAGGTTACCTGATTTTTACAAGATCGTCGGTAGGATTCCAACAACCTGAATGCCATATCGGGTGAGTGTTTCTATTTTTCGGGGGTTGTTGGTCAACATCCGTATTGATTTGACCTCCATTTCTTTCAGCATCTCCGCCGCTGCCCGGTAGTCCCTGGCATCTTTTTTAAAACCTGCGGCTTCGTACGCATCGGCCTGGGGCAAACCCCGTCTTTTATGTTCGACACTTTTTAATAGCGCATAATGGCCGTTGCCCTTGCCTTCCTGGTCTAACCAAATGATGATTCCTTTGCCTTCTTGTTGTATCAGTTGTTGCGAAATCTCCATCTGCTCCCTGCAATCACATTCGATGCTGTTAAAAACATGGCCGAAAATGCACGAAGAATGTATCCGGCACAATACCGCTTCTGCACCTGCCACATCACCCATGACCAATGCGATTGATTCCTTTTGTCCGTCGTAAAAAAGCAGTTCACGATACGCACCAAATTTGGTATTCAGGTTGCCTTCGGCAATTTTGACGATCATAGCCATTTGTTTTTATTGTTTTTCCCTGGTTTCTGCGATGATCACGCCAAAAAGGCCGTCCAATTGCACCTGATTGGCAGACGGGAGGTAGGTTTTTGAGATGGCGCCGTCGAGGTAAAGGGCGTTTGAACATCCCTTTTCTTTAAAAAACCGGGCGAAATCATACAGGTTGATCTTGTTTTTCGACATGGCGAACAACACCCGGCCATCCGGCAATATGCCCACGCCGTTTCTGACATTCAGGTTGGCCGAACCTTCTACAAATTTGGGGTGAATAAACCCGTCGATTACCAGCATCGGCCCGGACTGGGTGGCGTATTGAACCTGTTCGGAAAAAACAAAGTCGGCAGTTTTACAAACGACGGGTTTGCGCTCGTCGGTCAGGTAAAAAATACCGTTGGGCTGGAGGTAAAAGTTGCCGTATGCGTTTTGAACGGTATCGATCCCGGAAAGCAGTTTGCCGTTTTCGATATACAAGCCCTGGGGCGACAAGTCGGCGTTAAACATGCCGCCATTCATGGCAAAAACCAGTTCCCTGTTTTCTTTTTCGAGAAACTGCTTCAGGTTTTGAAAGTTTTCAATCCGTTTTCCATTGCCGTCTTTCCAGAAAAAACCGATCGTTTGTTTTCCGGGGTCCACGACATAACTGATAATTTCCGGGGCCACAATTCCTGTCTCTCGCCGGTGAAATGACGAAAAACCGGCGGTAGTGGCCAGCAACAGGCTAAGGAATAAAAATCCGTTTTTTTTCATTGCGAAGCAGGCAGGATCGGTTTCCACAAAAAGCCGAAAAAACAATACAACATATCAATCACCTGATCACAACTTCGCATTTGCGGGAACACGCAGGGGCCGGGTGGCCAGCACGTAAATGGTAATCAGGTATAGCAAAACGAGGACGGCGGGAATGGCCACAAAACGATGATCCGGAAGCAAAAACCAGCATACGGCGACTAAAACCGTACGTGTCACCGCGTGAAACATCCCGACCCGGTGTTGAACGATCCAGCCGTATATGAGCCAGTGCAGGCCGGCCAGTATACCCACACTCAAGGGAAGTGAGGACGGCAGCACCAGCCAGAATGGAATGGCGATGGCCCATACCAGGTTGACCATGATGATGCCCCGGCCAAATAAACGGTCCAGGTCGTTATTTGAACTCAATACGTCTTCCCGAGGAATCGCGCAATCATCAGGCTCAGGGGAAAGATCATGCCGTTGCAGATGAACAACGCGATAGATGCCTCGTCTTCGGGAAGCAGGGCGCCAAAAATCCCCGTTGCCGTCCAGGCAATTGTACCTGCAATCGGAAAGGAGAGCGTGCGCCCTCCGGCGCGTTCAAATTCGATCCGCATTTCTTCCAGCGTCCGGGTTTGTTCCATTGGTCGGGTTGGTTTGTTCAGAAATAGGTGTTGATTGATTTACAGTTGCAAATATTCATTTATAAAACGGTCAAACACGGGCAAAAATACCTGCATTCAGCAGCCTGCACAGGAAATTCCTGAAAATTTCCCCTTCTGTGGCTTTGCATAGCCCAAAACCGGCTTATATTTAACTCACGTTGTCGCCCCGTATAAACAACTTGCTTTATTCAGACCGGATTTCCACATTCAATTTTTCAAAACCGATTTATGGTGGGTCTCTCGAACAACAAAATGGTTTATTCCGGAGGTTTGATTTCCCTCGCCCTCCTGCTTGCCACAAATTTCCTGTCCGCCCAGCCCGAAGGCATCGCCCTGCGGCATATCACCACCGATGACGGATTGGTGCACAACCTGATCAATTGTATCGCAAAAGATACACAGGGTTTTATCTGGTTTGGCACCGCAGACGGGCTCACCCGTTATGACGGCAAACGTTGCCTTTCGTTCCGTGCTTCGGAAACCGATACCACGGCGCTCCCCTCTGGCAATATCCTCGGTTTGTCGCTCGACCCGCTCGGGCGCCTGTGGGTGTCCACCCCGCGGGGCTTGTGCGAATGGGATTATACGAACCACCGGTTTCGCCGCCAGGCGCTCAACGCGCCGGGTCGCGCGGACCCCTACAAAATTCCGATCGCGGGATTGGCCTTTAGTAAAAACGGCGTCGGTTATGCCTTTGCCGCCGATACGTTTATGGCGCGTTTTGATTACCGAACCGGGAAGTTCAGTTTTGGCAAAATTTCCTTTCGCCAGTTCACCAACAGCCCGGTGACCACATATGTAGATTCAAAAGATCGTATCTGGCTGATTATCAGCGGGCATTTGTTCCTGTGTGTGCCGGAAAAAGCGAGTTATATTTTAAAACTCGGTTTTTCAAGGCCGGAGGAGGAATTGCAGGTGCATGCCGACAAGGTGGCGGAAGACGAGAAGGGGCGATTGTGGTGTTCCTCCTGGGGAAAGGGTTTTTTCGTTTTGAACGAACAAACGGGCGAGTTCGAGGATTTTCCCGACGGCGATGCAACGGCGACGGCATTTTTGTTCGATCGCAGGCCGGTGACGGGGCCGGTTATCTGGGCCGGCGGCGGCACAAACGGCCTGTATTGGCAGGTCCTGGCGGATTCGTCCGTCGTCCCGTTTTCCCGGCACCTGCGCGAGCCTTTTTCACACAACAACACCAAATTGCGTTGTATTTTTAAAGACCCGGAAACGGGCATCGTGTGGCTGGGCACGGAAGCGGGTGTGGAAAAATACGACCCGAACGACCTGAAATTCACCCGTTTAATGCTACCCGACGAGAACGGAGCGGAACAGTTCAACGGGGTGACGGGTATTGTCGGGGACCGAAAAATTTCCGGGCGTTACTGGGTATCGGTATCGGGAAAAGGATTGTTTGAGTGGGACCGGAAAAAAAACACGTTCAACCACTTCGGCGTCAAAAATGGTTTTCTGAGTACCGATATCGCCAAAATCCTGCAAGACAAAAACGGCAAAATCTGGCTGGCCCAACCCGGCGGAGTGCAGGAATTTGACCCGGCCACCCGGCGGTTTCGCACCGTAAAAATTCCTTTTTTTACCGCGAATATCCCGCACAAAGTAGTGCAGCTCCTGGAAGGCGCGGACGGGCGGTTGTGGTTTGGCACCAACCACGACGGCCTGTTCTGGCGCGACCCGGCATCCGGGCGTATCAACCACGTGAAGTTCGACGGCAGGCCGCGTTATATCCGCGCCCTGAACCAGGACAACCAGGGCCGGCTTTTGGTGGGGCTTTCCAACGGTTTTTTCCGGTACAACCCCGCTACGGATACCTATGAACATCTGTTGCAAAAAGACAGTATCACTTATTTCTGCACGGATTTTATTTTCGACCAGCAAAACCACTTGTGGGTGGCTACCACCGAAGGTTTGTTTCAATTGGACGACAAGGGCCGGGTACAGTTTGCCCTCACCACTCGCAACGGCTTGCAAAACAAGGAGATAAACGGCGTGGAAATGGACGGAGAAGGCCGTTTGTGGCTGGCCACGTCCAATGGATTGCACCGATTTTATCCGCCGACCGGGGTCGTTAATGTGTACGGCCGCCCGGACGGGTTGTTCGACACCGATGTTGACGCCGCTTTCCAAACCCTTCCACGCGGCGAACTTTTTGTCGGCTTCCGCGACGCTTTTAATCTGGCCAATCTTTCCCGGCTCCCTATGAACCCCCACCCTCCCCGCGTGGTGCTGGCCGACGTTTTGATTTTAAACAAACCCGCACCCTGGCGCGCCGGAGCACCCGTCGTTTTGAACCCCGGAGAAAACGTGGTGTCGTTCGATTTTTCCGTCGTCAATTTTACACAGCCCGAAAAAACCGTTTTGTCGTACAAACTGGAAGGTTTTGACCAGGATTGGGCGGAAACCCAGCAAAACATGATCACGTATACCAACCTCGACGGCGGCAACTATACCCTGCTGGTCAGAGCCCGGAACGGCGACGGCATATGGAGCGTCGAAATGGCACGGGTGCAACTGCGCGTTATTCCGCCGTTTACCAAAACCGCCTGGTTCCGCCTGCTGCTGCTGGCATCGCTGGGCGGTGTGATCACCTTTGCATCCTGGTATCGCCGCAGCCAACGCCAGCACCTGGAGGAAATCCGCCAGCGGATCGCCCGCGACCTGCACGATGATATGGGCAGCACCCTGAGCAGTATCCGTTTTTTCAGCGAAGTGGCGCACAACCAACTGCCGGACAATCAGGCGCCTGCCAAAACCCTGCTCCAGCGAATCGGGCAAAGTGCGACCACGCTTTCCGAAGCCATGCAGGACATCGTCTGGGCCATCAATGCCCGCCACGACAACCTCGAAGACCTCGCGGCACGTATGCGCGAGTTTGGACTGAAGATCGGCGAAGCGCGCAACATCCGGTTTTCGGCGGACATCCCAGCCTCGTTCCCCCTGCGCCAGTTGCGCCCCGACCAGCGTCGCAACGTTTACCTGATTTTTAAAGAAGCCGTGAATAATGCCGCGAAGTACTCGGAATGTACGGAAATCAACGTAAATATGCTCCTGAACGGCCGAAAACTGGTGCTGGACATTGCGGACAACGGAAAAGGATTCGACCCGCAAACGGTGCAGGCCGGCAACGGTCTCGCCAATATGCGCCAGCGCGCCGCCGACATCAAAGGAAAAATAGACGTGGTAACGGCGCCGGGCAAAGGGGTGCGTATCCTGCTGGAAGTGCAGGTCTGACCGGGATTCGGGCGATGGATTTTGTATTTATTTTTTCCTTGCGATAAAGATCAACTGCGTGGAATTGCTTCCGTCGTTTTTGGCATAAGCGATCCGTTTCAGGTCGATCACTTCAAAGCCGTTGGTCGCCAGGTTTTCCAGCAGGTCATCTTCCCGGTAGTAATGAACGTACATTTTATACTGCCCGTCGCTGCTCGTTTCATACCCGGATTGCGCATAGTCGCCTTCGATGGTGCTGCAATACAATATCCCGCCGGTGTTCAGCAGGGAAGAACAGTCCTTCAGGAGTTTTGCGCAGTCCTCTTTCGACAAATAAGGCATACAAAACCCGCACATAATGGCGTCAAACGGGCCGGTTAAACGGTCTATTTCCCTGCAATCCATTATTTCAAAATTCACGGCCGGGTTGTTTTTTTTGGCCAGTTCGATCATGCCGGGAGCGACATCGGTGGCCAAAATTTCAAAATCAGGCCGTTTTAACGCTAAGTACCGGGTGATGTTTCCGGGACCGCAACCAATTTCGAAAATTTTAGCGCCGGGTTTTTCAGTCAGCCGGCAAAACGTATCATACGTGTCGTCGTACAGATCCAGGTGCATAAATTTGTCCTGGTACATGGAAGCAACTTTGTCCCAGTTTTGAATGGTAATCTGATATTTGTCCATGTGTTCAATATTTCACTTTTGCAGCAGCCTGCCCAGTTGCCGTTCACTTTTTAAACCCACTTTCCGGGCAATCTGGGGCCTCGACAGGTCCGGTTTTTTCAGGAGTTCCGCAATTTTTTCTTTGCGCAGCATGGTCAGGTAATCGCCGATGGTCACACCCGTTTCTTTTTTAAAAATACGGGTAAAATTACGGGTGCTCATGTGCGCCATTTCCGCCAGTTGCGGGAGGCCGTTTTTTTGGTCCAGGTTTTCCACCAGCCAGTCCTGCACGGTGTGGATGCCGGTGTGCAGGTGGTTCCGGTAACTCAAAAATATACTTTCCTGCGCCTGTCCGCCGTCCCGCCGGATGTAAACGACAATTTCGCGGGCGACCTTGTTGGTGAAGTGAGCGCCCATTTCCTTTTCCACGATGTGCAGCGCCATATCCACGCCCGAGGCGATACCCGCGCTGGTGAAGATGCCGTCTTTTTCCGTAAACAATACGTTTTCCTGCACCTTCAGGCGTGGATACCGGCTTTGCAGTTTTTGGGTGTATTTCCAGTGCGTTGTGCAGATTTTACCGTTGAGCAAGCCGCCTTCCGCCAGCAAAAATGCCCCGGTACAAATCGAACACAGGTGGGCGCCCTGTGCATAAGCGGCTGACAACCAGCGATACAGGTCCTTCATGGCCCCGTGGTGCGAGTTGGTCAGGACGTCGATGTCCATGCCGGGAATAAAGATGTAATCGCCCTTTTTCACCGCCACCCCGGAGTAATGGGGAAGTTTGGCAAACCGCAATCCCGACGCCGTGCCGGCTTCTTCCACGGCAAAAGAGCAGTATTCGATCTCAAACGGCGCCTTGAAAAAATGGCTTCAAAAAATACCTGATCCGGGCCGGCAAGGTCGAGCAAGTGTGTGCGGGGCGAGATAACGAAGATGAACCTGACGGGCATAAAAATGAATTTAGCAAATCAAAATTATTGATTTTCAATTATTTCAGCATGCTCTTCAACTGCTCTTCATACGATACCACCGCTTTCATAACATTTGTATCGTCTTTGAATTTTTCTTTCAGGGCGGGAAAAACCGCCAGCCCGCGGGCATCGCCGAGTGTAACGAGCAGCAGTACGTTGCTGAAAATATCGTTGACGTCGTTTTCCTCCATCGATTGCATCCATCGCGGATAAACAATATCGTAACCGTCGCTGCCCTTGCCCAAAGCGACCAGGGTTTCGGCAGCGGCAAGGCGGAAATCCCAAACCGGCGTGGCGAGTGTCCAGCGCGGCGCGGCGGCGGCATCTTTCAGGGCATCAAGGGCCAACTCCACGCCACGCGGGTCGCCGAGTTCCCGAAGACCGTTCAGCGCCGAAATAAGGCTTTGGTTTTTCCAGGAGGGTTTGTCCTTTAGTTTTACCAGGGCATCAAACGCCCGGGGGTCGCCGGTTTTGCCCAAGGCATTCGCCGCTGCATTGACGACGCGATCGCTTTCGTCGTTGAAATGCCGGATAAAAAGATCGGCGTTTTGGGGGTCTTTCGACATACCCAAAAAGGTGATGGCAGCCGCCCGGTTCCAGGATTTTTCGTTTTGGATCACCGCCATAAGCAGGTCAACCGTGGCTTTATCCAGCGGTTGCGAAGCAAGTAATCCCTGGAGCGTCAGCAGCGCCGAATAGCGCAATCGCCAGTAGGCATTGCCGGAAATCACGGCGCGGAATGCGGATTGAATGTTTGTTTTTTCGGCCGCCGGCGTGTTTTCCTGTTTGTACAGGCCGGCCAGTTCGAACATGGCCGAACGGCGGGCCACAATATCCCGGCTGTTTTGAAACTGATACCGCAGTTCTTCCGGCGTTTTTTCAAACCGGAGTTCTTTGATCCAGGTGCTTTCAACATCAAAATTGACCAGTTTGGGCTCGGTGGCGGCGGCAAACAGGAACACGTTTTCGGCTTTGGGTTCCAGCCGGACCGATTCGATACGCCCGTCAATTTCCACGTCTGTTTTTCCCTGGAAAAACGCCACCTGGGGATACGGATTTCCCGGATCCGTTTTTTGCACCTGCCGGACGACAAGGGCCAGTTGTTTTTTGCCGGCGTCGTAATTTTTGGACACTTCAAACACCGGATGCCCGACCCGGTAGAGCCATTGGTCAAAAAACCAGTCCATCGGTTCTCCTGTCGAGGTCTCTATGGCCCGGCGGAAATCTTCGGTTGTGACGGGTTTGCCCGCATGGTTTTTGACGTAAAACCGGATGGCTTTTCGCCATTTTTCCTCGCCCAGTTGTTTGCGCAGCATATGTAAAACCAGGGCGCCCCGAAGTGCATAATTGTCGAAACACAGGGTAGCCGGGTCGTCGTAATGGCGCGTCACGATGGGCCGGCGGATACCCGCCTGCCAGTCGGCCATACCCGTCGAATGCTGGAAATTGCGGTTCCAGAGCAACATTTCGTCGCGCCCGTTTTTGTATTCCGTATACAGGCAGTCGAAATAAAAAGCGAAGGATTTACACAGCCATACATCCGGCCAGTCGGCCGGCGTGAGCAGGTTGCCAAACCATTGCGCCGCGAGGTCCTGCGCCTCCACACCATCCCAGAGGTAAAAAAAATCGGCGTGTGTGCCCGCATCGTCGATCATGTTTTCGGAGATGGTGGAACTGCCCGTGTTATGCCCGCCGCCCCAGGGAAAGTCCTGCACAAACACCTGGTTGTAAGCGGGATAGGGATATTTTGCACCGGTGATGTCCGAAAAAAAACGCAACATATCGGGCAAGCGCACCACGCTGGCCCGGGTGGCTTCCTGCTCGTCGGGGTAGCCGAAATTGTGCAGTTCGATGCCGTCCTGATTTTGGGAAAAATCCACGTATTCCCCCGCCACGAACGCGGTCTGGTGGTTGGCGTGCGGCGTGTCCGTTTTCCAGTAAAAGGTGCTGCTGCCGTCGGTATTTTCCTGTCGGGATACCAGTTTGCCGTTGGAGATGACCGTCAGGTTTTTGTCCACCGTGGCCCGGAGTTCGGTGGTCCGTAAATCTCCCGGGGCATCCCGGCCGGGAAACCAGTACCGGTTGCCCTGTGGCTCACCCATCGACCAGATTTGCCGCCGTTTTCGGGGCTCCGTGCTTGTTGGTTCAAAAAAACGAAGCCCTTTGCCGTAACTGCCCCAGAGATTGTTCGGGTCACTTTTGTTCAAATAGTTGGTGTGGTAGCCGATTTTCAGGGTAATACGTTCTCCGGCGGCGTATTTTCGGTCGAGTTTGATCTTCAGGGCGTCGTTTTTGTCGCTGCCGTCGTAGTCAAATTTTAACATTGCGCCGCTTGCCGTCCGGATGTCATTGATGGACAAAAAACCCGCGTCGAGGGCGATGTTATCCGTCGCGGCGAGTGGTGAAAGGGTGATGGTCGCCGTGCCCACGGCTTGTTTTTTTTCAAAACCGAAGCGCAGATCGAGGGCGATATGTTGCACGTCGAAGGTACTGGTGCGCGCCACCTGTTCGGGCGGCAGTTGTTGGAGGCTGTCGGCAGATTGGGCGCACAAGGGGCTGTCAGGCAGTAAAAACACCACCGCCACCGGAACCCATTGGAAAAATCGGGACAAACGCCGGGCATGTTCCGGCAAGTCGTTTTTTTGTAAAAAAGAGTACGTTTTCATCGCAGAAACTTGAATTTTGGACAAATTTCGGGCGACGGGCAGTACGGTCAGGGACAGATTGCGGACAAATCGGGACAAAAAGACTCAGGGGCTTTAATTTTGTTTCTTCCGGAGGTAGTATTCCGTCAAAAATACGGCAACCGGGTCCCAACTTTTGTCATTTCTGCGAATTTGAAGTTCGCTGAACGATACCAATATAACAATGATGACGATAAATATGGCGGTTCCAATGGCCATCCCCTTTAAAAACTTCCACACGGTGTCGCGTTGCCACGTTAATCCGTAATCGGCAAATGACTTTTTTTCATTTTTTAAAAGAATCCAGGTGGCCAGCAAGGCAAAAAGGGTTCCGAATCCGCCGTGTACACATTGCTCCCATTTGGCGGGGAACAGCGGTTTTAACAACAGACCGGTCAGGATAAGGAAAAGGATAAACAGGGCCCAGTAAGCAATACTTCTAATGACGGAACAAAACCTGTCGGGATACGCAAAAAACGTGTCGGGACACGTTTTTTATGTGAACCGACAGGTAAAAAACGTGTCGGTTCACGTTTTTTTCCTCAACCGACACGTTTTTTATGTGAACCGACACGTAAAAAACGTGTCGAGACACGTTTTTTTCCTCAACCGACACGTTTTTTACGTGTCCCGACACGTTTTTTATGTGTCCCGACACGTAAAAAACGTGTCGGGAACACGTTTTTTCCTCAACTGACACGTTTTTTACGTGAACCGACACGTTTTTATGTGTCCCGACACGTAAAACGTGTCGGGACACCGCTTTTTCTCCTCAACCGACACGTTTTTTACGTGAACCGACACGTTTTTTATGTGTCCCGACACAGTAAAAAACGTTGGTCCAACCCTTTTTCCCTCAACCGACACCGGGGGGGTTGTTTTACGTGAAACATCCAGATTGGGGATGGTCGTCCGTTTGTCTATCGCAGCACGGTAATATCCCCGCTCAGGGTTACGGTCTGCCCGTCTATGGTTTTTACTTCACAAACCCAGAAAACAACCCCCGGAGGCACGGGTTTCCCCCGGAAAGTGCCGTCCCATGCACTGGGGGCATTGGGCGCCAGGTCGTTTTGTTCAAAAAGTTTGTTGCCCCAGCGGTCGAACACCTGCAGCGCAAGTATTTGCTCCACCTCCGGCCCTGCAAAAATGGTAAGGTCGGCATTCGGGCCGTCGCTGCCGGGGCGGATGGCATTGGCCACGTACACCCGCACCCCTTGCTCTACCTGCACGGTAAGTGTTGCGCTGGTGGAACAGCCATTGGCATCAAATACGGTCAGCGTGTATTTATTTGTTTTTTGGGCTGTAATAAATGTAGCAGGGCAATCCGGACACCGCACCCCGTTCGCGGGCAGCCACTCGGCCTTTGTGATCTGAAAGTCCGCAACCGGGTCCACCCAGATACTGTCGCCCAGGTGTATAACAAAGAGGCTGTTGCCCGAAATCAAGGTGGAGTATGTTACTTTCTGCAACGTCAACTTCCCGGGTAAACGTACAGCCTTCCGAGTTGGTCGCCACCAGCGGATAAACACCCGCCGGAAGGTTGGTCCATATCAGCGGCGCTCCGTTGTAAACCTGTGCGGGATAGTTGCCCAATGCCACCGCTACCGGAATAAAGGGCGTCAAAACGGTGTCAAGCCGGATGGCGCCATCTCTCCCGCCGAAACAAAGCACGTGCTGAACCGAAGTTTCGAAGTCAAGGCCGGTAAAAGCGACGGTGGTCACCACTAAGCTGTCGCAGCCGAATTGGTTGGACAGGATCACCGTGTCCACACCCACCGAACTAAGGTCGCAGGTCGTAGCCGCCAAAAAGGTCTGGCTCACCGGCGCCAGGCCGGTGGTGGTGATCACCAGGCTGTCGCAACCCGCCGCACTGTTGAGGATCACGGTATCCACCCCGACCATCGCGGGGTCGCAGTTTTGTACAAACAGCGGTGTCACGGAAATACTCGTTGGATCAAATGCCGTAGCCGTAATTACCAGGCTGTCGCAGCCAAAATAATTGGACAGGATTACCGTATCCACACCCACCGAGCCGGGATTACAGGAGCTTGCCGTCAAAAAGGTCTGGCTCATCGGCGCAAGACCGGTGGTCGTGATCACCAAACTGTCGCAACCCGCCGCACTGTTGAGGATCACGGTGTCCACCCCGACCATCGCGGGGTCGCAGTTTTGTACAAACAGCGGTGTCACGGAAATGCTCGTTGGATCGAATGCCGTGGCCGTAATTACCAGGCTGTCGCAACCAAAATGATTGGACAGAATCACTGTATCCACACCCACGAGGCCGGGATTGCAGGAGCTTGCCGTCAAAAAGGTCTGGCTCATCGGCGCAAGGCCGGTGGTCGTGATCACCAAACTGTCGCAACCCGCCGCACTGTTGAGGATCACGGTATCCACCCCAACCATCGCGGGGTCGCAGTTTTGTACAAACAGCGGCGTCACGGAAATACTCGTTGGATCAAATGCCGTGGCCGTGATCACCAGACTGTCGCAGCCGAAATGATTGGACAGGACCACCGTATCCACACCCACGAGGCCGGGATTGCAGGAGCTTGCCGTTAAAAAAGTCTGGCTCATCGGCGCAAGGCCGGTGGTGGTGATCACCAAACTGTCGCAACCCGCCGCACTGTTGAGGATTACGGTATCCACCCCGACCATCGCGGGATCGCAGTTTTGTACAAACAGCGGCGTCACGGAAACACTCGTTGGATCATAAGCCGTGGCTGTGATTACCAGGCTGTCGCAGCCGAAATGATTGGACAGAATCACTGTATCCACACCCACGAGGCCGGGATTGCAGGAAGCCGCCGTCAATAAAGTCTGGCTCGTCGGCGCAAGGCCGGTGGTGGTAATCACCAAACTGTCGCAACCCAAAACATTACTCAGGAAAACGGTATCCACCCCGACCATCGCGGGGTCGCAGTTTTGTACAAACAGCGGCGTGATGGAAACGGCGGCGGCGTCGAACGAAATCGCCGTTACCACGAGGCTGTCGCAGCCGAAATGATTGGACAGAACCACCGTATCCACCCCCACCGAGCCGGGGTCGCAGGAAGAGGCCGTCAAAAACGTCTGGCTCGTCGGCACCAGAACAGTTGTTGTGATCACTAAACTGTCGCACCCCGCTGCATTACTCAGGAAAAGGGTGTCCACACCAACCGCCGCAGGATCGCAACTGTTTTTATTAATATGATTTTGACTGATCGTTAAAAAGTTCAGGCTGACATTTACGATGCTGTCGCAACCACTTGTCGCCATGTTGGGCAAAATGACCTGGCCGGCCGGATGTTGTTCATCGAAGGTTTCAGCGCCCACGAGAAAGGTTTCACCCGGGCATAAAACGGACTGGATAGCGGTCGTCGCATTGATCTGTGACACCAAAATCGTATCTGTAGCGGTGCAGCCGTTCAACTGGAGTGTGACCCAGTAATTGCCGGGATCGGTTACGCTGCGGGTCGGGGCGGCGCTGCCGTCGTCCCAGTGGTAACTTGCACCGGTGAATGTGGCGTCGAGCACGGCGGGGTCCGAATTACAAATCGTGACATCCGTTAGTCCGAATCCCGATAAATGATCGGGTGTTGCGAATGCAAAATCAACAAATGCGCTGCTGTCTTGCGGGCAGACGGACCGGATTTGCACCTCGTAATTGCTGCAACCGGGCAACGTATCAAAATTCCAGGCGTTCTGGGGTGTGGTAATTTGCAGCCAGACGGGTCCCCACTTTCCGGTACTGAATCAGATAACTGCTCGCGCTTGGCTGGTCGATCCAGGTCATGGAAGGTGCTACCAGTGTATCGGATAGCGCCAATCCCGCCGGCTCCGTACATGGTCCGGTGGGCACAAAAAAGGCCGTAGCCACACCTGTTGTTTGAAAAGCCAGCAAAATGGCCTCCGTATACTGGTCCGGCCCGAAGGTATTGCCACTTACCTCCCAGTGATCGAACAGCCATCCGGTGGCAGGTTTGGCGATGAGATCGATATTAACTCCGCCAAAATAATCGCCTGCATAGGGATAGGTCGCCGGAGTAAAGGTGTTTACCTTGACCCGGTTCGGCGACCCGGCGGGAGAAACATTCACCGTCAATCCATACGGTCCGGTCACGTCGTAACAATCCTCAATACTTTGATCCAGTATCTGACAGCGGGTATTGATAAAATCGTGAACTTTTGTGACATTTTGATTCCACTGGGCCACGGTTCCACCCCAGCGCATACAATGCCGGGCCATTTCGGGCGCGAGGGTATTCGTCATGGAATCCAGTAGCGCGTTCATATAATCGCAGGAGAGGTAGGTGTTGAGCAAATCGGCGTACCGATTCACATACAAGGCCTTGAACTGCGGATTCGCGTACAGTTTCATAAAAATATCGATGTGGTTCTGCGGGTCGCCTGAATTGGGAATTTGCTCCACATCGCAGGGATCAGCCGTGGGGCCGACATCGGGGATGCCGGTATAATTGATGTAATGCCCAAAGGTTGCATCCATATCCCACAGGGAATAACGCCAGCGTTTCCCGTCTCCGGCGGGGTTGCGGCCGCGCCACCACGACGTGTTCCAGTTCAGCCAGTCTTTGCAAACGCTGTGCTGGTTGATGATGACGTAATCGATCAGGCTCAACAGGTTGAACTGCTGTAATACATAGTCGTAATTGGCAGCAACGGTCATGTCGTTGCCGAGAATATACGCTTTGAGGGTGTACCAGTCCGTGGACGACCCGTATTCGGTCCAGGTAGCGCCCCAGGTTTTTATATAATCGATATCCTGCTCGTCCTGGTCATAATAATAAGAGGTAAAATCGGCATCGTCCACCTTTTCCCGCAAATCGTATACTCCCCAATATTGGCCGTTGACGTACACGACGCAAGACCGGTGCGTCCGGACGTCTACATGCATTCCGGCATCGATGGCGAGGGTGTGGACGTAGGAATCACGGATATGTGCGCCTCCCGAACTTGGATAATTGTCGTTGGCCGCCGCTTTCAGGATGAGCCGCTGAAACTTCGTTCGCGAGCGCTCCTTAAAAAATTTGTGTTTCAATTCATCCTTGTATCCCATTTGGTCGCGGGTGATCCAGTCAATCCCACGCTGCGGGTACGCCCAGGAATCGTTGCCGTGTTTATTAAATTCGCCGTACGCCTCGTCTTTCAATGCGTTGTTTTCAAAATACTCGAATGAACCGAACGGCACGAGTTGGGAACCGTTTAACAAGGTGACGAGGTTGTCTCCCGCGATGGAAACGACCGGAATGGTGTGGTTGACATTGATAAAATAGGTGTTGGCCATTACAAAACCCGGCAGGATCGCGTTATTGGCGCTAAAAGCGCGGGCTTTTAATACGGTGGTTGCGGCAATATTGATGGGTGCAGAATAAATCGACGAGGCAGCAGTGGGTTCGTTGCCGTTTACGGTGTACCGAATCGCAATACCGGCGCCGGCGTTCAGGCTGACCTGGATGGCGCCCGGATAAAAACCTGCAGCCAGGCTCGCCTGTACCGTGGGCGCATAAGCCTGATACGGAGAGGCAGCGTTGACGGCGCCCGGAGTTGGTGTATTGTAAATACTCCATGTCGGGCCTCCATTGGGCGTGCGCCCGTAACTGTGGTTCACCTGGTTCGGGGTGTTAAACGTGTAACTGTCGGCCGTTGTACCGTTCGGCTGGGTCAATACCACCGATTCCCCTTTGGTTTGGGTGATTTTAAAACTGGTATGCATGTACGGGGCAGCAATTTTGTCCTTCCCGGAGCAAAAAATGATGCGATAAGCCCCCGCCGCAATGGTTTGCCCGTTGGGTATGACCCATTTTTGGGGATTACCCGGATTATCACTCAAAAACCACCCGCCGAGGTTTACGGCAGCAGGGCCGGGGTTGTACAACTCGACCCAGTCTTCCCGGTCGCCGTCGCCGTCTGTCAATCCGTTCATGTTGGCGGCGGAGATTTCATTGATGAGGACTTGCGCGGTAAGTGTGGTTGCAAGCAGGCACAGGGCCAGGGCGGGGAGTAGTCTGGACATCTTGTTTGTTGTGTTTGGTAAACGAGCCTAAAATTAAAAAAATAATGAATTTGCAAGGGGCGTTTTTGGGGGTGAAATCGGATGGCTTTTGCCGCTCCCCGCGTTTCCCGGTTTCACCCACTTGATTTTAAGGCTTGTCGTCGCAGGCCTACCACTTCCGTTTCCAATCTTCAAAACCCTCCAGCGGATACCGTTCTTCAAACTTTTCTTCTCCGAGCGTCTCGCGTTGGTAACTCATAAAACGCAGGAAGTTGTCAACGAACAAATCAAAATCATCCGGTGCTGCTGTCAGTTGCTTGGCCGAAACGGAGTATTCGTCCATATTTATTAAGTCTTCGCGATGCCGGGCGACCCAAAAATTGCCAAACAATTTGACCGCCGCGCCAGCGCCAGCCGCTGTCAATAATTGCCCCAAAAAGTTGAGCGGCACACCTACTTTGGCCTCATTGTCGAGCACTTCATCGTAAATGCGGAAGGCTTCGATGCAGTCGCCCATGTAGTGATTCACAAGCGCCAGCGCGTGGTAGTGCGCCAGTGCTTCGTGTTTTTCGCTGCCCGTCAGCCTGCGCCATTCCTCCCAGACTTTCCATGGGCGGCACTGCTGCCGGGTGGCGTCCACGATGGGGTGGACGGTGTTGAATTGCTCGAAATCGCCGGTGAATTTTTGGAGGCTGCGGTGGAGGAGGTAGGGGGCGGGGTAGGTGGAGAAATAGGGAAAAACAAATCGAGCGGCTCTAAAAAAATCAACTTTGTTTGTAAGATAAAGAAATCGCCTGAAATCGAGTTGTGCTTCGAATATTTCTCCAATTTCTTCAAACACAAGGCCGCGATTGCCATACGCCAAAGCAAGGTTCGGGTCGAGTTCGATGGCCTTGTCATAGTCCAATATCGCACCCTGCTTATCTCCCAACTCTGCCTTGGCTGCGCCGCGATTGGTATACGCCAAAGTGTAGTTCGAGTTGAGTTCGATGGCCTCGTCATAGTCCAATATCGCACCCTGCTTATCTCCCAACTCCGACCTGGCTGCGCCGCGATTCATGTACGCCACCGCATCGTTCGGGTCGAGGCGAATAGCCTCTGTCCAATCTGCGATGGCCTCTTCTAAAAGGCCTTGGTCATATTTTTCAAGCCCTATTTGAAAATACTCCTCCGCAGAAAGTGCCACAATCAATTGATTTTAAGCGTTTATGGAAAAGGCTTTTCACGCCACCTGCTCAAAAGCCGACAGCACACTTTTCGAGAGTTGGCGCAACTCGCGCATAATTTCGGCGGGCGGATTGCCGACGAGGGCGGCGGCCACGAGTTGTTCGGTGTCGCGCATAAGGCCGCAGTTGAAGGCGAGTTGTGCAGCACTGCGGAAGAGGACAGAGCGGGTCGGCTCAACGTCGAATTTGTCGAACAGCAGCCAAGCCGCTGCTTTTTCCTTCTCAAAGGCTTGTTTGCTCAGTTCCAAGTATTGCTGGAAATTGCCATCGCGCTGCGCGGAGAACGCTTCGTGGGCGAGTGCCATTGCTTCCCGATGTAATGCTTGTACTTGGTTCATTTTACAAAGGTAACGGATATTGGTTTTGAAAATTCAACAATCACAATGATTGCTGGGATATTCAAATAGTCTGACACGCCCGTTTGCCGGATTTTTTGCCGCAGGCGAGCCGCAACATCACGATTGCTCCCTTTCAAAATGCCGGACACTTCCAAACGGGCGTTCAAAAAGTTGTCAGGATTGTGTTTCGGGGCGGTTTCTGTGTAACCCAGCCAATAATCAAAACCATTGCCGAGCACCGATTGCTCGACTACATCATACTCCGAAAATTTGGTCACAATGCAAAAAGCCAAAGCTATCGCGCCGAACTCTGCCAGGTCGCGTGAATCCGTCAACCCGGTTTTTGTAGGCTTTTTTCTCCAATGAACCTGTACCCAGTCATGAAATTCTCCCTCCAATTGAAACACGACACCCGATAAATGCTGTTGGGATTCCAATGCAATAGCGCAGGCTTCCGCATAAAACAGCATTTGGTGTTCGGAAAAAGCCGGAACCAAATCAGGCAAGTCGTCCAAGTTAAATTTGTTCATATCTCGCTTTCAATAGGATTTCAGTTGAAAACACTCCGCCGCCGAAAGTGTCATAACCAATTGATTTTAAGCGTGAAAAATAGAAACAAAACAGGATTCAGGGCTTTGCATTTATCCTTTTTTTGCCATCGTGCTGCGTCGCGCCCGCTCAATCGCCGTGTGCTCCTCCGGCTTGCGCGATAAGGCCGTACGCTCGTACAACATGGAGTCAATCCGCTCCTCCAATTGCCGTGTGCTCCATCCTTCGATGCGGCACATTTCCATGTAGAAACGGCGTTTCAGGTCGTCTTCTAAACGGAGGAAAATACGGATATGTGACCAACTCAATAGTTGACGCAGTGCGTCAACTATTTGAATGTCCGGAAACAACTCGGCAAATTGAACGAACTGCCACAAATTGGAGGCATTGAAACTGCTACCAAACTCCACTGTGAGTTGTTCCGCCAAGGTCCGCACCACCTGTTTGCCGAATTCCGCACGTTGGCCGCGGAGAATTTCGTGGCGAATCGTTTGCCCGATTTGCCAGTACAGCAGCACCAATTCAGCGTTGACCGCCCGCGCCGCGCTGTGCCTGGCTTTGACGATGAGATTTTTGACTTCGGTGAAAAGATAGTTTTCAGGTAGCATAAGCGGCCATTTTGAGGGCAATAATAACACAAATTGCTTTGTTTTTAAAACAAAAACCGGCTACCCGTTTCACGCGAACAGCCGGGCGGCATGGAACAAGATCGGTTATGATTGCGCGATGCCGATCCGATCCAAAAACACCTTTTACAAATCCGTTACATTGTTTTACGTTCAAAAAAACATTCGGGGCCGGCCGGCCCGCATCTTTGCAGCATTGTTTCACCAACCAGACAAAGTTATGCAAATCCGAATCCTCGCTTTATTGCTCTTTTTTCAATCCTTCGCCGCCTGTCAGCAGGATCAGGAAAAAACGCTGTCACTGGCCGCCGGCATCGTTGCGCCATCCGCTACGGGCAGGCAGGAAAATTCTGAAAAAAACCGGTCATCGTCCGCCGCAGTTGTGTTTCAATCCACCGACGGCGGACAGACGTGGCAGGACATCAGTGCCGGGTTGCCCAAAAAATTGTCTGCCCGGTGGATTTTTGCCAACGGCGACGAAGTCCTTTTAGGCACTGAAAGAGGATTCTACCGCAGCAACAGCACCTCGGTAACACCGGTTTGGGAAAAAGACTTTTTTAGTACGGAAGAAATCACAAACATCTCTCCCGGCCGATCGGGTTTGTATTTCTGTAGTTACCAGAACGGTTTTTTTCAGGAAATTCCAGGCACGGGCATCTGGGGGCCCATACATACTACCCTGAAGGAAAAAGGGGTACGCACCATTTTGGAAACTCCGGGCGGAACTCTTTTCGTCGGTAGCGACAGCGGTATTTTTAAATCTGCCGACGGCGGACAAACCTGGAAACAGGTCTTTGACAAGGGTTTGGTCCTGAATATCGTCACTGCGGGCGATGTACTGATTGCCGACGGTATGGAAGGGGTGCTGCGGTCGACCGACGGCGGCGAACACTGGGATGTTGTGCTGGACGAAAACATTCTGGTGAAAAAGGTGGGGCTCCTGAAGGATCAGTTTGTCGCCATTCTCGGCACAAAAGACCCCACGAAGGTCAGCCCCGAAGGTATTACCAACAGGCTGCGTGTTTCACCCGACGGTGGCAAATCCTGGCAACGTATGGAAAAGGTCCCTTTGCCGATAGGGGGTATGTACAATATGGATATACGTCTTTCACAAGTCCGGGACGTTTACGACATCGTTCAGGTGGGCGAATACCTGCTTTGCAGTTTTGATACCGGCATTTTCCGTTCCTCCGATAAAGGAAAGACCTGGGAGCCTGTGTTCGCCTCCGACGGCGAGCGGGTGTTCAACCTGACTGTTTCGGGCAAGGTGATTTATGCCTTGAAGGTATTTGGCGGGTGTTGAAAAAACGCGCCGTTTGCCTGCCTGCTTACATCGCCCCCAATTGTTTCAGGTATTTCTCTGAGTTGGCTTTCACGGCCTCGGGCGGGTTCAGGCTGAGCGATTTTTTGAAATTTTTGACGGCGTTATCCTTATCACCTTTCAGGGCATAGGCCTCTCCGAGGCTGTCCCAGGCGTTGGCGCTTTCCGGATGGCGTTCCGTGTTGAGTGTCAGCATTTTAATTGCCTCTTCCATCTGTTTTTCATTGATCAGTTGATAGCCGTACTGGTTGAGTTCGGCCTCGTTGGCAAGGGCGACGGCCTTTTTGCGGATTTCTTCCGAGTCGGCGGTTTTGCCCGTTTGCCGGAGCAAATCCGCTTTGGTACTCAGGGTGGCAAAACCCGGGTTCTGGGCGATTGCCTGGTCGGCCCAGACAAGGCCTTTGTCCATGCCCACTTTGTTTTTGAGGGTGTACACGGCCGCGCTGTTGTAACCCAGCCAGTTAAAGCCTGCCGTTCCTTTCAGTTGTTCTGTGGCATTGGCCAGCACGATGTCGTCTACTGCAAACTCGACCTTAACGGGAAATTGCTTCTTTTCCCAGTTGAGCACCAGTTCGGCGCCGTTTTTTGTGAGGTTGATAAAATCGTAGGTCAACAATTCGGTATGCGGGTTTGCGCGCAAACTGATTTTGGCCCGGAGTTGATCCCGTGCCGGATCGTACCAGAAGCTGCCCCACGAGCGGTTGTCTTTGGACAGGATCACTTCGCCCGAATCGTCTTTATGGATAACAAAAAACAACCCGTAACGGCCCGCCGGAACCGCCTGGCCTTCTACTTTTACGTCGTGAGAAAACTCGATAACGGTGTTTTCGTTGGCGCCGGCCCGCCACGGGGCTTCCTTGCGCGACCCGAAATTCTGGACGTTGTACCCGTAAGGCACCAACGCACCCCAAACCTCGCGGCCTTTTACCGAGGGCCTGGAGTATTCCACACTTATTGTTGAAATTCCGATGGTTTGTGTAACCTGGGCGGCCGGACTGGCCTCGCGCGGGGTGTTCACCTGTGCCCATACCGACGTGGAAAACAACACGACACACAGCAGGGGAATAAAACGGAGGAACAAGTTTTTTTTCATAAAACGGATATTTATGGTACATGGATCGCGTCCGCCGGGCCTGTGGCCGGGGATCGCCTTGACCTGACATAATTGCGAAATTTGCTGCGGAGCCGGGTTATTTCTCGACCAAAACGGGGTGTAAGGCAGTGAATTGACCGGATCGGGAATATTTTCAGGACGACATCAAATGCCCCAAATCACCTAAATCCCTGGAGCGCCCGGCTGATTTTTTAGCATCTGAAAGGTCGGATAAGCTTAATGACCGAACAGACAATAACGCTGTAATTTCAAACCATTCAGCACGGGTAAACGTGGTATCAAAAGACAAACCTGTCACCCGGGTAAATATATCTATTCTACCGGTCAGGCTGCTCATATCACTGCCGCTTATTTGGCTTCATCAGGCATCAACTCCAGCACCATCGGTGAATACCGCCTCACTTCCAGACCGGAAAGGTCGTTCAATATTTCCCCTGTGATCACGTCTTTGCCCCCGGAAAATCCTTTGATACGTTCGGCAAACCGGGCAATGGGGATACGGACGTCTTTATCCGAGGTATTCAGCACGATCACCACCGTTTTGGCGGCATCGTAGCGGAAGTAAACGTATACGCCCTCTTCCGGTATAAATTGCATCAGTTTGCCGGTTTGCAGCGCCGGGGTGGTTTTGCGGTAGTGCAGGAGAGTTTTGAGGAATCGGAAGGCTTCGTTTTCCCGTTCCGTGCGGCCTTCGGTCGTAAATTTATTGATCGTATCACCCGGCCAGCCCCCCGGAAAATCCCGGCGGATATCGCCGTCCGATACGTCTTTGGAGCCCCCGGCGAGGATTTCCGTGCCGTAATAAATGGACGGAATGCCCCGGGTGGTGAGAAGAAATACGAGGCCGGTTTGGTATTTATTAAAATCTTCCCGGATAAAAGTCCAGAACCGCGTCATATCGTGGTTATCGAGCATCACCACGTTGCGGAAAGGGTCGCGGTAAAAATAGTCCTGCGCCAGCGTGCAGTACACCCGCGCGATACCTTCCGTCCAGCCCTGATCGCGGGTAAGCGCTTCGCGGATGCCGAAACACAGTTGAAAATCAACCACACCCGGCAGATTGGAATCAAATTGTGCGCGTTGCATCGGCTGGTCGTCGGCAAAAAAGCCCTGAACGACGGTGTTGTAGTCCCATACTTCGCCAAACATCCCGAAGTCCGGGTATTCTTCCCGCAGTTCGCGGCACCAGCGGCTGCAAAACGCCTGATCGGAGTACGCGTAGGAATCGACACGGAAACCGTCCAATCCGGCAAACTCAATCCACCAGATAGATTGCTGGACCAGGTACGTTGCTACGTGTGGGTTGCGCTGGTTGAGGTCGGGCATTCGCGCGTCAAACCAGCCGTCGTGAAATCGTTTGCGGTCGTATTCCGAGGCATAGGGATCGACGGCCGTCGGGGCGCGGAAGTTGGTGCGGGTCATTTCGGGCCAGGGATTGACCCAATCCTTTATCGGCAGGTCGCGCATCCAGCGGTGCTGGTCGCCGATGTGGTTGGGTACGGCATCGCGGATAAATTTGAGGCCCTTGCGGTGGCACTGAGCCACCAGGTCGCGCAATTGCTGGTTGCTGCCGAAACGCCGGTCCACACGATACAGGTCGGTGGCGGCGTAGCCGTGGTACGAATCCTGTGTCTGGTCGTTTTCGAGTTCGGGGTTGAGCCAGATCGTGGTGACGCCGAGGTCCTGCAGATAGTCTAAGTGGTCGGCAATACCTTGCAGGTCGCCGCCGTGACGCCCGGTAGGCGAGGCCCGGTCGGGTCCCTGGTGCATGCCCGGTATCCGGTCGTTGGCCGGGTCGCCGTTTGCAAAACGGTCCGGGTAAATGAGGTAAATGACGTCCCGGCTGTCCAGCCCCTGCGCTTTGGGAAGTTGGTCGCGGAGAAAAAGTGGAAACTCGGCCGTAACCGCGCGGGCGCCGTCTGAAAAAACAACGGGCACTTTTTGAGCCGGCGCTTTTGCGCTGATCGCGAGGGTTACAAACAGGTAATTGGGGCTGTCGCCCTTTTCCACGCCGACAAGTTTTACTCCCTCCGATTTGCCTAATTGAACCTGATAGGCAGCCAGGCCCGGGTAATGAAACATAACTTCAACCCGGTTGTGTTTCATACCCACCCACCAGTTCGCGGGTTCAAGATACATGCCGCCGTGTTGGGCGGGCACCACACGCGGCGGCATCGCTACCCTGTGCGGGTTGCCCACAATATTTTTACAGGAAAAGGACAGTACGAGAAAAAATGCAGGTAATGCCTTGATAATCCACATTTTACGCCATTTTACTTCGCTTTTTTTACCAATCCGATCAGGAAAAGCAGGACAAGCGCGCCGATCACGGATTTGGCGATCACACCCACCAATCCCGAGCCGATGGAGATGTTGAGTTGATCGAACAACCAGCCGCCGACAAAACTGCCGATAATGCCGATGATGATATTGCCCAATAACCCGAATCCGTATCCCTGGCGGATAAAACCGGCCAGCCAGCCGGAAACGGCGCCGATGATCACTATAACAAGCAGTGTGGAGAGGTCCATAACGAGAAAATTTTATTTGGTGAACAATGTTGTTGCGTCAGGCATATGTAGTAGGACGGAAATCTTTTCCGTCCAGATGATTCATTCTCAGAATGTTCGGAAGAAAACAAGTATCATTAATTTTGTCCACTTGTTTATGGTTTTTAAAATCAGGTTATTATCTTTTTGCGAGTCATTCTTCCACCAACCCGGGCGCCAGGGAAGTACATCAGCGTTTTTCCCGGATCCGGAAACACAACAACGCAGCCAATGCCAGCAATCCACCTCCCGTCATCACTGCGGCAATGCGGTTGTTGTCCAGCACGTTTTCCATGATCCAGCCAAAACCGAGGGTCGCAATGATCTCGGGCAAAACGATAAAAAAGTTAAAAATGCCCATATAAACCCCCAGTTTGTTTTGTGGCAGGGAAGACGCCAGCATGGCATAAGGCATGGAAAGTATGCTGGCCCAGGCAATACCCACGCCGGTCATGGACAACAGCAACCAGTATTTATTCGGGGCGAAACCGACGAACAGCAAACCCAGGGCCCCGGCCAGCAAACAGGCGGCATGGGCGTATTTCCGGCCGTACCGGTCGGCAATTTGTGGTAAAATAAACGAAAAAGCGAAACATACCAGGGAATAAAACCCGAAGCAGAGATTGCCCCAACTCACCCCGTCGGCATACAAGGGAGAATCGGTGTCCGGCGCACCCAAAATATCGCGGGCAACGGCGGGTGTAAAATAGAACCACATCAAAAACAATCCGGGCCAGGTAAAAAAATTGACCAGGGCCACCTGCCGCATCACCAGGGGCATTTTAAAAATATTGGAAAACACTTCCTGAAATCCGTGGCCGATACCCGAAGTTTCGGCTTTCATACGTTCAAAAGCCGCCAGGTCGGCGGGCGGGTATTCTTTGGTGGTGCGTACGGTGTACAATACGGCAAACAGGTAACACAAGGCGCCTATGGAGAACACCACCACCAAAAAAGCCGGCACGGGTTGGCCCGGCGTCGCTTTGGAGGCCATTCCAAATACGTTGAGCAGCACCCAGGGCAGTGCGGCGGCAATGACGTTGCCGATGCCGATAAACATACTTTGCATCGTGTAACCCTTGTTGATCTGCGATTCGGGCAACAGGTCGCCGACAAAAGCGCGGAAAGGTTCCATACTGACATTGATCGAGGCGTCCAGTATCCACAACAAACCCGCAGCCATCCAGAGCGCCGACGAATGCGGCATGGCAATCAGCGCCAGGGTGGCAAGTATGGCGCCAACGGTGAAATATGGCTTGCGGCGCCCCCATCTGTTCCAGGTCCGGTCGCTCATATAACCGATAATGGGCTGCACGACAAAACCTGTGAGAGGAGCAGCCAGCCACAGCAGGGGAATTTCGTCGGGTTTTGCGCCGAGATATTCATAAATGGCGCTCATATTGCCCATCTGCATCCCCCATCCCACCTGAATACCGAGAAATCCAAAACTCATGTTCCAGATTTGCATAAACGAAAGCGGCGGTTTCTCCCAAAGTACAGGCCCGGAGCCCGAAGCGGAATGACTCATTGTTGAATTGGTTGACGAGTTTAGAAGATCTTTCTGCGATTGAGCCCCAAATGAAAATATAATTCCCGGAAGTCAGCAGCAAAGATGAAAAAAAATGGAATGGCCGGTACTTTGAAGTAAAAAAAGAACCCGAAGAGCACATGAGCTTCGGGTTCTTAATTACACAACGGTGTGTTGAGGCATTTCACCTCAATATTCCGTATCGTCGGGTATATCTTCTTCTTCATCGCGCCGCCGGGTTACGATAATATGATCGTCTTCTTCGGAAACACCGTCCGAGATATCGTCATCGTCTTCACCTTCGCCGTCGAATTCGTCGTCGACTTCCACATCGGCAAAATCGCCGCGCAGTACGCCGTCTTCGTCGAAGTCCTCGTCCTCTTTCACAATACGTTTGGCCTCCAGGATGGTCATCCGGATGAGGTAATAGGCATCATCCGTTTCAAAAGGCAATGCAGATACTTTTTTCCCCTCTTTATCAGTATAGGACACAAGGTGTTCGGCATATCCGGTCGGATACTTGATCTTTACGAGTCGGATAATGTCTTCCGGAAGGGCCTCGTAATCTTTGACAACGCGTTTCTTAGTCAAGGCTTGGGTGGATATTTGGTTTTGATAATCAGCGCACGACCCGGTGCGCTATGTTTTCGCTTGCGGCAAATTTAAACGAATGGGTTTTGAATCGGCAAAAAATTTTTTCGTCCCGGCGCGAATCCGTAAAAAACGGGATAAAATGGTGGAAAAAGCGGGTTATCCGGGGTCGAAATTTTATTGCTCCCGAATCTCAACAATCTCCACACGCCTTTCACGCGCTGCATCGGGGTGATAAATCGAGTTGCGTTCATCCGTCAGATTGTCGCTCACCCCGCTTCGAACGGTGGTTTCTCCAAAACTGGTTTCCGAAATCAGGAGCTGCCCCGTCTTCAGATAAGGTTGCAAGGCGCCGTCGGAAAAAGTACCGAACTGGTTGCGGACACTGCTGATGCGGCGTTTTCCGAGATTGAGGTTGTAGTCGGTTTCGGCGCGTGGGCTGGTGAATCCCTTGATGAGCACTTCAATTTTTTCCCCGCCTTGCAGTCTGCTGAGAATCAGTTCGCAGAGCTGCCCGAGGCGGTCATAGCCGCGGCGGATTTCATTTTCAAAAAAATCGTCCACCATAATTTCCGCAGCCTCTGCTTTCGGGCCGGTCAGTCCGAAAGTAAACCGGTCGCGGTATTCCCGTTGCCGCTCTAAGTAGACCTGCACCGTTTCGTCGTAACTTTTTTGGGTAACGGTGCGCCGGGTGCGTTTGTCCGGCTCGTCGTTGTCAAAATACAGCGGCAATCCCACAAAATCCTGCAGTTGGGTGGGCGCTTGCACCGCCGGCAGCGGGGGCGGATCGGTCGAAAGCGGCACTACCTTTACGGATATCGCCGGCAGAGAATCCCCTTTTGAGGGCCGGGGTAAAGACTCGGGTTCGGGCAAGCGGAACGAGTACAAATCGTTGCAACACGCTTTGTTCGCCGGGTCGAGGTACAGGGACCCCGGCCGGTTGCTGCTGAGGTAGCCGTTTTGCCCGTCCGGTTTCAGGAAAAAATAGACGTCGTTATAACTGCTGTTGAGGCCTTTACCCGCGTTTTCAGGTTTGAAAAAATTCTGCCCCCCTTTTCTGGAAGAAAAAATATCATAACCGCCCAAACCGGGCCAGCCTTCCGAACTGAAGTAGAGTTTTTGGGTGGGCGCGTAAAAAAACGGCATGCCTTCATTGTCCGCCGTGTTCAGGGACGTCGCATTGACGGGCTCGTCAAAACGAGGCAGGCGGGTGATTTTTTTGCCGGGCAGGGGAAGTGCGCAGGGGCAGAAAAACACGGTATCGAGTGGAACGTACCAAAGGTCCAGTTTGCCCCGGCCACCCGGCCGGTCGCTGGAAAACCACAACACGGGTCCCTGAAAATATTCGTCGTAACCGATGGAGGGTTGTGTGGTGGTGTATCCCGGCGCGTTGATGGGTTCCGGCAGCCGCACGGGTGGCAGCCAGCGGTTGCGGCGGTCCACGACGGTAAGCCAGAGTTCGCAGCGGATATCGTAGGCATTGATGTTTTTGCAAACGCTGAAAACGACGTAATGGCCGTCCGGGGAAAACGCCGTGTGCGCGATATGCGCCGTATCGGTGGTGGGGAAACCCCGCCCGGGTTCACGCGCACGACCACCGTGCGACGAGATCATCACTTTGGTGATCTTCGTTTTGGGTTTGCTGCGGTCGTTTTTTTTGTCGAAGCGGTAGGAGGAAAAAAACAGGGTATCGCCCACCACGATCGGTGCAAAATCGCTGTACGGGCTGTTGATGGTTTTCCCCAGGTTTTTGATTTCCACCTCCTTGCTTTCGGCGGATAACAATCCCGTGTTGCGGCAGGTTTCCACTTCCACGCGGGCTTTTTCCACGTATTCCGCGTCAATTTTCGGGTGGTCGGACAGGAATTTTTCAAAAAATTCGGCCGCCGCCGCATAGTCGCCCTGGCCTTTTTTCACCTCGCCGAGGCGGTAGAGCAGCAAAGGGAATTCTTTCAGATAACGTTTGGAGGCAACGATCTTTTTGTAGGACTTTTCTGCCTCGTTGTAGGCAAAAAAAAGTCGCGCACATTCGCCGTATTTCCAGAGAACGGAATAATTGTCGTCGTCGCGTTTGAGTACCGTGGCATAGTGTTGTACGGCCGCGCTGTAGTCTTTTTCCTTAAATGCGTCGTCACCGGCGCGTTCGTACGATCGGAGCGATTGACCGGAGGCAGCAGCAGTGAAGAGTAAGAAAAAGATTAAAATAAGGAGGCTGGTTACTGACTTCATAAGAATTATGGCTTCAGTTTTCGGTTGATGGGAATTTCGGAAGGCTTGCCTTCAGAACGCAAAGAGGAGTATTTTCAGTTTACAAAACAAATAAAAGAACAAATAATTGTTCAATTTTATCAAAACGCCCTCAGAAACCGCCTGAAAACCCCTGCCGGGGACAGACGGTTTCTCAAAAGATCGGGCAAACCTTGTATGTTTTGACCGGAGGAACGGGCATGGTGCGGTAAACCACCGCAACTTCAAAACCTCCGCGCCCACCCGTGGCCACGTCGAAACCCGAAGTATTCCAGTCATAACTGATACCCGCCGTCCAGTTTTGCCATTCGAACTGGAAGGCAGGAATCAGGGCGTCGCCGGGGCGCAGGGCCAGGGTGAATTGTACCGCCGTTTCGTTATCGGGCGTCAGCAGGCGCCTCAAACCGCCGCCGGCAATGATCTCCCGCGCCTTGCCCATTTGTTGTACGGCGGCAAAAGCAACCACGTCGGTCAGTTCTCCCGTTTGAAGGGCGCCGTTGAGCAGCAGGCTCAGCCGCATGGGCAATGCCTGTTCGGCATCGTCGAGGAAACTGATTTTGGGTTTGTTCAAATGAAATGCGCCGGCGCCGGCATCTAAACGGGTGCGTGACTCGGCGGGGCCGTAATGCCAGTTCAAACCGGCAGAAAGGCTGGGCGCCAGTCCCGAATTTTTGTTAAAACTTTCTCCCGTCGACAAAGCCGGGTCGTATATCTCGCCCGTCCACTGGTTGCGGAATTTCAGGCCGGAAATATCGAACGAACGTTGTACCAAAGCGAGGCCCACGCCGACAGAAACGGCTTGTTGTTCGTTCAGGGCGTGCGCGACGCCCGCCGTTGCGCCGACCTGGGTCCAGGACAAAGCCGCGTCGCCGGCGCGGTCGTGTTCCAGCAACAGGCCGATGGAAAGCAAGTTGGTATTGCGTTTGATCGTTTTCCAGTCCACCACCCCGGAAAACGTGCGGTACGAAACCGGCACACTCGTCCATTGGCTGCGATACAACCCGGAAACCCGCAGATCACCCCGGAAAATACCCGTCAGTGCGGGGTTGTATTGCAAGGGGTTGTGGTAAAACTGCGAAAAATGCAGGTCCTGAGCAAAGGTTTGCCCCGATAACAGGATCAACAATACGAGTAAAGCGGGATAACGCATATGTACAAAGTTGGACAGAGCCCGAAGGTAAGTGTTAGGAATCTTTCCCGAAAGTATAAAATACGGCATTTGCGCCCATCCGACAGACGGCCAGCGGGGCCTCCGGCATTCCCGGTGACCACAACAATGATCGCGCGGACCGGCAATTCGCTGTTTCAGGTATTTGGAATGAGGGAAAAAAGCGAAATTGCCCGCTTCAAACACAAAATTTCGCCAACCATGACATTTGAAGTCTGCGCAGTCAACATACAATCCGCTTTAGCCGCCGAACGCGGCGGCGCGCACCGCATCGAACTTTGCTCCGCGCTCGATGTGGGCGGCCTCACCCCTTCACCCGGCCTGATCCGGGCGGCCATCGCACAACTGAAAATCCCCGTCAATGTGCTGATCCGGCCCCGCGAGGGAAATTTCCAATACACGGAAGTTGAACGGAATATCATGCTGGACGACATCCGGTTTTGCCGGGAAGCCGGCGCAAACGGTGTAGTAGTGGGCGCACTGACGCCTGATAATCAACTCGATGTATCGCTGATGCGGGCCATGAAGGAAGCAGCGGGCGATATGGAAGCGGTATGTCACAGAGCATTCGATTTTTCGGCCGATCCGGCGGCGGTGCTGGAGCAACTGATTTCACTCGGCTACAAACGGGTGTTGAGTTCGGGCCAGGCAAAAACCGCGTTTGAAGGGCGTTTTTTGCTAAAAAACATGGTGGAAAAAGCCGCCGGGCGGATCAGCGTGATGCCGGGCGCCGGCATTTCTGCCAACAACATCGCCGAATTGCTGCGGGTTACCGGCGCGGGGGAGTTTCATTTCACCGGGAGAAAAAAAGTCGTTCAAAACGGCGGCGATATTCCGGGACTGGAAAGCTGGTACTGGGAAAGCAGTGTGGACGCGATCCGGGCGATCACGGCAGCGGCGACCGGCGCGCGCTGAATCTCCGAATAAGATGGATGGGAACACGGATGAAACGGATCGGGCGGATCATAAAGGATTTGTTTTTCTCCGGCTTTTTGAAAAGTCCGTTTCAATCCGCCCGATCCGTTTCATCCGTGTTCCCATCCTGCCACGACCAAAAACGCAGCAACCAACGCCAGTACATAAACCAGGTACCAGCGCCAATCGAGCCAGTCGCCGGTCCGCACTCCGAGTTTTTTCTCCAAAAACCACATCAGGGCCAGTTTTTCGAACCCGAAAGCCACCACGACCGACCAGGCCACCCCCATCAGACCCCACCAGTGAATAAACAAAAAGCCCAGGACCACCTTTACGGCCAGTTCGATCAACCCTACTCCAAATATCACCCGTGGGGCGCCCCGGGACAACACAATGGCATTGGGCAACAATACCCGGCTGACTGTTACCAGCAAATAAACGTTGAACAGGGGGGCGCTGCCTGCAAAATCGGGGTTGAATACCCGGGGAAAAAGTGGGCCCGATACAAAAAGCAACAAAATCGTAAGCGGAAACAACAGGTGCATCAGCCGCCGGACTTTTGTTTTCATTTCCGCCATTCCTGCGGGCAAGTCTTCCGACAACCTTGGGATCAGGGCCATGCCAAGCCCGGTGGCCAGTGCCGTGGCTAAGGGAAATTCCCGCGAACCATACCGGAATATAGCGAACACAGCCTCGTCGCGGTAATACCAGCCAACCAGCCAACTGTCGAATACAACGATAAAATTGCCCACCAATACATTGAGTGTCAGCGGCGTTGAAAAACGAAGGTAACTGCGGATCAGGTCAATCCTGAATTCCGGTTTTCCGGTGCGGAGCACCAAACCTGCCGCCCAGGCCAGTTTTAATCCGCTCAAAACGATCAGGGTAAAAAAGCCGCCGCGAAGGCCGAAACCCATCCATACCGGCAGGTACAATGCGGCAATATGTAACCCGAACACTACCCCACCCCACCCGACAATATGCCGGGGTTTTTCATGCAACAGGTAATAATATTCCACCGGAAAAGTGGGCAGGTTCAACAGCAAATACACACAAAACAGGTGAAAATACGGCACTTGCGCCTGCCCGGTAAGCGCCGGGGTCAACCATTTTTCACCCAAAAAAAGCGCCAGAAACAAGCCGGCAGCCGTGGCGCAGAACACTAAGAAGTTGTTAAAAATGAATGCGTTGCGATCATCGCTGTTCAGGCGGGCGTACACCGGCGGCATTCCCTGCAACAAGCCGTTGACCCAAAAAAAAGTCAGGGTAGTGCCGATGTAGAGCAGCATTTCATAAGTGCCGATCTCGGCGGTGCTCAACCCGCTTTTGGCCAGTAAAATGCTGGTGACAATGACCGATCCCACACGCATCACCTGGAACAATTGCAATGCGCGGGAGGCAGACATGTCACTCCAAAAAGTAAACCCCATAGATCGTGCAAACCTATGGGGTTTCGGCGGGAAAAAGAAAAACGCTTATATCTGCGCCAGCAACCGTTCCTTGAGTTGTTTGAACTCTTCCTCGGTCAGGATACCCGATTCTTTCATTTCGGCCAGTTTGCGCAGTTTGTCGAGGGTATCGTCTGTGCCGGACGGCGGTTTTTGTTCCGTCTGGGTAAGTTCCTCGGCAACACGTTTGCCGTTTTCCATCTCGGCCTGGTATCCTTTCCGGGCGCCCTTGAGGTCCAGATCGTCGAACGAACCGCCCCGGTGCAGGTGGTTGGCGACAACCCTGCCGAGCGCATACGTGGAAGCGCCGGACAAAACGGGCATGCTCAACTCACCCACAATGGTGCCGACGCCGGGAATGGCTTTTATCAAACTGGCGCCCAGGCGGGCGATACTGCCCCCGGCCACGGCGGATATGATATTTTTCCCGAGGGAATCCATAAAACCGGTGTTGTATAATTTGGCCAGCTGGCGCAACATATTGAGTTGTACGGCGCTTACGGCAAACAAATCGGCCGCAGGCATCGGGATAAGCGCCGCTCCAAGGGAAAATCCGACGTGGTTTTTCACAATTTCGGAAGCGCGCGCCTGTTTTTCTTCGTGTGTCATGGCTTTGGAAAGTTGTTTTTCCTGCTCATACAGGTCAAAAAGCGAGAGCAGGAACGTAAATTTAGCAGGTACAAAACTGAGCATGGGTCTCTGTCGGTTTTTTTATCGTCATTGGGTCATTGCAGTCATCGGGTCGAAACCAGCGGCGTATGGGTGCCGGAAGGTTCAATGCTGCAAAAGAGCAGCATTGCAGCGATGTCGCCATACAATAACCGACTAAGAACGCAGGAAGCGGGACGAAGTAACGCGGATGGGGGCGGATTTGTGCGGATCGGGTGGCGCGAGGCGGGTAAAATAAGCAGGTCTTACCCGGTGGGTACGTTGCCGACCATGATCACCTGGGTAGGGGTGGCGTTGCCGTTCGGGTTGTCTTCCTGCGAAACAGCCAGGGCCGCCGCCTGATCGAGGTAGGGCAACATTTGCCAGCCGGAGAAAGATTGCAGGTCCACCATACCCATGCTGACGGGTTTGCCGCCGACAATAGCCCAAAACTGGAAATATTTGCCGGGTGCCGGGGCCGGAAGCCCCGCCAGGTCGAGCGCAGCTTCACGTCGTACGGAGTTATAGTAGGCATACGTTGTGCCCTTGCCATTATCGAGCGGAACGGGGCGGGTGTCGCGGTCGCGCAGCAAAACGACGGCCTGCCGGAGTTTTTCCGTCTGTTTGTTGCGAAGGGCGCAGTCATCCAGTTGGGCCTGAAGTTCGGAAACACGGGTTTGCAACGACTCCTTTTCAGCGGTCAGTTGATTGTTGCGGTATAAAAAGTAGATACAAAGTATCGCAAACAGCGCCGTTGCGATTTGCCAAAACCCGGAAGCCGGGAATTTTGCCGGCGGCGGCGCGGGGGTCGATGTTGTTGGAACTGATTGATTTTCAATGACCTCTTCGATCCGGCCTTTCATCCATTCAGGTGGTTTTACGGCATTTGCCGCAGCATAACCTTCAAGCGCCTGTTCGATGGCAGACAATTCGGCGCGAACTTCCGGGTGCTGCGCAACCATACGTTCGACCAGTTGCCGCTCTTCAGCGGAACATTGCCCGAGCACATAAGTCTCCAGCAGGCCTGATTGGATGAACGATTGAATATCCATGTATGATAAAACGACAGAAACCTTTTTGTTTAGTCGTAATTTGCTGATTACAAAATATTTACATCAATGCGTCAATTTTTTCGGGGAAAAATCTTCGCCTTGCTGCGGCAAAATCAATACCCCGATAATATTGCGGGAGCAAGAATAAACAATGCCGCAAAACTTTCGCCGAACATTTTTCTCAATTCTCCGATCGCATACCGCAGGCGCGTTTTAACGGTGCCCAGCGGAATACCCGTCTCCTCCGCCACCTCTTCCTGGGTATAACCTTTAAAATAAACCAGATCGATCAGTGATTTGTATTTGTCATCCAGTCGGCCCACCACCTCTTTTACTCCCAGGTGATCGGGATTCAGGGTATCCATTCCGGGTTTATGTACGAGGTTATCTAATGAATCGGTTTTTCGGTAGTGCCGAAAGTGTGCGGTCCGGGTTGCATCGATGGCTGTATTGCGGGCAATATTCAGCAGCCAGGTAAACAGGCGACCTTTGGATACGTCGTAACTGGCCGCGTTGCGCCAAACCTTCACAAAGGTATCCTGCAAGACTTGTTCTGCCAATTCCCGCGACTGAACGATGCGCAGCACGACACCGAACAATGCCGATCCGTAGGCATCATATAATTCGCCGATGGCTGCTCGGTCTTGTTGCTTTAAACGGACAATGAGTTGGTCTTGCATTGAATTTTTCCAGATCACCGCCTTCGTGCGATGCACTGACGGGGCAAAAGTGTGGGAATTTTGATTGCCTGCAAACCATTTAAAATAATTTGAACAATCCACTCTCCCGTGCCGGACATTGTTCAGTAATTTGAACAAAACATGAGCAGGTATTGAGCTTGAATAAGGGAAGTCGTGAGTCGTGAGTTGTGAGTCGTGAGTCGTGAGTCGTGAGTTGTGAGTCGTGAGTCGTGAGTCGTGAGTCGTGAGTCGTGAGTCGTGAGTCGTGAGTCGTGAGTCGTGAGTCGTGAGTCGTGAGTCGTGAGTCGTGAGTTGTGAGTCGTGAGTCGTGAGTCGTAGTCGTGGTTGTGGGTTGTGGTTGTGAGTTGTGAGTTGTGAGTGTGTGAGTCGTGAGTTGTGGTCGTGAGTCGTAAGTTGTGAGTCGTGAGTCGTGGTGAGCCGCGGCTTACGACTTACGACTCACGACTAACGACTCCCGACTTATCCGTTCCACTTCCGCAACTGGCTCAGCACGGCCGCAAAATCCTTTGGCGGGTCGGTTTTGAATTCGAGGCGCTCGCCGGTCAGGGGGTGGTCGATGCGCAAACGGGCGGCATGCAGGCTGGTTCGCTCCATCAAAGGCCGTTCTTCTTCGCTGTATTTGCCTGATTTATAGGTTTTTCCCTTTATTTCAGACAAATAAAATGCCGCGCGCCGGCCGTAAAGTGCGTCAACGGCTAAGGGGTATCCGATACTTTGAAAATGCACACGAATCTGGTGGGTGCGCCCTGTTTTGATCAACACTTCCACCAGGGTATATCTGTTAAAACGCTCCGCAACGCGGTAAAAAGTCAGGGAGGGTTTGCCGGAATTACTGATGGTCATTTTGCCGGCCACGGTCGGGTGTTCGCCGATGGGTTTGTCGACTTCACCTTCCTCGTGGTGCAACACCCCATCCACCAGGGCGAGGTAATATTTGTCGGTGGTGTGGTGTTCAAATTGCATCGACAGGTGCCGGTGCGCCGATTCCGTGCGGGCGAAACAAAGTATGCCGCTGGTCTCCCGGTCGAGGCGATGCACCACGTATACTTTCCCGAATTTTTGTTCCAGCAGACCCAACAGGCTGTCCTTGTTGCCCGAACGGTCGGGGATGGTGAGCAATCCGGCGGGTTTGCTCACCATCAGGATTTGTTCGTCGGCGTAAAGGATATCGAAGTTTGTCATTGGGTTATCGGGTTATCGGGTCAACTTGGAAAATTCCTTTACCCGGCGCAGGTAATGGGCGACGATGATACTTCCCGGGTAAATGCCGGCCCGGTTTTCAGGTTTAATCTTATGTTTGTCAATTATTTGTGTTATATTTTTTCGTTTGGCCAACGTTTTTTTGAAATGTTTGTAAAACGAGCCATGTGCCCGTACGATCGCCAGAATTGCGCGAAACTGCCCTTTTAATGCAAACCGGACGCCTGCCAGCCCGTCGAGTAAAAACCGGCGGGAATGAGCCAAAGTAATTTTCCGGCCCGTTCGTTTTTGAGCAGCGAAAAAGGCTGTTCCTGAAATTGAGGAACACTTTACGCGGGCTTTCATATTCCGGGTGCCGCCGCCCAGGTGATATACGACGGATTGGGGAACACACCAGACCGAAAAACCCGCCCGTTTTAAACGCCAGCACAGGTCGATTTCTTCGTTGTGCGCAAAATAATCGCCGTCAAAGCCGCCAAAGGTATGGTACAGGTCGGCGCGTATAAAAAATGCCGCTCCTGCCGCCCAGAAACACTCCTGCGGCTCGTCATACTGGCCGGTATCCTCTTCCCGGTGGTGGAAAATACGCCCGCGGCAAAAGGATAACCTAAGCCGTCGATCCAGCCTCCTGCTGCGCCGGCGTATTCAAAACGTGTTTTTTGTTGCCAGGCCAATATTTTCGGCTGCGCGATGGCGATCGTCCGGTCGGCATACATGGCATTCAGCACGGGTTCCATCCAGCCGGAGCATACCTCCACATCGGAATTGAGGATGACATAAACATCCGCCTTCACCTGCTCCAGCGCTTTGTTGTATCCCTCTGCAAAGCCGTAATTGTGTTTCAGGTCGATAACCTCCACGTCCGGGTAAAACTCTTTTAAAAACGCCACGGAATCGTCGGGAGAGCCGTTGTCAGCCACAATGATCCGCGCTCCTGCGCTGTTGGCGACTACCGAAGGCAGGTATTGTTCGAGGTGCCTGCGGGTGTTGTAATTCAGGATCACCACGGCTACTTCTGCCGACAGGCGGCGGACCGCCAGCCGTTGTACAATTTCCACCTTGTCTTTTTCGATCTGCTGCTTCAATGCTTCCAGGTCGTCGAATTTTTGGTCCGGGCGGATAAAATCAAACACTTCCACACACAATTCCCGGCCGTACAGGTCGCCTTCAAAATCCAGGATATTTATTTCAATTACCTGATTACCAACACTTTCAAGTGTGGGCCGGTTGCCGACATACAACATGGCGTCGTATTTTCGGCCTTCATTGGGCGATGGGCCGGCATTCATACGCGCGGCATAAATGCCTTGTGGCAATACAAGTTTATACGGATCGGCAATTTCAAGATTCGCCGTTGGGAATCCGATGGTGCGGCCGATTTTTTTACCGGCCACCACTTTTCCCGAAAAAAAATAGGGATAACCCAGCAGGCGGTTCGCCAGCCCGGTATCCGAGGCTTCGAGGGCGCGGCGTATCTTGGTGGAACTGACGGCAATTTCGTCCACCTCCTGCGCCGGTATTTCAATCAATTCAAAACCGGCCTCCCGTTCGTATTTTTTTAAAAAAGAAATATTGCCTTCCCGGTTCGCGCCGAACCGGTGGTCGTAGCCGATGACGATGTAACGCGGTGAAAATTTTTTGATCAGAAAATCCTCCACGTAACGGCTGGCGTCCTGGCGCGCAAATTCGGGTGAAAAAGGCACCACCACGACGTTGTCGACGCCGCAGGATTCCAACAGCAGGATTTTTTCGGCGGCGCTGGTCAGCAATTTGAACGAAAGGTCGTCCGGCTTCAACACCGTGCGGGGATGCGGGTCGAAGGTGATCACCACACTTTCTCCCTTGCACTGGCGGGCAAGTGTCTGAATTTTTTCCAATATCCGCCGGTGCCCCGCATGTACACCGTCGAACGACCCGATGGTAATGACGGCGTTGCCAAACGGCGGCAATTCATTCAAATCTGTAAAAACCCGCATAGAAGCGCAAAGATAGAATTTGGGAATACGGAAAACGGTATACCGAATACGGATTAGTGATGTATGGTGAATTTTTGACTGCGCACCCCGCCCGGCCAACTGATTTTAGCAAAATATATGCCTGATGCGAGCCAGTGCACCATAATGCCGTAATAAGGCGCTATTTCGTTCGGGCTCAGCAATTCGTTGTGGATCAGGGTACCTTTTGCATCCAGGATTTCGAGGTATACTTCCCGGAAAAAACAATGGGTGAACTGGAAATTCAGGGCATCCAGGTCGCCAGGATCGTACCGGAATGTAAATTCACAATCGGGTGTTTCTGTGGTGCGCACCACACTTTGAAAGGTCGTGACCGCCCAGTCACCATGTTGTATTTCAGCGAGTTGCGCGGCAGCGGCCAGGGTCGCCTTCACCACGTTGGACATGAAGGTAAAACTGAGTTTGCCGTCGAGGGTATCCTGCGGCGTATGGTAACAATTGTTGCGGAAATCGGCGCCGTCCGTGAGCATCAGGGCAGGTCTGTCGGTCAGCCAGAACGGGGCGTGGTCGCTGCGCAGCAGGTCGGGTGCGATGGATCCGTTGCCCGGCACCACGAGCGGGACCACCTTCAGGCCGGGTACGTATTGCTGGGCGGAAGTGGTAAAAAGCAGGCCCAGCGCCGCAGAGCCCGAATTGGCTACGTTGGTGATAAAATCGCCGCGATACTGATTGGCGGCAATCTGGGCGGTGGCGTCCGGGAAAAGCAGGTTAAAGCCGGCAGGTATTTCCTGGCTGTTGGGTTGTTCGGAGTAATAACCGATCATTTCAAAATTGAACACACCTTCGATCTGGTTGCCGGCAGGAATACCGGTCGAAACAAAAGCGGCGCTTCCCCTCAGGCCGTCTTCTTCCATGTCAAATCCGATAAAACACAAGGTTTTTTTGGCGGGATAACGGCTGAGCAAACGCGCCATCTCCATTACCCCGACTGTTCCGCTGCCGTTGTCGTCGGCGCCCGGAGCATCTTTGACGGTATCGTAGTGGGCATCCACCACAATTACTTTTTCGGCGTTGGAAGTGCCCGGTGCGTAGCCGAGAATATTCCGGCCGGTGGCTCCGGAGTACAAAAATGTTTGTTCTTCCAAAAACAGGTCAAGCCCTGAAAAATGTCGGCGGAGCGAATCCCGCATATCTTCCAGGTGGCTGAGTCCGGTGCTGCGGTGCCGTATTCCCTGCACAAACCCGAGGTCGGCGCGCAGCCGGGCACTGTCTACCTCGTTCACCAGCGCTTGCAGGTCAAAATCCTGCTTGTCATCCGCTACCAGCCTGACGGTGAACGTGTTCTGAAAAGCCGCCAGGGCGCTGATATCACAGGTCACGGTGCGTCCGGCGCCGGGCATTACCGGGAAACCGACGTCGCCTGCGGGTTGGGGCAGCAGGCCCGTGAGGTCGTAGGTTTTGCCCTGGTCGTCCGAAAAACCCACGGAAATTTCTAATGGATCATTTTCAGCGTCCGCAATATCGTAGGTGAGCGTAAGGGTATTGGTATTCCAGTCGGCCGAAGCAAACAGGCTGGAAATAACCGGCGCCTGGTTTTGAGCGAATGAGGCGGTGTATGGCCATAAAATGGCAAACAGGGGAATAAAAAAGTTGCGCATGGTATGTTTGTTAAAAATGAGGCCTAAAAATACAAAAGGCACGCTGCGAGCGTGCCCATTGTAACAAACAAAACCAACTAAAAAACCTGCTTATGTTTTGCGTTCGTTCCTGAAAATTACTTCCAGCCGAATGAACGGGTGTTTTAAATAACAACCGTAAAAAAAACGGGGCGGCAGCTCCAAACGCTGCCTTTGGCCGAAAAAAAATTTGTGCGGTCCGGCCGAAAATAAAGAAGGCGCGTTTCACAACGCGCCTTCTTCCTGATTTTCAATGTTTTATTTTTCTCTGGATACCTGTCCGTTTTTTTGTTTCACGACATATGCATCCGGGAATCCGCTGTTGCGCAGTTTTTCCCTGTCGCTGGTAGCGGCTTCGAGGCTGGTATAACCCGCCAGCATGATGGCGGTAAAGTCGCCGTTGCCGACGGGCCATTTTTCCACCGTCCCGTCGATGCCCATACCTTCCAGTTTGGCCGCATCGAACCGGTCAGGGTCGGCCAATGCGCATACACGTACATAATACGTGCCCGGCGTGGTTCCTTTACCTTCCCATTTTGTACGGCTGGCGGTTGTTGGTGTGGAATAGGTCGTCGGCGCAACGTATTTGGGCGCAACGATAAAGGGTTTTACGTTTTTATCGCTGGCTTTTTCCGTCACGATGATCGGGTCTTTGAACCCCCGCTTGGTCACTTCGGCCTGTGCGGTTTCTGCATCGGCGTAATTCGGCCATACCCCCAAACGCATTTTTATGGTGTTGTTTTCGGGTTTGCTGTACACATTACCGAGGTCCGACAAGGGGGCGTAATCGCTGATTGAAATCGGGTTATCGGACGAAAATGCGCCCAACTGCACCGCATAACAGATGTCGGAATTCGTAGTCGGCACGGCTTTGGTCGTTGTTGATTCCGTGCTGTACTGGACGGGAGAAGTGCCCTGGGTTGTTTTTCCGATGACGAGGCTTTGATCGGCGCCGCGTTCTTCAACAATAAAAGCGCCTTTAAACCGGGCGTCTTTGTTGACCTCTTTCAATTTTTTCGACGCTTCCTCCTTGGTCGGGTAAATGCCGAGCCGGACTTTATTGAGGTTATCCTCCGATTTTGCGTACAGGTTGCCGTGTTTGGCAAGCGGTTCATATTTTTTAGCCGTGCTTTCCGTCATGGCTTCCGGCGTTGCGGAAAGCTGGATGGAATATCCGTTGAATTCGGGTTCCGGCGCGGGTTGAACGGCGGGAATCAGCCGTGTGGTGGTGCGATCGGTTGTGCTGTACTGGGTCGGGACCGGTTCGCCGATCAGTTGATTGGAGACTGTGCCCGGCGGGGTATAGGTTTTCCCGTTGGAAGCGACGCTGACAAATGCGGGGTCGAGCAGCACATCGGCGATGTCGTTGTTGTTCGCCACCAAACCGGGTCTGATTTTAAAAGCGGCCACTTTGTAGCCATCGGCTGAGTATTCCACGTCATAGGTGTTGCGGGGTATCAGGGTCAGCACGTATTTACCACTGGCGTCGGAAGAGGTCTGGATGGTGCGGCCGTTGTCAATAAACTCAACAACAGCGCCGTACAGCGGCTGGCGGGTGCGGGAATCGAGTATGCGGCCCGTAAATTCCTGGCGTTTGTCCAGTGCAATCGCAACGCTGATATTGTGGGCGCCAAACTCCCGGACGTCTACCCGGACGGTTTCATAGCCATTTTTGCTCAACTCGATGGAACAATCCACCGGCAGGGACATTTCGGAAAAATAATATTTGCCCTCCGAATCGGTCTGCCCTTTTTCCCGGTTGCATTCCGACATATCCACAAAGACCCCCTGAACGGGCTGGCCATAGGAATCGTAAACGCTCAGGGAATAGTTTTTTACCGAATAATCGTTTGTATTGCTGTAAATCTGGGGCGTGAGCGCATCGCCGGCTGTAGAGGCGGTCAACGAACGCGGCGGGGTATTCTGAAGGGGTGAAGCGGTGACGTTATTGTTCTTTTTTATCACTTGCCAGATGTCTTCTGCGCCGCGGCCGCCAGGGCGGGTGCTGGTCAGGTAACCGACGTTTTGCTGGGAATTGTACACATAGCCGTAGTCGTCGTAAGAAGTATTGATGCCGGGACCCAGGTGGTAAATATTGGAGATCGTCTCCTTGCCCAGTTGAGCGCGGAACACATCAAGGCCACCCAGGCCGCTGTGCCAGTCGGAAGAGAAATAGAGGTCGGTACCGTCGTAAAAAGGCGTCACCTCATTGCCGGGAGTATTGAGGGGCGCGCCGATATTGCGCGGGGTGCTCCATTCACTGTTGACGTAATTGGATACATAAATATCCCAGCCGCGCCCGCCGGTGGTGCTGTTGGGGTTGTTGGAAGCAAAAATAAGCGTGTTACCGCTGGCGGAAAGGCAGGGAAAACCGGTGGCGTAATCCGAGCCGTTGTAGGGAAACGCTTTTACATTTTGCCATTCGCCGTTTACCACGTCGGCGGTGTACAGGCTCATATTGACCCCTTTTTCAGCGATCTGCCGGGTGCCGTTGATAAAATTATTGAGGCAAAAAGCCACCCGTTTGCCGTCGGCGGAATAACTCACAGGGGCTTTCGTTGTAGACGTTTTGAAGGTCAGCCCGGAGAAAGGCCGGTTTTTGCAGGTACCCGTTTTCGGGGTTGCGCTGCGTTACGAACAGTTGGTTGTAAGCGCTGCCGGACCAGTCGGACGACGACTGTGATTGTGATTTGCGCACAATATCCGTCCGGGCGGAGCTATACACTAACCGGTTTTGGAGGAATGCCGGACTGAAATCGGACGCGAGGGTGTTCATCGGTTCGTTTTTAGCGGCGTACATGGCCTCCTGGTTTTCCGTTTTGATGGCATAGTCGCACATATCGGCATAGTGCCGGCCAACTTCCTGCGTCTGATTGTTCTGCGCCGCGTATTCGAGGAATTGTTTTCTGGCTTGCGCGTAGTCGCCCTGCATCATC
>JADJOD010000013.1 GCA_016713985.1 Lewinellaceae bacterium | reverse complement strand
TTCCTCGAATACCACGCCGCGATTGTGGTAAGTAATAGCATAGGTTGAGTCAATACAAATGGCATCGTCATAGTCGGCAATCGCGCCGTGTTTATCCCCCAAAGAAGACTTGGCATTGCCACGATGGATATAATTTACAATATTAACATACGGGAACGGAACTCTCAGGAGTTCCTTGTTGAGCAGTATAGCCTTGTCATAGTCAACTATTGCGTCGTGTTCGTCACCCAAAGAAGATTTTGCATCGCAACGTATTTGATCCGCTCTGGCACTATTTGGATAAAGCCGAAGATGCTCGTCGCAGTCCGCGATAGCCCCGCGAATATCACCTATACTAAGTTTGGATATGCCACGGCTTGCATATGCATAAATATCTTTTGGCTCAAGCCGAATAACCTCATCGTAATCCGCTATCGCGGCATAATCGTCACCCAAATTTTGCTTAGCGTTGCCACGTTCGTTATACGCCTTGGTATAGTTCGGGTCAAGACGAATGGCTTGATCATAAGCCCTGACTGCTTCTTCCGACAGTCCGTGTAAGTATTTTGAAAATACTCCTCTGCCGAAAGTGCCATAATCAATTGATTTTAAGCATAAAAAAATCACGCTTGTTCGAGAATAAACTTGGGGTCAATATTCAGTGCAGTGTACAGCCGTTTTGCCAAATCCATATTCACTTTTCTTTTTCCCTGCATCACTTCCGAAAGCCGGGTAGCAGAAATCCCCAGCAGAGCGGCCAGGTCTTTTTGTTTGAGTTTGCGCTCGTACATGCTCAGTTGAATCATCTCGATCAGCGTCTGTGGCTGACGAATGGGCATAAGCGGAATGTTGTCCTCCCATGCTTCGGCCAGCAGGGACAAACGGTGCAATTCATGCTGCTCTTCCGGAGCAAGACTCTGAAAACCTCCGCCACGAGTGGCTTTTTGCAGGTAGGTTTCCACCTTTTCCATGACTTGTCGGTATTCTTCCTCGGAATTGATTATGTAGTTCATTGTTGAAAATATTAAATGCTTGCGACATCAATTTTATCGTATTCAGCGTGAGTTCCGATGAAACGGATGTAAATCGTACGCCTGTTGAAAAAAATCATAGCAACAAGGCGATAGCGATTGCCCCGGACATTGAACACAAAACGGTCGTTGCCAACGTAATCGACCGAATTGAAGGTTTGGCGCAGTTCGTTGAGGTTGCTCCAATCAGCATCCTTGACGACATAGTACCAGTCGTTGAGCGCTTCTATGGCATCCCAGTGTTTCAATCCAAAATCACGCAGGATGCTATTGCTGATGACGACCATAATCGATTACAAAGATAAATGAAAAAATTACACTTTTCAGAATAAATAGACCAAAAACAAAACCGGCTGCCCGCATCACGCGAACAGCCGATTCGTTGTATGCCGGACTTCCAAGTCCGGCAAAATACGCAGGCCGGACTTGGAAGCCCGGCGTACAGTTACTTCATCCCAAAATCCTTCCGGATCTTGTTCAACGCACTGCCCGATTTCACCCATTCGATTTGTGCATCGTTGTAGGTGTGATTCACGTCGAAGGTTTCACTTTTGCCGTCGGCGTGATCAAGGCGGATTTTCAGCGGTTTGCCCGGAGCGAAGGTGTCGAATCCGAGAATGCTCACCCGGTCGTCCTGCCGCACCTTGTCGTAATCCGCCGGGTTGGCGAACGTAAGCGCGAGCATACCCTGTTTTTTCAGGTTGGTCTGGTGGATACGGGCGAAGGATTTGACCACGACGGCTTTTACGCCGAGGTAGCGCGGCTCCATCGCTGCGTGTTCGCGGCTGCTGCCTTCGCCGAGGTTTTCTTCGCCGAAAATGATGGTGCCGATGCCTTTTTTCTGGTACAGCCGCGCGGAAGCAGGTACTTCCATATACTGACCGGTTTCTAAGTTCAGGACTTTATTGCGCTCATCGTTGAACGCGTTGGTGGCGCCGATGTAGCAATTGTTGGAAATATTTTCGAGATGGCCGCGGTATTTGAGCCAGGGGCCGGCCATCGAAATGTGGTCGGTGGTGCATTTGCCTTTGGCTTTGATCAGCACGCGCATACCCTGAAGTTCGCCGTTGGTGATCGGGGCGAACGGTTTGAGCAGTTGCAGGCGTTCTGATTTTTTCTCCACCACGACTTTTACCGCGCTGCTGCGTTTTGCGGGTTCGATATAGCCGGCGTCTTCCACTGCAAAACCCGCCTTGGGCAATTCGATACCTTTGGGCGGGTCGAGTTTGACGGCTTCTCCTTTCCGGTTGATCAGCACACTTTTTTTCGGATTGAAGGTGAGGTCGCCGGCGATGGCAAAGCCGTCACGATTTCCGGCGAAGCTACAAATGCGTGGGTATTCGGGTTGCCGTCGTTGCGGCTGGTGAAGTTGCGGTTGAAGGAGGTCATGATCGAGTTGGCCCGCTTCGCATCGTCCATGTGGCGGCTCCATTGGCCGATGCACGGGCCGCAGGCATTGGCCAGCACTACGCCGCCAATGGCTGAAAAGTCGTTGAGCAGGCCGTCGCGCTGGGCGGTAAAACGAATCTGCTCCGAACCGGGCGTGATGGTGAATTCGGCCTTTACTTCGAGGTTTTTGTCCCTGGCCTGGCGTGCGATGCTGGCCGCGCGGGTCAGGTCTTCGTAACTGGAGTTGGTGCAGGAGCCGATGAGGCCCACTTCCAGTTTGACGGGATATTTGTTTTTCTTGACGGCGGCGGCAAATTTGGACAGCGGCCAGGCGAGGTCGGGCGTGAAGGGGCCGTTGATATGCGGCTCTAATTTGCTCAGGTCGATCTCGATCACCTGGTCGAAGTATGCTTCAGGATTGGCGTAACATTCGGCGTCGCCGGTGAGGTAGGGGGCAACTTTATTGCACAAACCGGCCACTTTGGAACGACTGGTGGCTTTCAGGTAGCGGGCGATGCTTTTATCATATCCGAAGGTGGAGGTAGTGGCTCCGATCTCGGCGCCCATGTTGCAGATGGTACCTTTACCCGTAGCGCTGATGCTTTGTGCGCCGGGGCCGAAGTATTCCACAATGGCGCCGGTGCCGCCTTTTACGGTCAGAATGCCGGCAACCGCCAGAATGACGTCTTTGGGGGAGGTCCAGCCGCGCAATTTGCCGGTGAGTTTTACGCCGATCAGTTTGGGCATTTGAAGTTCCCAGGCCATGCCGCTCATGGCGTCCACCGCGTCGGCGCCGCCGACACCGATCGCGACCATGCCGAGCCCGCCGGCGTTCACCGTGTGCGAGTCGGTACCGATCATCATACCGCCGGGGAAAGCGTAGTTTTCCAATACAATCTGGTGGATGATCCCTGCGCCCGGTTTCCAGAATCCGATGCCGTATTTCTGGCTCACGGAGGAAAGGAAATCAAACTCCTCTTTATTTTTGCTCAGGGCGACTTCCATGTCTTTTGCAGCGCCCACTTCGGCGGTGATCAGGTGGTCGCAGTGTACCGTGCTGGGCACGGCCACTTTTTTTCGGCCGCAGGTCATAAACTGGAGCAGGGCCATTTGGGCGGTCGCGTCCTGCATGGCTACACGATCCACCTGGAAAAACACGTAATCGGAGCCACGTTTGTAATCGGCCATAGGGCTGTCGCCGTGCAGGTGGGCGAAGAGAATTTTTTCAGAAAGGGTAAGGGGGCGTTTGAGTTTTGCCTTGGCGGCATCCACGCGGGCGGGATAGTTTTTGTAAAACTCCCGGATCATTTTCAGGTCGAAAATCATGACTTTTTACGGTAGACGGTAGACGGTGAATAGTAGACGGTTCTTAAATTGCAGGGTTGCAACACAACGCCGGGTTGCGGGGCGCGCAAAGTTAGAAAATACGGCAAAAAAGCCATTGTTTTGAACAGAATTTGACAAGGGTGGTTGAGCGGAACGGGTGAATTCTTATTTTGTCGAAATCATGCATTGTTTAAAATTACAAAAACGCCTTTGCAGCATTTAAGGTAACGAGTGTATCTTCATGGCAACTCCTCGCCTAATCTTTCTCGTGAACTTTAAAATCCTTTTTAATGAAAAACCGATTTTTACCCGCCCTTTTCCTCTCATGCTGCGCTCTTTTTTGTTCAAACCTCAATGCGCAAAACAATTTTGCGGTCGAAATTGACGGCCCGGATATCATGTGCCTGAGCGACTGCGACACGTTCACCGCCATAATCACCGGCGGCCCCTCTCCGGCCGGCCAGATTATCTGGACGGTTGGCAACCAAACGATTACCAGTTCGGACAAGCTTTATTTATGCGCTCAAAACCTGGCCTCAGGCCCCGGCACATTTGTAATAACAGTAACAATTTTTGGCGTCAACGGCGGAACGGCAAGCGCCGAACAAACCATTACCGTTGTAACGTCTCAACCCTTAGACATCATTTCCAACAATACAGCCCCCTGTAATTCTGACAGTACCGGCAATCCGGACATTTCCTGCGAAAAAGTGTGTCCGAATGCGACGGTTACCTATTCCGTAACCACCAGCGGCGTACCCGGCGGCACCTCTTCACCGGTCACCTGGATAATAACAGGAGCAAGCAGCTACACCGTAAATCCGCCGTTTTTTAACTCCGTAACAGTTGTTTGGGGCGGCCCGGGCCTCGGCTCGGTGGTGGTGATTGCAGACCCCACCACAGGGTGTGCCGGTGAAGACGCTCTTTGCGTGACGATCATTGCCGAACCCGAGGCAAAATTTACGGCTGCTCCCGCTCCGGTATCCGATACCATTCAGGTTTGCAAAGGCCAAACGGTCTATTTTGAAAATCAAAGTACGGGCACCGATACCTATGAATGGTTTTTTGACGACGACATGACCACTTCCATGGCAACAAACCCGGAACATACCTACCTCAGCCCCGGCATTTATACCGTCCGCCTGATAGCCCAAAGCGATTGTCTTTGTTCCGATACGACCATGTTGAATGTAAAAGTGCTGGACGCTGAAGCGCCGACGCTGGATTGTGTGGGTACCATCTGCCCGGGCGAGACGGTGACCTATACCGCTTCCAATGCATGCCCGCCTTACGTTTGGTCCGTTACGCCGAACGGTACGGTGATCACCGGGGGCACGGCGGCTTCCGACTCCATCACTATCGAATGGACTGCCGGACCCGAAGGTATCATTACACTTAACGCACAAGCGTGTTCGGGCAACGTATGTCCCGATCCGGCTTCCGTTCACATACCGATTATTTCCGACGATGCGGAAATACAGGGAGAAGACCAGGTTTGCCCGAATGCCGTGGAAGTGTACTCCATACAACCTTACGCGGGTACCGGTTTCGTCTGGACCCTTTCCGGCGGCGGCACGATCCTTGACGGCCAGGGCACCAATCGCGTCACCGTAGAATGGTCCGGCAGCCCTAATCCTGCGACAACACACTGGTTATCAGTTGTATATGAAAATTGTTACCTCGGCTGCGGCGGCCAGGATTCGCTGGCAATCCGGATCTTGTCTTCTTTTATTATCAACGGCCCGGTTGAACTATGTGAAGATGCCAACGGCGCCTTTACGTCAAAACTGACCTCCAACGGGCAAAACCTTGTGTGCAACTGGACCCTGCTTGCGCCCGACGGGTCCGTATTCTGGACCTCACCGGCGCCCTCTGCATCCGTATCCGCGCCATTCGGCAGCGGCCCCGGGTTTTATCGCTTGCTGGCCGTCCCCGATAACCCGGCAAGTTCGTGTTCCGACCAGGCCGAATGGGCGGTGAATGTAGCGCCCCAACCCGGCAAACCGGCCGGAATTACCGGCGAAAAAAATATTTGCCCCGGCACCACGTATACTTATGAAGCGGACGGTATTGCCGTCACGAACAAAATACGCTGGACGGTCCAAAACGGCCCCGGCGCCCCGGTGGTTTCTTTCGGGAAAAAGATCAATGTGACCTGGGGCAGCGCCGACCCACGCTGGATTTCCGTGGCGCAGGTATCCACCAATGGCCTGAATTGCAGCTCGGATACCACACTTTTGCCCATACAAAGCATCGGGATGGTGGCGATAAACGGCGCATCGACCGTATGTGAAGACGCAACGGACAACTATGCCATTTTGCCCTTGGAAAATGTTGACGTACAATGGATTATCACGCCGGCCACAGCGGGCGCGGTAGCGAACGGCCAGGGAACCAGCGCCGCTGAAATCTTCTGGACCGAACCGGGGGGCCACGTTGTATCCGTCAATGTATGCGGCCAGGCTGCCACGTTTCCGGTCACGGTGATTGCCTTGCCCGACCCCATGCCGCAACACGCCGCCAGCGTATGTCCGGGTATCATGACGCCGGTGCAAACAGCCACGCCGTACACCGCATACTCCTGGCGCGACGCCGCGGGTGTGGCGTTCAGCGCGGCGCCGACCCTGAACCTCGGCGCAGGAAGTTATGCCGTACAGGTAACGGATAACAACGGCTGCAAGGGAATTGATGAATTTACCATTCAACAAAGCCCGCAGCCGAATATCAGCATTACAACCGGCGCTCCGACGGGTTTTTGCAACAATTCCAGTTTTGTCACCCTGACCACCCTGACCAATTCCGACGGCGATTTTACGTATGAATGGTTTAACAACGGCACACCGCTGGGTGTAAATGCGGCAACATATACGACCAATCAGTACGGCAGTTATTCGGTACAGGCTACCAATTCCTTTGGTTGTACCGCGACGGCAGGCGATATTGTGTTGTTCAGTTTTTGCGGCGGCGGCGGCGGTGGCGGCGGTGGTGTTCCGGGTGGCGGCGGTTTTGCACCTTGCCCGGCCGGCAGCGTCGATTTTGCCGCCAATGCAACGGGCGTGTGTGATTCATTTGATTTTCAACTCATTCCGGGCCCGCAATATCAACCCGGAACGGCAGCATGGACCTTCGGAATTTCCGGGGGAGCAGTATTGGGCAGTTCGCTGCTCGACAATCCGGGATTTACGTTCCCGAATGCAGGTATTTACATGGCGGTATTGCGGGTTACCCTGCAATCCGGCGCAACCTGTATTGTGGTGGATACAGTGGCCGTTGTGGCAAAAGCGCAGTTTTCTTCCGCGCCGGATTGTGCCGGAGAAATCACGAACTTTCAGGATATCAGCACCTTTTTGCCCGGCAACAGCATTGCCAACTGGGCCTGGAATTTCGGCGACCCCTCCAGCGGCGCCAACAATATTTCGAGTATCCGGAACCCTGCACACTTGTTTGCCAATGCCGGTAATCCACTCGTAATACTTACGGTCACTGGCAACAACGGCTGCACCACATCGACTACCCAGGCGACGCCGATCCCTACCGTGGCGCCCGCAACCTTCAGCCCGCCGGCACTTCAATGCGCCGGCAATGCCCTGGAATTTGTGGCGATTACAACACCCGATATCACACAGGTGGCCTGGAATTTCGGCGATATGGCATCGGGAGCATCCAACGACGCCACCGGCACACCGGTATACCACAGCTTTACTTCTCCAAGCAATTACGCGGTGAATACCACCTCGACCAATGCCTACGGTTGCACTGCGGTTTATACCCAAATCATTACTATTCTCCCAAATGCGCTCAGTGGTAATATCACACCGCCCAACCCTGCGCCAATTTGTGAGGGAGGCAATGTGGTGTTAACCGCCCCGGCCGGAGCGGCGTCATATCTTTGGTCGGACAGCACCACGACCACGCAGACGTTTACAGCAACGGAAGAGGGCACTTCCACCGTGACCCTGACCGATGCCTCCGGGTGCACCTTTGCTCCGCCGCCCGTGCTGGTGGAAGTGATTCCGAGTCCTGACGCGCTTGTCAAAGCGTTGCTAACCAATGAAATAGGGCAAATTGTCGGCACGTCCTATCCCACACTCAGCGTATGTGAAGGCGAGGAAGTACGCCTCATCGTCCAGGGTAGCGGCGCGTACGGATATACCTGGTCGGGCGGCAACGGCACGGCGACGGAGATTGTTTTTTCCCAGGATCACAGCAACCAACTGACCGTAGGGACGCACACATTTACCGTCACGGTGACCGATTTGTCGACCGGTTGCACTTCGGTGACCGCCCCGTTTGTGGTCACGGTGAACCCGGTACCGTCCGGCTTTTTTGTCAGTTCCAACGGCAGTTGTGCCGGAAGCGCCAATGTGCTGACGTACAATGGCCCCCAACCCGCCAACTGGCAATTTATCTGGAACAACGGGGTGCAGGGGACCACATTGACGACGGAAGATCCGGGGCTGTTTTACATCCGGGTAATCAACGAATTCGGCTGTGAGGCAAAAAGTAATAACCTGACCATACTTGCCGGGCCGAACGTCGCGGCCATCCCCGGCGGTTGTCATTCCCGCTGCCGCCCCGATACCCTGTGCCTGCCGCTTATCCCGAACATCGTGAGCTGGCAATGGTATTATAACGGCAACCCCGTTCCGGGAGCCACCGGCCCCGATTTTGTAGCCGAACAAAGCGGCTCTTATTACGCCGAACTGGTGGATATTAACGGCTGCGTCAATCAAAGCGACCCGCTTACCCTCGATCTGTACGACGGTTCCGGAAATATCAACGGCCAGGTTTGGTCCGATGTGAACGGCAGCGGCGTCATCGATGCCGGCGATACCCTCGTTTCGGGCATTTCGATCAACCTCTTGCAAAACGGCACACCAGTGGGTACGGGGCAGTCTTCAGGTGGCTCGTTTTCCTTTATTAATGTGTTGTCTACCAGTTATTTGGTGGCAGTTGACACCAACCTGTTGCCCGCCGGGTGGGAAGTGGTCATCGGAGAAACACCCGTCGATCTGGTGGGCTGCGGTGCGCTCGGCATCAGTAATTTGTTGCTGCATATTTGCCTGCCGCTTTCCTCCAGCATACAATTTACGGCCTGCGCCAACGAGTCGGTGATGTTCAACGGCACGGCCGTGGCGGCCGGCGCCACACAAAGTTTTTTACTCCAGACCTCCGGAGGCTGCGACTCTACGGTGGTGGTGACGGTCAACCCGATACCACTTTCGGGTTCTTCCCTGTCGGTAAATGTTTGCCCGAATGAAGTATACGACTACAACGGTACGCTGCTCTCGCCGGGACAAACGCAGAATTTTGTATTTACCAATGCGGTGGGCTGCGATTCTACGGTCACGGTAGCAGTAACTGGGGTGCCCGAGTCTTCCTCCTCGCTGGCAGTGAGCACCTGCCCCGGCACCACGTATGATTACAACGGCACACAACTCGCGGTGGGTCAGACCCAGAATTTTAGTTTCCAAAACGTCTGGGGTTGCGATTCCACGGTGACGGTGAGCGTCTCGGCGTTGCCCGTGTCGTCGTCCTCGCTGGCAGTGAGCACCTGCCCCGGCACCACGTACGATTATAACGGCACGGCGATTGCGATCGGTCAGAGCCAGAATTTTGTGTTCCCCAATTACTTAGGTTGCGACTCCACGGTGACGGTAACCGTTTCAGAAGCGCCCACCGAATATTTGATCGTGGACGCGGTGGCCTGTGAAGGCGATACCCTGTTTTTCAACGGCGTGGGCATTCCCGTGGGTGGCAATCATATTTTTAACTATACGAACGTCTATGGCTGCGATTCCATCGTTGAAATAGCGGTAGGGCTGCTCGAACCCACCGCTTATGCGACCTGGACCATCGACGTTTGCCCCGGTCAGGTGTACACCTACAACGGGGTAGCGATCGCTGCGGGCGACAGCGCCAGTTTTGTATTACCTGCCGGTATACTCAGTTGCGATACGGTAATCACGATCAAGGTAAACGAATTACCCACGTCGGTTTCGGCCATTGAAACGGGTGTGTGCCCGGGAGAAACCTTTCTTTATCAGGGTGTTACACTTTCCGCAGGCGCCGTGCAGGATTTTATTCTGGAAAACGCGGCAGGTTGCGATTCGGTCGTGACGGTGACGGTAAAACAACTCCCGGTATCTTCCTCGGCGATTGTAATTGATGCCTGCCCCGGTACTTTTTATAATTACAACGGCGCCGATATTCCGGCCGGCAGCACGGAGGATTTTATCCTGACCGGTTTTGAAGGTTGCGACTCCACGGTGACTGTGACGGTGAATGCTTTTCCGGAAGCAAGTTTTGCCGTTCAGGAAGAAGGGTCCTGCGAAAGCACGCCGACCGGTAGTCTGACGGTCAGTGGTACGGCCGGCGGCCTGCCGCCATACCGGTATTCACTCGACGGCATTTCTTTCCAGGACAGCGTGACTTTTGCAGGCCTTGCTGCGGGCGATTATTCGGTGTTCCTGGAGGATAGCAACGGATGCCTTTTTGAAAAAGAAGCCACCGTAGCGGCTTTTCAGCGCCTCGACGCCGGCCTGCCCGATGCCGTGTTGCCCTGCGACACACCGGAGGTGCAAATGGCCGTCATTGTCAATAACAACGGGTTCGGGTTGAATTTTAAATGGTCGAACGGAGAGACGACGCCGTTTGCTACGTTCACCGACGCCGGACCGGTTTGGGTGGAAGTGACGGACCATTGCGAAACCGTTCACATAGACGCGGCAGTCAATTGGGCGGATGCGTCTTCCGGCGCAAACTTCATGTACATGCCCAACGTCATGTCGCCGACATCCATTGAGCCGGACAACTCGGAATTCAAACCCTTCTTCCATGCCGGCCTCACCATTTTGAAATACCAGTTCGAGGTATTCGACCGCTGGGGCAACAAAATGTTCGGCACCACCCAACCCGACCAGGGCTGGCGTGGAAAACTCAGGGCCGACGACCTGCAACCCGGCGTATTTGTCTGGTACGTAAAAGCCACCGTGTTTTATTGCGGCCGCGAGCGGGAGTTGTACTTTGAAGGGGATGTGACGGTGGTGCGGTGAGGTTGCTGCCGAGGGGGTGTCTTGTGAGTCATTGTACATTGGTCATTGTACATTGTACATTGAACATTAGTAATTTTTTTAATTTTTAAATTATTGATTTTTAATTTAAAATTCAAAAAATGATCAATGTGCAATTACCAATGTACAATGACCAATGTACAAGGACCAATGTACAAGGACCAATCAACAGGCACCCGCTCTTTTTAACAAGCCATTACCTTCTTCTTGCTGCCACAAAAGCCCCCACAAACCCCAGCCATGCGAGGGTAAAACAAACTTGCGGCGGCAAAAAAGTCAGCAAATACAGCGGTACAAGCACAACCGTCCAGAAAATCACATTAAACGTGATCATTCTTTTGGCCAGCGCTTCGTTGTCGAAATATTTCGAAACGATCAGGTTGCTGATACCCGCGAAGAGGCAGAGGAACGACATACAAAGGCTCAGGAAGGTGAATATATCCTTTGTGCTTCGCATGATGCCGGCCCCGAGGTCTTGTTTGTAATTGGCCATCAGGTCCATGAGCTGGCGCTCGGTGTCGTTGGCGGGTTCGGGTTGGCCGATAAAACTCAACGCATGAAAGCCCGCAGTGACGATCAGCGTCCAGGAGCCGAATTTGAAAAATGTTTTGTAGTTCATAGCGGTAAAAGGTGAATGAGTGGACCCGAAAGTACAGGTTTTTTAAAAATTAAAAAACGCTTCGGCGGTTTGTATATATAGTTGATTTTCAGCGACTTGAAATTTACCGATTTTTACGAAAAAATACTGAAAAAGGTTGAAATTCGTTTCCGGAAGCGCGATAAAAACAGTACCTTTGCCCCCTTATTTCAAGCATGAAAAATGCGGGACGAATATATCGCTTCGCCGCGCAAGGAAAACGAAAGAATGAACGAAGAAAAAGACCAGGTATCGCCGCAAAACGTCAACGGCGAAGATTACAACGCCAGTAGTATCACCGCCCTCGAAGGGCTGGAAGCCGTGCGCAAACGCCCGGGTATGTATATCGGCAGCACCGACACCAAAGGCCTTCACCACCTCGTGTGGGAGGTCGTGGATAACTCTATCGACGAACATTTGGCCGGCTATTGTACACAGATCAATGTAACGATTCACCCCGACAACAGCATCACCGTAAAAGACAACGGACGTGGTATTCCGACGGATATTCAGGCAAAACTGAAAAAATCGGCCCTCGAAGTCGTCATGACGGTATTGCACGCAGGTGGTAAATTTGACAAAAACACGTATAAAGTTTCCGGTGGCCTTCACGGTGTGGGCGTCTCCTGCGTCAACGCCCTGTCGATCCACCTGCACGCCGTAGTACACCGCGAAGGCAAAATATTCGAACAGGAATACAAACAGGGCAAACCCCTGTACGACGTACGCCAGATCGGCGAAACCACCGACCGCGGCACCATCGTCAACTTCCTGCCCGACCCCGAAATTTTCGAAACCGCCGAATACAAATTCGACGTGCTGGGCCACCGCCTGCGCGAACTGTCGTACCTCAACAAAGGTCTGCGCCTTCAGCTGACCGACGAGCGCGAACAGGAAAACGGCGAATACAAAACCGAAGCATTTTATTCGGAAGGCGGCCTCCAGGAGTTTGTGCTCTGGCTCGACGAAGCCAAACAAAAACTCATCGAAAAGCCGATTTATATCACAACCGTCGAGGAAGGTGTGGACGTGGAAGTCGCCATGATGTACAATACCTCCTATTCGGAAAATGTCATCTCGTTTGTCAACAACATCAGCACACGCGACGGCGGCACCCACGTCAGCGGATTCCGCCGGGCACTGACGCGTGAATTCAAAAAGTACGGCGACGACAACGGTTTTTTCAAAAAACTCAACTTCACCATCAGCGGCGAAGACTTTATGGAAGGCCTCACCGCCATCGTTTCCGTAAAAGTGCCCGAACCGCAGTTTAAGGGGCAAACAAAAGGCGAACTCGGCAACTCCGAAGTGCTCGGCATCGTAAGCCGCAGCGTGGGCGACGCACTCAAAACCTTTCTCGAAGAAAACCCCAACCCCTCCAGGCGGATCATCGAAAAGGTGGTATTGGCCGCCACTGCCCGCAACGCTGCGCGTAAAGCGCGTGAAATGGTGCAGCGCAAAGGCGCACTCACCGGCGGCGGATTACCCGGCAAACTGGCCGATTGCGCCAGCAGAAGCCCCCAGGAAAGCGAAATTTTCCTCGTCGAAGGCGACTCCGCAGGTGGTACCGCCAAACAGGGGCGCGACCGCCATATCCAGGCCATTCTGCCGCTGCGTGGTAAAATCCTGAACGTGGAAAAAGCCCTCGAACACAAAATTTACGAAAACGAGGAGATCAAAAACATGTTCACGGCGCTCGGCGTCTCCGTGGGTGAAAATGAAGAGGGCCACCGGATATTAGTCACCGAAAAATTGCGCTACCACAAAATCGTGATCATGTGCGACGCCGATATCGACGGCAGCCACATCACCACACTTATCCTCACCTTTTTCTTCCGCTACATGCGCGAACTGATCGAAAAAGGCCACGTATACATCGCCCAACCGCCGCTTTATCTGGTGAAAAAAGGCAAAAACCAGCGCTACTGCTGGAACGACAAACAACGCAAAGAAGCCCAACTCGAATTTTCCGGCGGCCGCGAAGACGACGATTCCGTAAAGGTGCAGCGCTACAAAGGTCTCGGCGAAATGAACGCCGAACAACTCTGGGAAACCACGATGGATCCCACTACACGTATCCTGAAACTCGCCACCATCGACGACGCCGTGGAGGCCGACCGGATGTTTGCTATGCTTATGGGCGACGACGTGCAGCCACGCCGGGCGTTTATTGAAGCAAATGCGAAGTATGCGCGGATAGACGTGTAACGTCAACAAAGCAACAGGTGCGGGCATTCAGGGTTTTCCCAAAAATGCCCGCACCTGTTTGAACCGCAACATCCCGAACAAAAACGTTCCCACCATCCCGGCCACCAGCGCCAGGCCGAACTGAAATACCCAACTGAACGGCAGTGTTTTGAATATCAATTCATTGGATACCAAAACAAAGCCCGTGAATCCCAGTACCCGCAGCAACCACTTCCAACCCGGCCGCAGTTGAAAATGCCGGTGGCAAAGCCACATCATACTCCCCGCTGCAGCCGATTGGGTGATCACCGTAGCCACGGCCGCCCCCAAAGCCTGCTGCCAGGGTATCAATACCAGGTTGAGCGCCACGTTCAGCACCAGCACGAATATAAAATAACGGCTCATTTCCATCAGCCGGTCGCGGGCCGTGAGCAGGGTGGCGAAAATATTGATCATACCCACCGGCACAAAAGCCCAGATCAAAATGCCCAGCGTTTCCCAGCGGTAGGCAGAAGCCCGACCCGGCATCATCAGGTGCAGCAGGTCTTCCCGCGCAAAATACACGGCTGCGGCGAGTGTCACACTACCCGCCCATAACAGGTTGAAACTCAGCGAAAGCAGCGACCGGATTGCCTTATAATCGGGGCCTTTCATCAGCTTCGAAAACATGGGCAACAACAGGGAAGCAAACATAAATCCCAACATATTGCAGGCATCCAGGAGCCGGTATGCGCCCGCGTATACCTCCGCGTGCACTTTTCCGTCGGGCAGAAGCCGTTCGAGCAGCACCCCGTCAAGGCGGGTATAGCCGAACATGAGCAGTATGGCCAGCGCATAAGGGAAACTTTTTCGCAGCAGGAGCAACACAACCGGGCGCCCTGCCCGCGGGTTTTTTATCCAGCTGGGCCGTACCTGAAAATCCACTTTTTGCTGCAACAACCGGAATACGATCAGCGCCGTCAGCATAAGTGCCAGGCTTTGTGCCAGCGCAAAGGTTTCGATGGTGAACGGGATGCCGGGCAGCGGCGGAGCAAACAACAAAACGCCGCAAGTGACCAGCATCAGCAATTTGTCGAGTGAAGAAAGGTAACTGTCTAAGCGATAATGACCGAGCCCGGAGATATTGGAACGCAGGAACAGGATCAGTTGCGCCAGCACGGAATTGAACAGCAGAATGAGCAGCAGCGGCAATTCCCGGAGGCCGTAACCCAAGGCGGTCCAGGCCACAAGCAGCGATAAAACAATATAAAAAATACTCAGCAATCCCTTGATTGCCAGTAAATTGGGGAAATATTTGGGCAACAGTTGCGGGTGCCGGCTGATGTAGCGGTTGTTAAAACTCTGAACCCCGAAATCGTTGAGTATCTGGAAAATATAGGTGAGATTGAGCAAGGCGAAATACAACCCGTAATCCGCCCCGATGCGGTTTTGCACCGTAAGATCGATGCCGAAAATAAATGCGGGCTTTATCAGCAGATTGATAAAGACTAAGAGCAGGATGTTCAGGATAAATTCGCGGTTCACACGGCGAAGGTATATACCGGCTGCTTTAACTGCCGAATTCCTTTTGAGGGCGTTTTGTTCGTTCCCGCACAAAATTTACCCGCGACAATGATTGGGTCTCCCGCAGATTTCACAGATCAACGCCGATTTTTATTTCGACTGCGCTTGGAAAAGTAATCTGCAAAAACCTGAGGCATCTGCGGGAAAAAAGACTTAGGGTACATCTCCTGTGCTACTGCAGCTCCGTTTTTCCACCTTTGAGCCGCAACACCCGCCCCGTGCGTTTGGCCAATTCCGGGTCGTGGGTAACCAGCACCAGGGTTGTGCCCGCCGTCCGGTTCAAATCGAAGATCAGATCAACGATACCTGCGGCATTGTCGGCATCGAGGTTGCCGGTGGGCTCGTCGGCAAAAAGGATTTTCGGCGTATTGGAAAAAGCCCGGGCGATACACACCCGTTGTTGTTCACCGCCCGAAAGTTGGGCAGGGTAGTGGTCGAGGCGGTCGCCGAGGCCGACTTTTTCGAGCCATTGGCGGGCAATTGACTCGGCCTGGGAGTCGTTGCGCAGTTCCAGCGGCACCATCACGTTTTCCAGCGCCGTGAGTGTCGGAATAAGTTGAAAATTCTGAAAAACAAAACCCACGTAGCGATTGCGAACTTCGGCGCGTTGGTCTTCCGACAAGTCGTCGAGTGGAATATTGTTCAGCGAAACGGAACCGCTGGTAGCGCGGTCGAGGCCGGCGCACAGGCCGAGCAGGGTGGTTTTGCCCGAACCGGAAGGGCCTACAATGGCAAAGGTATCGCCTGCGGCGAGTTCAAAACTGACGTCGTCCAGCACCGTGAGGGCATGGCCGTTGGCAGAATGGTATTGTTTGGTAAGATGTGTGGCAGTGAGCATGGAGGCAGTGGCAGTAACGGTGGCAGTGGCAGCAGTAACGCAGTGACAGTAACGGTGGCAGTGGCAGTGGCAGTGGGGGAGGTTTTGTTCGGCAAAGTAACAACGTCTGTTTGTTTTTGCTTACGGTGTGGGCTGAAAAGCAGACCGAAGTACCGGATTTTTAGATAAACAAAACCCCCGCCGGTGGTGACGACGAGGGTTTGCCTTCAAAGTTGGAAGCACACGTTGTTAAAGCGATGCTTCTAAAGCCGTTTTTGTGCTGTATCGCAAAATGTTGTTCAGGGCATTCTGCGACGGGTGGAAGCGGGCTTTCGGGAGTTGAATTTTTGCGAGCAGGAGGCTGTCGAACATGGCGCGTGTTTCGGGGTCTTCATCGAGGTATTGCGCCATCTCCATAGCTTCTTCCGCCGGCATTTCGTGGTACAGAAATTTGACCAGTTGGTTGTATGTGTAAGTTTCTTCCATAGGCTTCTATAGCCGTTTTGATTTAGAATTTTGTTTGAAAAATCGCGTATAAAACAGCGGGTACGGGTCCATTATTGCTTTCGGGGTGAATTATAATTCGGATTTTAACATTGGCCTGCCCACAGGCATAAGCAGTGTTAAATGTATTTTTTATAAACAATTCATAATCAATTTAAAATCACAACTTTAGTGATAATTGCATCGGGCGACTCAAAGGACGCCGAACTGGTGGCGAATATCATGTAGACCCCCGAAGCCACCCGTCTGCCCAGGTAATCGCGGCCGTTCCAAACGGCCTGACCGCCCAATGCCTTGCCTTCATATACGAGGTTGCCCCCCACATCGGTGATTTTTACATTGGCATCGCGGGCAAGCCCGTAGATTGCAATGGGGCCGTCGTAATCCGGGCGCACAGGGTTCGGATACGCATATGGCATGAGGCTGTTGATACGACCACCTTCTGTGGCTTCCGCCCGCAGCGAAATGAGGCCTTTTTCCGTGCCGATCCAAACCTCGCCGCTTTTTTGGTTGATGGCGATATCGGTGATGGCATCGTCGAACAAGGGGCTGTTGGTAGACGTAAAACGCGCTTCCTGGGTCAGGGCATCGGGCGACTGCACAAAAACGCCGTTGGTGGTGCCGAACCACTTGCGATTGGCGCCGTCGACTGCGATAGCCCGCACTTCTTCTGTTTCGAGCAGGTAGGCGTTAAATCCTTCCACGTTTACGATCCTTCTCCGGCCCGTGCAGCTGCTGGCGTCGAATACGTTGCTGCCGCATTCAAAGCTGACCGCTCCCTGTTGTGTGCCTACCCAGACATCACCTTCCAGATCGACCGCAATGGTGGTTACGCTGTTGGTCGGCAACGCGCTGTTGCCGGAATTAATGATCCGGTATCGGTCGTCGGCGGGGTTGTCGAGGTCGTCGCCGCTGTCGTACACCAGTACGCCGCCGTTAAAACCGATGACAAACCACTTGTAACCGCTTTGATCCACAACGACTTGCAACAGGTTGTTGGCCGGCGCCGCCGAAAAGTTGCGCAGGGTGCCGTCGGCTTTTAACACGGCGATGGGCGAGCCCGCACCGTAGTTGCAGATCCACAGGTTGTTATCCGAATCGAAAGCAAGTCCGCCGATTGCCGTGCGGTTCGAACCTGCCGAACCCGCGCCTTGCAGAATGGAATTATTCTGGGTATACCGGACGGTAGGCGCCCCGGGCGCGGTGGCTTCTACCACGCCACCGACAAAACTGCCGGCGTAAAACTTGTCTTCCGAGGGGTGTGGCGCCACGCGCCAAAGTGCGGCGTAGCCGTCTTCGTCCGCCAATTCGGGGTTGGAACCTCCGTAAAAGCGGCCCCATTGTCCGTTTTCAAAAATGTAAATGCCAAAATCGCGGTACAGCGGGCTCAGGTCGGACAAAGCGCCGGGTGTAGCCACGTATACCTTGTCATTGGCCACGGCAATCTCCGTGGAGTGTTCGAAATAAGGTGAATTATATGAAAACCGCTCGCACACGCCCGTGTTGTGGTCGTAATACCGGTATTGATCGTTGCCGTCGGCGATCCAGAATTTTTTACTGCCGTCTTCGATGCCGTATAAAGGAACCTCCGCGCCGCAGGGGCCCTGAATTTCGTACCGGGCGCCCGAAGGCTCCATGTATTCCACCGTGCCGATATTCTGTTTCCACCCGATCATCAGCCCCGGGCCTTCGCTGCTGAGGTAAAATACGTCGCGGGTGGGGTTGGTGGCAATCGTGGAAACGCCGGAGCCATCGTAGCTGTACAGGGTTTTCCCGATGCCGAGATACAACTGGTTGTTCCAGACATTCAGGGCATTTACGGATACACCTGCCGGAAAACCGTCCGCAGCGCCGAGCATTTGCCAGCGGCTGAAATCCTCCGGGTTCACGTCGTCCGAAGCGATCCGGAACAGGCCTTCTTCGGTGCCGGCGTACAAATTGCCGTTGTAAACAGCGAATGATTTCACCACAACATCCGTAAAAACGGTGTACTCCACTTCCTTGCGCTCCAGGTTGAGTTTCAGCACGCCGAATGCGCTGGCGAGGTAGGCGAACTTGCCCTCAAACGCCACGTCGTTCACCTGTTTGTCGCCGACGATATTGATATTTTTTTTGATAAAGGGAAGATTCACCACCGCACCGTCGGCCGGGTAATAAATGTCGAGGTTGCTGTTGGTGTAAGCCACGATCAGCGCCCCGGCTTCCCGGTTGTAACGGATCAGGCGAATACCCACGTCGCTCAGACCTTCCACTTTGGTCAAAAAACGTTGCGAGCGATCCGCTTTGTCGATTTCCACCACCGCCCACTCCGAAGAAAAATACACCTTGGTGTCGCTTTGTGTTACATAGGTGGAGCGCTGCCAGGGCAGGTGCTGGCGCCATTCCCCGATTTTAAGGGGCGGAAACCCGGAAGAATCGGTTTGTGCGGACAGGTTTGAAAGTGTAACAAAAAGAATAACAATCGAATAGAGCAGACGCATAATGTTTGACTGGTTGGCCGTTCTGAATATATCTGGACGTGGGTAACAGTGCCATGATGCAGCTCTGCCGGGCAAGGTTGCCTGAAATCTCCACAGGAATGCGGACAAAAGCGGCACTTATGCCTAATATTGCGGCGAATTCAAAAAGGCAGAAAGTTTGAAAGCGGCAATCAAGCGATTCCTGAAGTCTCTTCCCATCGCATTTACCCAAAATCAAAGGTACGACCGGCAAACGCAGCGGGTGGTGCAAAAAGTCTGCAAACCGCAGAGCAATTGCATCGACGTGGGTTGCCACAAGGGAGAAATTCTGGATTTGTTCCTCAAAAATGCGCCTCAGGGCACCCATTTCGGTTTCGAACCGATACCGGACCTTTACCGGGGGCTGGTAGAAAAATATGCGGATAAAACCAATTGCCGGCTGTTCGACATCGCCTTGTCCGATAAAACGGGCGCTTCAAGTTTTAACTATGTGGTGAGTAACCCCTCCTACAGCGGCCTGCTGAAACGCGACTACGACCATCCGAACGAACAGGATACCCAGATCACCGTAAAAACGGAGCGGCTCGACGAACTGTTGCCGCCCGACGTACACATCGACCTGGTAAAAATTGACGTGGAGGGGGGCGAACTTCTGGTGTTGCGCGGCGCCGTTCAAACACTCACCCGGTGCAAACCGGTCGTGATCTTCGAACACGGCCTCGGCGCCTCCGAATTATACGGCGCCACACCCGAACAGGTGTACGACCTGCTCGCGCAATGCGGGCTCCGGGTGTCCCTGATGGACCGTTTTCTGCACGAGGGCGCACCAATGAGCAGGGAAACGTTTTGCGCGCATTACTACGGGAAAAAGAACTACTACTTTATCGCATACTGATTGCCTGCCCGCAGGGGCGGGCGTCAACGGTACAAATTCCCCGATTCGAGGTATTCCCAGACGGCATCGGGCACCAAATAACGCACCGACTTCCCGTTGCGGATACAGTCCCGGATATACGTGGCCGAGATATCGAGCAGGGGCGCCTCGCAGATGCGCACACGCGGGTGCGAGGCCAGGTCGCCGGCATCGAATGCGGGGCGTTTGTATACATAAATATCGTACCCGGCGAGCAACATCTCGTAATTCTTCCAGAGGTGCAGCGAGGCTAAGTTATCGCCGCCCATGATGAGAGCGAATTCGTGTTCCGGGTGTTTTTCCTTTAGAAATGCCAGCGTATCAATGGTATATGAGGGTTTGGGCAGGTCGAATTCGACGCTGGAAGCCTGAATTTTTGGGTTGTCGCCGATGCCTATGCGCACCAAGTGCAGCCGGTCATGGTCTCTGGCCAGTGTTTTTTTCGGTTTCAGCGGGTTGTGCGGACTAACAACCAGCCACACCTTCTCCAGGTCGGTCTGCGTCGCCATGAAGTTGGCGATGATCAGATGACCGATGTGTACGGGGTTGAAAGAGCCGAAAAACAAGCCGATTTTCATACGTGGTTACCAATAACCAACCTCATTTGCCGAGATTTTTATCTTCTTCCGAGACCTTGTTGAGCAGGGCATCCACGCGGTACATTTCATCGATGGTGTCGTCGAGGAAAAATTCGAGTTCGGGTACGCGGCGCATGTGTTTGCCGGCCTTGGAGGCGAGCGCCTGCCGCAGGCGGGGGTAGTTGTCTTCCAGTTCGAGAATCACCTCCTGTTTGTTTTCCGTGCCGTATACGCTGATATAAATTTTGGCGATGAGCAGATCGGGGGTCATTTTCACTTCCGTGACGGTCACGAGTTTGTCGCGGCCGTAGATATTACTGCCTTCTTCGGTGAGCAGCATTCCGAAATAACGCCGGAGCAGTTCACCAATTTGTTTTTGTCGTATGCTTTCCATTGTCGTAATATTGTATGGTTGAAGTGAGGGGTGAAACGTGGGTTTTCGGGGGAAAGTGCCACAAAGGTACGTTCCAGCGAAACTAATTTTCCCAAAGTATACTTTTGGGTAGTGAATTCCAAATAATTATTGGAAAAAAATCGGGCGGGGGTTGGAAATTCGGAGCAGGTCGGCGTATCTTTGCACCCGCTTTTTAAAGCCCGCCCCAAAAACAAAAAACGGTCCGATCCCGTAGCTCAGTCGGTAGAGCACTTGACTTTTAATCAAGGAGTCATGGGTTCGAGTCCCATCGGGATCACATTGATTGTCAACGACTTGCAGAGGTTTCTCTTTGCAGGTCGTTTTTTATTTGCGTACAATGTTGTTTGGACACGGGGAGACGGATATTTTTTGCTGATTTGGAGGTCTGATCAATAGTTATTTGGGCCGGGACGTACTGATTTCTACAGAAAAGAATGCCCGGAGCAAATCCCGGGTATGTGTAAGACCCTGCCTGGGATTGATCACTCCGTTGAAAGTGTGCTTCCCCACACTTTTTCCGCCTGAAAACGTGCGGATAGCGCTTTTCAACGTGTTGCCGTGTGGGCTCCAACAGGGCGAAAATGCGCGTTGGGAGAAGAGCTGGGGACAGGACAAGCGATTGGATAGCGATTTGCTTTCATGCCCGAATAAGGTTTTCTTTGCATAAAGAAGTGATACACTTTTCAAAGCTTGCTCAACTTCAAGGTTATGAAAGAAGTGTTTTTATCTGCTGCGTTTTTTCTGATCGCCTCGGTTTGTTTGGGGCAAAATGCGCTTAACCACTTTAATCCGGGAGGTAACAATATCCGCTCCCTGGGCATGCTCCGGTTTGATCATGTCAGGGCGGTTGGGTTGTCCCCACGCAGGCTCCCCGTTTTGTCAAAAAACTTACCGGATATAACATTTTCCAACTACCTGGTTAACAGTCAGATGGGGCCCGTTGTGTTGCAATCAGGGTTGGAGTCAACCGCCATTTCGGGCAACCGGTTTGATAAACTTCCAACCCTGAATTTTTATGACAACCGGCAGGATTACGACTTTTCCGGCCTGATTCATTCGTTGGGCGCGCTTTGGCTGAGAAAATGAACAACCGACCAGTAAGCCCGCTGTTGGCGCCTTTTCCCGGCATTGCCTCGAAATATTATACACCCGTTGATATCCCATCCTTTCCCGACCTTTCTTATCTTCATCCCCGGTAATAAAACAACCCGAACGGCGTATGAAATTCGAGTTCGACAAACACCGGGATATTTGGGGGCCGCTGTTCACAGGCCAGATTCAGCAATGGGCGGAACAGGTGCTCCACCCCGCCGATGTATTGATCGAAAAGGGACAAATGGAACTGGCGGTGTGGGGAAATGAGCCTCCGGGCATACAACCCAGGGGCGGGCGAAGTTTTTCGGAAAAAGGCATTAAGCTGCACAAAATGAGGCAGTTACCTCCGGACTATGAACGGGTGAAATATTTCGATTATGCCGCTGCGGAGTATGAAATGGCCGTCCATATATTCAAGTCGTTTGTCACAAAACACAGCTTTGAGTTAATATCGAACTTCCTGAAACCCGGAAGCAGGGTAATGGATTGCGCCTGCGGGCCCGGCTACGAAGCCATCGCTTTCAGCATGATGGCCGCCGACAGCGAAGTGGTAGCCGTCGATCTGTCTTCCGAAATGATCCGCCTGGCATGCCACAATGGCAAAGACCATGGGCGAACGAACATGGCTTTTTTTCAGGCCGACGCCGCCAATTTACCCGCGTGGCTCGGGAAAAAATTCGACGTAGTGCACTGCCAGCTGAGTTGCAGTTATTTTGAAGACTTGGCGGCAGTGGCCGGCAACATGCACCGGGCGCTGTACGATCAGGGTTACGTGGTTTTGACGGAGCCTTTTCCAAACACGGCCAACAGCGCAAGTATTAACTTTGCCAAAGCGGCAAATCCGTATTTTAACCGCCTGTACAGCAGGGAGGATTTAAAATCCGTTTACTTAGATGCCGGTTTCAGTGATTTTTACTGGAAAGAAATTCTGCCGGGTATCGGTCTCAGTATCATTTCCAAGCTGTAAATGTTATGTATAACGAAGCTGTCATAAATGAGGCGCTGGATTATACGCGCAATGCGGTCTCCCACCAGATTGAGGAATTGATCCGGCAAAAAAGGGCGGTAAAAGGCGCTTACCAGCCTTTGTACGACCTGCTCTGCGACTACCCGTTCCGAAAAGGGAAAAACGCTGCGGCCGGCTATATGCATCGCCGCCGCAAGGGCTTCGGGTGGCATGGCGCAGCAGGCCCTGTACTCCGCCGCTGCCCTGGAAATGTACCACAACGCGTTTTTGATCCACGACGACGTGGAGGATGGCAGCGAATCGCGGCGCGGAAAAGATACCCTGCACGAAATGATCGGCATCCCCAGGGCCGTGAATACGGGAGACGCGACCTACCTGCTGGCCCTGAGTTTTTTACTGGAAAATCTGAACTCCGTCGGCGTCTCCAAAGCCATGCACGTTATGCACGAAATTGAAAACATGGCGCGGCAAAGTGTGGAAGGCCAGAGTATGGAACTCGACTGGGTAGCCAACAATACCTTCGACCTCGGCGACGAAGATTATTACCGGATGTGTACGAAAAAAACCTGCTGGTATACTTTATCGCTCCTTTGCGCATTGGCTATATCGTGGGCACACCCGCCTGGAAAGAAGAAGATATCCTCGAAAACCTGGCAAAACTGACCGAATTCGGTATGGTGCTGGGTATCGCTTTTCAAGTCCAGGACGACCTGCTGAACCTCGTCGGTAAAATGGAAAAATACGGAAAGGAAATCGCCGGCGATATTTACGAAGGCAAACGTACGATCATGCTGAACCACGTCCTCTGTCACGCCGGCGAACATATACCGGTGATCAAAGAGATCATTTGTAAACCCAGAAGTGAAAAAAAGAAAAAGGAAGTCGACTTTATCCTCGAACAAATGCACGTCAACGGCAGTATCCGGTACGGGAGCGTTTTGGCCGAACGTTTTGCCGCCAAAGCCCTTTCCTTGCTGGAAGAACTGAACTTCCTGCAGGAAAAAACTCCCGTTATGCCGGCTGAAAAATGGGCCTGTGAAACGGTGGACAAACGACTGATCAGGGAACTGGTTTACTACGTGGTGGCGCGTAATGTGTAATTTATACGTGTCCTGCTGAGCGCTGCGATACATCCGGATTCATGCCGGGCGTGTTTTGTGATCAAACCCTGACACCGGAAATACTCAAACGAATCAAATGATTTACTTCTCCAAAATAGAAGACAACGGACAACACCTGCGGTTTACGCTGAATAAAGGCGGGATGCTGGTATTGCGGATTGCCCTGAAAAGCAATTTTGTTGCCCCGGCTGTGTTGCAACCCCGCCTGGAAGACTGGGTTACGGAAGAGGGAGCGATCCTGACGGCTGTTTACAAAGCCAGCCCGGCCTATTTGTACGTGTCGCCAAACAGTATCTCGCACTTTACCCTCACCGTCCCGATGCCGGCGGACGCAGAACCCGCGCAGAATTTGAGCGGCACCCTGCATTTTTCCTCCATTCAGCATTGTGCGGTAAAGGTTCAGGTTTTGATCGCCGATCCGCAGGATACTCCGGGCTCGATTGAAGAACACCTGGTCAACATCACGATCCCGGACAACAACTCGGCGGCGCCGGATCATTCGATCAATACCATCAACCGCACGGAACAAACGGCCAAACTGCTGTCGATGCTCGCCAGCCTGGAAGTGTTGCCATCCAAGTGGCTCGTGGCGGAACTGGCCCTTTCGGTTTGTGAAAGAGGCCTTCAGGCCATGGAAGAAGAAGAATATCGTGTTCTGGCGGAGCAACTCACCAAAACCCGTTTTTTTAAAAACGCCGTGCTGGTGTTCAGCGCAGCACAATTTGTGCATTGGGTGTTGTTGGGGCTCAGCATTTCGGCGGGGCTCCAGGCCGTTACCGCCAGGAAGAAAAAATCGGTCCGGATGATCCATAACTGGGAAGAATGGCTGATGAACCTGGCCGACCACGACGTGGAATCGACGGCGCAATCCTCCTCCGGGTTGCAATTTCCTCAGGATCAACACTATGAAGATGTGATTAACCGGATCGGCATGGAACCCGACAAGTGGCTTTTGTACCTGCTGCTCGGCCTGATGCAAATCTCGCCGAGGCAAAAAGCCATCGTGGAACAACTTTGCCGGCAAATTCCCGGAAAATAAAAAACGAAAACCGGGCGCAACGAAGAAAAAGGTAAAAAACGTGTTAAACGAAAAAGGCTCGCTCCAAAGATGACCGTCGACAGGCAAATCCTTTACCTGCTGGAAGAGTTTAAAATCCCGATCGTCGATCCGCATTGCCCGGAAGACTGGAAGGACTGGTACCACTATATCCTGTACGATCCCGTCTCGAACATCCGGCTGCTTTATAATTTGTGTTTCAACGGCAGGCCGGGTACGGGTTATGTGACGGATACCTTTTTCCTGACGGTGCCCAAAGGATTCGTTCGCCACCGGCTTTCCGACCTTTCCGAGATGGAAACCTACGGGTTTGCCAGAAATATGGACTGGAACAAGGAAAACTTAGTCGTTCAGCCCCTGCGTTTTGAAACCGACGACATTTTATTCTCGATCTGCGACGATAACACCCGCCTGTCGGTTGCTAACCCGCAAAGCCACACCTCCTTTAACCTGCAAGGCCAGCCCTTTGCCACACCCATATACGTCCCCGAACTGGCCCCCTACGGCAACGGGTTTATCGGCTGGGGTGTGGTGCCGGGATTTAAAATGAGGGGAAAAATTCGCCTGGGCCTGCGGTTGATCGAGGTGGATGAAAGTTGGTTTTGCTATCACGACCGGAATTTCGGCAGGTTCAACTGGGGGAATATCGGCTGGTCCTGGTTTGTGCTCAATGCGAAGGACAAGGAAGGGCGGGTGTGGACGTATGTGTTTCACCGCGGCAATGACAACGCGTTCAACAAGATCGGTTCCCCGATATTGTTTGTTTATTGCGAACACAAAATGAAAAAGGTTTTTTTGGGAGAAGGTGTTGATATTCAATTTGTTTGGAGTAAAAAAGAAGAGATGCCGCCGGTGCTGCCGGGCGCCATGGCCTCCGTATTCGGCGACAGAAGTATTCTGGCGCCGGTCAGCGTATCGGTAAAAGCGGCCGACGAAACGGATTATGTGGCATTAAAAATGATCGTGCAGACACACACGGAAATGATCGTGCCCGACAGTGAAAAAAAACAATACACCTTTATCAAGGAACTGAGCGGCCATGCCAATGCCATTCAGTTTTTTGATCAAAGAAAAAGTGCCTGTAAAAACGGCTTTTTTTATGCGGAACACGTGCATTAAAGGATCAGCATAAAACGAACACACTGTTTATGCCAAAGAAACAGGATCAACGCGACAAACTTATCGGTATGATCCACCGGATGGTGGAAATTTTGCGGTATGACAATACCTATGCTTTTGATTTGTTGAAAAACGCGACTTTGAACAAACGTGCGGTGATTGAACTGGACGGGTACCGGCTGTCTCTGAAAAGCAGCCAAAAAAGGCAGGGCGAACTGGTGGTCGACATTAAAAAGGCGCGCGCCGGTGATGAAATCAGTTTCAGCACGGATTCCCTTACGCTGAAACAGATCATGGCGGGCGCGATCACCTTGGATTACGCCGTGGTAATGAACAAGTTATACGTGAAAGCGCCTTTTTATGACCTGCTGAACATTTACCGGCTCACCATTACCTTGCTTGCCGAAGGTCCCTTGAACAAACACCTCCGGAAATTGTGGCGCGAATTTGAACTGGACTGGCGTGAAAACGGCGCTCCCCGGCCCATCATGCCGCTGGAGCAGCAAAAGCCGGCAAACGCCTATTTGCTCGAAAAAATACCGGAAACAGTACTGCTGTCCAAGACGCCGTTTTGACGAAGCGTTTTATTTCTTTTTTGCTTTTTGCCCCGCCGGAGGGCTCTTTTTTTGGGGCGTGGTTGTGGCCGGTTTCCCGGCGGATTTGCTTGCCGGCGCCTTGGGAACAGTCTTTTGTTGCGGAGTAACGTTCAGCAGCAGGTCAAAAAAGGTGTGTTCAAATCCGTGGACCCGGATATGGCTCCTGTAAACCCCCGCACGGGTGGCGGCAGGAAGTTTTATTTTAATTTCCACACGTTGGGGTTTTCCGAACAGCAACTGGAACGACTGGGGCAAAAATGTCGTTTCAAATTCGTTTTGCACGGAAGGATCGCCCTCAAGAGCAAAACTTGTCTGCATCAAATGGCAAAGCACCGGATCCTTTTTGTCGCTGTTTAATAAAAACTCGGCCGTCGCGGTGCCGCCGGCCTGACAGGTGGCGTTGAGTTCAAAAGCGGGTTTGTCGGTGTCGTATTGGGGTTCCTGTTGAACGGGCGGGGTATTGGTTTGTTTGTCAAATTGTTGATTCAGGTGTTTGCTGATGGCGACACCCATATCGATCAGGTTGGCAGTGTGCTGGATATTGAGTTTGACAAAAAGATTGACGGCGTCGCTGAAAAGTTGTTTTTGTAAAGAAGCCACATTTTCACCCGACAATTTGGACGTACTCAGTTGCTGTAAAAATCTGGCGGTTTCGGAGATGATCTCCGTATTAGCTGCAGAGGCTTTTTTGATGAGCTGCTCGATATCCTGCGCAATAGTGGTTTGCTGGTTATTGTCCATCTGGATCCATTCGATTGTTTGTAAATTGGGTGGACGGATTTTTTACTGCCGGCTGGCCGCTTTTACCGGTTCGCAGTAAAAATGGCTCTGCCATCCCTGCCAGTGGACCCTGTATTTGTTCTCGTCGAGGGGCTCCGCTACCGGGACATTGGAATAACCGTCGACATACAATCGAAAGCAGATGTTTTGGTTGATATCCTTTTCCCGGATCACGATTTCCGTGCTGTAGGTATGGCCTGTGGAGAAGTTGCTCAGATCGATACCCATGAGCACCATTTCGCTGCCGCCTGGGTCGAGAGTCACTTCGGTTTTGTTGAGCAAGGGTTGCGAAGGCGCTGCATTTCCATTGTCCGCTTTTAATTCCCGCACACCCACCCGGTAGTGTTTGGGGGTATTGCATTTGTTTTTCACCATAAACGGCACAATGATTCGTTCGCCTTCGTAGGCATGTCTCGATATGTGTATCAGGCAATTGGGCGGACATTCTTCCTTAGGCGGGCAACATCCGCAGTCGTCTTGTTTGGCTTTTTTTGATGTGGCGGAGCCGAGGCCCATATTGCCCACTATGGTGTTCACCTCGTCCATGTTCCGCATGCTGTTTTCCAGCGAGGACTTGAGGGAGGCGATGGAAATATCGGCTAATTGTTGCAGCCCTTTTGTAATGGCTTGTACATCCAGGTTGTTGTTCATTTTATGTGTTTTTTTGAGAAAAGAGAAGAAAATAGCGCTCTTTACGTGTAAAATGAAGGTTTTTTAGTCGTTTTTGCCCTCGGTTCACTGCGACTTGATCATATAACACAACACCTTGTCCCACAGGCGGACGTCTCCGAAATAATCCCGCTTCGGGTCCACGTTTTTGGGCAGAGTCAGGGTAAAATGCAGGGCAATGGCTTTGCCGGGCTCCACAATTTGCCCGCTTTCGTCTAATTTGACCACAGCCCAGTCGGCCATTTCCTTGTGGATATTCCGGGTGACCTCGTCCATGGTGGCAACAAATCCTTCATTGCCTTTGCTCCTGATGGCGATGGAAAAAGCCCTGCAGATATAGTCAAAGTCAAGGATCGTATTGTGTTTGATATCGGGTACCGTGACCGGCACGTTGCCTTTATTGGTGAATAAGAGTTCCTTGCTATATGATTTGCCGGGTACCACACCCTGAAAATAGATCGTGAGCGGCTGAATGTCGATTTCGACATTTTCGTGCACCACCATTTTCAGTTTTTTCTGCTGACCTCCGACGTGAATAATGCCCTCATAGGTGCCGGGCGCCGTCTGGGGGTGCATCTGGTGCCAGGCGGAGTGTATCCGTTCTTCACCGGGGTTGAGGGAGGTATTGAATTTGAAGGTCTCCGGCATGGAGACGGCGGGTTGTCCCTTGCTTTGTTTGGATTTGGTAAGCGGGACTTCGTTGATAAAAAGAACCTCGTCGGCTTTGTTGCCGATCGTGATATTACCCGTCAGAAAAGTCGGCGGACCATTTAATATGATCTCGTCTGCTTCGAGGTGCACTTTTTCGTGAAAAGCGGCTGCCGTTACGGTGATCATAATCAGGCAAATTAGGTTGGTGGAAAATCATTTTTTGCGCTCGGTCCTGGTCGCGGGTGTTTCCGCAGCGGCAACACTAACGTTGGCGCCCGGTTTTTCAGGGAAAGGCCGGGTATCGGGTTCGCAGCATTGCACCTCACAACGCTCGTAGGCATTGGGTACGTAGGGTTCTGAAATAATCTGTCGCTCGCCGCTGGTGCAAATGCTGAATACCTCCTGCCCAAACAGTTTAAAACAGACCTGCGAGTAATTGGGCATACGCATCCGCGTCTTCATGATGTCCTTGATGTCCTGGAGTGTGAATCGCGGCAGATTCAGCATTTCCATTTTCATGTCGGTTGAAAGGGGCCGGTTGGGGTCTCCGATCAATAAAGTGGCTAAGGGTTGGTTGGGGTCGCCGATCATTTTCATGTTGGTATTCATCGTACCATTCATGTTCATGTTCGTATTCATCGTGCCATTCATGTTGGTATTGATCGTACCGTTCATGTTGGTATTGATGTTCATCGGGTTCGGAATGGAAGGAGCGCTCATGTTTTTTACGTTTTATCGGCCAAATTTAAATTTCTTAAACCTTAAAAAAAAGTTTTTCTCCAAAAAACCTTTGGTAAAACCGTGCAGGGGCAGAGGTAAACGGTTGTAATTCTGCTAAACGGCAGTTTCTCAGCGATTCTTGTACGGCGTCGTTTCTATTAACGCATCTAATTGTTCCTGCATGGATTTCTGGATCAGGTCATACGCCTCCTGAACAAACAGGCGGTTGGAAGCCAGGTGTACCTCTTCCGGGTCGCAAAGCCGGATCGGTTTGCAGATGCGGGTAAAAATCTGCGCCGGTAAAGGGTTGTTGGGAATGGGCCCGATCGCCAGACCCCAGGGTGCTCCGATATAAACCGGGAATACTTCCGGGTCGATGCCGAACGGCCAGGGCACGCCCATTTTGTGGATCTGGTTCAGCAAAGGATACAGATCGGCGAGTACCAGCAAGGTGTGATGTGCTCCGGCCGAGACGAAGGGCACAATGGGTACGCCGTGTTTGATGGCTAATTTGATAAATCCCTTGCGGCCCTGAAGATTGATTTTATCCCATTGGTAAAAGGGGCGAAATGCGTCCTGTCCGCCGCCCGGAAAAACCAGCAAACCCGCCCCCCTGTCAAACGCTTCTTCCGCAATTTTGGGGTGCGCGGCAATCGCGCCCATTTTTTCGGCATTTTCGGCCAGGGATGGAAAACCCGACCACATTTTTTGGTGCATCAGGCCATACACGAGCCGGTCGGTGCCAAAACGCCGGAACCAGTCGTACATAATCATACCCAGGTCGGGAGAGGAAAGGCCGCCGTTGTGGCTGCCGACAAAAAGCATTTTTCCGGGAGGAATATGGTGCCAGCCGTCGCTTTGCACGTGAAAATACTCGTGATACAGGTATTCCCAGCCCGGCATAAGCGATTGGATAAAAGCCGGGTCCCTTTTGTCGAGCGACCAGCCCGGTTTGGATTTTATAGCTGTATCTCCGGGTATCATTTGCAGGAAGGCAGTAAAAACGACGCAATTTAAGGTATTACGAGGTGATTTTGTCACTTTTAAACCCGATTCTGGAGCGATTGTCCCAGTTTTTCAACTCGCCGCCGCCTTCAGCCAGTTGCCGGAGCACTTCGTGAATATCGGCAATTTCAAGCCCGAATTTGGCTTCCAGTGCGGCTATTTTTTCCGATAATTCAGCATAGGTGAGTGCATAACGGCGCAATGCAACAAAGGCGCGCATAATAGCGATGTTGACCTGAATGGCTTTGCTGCTGCGCAATACACCGGAAAGCATGGCAACGCCCTGCTCGGTGAAGGCGAAGGGAAGCGCTTTGTTCTCCCGGTGTTTTTGTGAACTGGTCACAATTTGTGACCGGTTTGAAACCGCAATTTGTGATTTCAATTGATTCCACTCTTCCCCCGACAATTGAAACATAAAATCGCTGGGAAATCGAATGGAGTTCCTCTTTACTGCCTGGTTTAAAGCCTTGGTCGGTACATCGTACAATTCCGCCAGGTCGAAATCAAGCATAACGCGCTCTCAGCGCAATTCGTGGATTTTGGTGTGGATTTTCTGTAATTCCATCATGCAGGTATTGGAAGGTGATATTTCTAAAAAACGCACTAAAGTAGGACAAAGAAAGGTTTTTTGGTCGTTTTTCTCCCAGCATTTATTTCGGGGGTGTATGTTTGTTCCCAAACTTATGTCACTCTACGAACAAATTCAGGAAGCCGTCGCGTTCATTGGCACAAAAACGGATTTTCAGCCCCGCACCGGCATCATCCTCGGTACCGGATTGGGTAATCTGACCGACGACGTCAATACCGAAGCGGAAATCGGGTACGCTGACATTCCACACTTTGCCCGCAGTACCGTGCAAAGCCATAAAGGAAAATTGGTGTTCGGCCACCTCGGCCATCACCCGGTGGTGGTGATGGCGGGCCGGTTCCACTATTATGAAGGCTGGACGATGCAACAGGTCACTTTTCCGGTGCGGGTATTGAAGTTCCTGGGTATCGAACGGCTCATTATCACCAATGTTTCCGGGGGGATCAACCCGCATTTGCTCGCGGGCGATCTCGTGGTGGTGCGGGACCACATCAACCTGCTGCCCGAACACCCGCTGCGCGGCGAAAACGACGAACGGCTGGGCCCCCGTTTCCCGGATATGCTGCACACGTACGACGGCGATTTGCGCTCCCGCGCACTGGACATCGCAAAAAACAGGGGTATTCGTATGACGGAAGGGGTTTATTCGGCCATGCAGGGCCCGAACCTCGAAACCCCCGCCGAATACCAAATGCTCCGGCATCTCGGCAGCGACTGCACGGGCATGTCGTCGATCCCGGAAGTACTGGTAGCGCGGCACATGGGCATACCCGTGATGATGTTGTCGCTGATCTCCAATGTGTCCTATCCCTTATCCGCCATTCGGGAAACCAGCGTGGAAGACGTGATCGCCACCGCTTTAGCCGCCGAACCCAAGATGCGACTGATTATCAATGAATTAGTGAACAGTATTTAAGCGCCTACTGCCACTGCCACTGCCTACTGCCACTGCCTACTGCCACTGCCAACTGCTACTGCTACAAACCATGCTCGTCTCCGCTATCGTCGCCACCGCCCAAAACAACGTCATCGGCAAAAACAACCAGATCCCGTGGTATCTGCCGGCCGACCTCGCCTGGTTCAAACGCACCACGCTCGATCACCACATTTTGATGGGCCGCAACAGTTTTCGGAGCATCGGCCGGCCCCTGCCCAAACGCACCAATATTGTCATTACCCGCGACCCCTTTTTTACGGCCGACGGCGTACAGGTGGCGCATTCCGTCGAGGAGGCGCTGGGCATGGCCTTCGACAACGGCGAGGCGGAGGCCTTCATCATCGGCGGCGGGGAGATTTATCGCGAAAGTATGGATTTGTGGGACCGGGTATACCTCACGGAAGTGGACCTCGAAACGGAGGGCGACGTGTTTTTTCCGGCGCTCGACCCGGCTGAATGGCGCGAAACCTGGCGCGAAAGGCACGAGCCGGATGCAAAAAACGAATGGGCGTACACCTTTCGGATACTGGAGCGGGTGGAGGAGGCCGGCGCGGAATAACTCCTGCAGATTCAAAAAAACAAATTCCCGGCGGAGGACGCCGGGAATTTGCACAAACATAAAATCCTGCCTGGTAAGGCTTTATTTCTTCAAAGTCCTGATATAGTTGACCACACTCCAAACGTCTTCTTCATCCGGAATTTTCTTTTTGAAAGAAGGCATGTCGTCGCGGCCTTCGTTTGTTTTGTAAAAGAGGGAGCCGTCGCTTTGCGATTGAAAATCAGCCGTCGAAAAATCGCCGCATTTTGTTTTTAGTTGTGCCGCTTTCGAGCCGTCGCCCAAACCCTTGGAGCCGTGGCATGATTTGCAATGTTTGACGTAAAGCGCTTTGCCGGCGCTGATCGATTCCGCATCCGATTTGACCGGATTTTTCATCTTTTTGTACTTGTCAGGTACCACCCAGGGGTCTCCTTCCTGCCTGGGGACGAAAGCAGAGGCAATCAGCATGGCAAACACCATGAAAAAGCCTGTCTGCAAGCATTTTTTAGTGATCATGATCGTAAAAAGTTTAAGTGAATGAATGTTGTTGCTATACGGTATCTGCCGCCGCTTTGCTCCGGCCGAGTTTTACTATTTTATACGTCTGAAATACGATGTATAAAATAACTCCCCAAATGCCGACAAGCATCGAGTTGACCATTACGATCAGGTAAACAGGAGCATTGGCCCTCGACGACCACAACTGTCGTTTGTCCTTTTCCGGATCAATCACGAGCGGGATACCCCAATTGATTTTTCTGCTGAATTCCAGGTTGCCGAATCGTTCGTGGTCTTCAATTCTGGCGACGATAACAAGGTTGCCTGCGGTATCACCCGGCAAATCCGCCGGAAATTCCGCCATAACTTCCCCGTTTTCATCGGTTGTTTCCGGGTCGTCGGAAATCGGAAGCAGGCCGAACATTCTTTTTACAAAAAGGCTGACTTCCACTTCCCCGACGGGTATTTCCTGGCCATCAGCGTCCGATGTTTGCAGCGAAATATGAACCTGCCGCACCGAGTCTTCTTCCACAAGTGTCATCTCAAAAGCAGACTCCGCCACCGTAATTTCCTCCTCGGTATCTTCAAAGCGCTCGTTATTTTTAATAGCGGCGATGTAGGTGTACTCCGGGCCTGCGTTCTTTTCTTCCCCTTCCGGCAAAATCATTCGCGCAACGCCATTATTATCAGACGTTACCGTACCTAATAGTTGCTCCGGCGCGGCTTCATTCCGATAAAACTGCACCGCCACGCCGTTTGCGCCTTGCCACGAACCTTCCACCTTGGTTTTTACCGCAGCCTCCAGTATTTTGGTTTTGTTATTGGCTTCCGTGTATTTCAGTTCGATGCTGACTTCGGCCATGCCGGTATCGGTGGTGTCGCTTCCCGACTGTGCAAAGGCGATTGTGCCGGTACAAAACAGGGCAATGACCCACAAAAGGCCGTATTTGCCCGGGTATCGGATATTTTTTATCTTCTTCATAAGTATTCGTGTGTAGAGTGTCAGGAGGTCCGGTTTTCTGCTTCTGCCACTTCGGCTTCCTCGATGGTTTCCGCCACCGGAATAATGGGAAAAAGCCTCGTCAGGATCGTTACGATCAAAAGAGCGCCGGCGAGTGTGGCGGCGGTGATCCACCATTCCTTGAACGTGGGGAAATAATGCTGCCACGATTCGGGCACCCGGGTCATCGGAATGTACGGATGGCCCAGGGTGGGAATAACGATCAGGAATCGTTTAAACCAGGCTCCGACGATCACAAAAATGGAAACCACAAACATGGGTAATGGCTTCCGGCCCCATTTGAACAACAGCACAATCAGGGGTATGATCATGCCGAACACCTGAACCCCCCAGAACAGGGGAGCGTAACTTCCGTAAAAAAGTTCCTTCAGGTGGGCGCTTTCCTGGGCTTTCATTTTATAGGCCGGCACGAAATATTCGTTGATGTTGAAATACAGGTACACCAGCGACAACAACACCAGCAGCCGGGCCATGTAGTTGAAGTGTTTGAGCGTGATGTAATGCTCCAGTTTGTAAAAAGTCCGGAAGATGTACATCGCCGCAATAACCCCGCCGGCGCCCACCATAAATGCACCCGATACAAAATAAGGCCCGAAGTTGGTGCTGTCCCAGCCGGGGCGCAGGGTAGTGGCGAACAGCCAGGAAGTAACGGTGTGTATCCCGAATGCTACCGGGATGATCAAAATAGCCAGAATCCGTTCCGACCGGCGCAGGATTTTTTCCTGTTCGGGATGGTTGTTCCAGCCCAGCGCAAGCATCTTGTAGAGTTTATGCTGCCAGCCGGGAATGCCCTTAAACTGGTCCCGCATGAGAGCCAGGTCGGGAATGAGTGGCAGATATAACAGCAACAAACTGATCACCAGATAAGTAGAAATAACAATCACGTCCCAGGTAATCGGGGATTGTATCCGGGCGTGAAAAACCACGTTCAGAAACCGGTCCGGGCGCCCCATGTCGACCACAATTACAATTGCGGCAAAAATGATGGACGACACCGCGATCATTTCCGAAATCCGGGTAAGGGGGGTGCGCCAGCGCGCGCCGGAAAGTTTCAGGATGGCGCTGATGAGCGACCCAACGAGGCTGATGGCGACAAAAAATACAAAATTGGCGATGTATATCCCCCAGGTCGAATAATCGCGCATTGCGGTGATTCCCAGGCCGTTTCTGACCTGATCGATGTAAAAAAACAACCCGACCGCACAAATAAAGACCAGGCTTGCCACCCAAATCAGGCCCAGACGACCAAAAGGACGGGGCATTAAATCCCGGCTGATGGTGTCGGAATGAGCATTTTTCTGCTCCAATGGCGTATGTGCTTTAGTTTTCATGATCGTGGTCTGTTTTATTGCTGAATTCATCGTCTTCAAACGGGAACAAACGGTTGACCGGCGGCAGGTAATACACCCGCGGTTTGGTGCCGAGGTCTTCGAGGAAACGATAACCTGCGCGGTCGCGGAGCAATTCGCTCAGGCGCACCGTTTCCTCGCCATTGGATACGGCATCTTCGTTTTCGTCGCCGAAATAAAATACACCGTTCGGGCAGGCGGACACACAATGCGGCATTTCACCTTTTCGCACCACGTCGGGGCAGAAATCACACTTCGAAACGGTGCCTTTTTTAGCGGGTACACTGGTTTCGGGCGAATAGTGCTGGTGTGCAACTTCCAGCGGGAAAGCGGGTTCGCTCCAGTCAAACGTACGGGCGGAATAAGGGCACGCTACCATACAAAAGCGGCATCCGATGCAGCGGTCTGTATCGATCAGCACAATACCGTCGGTGCGTTTGTAGGTGGCATCCACCGGGCAGACCTTTACGCAGGGAGGCTCGTCGCAGTGGAAACACATGGTGGGTTGCCAGAAAGGCGATGCCAGTTTGTTGTCCTGCATTTTCAGCACCTTGAGGAATTCTTTCTCCGGGCCGCAGTGGTGCATTTTTTCACAGGCGTCGTGGCATTTGCGCAGGTTTTTGCAGCGGGCAAGGTCGATTACCATCACAAATCGCCGGCCGGGAATGCCTTCCCGCGCCTGATCCGGCGCGATATGTACTTCCGGTATCGGCTTGAGATAACCCGCGTCGATTTCTACAATTTCTCCCTCCGGGGAAAGCAGTCTGACTTTTTCACCCGTCTCCTCAACAGAATCCTGCTGGAAAGCCTGAAGCGCCGTCACTGAGCCGGCAACCGCCGCTATACCCAATCCTTTTTTCAAAAAGGCCCTGCGGTCATTATGGTCCGTTGATTTCATGCTTGACATAAAGTTTCAGATGAACGATTGTGCGTGAAGTGGCTTTTATTGTTTGCCTTCTTCCATCCACGCCTGCAAAACCTGGTTGGACACAGCCACCGGCCTGCCGCAGGTTCCCGGAATGTGCTTTTTTTCCACTTCCACCATTTTTCCGTCGGCGGTCAGCAACCGGACCATTTCCGGTTGCTCTTCATTTTCGCCATTCAGGACTGCACCGGCCACCAGGCCGATTGCAATGCCGACACTGCCGTTGACGCCGGCTTCCAGAAAGGTGCGCCGCGAGTATTTTCGCTTGTTCTTGTTATTTTCCATCTTTTTCAATTTATCTGCCGGAAAACGATTAATTCCACAAGCGGGTGATGTTGAAACCGAGCCGGAACCTGTCGGCCATATGGCTGAAAAAGCCGTTAGAGCCAAAAAATTCGGATACACTGTTGTCCTGGTAATCATTTCCGCGGAAGTAGAGGTTGTTTTCCTGCGGAACAAGTTTGTCATAGTTGCCGAGGAATACCTGGAACGAGTGCGAACTGGTGCTCATTTGAATACCGAAACTGACGTTCGGATTCGGATTGGGGCGGGTGTCGCCTTCCGCATATTTCGCGTATTTCGACAGCGGCTGATCCACGTTGGCAATAATGGACATGACCGGAGTGATTTTTACCTGCGCACATATGGCAACGGCATAGTGGTTGTTTTTCAAAGTCCGGTCCAACTGCAGGTTGTAGTGCGACACGCTGGGTGCTACCTGTATGGAAAATCTGTCGTTGATTTTCCGGGCGATAATGAGCTGATGGAAGTAGGACAGCCGGTCAGAAGGGTGATACCTTGGCCGTTCCGATTTTTTGCGCGGATCGACGACCATATTGCCGAAATAGGTGACAGATACCGGCATACGCCAGCCTTTCCGCTGCTTTAACAAGGCATATTTGGCATTAAAGTCGACCAAAGTTTTGGTTTTGGTAAAACCGAAACCTACTGCAAGGTTATTGATGGGGACGTAAAAGAATCCCAGGCGGATGTTGGAAGGAGCGTAGAAGCCGAAAGCGTCATCGAAACCGTTTTGAAGTGTTCCAAACCGGTGTTGAATGTCAAATTCAAAAGTGCTTTTGATCGGAACCATTACCGTTTGGTTATCCAAAATCATCGCGCTTTCAAACGTTGCTTTTACCGGCTTGTCTGTTGAAGCCTGTACCGGTACTTCTGCTTCTTCTTCATCCTGTGCGCCGGCCGGTATGACCAGCAAACACAAGAATAATCCCAGGATAAACTGCTGAAAACGGCGCAACCGGGTTGTTTTTCGCGATTGCAGGGTGAGTATGTTTTTCATGACGTCCAGTTTTAATGGCTTGAATGTTGAACGAACGATTGCCGGGGGAAAGCACCGGTTAGTCATTGGGGGCTCCCTTGCCCATCCAGAGCAGAATCAATTCTATGTCCTGGCCGGATAAGGATCCGGAAGGAGGCATCACGATGCCTCCGATACCTTGGGTCATGGACACATACAACTTGCTTTCTTTCGGGAAACTCACGTTGAGATAACCCCCTTTTGTGAGTTCACGGTAGGCGTTTTCTTCCCGCAGATCGGGTACCTTGGTGCCGTCGTGACATTCGGCAGTGGCGCATCTTCCGACCAGAACGGGTAAAATATGGGTGTTGAAAGAAACGTCTTCCGGGTCGATGGGGCTGGGTTCCGGCGGATACTCATTATAACAGGACTGTATAGTGAGGATCACTCCGACCAGAAATGCGATTTTTAATATCGTTTTTCGCATGGCTTCGTTACTTTTTAGTGATTGAAAATTCGATATTATTCATGTGTGACTACCGGTTACTGTAGTACCTGAATAATATGTTCAATTTGACAACTACCCGGTCGGCGATATTGGTGGAAACAAGAGCAAAATCGCTGATGGCGTTGAATTCAAACTGACCGGTCAAGCCCTGAACCCAGTAGGAATTGAGCGGGTCGGTAGCCGGGAAAAAGGTTTTGCCCGAGTAATTGAGCTGCATTTTCACTTCTTTCTTTACTCCGTGAAAATCGAGGTCAGCGGTAACGATATAACCGGTTTTACCGTCAAATTCCACTTTTTTGCTGACCAGCCGGGCGGTATCGCCAACGGTAGTTGTACCAAAAGTGGTAAGCAGGCACCCGCCGTCACGTCCGGGCTCACCCGTGTTGACGGAAGAAAGCACAACAAAACCGGAGAGTGTGGTAAGATCCGGCTGGTCTTCCCGGAATTCCACCGTTGCGTTGAAGGTATTAAAACGGCCGGTCAGCAGGGATCCCACCCCCTTGTAAGGGGTTTCCCACAATACACTGGAGTGTGTTTTGTCAAACGACCACTTCACGGCATTTGATGACGAAATGGTATCAGTCCCATAATCATACTCCGGGGGTTCAAGCGAACTGATAACAGCGTCTTCCCGTGTACAGGATGAAGAGTGGAAGGCTACGGCATAAACGATCATGCCTACCACAAATGCCAGATATAACGTTACATTTTTCATAAGGAAACTGATTTTGTTAATGACTGTTAATGAAACAAAGGTGCCTGACTATAACCCGCCTGTTAAGCATATATATCATGTGTGATAATGATCCTGGTCAATCTGCCGAATTATTTGGTGGAGCGCACAAAAGAAGTTGTGAATCCGCAGTGTGGATCTGTAAAGACAGGAAAAGGGCTTGTTTTGCTGATGATTGATCGTCAACACATTATAGCGTATTCGGCCGGAAACGACACAACAACATGTATTTTTTTACCTTTAAAAAAGTGAGCAGGCACTTGCGGCGCGCGCTGTATCATCGTATATTTGCGATATAAAAAACAACTATGGCTGTCAATAAAAAAAATGAATTTTCCGCAGAAGAACTGTTTTTGTCCGAGTCTGCCAGGGCCTTGGCACACCCTGCCCGGGTGGCTATTTTGAAAACATTGGCGGAAAAACAGTCTTGTATCTGCGGAGAGATCGTTGAGGTTTTGCCGCTCGCCCAGGCCACAGTGTCGCAACACCTGAAAGAACTCAAAAACGCCGGGCTCATCACCGGAGAGATAGAAGGCGTCCGGTCGTGTTATTGCATCCACTGGGAAAACCTCGAAGCCATGCTGGCCCGTGTGGAGCAGTTTGCTGCGGCATTGCGCGCGTTGAAGCCTGCGGAAAAATGTTGCTGAATAGCGCGAACTTCAGTTCGCCGCGTGTATTAAACGAATCGTAGCGCGAACTTCAGTTCGCCGCGTGTATTAAACGAATCGTAGCGCGAACTTCAGTTCGCCTGCAGGTATCCCGCAACACACGCCATTTTTTAACAGAAATTCCATTGTAACACGAACTTTATGCGAACTGAAGTTCGTACTACGGTATTTATGCGAACTGAAGTTCGTACTACGGTATTTATGCGAACTGAAGTTCGCACTACGGTATTTACCTTTACACACCCGATCAAACACGCAGCGTATGACCGGAACCGATTTTACACATCAATCTAAAATTTATCATCCATGAAAAAAATCCTTCTGTTTGCCCTGCTTCTCGCAACGTCGGGCGCCTTCGCACAAAGCGCGAAAAAAAATCCGCCCGCGCCGAAAAAAGACTACCAGACCTGGGAATTGAAGTTTAATCTGCCGGAAACGCCGGCGGTACCGCCGGCGGAGAATCCCTTCGGCCTGCCTTCCGTCAAACGGCAACCACTGCCCGCTTTTTTGCCGGCAGCGGCTACGGCGCCCCAGGTGCGTATTACCCGCGGCGAAAACGGCCTTCCGATATGGTTCGAAGGCAAAACCGAAGCCTCCGCCATTACCGGCGATGTAAAGGCGGGTGCACTCAACTATATCGCCAGCCTGCAACCGGCAGGTATTGCCGAGCCACTGACGGAATTTGCCGCCCGGAGCGTGCAAACCGATGAACAGGCCAATACACACGTGCGTTTTGACCAGATCTACCTCGGCGTGCCGGTTTACGGCGGCGAAGTGATCGCGCATACCCGCCAGGGTGAATTCGAACGGCTCAACGGGCGTTATTTTCCCACCCCGCAGTTGGCATCGGTGACGCCGGCAATAGATGCCGGCCGCGCCATCGAAACCGTAAAACAATCCATCGGCTTTGAAAATGTCAAAACGAACTGGACGGCGGAGCAAATGAAATTCATGAAATCCGAACCGTTTCAGACAAGCCTTATTATTTATCACCCTGATTTTCAACCCAATAATGAACGCCTGGCCTGGCTCGTGGAAGCACGCCCCAACTTATTGACCCGGGTTATTTACTTCATCGACGCCCAAACGGGAGAGGTGATCCACCACTTCGACCACACCTGTAAAATTGACGGTGGAAGGCATGTGGAAAGCAGGTGCAGCGAGGGTGACGCTAACATGCCGTTGCCCGTTTTTACTGCCCCCGCCCCGCCACCCGTCACCGCCAACGGTACCGACCTGTTGGGTGTAAACCGCAGTTTCGGCGCCTGGCAACAGGGCAGCATCTACTACCTGGAAGACGCCGGCAAATCGATGTTCAACAGCTCGGCTTCCAATATGCCCGGCGACCCCGTCGGCGCAATCGTCACACTGAATGCCCTGGGCACCTCGCCGGAAAACCAGAATTTTGACTACGCGCTCGTGACGTCCAATTCCAGTACCTTCAACAATACCACTGCAGTCAGCGCGCATTACAACAGCGTCAAAAGTTTTGATTATTACAAAAATACCTTCAACCGCAATTCCATCGACGGCGTTGGCGGCAACATCCTGTCCTTTTTCGGCGTCACGGAGAGCAACGGCTCTTCCATGGAAAACGCTTACTGGAACGGTGACGCCATGTGGTACGGCAACGGCGGCTCCACCTTCAAACCCTTAGCCCGCGGCCTCGATGTAGGCGGTCATGAAATGACACACGGCGTGGTGGAAAAAACCGCCAACCTGATCTATCAAAGTGAAAGCGGGGCGCTCAACGAATCTTTTGCCGACATTTTTGGCGTCATGATCGATCGCGACGACTGGAATATCGGCGAAGATGTGGTGCAATCGGGTGTCAGCCCCGGCAACGCACTGCGCAACATGCAGGACCCGCACAATGGCGCTTCTTCCATTGCCAGCCCCTGGTGGCAGCCCAAACACATGAATGAAAAATACAACGGCAGCGACGACAACGGCGGCGTGCATATCAACAGCGGTATTCCCAACCACGCTTTTTATCTTTTTGCCTCCAATGCATCGGTCGGCAAAGACAAAGCGGAGCAGGTATATTACAAGGCACTGCGCGATTATCTCGTAAAATCGAGCAAGTTTGTGGACGAACGTATCGCCGTTTTGCAAGCCGCCAACGACCTGTACGGCAGCGCTGTGGCCAACGTTGCCGCCGCAGCGTTTGACCAGGTGGGTATTTTGGGCAGCAGCCCCGGCGGCAACTACCTCGGCCAGTTGCAAGCCAATCCGGGCGACGACTATATTCTTTGTGTCAGTAACGATTACCAGAACCTCGACCTGGCTGTCGGCAATGGCCAGGTGTTGGGAACCATCTACGACCAGGGTTTAAAAAGCCGCCCCAGTGTGACCGACGACGGCAGCCAGATCGTATTTGTGAATACCCAGGGGCACATTATCCCGGTGGACATGGTATATACGGCGACGGATATTTTCCCGACTGTCAACCAACCCCTCAGCGCGGCGCCGGTGTGGCGCAATGCTGCCATTTCAAAGGATGGGCATTTTGTGGCGGCTATCACGACCACCGAAGAAAATTATATCCACGTGTTCGACCTGTTCTCCGGCAGCAAAGAGGTGTTTCGCCTGTACAACCCCACCTATTCCACCGGACAGATTACCGGCGACGTGCAATACGCCGACGTACTCGAATTCGACTATTCCGGCGAGTATATCATGTACGATGCTTTTAACGAATTATCCAGCACCCAGGCAGGCGATATCAGTTACTGGGATGTAGGTTTTTTGCAATTTTGGGAAAACGGCGGGTTTGCCGATGGTGAAAACGCGTTTATCTCCAAACTTTTCAGCGGACTGCCCGAAAAAACCAGCATCGGCGACCCTTCTTTTGCCAAAAATTCTCCTTTTGTGATTGCATTCGATTATATCAACAACCTGAACGGCCAGAATGACATTTACGGGGCAAATTCTGAAACCGGCGATTACAGCCTTATCGTATCGAACAACGGCGACCTGGGCTGGCCGAATTACAATCGTCTGGACAATGCTTTGATCTATGAAGGGCCGGATAACGGCGGAATTACCAATATTTACACCCGTGGCCTGGCCGCCAACAAAATTTCACCCTCGGGCAATGAAAGTTTATTGATCGCGAACCACAATTGGGCGGTATGGTACGCCGACGGCGACCGGAGCCTGGTAGTGGGTACCAACGAGCCGGGCAGGCATTTTTTCAATCTTTCCGTGGCGCCCAACCCGGTGACGGACCTGGCCCGACTGAATATTGAATCCCGGGCGGCGACCCCGGCCCGCGTCAGCATCGTTGATATGTACGGCAAAATCCATCAAACCCGGGAAGTTACCCTGGAAGCCGGCGAAAACCGGATCGACCTGAATATGCGCGACCTTCCGGCCTCCGCCTATGTGATTCGATTGTTCAGCGGCAGTTCCGGCGCAGCCCTGAAGGTGATAAAACGCTGAAAATGAAAAAGATCGTATTGATAGTCTCATTTCAAATGAGACTATCAATACGACCGGGCGGTATTGAAAAACGAAACCCTCCGGGCGGCCTGAAGTGCCCGGAGGGTTTTTTAATTCGTTTTCATGGTTGCCTTATTGCAGCACAACCTCACGTTCGGCCATCATCTTGCGAATGTTGATGAGGGCGTAGCGCATACGGCCGAGGGCAGTATTGATGCTTACGCGGGTGAGCGAAGCGATTTCTTTAAAGCTCATGTCGGCATAGTGACGCAGAATCACCACTTCGCGCTGTTCGGGCGGAAGTGCATCCACGAGGTGGCGGATGCGGTTGTGGGTTTCGCTGCGCATGATGAGTGTGTCGGGGCCGTCGTCGCTCAGGCGCAACACGTCGAAGATATCGAAGTCTTCGGACGGGTTGATGTGTGCGCGGCGCTTGTGGCGGCGGTGGTAGTCCACACACATGTTGTACGCGATACGCATGGCCCACTGCACGAATTTGCCTTCGTGGTTGTACTTGCCCCTGCGGAGGGTGTCAATGATTTTGATGAAGACCTCCTGAAAGATATCTTCGGCAAGTGCCTGATCTTTTACAAAGAGGTAAATAGAGGTGTAAATTTTCGCTTTGTAGCGAGAGAGGAGGATTTCGAAAGAATGTTCGTCGCCATCGACGTAACGTGCGATCAGTTCCTGATCGTTAAGCATCGGTATAACTTGCATGAGCAAACGGATTTTGCTGTTTTACCAGTTAAATTATTCAGAATTTAAGCGGTGTACAAGTTATAATCTATAAGCAGATGCTGTTGAGTTGGTGTGAAAAACAGATGCGATGCAGTATTCGCGTGGCCAAAAGTAGACAGATATTGCATTCAACCAAAAATTTTTTTCACTTTTAACAGATTTTAACGGTGAACGGCAATGTTTTTAACTCCGTCTTGTGATTAATTTGGCAAATGCGGTAATTTTGCCCCCTTTACCAAACAATGTTGTGCGCTTCGTTTTTCTAATTTCAACGAAATTTACGTCCGCTACGCCGCCCGACACGCACATCGAAACAACCAACTATCCGGTGGCGCCGGCAATTTTTCATGGAAATAATCATCGTAATAGTCCTCATAGTCCTGCACGGGTTTCTCGTGCTGGGCGAAATAGCCCTTCTTACGGCCAAACGCTCCCGCTTAGAAAGTGAAAAAATGAAGGGAAGCGCCAACGCCGCCATTGCGCTCAACCTGCTCGATAATATCGACAATTACCTTTCTGCCATGCAGATCGGCATCACACTCATCAGCATTGTGGAAGGCGCCTACGCCGGGGTAGCCATTGGGAAACACCTCGAACCGCTGATTTCCCTCGTGCCGGCGCTGGCGCCATACGCCGAACAGGTATCTCTTTCGATCGTGGTTACGGTCATTACCTACTTTTCACTCATCGTCGGTGAACTCGCGCCGAAATACATCGCCATTCAATACGCCGACTGGCTGGCCATCGCTTTTGCGCCCGCCATGAATTTTATTACCCGGATCACCGGGCCGATTTCGGTATTCCTGAGCTGGTCGACGAAGTTGTTTATGCGTTTGTTGTTCATCAAACCCAACGAACAGCAAAGTGTTTCGGAAGAAGAAATCAAGTTATTGGTAAAAATGGCCAACCAGCAGGGGGTGCTGGAGCCGAAAGAAAGCGAATTTATCCAGAATATACTCCGGTTTGCCGACCGGGACGCCTATACGATCATGACGCACCGCAATGTGGTGGAATGGCTCGATGTACATGCGCCGCTTGCCGAAAACGACCTCATCGTTTATGAAAGCGGCTATACCAAATTTCTGGTATGCGACGACACGATCGAAAACATCCTCGGTGTGGTAAAACTGCGCGATTACGTGGATCACCACAAAAAGCCGGGTTTCGACCTCCGGCAGATCGTCACACAGCCCTTGTATGTGCCCGAAACGATGAACGCACTCAAAATTCTCGAACGTTTCCGCAAGGAGCGCAATTACTTCGCAGTGGTGGTGGACGAATACGGCTCCACACAGGGGATCATTACCCTGCACGACCTCACAGAAAACATCTTCGGCGCCCTGCCGGATCTCGACGACAAGGAAGGTCCCGCCATCGTGACGCGTGAAGACGGCAGCCTGCTGGTAGACGGTACCATCCCCATCGACGAGTTGCGGGAAATGATTTCCCTGAAGGAATTTGATTTTGAAGACGTCGATTATTCCACCCTGGCCGGTTTTATCCTGTATAAACTAAGCGAAATTCCCAGGGCCGGCGACGTGATGGAAACGGAAGGTTACCGGTTTGAAATCATGGACATGGATAAAAGTAAAATTGACAAAGTGCTGATCACAAAAATGCAGGCGAACGGCGATGGCGCCACACCCGGCAACGATTAAAAATCTGTGGATACCAAGCCCAAAAACACGCCGTCCATTATCCCGCCCCGTTTATTTTTAATTAAAACAATTCTTGTTAATTCAAAAACAAAAGGATTGTTCAAGGCAGGATCAGACGCTTAAAGAAAGGCGGAGAGATAATTATATATGTAATTATAATACACCCTGTATTATGTTAATAAACAATTTATTAATACCGAATAATAAAAAATAAAAGAATCATTTTTTTTGAAAAAACCTGCCCGAAACCTTTGCTGTAATTGTAACAATTTGTATATTTGACACAACGTTCGACGTAGTTGATTTAAACAACTGCGTCGCTTCAACCAACCCAAATTTTCACATCATTAACCAACTTTACCCATTATTATGCGCTTACCCTTAATTCTCGTCACGGCGCTGTGTCTCTGCGCCGCCTCCCAACTCCATGCTCAACGCCAGGCCGACTGGTCGCTCGAACTCACCGGCAACGCCCAGGGCATTATTTTTCAACACCTGACGGGTGTGCCCATCGTCCAGACGGAAAAAGCCTACATGGGAATCGACCCTGCGGCAAAAAAAATCATCTGGACAGCCGATCGCTCCGGCGACAAGGCGATGTCGGGGATCATCGAAACGGGCACCGACTTTTACAACATGGCCGGCACGCCTTATGTACTCATCCGCCACAACCTGATGGACAGCCGCACCGGCCAGGTACTGATTGACAAGGAAAAAGAAGGCTACAAACGTGTGGAGGATTACGAGATCATCCCCTCGCTCAACAGCCTGCTTGTGCGCACAAAAGCCGATGGAAAATTGCGGCTTTATCTCGTGGCCATGACCGACAACAAGGTATTGTGGAAAACGGACGTGATGAAATCGGGCGGTATCACACTGAAATCAGAGTCTGAAAACGAACCCGTCGAAGAAAGTATCGAAGTGCCCGTCAACACAACAATGCTTACCCCGGGCAAACATCTTTTGTATACCCACAAAAAAAATGTCGCCTGCATAGAAAGCGGCAGCGGCAACCTGCTCTGGGTCCAGAAAGCCGAACCGGCGGAAATACAACTCAGTCCCGACGGCAAAAACGTACTGGTGATCGAAGCGGAAAGCGGTGGCCTGATGGCGCTGGCGCTGGCCGGCACCGGCGCTAAGCTCAGAAGCAAAAAATTGACCGCCTACGACCTGCTTACCGGCAAAGAAGCCTGGAAAGACCCGATTGAAGCCGAAGAAAAGATTCGCTGGATGGATACGCACCCCGACTTTCTCACCGTCGTGCACAAAAAAGGTTGCAACCTGTACAACTACGCCACCGGCGAAAAACTCTGGAAACGGGATTTTGAAGGGCGGCGTATCACCGAAATACTGCCCAATAACGAGGGCTACCTGATCACGTTCAATTCAGGTTACAAAACCATGCAACTCAGCAAAGAAGGCAAAGAGCTCTGGAAAAAGGCGCAGGTGAAAGAATCCGAAGACGGTGAAGCGGAAGAAATGCCCGAAGAAGGCGGCGTCGATCGTTACTCCTACGCCAAAGGCGACGTGCTGGTGACGACAGAAGGCGCTTTTTTTACCCCGGCCAAAGGTTCCGGCATGAAACGCTGGAAAATGGGGCTCAATGCGGCCGCCCGTGTCGCTTACGATCCCAACTACAAAAACCTGATTATCCTGACCGGCCAGCGCCTCGTGATGATCAATCCGGATAAAAACCCGAAAGTGGCGCTGGAAGTAAAGGTGCCGTTTGAAAACGCCGCCGAATTCCACACCCTCGAAATTCGTGAAAAAAGTTATTTCCTGTCCAGCCAGCAAGAGTTTGTGGTCTTTGATGCCGAAAACGGCACGGCAAAACACAAATTTTACAAAAAACCTTTCGATTCCAAAGCGTTTCTGGCCAATGCGGCGCGTTTCGGAATGGCTGTTGGAAGTGCTGTTGCGGTTACCAGCGGGGTGACCAACGCAGGTATGGGCGGCACTAAAGCGGTCGGTTCCACATTCGGGATGATGCCGCCGGGTTCGGGTGATACCGAGATCCGCCGCGCCAACCGGCAAATGAACACGGCTGTCGTGTTGAACGACGCTTCCTCCATGATCCCGCCCGTGCGGTTTGAGGCGTTCCGGCTTACCCGCGACTTCGCTTATTATTTTACAAAAGAAAAGTCGGGCGACGACGCGGAAAAAATGTTGATCGAGGTGAACAAGGACTCCGGCGAAGAAACGGACAAACTCATTTTTGACAATGCCCGCCCGCTGTACCAAGTGGATGAAATCGAAAAACGGGTGTATTATGCGAATAAAAGCACCTTGAAGGTGTTTAATATGTAAAATGGCGCAGGGCTTGCAATTATGCTGTTGATTGTATAGTTTTGGAGGTCCAACGAGGTAGCCCTGCAACAATGAACACGGATCAGAATTTACAGAATTTAAGAATTGGCGGAATTTCGGCCGGTTTGCAGAATTCGGGAATTAACGGAATGCCGGTTTGCCGGCAGACTTCAACAGTAATCAGGCTGAAGTAACCAGGCCCCTGTTTTCGGCGATATGCCGGCAACGGGGGTTTGTTTTTTTGTGGCACTTAACATCCATAGCAATGAAAAACTTCCTTGTTGCATTGCCGCTTGCCCTGATCGTTGTGATCTATTTTTTGCCGGCCGAGCAGGCGCATACCCACTTGTCGTGGTATTTCGGAAGCGGGGTGAAATTCAACCCGAAACCCAGGTGCCAGGAAGAAAGTCAGTGTATTAAATTGCTTGGGTATCTCGACAGTTTTGCCAATACGGAAGGGGGCATCTACCGCAAACGTTTAAAAGAAATATCCCATTATTCCATCAAATGGGATACGTTGCTGAATAAATACTGGAATGCCGGAAATGCCTCAAAAACAAGGAGTTATAGGAATAATCGAACAACGGTTGTCGGCGCTCTTCACACCTATAAAGACCCCCTCGGAGGATATGTTATCGTTGAGTTCAACAGCCTGCAACAATTTATCGCAGATAACCGGAAACGCAGCAATTGCTGGTTTATCAAATTGTGGTTTTCCAGCGGCCGGATCGTAAAATCCCAAATAAAAAAAGCCGAAACAGATTGTGAAAAGTACAGCAGTACGCTGGACCATATAAATACCGCTTTGATGCTCCTCCTTGCCTTTATTACCATGGTATCTGTAGCAGGCGCCTATGTTGCAAAAAGCATTTTTGGGCTGGAAAAATCCGGCCTCGCCGTTGTCATCAGTATCGTTGCAATCATCCTGGCAAGTCACCTGTTTGCCGTCCTGGACACCCTGATTGAATATTTAGCCGGGTTTTAACCACTCAAACAACTTCTTAGTGACGTTGAATGACCTGTTACTCCCTATCCTCCTCCACCACCGACGCCCCGCCGGAACCGTCGCCACTCGTCCAGCGCCAGGTTTCGTGCAGGCGGATACGCCCGTCGGGCAGGTATTCGGGCTCGGAGCGGCAGATACCCGTTTGTAATTCACCCTTGTTGTTGACGTGGTGGTAGCGCATATCGAGGCAGCCGCTTTCATCCACAAGTGCGATGAGATGCCCGCTGACGACCTGCCCGCCACGGTATTCTGCCGTGACGATATTGCCTGTTTGCCGGTAATAAAAGATCGTGTCGCCCGATACTTCACCGTTTTTAGTATTGGTGACGGGGCGGAAGGTTTTGCCGTTGTAGTTCATGTGTCTGTTGCTGTGTGGCGGAATTGGTATAAATATTGTCTTTGCGGGGTTATTGCAGGTTACCGTATGGCCAATTTACTTTGTTCGCATTATGAAAGTTTGTCCGACCCTGAAATTGCAAAATAGCGATTTCGGGGCCGGTACTTGTATCGGAAAACCAAAAATACAAAGGAAGTGATCGTCCAACAAAAACAAAACGCCCGGAACGAATCCACGGTAAACTGGGATTCCGTTGCAAAAAGTATCGCCGACGGAGAAGCCGTATTGGTGCTTGGCCCGGATTCCATACCCTTGTACCCTGCCGGCAGTCAGGGGACTCAATATGCCGGTATTGAAATGACATTCAGCCAGGTATCGCGGGAATACATCAAAAACAACCCGGATATAAGTATCAATTACTACTACGAAAAAGACAACCTTTTCCTGTTTCGGGACGAAATGAGTAAAAAAGCCGCCAGGAAAGCCGTCAGAGATGCAGCGCGGGACAACCAGTGGCTGCCGGATGAAGAACTGCTGCGGCAAATTGTATCCGTTCCATTTCCCGTTATCCTTTCTTTGTCACCCGACAGGGCTGTTTACGAAGCGTTTATCCGGTACAGCAGGATTACGCCACAATTCGATTTTTGTTCCCCGTACAACAACAACAAACCACAGGATAAAATCATCAGCGAACCCACGGCATCCAACCCGTTGATTTACAACCTCTGCGGCAACATATTTGAAAAACTGGACTCCCCCGTTCTGGACTTTTTCGACCTTTTTCAGCTGCTGATCAAACTGCTGAGCAATTCGGATGAAATCCCGGTATGGCTGGGCAGAAAACTGAAAGAAGCCGACACCTATATTCTAATGGGGTTTCAGCTGGAACGCTGGTATTTTCAGCTGTTTTTGCATTATATCAATTGGCTGGACAATAATGCATACACCAACAGTAACCAAAACCTGTCCATTCTGAGCAAGATCAGCGACGACTCCGCAGAATTTATCCTTAACCAGTTCAATCTGACACACATTGCCCCCAACCGCAGCGATTTTGATGCCCTTTGTGATGCCTGTAAAAAAGCAGGCGTGTTGCGGCCGGTATTAACCCCGGCCAGCCCTACAGAAACACAGGTTCGGATGCTGGTCGAACAATCGAAGCTGGACGAAGCGCTGGATTTGATCGAAGCACACATCGGAAGTGTGGAAAAACAGATCGACCTGCCCCACCTCCGGGCCCGGTATAACAACTGGAAAGTAAATTATCAGGAGAAACGTGAAGACCAGCGCGATCTGCAGGTAGAGATCAACAAGATACGATATACCGTACTGACTTATGCCGCTCAACTTTCCGCTCCCGAACCATCTTTAGTGTAACATACACTGTAAAGTGCTCAGTATCAGTAAAAAATATCGCTACCCGGGTGTTCAGCCGTTTACGGTTGAGCAAGAGCACCTTTTTTTGGCCGCAGCGAAGACCGGGAGAACCTCCTGTCGCTCATTCTCCTGGAAAAATTGACGGTACTGTTCGGCAAATCGGGCTACGGCAAATCCTCTCTGCTTCATGCGGGCCTGGTTCCCGACCTCAAAAATGCCGGCAGGGCGGGTAAATGGGAATATGTGCCCGTAAATATTCGACTGTATACGTGGGACGAACACCGGAATACCCGTTGGCTCGATCGGATCCGGGTTGGTCTCGACCAATCCTTGCCCGAGATAGAAGGCAGGCAATACCTTCCGCCCACCATTTGGGGAGAACTGAAAAAACGGCAGCAGGAGCCAACCCAGGTTTTTGTGCTGATTTTTGACCAGTTTGAAGAGTTTTTTTCCTTCCCGGAGCAACAACGTGATGAATTTAAAACGCAACTGGCAGAACTTTTATACGCCGATATACCGGATTACCTGGAGCACAACGAAGACGATCATACGGCAGATCAGGTGAAATGGATGACTCAAAGACTGGACGTAAAAGTTGTTTTTTCCATACGTTCCGACAAACTGAGCGAGCTGGACCGACTCAAAGACCAGCTCCCGGCCATCCTGCACAAACGTTATGAACTTCGCCCGCTCCAGTCCAAACAGGCTTGTGAGGCACTGGAAATGCCTGCCCAACTGTCGCCGGCTGATGCGGAATTTGCGTCGGCGCTTTTCCGTTGGACCCCCGACGCGCTTCAGAGCGCCATTGCCCGGCTATCGTCCGGCAAACACGGGCGGGAGGCGGGTATCGAATCGTTTCAGCTTCAAATACTCGCACAAAATGTTGAACAACAGGTAATTGAAGGGAAAATAACAGACCGCGACGGCGATGGGATGCCGGATGTGACGGTGGCTGATTTGCCGGATATCGAAGGGTTGTACGAAAATTTTTACGAAGACGGTTTAAAACGCCTGAGCATTGGCGAGCGCAAAAAGGCTTCCCGGCTGATAGAAAAGGGATTGATATTCGAAGCCGATAACCAGCGGATCAACCTGCACGAAAAACTGGTTCTGAAAAATTTTGGCGTCGACACCAAACTGGTTCAAAAATTAGTCGACCTCCGGCTTTTAAGGGCGGAATACTCCGCTTCCATGGGCTACAATATCGAATTGTCGCACGACGCATTTGTTCACCCGGTGTTGAATTCCGCCCGAAAAAGAAAAAACAAGGCGGTGAAAAGAGGGCTGATAGCAGCCGGGCTGGCGCTGGGCGCCGTTATTGTTAGCCTTGGCGCTTACATTATTGCCCGGGAGATCAACCTGAAATATTACTCCACGCCGATTGTTGCCGAAAAAATTGCCGAAGCAAACGAAACACTCAAAAAGAAACTGGATTCCATCGAAATGGAAGTGGTCAGGTCGCAAAGCGAAAAACTGCAACTTACCCTGAAATTTGACACCATTCAGCAGAAGCTGGATTCGATCAAAACCATTGCCGGCGAAGAAGACAGGGCTAAAAAATTGATCCTGCAATACTTTGATTGCGTCAATTCAAAAGACGTTGGGTGTATGTCGGATTTATCGGCCCGGGTGTATGAAAAATACTACCGGGCCGACAACCTCCCGACTCCGTGTATAATATAACGGCGAATACCCTATATATCTACTCCGATAAAGGGCCGGCGAACATCATTTATAAAATAAAAATGGATTCTTTGATGAAGATATATGCTTTGAAAGCATATGTCGCCAAAGATTAAGTTGTAATAATCACAACCACCTCACCAAACCGAAATCCTGCCGGTGTGCGAGCATCGGATGTTTCGGGTAAAGCCGGAAGCCGAACTCGAACACACCGGCTGCATTGGGCGCCACATCACAGGAATAAGTAGCCCGGGCCTCCTTTTGGTTTTTCAGTTCCAGCGGGAAAGTGGTGATCAATTCAAGTTCCGTTTCGGAAAGGCGTTTGTAAAAAACAACCTCGATGCCCAGGTCTTCCGCTTTCAGGTGTTGCAGGTGTAGCGTGACGGTGGCTTTGAAGTGCTCACCCAGCGGCAGCGAATGATTGTGGGTGTCGGGCACGTCCATATTCACCAGTTCGATGGCTTCCCAGGCGCGGCGGATGCGGGCTTTCCACTCCACGAGTGCGCGGGCGGCGCGGTAGTCGCTTTTTTTGAGTTGCTGGCTTTGTGCCCAGAGTTTGGAATAAAAACGCTCCTGGTAGTCGTCGAGCATACGGCCCATAACAAATTCCGGGGCGATTTCGGCGATGGTTTTTTTGATATGGCTGGTCCAGCGTTCGGAAATGCCGTTTTCGTCCTGATCGTAATAAGAGGGTACAATATCGTTTTCCAGCAGGTTGTAGATGGTTTCGGCGTCGAGTTCGTTTTGCAGGCCGGCGTCTTTAAACGTTTCTTTTTCCGGCAAAGCCCAGCCGGCTCCCGGTTTGTATCCTTCACACCACCAGCCGTCGAGCACGGAAAAGTTCATCACGCCGTTCATCACGGCTTTCATTCCCGAAGTGCCGCTGGCTTCTTTCGGCCGGGTAGGGTTGTTGAGCCAGATGTCGACCCCCTGCACGAGCAGTTTGGCCATTTCCATGCTGTAATTTTCAAGAAAAACAACTTTCCCTTTAAAAAGCGGGTTTTTGGTCGTGTTGTAGATCAGGCGGATAAATTCCTGCCCCGCTTTGTCGGCCGGGTGGGCTTTTCCGGCAAAAAGGAACACCACCGGGCGTTCGCTGTTGTTCACGATGTCGGCGAGGCGTTTTTCGTTCGTGAACAGCAGGGTAGCGCGTTTGTACGTGGCAAAACGCCGGGCAAAACCGATGATCAGGGCGTCGTCGCGCAACATATTGATAATTTCGAAGGTGCTGCGCGGATTTTCACCCCGGCGGGTCAGGTCTTCCCGAAGCGACTGACGCACCCAGTCCAGCAGGCGTTTTTTGAGCAGGCGGCGCACCCCCATCAATTTTTCAGCGGGTACGGCGTGGATTTTGGCCCACAGTTTTTTATTGCCCTGGTCGTCCAGAATCGCCTTGCCCAATTCCTGCTTGTACAGGTCGAGCCATTCGCGGGCCACCCAGGTGGGGAAGTGTACGCTGTTGGTCACGTAACCGATGTTGCTTTCCGTATAGCTGTAATCCGGATTGAGTTCGGCAAACATCCTTTGGCTTACTTCGCCGTGCAGGCGGCTCACGCCGTTGATTTCCTGCGAGGTACGAATGGCAAGATGACTTACGTTGAACAACTCGGCGGCGTCTTTTTTGTCGATCCTGCCCAAACCGACCAGGTCTTCCCAGGCGATATCGAGGGCATGGGTATATTCGTAAATATAGTCGTGCAAAAGTGTTTCCGAGAACGTATCGTGCCCGGCCGGCACGGGGGTATGCGTGGTGAACAACTGGCTGGACCGGACTACCTCAAGTGCCTCCTGGTAGGATAAGCCCTTGTCTTTCATGTAGTTATTGATTCGTTCAATACCCAGGAACGCGGCGTGGCCTTCGTTGAGGTGATAAAGGTCGGGATTCAGATCCATCGCTTTCAGGGCGCGCAGGCCGCCGATGCCGAGCAGGAGCTCCTGCCGCAGCCGGTTTTCGTTGTCGCCGCCGTACAATTGATGGGAAATGGAGCGGTCTTCCCAGCGGTTGTCGTCAAAATCCGTATCCAGCAGGTAAAGCGGCACACGCCCGACGGGCAGCACCCATACCCTGGCCCAAATAGTGCGCCCGGCCAGGTTGACCTGTATTTTGATCCATTCACCGCGCTGGTCGCGAACGGGCTGCAGGGGCAGTTGGGTAAACGTGGCCGGATCGAAGTGGTGGATTTGCTCGCCGTTGAGCGAAATGCCCTGCTGGAAATAACCGTAGCGGTAAAGCAAACCTACCGCGATAAGGTTGAAATTGCGGTCGCTGACCTCTTTGAGGTAGTCGCCGGCCAGAATACCGAGGCCGCCCGAGTAGAGGCGGATGCTTTGGTGCAGGCCGTATTCCATGCAGAAATAAGCGATCTGCGGCTCGGTTTTGGCCGGGGCTTTATCCATGTAATCGCGGAATTCGCCGTGAATTCGCTTCATTTTTGCCGTAAAATCCTTGTCCTGAAGCAGTTCACGGGCTTTTTCGATGCTCAGTTCTTCGAGCAGGGCGACGGGATTGAAGTTGACCGATTCGAATTTTTGCGGATCTATACTTTTAAAAAGTTCCGTTGCATCGTGATTCCAGGACCACCACAGATTTTGTGATAATTCGGCAAGCGGCTTCAGGCCTTCAGGCAATTTGGGCTCAATGAAAATGCGTTTGAGTTTGGCGCCGTTTTGCGTCAGATTCCCAACCATATGAAATGTGTTAATTTGTTGAATGATGATTTTAGGGCGTTCAAAATATTGACTTTCAATGTGTTGAATTCCCAAATACGCCCCTGTCAGGTTCATTGCCTGAAAAAAAACACACCGGAGGGCTTTGATGCGTTTGGCAAGAATAGCGCCAAAGGTACGGCGTTTCCCCAATCTTCGTGTACTTCGGACACATTAAGTACCCGGGTATACTGCCGGGATGCTTTTTTATATTGACTAGCCGCTTGTTTCACCCAAAAACGACCCCGAAATGTTTATCAAGGAAAAATGACGGTTCGCTTGTCTGTTCGCTCTGAAAACCATACTTTTGCAGCCGTTTTTTGAAAAAGTTCATTTATTTTTTTACAACTGACTGATAATGAGACATTACGAAGTCACCTTCATCGTAGATCCAGTGCTGTCGGGCGATGATGTTAAATCGACAGCAGATCACATCCAGAAAGAGTTGAAAGACTTTGGCGCTACCATCGTAGCTGTGGATGAAATGGGCCTCCGCCAGCTGGCCTTTTCTATCAACCGACGTTCTTCGGGCGTCTATTACTGTATCGAATTCGCTTGTGAAGTAGCGGATTGGTTGGGTAAATTCGAGTTGAACCTGAAGCGCAACGAGCGTTTGCTCCGCTTCCTGACCGTTAGACTCGACAAGTATGGTATCAAATACAACGACGACAAGCGGAACGGCCGCATCGGTCCGAAGAAAAAACACGAAGCGCCCGCGACTGCTCCTGTAGCCGACGACGCCGTGCCCGCGCCGGAAGTTGTCGACCTTGATGCCAACTGATTGTCGATTGAGGATATTGATTAACTAATTATCAATCAATAACTTGACCGGCAATAAACATTCAACAATCACCATCCACATCCATATCCAATGGCTGCTTCAAGAGAAGATGTAAAATTCCTCAGCAACCCGAAAATCGGGCTGCGCCGCAAAAAATACTGCCGTTTTCGCAAATTCGGCATCAAACACATCGACTACAAAGATTCCGATTTCCTCATCCAGTTCATCAACGAGCAGGGCAAATTGCTGCCGCGCCGTATTACCGGCAACAGCCTGAAATACCAGCGCCGGGTGTAGACCGCCGTGAAACGCGCGCGTCACCTCGCGATCCTGCCGTTTGTGGCCGATTTGATGAAATAAATTGGGTTTAAAGGTTTCAAGGTTTCAAAAGTTTTCAGGGTTGTGCGTTATTTAAACCCTGAAACCTTTTGAAACCTTGAAACCCTGAAACCTTTAAACCATTAAAAATTCAACAGAAATGAATATCATTCTGCTCGATCATATTGAAAAAGTAGGCGCCAAGCACGATGTTGTCAAAGTAAAAGACGGCTATGGTCGCAACTACCTGCTTCCCAAGGGTTTGGCAATTGTGGCCAACAGAACCAACCTCGCCCGTCTGGAAGGTTTGAAAAAACAGGCCGCGAAAAAGAATCTGCGGTCATTTCGGCATTAAAAGAAGTGGCCGCCAAAGCCGCCGGCTCGACGCTGAAAGTGACCGCCAAAGCCGGCGAAACCGGACGCCTGTTCGGTTCGGTAACGGCACAACACGTGTCGAATGCCCTGAAAGAACTGGGTGTCGACGCCGACAAACGGATCATCGAAATGCCGGAAGAGGTAAAAGAACTCGGCGTGTACACCGCTACGGTGAAGTTTCACCCTGAAGTGGTGCAGGAAGTGAAATTTGAAGTTGTTGCCGAAGGCAGCGACGAAGAATAATCAGAACAGGCTTTTGCCTGTAACGATATGAGCCATCCCGTTTACACAGGATGGCTCATTTTATTTGCGGAAAAAAGGATCACTTTTTGGCTTTGGACGCTTTGCCGCTTGCCTTTTTCGGCGCTGCACCGGCCGGTGCTTCGGGCATTTTTCCGGATAAGGAATCGCGTACGTAAGTGCCCCAGGTGAGGTTGTTGCCACCTTCCTTGTGGGCCAGCGCTTTTTCAATCGCCATGTTGGCGGAGTTTTCCACCACCCATTCGAAATTTTCCTCCCCGACGGAGTTCACGTCGGCATCGGGAGCCGGATTGCAAAAATCGATCGCGTAAGGGATGCCGTCGCGGATGGCAAATTCCACCGTATTAAAATCGTATCCCAGCGCTTCATTGATGCGCAAAACGAGGCCGTGCATCTCGTCGCGGAGCGCTTTCGACACCTTGTGGTCGGCCACATAACGGAGATGGTGCGGATTGCGGGGTTCGTAATCCATGATACGCACGTATTTGCCTCCAAGGCAGTAGCAGCGGAAATAGGCATCAAAATCGATGGCTTCCTGCAGGAGCATGACGAGGGTATTGGTTTCGTTGTAATCGCGGAAAAACTCGTCGAAATTATTGACTTTATACACGTTTTTCCAACCTCCGCCGGCGTGTGGTTTCATAAAAAGCGGGAAACCGCCGAGATAATCGATCATTTTTTCCCAATCCAGCGGGTATTTCATGTTGCGAAAACTCTGCGCGCTGGTATCCGGCGGCATTTCCTTGGAGGGCAGCAGTACCGTGCGGGGCACCGGCATGCCGATTTTGGTGGAAAGGCAGTTGTTGAAAAACTTTTCGTCGGCGCTCCACCAGAAGGGGTTGTTGAGCACGGCCGTACCGTTCAGGGCTGCATTTTTGAGATAGGCGCGGTAAAAAGGCACATCCTGGCTGATCCGGTCGATCATGACCGCATAGGAAGTGGGTTCGCCCTGCATAAGTTCATTCACGAGGGTAGGTTCGGCATGAACACCTTTTACGTTTTTGGCGTTGATCCGTGCGACGAAGGCTTCCGGGAACGAGGACTCCTTTCCGTGTAAAATTCCGATTTTCTTCATTCCGTTCTGAGTTAATGAAAATGGTTAAAGGACTAAATCGAGTGCGGTTATGGTGTGCGACAAAACTACTTAAAAGGCATTGGCCGCCAAATATTCGATAAAAAATAAAAAAGAAAGGGCTTGTTGCGCTTCTAATAATCAATAATAGGCGCTACCGGAGCGTCTATTTTCACCCGGGCGACAATTTTCCGGAGGGTATCGAGGGTGATTTCCTGCCCTTCGTAACGCGCGTACAAGGTCACCACACAAGGGCCGTGTTTTTTAAAAACGTGTTGCACGGAGCCGTCTGCAAACTTTTTGCGCGGCGACCCGTCGCCAAAATCGAGTTCGTATTCCGGCCCCTGGCTGTATTTGCTCATATAAAAACGGAACGGTTTGCCCGCTTCCGGGTATTCGCTGGTGCGGAGCAATTCGCCGGGTATTTTCTGGATAGGCGCCGAAGACTCGGGGTTATTGGTGTTTTCGGCATTTTCCACTTGCACCACGGCGCGGTTTCCGGCGCGATTTACCGTATTTCGCCGCGAAAGTTGCAGCGCTACGAGCCCGGCCACCCCAAAAATCGCCACAATGATGAGCAGGATGGTTTCCTTGTTTTTTCCCTTTCCGATCTTTGTTTCGCTGGTCATAAACCTGTTTTTTTAAATAATCCGGGCAAAGGTAAAGCGCAAAGCTGTGTATGCCCAATTGTCAATCGCCTACCTTTGCGGGTCATGAAAATCTTTCTGAACGACAGCTGCAATTTTTTGGCGAAGATTACCCTGCGCCGCGTTTGGAACTTCGCTAAAGTACTGGCTTCGTTCTATTTGTCCAAATGGACGCGCCGACCCATTCAATGGGGGATGCCGGTGACCGTGAGTATAGAACCCACCACCGCCTGCAATCTCCGCTGCCCCGAATGCCCCAGCGGGCTGCGGGCATTCAGCAGGCAAACCGGCAACCTGAAAGAAGATTTTTTTCGCCGGATGACGGACGAACTGCATCGGGACCTGTTTTACCTCATCTTTTACTTTCAGGGAGAGCCGTATATCAATCCCAAATTTCTGGAGATGGTGAAATATGCGCACGACCGGCGGATTTTTACCATTACCAGTACCAACGGACATTTTCTGAATGATGAAAATGCGCGCCGTACCGTGGAATCGGGGCTCGACCGGCTGATTATTTCGGTAGACGGCACCACGCAGGCAACCTATGAACAGTACCGGATCGGCGGCAATCTGGAACAGGTGTTGCAGGGTGCGCGCAACGTGATCCGCTGGAAACGCCTGCTGAAAAGCCGCCGTCCGCACGTGGTATTTCAGTTCCTGGTCGTAAAACCCAACGAACACCAGATACCCGATGTGTTTCGATTGGCCCGGGAGATCGGGGTGGACGAGGTGAAACTAAAAACCGCGCAAGTGTATGATTATCAGCATGGAAACCCACTGATACCCACCCAGGACCGCTACGCCCGCTATCGCAGGGCGACCGACGGCACCTGGCAGGTGAAAAACAGTCTCGCTTATCAATGCTGGAAACTCTGGCATTCCTGCGTGATCACCTGGGACGGGCAGGTTGTCCCCTGTTGTTTTGACAAAGATGCAAAATACCGGCTCGGCGACCTGAAAAATCACCCGTTCAAATCCATCTGGCAGGCGCCGGAATATGACAAGTTTCGGAACGCTATATTAAAAGGCCGCGATCAGATCGATATTTGCCGGAATTGTACGGAAGGCTGTTCGGTGTGGGCATAGAGGCTTCATTGTTGGCATTGTTAGATTGCTGGCATTGTTGGCCGGGAAACCCAAAGCGGAACAATAATAACAATCCAACAATGCCAGCAATCTAACAATGCCGGCAATAACAACAATCCAACAATCCAACAATCCAACAATGACCCTATCAGAAGCGCAAAAAACAGTAGATAACTGGATCAACACCGTTGGTATTCGCTACTACGGCGAATTGACGAATACGGCCATACTGATGGAAGAGGTGGGTGAAGTTGCCCGCCTGATGGCCCGTTTGTACGGCGAACAGTCGTTCAAAACACCCGAACAGGCGGCTTCCGCCCGAACTGATCTGCCTGACGAAATGGCGGATGTTTTGTTCGTGCTCATCTGCCTCGCCAACCAGACGGGGATTGACCTGACGGAAGCTTTGCAAAAAACCTGGAAAAGAAAACCCTGCGCGATGCCGCCCGCCACGCCGCCAATGAAAAATTGAAATAATCGTTTTACCTGCCACGGCCATGCTTTCCCCCTTATCCGTTTATTTACAAAAAAAAGCCATTTTTCGACCTGTCCGACTGGCGGCGGACTACCGGTTTCAGTTTCCGGAACCTTTTGAGGAGCATTATTTTGCAACCCCCGACGGCCAGCGCCTGAACGGGTTGTTTTTTCCGGCGTCGGGAATATCCGGGCGCGGTGTGGTGCTGTACTTCCACGGCAACCGCGATAATTTGCAGCGTTGGGGGGCGATGCACCGCGATTTTAAGGGGCTGGGTTACGATTTTTTTGCCCCCGACTACCGGGGTTACGGAAAAAGTACGGGCGAGCCGGAAGAAAAAGCCTTATATGCCGATGCCTTGTTGATTTACAAGTGGTTGCGAAAAAAATATGCCCCGGAAGAGATCGTATTGTACGGGCGTTCACTGGGCTCCGGCATGGCCTGTTACCTGGCGGCTCAGGTGCCGGTGAAGATGCTCATCCTGGAAACACCTTTTGACAACATCCGCGGTGTGCTGACCAGCCACCTGCGCAAAAACGACTTGCCGTTTGAGCCGGCTTTTGAATTTCCCAACCATTCCTTTTTGGAAAAAACCACGGCGCCGGTCCTGATTGTTCACGGCACAAGGGACCGGGTCGTGCCGTATACTTCCGCTGCCAGACTGAAGTTATGCCTCAAGCCCGGCGACGAATTTGTGACCATCGAAGGCGGCTCGCACAATAATCTGCCTTCTTTTGAAAAGTACCGGGAGCGACTGCAACACTGGCTGGGGATGGAGGGTGCTTCGTAAGTCATTAAAATTGGTCATTGGTCATTGGAAATTGAACATTAGTAATTTTTTAATTTTTAAATGATTGATTTTTAATTAAAAATTCAAAAAAATGTACAATGACCAATGACCAATGACCAATGACCAATGACCAATGACCAATGACCAATGACCAATGTGCAATTTACAAGGTACAATGGCGATTGAGACGCGCTCTATCCCCCGTCGCAATCGCCCGGAGCGTCTTTTTTGAAAAAGAAAAATTCCGAAACACTGATGTCATTGTGCGGGTTTTCCAGCCGCCCGATCAGTGACCAGCCCGCCGGTACGTCGTCTGAAAACCGTCTGGGCCGGAAGTGGGGAAAAATACCGCCGGTGGTATCGACCCTGTCGGAGGAAAAAATAACCACCCAGCGGCGCGCGGCAGCGAACAAATGACGGATATAAAGGTTATATACGTCGTCTTCCGTCAGGTGAAAGATCACCTCCAGCGAAAGTGCCATATCCGCTTGAAAATCATGCGGGTTGAATAATTCCGGCCGGTATCGTTCAAAACAACGGGAAGTATCGCCGGCAAACAAATCGCGGCAACGCAGTACGGCACTTTTTGAAACGTCCAATCCACAGTAAATCGGGTATTCGGCCAACCGGAGTTGCCGGCCGTCGCCACACCCGAATTCTACAACGGACTGTATGTGGTGTTCCCGAACAAACCGGTTTACCGTCTCGGCTTTGTATACTGCGAGGCGGCCGGCTGAGCCTGCTCCCGAATCACCACCTCCGGCGTAGCGCCGTTCCCAGTAATCTGCGGCGCCGGGGTAACGCAGGCGCCGGAGGGCAATAAGGACCTTTTTAAAAAAAGGAAACTGCATTTGTCTTTCAGTTGCCGGAAAATTAACGTTTAATGCAAATTGAATTACAAATAATAACGACTTTTGAGCGCCATTACCAAATGCCGGACGCCATCAGGGGCCTGGCATTTTTATTTTCACATGTAATTTTTACATAACACATTCTTTTTCAAATGGGTACAGTTAAAGTTTCAAACTATGATCCCGCCATTTTGCAACGCCTTCCTGCTATTGTAAAAACCTACCAACTTCCGGATACGAAAAAAGCGGTTATTCAAATTCTCAATTCGTTCCTGCCTTTTGTCGCTATCTGGACGGCCATGTATCTGCTGATCGACGTGTCTTTTTGGGCGACGCTGGCACTTGGATTTGTGAATGCTTTTTTCCTGGTTCGGATATTCATTATTCAGCACGATTGTGGTCACCAGTCTTTTACAGCCAATAGAAAAGTCAACGACGTCATCGGCGAAATATGCAGTATTATCAGCTTTATGCCCTACCGGTATTGGGCGAAAAGCCACAATTTTCACCACGGCCACAACGGTATTTTATGGGAACACCGCGACATCGGCGATATTAACCTGCTGACCGTCAATGAATTTAAAAAACTGAGCCGCTGGGGAAAAATCCAGTACGGCTTGTTTCGCAGCGCACCGGTGTTGTTTGTGATCGGGCCGGCCTGGTATCTGCTGATCCAGAATCGTTTTCCGATGATCCGGCTGAAAGGTTGGGAACATGCTCACAAGGCCCTGCTCAAACACAACCTCATTCTGGCCGCGTTTTACATCGGGCTGATCTGGTTCCTGGGTTACGAAGCATTCCTCATGGTGCACCTCCCCATTTTGTTGTTTTTCGGGGTGATCGCCGTTTGGTTTTTCTACGTCCAGCACCAGCATGAAACCACGTACAAGGAGTGGAAAGACAAATGGGAATACATCCGGGCGGCTGTGCAGGGAAGTACGTTTTATAATCTCCCCAAACTGATGCATTGGCTCACCGGTAATATCGGGTATCACCATATTCACCACCTGAATCCGCTGGTGCCCAATTACGAGCTGGCTCGTTGTCACCACGAAAACCCGATACTCGACCAGGTCGCCAATAAAATTACGTTTTTCGAAAGCCTGCGCTGTATATTCAATAAATTGTGGGATGAAGAGCAGGAGCGGATGATTACGTTTATGGAATACATGAAACGCCGCCGCCAGGAAAAACAAAAGTAATTTCTCCGGTATTTAAAAATTAAAGACCGGATGAAGAGGACCAACAGGATAATTTTATACTATCCTGTTGGTCCTCTTCATCCGGTCTTGTTTTATACAATAGACAAACCGTCTATTTCAGGCCTTTCGGCTTCTTGAGCGTAAATACCCGCGAGACGTTGAACCCGAACCGAACACCGCTCAAGGTCTTGCCTTCTGAGTTTTTGAAAAACCAGTCTTCCCGGGTTTCCGTAATAAATCCCTTGTAATTCATATCCTGCGCATTGGTGAAGTGCAGCTGAAAGACGTGCCCGCCCGTCTCGATCTCAAAACCAAGCGAGAGTGCATTGGCGTAATTTTCGATCTGACCGGCTGGCACGCAGTAGTATTCGGCGTTGAACGTCACGCGCTTCGTGATTTTGATACGTCCGGCAACCCCGATGGCATAAATGTCGTTTTTGTCGCCGGCAGCAGCCACCAGGTTGCGATGCACCAGCGTAGGCATCAGTTGCAGGGAAAGCCGCTCGTTGAACTTACGCGCGATAAGCAACTGGTGGGTATAAAAAAGCCTGGAAGTGAACTTGTTGTCGCGTTCGAGGTCTTCGAATTTCAACGTTTTGACCTGTGCGTCTACCAGGTAGGTAAGCGTGACGGGCATGTTGCGTTTGCCGGTGCTTTGCCGCAAAATTTTGTATTTGGCAAAACCATCGATGATTTTTTCCCGGCCTCCACGGCCGGCGCCGATCATCAGCCGGTCGGTGATCCCGTAGTCGAGGCCGATTCGAATGGTGGCGCCGTCGAGGCCGAACATATCGTAGAGGCCGTTTCGCAGGGTATTAAAACGGTGTGAAATTTTAAAATCGAGGACGCCTTCCCCGCAGTTTTCGACCGAGTGTCCGTTGACGATACGGGTGGTTTTGAAAGTCGCGGTGGTATAGTCGGTCGTCTCTTCTTCTCCCAGCAGGGAAAGCAGGTCGTTGGGTTGGGCTTTCAGCAGTCCGGCGCCGAAAAGAAGGGCGGCAAACAAGTATATTTTTTTCATAATGAATTGCTTTTCATTGAGTTGTAAGTTATTTCACTTCCACGCAGCGCGTGAGTTGCACGTCAAAATTGATGCCCGTACAAATGCCTTTAAACGTAAGGGTTTCCCCTTCGGCAAACTCGGTGCGCGGGTGTTTGCTCAAGGGGTCCAGCTCGCACAAAACGCCAAAATCGCTGCCGGTCTGGAGGCTGACTTTTACCGTGCCGTCGTCTGATTTGGTGGATTCCTTTACCTTCCCGGACACCGCAATCGTTTTGTCGAGGTATTTGCTATTGGCGGCATTTTCATCGGCGCTGAATTCGTTGAACAAAGCCGTTGCCTCGATAACCAGGTCGGTTTTGGCAGATTGCATATTTGTATGCGGTTTGTTCCAGAGATAGTATCCGACGGCGGCGCCGATGAGGGCAATTGCGGCGAGGAAATAAAGTAAACGTTTCATTTTTTGCTGATTAGAATTAAAATATGGATGTTGGCTCCTGAAAACGGATGGCCTTAATTGTCGGGCGCTCCGGCATTGATCCAGGCTTTGATTTTTGATTTTTCACAATCCGGAATGGAGGGAGACGTGGTGGGCGGCATCGGACTGAAGGGGTCGTCGAGCCGAATCACAACATTGGCCAGCAGGGGGCTCAGTTTGCTGTAAGAATCAAACTCGGTAGCGCCGGCCTGTCCCGAATTGGCGACGTGACAGGTATAACAATAATTGTTCAGAATGGGGCTGATATCGGTTTTGTAACTCAAACTCGTCGTGTCACAGGTGTCGGTCCCATACAGGTCTTCTTCATTGTCGTAAAAACAGCCGGATGGAATACAAAAAGAGAGTATCAGACATGCTAATACCCCGAAGGAGAAGATTGTTTTTTTCATTTTTGTTGAAAAATGTTTGATGTAGTCGAAAACTCAAAGGTACTGTTTCAAAATATATGTCGGAAAGAACTCCCGTTGCACAGAACAAATCCCGAAGGCGGGTGTTGGGAAGAACCAATGCCAAAATAAACATACTCAGGGGTAAATCAACCCGGTGTCGTGCTGCGGTCGACTTGTTAATTTACCGAACCCGGAAAAAATCTTGCTGAACATGGAAAAAAAAAATTGGACAAGTTGGTTTCGCCGGCTCGGAGTCGCCGGCTTTTTATTTTTCCTCGCCAAAGGGCTCGTCTGGCTGGCCATATTTTTCGGCCTTTTTAAAACCTGTGCCTGAAAGACGGGATTAACTCAAACAACTTTTCAACTTTTGGAAGCAATTTCAAAACAAAAAGTTTTTTTGTAGATTTGCGCCCTTAACCTGCGCCACACCATTACGCAATGACAGAGACGATTTTGAATCAGAACATACAAGATTCGACGGAGGAAACCGATCTCGTTGATACCGGCCATATTACCATCAAAGGTGCTCGTACCAACAACCTGCGCAACGTGGATTTGCGCATCCCCAAAAACAAACTTGTCGTGGTAACCGGGGTTTCGGGCTCCGGGAAATCCAGCATTACCATGGATACCCTGTACGCTGAAGGGCAGCGCCGTTACGTAGAAAGTTTGTCGAGTTATGCCCGGCAGTTTTTGGGACGGATGAAAAAACCCGATGTCGATTATATCCGGGGTATTTGCCCGGCCATCGCCATCGAACAAAGGATTACTACCGGCAATACCCGCTCGACGGTAGGCAGCATGACCGAAGTATACGATTTTTTGCGTTTGCTGTACGCCCGGATCGGTAAGTTCTATTCGCCCGTTTCAGGCGAGATCGTCAAAAAACACGAAGTGTCTGACGTGATCGATTTTATCAAAAAACAGGCCCCCGGCGCCCGGGGCTTCGTTTTGATTCCTTTCAGCAAAAAATATAAAGAGCGGTCGCTCGAACAGGAGTTACATCTTTTGTTGCAAAAAGGCTATTCCAGGGTGCAGTCGGAAAACGAAACGCTGCGCATCGAAGACATTCTGGAAGGCAAGGACCCGCGTTTCGACGTAAAACAACCGGCTTATTCCTTCGACGGGCACAACCTCAGTATACTTATTGACCGTTTTTCCCTTTCCGGCATGGAGGAAAGTGACTGGATGCGGCTCGCCGACTCGGTGCATACCGCATTTTTCGAAAGTGAAGGGGAGTGCGTCGTCCAATTGGTAGACGATGGACGGTCGACGGTCGACGGTGCATCGGAGCCGGCCACCGTCTACCGTCCATCGTCTACCGTCTTCAACAACCGCTTCGAACTCGACGGCATCCAGTTTCCCGAACCGACCCCCCAGTTATTCAACTATAACAATCCCTACGGCGCCTGCCCCACCTGCGAAGGTTACGGGCGTATCCTCGGCATCGACCGCGACAAAGTGGTGCCGGACAAAACCAAATCGGTGTACGACGGCGCCATTGCCGCCTGGAAAGGAGAAAAATACGGCGAATGGCTGGAAGCGATGCTGCGCAACGCGCACAAGTTCGATTTCCCGGTACACACCCCTTTTGAACACCTGACGAAAGAACAGGTAAAACTGCTCTGGACGGGGAATCAATATTTTGAAGGGATCGACGCTTTTTTCAAGGAACTGGAGAGCAAAACCTACAAAATTCAGAACCGCGTTACCCTCGCGCGGTACCGCGGGCGCACCACCTGCACCACCTGCGACGGCGGGCGTTTGCGCCAGGAAGCGCTTTGTGTAAAAATCGGCGGCAAAAACGTCTCCGACCTCACGGGTGTGCCGCTGGACGACGTGCTGGCGTTTTTCCAACAACTTGAACTCAGCGAACACGACCGCCAGGTGGCCAAACGCCTGCTGCTTGAAATACATAACCGCCTGAAATTCATGGTGGAACTGGGGCTCGGATACCTCACACTCGACCGGATTTCGAATACACTTTCCGGAGGTGAGACACAACGGATTCACCTGACCCGCACCCTCGGCAGCAACCTCACCGCTTCCATGTACCTGCTCGACGAGCCCTCGGTAGGGTTACATCCGCGCGACACCGGGCGATTAGTCAAAGTGCTGAAAGACCTGCGCGACCTGGGCAATACCGTGGTGGTGGTGGAACACGAAGAAGAGGTGATCAAAAATGCCGATTACCTGGTCGATATGGGCCCCGAAGCCGGTGTTCACGGCGGTCACGTGGTATTTGCGGGCGAATTTGCCCAACTGCACACCGCAGCGCCGGAAAGCCTGACGGCAAAGTACATGTCGGGAAAAATGGCCATCAAGACACCCGCGAACCGCCGCCCGGCCAAAGAATTCCTGACGATCAAAGGCGCGCGACAACACAACCTGAAAAATGTGGATATCCGCCTGCCCCTTCACTGCCTGACCGTGGTCAGCGGCGTGTCAGGCTCCGGTAAAACCACCCTGGTCCGCGATATCCTTTACCCCGCCCTGATGCAACACCTGCCCGACAGTCCGGGCAAACAACCCGGCCTGTCGGACGGGCTGGAAGGCAATGTAAAAAAAGTGACCCGGGTGGAATTTATCAACCAAAGCCCCATCGGCAAAAGCAGCCGCTCCAACCCGGTCACCTACGTAAAAGCCTACGATTATATCCGCGATTTGTTCGCCAGCCAGCAATTGTCAAAAATTCGCGGGTTTCAACCCAAACACTTCAGTTTCAACGTGGAAGGTGGCCGATGTGAAACCTGCAAGGGAGAAGGAGAACAAGTCGTGGAAATGCAGTTCCTGGCTGACGTGCACCTCGAATGTGAAGAATGCAAGGGCCGGCGATTCAAACAGGAAGTGCTCGACGTACAATACAAAGACAAAAATATTTTCGATGTGCTCAACATGAGCATCGAAGAAGCGCTCGCGTTTTTCAAGGGAAACAAAGAGATCACGGAACGTATCCAACCGCTGTTCGAGGTGGGCCTGGGTTACGTACAGTTGGGCCAGTCGTCTTCCACACTTTCCGGCGGCGAAGCGCAACGGGTCAAACTGGCTTCCTTCCTGATCCGCGACAACGCCGGCGGCCATATCTTTTTTATCTTTGACGAACCCACCACCGGACTGCATTTCCACGACATTCAGAAACTGCTGAACGCGATCAACGCGTTGGTGGAAAAAGGCCATTCTGTACTCGTGGTGGAGCACAATATGGAGGTGATCAAAACGGCGGACTGGGTCATCGACCTGGGGCCGGAGGGCGGCAAAGATGGCGGCCATCTCGTTTATGAAGGCGCCCCGGAGGGCCTGACGAAGGTGGAAGCGAGTTATACGGGCCGTTATTTGAAGGAGAAACTGGCCTGATCCGGGATTGGATTATTGGGCAGGAATGCCTATTTTTGAACCAAATTTTTATCCATGCAGCAAGAAGAAGTATTGGATTCGCCGGCCCGATATATGACCGAAGAGGAGTTTTTCCGCTATTGCCGGGAAAACGACGGGTTGCGTATTGAAAGAGATAAAAATGGAAATATTGAAATAATGCCCCCAACTGGATTACACACCGGCTCCCGAAACTCCCAGTTAACCACCGAGCTAACATTTTGGAATCGTGTTCACGAAAAAGGTGAAGTAGGCGATTCCAGTACGGGTTATACACTTTCCAACGGCGCCGTCCGATCTCCGGATGCTTCCTGGATTTCACACGAACGGCTCGCTTCCACCACGCAGGATGACAGGGAGCGCTTCGTCCACGCCGTACCGGAATTTGTCGCCGAAATTCGCTCAAAAAGCGACCGCCCCAAAACCATCCGCGAAAAAATGCTGGAATACCTCGAATGCGGGGTGTTGCTGGGATGGTATATCGACGTGCCCGGCCGTTTTACGGAAATTTACCGCGTCGGCGGCGGCGTGGAGATCGTGGAAGGTTTCGACAAAGTGCTGAGCGGCGAAAAAGTACTGCCCGGTTTCGAGTTTGACCTGAAATGGATGGTTTGAGATCAACAGAACGGGCACCTTTTCACGTCGCCGGATTTTGCGTTTCCTGTTCGGATTTGCCCAATGGCCCGCAACGTTGCCTTCCCCAGCGCTTCAGGTACTGCCCGCGTTCCTCCTCACTCATGTTTTGCCAGCGCTCGCGCATATAACGCCCGCGCATCCTTCCACCGAAGCCGCCGCCACGCCATCCGCCCGGCCTGAAGCCGCCGGTCAACAGCCGGCCCAATACCATCAGCCCGACCGTTTGAAGAAAAGTGAGTGCCGGAAGGCCGAAAATGGGGGTTGCCAGATTGTTCCACAACCACATGGTCAGGCCGGTGAAGACAAAAAACATCAGCAGCCCGAAGGCGATTCCTTTGGCAATCCATTGCCATTTTATGTGTTTCATTTTTTCAAATTTTATTGATAATCAATCATTTTTCCATTGTTCGAAATGCCTGCGAAGGTGTAACACGGCGTAACGTTTGCGCGAAAGCAGGGTATTGACGGACACCCCCGTTTGTTCCGATATTTCGCGAAACGGCACGTCGTACAATTCGTTGGCCACAAAAACATCCCGTTGTTCGGCGGGCAGTTGTTCGAGTGCCTGGTCCAGTTCCTCCCAAAATTCCTGCGTTTCGAGCAGGGCATCGGGCAGGTTTTGCTCCAGCCAGCGCTCGAACAGAATTTCGCCGGCCACATCCTCTCCGGGTTCTTCTCGGGCATCGGTTTGAAAGCCAACCTGGCTGAAGGGCACGTTTTTTTTCTTCCGGTAATAATCCGTCACCCGATTGCGGGCGGTGGTAAACAACCAGTTGCCCACCTGTTCGATCTCGTCGAGGTCGTCCTGCCGGGTCAGTTGCAGCCACACATCCTGCGCAGCGTCTTCGGCAGCTTCCAGGTCGCGGATTTTTGACCGGACATAGGCCAGTACCCGCTTGCCGTATTGGGCAAACCATCCGGTGATTTTGCTATCGCGTTGTCGGGTGGCCAATTCGAGTTCCAAGTTTTGATCCGTTTATAAAGGGCATGACGGATGAGTGGAGAGAATATTTTAAAGTCGAAAAAATAAATACAGGAAAAATGTCGTAATTTTGTTGACAAATGTCGGTCATCATGAAAAAAATTAAAAACATAAAATCGACCCGTCGTTCAGATAAAGAAGCAAAAAAACAACCTTTCGGTAAAAATAAAAGCCGCGAGCACCTTTATGTGGGCCGCGATAGCCTTATGCATTTGGCAAAAGAAAGCGCATATCCATATCAATTGAGCCAATCAATGAGTATCGATGAGTTCGAGTTGATAAAAACCTCCCGCCAGGGACTCTCCTACGAGGACTTCATAAATGTGGTAGGGTTCAGCGGATTTACCATAAAAGAATGGGCCGGCTATATTCAATTAAACGAACGCACCCTTCAACGCTATAAAATAGAAAACCGGCTTTTTGAACAAATCTATTCCGAGCGGATTCTTGGAATCGCCCGTTTGCTTCTGAAGGGCGCTGCGATATTCGGGAGTATGGAGTCTTTTGGAAAATGGTTGAATGCAGAAAACGTGGCCCTGGGCCAAATCCCTCCCAAGCAATTCTTAGACAGCACATTTGGAATCAGCATATTAGAAGACGAACTTACCCGGATCGAACACGGTATTTTTGCATGATCGTTTTCCGACTTTCCAAAGGAGCCTACAAAAACGACTTGTCCGGCAAAGGCGCCGAACTGGCAGGTGGCAGGTGGAACAGTAAAGGTTTGCCCATGCTGTACACCTCGCCGGGCAGGGCTTTGTGTATGGCAGAAGTTGCGGTACATCTTCCTTTGCACCTGATCCCTGTTGATTATTGGCTCATATCGATCGATCTGCCCGATGATGTCGAAACCTTTGAAATGGACTTGAAAGACTTGCCCGGCGACTGGGACAGCTTCCCTCATTCGATCTCCACCCAGAAAATCGGAGATCAATTTTTGCTTGCAGGCGGCAAACTCGTTTTTAAGGCGCCATCAGCAGTGGTGAAAGGCGATTTTAATTATCTGCTCAATCCCCGGCATCCTGATTTCGGAGCAGTCAAAATTGTCGAAAGCGAACCGTTTGAATTCGATTCAAGATTATTCGTCCGATGACTCCAGTCCCTGAAAGGGCCTACCTCTCGCTTTTACTCGTTATCTTTCTGCCACAAACCTGATGCCCTCTTATGCATCTCATCAAGGAATTTATACGGCTGGGGAACACCGACAAAGCCATTGAACGTTTGCACGTGCTGGCCGGTGAGCGGTTTGAAAACGAGGTGATTCATCTGTCCAGCCGTTATGAACACCTCCTGCAGGAAAAAATCAGGGGCACACTGGATTCCGATGACCATGCCAGGGAGTTGCAAAAAATCAACGCCGACATACTGGATTTGCTGACAAGGATTGAAAAATCCACGCCCGGTGGTGCAAAACCCGGCGTTAAAACGAACGCCGGGTTGTACAAATACCGGAAGTTCACGCTCGCCGCTATCCTTGTTGTCGCTTTGGGAACGCTGGTATATATGTTGTGGAACAAGGAAGAAAAAACGTATTACTTCAACGTTGCGGCATCCCGCAATGTGCCCGTTGAAATTACAAACGTGCTCGATTCGCTCAGAACAATTTCGGAAAATGTGCGGGATATTTCGATCAATGAGCATTTTTATTGGGTGATCCTTGTGGGCAGGGACCGGGCGCTGTGGAGCAAAGACGTACCTCCCTTTCTCGACGGAAAACTTCGGGAAGTATATGACCAGAACCGCCATACGATCCGGCAGGTCGCCTTAGGCCCGCATCCGAGGTGGGCGCTTTTATTCAACGAAAAAGATTACTGGGTTTACCCGGACGTCCGGGATACCCTCCGGAGCTACCTGGACGACGACGTCTGGCGGCACGGCGAAGCGCTGCAACAGGTCATATTCGGCCCCAAACAGGATGAATTCCTGGTACTGTCCGCCGGGAATTTTTTTGCGTATTCAAAAATTCCCGGCGAATTGTTGAACTGCCTGAAGAGCAATTCCGGCATACACTCGGTGTCGATCGGGCCGAATGACGAATGGGTGGCGGTCACCGGTCTCAACAACGCCATCAGCAGTGCCGGTATCGACGGAGAACTCAGAAAAACACTGGATCGCCTGAACCAAAAAAAGCGGGAGATCCGGAGGGTTTGCCTGCTTAAAAACAGGGGCTGGATCGTGCTCACCGACTAATTTTTGTTGCTTCATCCCCCCGTAGTCTGTTCTTCTATACTTTCCCCCAGTTTCCGGCATCCAGCCAATAGATCAGCTTCAGTGTCAGGGTGTTATCCTGGGGAGAACGCATCGTTTTCCGGAAATTGTCGAAAAAATTGTGGTTGCGCTCGCCGTCGCCTTCAAAAATGGCGTCTTTCCAGATCAGGTTCAGGAAACTTCCCGGTGCAAATTGCCAGGTATAAACAAAATCGACGTTGAACTGGTTAAAATTTTCGTCTGCCGAGCCGGGCCAGTCGGAAGGAGCAAATGTACCGTCGTCATTGAGGTGCAGATACTCGTGGTAGTACAATTTTGCCCAGTAATGCCTCGCGCGCCCGGAAAGGCTCATATGGGGTCCGAAGAGATATTCCACCGAAAGTTCGTTGTCGAAGGTGGTGATATTGCGCCGGCCAAAAACGATATCGTCGGTATTATCCCAGTTGACGGCGCCGAAATTGGAGTGATCTTTTGCCAGTCTGATGGCGGCCAGGAGGCGCAGGTGATCGTTCGCCACCCAGGTCGGGCGAAAAGCGACGCCGATATACGGGTCGCGGGGGATCGGGCTTTCGCCAAAACTGGCTTCGAAAGTGGCAAAAAAACGTTTGCGGGTATCGGTTGTCCATTGCGGCTGAATAAACGCGTACGGCGCGTGGCGGTATTTTTTGCCGGACACCCGCGGCTCGAAATAATCGTAATACCACAAAGGTCGGGAGGTAAAGAACATGCCGAACGTATGCCGGCGCGCGTTTTGAAATTCGCCGTAAGCTTCCAGTTCCAGGGCTTCCCAGTCGCCCGAACTGAACAACCAGGTGTTTTCCGCGCTGAACTGCCAGTAAGTATAAAGTATGCCGCCCCGTTGTTCGTAGTTGCCGTGGCGGACCTGGGTGTACAAAGCGTGGAAATTGTTGCGCCGGAAAATACCGAGATCGCGCTGGTCATAACGGCCGTCCATAGCGGCATGAACCGCCGTCCAGCCCCATTTTCCGCTGATTTTACTCAACCCGTACCGGAAACCGTAACCATACGTTGCTCCTTCGCCGGGAGTATCCCACACCTGGCTGAGGCGTGATTCGCTGAAGAGCTCGTACCGGTTGGTTTTGTCGCGCAGGTTGAAGGTCAGCGCCGACACATTGGCGTCGCGGGCGCCGCCTTCACGCAACACATTGGTATTGATCAAACTAATGGCCGAATTGTTGGGCAGCGCCTGATCCAGCACCAGCACGTTAAAATTCGTCAGTTCGGAGGTCAAAAAGTTGCGGGTAGTATCCGATGCTTCATGCCGGATAACGGCGTTCGCCGGGGCGGACACAGCGTTTAAAACCCCGATACCCAGTTTGGATTTGGTGCGCCCCGACAATTTGGTGGCGTTGTAAAGTGAGGTTTGGGAGGGATTTTTTTCCAGAATTTCCCCCTCGTTCAGATTAAATGCGGCGCTGCCGAAACCCCGCGGCGTACCTCCGATCCTGCGGGAGTAAAAAATATTGGCTTTTGAAAACAATTCCGTGCCTTCGGTAAAAAACTGACGGCGTTCCTCGTATTGTACTTCGAAAGGGGAGAGGTTGCGCACCGTATTGTCACTTTGCACTTCGCCGAAATTGGGCACGAGTGTGGCATCCAGGGTAAAACTTTCGCTGATGCCCCATTTCACGTCCATACCGCCGTTCAGCGACCGGCTGTTGGCATAATCCACGGGGTCAAGGCTCACGGGTGAACGTTGTAAAGAAGCGGCTACATAAGGTGAAAAAGCCAGGCGTAAAGGCGGGTCAATGTTTTTAAGTCCTTGTAAATCACCCCATTGTGGCATAGCGCCCGCCCCGTTGGGGTCTACCGGACTCCAGGAACTAAACTCGTTGGCATATTGTATCTGGCGGGCGAATTGAAGCCCCCACAACAGCTCCGCCTGTCTGGGAAAACGAATGGCGCTGAACGGTATTTTCATTTCAACCGACCAGCCGTCGGCTTGCAGGTGCACCCTGGCATCCCACACGGCGTCCCAGGAAAGGTCGAAATTGGTGGGCGACATCCGGGCGTCGGTTTGCACTTCCGAGGCCGTCACCTGGAAACGGAAAGCGTTTTGGCGGTCGCGGTAAGTGTCGAGGCCCACGTGAAACTGATCGGCCGTGCTTTCGGCGTCGCGTTTGCTCAGGTCTGTTCTGATGCGGGCGGGATCCTGGTAGAGGTATGCGCCGACATAAATGGCCTCATCGGTGTAAACGATACGAACTTCCGTTTTTTCTATTGCCGGTTTGCCGAAACTGGGACTGTTGGTGATAAAATCCTTTGCAACAGGCGCCGCCAGCCAGCAGCCGTCGTCGAGATTACCATCCATTTTGGGCGCTTTATCGGTTCGAACAGCCGTCGTCAACCGGCGGCCGGTATCGGATTGGGCGTTCAGGGTACTGCCTATCAGGGCAAAAATCAGGGCAAGGCTGGTTTTGTTCATAGCAACAATGTTGTTTTTCCGGAGCCAAAGAAAAATCCGCTATTTTTTTTCGAAGCCTAAACTCTACCACGCGTTAGAAATGCCGATACCAACGACGGATTCGAATAGACAAGTGAAAACATTTTACCTTTGACCTGAATGCAACAGGCAACGGGTTATCTCCTGCCGCACACCGTTCACTTTCTACCGTCCACCGTTCACTGATAAAAAATGAAAGTTGTTATCCCCGTAGCCGGCGCCGGAACGCGCCTTCGCCCACACACGTACACCCAACCCAAGCCGCTGATGCCGGTGGCCGGCAAACCCATTATCCGGTTTATTGTGGACAAACTGGTAGAAGTGGGGTTGACCGATTTTGTATTTGTGATCGGGTATCTGGGCGACAAGATCCGCGATTTTATCGAGCAGGCGTACCCTGACCTGCAAACGGAATTTGTATACCAGGAAAGCCGGGAAGGTTCGGCGCATGCGATCTGGACGGCCCGCGAAGCCATTGAAGACGAAGACGAAGTTTTTATCGCGTTTGGAGATACCATTTTTGACGTGGATTTGCGGTATATGCTTGATTGTCAGTACTCCTGCCTCGGGGTAAAAAAGGTGGACGACCCGCGCGAATTCGGCGTGGCCGAAATCGACGAAAATGGCTTCGCTACCCGGATGGTCGAAAAACCGCGTATTCCCAAATCGAATATGGCGATTGTTGGTCTCTATAAAGTGAAGGATGTGCCGGTGCTCCTCCGGGTGATCGACCACATGATCCGGCATGACCTGCGCACGGTGGGCGAGTTTCAACTCACCGACGCGCTGCAACTGATGCTCGAACAAGGCATGCGTTTTCAGACGCTGACGGTCAATAACTGGTTCGACTGCGGCCGCAAGGAAGTGTTGCTTGAAACCAATGCCATGTTGCTCAGCCGGCGCGGGTACGCCACCGACGATTTTAACCTGCCGGAATTCGAAAACACGATTTTTATTCACCCGGTAGCCATGGGCGCCAACTGTCATATCGCCAACAGCATCATCGGCCCGAATGTGACCATCGGTGATAACGTAACCATCAATTATTCCATCGTAAAAGACAGTATTATCGGCAATTTTGCCTCGCTGGAAGACGTGGTGCTGAAACACTCCGTCATCGGCAGCGATGCCGGAATCCGGGGTATGAACCTGAGCCTGAACATCGGCGATAACACCGAAATCGATTTTGATTAAAAAACCTGTCGGGAAACAGGGGCGTTAAACCTCCACCCGTTCGAGCAGCCATGCCCGTTCCGCAACATCCGGCGTGGCATCAATTTCCAACCGGAGCGCAGCCACAGACTTTGTATCCGACCGGTTCGTTTCCAGCAGTTTTTTTGTAAAAATGATCAGGTTTTCATTCGTAATGCGGTGATAACCAAGGTTTTTCTGCCGCCTCAGGTAGGCGGTAAAACTTTGCAGCAAGGACTCCAAGGCCTGCCATTCCCCCAATTCGAAATAACTGCGCAACAACATACGCCGCGCGTCGAGGTTGTTCAACGGATCTTCCAGGTCGACCTGTTGAAGCAGCGGCATGGCGCCGGCGTAATCGTGTTGTTGAAAACGCAGATAAGCCAGATTGTAGCGATACAGGTTGTCGCGTTCACGCGGATGCAACTCGCCGCGGTGTTGTTCGAGAAACCGCTCCGTCCAGGAATGTTCGCCCAGCGCTACCCCCACACGAATGATATTTTTATACGTAAACCCGGATAAAACGCCATTCTCCCGCAAAAAATCGCGCCTGATCGCTGCCTGGTAAAGATCGAAAGCTTCCCGTATAAAACTCCGCCGCCCGGCATTCATCCGCCGGATACAGCCGTTGATCGCCATGAGGTAAAGCCCGCGCATTTCTTCGGGTTCGAAACGGTTTTCGTGTTCGCCCAACAAGCCCTTCAAGTGTTCGAAAGGTTCGGTCGCCTCGGGCGACTGCAACATTTGATAGGCGTAGTAATACACCGCGACGGCCGGTACCTGGAGCATGGCGCCCTGCCCCGCAGTTTCGAGGATAACATTCAGCAAATCAATTCGGTAGGCCTGGCCGGCCACAGCCTGGTGCATCAGCGCGGAACAAGCATGGCGCAGCATTTCCGACACGTAAAAGGCCGTGAGTTCGTCGGGCAGGGGTTGCAGGTTCAGTTTGCCGGAACGCTCCCGGCGGGCCGTATGTTCGAGTTTTTCCTGGTGCAACTGGTAGCGGCGGAAGTGATATTGAGCGTCGCGGGCGGGGCTTTCTTCACAAACCCGGTCGGCCCGTTGCCATTCTTTTTCAAAAAGATGGTCGAGCCCGCGGTTGCGAAGCGCGCGCAGGAGGCAGCGCTGTTGCCCGGCGGTATCGGGTTGCCATTCCGACCAGGCGAGGTACTGGCGCACTACGTCGAGCAGGTAGGACATCACATGGCGAAGATGCTTATTGTCAAATGGCCGGCCGGGACAGGCCGCCTGGTACAGCCGTTCCGATTCAAATGTTTTATAAGCGGTGGAGCCCATTTGGCCCGCCAGATATTCGCATAAGCGGCTTACATCGTCGCGGCGGTTAAAACAGCCGCATCGCACAAATTCCTGCAGATTGTTCAGGTCTTTTGCCGTAAACTGTTTGAGTGTGCGGACAAGCAGCGAATTGATCATGGTTTCATCGGTGTGGAAGAATACTTTATTTCGACAAAAATAGTATTAAGTTATTGAATAATAGCAATATAAAATATTTTTATTTCGACTTTGAATATTTTTTGTATTTGGTATGGTGCAAACGGCACGTGACCTTTGAACCGTGTTTAAACTTAAAAAGAATCGCTCATGAAAAACTACCTGCCTATCCTGTTTATACTGCTGTTTTTGGTCGCGGGAATAAACGCCCAGACGAATGATTATTGGGAAGAAGCGCCGGGGCCTTATGGCGGCGGAGTCGGCATTTCCCAGACGCTGAACAACCTGCTCTATGCAACCCACTACGATGGCGCATTTTACCGCTCGGAAGATTACGGTGCGCACTGGCAAAGGATCAATGTACCTGCTGTGGACCCGAATGCCCAAAACGAACTCCTCCGGGTGGGCTTTTCCGGCACTTTTTATAAGATTGTTACGTCTTTCACGGGGGGTGGAGTAACTAAAAAATTGTTCGTCTCCTCGAACGAAGGCGGTAACTGGGTTTTAAAAAATAACGCTCTGCCGGTCATCACTTTTGAAGAAACACCCGCCGGGACGCTGATCGGGTTGGATGTCAATGGTCATATCTACCGCTCGCTGAACGGGGGCGCCGACTGGAGCTTCGTTTACAACTCCGGCATACCGCTTTCTTTCTATTCGTTTTTTCTTTCGTTTACGCCCAACGGCAAAATCTTGCTTACAGATGGCGATCAGTCGGGCAATTTTGCGATTTCTCAGGACGAAGGGCTTACCTGGATTGAGGGCACTGTGCCCGGTTTTCTGTCCACCATACGCCTGGTTTCGAGCGGGACGCTTTTCGCCATTTCGGACTTTAACGCGACTTCCTTTTTTCGCTCCTCCGATTTTGGAGTCACCTGGGAAACGGTGGACTTCAACCTTGCGCCCAACGAGTACCTGACTTCTGTTTTCGACCTGAATACCGGCAGATTGCTGGCGTCTACAAATTTACACATTTATTTTTCGGACGACGACGGCGTCACCTGGGACCTGCTGCCAACCGGCGCCGAACACGCGTATGAGTTTGTTGCCCATTTTCCGCTGCCCAACGGCGATATTCTGGGTTTTATGGGTGGTTCGTTGTGCCGTTCAACAGACGACGGCGTCAACTGGGCGCTTTCTTCCGAAGGCATCCACCAGGCCGATGTCAAACAACTCGCCCTGCTGACCGATTCCCTGCAATTGGCAGTTACGGAAACCGGGCTTTGGCGCAGCGAAAACGCCGGCGACACCTGGACCCGACTGATGCCGGACGCCAGCGACGTATTCCTGTATTCGATCCGGCCGCTGGCTGTGTTCAACGAGGATTCCTTCGCCGTCAAAACCGGCAAAAAGATGTGGATCAGCACCGATGGCGGGCAGTCATTCGACGATATTTCACCCAATGGCGGATTAAAAACAGGCCATATTTTTGCAACACCCGGCGGAAGGTTGTTCTGCAGTTCCTCTGCCGGCGTGGAGCGCTCCAACGACCTGAACGGGGGCTGGACGACTGTCATTCCCGGTGTTTCGGTCAATATTCTGGTGCAGCACCCCTCGGGCTCCTTATTCGCGTATACCACGCCGCTGACCAATACTTTTCCAAAAACACTTTGGCGCAGCACCGATGAAGGCGCCAGCTGGTCGATCGTCACCACATTGGCCATAACCACGGATTACCGGAGGGCTTTGTTCGCCGATGCCGGCGGCAAAATTTACGTGACCGGTTACTTCGACAACTCCATGAAATTAGCCGTATCCGACAATGAAGGCGCGAGCTGGACGTACCGGGTTATTCCGGATATCTATGCTTATGACGAGTTTATCGCCGTCAATGACATCGGGCGGATATTTATGTCCGGCGGGTCGGATATCAAAATCCTTACCAGTGCCGACGCGGGAGAATCCTGGTACTATTTGCCGGTATACAACGCCCATCCGAGCCTGCTCAACGGCCTCGAAGTTTCGCCTTCCGGCAAATTGTACATCGTCCCTTCCTCGGCCACTTTATATCGCTCGACCGGTTCGACCGAAGTAGGCGCTTATATCACCGGTCATGTCAGAAAGGATGCGGATTCGGAATGCAGCACGCCCGACGCGCAGGAGCCCTTGAAAAACTGGGCGGTGAAACTGGAAGGCGTGCAAGACTGGTATGCCACAACCAATGCCAACGGGCGGTATAGTTTTTTTGTAGATACGGGCACTTATGAAGTGCACGCACTCACACCCCAATTCTTATGGTGGAGCCTCTGTGACAGCGTGCAAACGGTGATTTCAGACAGCACTTTAGCCATCGATACCGTTGATTTTGCCGTTATCGGAGTTTCCGACTGCCCGCTGATGAGTGCGGATGTGGCCATTCCACAACTTCGGCGGTGTTTCAACAGCACGGTATTTGTGCAATACTGCAACCAGGGCTCCCAAACGGCGGACAGTGCCTGGGTGGACGTTCAACTGGATCCCTATCTGTCGTTTGTCAGTTCACAACAACCGCATCTCAACGCCGGGAACAACACCTACCGCTTCCTGCTTGGAAATATTGCTTCGGGCGATTGCGGCAGTTTCAACCTGGAGGTGTATACCGATTGCGATTCCACCGTCCTGGGGCAAACGCATTGCGTATTGGCGCATGCTTTCCCCGATACCTTGTGCACGACAGTGCAGAATTGGTCGGGCGCCACCATCCAGGCCGAAGTCAGTTGTGAAGACACGACCGTGCAACTGCAACTGCGCAACACCGGGTTTGCTCCTTCCCAAACCCTGGATTATATCATCATTGAAGACGATGTGGTCCTGTTTCAGGGTCAAAATCAATACGATATCAGCGAAGACATCACACTCAACTACCCGGCCAACGGCCATACCTGGCGCATCGAGTCGCAACAGGAACCCGGACACCCGTTTTCGAACGTCGCCGTAGCTTTTAACGAAGGTTGCGGCGGCTTCGAAAGCCTGGGTTTTATCAACCAGTTTAACGTCAATACCTTTATGCCTTCCTGGGACCAGGTTTGTGTGGAAAACATCGGTTCTTACGACCCCAACGACAAACAGGGCTTCCCGGGCGGCTTTGGCGACGAGTACCGGATACGCCCGGGCCAGGAACTGGAATACCTGATCCGCTTCCAGAATACAGGTACCGATACGGCTTTTAACATCGTGATCCGCGACACCCTGTCCGCCTGGCTCAACCCGGCTTCGGTACACCCCGGCGTATCGTCACATCCATATACCTGGGCGTTGAGCGGACAGGGCGTGTTGAGTTTTTCATTCAATAATATCCTGCTTCCCGACAGCAATACCAACCTCGCCGGTTCGCAGGGTTTTGTGAGTTTCCGGATCGGGCAAAGGGCCGACTTGCAGTTGGGCGCCAAAATTTTCAACACGGCAGATATCTATTTTGATTTCAACGACCCGGTAGTTACCAATCAGACCTTGCACACGGTTGGGGTGGATTATATCACCGGCACCCATTCGCCGGCGCCCGCAAACAAAGGCAACCTGGTCCGGGTTTCGCCGAATCCGGTTTCGGAATCAACTGTTTTTCAATTAAATACAGGTGTTTTTCAACAACACCGCCTACTCGTGTCGGACGCTTTCGGAAGAATGGTTCGGGAGCTGGAGTTGTACGGCAAGCAGTATTTGTTCCAGCGCAGGGACCTTCCGCCGGGCGCCTATTTTTACCGGGTGGAGGATGCGGCCGGGCGTTGGGTTGACAGTGGAACTTTGTTGCTCCGGTAATCCCCGAATGCTGTTATCCGTTACCGGAAAATAAAAACGCCACCCGTTCGGGTCCTTATTTATTGCCCGCCTGATTTTGACAAAAATCAGGCGGGCCTCTTTTGACCGTTCCGGTTGAAAACCTTTAATTTGTCCGCCGAAAACGCCCTATCCTGTTTCGCCGCCTGAGAAACCGTCTGCCCTCCCTGCCGGGCTGAAACAGGATTTTTGTTTTCACCCGCCAACAACATGTTTCCTTTCAATAAAACGAATATGAAAAAACCGGTCCTGCTTGTCATCCTCCTCTTTTCCGTTCTTTCCAGGGCATCCGCACAAGTCACCTGCGATCCTGTTTTTCCGGCGCAATCGGACAATGTGACGATTTATTTCAACGCCACAGAGGGGAATGGCGCCCTGGCCGGATTCGCCGGCCCCGTGTACGCCCACATGGGCGTCGTCACTAATCTGAGCACTCCTCAGAATTACTGGCAACACGTCGTCACCAACTGGGGCACGGCCGACCCGCTGGGCCTGATGACCAGCGCCGGGCCGAATTTGTGGAAAAAAAACCTTCACCATCAACACGTTTTTTAATATTCAGCCGGGCGAAACGGTGCTGAAACTCGCTTTTGTATTTCGCAATCAAAACGGCATGATCGTGGGGCGTTCTGCCGACGATTCGGACATTTTTTACGACGTATATCCGGCCAATGGGCCCTTGTTCACCACGTTTATTGCTCCGTCGGCCAATACGTTTCCCACCACTTCCGGCAGTCAGATCACCGTCAGCGCCGCCGCATCCCAATCGGCTTCACTGACGCTTTTTGACAACGGCAACCCGGTGGCAACCGCATCCGGCAAGTCGCTCAGCCATACCCTGACCGCAGGTTCGACAGGTGGGCACCGGGTAGATTTTGTAGCGGCCACCGCCACCGACCAGGATACCTCCACGTTTTTGTACGTCATTCCAGGCGTCGTGACGACCCAGAACCCGCCCGTAGGCACGGAATTGGGTATCAATTATATTGACAATCAAACGGTTAGATTCGCACTTTACGCCCCAAACAAACAGGTCGTGCACCTGATGGGCGACTTCAATAACTGGCTTCCCGACGCCGCCTACCAGATGAAACGCAGCGCCGACGGTACCACCTGGTGGCTCGAAGTGGGTGGCCTGACTCCCGGTCAGCGCTACCGCTTCCAATACCTCGTTGACGGCGCCCTGCGCATCGCCGACCCACTCAGCACGCTGGTGCTGGATGCCGGAAACGATCCCTATATCCCGGCCTCCACTTTCCCGGACCTGCCGGCTTACCCCGGCGGAAAAACCAGCGGCGCGGTGTCGGTCCTGCAAACGGCGCAACAACCCTTTGACTGGCAGGCGACCACTTACCAGCGGCCAAAAAAGACGGATTTGGTGATTTATGAACTGCTTTTGCGCGATTTCCTCCATGCCCACGACTTCCAGACCCTGCGCGACACCCTCGATTATTTAGACCGGCTGGGGGTCACGGCCATCGAACTGATGCCGGTGAACGAATTCGACGGCAACAACAGCTGGGGCTACAACCCCGCGTACCACAAAGCATTGGACAAATATTACGGCACGGCGGAAGCCCTGAAAACGCTGGTCGACGAATGCCACCAACGCGGCATCGCTGTTATCCTCGACGTGGTGTTCAACCAGGCCAGCGACTCCAGCCCCCTGGCAAAGCTGTACTGGAACGCCGCGGCCAGCCAGCCTGCTGCCAATAACCCCTGGCTGAACCCCACCGCCACACACGAATTCAGCGTGTTCAACGATTTTAACCATGAGAGCCAGGCGACCAAAACCTACGTCAAAAATTGCTTGAAATATTGGCTGACAGAGTTCAAAATCGACGGTTTTCGTTTCGACCTTTCCAAAGGTTTTACCCAAAAGATCACCATCGGAAGTGTGCCGGCCTGGGGCCAATACGACGCATCGCGGATCGCCATCTGGAAGGACTATGCCGACTTTATGTGGGCCATAGACCCGGATTCCTACGTTATCCTCGAACATTTCGCCGACAATACCGAAGAAAAAGAACTCGCCGAATACGGCATGATGCTTTGGGGCAATATGCACGGCTCCTACAAAGACGCCGCAAAAGGTATCAACCTGGCCGGCAGCGGCACCGACATGAGCGGGGTTTCCTACAAACAACGCAACTGGAACGTGCCGCACCTGATCGGTTACATGGAAAGCCATGACGAAGAGCGAATTGCGTACGAATGCTCCGTCAACGGCAGCGCTTCCGGCGTGTACAACATCAAATGGCTACCGGTGTATCCGACGCGTATCGAACTGATGTACAACCTGTTTTTCACCGTGCCCGGCCCGAAAATGTTGTGGCAATTCGGCGAACTGGCCTATGATTTTCCGATTAATCTGTGTGAAGACGGCATGATCGCCAATGGCTGCCGCCTCTCGCCCAAACCCATCCGCTGGGACTTTCGAAGCGATCCCTACCGCCGCCGCCTGTACGACGTGACGAGTTCGCTCCTGCAACTCAGGAAAAGTCATGACGTGTTCGAAACGACTGATTATCAAGTAAATATCGGGCCTGGAAACACACGCAGCGTTCGACTCAATTCAGCCGCCATGAACGTGCACGTGCTGGCCAACCTCGGATTGACACCCACCACCATGACGCCCAATTTTCAACACACCGGCGCCTGGTACGAATATTACACCGGCGAAACGCTCAACGTGACGAATACTTCTGCCGCGGTTTTTTTGCTCCAGGGTGAGTACCGGCTGTACACTGACCAGTTTGTGCCCCTGCCGCCGGGTGTAAATCCCACCCCGGTTGATGAAGTGGCCGGTATTTTGGGCGGCATGGAATTGTATCCGAACCCTGCGGACGGTATCTTTGCGCTTGATTTTACCCTCGAAGCAAGCGCAGCGATCAGCGTCGAGGCAACCGATATGAGCGGAAAAGTGGTTTTCCGCTTTGAAACCGGGCCATTACCTTCCGGCGAACAACACCTGGAAGTAAATACTACCGGCTGGCAACCGGGCGTTTATTTTGTTCGTCTGCGCGATGAACAAGGAGCACAATTGACGAAAAAACTGGCGAAATTTTGATTCTTTCGTCAAAAGGTAGTTCGATTTTGCTGTTATCTTTGAATATAGAAACATAATATATCCATGCTTACAAGTACTTCATGAAACGCTATCCCCGCCAATTGTCTTCCGGGGCCAATAATGTGGTCATCGCCCTGAATGAAACGGAAGTCGCTAAAATATACGAAGGCGACACCCGCTCGGACATTGGCTCGGAGGCGGAAAAAATGAAGTTCGCCAATGGCGTGAATAATCTTGTGGTGCGCTTCATCCGCGTCGATTTTGACGAAGAAAAGCAATGGGAAATGCTGGTCATGGAAAGACTGTACGCCATGGATTACCGAAGTATCGAGTTTGAAAAAAGAGAATTGATATTCAGCGTTTTTGAGGACGAGTTGAAGGAATTGCACCGCGCCGGTTTCGCGCACCGCGACCTGGCCCGCCCTTCCAATATGCCGGGTGAGCGTTATGACAATGTGTTGCTTACCAATACCGGCCTCCGCTTGATCGACGTCGGTATTTCAGCGCTCCGGCAGCAGGTGGGCGATGCCTTGTTCGTGCGATTTATTGAACAGGAAATGGAGGAACTCGCACGTTTCAAGGACTTTTTCCTCAATCGTTGAATCAAAAAAACGGTGGAACCCCGCTCGACGGGGCCGCCGTCATTCCGTCCCGAAACATTCGGGACGTCATTATACCCGGGGCGAACGATACAAACGTTCGCCCTTTTTATTTATATACTACTATCTTATATTGAGCCTGATTATCAGCACTTTGCAAATGAAAAAAAGCCGGTTCAAAGGGCGCTTTAAAATCAGCAAAACACCGCTTGTCAATGCCTGCACTGTCACCGCAAAATAACCCGTTATAAAACATCTGCCCTCACTGGACACGTATGACCAATCCGATAAGGCTTACTTCCATAATCAGGCAAGATCCTGTGTCTCTCACCCAAATCTACGGTCGGTAATCGGGTTGCCTGCAACATATTGACGTTCATAAAATCATTGTTGGTAAACATTTGATTCACTGTGCTGCCGGGCTCCCAAAAAATACAGTTAGTGATGTAACAATCATTACCGTGTATATCTGAGGTGTCAAAGTTGGGATACCAGCTTTTGTCAATGATAAATTCATTGTTGTTGTAAAAAGTGCAGTTGGTGATGTCGGTTCGAGGTGCCTTGTTAACATGCTATTCCGCCACCATTTAGCGAAAGGCATTATCAAAAGCAACTTTGCATTTGCTTTCACCGCCACCAACGCCTGCGCCTACTGGAAAATTCAGGCCATCTTGATTAGAAATATTCTTATTGCCTAAAAATTCGCAGCTCTTAAAACTAATTAAAATATCACTAATAGATCCTCCACTGATTGCTGTTGTATAATATGAATTTGTAATATTATCTATAAAATGACAATTAAATATATTAGCAACTATTTTACAATTTTTCATCCCAATCATCTGAAAAGCAGCCCGCCCGTGTTGTCAAAACGACAAATAAATCGCAACAAATTCAAGCCTGAATCCCAAAATCATCAACCCCCCTCCCTCTTAATTACAGGAATCCAATACCATTCTGCCATTTTCAGCCAAAACCCCAACCCCCCCCACTCAAAAGCCCTAAATGGTTATATTCCCTAGTGGTCAAAAGCCCCGCCACCCGAAGGCTTTTCAAAAAGACTCTCAACAAGAAAGGTTTTCCGGTAGGGCAGGCCCACCATATAGCGCCGGCAAACGAGGCCTTTGAATAAACCGACAATTTCACAAAACTGGATTAACGGTATTTCCGTAATCATAATTGCAAAAAATCGCTCCTCCAGAAGACGCAAAATTCCCAACGACAATTGGATGACAGGAAGGTGACCATCAGGCGATGGTTCTCCCCTTTTCTGGTAATCCTGCATTTGAGCCCAGTCACAAAAACCTCCAAACCGTCCACTCCCTTCCCCCTGGGGATCCGATGCCAAAAAATGGTCCGTCACTAATCCCCTGATCGAACACGATTTCCGTGCCAATGAAGCGCGACTCACCCGCTTCAAACAAAAAATCCCCCGGCCCCCCCGTGGGATTGACAAAGCGGAGGCGTCGTAAACCCCAGGCCTGCGAACGAGTGAATTTCCGAAAGCGCCTATCATACATTCGTTAAAGGTAGGTTCTTAATTCAAATTAGCTGGTTTACAGGGTGTCTATCACCCCCGGCTTCGCCGCTCACGAACACGACCACAACTGCATCCCGCCCCTGCAGTTGCTGGCGCTTGAACTGATTCGCAGAGGCGTTGATATTCAAGTCATTGCGTTGGAATACCCTTTCCGGGACAAACCGTACCGCTGGCATGGCATCCCCGTTTTTCCCTGTAACGGCCAAAACCGCCCGTGGTTGAAACCGCGCACCCTTTGGCGGGCCTTGCGTTTTTGCCGATATATTTTGAACGAAAAGAAGGCCGATACCATCCACAGTTTCTGGCTGGGCTGGGCGTCGTGGGTCGGCGAGTGGGCCGCCGGGCAGCAGGGTATTCCACACGTCACCACGCTGATGGGGCAGGACGTGTTGCCCGGCAACCGGAGGTTTCTGCGGGGCCTTTCCGCCAAACGCTGCGCCCGCATGGTGGCGCTTTCCCGGTTTCAAAACGATGTTTTTGAAAAAAACAGCGGCTTCCGGGCGGGGTCCGTCATTCCCTGGGGCCTGCCTGACGATGAAATACCTGTCGTTTTGCCCTCCGAACGACCGCTCGATGTGCTGGGTGTGGGGTCATTGATTGCGGTAAAAAACTGGGAAAAATGGTTGCGCACCCTTGCCCTGGCTGCTGCGTCGAAACCCGGTCTTCGTGCAGAAGTTATCGGCGACGGCCCGGAACGAAACCGCCTGGAGCAACTCGCCCGGCACTTGCGCTTGAAGGAACAGGTACATTTTGCCGGAAACCTGCCGCGCCGGGAAGTGTTGATCAGGATGCAGGAAGCCAAAACATTGCTGCACACCGCGCGGTTCGAATCATTCGGTTATGCATTGGCGGAAGCGGCCATGAACGGCTGCCGGGTAGTGAGTACACCGGTCGGGGTGGCGGCGGAGTTGGGAACGGTGGCTGAAAACGAGCCGGAACTGGCGGCTTTATTGCTGAAGTCGGTTGAGCAATCCGTTAATTGTCAACCTTTTGTGCCGTTTTTAATGGACAAATCCGCAGAGGCTTATATCAGAATTTATACTCAATCAAGGCGATAGTAACGTGTCATTCCGAACGCAGTGAGGAATCAGAGCAAATTGCTCTATGTGAGTGTTTTATCAGATTCCTCACTGCGTTCGGAATGACACGTTATGCGAAAAAAAGTGGTGGCACCACTAAGATCATTTCAAATAATTCTCCCCGAAAAACTCCTGGTATCCCTCCAGGGTTTTGTTTTTCAGGATACGCCGGTAGTTTTCCTGCGTGATGGCGAAAACTCCTTGTCGTATTTCTTCCGGTCCGATTCGCCGAGGAAGTCGCCTTTATCCTTCACTTCGTTGTAATAGCGCATGGCCTGTTCCTTGTTGTCGAACTTGCGGATCACCACGAGCGGGTTGTTGGTATCCGTGCCGAGGAAGATGTTGGAAATACGCAATTGTTCGAGGCGGTGGTTTTCGCGGTTGTAGTCGGACACAGCCACTTTTACGTCGTCGAGGCGAATATCGTCGCCGCTGAGTGACACGATGAAGTAGTGCAGTTTGTCGTCTTCGCGGGTGAACGCGTCGTCCGTAACGGGTGTGTCGGTTTTTTTCTTGGTATCGTCCACTTCAAAACCTTTGCAGGCGATTAAACGGGCGATTTCCTTGGCGCGGGTGGCTTCGGCCGATTCCGGATACCGGGCAATGACCTCCGCCAGGGCTTTGCAATAGGCTTCATTTCCCTGCAAATTGCCCACGCAGAGCGCGCTCAGGAGGGAAAATTTGGCCATAAGCGGGTTTTGTGAACCGTATTTCTGCGGCGCTTCCACACAACGATCAAACGCGTCTTTGTAATTGCCGCTTTGGAAAGCGGTGAAGGTTTGTTCGTAAAACGTATTGAGTTCCTGCTCGCGGGCTTTGGTGGCGTTCATAAAATTGGGGTCCGTGAGTGCCCGCGCATAAGCGCTGTTGGGGTATTTGACGACCAATTTATCGAGGTAGTATTTTGCCCTGACCGCATTGCTCAGGTCGGTGAAAGCGAGGTAGCAGTAGTACCAGGTTTCTTTTTCATACTTATCCATTTCCGGGTACCTCGTCTGCATTTCTTCGAGGGTGCCGGAGCAACGTTTGTTGTTCTGGAGTTTGTCGCGGAACAACGTACCGAGTTGATACATAGCCTCGTATGTGGCGAGGTGCAGCACGGAAAGTTCCGCTTCACTTTTGGGTATGGCGGCAAACAAGTCCTTGATCTCGGCGTCGCTGACGGTGGTCCGGGTGCTGTCTTTTCCGGCTACGTCTTCCCCGGCGGGGCCGGTGAGCGGGCGGTTGCTGCGGCGCCAGTTGTCTTCTAATTTACGGCTGCCCCAGGTTTTGGAAAAGTCCCTTTTGCCTTTTTTCAGGAAGGCTTCGTTGTAAAAATAAAACGAAGACGGTTTGCTTCCCGCGATGGGGGTGGGCGCTTTTGCGCTGCCGGGCGCGGGGGCTTGTGCCTCCGATTTTGCGGCCGCTTCGGCTTCTTCTTCCCGTTGTTTTTTGATTTTTTGCGCAAACACCTTTCGTTCGTCGTCGTTCATCCGGTAGATGCTCACAATACTGTCGTTGGCGGCGATCGTCTGGATGAGGCGCGCGATGTCTTTCAGGTTTTCCGCGTATTCGTTTACCCGCTGGCGGCGTTCGTCGGTGGCGGCCAAAACGGTAAGGGTGCTGTCGTAATAGTTTTTTGCCTGCACAAAATATTCGTCGTCGAAGTACAGGTCGGCGAGTTTCAGGTACGCTTCGGCGCGTTGGGTGGTGTTGCCCTGGTTGTTGTCGAGTGATTTGCGCAAATAGGCGATCCCGTCTTTTTTCAGGCCGTCCTGCAGGGCGATATCGGCCATCACGTAGTAGATCTGGTCGCGGTATTCGATGTTTTTATCGTCCTTCAGCAAACGTTCGAGCGAGCGGTTGGCATCGGCGCTGTTGATGCGTTTGTAGGTCCAGCCCGCCTGAATCTGGTGCAGCCGGGCATTAAATTCCATTTCGTAAACCGGGTTGCTGGACAACACGGTTTCCAGCGCTATGTATGCCTGTTCGTGGTTGCCTGCGCGTTCGTAGAGTTGGGCGAGGATATAGGCGAGCCGGGCGCGGTCTTTTTTCCTTTTGATCAGTTCGATGGCTCCGGAAAGCGGTGGAATAGCCCGGTCGTATTTTTTCTGTTTGATCCAGAGGTACGCTTCGGCGGTCAGGAGTTCGGCGCGCTGGTCTTTCGGAAAAAACAGGTCTTCCTCCAGTTCGCGGTACAGAAATTCCGCCTCTTCATATTTTTCGCGTTCGGTCAGCGTACGGCCGTACCAGACCATCGCCAAGGGGTAGGCGGTGGTTCGTTGCAAACCCTTTTCATAGGGGTTGTCGCCGGTGGGCGGCGCTGCGGCGGCAGGTTGTGGCGCTGCGGGAGTTTCCTTGGGGGGCTCGGCGGACGTTTTGGTATCGGTTGCAGCATCCGGCTTTTTGGCGGAGTTCTTTTTGGAAGACTTCTTTTTTTTCTTTTTGGAAGGTTTTTTCTTTTTAGCCGGCTTCTTTTTTTTCTTCTTGACGCTTTCTTTTTTCTTCTTTTTGCTGCTCAGTTTGGTTTTTTTCTTTTTGGGGTCGAATTCGTCTTTTACCCACTTGAACGTGTTTTCAGCCGTCTCATAATCGCGTTTCAGGAATTGCGACTGCCCGATGAGGGTATAGCAGTCGTCGACCCATTCACTCGGACGGTGCATCGCAATGCCTTTGGAGGCCTTGGTGATGACATTGTCGAGGTCGCCTCTGGCGGATTGCGGGTCCACAGCCGCCTCGGGGTAAATATCGAGCGGCTGATTGTAATTATCTTTGTGTTGCGATGCGAGTTGCTCACTTGTGAGGTGGAACAACTCGTCGGCGTTGAACCAGTAGTTGTACCGGGACGTGAGGTTGTGGTAGCCGCGTTTGAACCAGCCGACTTCTTCGCCTTTTTTCTTTTGTGTTACACAGCCGGCAGTCAGAAACAACGCCGCCAGCGCCAGGGTTATGCCAATGCTATTTTTCATATTCAAACAGGTGCAGAGTAGTTGGTTTGAATTGTCCACCGGTGACAAGCAGGTGAAAAAGGCGCCATTTTCGGGGAAAAGGTTGTCCGAAAAAGCAAGGTTTAACAAAAAAAACGGCAACAAGCATACCCGCTTAACCGTTCGCATCTCATTTTGAACGAACTTTGCCCCGAAGAACGAAGGACGTTCCCGGTTTCATCCAGTTTCACTCTTTAAACAAGCGGACAAAATTAATACTCCTGATTTTCTCCGCAACATTCTGATAATGAAACACCTGGACGGAAAATATTTCCGCCCTGCTACCTATACTCCGGCATGCAAAAGTATTTTGCTTTTATAAAAAAATTCTTCGACTTCTTCCGCAGGCACAGCGACGACGATCGCAGCCTCATGGAAAAATTGCGCGACAAATATCGCTTAGTCATCATGAACGATGACACGTTTGAAGAAGTTACTTCCGTAAAACTCACCCCCTTGTCGGTATACGTCGCTTTCAGCTCCCTGATCGTCGGAACGGCCATTTTTGTCACCCTGCTGATCATCTGGACGCCCCTGAAACGGTATATCCCGGGTTACGGGGATTTCCGCCGCGACGACGAAATTGCCGAACTGACCACCAAAGTCGCCAACCTGGAAGATGAAATCAAGGCGCACCGGCGGTACAACGACAACATCCGCAAGATTTTGAACGGCGACCTCGCCGGTATGAGCAAAGAAGCCGCCGAAAAACAAGGTGTGCCTGCCGACTCGATGAACGCCATACCCGCCGGCGATATCGAACGTATTCCGGAAGACGAACAATTGCGTTCGGAAGTGGCACGCGGCACGTTCACCAGCGACCCGACAACCGTTGCCGCAGCAGGTGTTGGCGCCATTGTACCCAAAGACGTGCCGCTGGAACAACTTTTTTTTATGCCGCCCGTATCCGGTGAAGCAACTTCCGGGTTTGATCTTTCCAAAAACCACTTCGGTATCGACGTGGCCGCACCCAAAAATACGGCGGTTAAAGCCGCCGCCGACGGGGTGGTGATCTCGGCAGGTTATACGGTGGAAACGGGTTACAGCATCGCCATTCAGCACCCGAATAATGTGGTGACCATGTACAAGCACAACTCCGTGCTGCTCAAACAAACCGGTAGCTCGGTGAAGGCCGGTGAAGCCATCGCCATCATCGGCAATTCAGGCGAAAACACCTCGGGACCGCACCTGCACTTCGAACTCTGGTACAAGGGCCGGCCCGTGGATCCGGGTGATTACATCAATTTTAATTGAAGGGACGGTATGGTAGGTGTGGCATGGGTTTTTATTTAAATGTTTTATTTTCAAACATTTAAATAAAAAACCCATGCCACACCTAAGACTACACTCCCGGCGTCAAAAACGGGATTTTTGTCACGACCGCCTCCAACTTTTTGCCTCCAGCCACGATCATGATCTTGGTGCCCGGTTCTGCAAATTTTGCCTTTACGTAACCCGTGCCGATGGGTTTGTCGAGTGAAGGCGAATGAGTGCCCGAGGTCACGACGCCGATTTTCGCGCCGCGCCGGCTTTCGATCTCGTAACCATGACGCGGCACGCGGCGTTCGTCGAGCACGAAGCCGACCAATTTGCGCTTCACACCCTCCGCTTTTTGTTTTTTCAGTTTTTCCTTGGATGGGAAATCTTCCACTTTGTTGAGTTTGGTGATCCAGCCCAGGCCGGCTTCGAGCGGACTGGTTTTGTCGTCAATGTCGTTGCCGTAGAGGCAGTAGCCCATTTCTAAGCGCAGGGTGTCGCGCGCGCCAAGGCCGGCGGGTTTGATGCCCCATTTTTCGCCGGTTTTGAAAACTTTGTCCCAGATTTTGACCAAATCCTTGTTTTTGGCGTAAATTTCAAAACCACCCGAACCGGTATAACCCGTTGCCGATACGATCACATTGTTGCAGCCGGCAAAACGCCCCCGTTTGAAATTGTAGTACTTGATCCCCTTCAGGTCGATGTCCGTCAATTTTTGCAGGGCTTCTGCGGTTTTGGGGCCCTGAACGGCGATAAGGCCCGTTTTGGCCGATATGTTTTGCAGTTTTACGTCAAAACCACGCGCTAAGCGTTTGAGCCAGCGCCAGTCTTTGATTTCATTGCTGGCGTTGACCACGAGCATATAGGATGCTTCGCCGGCAGTGATCATTTCGGGCACATCGTCGAGGCGATAAACCAGCAGATCGTCCACAATGCCGCCTTTTTTATTGGGCATGCAGGAATACTGAACTTCGCCTGGGCTGAGTTTGCTCACGTCGTTGGAGGTGGCACTTTGGAGAAATGTTGTGGCGTCTTTGCCGCGCACGATAAATTCACCCATGTGGCTCACGTCAAAAACCCCGACTCCCGTGCGGATGTTCTGGTGTTCGTCAGTGATTCCGGAATACGAGATGGGCATGTTATAACCCGCAAATTCGGCCATTTTGGCGCCGAGCGCGATGTGTTTTTCGGTAAGCGGTGTGTTTTTCATGTGTGGTGCTGTAATGTTTCTGCCGGTATGGTTGAACGTGATCCGAATAGGGTGAACAGGGTTGGTCTAATTTCCCGACGGTGTTGCCGGTGTGGTGGGTTGTACTTTGTTGACACTCGGGCGCAGTTTTTCCGGGGTGACGCTGCTGCCTGCTTTCTGACGCGGCATCGTTTTGGTGCTTTGTGTGGCGCCCGAACGCATGGTCGGGCCTTCAACTGCCGGCGCTGCTACGCCGAAACGGCGAAGCACATCGGCCGGAAGCGCGTTTTTATGCAGGGTAAAAGAAATGGTGTTCAGCCGCATGTAATTATCCGACACGTTTACAAAACCTTTCAGGTCGGATATCTGCCCCCAGGAGTTTTTAACGACATAATACGTGCCGCTGTGCGACTCGTCGAGCATGCCCACGATATGCATCAGGTGATCGTCGGTAGTGACCTGACTGTCAAAGAGTTGCTGGCGGTATTCCTGGGTCACGTTTTTTTCGGCTTCCCAGATTTTAAACGCGCTCTGTCGTTCGGCGGCGCTTCGTTCCTTCCAGTCCTTTTCGGGTACGATGGCGAGGCCGTTGCCTGCCGAAAAACCCATATTACTCACGTCGGCGTCCCATTCCACGGTGTAACCCTGTTCGAGTGAATAGTGGAGGCAACGCATGAATTCGTTGATGGGCAGGTTGTAAAACACGCCATTTGCCCAGTTATCCGGCACTTCCAGGATAAAAGTTGAATAAAAAGGGTGGTGGGTGAACGAAGTGACCGTCAGATAATCGTCGGGTTTGATGCCGAGATAATCGCGGTAGGAATGCGGGGTGAAAACCGTTCCGTCAAGGGTAAATGTGGGCGGCACGGCGCCAAACTCGGCATCCAGCACCCCGTCCACTTTTGACAGCCAGTCCGGACTGAGTTTCCCCTCTTTGCCCTGCCGGACAAATTCCTCACACATACTTTTCAATTCTTTTTCCAGCTGGCTGTGGTTGAGCGGCGCGGTAAGGTCTTTCCGGCCCGGGTAAACACTTTCGGGCAGGATACCGAACGTATTTACCGCATTCAGCAGATCGTGGGCCAACCCGCCTTCTCCGAATTGTGCCGTGCCCTGGCGGCGCACATAATTTTCACATTTCTGGCGGTAAATATGCCGCACGACGTACATTTCCGAAAGATTGGCCTCACTTTTCCCGAGGCGTAATGCTTCACTTTCGAGAAAAGAAGCGCTGCTGAATGCCCAGCAGGTGCCGGTTTGGTCCTGGCTTTTGACGGGTGTTGCCGCAAGCCGTTTGACTTCTTTAAATTCGTAGGGTTCCTGTTTTTGGGCGAAAATCGCTGTGGTAAAAGCGAAAAACAGGAGGGAAAGGGCAAGTTTTTGCATGATATGTAGTTTCTGTTTTACACGCCGGACGGCTTTGAAATCATCCGGCGAGTGTGTTCCGGGGGTGCACCCGGTAATTGCTGGGGCGAAATTTACGGGCTTTTTTCAAAACGGACCCCGGTGTATTCGGACATTTGCCCGCAAACCAAAGCTTATTGATCCGCCGATGAAAAATTTCAACCTTTCCCTGCTCGCCCTGTTGCTTTTTGCCGCTTGTTCGCAAAAACCGGCCGGCCCCGCCACCCTGATCCTGTTTAACGGCAATATTTTTACCGCAGACTCGCTCCTCCCCAAGGCTTCCGCCATTGCCATGGACGGGGCGCATATCCTTGCCGTGGGCGCCGATGAAGAGATCCGGAAATTAGCCGGGGATAAAACCGAAATGATTGATTTACAAGGTGCATTTGCCATGCCCGGTTTTATCGAAGGGCACGGGCATTTTTCCAGCCTGGGCCGCAGCTTGCAAAATCTGAACCTGATGAACACCCGGAGCTGGCAAGAGATCACGGGCCTGGTGGCAGAAAAGGCCAAAACGGCCAATCCGGGCGACTGGATCGAAGGCCGGGGCTGGCACCAGGAAAAGTGGACGAGTTCCGCCGGCGCTACGGTGAACGGCTATCCTTACCACGATCTGCTCAGCGCGGCGTCGCCGGAAAACCCCGTCGTGTTGTACCACGCCAGTGGCCACGGCCTGATCGCCAACGCGCGGGCGATAGCGTTGGCCGGCATTTCCCGCGAAACCTCCGACCCCGTGGGCGGGCGCATCGTGCGCGACGCAAGCGGCAATTTGACGGGTGTTTTTGAAGAAAATGCGATGGATTTGATCGAACGGCCGTTTTCGGAGTGGAAAAACCGCCAATCTGAAGCGGAACGCAGGGAGAATTTCGCCCAATCCGTCGAACTGGCCGTTCAGGAATGCTTAGCAAAAGGAATTACGTCGTTTCAGGACGCGGGCAGCGACTTTTGGGAAATCGAACAATACCGCCGCCTCGCCGAATCGGGGCGCCTCGGGCTCCGCCTCTGGGCCATGATTTCACAGCCGAAAGCCGCGGATTTGCCCAAACTGGCGGAGTTCCCGAAAATCGGTCTCGCCGACGGGTTTTTCACCGTCCGGGCGGTAAAAGCGTATTTCGACGGCGCGCTCGGTTCCTACGGCGCGTGGTTGCTCGCTCCTTATACCGACAAACCCGATTCCTATGGCCAGAATACCAACCCTGTGGCGGATATCGGCGCTTTAGCCGCCGCCTGCAAACAGTACGGACTTCAATATTGTGTACACGCCATCGGCGACCGCGCCAACCGCGAAGTGCTGGGTGTGTTTGAAACCACACTCCAGGCCGAATCCGGTCTGCGGTGGCGGGTGGAACACGCACAACATATTGACCCGCAGGATATTCCACGTTTTCGCCAACTGGGCGTTATCGCTTCCATGCAGGCCATCCATTGCACCAGCGACGCCCCTTTCGTCGTCAAAAGGCTTGGCGAACAACGTGCACGTACAGGAGCCTACGCCTGGCGCAGTCTGCTCGACAGCGGCGCCAGGCTCGCCAACGGAACCGATGCGCCGGTAGAAGACGTGGCGCCGCTGCCCTGCCTCTACGCCGCCGTGACCCGCAAACGCTCCGATACGGGGCTGACGTTTTTCCCGGAGCAAAAATGACCCGGGAAGAAGCCCTGCTTTCCTATACCCTCTGGAACGCCTACGCGGCTTTTGAAGAACAGGACAAAGGTTCGCTGACGCCCGGAAAACTGGCCGACGTGGTGGTGCTTTCGAAAGACCTGCTGCGTTGTGCCCCGGAAGAGATGTTGCAGGCACAGGTATTAAAAACCATCGTTGGAGGAAAGGTGCGGTTCAACCGCTGAGTGAACGGCTTTAAACGGCATGGATTATTTATTACAAAACGTAGCGGATGTTTCAACGGAAAATCTACCTTTGCTCGTAATTGTTCACCAAAACTTTCACTAAATTAATTCTGACAGGTGGAATACGGGCATTTTAAACGGAGAGACAATCGGGATTTTCGGGACAGAGACAGCCGTGGCGGCGACAACCGCGACCGCGGCAACGACCGTGACCGTGGCGGCGATTTTCGCGACCGTGATCGCGGCGGCGACCGGGGTTTTAACCGCGGCGGCGGCGGCGACCGGGGTTTTAACCGTGGCGGCGGCGGCGATTTTCGCGACCGTGACCGCGGCGACCGCGAACCGGAAGAAAGTGTGTTTTCCAAACGTGTACGCGCCGGCAAACGCCGTACGTATTTCCTCGACGTAAAGAAAACAAGGGGCAACGATTACTTCATCACCATCACCGAAAGTACCCGCCGGGAAGATGGTTACGGCTACAAACGACACAAAATTTTCCTCTACAAAGAAGATTTTAACCGTTTTGTCGCTTCTCTGAATGAGGTTGTCAATCACGTAAAAACCGACCTGATGCCGGACTTCGACTATGAAGAGTTCGATCGCCGCCAGGCCGAATGGGAAGCCCAGAACCGCGACTTTGAAGAAGACGAGGATCGGGAAACCCGCGTTGAAGAAGATCCGAGTGAAGAAAAATCCGGCGACGACGACGAGGCCAAGGAGAAAAAATCGCCGGCTAAAAAAGACGACGACGACGATGTAGAGTGGTAAAAACTCCGCATTAAAATCAATAAAATTTGAAAGCGAAGTGTCATGCTCCCGGCGTGATTCCTCGCTTTTTTTGTTTCAGATCATTTTTTAAGAAGTAGCAGGAATGTTCCGAAAAAAAGGAGTCGTATATTTTGTCCACTTACTTAATGTCTTGTTATGAGCATCGTGGCGACTGAAAAACGCGATATCAGGGCACTTTCCCTGCCGGAAATGGAAACGGCGCTGGCAGACTGGGGAGAGCCGCGTTTCCGCGCCCGGCAATTGTACGAATGGCTCTGGGTGAAAATGGTGAAGGATTTTGACGACATGACCAACCTGTCGAAAGAACTGCGCGCCCGCCTCAAAGAACAATTCACTTTATTTGCGCTGTTTGAAGATAAAGTGCAGCACAGCGCCGACGGCACCGTCAAAACCCGCTGGATCACCCACGACGGCCACCGCATCGAAAGTGTGCTGATCCCTGTTCGGGAAGACGAACGTTACACCGTCTGCGTGAGCACCCAGGTCGGGTGCAGCCTCACCTGCGCCTTCTGCGCCACCGGGCGGATGGGGCGGAAACGCAACCTCGAATCCGCCGAAATCTTCGACCAGGTAACCGGTGTCAATGCCCAAAGTATCGAAGCGTTCGGGCGCCCGCTCACGAATGTGGTGTACATGGGTATGGGCGAGCCGCTGCTGACCTATGCCAATACGATGGAAAGTATCGCCCGGCTGACGGCCCCGCCGCCGCAAGGCCTGGGTATGGCCGCCCGGCGCATCACGGTGAGCACGGCGGGCATCGCCAAAATGATCCGCAAACTGGCCGACGACGGCTTCCGCAGCAACCTGGCCCTCAGCCTGCACGCTGCCGACGACCGCAAGCGCAACGAGATCATGCCCATCAACGAAAGCAATAACCTCGCTGCCCTGATGGAAGCCCTCGAATATTTTTACAAAAAAACCAAAAACCGCATCTCCTACGAATACATCGCGTTCGAACGTTTCAACGACAGTCTCGAAGACGCCGCCAGACTTGTACAACTCTGCCGCCGCCAATTCCCCGTGCGGGTGAACATCATCGAATACAACCCGATCGAAGGCGTCGTTTTTGAAAAATCCGACGAAAACCGGTTGAATGCATTTGCAGCCTGCTTAGCCCGGGAAGGTGTAACGGTGACGGTGCGGCGGAGCCGGGGCAAGGATATTGATGCGGCCTGCGGGCAGTTGGCGAATAAGGGATAATCTCAACCTTTCAACATCTTCACCAGCATCCCGCTTTTGATGCGCGGCTCAAAATAGGTGCTTTTCGGCGGCAAACTGTCTCCGGCATCGGCGATGTGGGTGAGGTCTTCAAATGAAACAGGGTGGAGTAAAAAACCAACCCGGCTTTTATCGATATCGGCCACCTTTTGCACACCTTCCACACCCCGAGAGCCTTCCACATAGATGATCCTGGTATCCGTCCGCACGTCCGTAATACCTGCTATGTCCTTCATTACGAGTTCATTGAGCAGGGAAGCGTCCAGCAATACCTGGCCGGCGGGGTATTGGTCAAGTATGTTTTTTTTCCAGCGCAGGTCGTACCATTTTTGCTCCAGGTACATCACCAGTTCGTGTTTTTTCCGGGGTTTATGCCCCCCGGAGCGGGCTGTGATGTCGAAGATATACGAGAGCCGCGCAGCAAATCCGGCGGCGTTTATATCTTTTAAAGCTTCCACCACGCGGTTGTAATCGAGAATATCCAGTTGGTCGGCGGCAAAAAAAGCGCAAAACAGGTGATCGAGGTCGAGGTCGGGGTGCCGGTGTTCCCGGTTTTTGTGGAGCAATGCGATGGTTGTGGTGCGGTGATGACCGTCGGCGATGTAGGCGCAGGGCACTTCGGCGGCAAAAAGGCGCCGTACGTGTTGTATCTCGGCTGGGTCCGTAACCGCCCATACCCGGTGCGTTTGCCCGTCTTTTTCAAAATGTGTGGTGTACACCGGCGGGTGCGTTTTTGCAAAATCATTGAGCCAGCGGTGAATGGCGCTAACGGGCGGGTAAGTGAGCAACACGGGTTTTAAAACGGCATTCCACTCCAAAAACAGCCGCATTTGTTGTTGCTCCCGTTCGCCGATCGTTTTTTCGTGTTTTTTTATTTTCCCGTCAAAAAAGTCCGCCACGTCGTCGAGTGCGATGATCCCGGTATGTTTTCGGTGCGCCGTTTCAATCCGGTAAACATACAATGCGGCCGCCGGGAATTTTTCAAAAAGGCCGTTGGCCTGAAATTCGCGGAATGAATTTTTGGCGTCTTCACAAAACAGATCGGGTGAGGCAATACGATCAAAATTCGGGTACATTGCCTGAAATGGTGCTATTCTCATGTGGTGGCGGATTGGCGCGGTAAAAGTAGGGGTTTTTAAAAAAGAGACTTTCGCCGGCGATTTACACCCGGCGGAAACGAAAATCTTTGAGTTTTGTATTTTGCGCGGCTGTTTCAGCGGTTTTGCCGGCATTCTTATACATTTAGCCCGGTATCAAACACAATTACCGGCGCCCGGAATCCGGGTAAACATATTCTATTTTGTCACGAATTACCACCCCCGGGAAAACAAGATTGAAAAAATGCTCGTTTGTATCGCGCTCCAGGCGACCGGTTACTGAATCCAACTTTATGAAATATCAATCCGCCTTAGTGTTTATTTTTGCCTTGCTCGGCAGTGGTTTGCTCCGGGCCCAGGCAGTCAGCGAACTGGAAGCGCGCCTCAAGCGCTCGGGTTCGAAAAGTGAAAAAATGACGCTTTCGTACCAGATCGCCGAAAAACTGCTGGCTTCCAACCCAGTCAAGGCATCCGAATATGCCCAGCAGGCCAGCGACTTAGCCACCGAACTGGGCGACAAACGTAAAGAAGCGGACGCCACCTTCCTGAGTGCGGAAGGCCAGTACCGCGCCCGCAAATTCAGCGATGCAGCTACCCGTTACCAGCGGGCCTGGAACGCCGCCCGGAATTACGGCCTGCGTGAAGTGGCGCTCAGTTCCACCGAAAAACTCCAGGACATCGCCCTCAAACAAAACGACTACCGGGAAGCGCTCAAATGGAGCCGCGAAACGGTCAATTACCTCAAGGATTCCGGTGGCGGTGCGCGCAGCGGCGGCGATGCCGTGCGACGCTTAGAAAACCAGCTCGCCGCCGCCGAAGCCGACAACCGCAACTTGCGCGAACAAATCGCCCAACTCACCGGCCAAAGTCAGGTGCTGGAAAACACCTACCAATCCCAGATCAAGGAAACCCAGGAAAAAACTCAGCAGGAACTGACGCTGAAAGAAGCGACCATCAGCCAGATCGCGCAGGAAAAACAACGCGCCGATTCGCTCATTCGCACCAAGGTGATCCTGCTCAAAAACCTCACCGAAGAGCAGATGGTCGACTCCATCGTGCGCGCCCAGCAGGAACGCGAAATACAGGTGCAAAAACGGCGGCTGGCCGAGGCCGAACTCGCCCAGCAGATCAGCGAATCGCTGCGCAACATCCTCGCCCTGCTGGCCGGCTTCGTATTGCTGCTGGCCTTGTTGTTTTATTTCCGTTTTCGCGCCAAAAAACGCACCGCCAACCAACTCTCGCAAAAAAACATCCTGATCGAGGAAGAACAAAAACGCAGCGACAACCTCCTGCTCAACATCCTGCCGCCCGCCATCGCACAGGAACTAAAAACCCGCAACAAAGTGGCTGCACGGAAATACGAGCAGGCAACGGTGATGTTCACCGACTTTATCGGATTCACCAACGTCGCCGAACGCCTCAGCCCGGAAAGATTGGTGGAAGAACTCGACTATTGTTTTTCCAATTTTGACCACATCATTGAAAAATACCGCATCGAAAAGATCAAAACCGTGGGCGACGCCTATTTCTGCGCCAGCGGCTTGTCCGATATGAACGCCAGCCCCTCGGACATGGTGAAGGCGGCCCTGGAAATCCAGGACTTCCTGTTGCACGTAAAAGCCGAACGGATGAACCAGGGGCTGCCGTTTTTTGAGGCGCGGGTGGGTATTCACACCGGACCCGTGGTCGCAGGCGTCGTGGGCGCCAAAAAATTTGCCTACGATATCTGGGGCGATACGGTCAATATCGCCGCGCGATTGGAAGAAGCCTGCGAGCCGGGCCGTGTGAATGTGAGCGAAGACGCCCATTTGCTTGCCAAATACGAGTTCGAATGGCAACACCGGGGCAAAATCGCCGCAAAAAACAAGGGAATGATGGATATGTACTACGTGACGTCCGTCAAAATGTATTGATCAGTTCAGGATCAAAACGCCGGCGGCTTCGTAAGTTACTTCCCTTTTGGGTTCGGTGATCTTTGCAATTTCTTCTTTCGATTTGCCGGCATCTTCGGCATAGTGGCGCAGTACTTCCACGGGTGTCACGTCGATGTAGGCGTAGCCGTCTACCACCACACGTTTGCCGGAAAGGTCTTTCGGCATAAAAAAAGCGTAGTCTTTAAAAGTCACACGCATGTCGGGTTTGCCGGGTTGTTCCGAAACTAAGGTCATCCAGCAGCCTTTTTTCTGGCAGACTTCCTTGACTTTCCCGGTCACTTTCACGGCCAGCGAGTCGGTGCCGGCCATTTTCGGGATCAGGTCGTCGTAGCTGATCGCATTGTCGGCCGTGATGGTGGCGCCGAAATGTTTGTTGTCGCCCTGTTGCTGGGTTTGCGCATTACCGCAGGCGAAGAAAAATACCGAAGCGCAGAAGGCAAAAATCAGATTTTTTAACATCGTTTTAAATATTTTACAAATTACTGAAAATCAAAATTTTATCAAAAGTATTGCGCCGCAAAAGTACAAATTCCAACGGACCTGCCAACCGGTGGCACAATATTCGGGTGTCTAAATTGTTCTTGAAATCGCTAATCCGCCCGGTTACCCCACCAACTAAAAAGTTGGTAAGACCCGTATCCTTTTCGACTTTTTTCAGTCAAAATAAAACCACTGCATTTCCGAACGGCTGGAAGAAAAATTCGTTTTTTGTAAAGCGTTTGGGCAAAGTCTAATTTTTCACGATTCAAGAACCCGGTATATGCCGAGTTTAATCAATTCAAACAGACTGCTTGCACCCTTCGTTCTACCCACAATTTTTTCGTAAAAACATTAAATCCTGTCAGAAACATGAAGGGTCATAATCTTTTTTTCCGCCTGCTTTTGCCAGCCGTGGTGCTGGTTGCAGTTTCCATTCCCACAAATCTTTCCGCTCAATGCCAAAGCGGCAATTGCCAGAACGGTACCGGTAAATACCGCTACGGTTCGGGCACCGTTTACACCGGCCAGTTCGCCAACGGCCAGCGCACGGGAAAAGGTAAAATGGTTTTTTCCAACAACAACATTTACGAAGGTCAGTTCAACCAGAACAAAATGGAAGGTGAAGGCACCATGACCTACGCCAACGGCGACAAATTTACCGGTCGCTGGGTCGGCGACCAGCCCAATGGAAAAGGCAAGTATTATTTTAAAAGCAAAGAGCGTTACGAAGGCGATTTTAAAGCCGGCAAGTTTGAAGGCCAGGGCACCATGTATTACCCCGACGGCGCATCCTACACCGGCGGCTGGAAACAAAACCGCAAAAACGGCGCAGGGAAATTTACGGATACCGCCGGAAAAATCACGCAGGGCACCTGGGCCCTCGGCAAACTGATCAACTCCACGGGTTCGGTGGCTTCCAATACCAACAAACCGAACACCCAGGGCCAGACCAAACCCACGGGCAACAAACCGTCCTCCACCAAACCCGACGTGAGCGGGCTGAAAAACTGCGGCACCACGAATTGTATCAGTGGCCGGGGTTACTACGATTATCCCGACGGCTCCCGCTGGATCGGCGAGTTCAAAAACGGATACCCGCACGGCAAAGGCACCTGCTACTACGCCGACGGCAACCGCTACGAAGGCGAATGGGTCAGCAACGCTCCCAACGGCGAAGGCATCATGTACTTTGCCACAGGCCGCGTTTACGGCGCGGTGTGGGTCAACGGCGCCGCCGTAAAAGAACTCGACTCCGAAGAACAGGTGCCCGCCGACCCGGTTCGGATGGAGCCGACCAAATCTGTTAAAATCTGGGCCGTGGTGGTCGGCGTGGGCAGTTATACCTCCATGCCTTCGCTCAAATTCACCGACGACGACGCCTACCGCTTTTATTCCTTCCTCGGCAGCGTGGAAGGCGGCGCCTTGCCCGAAAATCAAATGTCGCTGCTCATCGACGAAGACGCCACCCGCGCCAACATCCTGAAAAAAATGCGCGAATATTTCCTGCGCGCCGACGAAAACGACGTCGTGCTGCTGTACTTCAGCGGCCACGGCCTCGAAGGATGTTTCCTGCCGGTCGACTACGACGGCTACAACAACAAACTGCGCCACGAGGAGATCAAACAGGTCTTCAACGAAAGCAAAGCCAAACACAAACTGTGCATCGCCGATGCCTGCCACAGCGGCTCGCTCAGCTACGGCAACGGCTCGCTGGCCGCCAAAAGCCCCGCTTCCGTATCCCTTCAGCGCTACTACCAGGCTTTTGAAGACGCCGACGGCGGAGTCGCCCTGCTGATGTCGTCCAAAAGTGAAGAACTTTCGCTGGAAGACCACGGCCTGCGCCAGGGGGTGTTCACCTACTACGTGCTGCAGGGACTGAAAGGCAACGCCGATACCAACAACGACTACCTCGTTTCGATCCGGGAGTTGTACAAATACGTGTACGCCAAGGTCAGGGAATATACGGCCAACGTACAGACCCCCGTGCTTACCGGCAGCTATGACGACGCCATGCCGGTGGCCGTGCGACAACAAAATTTCCGGAATTAGAGGTGGAGATGCTTGACGGCGCTTAGTTATTTGACAGGATTTACAGGATTTACAGGTTAAAGTCGGCTTCGCCGATGTGATACAAAAACCTGCAGATCCTGTAAATCCTGTCAAATTTCGCGCTCCAAAGCAACCTCTTCCCCCTGTTCCCCGTTCTTAGGTATACCCCATATCTTCGGGGCAACACCGGCTGCTGCCATGAATTTTCTGCCCGCACATCGCCTTCGTTTGTACCGCAACTTCAAAGCCTTAGAAGTCAGTGACTTTCACGGGATTATCCGGTTTTACGAGCAGTTTGAAGACGGCATCCGGGCGCTTGATTTTGAAGAATATTTCGACTGCACCGAGGCCTACACCAACGCTCTTTTTCAAACGGGCAACCACGGCAAACACGTGGTGATGTGCGACCACCTGCTCGAAATCATCATCATGCAGAACGTGGAAACCTGGGGTGGTGAAGACCTCTACGCCAAAACACTGTTCCTGAAGGCCGCGTCGTTGTACCAGATGCACGAATACCCCAAAGCGGAACACGTGCTGCGCGAACTCGTCAAAATATACCCGGCCGACCGGCTGCCCTGCCGTTTTCTGGAAAAATGTCTTTTGCGGCAAAAACCCGCCTGGCTCATGAAAACCCGCGCCGCAACCGTAGTCATCGTGTTGCTGACTGCCGCGGTCATTGCCGGAGAAATATTTATCGTCCAACCTTTTTGGCCTTCCCGGGTAAAACCGGTCATGGTAATGCACAACGTGTTACTGGGGCTGGGCATCCTTGTTTTTGTCGCCGGAGTATTGTTCCACGCGTTGCGCTGCCGCCATGCGGCGGGTTCGTTTGCGAGAAGGATGTTTCGCAGAAAAGCGGGGGGGTAATTAACCCAGGTTGCGACCTACAGCGGCAGAGCCGCGAGATATTTGCAGCAGGGCGTTCAATCATGAAAACAAGGTGCGTAGCACCGGGAATATTACGGTGCTACGCACCTCTTGCCCTGCTCGAATGTCATTTCTACAAATATTTTCGGTGCGCTGCACCGGCAAAATGAGGTGGTCACAACTTGGGTTAATTCTTCGTGCGTTTTATGTTTTTCAGAGGGTTGAAGAATTCAGCGATCAAATCGCCCAAATTCTGTGTCTTCCAAAACGGCCGCTTACGCATCCGCCGATAACCCCCTCCCCATCTGGCATCTCCCCATCTGGCATCTGGCATCTCCCCATCTGGCATCTGACATCTCCCCGTCTGGTATCTAACATCTCCCCGTCCGGCCAATCGAAACGCCGTTTTCGACCCGTACACCGGATAAGCCGGCGGTGCATTAAAAATATACAATATGTATCGCGCGGTTTTTCATTCCGGCACCGCAGAAACTACCATGCGCTGTACGGAAGTCGACGATTACAGGTCGGAGAATCATCCATTACAAGCCGTAAACGCATCTCGCCGCACAGATAAACATACGGACACCCCGGAAATCAAAGCCCACACAACGGAAGACGGGGTTGCATAAACGTAGATTGTTATATGACGGATGGTATGGTAAACAAACGCACATACACCCAGGTTGTGACCTGCTCATTTTGCCGGTGCAGCGCACCGTAAATATTGGTAGAAATGACATTCAGCAGGCAAGAGGTGCGTAGCACCGTAATATTCCCGGTGCTACGCACCTGGTTTTCATGATTGAACGCCTGCTACAAATATCTCGCGGCTCTGCCGCTGTAGGTTGCAACCTGGGTTAATTATTCGTGCGGTTTATGTTCTCAGGGGGTTGAAGAATTCAGCAATCAAACCGCCCAAATTCTGTGTCTTCCAAAACGGTCGCTTACGCATCTCCCATCTGGCATCTCCCCGTCTGGCATCTGGCATCTCCCCATCCGGCATCTGGCATCTCCCCATCTGGTATCTAACATCTCCCCAACACCTCCACCTCCGATCCTTCCGCCAGAAAAACAGACAAGGGCTCCGCGCCCGTGAGCGGAGCAAATGCAGGGCCGTACGCCGCCCCGAAATCCACGTCGCAATGCCAGGCCCCGATCGGATGTACGCGCCAGCGCGGGTGCGCGACCCGGTATTCCACGGTATGGTGTTCGTCGCGGCGGGCGTAGCCCCAGTAGTGTTCGGTGATAAACTCGGCTTCGCTGCCCGCTTTCAGGTCTACGGGTGTGTTTTCCGCCTTCACGCCGAAGGAATGCCAGCGGCCGGCTTGTTTCCAGGCGTATTCAACCTCCAGTTGCGCATCTTTTTCCTTCCAGGCATGCCACATCGGAAAGGAGCGGTAGTTTTCTCCGTAAATGGTATTGGCCACCCAGGCTATGGCGGGTAAAGGCACGATCTCGCGGACAAACACCACACCGCGTTTCCAGCCGAGTTCCGGGTCGCTGCGCCGCACGTAAAAACGCAGGTTGATCTCTTCAAAATTGACGTGAAAAGGAATTTTCAGCCCCTTGAGGCGGGTATCCATAAACATAAAACCCACCACACTCACATAGCAGGTGTTGTTCCAGATGTCTAATTCGGTATGCGCGGGCAGGAACGGTTTTAGAATATCCGGCTCTACGCGGTAGTTGAGCAGGACGAGGTTGCGCCAGCGGGCGGAGAGGAAGGGTTGTATTGCCGGCGGTTGAATGCCGCCTTACAATGCCGGTTCTTTTGTTTAGGGGCTTACGAATAACGCGGTACTGGAGTGGCAATGGTTCAAATTAATGTTCACGCCAAGAAGGTCATTACAAAACGGCTCGCCCGACCGCCTAAATCCATTGCCCTGAGGGTGGAAAGGCGGACAGCAAGGCTCTCCCGAAGTGAAAAAGGCGCTGATGGCAAGACGAAGACCCAGGTTGTTGTCCGTGCCGGGTGCTGTGCCGGTGCTCCGACTTCTGCGGGTGAGAGCCCACGCCCGGGCCGCGTGACAAAATACGCGCCGGCCAGCCGGTGGTTTTAAATCAAGCTTGAGTTTTCGGAGCTAGTTGCCGGCCCCAAATTTGGGGGTTTTTTTTTTTCCCCGGGGGAATTCGCGGCCAAACCCCCCCCGCCCCCCCCCCCCCCCCCCCCCCCCCCCCCCCCCCCCCCCCCCCCCCCCCTTCCGCCCCCCGCCCCCCTTTCCTTCCCCCCCCCCCCCCCCCCCCCCCGCGCCGCAACACATAAGACGCTTCGCGTTGATATATGGCGGCATATATGATGCCGTTTTTTTTGCGGGCTGCGCCCGAAATACGCTTGGTCGCTTGGCCGACCAAAATAGTCGCTCATCCCTTTTTGGGAAAGGATGCAAAAAGGTAAAAAGGTAAAAAAACGAAAAGGTTAAAGGGTCCTGGCAAGACGGAAACCCAGGCCGTCGTCCCTGACGCCGGGCGTGTTGAGGTCGCGGCGCGCTGCCCGAACGTACTGCGGGTCGTTGAACCACGACCCGCCGCGTAGAACGCGGTAGACGCCTGAATCCGGGCCATGCGGGTTGGTTTGAGCCTACGAAGGATAATCGCCTAACCAATCCCAGCACCATTCCTACACATTCCCGCTCATATCGTGCAGGCCCAAATTATTCGGGCTGTTCAAGCTGCCGGCAGGTACGGTTTGTTGGCGGTATTCGCCGGCGAGGGAGTAGGTCTCTTTATAGGATTCGCTACCGTCGAAATTGATCTCTTTCGGGTCTGCCACGTCTTTCCCGTTGCCGAAGCGCACTTTTTTACCGCCTTCCCGCGCGGCGTATTCCCATTCGGCTTCGGTGGGCAGGCGGTAGCCGTTGGCGGCCCAGTCGCAGCGCACGTCGTCGCCGTTGATGGTGTAGGCGGGTTTGTAGCCGTGTTGTTCGCTGAGCCAGTTGCAGTATTCGACGGCGTCGAGCCAGCTCACGTTGATGACCGGCCGCCGGCCGCGGCCCCAGCCGCGGTCATTGGGTTTTTCGCGCCCGGTGGCTTCGCAGAAGCGGTCGTATTCTTCGAAGGTGAGTTCGGTGGCAGCCAACTGGAAGGCGGAGAGGCTGACGCGGTGTACGGGTTTTTCATCGTCGTATTCGTTGTCGCCCAGCACATCGCCCATGTCGAAGGTTCCGGCGGGGATGTTGATCATGGTGGGGCGGAGGGGAGCAGCGGGGCGTGGGGCAGTCGGTTCTCCTGTCCGGGCTGCGTAGTCGGCTACGGCTTGTTTGAAATTGCGGCGTTCTACGGCGATGCGGTTTTCAATGCCCTCGAGTTGTTTGCAGGTCGAGAAAGTTTTGGTTGGCTGGTCAGGATAATTATTGACTGTAAAGAAAGACGCAGTTTGCCATCAGGCGCTTTGCGCATCCCTCAAATCTTCTGAGGTATTCCGGCGTAACATCACGATCAGAATTTGCGGATACCAAATTGGCCAAAGCGCGGGCTTCAGCCACGCCCCGGAGTGTTGCAACTTCGGAATTCATGAAAGTTTTTGCGGCCTTTCATTAAGGTCGGACGCCGCCGGTACGGCTTTTCCAGCCGCCCATGCCGCCAACACCTTTTCATCCGTACAAGGCCCCGGCGGCAAACCGGCCGCCAGATCGTCTTCGGCAGCACCCGCCTCGCCGGCGCCGGTGATAACCGGAATTCGTGTGGTTTGTTGCCGGGCGGATGCTTCTGGCGGCGTTTTCCGGTCGAAGGTATCCGGCTTCACACACCAGGCGGCAGCATCGCGCAAAAGTGTGTCATTATTATATAAGGTGTAAGCGCGGGTAAACCAGGCGCAGGCGCTGTCTTGTTGTGCGGCGAAGTTCATCCACCGGTATAGCGGGGGCGCGGTTTGGCGCAGACTGTCGGCCATTCGATAATGAGGTACCGCCCTGTTGTAGGCCAGCAGACTGATGTTGCGGCTGAAAGTGTGAAAAGCGGTGTCCTGAAAAGGTTTGCGCGTGGTCTCCCCAGTTGGAGGTATGGATACCGGAACTGGTCATCCAGGCGATGGCTTCGCTTTCCAACAGATCCAAAACTTCAGGGCGGGTTTCCAGGAAGCGATGGCGCGGGCCTTGTATTCCAGGTACAGGGCGTAGTCTTCCGGGCTGCGCAGGCATAATGTCAGGGTCTCTCCCTCCTGCACATACAACACCTGCTCACCGCTGCATTCCTCCGTCTTCGGCTGATACCAGCCCAGCGCCGCCGCTGCGGCTACCCAAATCCACAGTGCCCAGCCGAACAAATCGCGCCAGAAATCCCGCAAGCCGAGTCCCGGCCGGCCGCTGCGGTACAGTATTTTTTTCCAGCGTTCGGGCACTTCGAACTGGAGCGGATTTTTGGGTTTGTTGAGGTAGTGGATGACGGTAAAATCGGCCTCCGTGTATTTCAGGAGTTCTTCGATCTCGCGTTCGAGGTTTTTTTTCTTTTTGCGGTCGTCGGTGAGGCGCCATTCGTTGAGGGCCGCGTTCATGCGGTACTGGTCCCAGGCAGCGCTGTCGAGCGGGGGCTGGTTGTGGGGCAGGGCGAGTTGTTCGGCCAAGGCCAGGCGCACACGGCGGTGTTGTTCGGGGTGGTTTTGCTCGAACCAGTGCAACAATTCGGCGCGGGCCGGGTCGGGTATGCTGCCTTTGGTGAACCAGGGCAGGGCGGTGAGGGCACTCAGGGTGGCGGTGGTGGCGGTTTTGTCCTGCACGGTGCTCGTGAGACTCACGCGCGCGCCGGGGAACAGCACCTGCCAGAGGTATATTGTGAGGTCGTAATGCAGCGAGGGATACACGGCGCAGGCGGCGATCCACTGCAACAGGTCATCGGAGTAGTGGCGCTGGAGCGAGGCGATGAGGTTTTGCGGGTCGGGTTCCACGGGCGCGGGCGGGGCGTCGGTGACCGCGTCGCCCCAGCGGCCGAAATCGGCGTCTTCACCCGCGTCGAATTGCTCCACGGCGTACCAGAACGCCCGGAGCGAGGCGGGCAAAACGGGCAGCAATTCGCCCAGGACTTGTTCGCGGCGGCCCCATTCACCCGGCGGGCGGGGCGAAAAGAGGGAGCGCTGCCGCCAGCGGGCCAGGGCCTCGGCCCAGCGGCTCAGTTTGAGGTTCAGGGGGTTGAGCAGGGTATGGCCGGCGCCGATCAGCAGCAGGCGGGATTCCGGGTATTGGTGGTAAAGTTCGTTGAGTTGCAGGCCGCCGGGGTATTGTTCGTTGAAGCAAAGGCGCGGATCGCCGTCGTAGAAAAAACGCTCGATCAACACGTCGTTGGCGCGGAAGCGCTGGTAAAGTTCGTCGAAGAGGCGCGCGCGGTGGTCGGCGGCGTCGCGGCGGTCGATGAGCAGCAGGTATTCCGGCGGTTTGGTCTGCTGCTGAAAACGAAAGTCGATACGGCCCGCCTGCGCAATGGTGGCCTGCACCGTGGCGCGCAGGTCGAGTTCCAGCCAGTCGTCGGTGGTGCGGCGGCGCAGGCGGTTGAGCACGATCGGGAAGTTTTCGCCGGGGTCGGGGGGCTCCAGGTCGCGAATACTGATGGTCCAGGTATACGGCGGCCGGTCGCCGTGTTGTGTTTCGGCCACGAGTTTTTGCCTGCGGCGCGCGCGGCGGCGCAAGAGGGCGTACAGCAACAGACCGAGCAGCAGCAGGAAAAGACCTTTCAGCCAGGGCAGGTAGCGCAAAAACTCCGCTTCCCAGCCTGTGGGCACGTCGATGGCGAGCCGGCGAATGTCTTCGGGTTCGGGTACCTCACGTTCGTAAAACCGGTATGTGACGGTAGACGGTGGACGGTAGACGGTGGACGGCCGGCGTACCGTGGGGAAATAATCGAGGGCGACCGTTTGGCCGCTCGTATTGCGCAGCAACACCCGCAGAGAGTCCTGCCCCAAGCTGTCGCCGGCGGTGGCGGACAGGCAGCCGCCGGGCAGCAGGCGGTAGGCGCCGAGGGGGGTGCTGATCGTATCGCCGCCTGCGGCAAATGCGGCGGAAACCACCCCGCCGGCGCGCACCAGGTCGAAGCTGTCGGCGCATACGTTTACGGCCGTGTTCGGGGCGATGGAAAAATAACGTTTCAGGTCGCCCGGCGGTGTCGTTCGGCGGCTTTCGATCCACATCCAGACGCCGATGCCGAGCAGTCCGGCCAGCAGCAGCGCCGAGGTGATAGCCAGCCATCCCCAGCGTTTGGCGGCGTGCACATCCGGGGCGGGTGTTGGTTCCGCCGGTTCAGGCAGGTGTTCCAGCACGGCTTCGGCCCTGGTCAGGCATTCGGCAAACAGGGTATCCACCAGCCGCTGCTGATTTTCATTGGTCGCCAGAATGGGGCACAGCGCGGCCTTCCACAGGGCCGGGTCGGCATCGTCGGGCAGGCGCTGGAGCAGCGTTTGCCAGAGCAGGTGCCTGTCGGGACCGAGCGGGCGACCTTCTGCGTCTTCGAAAGCGCGGAGCAGGTCGGCGGCGAGCTGATATTTTAAGGCGCGGCGTTGGATGGAGCGTTGGTTTTAGTCGTGTGTGGTGTTTAGTGCACCAGACCTTCCAGGTTTTCAAAACCTGGAAGGTCTGCGGCAAGTCAGCCCATCAGTAGGGACAGTCACATTTTTTTCAAAGCTTCATAATCCTCCCGGAACTTGGCCAGTACCGAGTAGGAGATATGCAGTTGTTCGCGTTCGGCGGGGCTGAGTTTGTCGGTGTGGTCTAATTTGGCGGCGTCGAAATTCATTTTATGGAGCAGTGCGGCCCAGTGCAGCAGTTCGGCGGTGGCCGGTTTTTTGCGCAGTGCGGCTTTTTTGCCCGATCGGATCAGTTCGAAATGCCGGACGATGGCTTCGAGTTGTTCTTTTTTGGCAAACCCGTCTACTTTTTGCGCCAGAATATGCAGCAGTTCGGCGTCGCCGGGGAATTCGATGTTGTAGTAGGCCACCCGGCGCAGGAAGGGGTCGGGCAGGTTTTTTTCGGAGTTGGAGGTCATGATGATGACGGGCCGGTGATCGGGTGTGGCCTGGTATTTTTTGTTGTCGAGTTCCGGCACGTTGAATTCGAGTTTTTCTAAAGCCGACAGCACGTTGTTGGGCAGGTCGCGCGGGGCTTTGTCGATTTCGTCTATCAAAACCACCATGGTGCGGTTTTCCTGAATGGCTTTGCCAAGGGCCTGGTATTTAATGAATTGCGCCTCGATCTGCTCCGGCGCAAGCGCTTCCCGGTGGGTTTGCACGTATTGAAAATGGCCCAGGGCATCGTAGCGATAAAACAGGTCGCGCACGGAGGAGGTGGTTTGTGCGTCGAACACTTCGGGTTTGCCGAGGCCGAATTTGTAGGCCAAATAGCGGGCGAGTTCCGTTTTTCCGGTGCCGGGTTCGCCGGTGAGCAGGAGCGGCAGGCCGAGTTCGAGGGCGACAACCACGGCGCTCCAGAGCCCCGGCGAGGGGTGGTAGAGGCTGGGGTCGGTGAACTTTGGGTTGGGTTGCCGGCCGGGTAATGCCAGGGTTTCGTCGGGTGCGGGCAGGTTGAAATTTATCATATCGTGTGGATCGAAAAAAAAGTCAGGATTTGGGTTTGCGGGGCAGGTTGTACACCATTTGTTGCACGTCGGCGATGTCGTCCATGTTCAGCCGTTTTTTTTCTTCGTATTGTTTGCGCACCGGCAGGTCTTTACCGGCCAGCATGGCTTTCACCACTTTTTGAATATCGGCGGCCGACCACACGCCGAGGTCGCGGAACCAGGAGCCGAAATCCTCTTCGTCCACGGGTTGCAGCGGGTGCAGGTGAGCGACGTTCGGGTATTGTCCGGCCAGGCGGTCGAGTTCGCCGATGATGGACATTTCTTCCGAATCGGGCGCAACGCAGTGGAGTTCGTGTACGGCAAAAGAAAACAGGAAAATAAACTGCGGCGCCGGGCCGGGGTGCCGGGAAAAAGTGTCGATGATCAGGCGGAAGTATTCGGGGAAAAACTTGCGCCATTTTCCTTTGGAGAAATCGAAGGGTGCAAAAATGTATTGATGCCGTACGGAAGAAACTTTGCCGGCCATAAATTCCTCGAAGACGGATAAACCGGTGTTGAGGATTTTTTCACAAAATGTGCTTTTGAATTTTTTAAACGCGTCGGCGGCGCTCAGCCCGACGGTGGGCAGCGGCAAAATTTCGGCTAATTGCGAGTTGTCGTCCTGTTTTCGGTACAGAATGGGTGAATGCAGCCCGTTTTCGCTGTCGTCGAGCGCGGCTTTGAGTTCGAGAATAATCCGTTCGCTGAACAATTGCGGCATTTGGGTGTCGCAGGAACTGATAAAATAGAACCGGGCGGCCATTTCGCCGTGTTTGCCGTATTCTTCGGAAAACCGGTCCATCATACTTTCGCGGTTGCAATTCACTAAGTGATATTCGGTGATTTCGTCTTTTCGAATGGGCAGTTTTTGCAGGATGTCGTCGAGGTTTTCGCCCGCGGGCAGCAGGTCGGCGGGTTCCAGTTGGTCGGTCAGGGCCAGCAGGCGCGCGCTCACGCGGCTTTCCACCTGGCGGAGTTCATCCACGGAGATCAAATTGTCGAGAAACTTCAGGCGCGCGTCCGTGTACAATCCTTTCTGGTGCGCAAACGTCGCATACCGAACCGAATCGGCGGATATGTTTCTGCCCAGCATGGCGATCCCTTCGCTAACGCCGCCGGCAAATGCTTCCTGAAATTTTTTTCGGATGTTATTCATTTTGAATTCTTTGGGCGCTCCGGGAGAAAAGCGTCTGAGAAGCAAATGTATTCAATTGTTTGAAAATAAACCTTTCACGCATTCCGCTTTTCGGAAGGCGATCCGGCGTTTTCTAAATTCGGGCAAATGACCTTAATGCCGTTTTAGCGGAGAATTTTGTCGTACCTTTGTTTAAAATAATCAGGTTTACACTCAAAATGCCGAGAAGAGACTTTTATCACGAATCTGTTCGGATAGCTTTGGAAAAGACGGCTGGACCATAACCGATGACCCGCTTACTATACCAACGCCAGGTGTGGAATTCTATGTAGACCTGGGAGCAGAAAAAGCAATTATTGGAGCGGAAAAACAGGGGAATAGAATTGCAGTGGAGATAAAATCATTGAAAGGGAACTCTTATTTTTATGATTTTTACCAGGCACTGGGCCAGTTTCTAATTTACAAGCTGGCTATAGAAAAGACAAACGCCTTGCGGATATTATATCTTGCTATTCCGGATTCTGCTTACCGGCAACTGCATAAAGTAGAAGTTTTCAGAGAGGTATGGCAAGTATACAAAGTTCATCTTTTGATTTTTGATGAAAAAAAGCAAAACATACTGGCATGGATAAGCAACTGAAATATCAAAAGGCAATTCTTCTTCTGTTAGAAGACTACGCAAAAATAAAACCCTCGGACTGGGCAGGTGTTCAAAATCAAATCATCGCTGACAGGCAAAATCACCATTACCAGTTGGTGCGCCTGGGGTGGCATGAAAAAGAACATATTCATTACACTGTTTTTCATTTTGACATCATTGGAGGTAAAGTATGGGTACAGGAAAACCGAACTGACCTGCCTATAGTAGATGAACTGTCGGATTTAGGTATTGCTCCGTCGGATATTGTCTTGGGTTTTCAACTTCCATCAACACAAATCATGGAGAGCACATCTCTCGCATGAACATTTCCGATTTTCTCATATTGAACTGTTGATTTATTACCTGCGCTGAATAATGCCTGCCACCTTCCAAACCGCCATCCTCACCGGTTTACCCGCCCAACTGCCCCCGAAACAGGAACGCGACCCCGCCGTCTCCCACGCCCCGCGCCGCGTGATCGAAGCTGTGTTGTCGGAAGAAGAAAAAGTGCTGGCCGTGCAAAACGCCCTGCGATATTTCCCCACGGAGTGGCACCGCGAACTGGCGGCGGAGTTTGCCGGCGAACTGGAGCAATACGGACGTATTTATATGTACCGCTTCCGGCCCGATTACCCGATGTACGCCCGCGCGGTGGATGAATACCCGCACCGCTCCCGGCAGGCTGCGGCGATCATGCTCATGGTGCAGAACAACCTCGACCCCAAGGTGGCCAAACATCCGCACGAACTCATCACCTACGGCGGCAACGGCGCGGTGTTCCAGAATTGGGCGCAATACCTGCTCACCATGCAGTACCTGGCTGAAATGACGGATGAACAGACCCTTGTGCTGTATTCCGGCCATCCGCTCGGCCTCTTTCCCAGCCACGCCGACGCGCCGCGTGTGGTCGTCACCAACGGCATGATGATCCCGAATTATTCCAAAAAAGAAGACTGGAACAAATACAACGCCCTCGGCGTGACACAATACGGCCAGATGACGGCCGGATCGTTTATGTACATCGGTCCGCAGGGTATCGTACACGGCACCACCATTACTTTGCTCAATGCCGGGCGCAAAATGGGTTTCGGCGACGAAGATTTGCGCGGGCGCGTGTTCGTGACTTCCGGCCTCGGCGGCATGTCGGGCGCGCAGGCGCTGGCGGCCGTGATCACGGGCTGCGTGGGCGTCATCGCGGAAGTGGATGGCGATGCGGTGTTGCAGCGCCTGACCGACGGGTACATCAAAAAGGAAAACGTGTTTACGGACCTCGACGAGCTCATCATCGAAATGGAAGAGCAGCGCCGCCGGAAAACGGCCATCGCACTCGTCTACCACGGCAATATCGTCGACCTCTGGGAGCGCTTCGTACGCGACAATATCCACATCGAACTGGGCAGCGACCAGACCAGTTGCCACAATATCCACGACCTCGGTTATTGCCCCGCAGGGTATACGTTTGATGAGGCTAAACAATTGTTGATCAAGGACAAGGAAAAGTTTTTGGAAGAAGTGCGCCATACCCTTCGCCGCCACGCCGAAGCCGTAAACGCAATGGCCGAACGCGGCATGTACTTCTGGGATTACGGCAACGCTTTCCTGAAAGAAGCCGGCGACGCGGGTGCGGCGGTGTTCAGGCCGGGCCACCGCCCGCTGGCTGTGGGTGAGGTGAGTGTGGCGGCCTCGCCGTACCGCTACGCTTCCTACGTCGAAGACATCATGGGGCCGCTGTGTTTCGATTACGGATTCGGGCCTTTCCGCTGGGTGTGCTGCTCGGGCTTGCAGGAAGATTTGGATAAAACCGACCGCATCGCGGCGGCAGTGCTGGAAGAAATGCTCGCCGAATCCCCCGGCGAAATCAAAGGCCAGCTCAACGACAACCTGATCTGGATCAACAACGCCAGGCAAAAGATCCCGGTGGTCGGCTCCAAGTCCCGGATTTTATACGCCGATTCGGAAGGGCGCATGCGTATTGCAAAAGCGTTTAACGACGCCATCCGCCTTGGCGAGCTGGCCGGACCGGTGGTGCTCGGCCGCGACCACCACGACGTGAGCGGCACCGATTCGCCGTTCCGCGAAACGGCCAACATCTACGACGGCTCGCGCTACACGGCGGATATGGCGGTGCAAAATGTGATCGGCGACTCGTTCCGCGGCGCCACCTGGGTGAGTTTGCACAACGGCGGCGGCGTGGGCTGGGGTGAAGTCGTCAACGGCGGCTTCGGCATGGTGCTCGACGGCTCCGGCGATGCCGAACGACGCCTGCATGCCATGTTGTTCTGGGACGTCAACAACGGGATCAGCCGCCGCGCATGGGCGCGCAACCCACATGCAATCAGCACTTTACAACGGACAATGGAACAGTATCCGGGTTTGAAAGTGACCGTACCGTACCTCGCGGACGAGGCGTTGGTGAAGGAGGCGGTGAGCGGGAAAAAACTTAAGGTATGAGCCCTTTTATGCCGGCGCTGCTGTGTTCATCCCGTGTTTACTTAGTCAGAGTCTCATTGTCAATGAGACTCTGACTTGAGCAGATTTGTTTAGACAGGATTTACATGATCTACAGGTCTTTTAGCATTTGTTTAGACAGGATTTACATGATCTGCAGGTCTTTTAGCATGTAGATCATGTAAATCCTGTCTAAACAAATCCTCTACTGCTTCACCAACTTCGCCGAATACCACTTCCCGGTTTTCCGTTTCATTTTTACGACATAAAAACCGTTGGGCATGTCGCCTGTCCACAAAGGGTCGCCGCCGGTGACGGTGCTGTCGCGCCATATTTTCCCGTCGGCGCCAAGTATTTGAAATTGAATACGTTCGCCGGTTTTAACCCCTGAAAAACGCACCCAGGTGCTGCTCGGGTTGGGGAATATTTCCAAGGGTTCGCCGCCGGATTTTGGCCAGGAGACGGAGGTGACGGCGCCCTGGAAAAGCCACACGTAGGCATCGGGAAATTCACGCGCCCAGAACCATTCGGAATGCTGACCGTCGGAAGGTACATGGACGAATTTTTCGCTGTTGGAAAACCCTGCGGTGTTCATGGCATTGGCAACTTCGAGCATGTCTTGTTCCACGTAATCGGGTTCGTCGCCGCCGGCGAGAAAATACACCCGGACGTCGCCTTGTTTGGGGTGGGTAGCCACGTGGTTGGCCGGATTGCTGCCCGCAAACCAGAAGGCGGAAGAAAAGATGCCGGCTTTGGAAAACACGTCCTGCCGCTCCGAAAGGGCGTACATGGAGATCAGTCCACCCATGCTGCTGCCCATAATGCCCGTGGTGAGGCGCCCCGGAAAAGTGCGGTACAGGGAGTCGATGTGTGGTTTCAGGGTATTGACGATAAAATTGACATACGCTGCGCCGTCGCCGCCTTCGTTGTAATCGGAATTGAACCAGGGGGAATATTCGTCCAGCCGGTCGATACCGCCGTTGTCGATACCCACCACGATGCAGCCGTAGTCGCCCTGCTGGAACAGCTCGTTGAGCGTTTCGTCAACTTCCCATTCGCCGAAAGCGCCGGTGGTCACGTCGAACAGGTTTTGCGCATCATGCATGTACAAAACGGGGTATTTTTTTGTAGTAGTCTGATAATCAGGCGGTAAATAAATCCACACCCGGCGCTCGCGGTTCAGTTGAGGGATGTAAAAATTGTCGTCGATCACGAACACGTTATCCGCCGCGGTGGAATTCGGATTGCCACCTCCGCTGAGGTCTTCCCAGGAAAGAATACTCAGGTTGACGGTTGTGGGCTGTCCGTTGTAGTTCAAAACACGGTCGGGCAGGTAGTTGCCGTTAGCGTCGCCTTCCACCATGTCCCAGTTGCCGCGGGTGAATTTGAATTTTACCTCCCCGGCGGGCGGGTTTACGGTAATGCTGTATTGCCCGGAGCCGTTCGGTGCAAGTATCATGGCCGGGTCGCCGGGATTCCAGTTGTTAAAAGTGCCGACGGCGTGGATGTTGGCGCCGGGAGGTGTATTGAACGGAATGGAATTGACTTTGAGTGTTAATTGTGCCGCAAGAGGAGACAAGCAGAAGAAGCCGGCCGCCGCAAGAAGCAGGGCCGAACGAAGTAGTTTTTGCATTTGTAACCGGTTTTAACTTGATAAATAAAAAGAATTCGGAAGTTGCGCAAAATTCCGAAAAATCTACCTTACAGCCGCTGATCTTATGTTTTTTATCTTGTCCAAAATACTGGCGTTTTTGCTGAAGCCGCTCAACTGGCTGGTTATACTGGCCGTTTTCAGCCTGCTCACCAAAAACCAGCGGCGCCGCAAGCGGAGTATAAAGGCCATGATCATCATACTGCTCGTTTTTTCCAATCCCTGGTTGATCAATCAGTTGGCCCGGGCCTGGGAAACGGGCAGCCGGGCGCCCGCAGAGATTACCACCCCCTACGACGCGGGTATTCTTTTGGGCGGTTACGTCAATTTCAACGCCGCAACACCGCCCGGACTGCTGAATTTTCACCAGGCGGGCAATCGTTTTACAAGTACCCTGATGTTGTACCGGTCGGGCAAAATCCGCCGCATCCTGCTTTCGGGCGGCGCGGGTCGCCTCATGGGCAAGGTGCCGCCCGAGTCCGGCGCGGTACGCGACTTTTTGCTGCAATGCGGCGTGCCCGACAGCGCGATCATCGTCGAAAACACGTCGCGCAATACGTGGGAAAATGCCTTGTATTCCAAACAAAAGGTCGACAGCCTCGGATTGGTGGGCAAACGTTGCCTGCTGATCACCTCCGCCTGGCACATGCGGCGGGCAAGGGCGTGTTTTGCAAAGGCCGGGCTGCCTTGCGACGGTTTTGGAACCGATTTTTATACGGAGACCAAAAACGGGAACCTGCTCGACTGGCTCGAACCCGACTGGAGGGCTTTTCAAAAATGGGATTCACTGATCAAGGAGTGGCTGGGCTGGCTGGCTTATCGCCTGAGGGGATATGTTTAACAGATGGTTATTGATTTCGATATTTGCGACAAAATTAAACAAATGCACTTTCAAATCAAAGGCCGGCAAGCCGACCCGGCGTCCAATCCCTGGCAAACGATCACCTCCCGGAATGTTTACGAAAACCCCTGGATACGGGTGGAACACCACGAGGTGCTGAACCCTTCCGGCGGGCCCGGAATTTACGGATTTATTCATTTTAAAAATACGGCGATTGGTGTCATACCGCTTGATCATGAAGGGAATACCTGGCTTGTAGGCCAGTATCGTTATGCGTTGAAACATTATTCCTGGGAAATTCCCGAGGGCGGCGGGCTGTGGGGGGTTGACCCGCTCGACGCGGCCAAACGCGAGTTGCTGGAAGAAACCGGCATTACCGCCGCCTGCTGGACGCCTCTGCTCGAGATGCACACGTCCAATTCGGTGACCGATGAATACAGCGTGGCATATATCGCCCGCGACCTGTCATTCGGGGAAGCACAGCCGGAAGAGACCGAACAATTGCTGCTGAAAAAACTCCCCTTCGAAGAAGTAGTTGGCATGGTTTTATCCGGTGAAATCACCGATGCCTTGTCTATGGTTGCCGTTTTGAAGGCGAACGAATGGCTGAGAAATGGCACATTGACATATTAAAAACAATTTATTAAGTGACCATTGGCCAAACTTGGCGTTATTTTTACGCGTTCTTTTTAATATGAAACGAGCCGCATTTCACCCTCCCCCCTCACTTATGCAGCTTTCAAAACGAATAATTATACTTGATCTTTTACTCCTAATAACCTGTTTGTCAGTAGTTTGGATGGATAACTCCAATCCGAATCCCAACTTGGTAGAGTCGGGTATCAGCATACCTTTCCGGTTCCCTTCCAAAACGCCTGCGGAGGCAAAACCCGCCGTCGAAGCACCGGAAACCCTGGAAACGATGCCGGTGGAAGTTTCGGATCACCTGGAATCCGAACGAAATCTCTCCTCCTCGATTCTGATTCCCGGCCACCCGGATACCATTCCGTACTTGACTTTTGATCCGGACATGCTCAAGGCGATGTACGAACAGGCCAGTTTTCTTCGCCGGCCCGATGTCAAAAAGCACAGCCGGTCGGGAATTTCCAAAGACGAAATGCTGCGCACGGTGGAGTTACTGCAAAACGTGCAGTTGCTCGATCCCAGCGTTTTGCTGACCACCTTCGATTTTTACGGCATCAATACCGACCTCAAAAAAGACCGGGTCCGGATGACGGGCTATTATACGCCGGTTATCGAGGCAAGCAGGGTAAAAACGGAAGAATTCCCGGTGCCCATGTACAAAAGGCCGGATAAAAACGTGCCGAATCCGGCAGCCATCGAAACGGGCGCGCTGGCGGGAAGAAATATGGAACTCGCCTGGCTGCGCAGCAAAAAAGCGCTCGCAAATGCCCAATTGCAGGGCAACTGCCTGATTGAATTCCCCGACGGCAAACGACAACATTTCGGGTTCGGCGGCTCCGTCAAGGGAAAAGGCGGGCGGTATGTATTTTTTACACCCGTAGACGACAAGGTGCTTGGCTGCGGCTTTTTCCCGCTCACAGCGGGTTATTCCGTGGCGGTAGACCCGCGTTTTATTCCGATCGGAAGCACACTTTTGGCCGAATTGCCCAACATCGACGCTTCCGGCAAATTAAAAGGCTATACCTATCGCATTATTTTTGCCCAGGACCGCGGCGGCGCGATTCTTACCACAAAAAGGATGGACCTTTATTGTGGTATTGGCAAAAAAGGCCTTCAGGAAGCCCGCAAAATCAACCGCTACGGGCGCCTTTGGCTGATGTTGCCGAAAGAACGTTAAAACTACGCCCGCCTAAGACCAGCATTCATGATCGGATATATTTTTCTGCGCATGGTGAGCGAACTTTTTCGCCTCGTGCCATTCCGGCTGTTATACCTCCTTTCCGATGGCCTGAGTTTCCTGCTTTTTAAAGTGATCGGCTATCGCAAAAAAGTGGTTTTTGACAACCTTCGACGCGCTTTCTCCAATAAAAGTGACGAAGAAATCTACCGGATCGCCCGTTTATCGTATCAAAACCTGACTGACGTCGCCCTCGAATCCGTAAAGTCGTTTACCACTTCCCTGGCGGAACTCGATCGCAGGTGCCCCTGCGTCAATCCCGAAGTGGTCAACCGGTTCCTCGACAACGGCAGCCCCGTTATTTTGACCGGGAGCCATTACGGCAACTGGGAATACACCGGCCTGACCATGCCGCCGCAATTCCACAAACCGCTGGTGACTGCTTTTAAACCACTGACTAACAAGGTGATAGACCGGTACCTGAACGAACGACGCTCCCGGGCAGGTATGGAAATGATCAGCATGGACGATTTTTTTCGCACCATGCGCAAACGCGCGGGTGTGCCGGCGGTATATGTTCTGTTGTCAGACCAGTCGCCGAGCAGCCGGAAAAGCGCGCATTGGGTGGAATTTCTCGGCGTAGACACCGCTTCCCTTCCCGGGGCCGACGTACTCGCGCGAAAGTTCAATTACCCGGTGGTGTACTACCAGGTACGCCGGTTGCGCCGGGGTTATTATGAGATCGTTTTTAAATTATTGTCCGAAAACCCGGAAAAAATGGAAGAAATGGGCGTCACACGCGCCTTTTCACACGCGCTGGAGACTGATATACTGGAACAACCAGAAAACTGGCTTTGGAGCCACAAACGCTGGAAAATCAGGCGGGAAGAACAGACCGTATAGCGGATTTGGAAATCCGCCGTACGACTACTTTGCATAAAAAACGATACCCGCCCTTCGGCTTCAGCCGGGGACGGGTATCGCGGTTTTATACCTTCTGCGGGTTTTTCCTCAGATCTTCGAAATCTTATACGTTGTCACTTCGCCGTTGCCAAACTGCACCCGCGCCATATAGATCCCCGAGGGAAGGTCGCCGATGGGCAATTCTTCGTACGACAAGGCGCCTTGCGGAATAGTTAAGGTGTGCAATACATCGCCGGTTGTATTGATCAGTTGCACCGTTACCTCGTTATCGTATTTCACTACATTCTTGATAATCAAGATGCTGGATGCCGGATTCGGATAAATATCGACGCTTGCTGCGAGTGCAATCTCGAGTTTGAGCGAGCGGATGGGGGAGAAACTTGAAACACCGGTAGCGTCGATCCGTTTTACCCGGTAGTGGTTCATGCCGCCGTTTGGCGTCTGGTGGAACACCGAGTACCGGTTGGGTTTTGTTGCATCGTGCTGACCCATTACGGTTGAAAAGTCGTGCCAGTCCACCAGGTTATTCGAGTGCTCGGTAACGTAAAGGAACTGATCCGTTTCGGGCAGTGAGGTGGACCACTCTACAAGAACATTTGATTTGCCGACTATTTTGGCCGTTATGTCCATCGTAAAATCACTACATCCGGCCGAACCGGGCGCCAGAACGGTAATCGTCAGGATGTTCGTTTCATAAAAAGTGATACAACCTTCCCGGCGGGCACAACGCATAAAATAGGAGGTTTTGGTGAGTGGTCCGGGCTGATGGTCGATACCTGTTGCACCGGGAATAGCCACCCAGGTTGGCGGTGCGGGACCCATCTGGACCAGTTGCATCCACTGGTATTCGATGTTGCCGATGCCGCCTGTCGGGAATAACGCATTGTACAACAAAGCGGGTGTTTCACCTTCACAAATCGTCTGGTCGCAACAAATGGCGCCTGCACTCCAGACGTTGTCGCAGAATATATGAATACCGGCGTCTATACACAGGTTGTCCAGTTGCCCGGCCGAAATCGTAAACGGTACGGTTTTGCCGTTTGAATTAACGTCGCTGTCCACACAGTCGTCGTTCACTTTGTCCTTGTCTGCAAACTCGTATCCGGGTGGTAATCCACTGAAATGCAGGATGTAGGTGCCGGGTGTAACACATTCAAACGTATAATTCCCGGCTGCATTGGTGGTGTCCTTTTGTACCGTTATATCGTCGGTGGTATTGAATAAACCGTCGGGTCCGGCAGTGATCAGGTGGACAAAAATATTGGGCGCTCCCGATTCCAACAGGTGTTGCACACCGTTTTGGTCGTCGTCGAACCAAACGTAATCACCCACCTTGATACCGCCGTTATTGGTAAAACCAATGGTGGTTGAAGCCGTGGCCGTGCATCCGTTGCCCGTATCCGTGACGGTCACGCTGTGCGGTCCGGCGGTCAGGTTGTTTGCGGTAGCGGCGGTTTCGTTGTTGTCCCACAAATAGGTATACGAGCCGCTGCCGTTGGTCACCGAAGCCGTTGCGCTGCCGGGCTGGTTGCAGGTTTCATTAACGACGGCTACAATCACCACGCTGGGCGGGACAACCGTTCCGATGGTCACGGAAGCAGTAGCGGAGCAACCGGCGGCGTCCGTTGCGGTGACGGTATAAACACCGGAGCCCAGGTTGTTGACGGTTGGGGTATTGGCGTTGTTGACGCTCCACAAGTAAGAATAAGGAGCGATCCCACCCGAGGCCTGGGCCGTTGCCGAACCGCCCGTGCCGTTACAACCGGCATTGACGACGTTGATAAAACTGATGGTGAGTGCCCCGGTTTGTGTGATGGTCACGGCGGCGGCGGCGGAGCAACCGGCGGCGTCGGTAACGGTTACCGAGTGCGGGCCGGGTGACAGGTTGGTCGCCGTTGGAGTGGATTGGGTATTATCCCAGAGATAGATATAACCACCTGCGCCACCCGTTGCATTGGCAGTTGCGCTGCCTCCTGTTGTACAGGTTGCATTGGAAACAACCGTTGCCGTGACGGTTGGGCCCTGGTTTTGTCCGATATTGACGACGGCCGTTACTATACAACCCTTTGAATCTGTAATGGTTACCGTATGCGGGCCAGCGCCCAGGTTGGTGGCCGTTGCGGTTAATTGTCCGTTGTCCCACACATAACTTAAAGGAGGTGTTCCGCCGGTAGCCACAGCTGTGGCACTTCCTCCGATCAGGCAGGTAGCGTTTGATTCCAAAATGGTGGACGCCTCCAGTTGGGGCGCGGCAGGGATATTGCCGGTAGCGTTTCCGGTGCAACCTGTGGCGAGGTCCGTAACGGTAACGGTGTGGTTGCCGGCCATCAGGTTATTGGCAGTGGGTGTAATCTGGCCATTGTCCCAGGAATAGGAATAATTGCCCGAGCCGCCGCTGGCCGAAGCGGTTGCATCGCCGCCTATCGTACATCCGGCATTGCTGTTGACGGTGATCTGTACCACCGGATCGTCGGTGGTGCTGCCAATCGTCACCTGCGAAATACATTCACAATCATTGGCGTCCGTTACGGTCACGGTATAAGTGCCCGGTAAAGCGCTGATGCTGAAATTGGTGGAATTGGTGCTCCAGAGAACGGAATACGGCGCTGTTCCGCCGGCGGGCGCCACGGTGGCGGATCCTGCAAGGCCACAGGCGCCGGGAGCCGAGCTCGGCTGGCAGGTGAGTGGATCAGGTTCCCCGATGGTGACCTCGATGTAATTTTCACAACCGCTGGCATCGGTTACGGTTACGCCGTAGGTGCCGGCCGGGAGGTTGAATACATCTTCCGTGGAATCGCCGGTGCTCCAGAGATAGGTGTAGGGTGGGGTGCCGGTCATGGCGCTGATGTGGGCAAATCCGTTGTTCAAACCGAAGCAGGAAACGTCTACCGTGCTGTCCATCAGCCAGATACCTTCATTCCAAAATTGAACCGTATAACTTCCGGAAGCGGTACAGCCGTTTGCGTCGGCGACGGTAACGGTATACGTACCGGCAACAAGACCCATGATCTGCGGCGTTGTGCCGGCATTGCTCCAAATGTAAGTATAAGGCGGTGTGCCGTCGTACGGTACTGCAGTAGCCATACCATCCGGCACAAGTCCACAAACCTGATTTTCACCATAAACCGTTACCCCGATTTGTGTGGCGGGTTGGGTAATGGTGACGGAGCCGACTGCCGTGCTTTGATTGGAAGCGGTGGCTGTGACAGAATAGGTGCCTGCCACCAATCCGGTGATGGTATTGGATGTGCTGCCGGTATTCCAGGAATAGGTGTACGGTCCGGCGCCTCCCGTAGCGGTAGCGGTTGCCGAGCCATTGTTGCCGCCAAGGCACGAAACATTCATTTTCGTGATCGTAACGATCATCTGGGCGGATAACATTACCGGAACAAGTAGTAACAAAACAGGCAGCACGCGAAAAATCAGGGTGTTGCCTCGGAATTTGAGATGATTATATGCTTTTCCCATGGGAATCAAACAAAGGTTTAGAATAACCGGAAAAGGTGAAAGAACAGGGATTAATACAAACCAGAGTATAGATTACACACACTTGTGCGTTTGTAATCAATTCATGGAAGGCAGAACGGTGGATTGAAACCGGGTAGGAAAAATGCTTAAGAGAGACAAAAATAGCCTTTTTCCGGATTGATACCGAGGACTGACGTTCATTTTTATCGGGAAAAGCCCGATGTGTCGTCCAAATTACCCTTTTGTCGTTTTTAAATTGCTATAGGGACGGCAAGATTTGCTTAACCTGTCCCTATAGCAACTGTTTTTTAGCGCGGCTTTTTATTGTTTTACAATCGTAAGTAAGCAGGCAATTTCTTCGCAACATTCCGGGAAGGAAGCACCCGGACGAAAAAGATTTCCGCCCCGCTACTTATTTGCCGCTCTTTTTGGTTTTGGTTTGTTCAAAAACGTATTGACCGACCAACGCGCCGTTTTTGATGCCGGCTTCATTGCCCCAGGGATAGTGAATCCCTCCGTACAAACGACTCATAGCCACTTCATCCGCCGCTTCCATAAATGAATTGAACGTGCGCGGTGAAATCCCGAATTCCATTTCCGTACTGTCTGAAAATGAAAATTTATCGCCGTAAATATTTGTCAGCACGGTGGCTGCGGCGGCAGAAATGGTACTGTGTCCGCTGGTGTGTTCGGGAAACGGCGGCGTCTGGATCAGGGGAGTCCATTCGGGATCGATGTATTGGTTGATGTACGATTCCGGGCGGATGAGGTTGTAGGTATATTTGGCTTTCCAGCACGCAATAAAGGCGTCGGTGAGCGCACAGCGACCTTCACGTAACTTTCTGCCGAATGAATGATGTCGGAATTAGATTTCCGGCAGGCATGTGCGGTGATGTTCATCCAGTGGCCGCCGGGGCCGATTTTTTTCACGCCGAACATCAGGTGGCCGCTTACATCCATACGGAACGGATTGTCGTCCCAGTACCATGCCGTTGAGTCCTGGTAAGGTGTGAGGTTTTTTACGGCATCATATACGGCCAGCGCCTGTTTATAAAATTCGCTTCCTTTTACGGTGCTGAACGGTTTGGGCGGCTCCGCCAGAAACTGTCCGGAAGAGTCGAGTACCCAGGTCCGTATTTTGGGCCAGGCTGGGTTCCAAAGCATCCGCGTAGGCCGGCGGTGTGGGGCGCCAGCGGTCCGCCACTTTGGTGTCGATGGTAAATTGGGTGCGCTGCGTGTTTGTGCGTAGTTGTCGCCTTTTGACCAGGTCAAAATATGTTTTGCAATAGCATCGCCGTAAGCCATCGAGCGGTCGTACACTTCCGGAGGCATGTTCATTTTTTTAAAATCATCAAAAATGGTTTCCTCCAGTTCGGTGATGTCGCCTTCTGAAAATACGAGTTGTTTGCCCACCGTGAGCATGGCGTTGATGCTGGCCAGCGGGTAACAATACTCTTTGCCGGCTTCGGGTTGCGGGCAGGGTTTGAGGTCGTTGAGTTGGCCTGCCGAGCTTTGATACTCGAAAACCCGGCACCAGCGCCTCGTAGCCCGCAATCACGGAATAGGCATAAATACGCGATGATCGGCGGAGCAAAGATGTCGTGGCGAATGATATCCGTGATACGGCGCACCCCTTTGTGCATGAATTCCGGGTTGTTGGCCTGTTTAGCGTAATCCTTGTTGTACTGCTTGCAGGCGGGCGCCCAGCAGCACAAAGCCAACAGGGCAAGCGAAAAAAATATTTGTTTCATGTTCATTTTCAATACTTCTTAAAGAATTAAGTGCTGCAGGGTAAAGATATTGAAACGAGGTGTTTTGTCCGGAATAAGCGGCTTAGGAAAGAATTAAAATCAGGCCGGGCGGCCGGCCGATTCCATGCCTGAAGAAATTAAAAGTTCTTCCACATCATACTTTCCACCGGCTTGTCCGTGCGCTGGTTATATTTGGCGTTTTGTTTTTTATTGTAGTAATTTTCGATGTCTCCATCCACAAGAAAATAGATCAACTGTCCGACCGGCATACCCGCGTATACCCGTACGGGTTGTACGCAGGAAATTTCCAGGGTCCAGGTATTGGAAAACCCGACATCACCCTTGCCGGCAGTGGCGTGGATATCGATCCCCAGGCGGCCCACACTGCTTTTGCCTTCGAGAAAAGGCACCGAATTATGCGTTTCGGTGTATTCTTCCGTCACGCCGAGATAAAGTGTTCCGGGTTGCAATACAAATCCATCTTCCTGTATTTCAATCATTTCCACCTGGTTATGCTTTTTGGCATCCAATACCCGGTCGCGGTATACGGCCAGGAATTTTCCCAGATGAACGTCGTATGAATTGGTACCTAAGCACTCCCTGCGAAAGGGTTCGATCACAATTTCACCATTTCCGAGGGCGTCCAGTATTTTTTTGTCGGTCAAAATCATTTTTCCAGCGCGGTTCAAAAAAGTTTGCAAAGTTATCCCGAATGCTTGAAAATGCAGCGGTTTCGTAACATTTGTGCAAAAGACTTGTTTGCCTGGTTTGAATTTCGATATGAAAAAGACAATTGTATTGGGCGCCACCCCCAACCCTGCCCGTTTTGCCTATCTCGCCACCCTTCGTTTGGCCCAACACGGCCATGAAGTGATCCCGGTGGGTATCCGGCAAGGCGCCATCGGCGACCGGGAAATACAAAGCGGCATGCCCATGATCGAAGGTGTGGATACAATCACCCTGTACCTCCAGGTCGGGCGGCAAAAAGTGTATTACGACTACATGTTGTCGTTAAAGCCCAAACGTATCATCTTCAACCCGGGCGCCGAAAACCCCGAACTTGTGCAGATGGCCGAAGCCGCAGGTATCGAAACGCTGGAAGCCTGTACCCTGGTGATGTTGTCGATCGGCAATTATTGAGGATAAAACATCCGGACGGAAATGATTTCCGTCCTACTACTTAATACGACATGTTTGCATATTTGCCCGTCAGAACCCCGGAATACCCGACCCGCCCACATTCATTTTCAAAATCGATTCAACATGAAACAATTACTCTTTTCCCTCATCACTTTTTGCACCATCCTCAGCTTGTCGGGCTGCAACAAACACGCCATCCAGTTTGGCAAGGAATGGGAACTTACGGAGTTGAAAGGTGAAAAAATACCGGCCGGCACCCGTATTATGATCGTATTCGACGAAGCCAATAAACGGTATGGCGGCACCGCTTCCTGCAACAACTACACCGGCACTTTCAAATTAGACGGCGCCGTACTCAAACTCTCAACCCCGGCGTGACGAAAAAGTATGCCCGGACATGAGCTGGAAACAAAATACCTGCCCGTCCTGACCAAAATTGACACCTGGAGCGTCGCCGACGGCAAACTCAACCTCAGCCTGGAAGGAGCCGTAGTCGCCATCTATAAGTAGTTGTTGGTTGTTGGTTATCGGTTATTGGTGGAAATTCGGGTAACCGACATACCGATAACCGATAACCAGCAACCAACCTCACTGCTTGCTCCAGCTCACTCCTTCTTTTCCGTCTTTTACCTGAATGCCGACGGCGGAGAGGGTGTCGCGGATTTTATCGCTGGTGGCCCAGTCTTTTTGGTTGCGGGCCTGGGAACGGATATCGAGGATCAGCCCCATCAATCCATCCACCGTACCGTTGTCATCGCCGGCGGTGTCGTCGTTCAGCCCGAAAATGTCAAAAATAAAGGTATAAAAGACGATTTTGAGGCGTTCGAGCACCCAGGGCGCCACTTCACCCGGCGCCAGCTGGTCGTTGGCGAGTTTGTTGACGTAGCCGCCGAGTTCGCTCAGGGCTGCCAGCGACATGGCGGTGTTGAAGTCGTCGTCCATACCCTGGTAAACGTCGTCGATCAGCGCCAGGATAACGCGGTCCGTGGCGCTTTCGGAGCCGTCGAAGTCCCGGGCATCGGCGCTCATTTTCTGGAGCAACCTGTTGGTTTCCATGAGTTTGCGAAAACCTTTTTCAGCGGCCTGCAAAGCTTCGTCGGTGATGTCGAGGGTGCTGCGGTAATGCGCCATCAGCATAAAAAGTTCACGACCATAGGCGAATAACCTTTGGTCACAAAGGGGCTGTCGCCGGTGAACAATTCGGTCGGCGCAATGGTGTTTCCTTCACTTTTACTCATTTTGCGGCCGTTTAGCAGCAACATATTGGCGTGCATCCAATAGTTGGCGGGCTGGCATCCGCAGGAACCGTGGTTTTGCGCCACCTCGTTTTCGTGGTGTGGAAACTTCAGGTCGCCGCCGCCGCCGTGGATGTCGAAGGTTTTGCCTAAGTATTTGGTACTCATGGCGCTGCACTCTAAGTGCCAGCCGGGGAAACCGACCGACCAGGCGCTGTTCCAACGCATGATATGTTCTTCCGAAGCCTTGATCCAGATGGCAAAATCGGCGGAATGTTTTTTCTCGTCCTGGTTTTTGAGGTTTTCGCGGCTTTCCGCCAGCAATTCATCGATCACACGGCCCGAAAGGCGGCCGTATACCGACGGATTTTCTTTGGCGAACTTGCTGACGTCAAAATAAACAGAGCCGTTTATTGCGTACGCATAACCCCGGTCGAGAATGGCCTGCACCATTTCGATCTGTTCGGGAATGTGCCCGGTGGCGCGTGGTTCGATACTGGGCGGCAAGGTGTTGAGTATCCGCATGATATCGTGAAAACCCACGGTGTATTTTTGTGCCACTTCCATCGGCTCCAACTGGTCGAGCCGGGCGCCTTTTGCCATGCGGTCTTCGCCGTCGTCGAGTAGGTGGCCGACGTCGGTGATGTTGCGCACGTAGCGGACCTTGTATCCGATGTGCATCAGGTAGCGGTAAATGACGTCGAAACTCACGAAGGTACGGCAGTTGCCGAGGTGCACATCGTTATAAACCGTGGGGCCGCAGACGTACATGCCGATGCGGCCGGGTGTAAGGGGTTCGAATACTTCTTTCTTTCCGGAAAGGCTGTTATAAATTTTGACGGGTCTGATTTCGCTCATGGGTGCAAAGATAAAAGACGGTATACGGTGAACGGTGGAAGGCGAACGGTTTTTTTATAAAGTATCCGGGGCCCGGCATTTAAAAACCGATGGATGAAAACACCGGGTAGTGGTCGGAAAATTCCCCGCGCACCGTCTTGCAGGAAAAGGTGGTAAATTTTTTTTCCGTGAGGATATAATCGATTCGCAACATGGGCAATACCCCCGGCAAAGGTTGTGCCGAAGCCCAGTCCTTTTTCGCGGAAGGTATCGCTGAGCCCGTTGGAAATCAGGGCATATACGTAGGAATTGGGGGTGTCATTGAAGTCGCCGCAGACGATGACCGGGTTGGGCGACGATTCGATGTGTTCGCGGAGGCGCTGGGCCTGTTCGGCGCGGACCCCGGTGGCGTTGCCGACCCGGTTTAAAACGCTTCCGATCTCGTGCCAGGTCTCTTCCTCGTCGAGTTCGGCGGTCCCTCCGATCACTTTTTCGGTGTCCGTGGCCACTTTATTCGACTGTAAATGAACGCTGTACAGGCGCAGGAGTTTTTTGTTGATCCGGATATCCGCCCAGAGCGAGGAGTTGGCCGTTTTGCCAAAAGGCACTTCTCCGCCGCTTTCGATGGGAAAACGGCTGAAAATAACGGTCCCTTTTTTCAGGTTAAAGGTATAGTCGTACCCCATTTTATGCACCAATACCCGGTAAAGTTTGCTGTTGGTTTCCTGGGTGCAAAGAATATCGGGTTTTCCGTTTTTTTTCAAAAACGCGGTGTAGTCCGCCACCATTTTTTCCCGCAACGAATCGGTTATTTTCATGCCGTGAAACAAACCGCCGAGGTTGTGGGTAGCCACGGTGACGGCGCTTTCCGGTATGGTGTCTTTTCCAAAATCGAAGCCGATAAAACCGGTCACGTATTGCCACCCGAGCACCAGGATGCCGAAATGGTAAAAAGCGAAGCGGCTGCGGCGCCAGGCCCACAAGCCGGTCAGGACGAGGTTGGCGAGCAATATCCAGGGGAAGGCAGTGCCGAAAAAGGTCAGCCAGGAAAAGGTCGCGGGATTGACGTGCGGGCATACGTATGCGAGCAGGGTTAAAAAAACCACCGCCGCACTCATAATTTTTAATGCATTTTTCAGCAAAGAACGCATGCCTTGTTGTTCTTGATGGGTTTGAACGCCTGGAGTTTCCGGAAGCTGTGTTGTTGTCGGGATAAAACTTTCAGGCGGGGGGAAACGGGGTTATCGTTTGCTTGCGTCGAATAAAAAGTCTTTTTCTTCCTGGGTGAGGTTTTCGTAGCCTTGCTCCTTGATTTTGTCGAGAATGGCGTCGAGTTTTTCCTGAAAAGAGAGGTCGTTGGCATCCCGCGCCGCGTTTCCACGGGCGCCGCCGAAGGTGGTTTTAAAAGCGGGTTGTTTTTTGCGCCGCACCACCTTGCCGCGTGGCCTCGACGGCGAAAACCAGCCCATGATCCGGTCGAGCAAACCGTTGATCGGTTCGGACATATCCTTCCCGTCGCGGAGCCGGTATACAAACAAACAACCCATCGCAAAGCCGCCGATATGCGCCGCATGGCCGCCGGTATTGCTTTGATTGGCAATACCTACGAGGTCGAGCAGTACCAGGATCAAAACGATGTATTTGACTTTTACCTCGCCCAGCAGGATCAGCATCACCCGGTAGTCGGGCGCCAGCACGAGGGCTGCCCCCGCCAGGGCCATGATTGCTCCCGAAGCGCCCAGGGCATAGGTGCCGACGTAAGGCATAAATTGGGCAGAAATAAAATACAACACATTGCCCACCAGTCCGCCCATCAGATAAATCGGCAATACCCGCCGGTCGCCGATCAGGTCGCCGACGATCACGCCGAACAGGTACAGGGTGATCCGGTTGCCCAAAAAATGCCCGAACCCTTCGTGCAGGAACATACTGGTAAGCACTCCCCAGGGGTGCCACAGCAGGGTAGTGCCGTTGCCGGGCATACAAAACAGGTAAAGGCCCTGTTCGAACAATTCATTCGCCCGATCGGCCGGAAGCCCCACCCACAGCAAAAAATGGACAAGATTGACGGCGGCAAATACGCCGAAGTTGATGATAACCAGCCGGGTCACCATATTGCCTGCGCGAAACGAATGTTTGATGTCTTCCCAAATGGACCTGAAAACCGCCATTTTTCTATGAGTGAATAATATAAAAGTATTACCTGAACCGGCCTTTATACCAGATCATGATCAAAATGAAACCAAAAACCGCGCCGCCTATGTGTGCAAAATGTGCAATACCGGTCGAATATCCCCGAACGCCGTAAAACAACTCCAGTCCGGCCATAATCGGCACAAAATATTTGGCTTTCAACGATATAGGAGGAAACAACAAGCTGATGACCTGGTTCGGAAAAAGATAGGCAAAAGCTACATAAAGCCCGAAAACGGCGCCCGAGGCGCCCAACATCGGAATATTCCAGGAGGTCGGGTCAATACCTGCCTGCTCCAGTTCCCACCACTGCACGCCGATGTGCAGGGCATAGGCGCCGACGCCGCAAAAAAGATAATAAAACAAAAAACGTTTGTGCCCCCAGGCCATTTCCACCATCGGGCCGAAAATATAAAGCGACAACATATTAAATGCCAGGTGCATGATGTCGCCGTGCATAAACATGTGTGTGGCGATCTGGAACGGCTGAAAATGTTCGGAACCGGGCATAAAAGCCGCCAGTCGCAGCCGGCCCAAATCGTCCAGTTCACCGAGTGATCGGTCCCAATGCTCCTGTCCGAGGATAATGTAGGTGCCGATAAACATCAGCACGTTGATAATGGTCAGGTGGCGGACAACGCCGGAAAACGGTTGGTATGTTTGGAAATACGACATCGGGTGGTATAAGTAAAGCGTGTTGTTCGGGCTTGTCAAAAAAATTCGCCCCAAATGTATCCACCTGACCCGATTCCCCCAAAAAAAGTCCACAAACCTCGCGGGAAATCTGACCCGCAGGTTGTTTTTGCCGCTTTACACCCTGCTTTCAGGTTGTTTTGAGAAATTTTTAGGTTCCGAACCCAAACGATTACGTCCCGAACCCAAAGTTTTACGTTCCGGACCTAAACGATTACGTTCCGAACCTAAACGATTACGTTCCGTACCTAAAACTTTACGTCCTATGACCTAAAATTTTGGGTTTGGGACGTAATCGTTTAGGTCCGGAACGTAAAACTTTAGGTCCACAACGTAAAAATTTCTCAAAACAACCTAAACGGTTGGGTATCCGATCTGAAAACTGTTCCCTACCGGCGGAATGATTGAGGGTGTCTCGTAAGCACTTGAAAATTGGTCATTGGTCATTGAAAATTGTACATTGGTAAGTAAGTGGAAAAAATTATTGATACTAATTTTCTTCCGAACATTCTGAGAATGAATCATCTGGACGGAAAAGATTTCCGTTCTACCACATAATTTTTCAAATTATTAATTTTTAATTCAAAATTCAAAAAATGTACAATGATCAATGTGCAATTTACAAGGTACAATGATTCACGAGACGCCCATGACTTCAAGTCAGCCCATCAATAATTCCCTGAAAATCAATGCTGCACCACCAACTTCCTCGTCCCCACCCCTTGTTCTCTTGTAGTAGCCGTCACAAAATACACCGCCGCCGGCCAGTGCGATACCTCTATGGTATAAGCCTGCCCGGACACAATATCCGGCAGTTCGTACATCAGAATACCGGCGGCATTGTACACGCGCAGGTTGCCGGAAGAACACACGGGGGCCACGACCGTTACCTGTTTGTTGGCAGGGTTAGGGAAGAAGCGTGGCGCCGCATCGAAATAGTGCGTCGTATCTCGCGGCGCATCAACCCCCAGCGAGTCGCAAGGACTGCCCGCCCAGTCGTGGAGCCGGTAGTTCGGGTAGTTCGGGAGGCAAAAACCGTTTTGGGTAGGCAATTCGAAGCCATGCTGCTCGAAATTGCAGTCTGTTCCCCTTGGCATCGGGGTTGTGTACGACGTGGAGATAATAAACTCCATTAGTTGCTGCCATGTAAATTTTCCCGTCCGGCGCCAACCGTTGCTGATAAAAAGTGGTCCACAGCGCTCCTTTAAATCCGTCATACACGCCCAACAGGGTTTTACTTGCCTGCACATCGCCGGCAAAACAATCGAACTGGTACATTTTTGTGCCGGTGGAAGCGTATAAAAAACGCCCGTTGGGTGAAAAAGAAACACCGGCCGCAAACAGCGTATCGCCCGGGAAGGTCAGTTGCAGGGGGCAGGAAAACTCCCCGCTGCACCGATCGAAACAAAAGACCTGGATGCTGTTTTCGCCGTCGAAACGTGCATAGCGGGTACCGTCGGGGGAAAAACGGCCTGTCCGACGGTGAAGGTGGTGGGATTTCCTTTCCATTTCAGGCCGGTTGTTTTGATGAAAGGCCCTTCGATACCCTGCGGCGAGAACCGGAAAAGCATGATTTTGTCGGAAGCTTTGTGGCCGGAGCCGGGTTTGGGCGCTGCGATCCACCAATCGCGCCCGTTGCCGTGACGCACGGACGCCAACAGGTCGCAGAAAGTGTCTTTTTCCACGAACACGTTTTTTTGTTCCACCCGGCCGAGGCCGTTTTCAGCGGACATGTTCACTGATGTGTACAACAGGCTTTGGGGGTTAAAAAATGATAATGGATAAGGCGCGGAATGAGCGTCATACCGAAGATGAAACATGACATAGTGGTCATCGCTACCAGGCTTGGGTAAAATAATAATGCCTGAGTGAGTTCCATAAGATAAGTCGAGTGAACACAAATCTTTTTGCCATGGACCTACAAACGGAGAGTTTATGCTATCACCGTTGGACATGACGATGAGCATAGTTAGCAATTTCACATCCATTTGTATAAAACATCAAATTCCCGCCTTCATTACAAATGGCTCCCATTGAGACATCCAGATTGATGGGTATTTTCAGGCTACTTGTATCTGCTTTCCCTGAATTAAAATCAATTAAATTGCCACCTGATCTATGAGGCGCGCTTATTATTTCAGTTCCAATAACCCATATATGGTCGTGTTTATCCTGAGAAAAGAGAGTAGGGCTGGACAAATATAACATGCACAGGAATGTTAGTGCTTTTTTCATAACATTTGGAAGCAAAGAAGCGCTGCCCTACACTGTTTTAGTCACAGGTAAGGCAGCGCAGAAGGAATAATTGTTAGCGAGATATGACGAATTAGCGTTATTGATGGGCTGACTCGAAGTCAGCCCATCAATAATTCCCTGAAAATCAATGCTGCACCACCAACTTCCTCGTCCCCACCCCTTGTTCTCTTGTAGTAGCCGTCACAAAATACACGGCGGCCGGCCAGTAAGAAACGTCTATGGTATAAGCCTGCCCGGACACAATATCCGGCAGTTCGTACATCAGAACACCGGCGGCATTGTACACGTGCAGGTTGCCGGAAGAACACACGGGGGCCACGACCGTTACCTGTTTGTTGGCAGGGTTAGGGAAGAAGCGTGGCGCCGCATCGAAATAGTGCGTCGTATCTCGCGGCGCATCGACCCCCAGCGAGTCGCAGGGACTGCCCGCCCAGTCGTGGAGCCGGTAGTTGGGGTAGTTCGGGAGGCAAAACTGTTTGGGTAGGCAATTCGAAGCCATGCTGCTCGAAATTGCAGTCTGTTCCCTTGGCGTCGGGGTTGTGTACAACGTGGAGATAATACGCGCTGTTGGTGCAACTCATGTATATTTTCCCGTCCGGCGCTAAACGCTGCTGATAAAAAGTAGTCCACAATGTTCCTTTAAACCCGTCGTAGATGCCCAACAGGGTTTTGCTTGCCTGCACATCGCCGGCAAAACAATCGAACTGGTACATTTTTGTGCCGGTGGAAGCGTATAAAAAACGCCCGTTGGGTGAAAAAGAAACACCGGCTGCGAACAAGGTGTCGCCTGGTAGGGTCAGTTGCAGGGGGCAGGAAAACTCCCCGCTGCAGCGGTCGAAACAAAAAACCTGGATGCCGTTTTCGCCGTCGAAACGTGCATAGCGGGTACCGTCGGGGGAAAAAACGGCCTGTCCGACGGTGAAGGTAGTGGGATTTCCTTTCCATTTCAGGCCGGTTGTTTTGATGAAAGGCCCTTCGACGCCCTGCGGCGAGAACCGGAAAAGCATGATTTTGTCGGAAGCTTTGTGGCCGGAGCCGGGTTTGGGTGCTGCGATCCACCAATCGCGCCCGTTGCCATGGCGCGCAGACGCCAGTAGGTCGCAAAAAGTGTCTTTTTCCACCAGCACGTTTTTTTGTTCCACCCGGCCGAGGCTGTTTTCGGCGGACATGTTCACCAATGTGTACAACAGACTTTGGGGGTTATGGAAACTCAAAGGATAGGGGGCGGAGTGGGCGTCGTATCGCAAATGGAAAATGGCATAACGATCATCGCTACCCGGTTCGGGTAATATTATAAGGCCGGAATGAGGGCCATACGCCAAATTTCTGGCGCAATTATCTTCCTGCCAGTTGCCGGTAAAAGGCATATTCAAACTATCGCCATTGAGCATCATTTGATGATTTTTGGTCATCACATCACACCCGTTGGTATAAAATTGTAGATTGCCGTTCTTATCGGACAATGTACCCATTGTTTGGTCCAGATAAAATTGAATTTTCATAGAACTGGTATCTGCTATTCCCGAATTAAAATCAATCATATCCCCTCCATTTCTTTGCGCAGAATTTATAATTTCTGTGCCCATCACCCATATATAATCGTGTTTACCCTGAGAAAAGAGAGTAGGGCTGGACAAATATAACATGCACAGGAATGTTAGTGCTTTTTTCATAACATTTGGAAGCAAAGAAGCGCTGCCTTACACTGTTTTAGTCACAGGTAAGGCAGCTGAAGTGAATAATTATGTTAGCGGGATATAACGAACTTTCGGATGTGAAGGCGATTCGATTCGTCTATAAGTTTGAGGAAGAAAATACCGTCGGGCATATTGCTCAGCGGTATACCCAAGGTATTAGAAGCTACAGGTGAGGCATTTTCTTCAATCAACTTTCCGGTGACATCATAAATACCATAGCGTTCAATAATCACCTTTGAAAATTGAACTGAAATAATGTCACTTGCAGGGTTTGGTTTTAAAGAGATTTCCCAATCTCCTGACAATCCTGCTTGCCCTCTTCCCAGGGCTTCACACTCCTCCGCAGATTGTTCTTCGTGCAGGTAAGATACCGTTTCGTCGTGTGGCAAATGATATGGCGCGATCCGTACGGCCGAACCACCCTCCAAGGGGCACTGCCCGGCTATGTCGCGCAGGATGTCGTAGTCATCTTCGATCAAAGCATTTCCCTGGGCGGATTTTACAATAATTTCATACACGTTTTTCAGGTTCGCTTCATAAGCCGTGGTATCCGGCAAATTGTCATTCAAATCTTCCACATCGCTTAACTCGTTTAAAGTGAAGTCGTTGCACTCCGAGTGGAGGCTATCTATGGCGATACGAACCTCTTCAAAATCTTCAGCGGCGGTTATCTGGTCTTGCAGGATGCCGTTATCGACGGTGTATGGATCGATCCGTTGAAGCGAATCCAGTTCCAACAAATCATCCCACAGTGTGCTGTACCGGGCGTACAGACTATCTAATCCGTATTGCAATTCACCCGGAAATTCGTAAGCATCTAAAAAGGCCCTTTCTGCTTTTGCGAATTTCCAGGGGGAAGCGTTTTCCTTGCTGTCGTACCAGGCTTCTTCGAAGGAGTTGGCCGTTATCAATTCCGGGTAGGTAAGCAATTTGAACAACAACTCCCGCTCCAGGTCCCATTGACTGGCGTCGGACTCAACGGAGTAGGTTTCGTTCATTACTTTTATATCCGAATCTGTTATCTCATGTTCAGGTGGGCTAATTGCAGTCACGCAATTGAGTTACTCTCAGTTTTTCGTTAAATTGTGAAACCAATTTGATATACTGATGCTTGGAGGCATGTGCCCGGAATTTGTAGCGTCGACATTGAAAGGAAATGTGGCCATCGAATTATCGCTATAAGTGGCTCCAAAGCCGAATAATCCGATGCACTCGCTGACCATACGTTTTCATGCCAATTTTGTTCCCCTAAAGTAGTTTGAATGCCATCCAGCCACTTGATACACTGGATACCATGATAATGCCTGCCGATGTCGTTGACCCCAAAATCGCAATAATCCAGGTTGCCGGCAAAGTGAAAACCCCGGTAGGTATTGTCCACCGTATTGCCGCAGACCTGGAAGGCGGGTGATTTGTACAAGTGGATGCCACATTTGATGTAAGACGTTTTTTCTTCGGGCGTTGCACTGGGCCAGAAAGTGGAAGTGATCGTGTTGTCATTCAGCATGTTGGAGCCGCCGAACACCTCTTCCACGGCGATACCGAGGGAGCCGGTTATTTCCGCCGGCGCGGGTGTGCCGGGGTAATCGAGGGTATTCCCGAGGATTTCCAGTTTGTTGGATGCGCCGCGTATATAAATGCCGTGAATGGGCGTGGAACGGCTGTTCACGGTAATGCTATTGTTTTGAATGGGGAAACGGTTCAGGCCGTTGAAAGGAGAAAAAACGTCGATCAGGCTGATGTCGTGCGTTTTAGCGTGGTCGTTCGTGACGGTTATTTCATTGTTCTCTATTAAATTATACACCTTGTTACTTATGGAGGAGAAGCCGCCGGAAGGAGAACGCTCGTGGTAAATGGCCGAGATTTCGGACGTTTTGTTCAGCGTGAACTCGTTGTTTTTTATGGTCGCATAAGCCAGTTTGGTGCTGTTTTCGCTGAATATGCCGTATTGTTCTTCCCCGGTAAAATCACTTTCCAAAACGGAAAGGCTTTTGGCATTTTCGGAATAAACCCCCTCCGTATGAATCGTCTGCAAAATGGCATCCATAGACATATAAATGGCTTTCCCCGGACGTGATCCCGTAGCCGCCCGTTCCGGATAGCACGTACATATCGGAAAAATTGGTGCGCGTAATGATGGCGGAAGTGTTTCTACAAACAATTCCGACATTCAGGCCGGTAAAGGTGTTTTCACCTGAAGTCCCTATAAAGGCAAAAGCGCATTTATAAAGGCTTATCCCTGAATATGATTTCTGCCCGGTCAGGGGAGATGCCAGGTCACCGCCTTCAAACAGGTTGTCGTGAAATTGTTGGGGGGTGAATATGGTATTGTCGTTGGCAGCATCCTGTATTTTGCCTACCTGAATACCCGTTACATTGTTCATAAAAGTACAGTTCCTGATTATGTTTGTCAGGTATTAAAGTCTTTTTTGAAAAACAATGCCGCACGGGCATACCAAAATTCGGTATCGTCCAGATTTACAAAGGAGTTGGCGCTTACTTCGATGCCGCTCCACATCGCAGCACAAATCGTGAACAAGCATTCCTCAGAAGTCGTGAGCCCGTAAGCGCCTTCGATGATAATTTTGGAATTCGCGCCTGCACGGACGGTACATTTTTCCATCGTTACGTTTCTGTCGAAATATACGGTAGCATTATCTTCTATATGTATTTTTTCATTACTCCACTGAACGCCTGAAGGGTTGTTCGTAGAGACGTGGTATCCATTCGATAATGTCCTGTCAAATGTTTCCAAACAAGGGAATACAGAATCGCCGGTCGTTTTCGCAAGGATTAAAGACAAGCCATCGGTAGCGTTCTTTTCAGGATCATACGTGGGCGTCGCGCCGAGGTCGTCAAAACAGGAAAGAGCAAAAACAAGGGGAATGGCCATTGTGGCGCAATTTAATTTTGCACAAAGCGAGGGGGAGGCAATACAACTTTTTCATGGAAGGAAATTTTAAGTGAAATAAATCGGTTTTGAAATCAACAACTAAACGGCAGGGCGAGGCCTTACCCGTCCAAATATTTCATTATTAGTATGTTGCGAAGAAGAATGAAAACATTGATATTAGCCGGCTATTTATTTATCCAAAAAGTAAAGCATTCTATTAATGCGTATAAATGTATAGGAAATATTTCTGAACTTTACAAATCCGGGTGTTAAAATCGACGAGACACGTAAATTATTATTACTGTGAATTTTGGGTATGATTTGTTTCAGTTTATTCGAGGTATTGCAGCGCCCGGCCAGGAATAAATGGTTTGACGGCGGCTTTCCATACCTTCGCGCCGTCAATTTTTGTCCGGTTCACAGTGGAAACAGCCATCATCGGCGGCGGCGCAGCCGGTTTTTTTGCAGCCATCACTTGTGCGGAGGCCAACCCGGCCTGCCGCGTCACTATTTTTGAACGCGGCAAAGCCGTGCTCGAAAAAGTGCGTGTGAGTGGCGGCGGGCGCTGCAACGTCACCCACGCCTGTTTCGATGCGCGTGAATTGGTGAAACATTACCCTCGGGGCAGCCGCGAATTATTGGGGCCGTTCCTGCAATTCGGCCCGGAACAAACGGTGGAGTGGTTTGCCCGCCGGGGGGTTGCGCTCAAGACGGAAGCCGACGGCCGTATGTTTCCCGTCAGCGACGATTCCCGGACGATCACGGAATGCCTGCAGGAAGCCGCCCGTCGCGCGGGTGTGCAGGTGTGTACGGGTGTTCGGGTGGAAAAGGCAGAGCCGGTGCCCTCCGGCGGATGGCGCCTGCGGCTCACCGGCGCGGAGGAATCGCAGGTTTTTTCAAAAATCATGATCACCACCGGCAGCAACCCGGCTGTGTGGGACCTGCTGAAAAGCCTCGGGCACACGATCGTGTCTCCCGTCCCCTCGCTGTTCACCTTCAATACCAAAGACACCCGCCTGCGCGATCTGTCGGGCGTATCGGTCTCCCATACTGCCCTGCGAATACCCGGCACCCGGTTATCGGCCGAAGGCCCCCTGCTGATCACGCATTGGGGACTGAGCGGCCCCGCCATTCTGCGTTTATCGGCCTGGGGCGCCCGTGAATTACACGCACTCGATTACCGGTTCCCGCTGGAGATTAATTTTACCGGCTCCACTTCGCAGCAACAACTTGCCGACCAACTGCAACAGTTGAAAAACGAATACGGGAAAAAACAAGTGGCGGCCAACGCCCTGTTCGACCTTCCAGCCCGCCTCTGGCAACGCCTCGTCACAGCAGCAGGGATCACCGACGACCGCCGCTGGGCGGATACAGACAAAAAAAGTCTCACCCAACTGGCGACCCAACTAAGCGCCGCCGTTTTTCAAATATCGGGTAAAAGCACGTTTAAAGAAGAGTTCGTCACCGCCGGCGGCGTATCGCTTAAAGAATTGAATTTCAAAACGTTCGAAAGTAAAATTTGCCCCGGACTCTACCTCGCCGGCGAAGTGCTCGACATCGACGCCATCACCGGTGGGTTCAATTTTCAGGCCGCCTGGACGGGCGGCTGGCTGG
>JADJOD010000012.1 GCA_016713985.1 Lewinellaceae bacterium | reverse complement strand
TCGAGTTGCAACGCATCCTTGAAAACCCGAATTACAAAAACATCTCTCCGGAGTAGAACGGCAGCATCCGAAACACCCTGAATCGATGCCCGGACAATCCACCTGGTATTACCTTTCTCAATTCAGGCTGCATTGGAATATTTACAACAGAGCGTCAAAAGTTGTAGCAACTTCTGATTTTATGGAAAAGTTGGTGCCGGCAGATCAATCGCTGGAATACTTCTATGTGGTCCAAAAATTAAAATTCCACGTAGCGTGGTTGATTTTCAAAGGTTTCCGGTCAACAGAAAGGATTTAACCGTCATACCAGGTTTCGGAACACACCCGGCAGCCGCCATTCGAGGAAATTCCCTTGGTATCCATTTATCTAATATCGTATTGTGTTTGACCGAGCCCAACGAGGAGGATTACATTTTGTCAAGACTCTTAACAATGCTCTTGTAAAATTTGAAAATAAACTTACAAAGAAGACTGAGAGAATGGCACTATAGTGCCCAAAAACTATTGTGCTTTTAAGGTCAGCCAAGGTAAAACGAAGTACTACCAAGTGGGATTTGTCAGACTTTTCAGCAGCATGATCGCTTCCAGGTCTTTTGCTCGAGAATGAACAACTTTCGGAAGGGGTGTTTAAAAATATGGTCACAATTGCCCTTGGGTACGTGAATTTGTCTGGGGAGAAAACTTATCCATGAATATCCCGTGTACCTGCCTTCCGATATCCGGAAACGCCCGACTTATTCAATTTATCCTATCTGTATTTTCATCAGAAAAAATATCAAAAGGTCATTGAACTGCTCTGAAACGGGAGTACAGCGACGTTGTATATGCGCTCGGCGCCAAACAGATGCTTTTTAGGCACGTATTACGAATCCAAGGAATATCTGGCAATGGATTCGCTTTTATTGATAGTTTTAGAATCTACCTGAGGCGTAACAAGTAGATTTCAAAACTTAAAGCAGGAGTATAATAACTTTTTTTAAACTTCCTGAAACGATTGACTCCTTAGCCCAATAAGCCAACAGGCATTTCATTGCTTAAATCACGTATTTCAGGCACAACATGTGTTCAAAAATGGCTTTTGGATAAAAATTAATGAATTGAAATGATAGTAGCAATAAGTACTGTACGCCCTGAGGTATGGCCCATTGAGATGGGGAGTATATGTGTATATGCAAAGAAGTTACCTTTTTTAAATGTTTAACACTCTGAATGACAATTTTATGTAAAAATATTTAACAACAAATTGTCGTTATTGTCCTTTTGGTTCTGGGTTTTTTACCTGTGACATACGGCAATGCTCAACCCCTAACGGCGTTTGATCTCTCGTCCTATGCAGCAGGCATCTGGCGCCACACCCCCAACTGACCACCAAACCGGCGGATTGCTCTGGGGCAGGAACTTGGCCTTCGTTTCCAAACGACCGGGCGACGCGATTGGCACGCCTGGCAACGCTACCCGCATTCGGCGTATCGGTGGTATTTTCACTTCGGCGACGGCCTTTACAGCGACGGATACGGATTATTGCCCAATTTGTCCGTACCGGTTATCAGGAAGGGATGGTTCACGGCTTTTTCGCCTCGGCACGGGCTTGCGCGGGTGGCCTACCCGGCTGATTATTTTAAAACCCCGGCCAAAACGCCATCGGATCATGCTGGAACAACATCACCCATCCCGCCTTGGCGGCGAAGTGCGGCTCAGCAACCACTTCCGGCTGAATGCCGGCGCTGCCCTCTCCCATTTTTCCAACGGCGGCGCAGCACCGCCCAACTACGGTATCAACTTATTCTCCGGCTACACGGGCCTCGTCTGGTCGCCCCACCCCATTCGCGAACTGGATTTTTGCCGGCCCGAACGGAAAACCGCGCGACAAAACGTTTCGGCGGCTCCATGCAGTCCGGCTTAGCCATCATAGAATACGCCGTTTTCGACGGACCGAAATATCCTGTGTGGACCGCCGCTGCAGCCGGATATTTTCACTTCAACCGCGTCAACCGCGTCGTTGCGGGTATTGATTACGAGTTCAATAAAGCGGTATACGAATTGGGCCGGCAAACCGGCGACTTTGAAACGGAAGCCGCAGCGCGAAGAGGCGCTACCCGGCTCGCGGTTTTTCTGGCCGATGAATTTTTGTTCGGACCCATTGGGTGCAGGTACAAAGGGCCGCTATATCGGCGGTGATCTGAACCGCTTCGTGCTTAAACCCAATTACAGCAAACTGACTACCTGGTATTATTTTCCGGCGTTTTCCGGTACGTCTTTTCAACCCCACGTCGGAATCAGCCCCAAAGCGACGCCTTTACCGCGGAATACATTTCCATGACTGCCGGGCTGGCTTTTGAGCGAAAAATGCCGTACTTTTTGCACCTCCTTTTGCAAATCATGGCCACACCACGTACCGTCGCTTTTCACACCCTCGGCTGCAGTTGAACTATTCGGAAACCTCCGCCCTGGCGAGGCTTTTTGAAAGCAGCGGCTATTTGCCCGTAAAATTTGAAGAAGGCGCGGATATCTACGTGTTGAACACCTGTTCCGTGACGGAACAGGCCGATAAAGAACGCAAAAAAATCGTTGCCAGGCATTGCGCCGGCAACCCGGCGCTTTTGTGGTGGTGACCGGTTGTTATGCGCAACTGAAGCCCCGGAGATCGCGGATATCCCCGGCGTGGACCTTGTGTTGGGCGCCGGCGAAAAATTTCGCATCCTCGATTACGTGGACGACCTGAGCAAAGCCCAGGGAAAGGTATGGTGTACGCCGGCGAAGTGCGGGACGTCAACACGTTCAACGCGTCCTTTTCCTTCGGCGACCGCACCTGTTCTTTCCTGAAAGTGCAGGACGGCTGTGATTACAAGTGTTCGTTTTGCACCATCCCGCTGGCACGTGGCGCCAGCCGCTCCGATACCGTGGAAAGTGCCGTGGCAAATGCCCGGCGGGTCGCCGAATGGGTACCGCGAGATCGTGCTCACCGGGTGAATCTTGGCGATTTTGGCAATGGCACCGAGGTGATCGAAGGCGACCGGCCAAAAAAGAAGCGCTTTTATCGACCTGATCCACGAACTGGACCGGGTGGAAGAAGTTGCCCGTTTTCGCATCAGCAGCATCGAACCGAACCTTTGACCGACGAAGTGATCGGCTTGTGGCACAAAGCCGGCGTTTTCTGCCGCATTTCCACGTGCCGCTGCAATCGGGCAACGACAAACAACTGCGCGATATGCGCCGCCGTTATTGCCGCGACCTGTACGCCGGTCGGGTTGCCACCATCAAACGCCTGATGCCGCATGCCTGTATCGGGTGCGACGTGATCGTCGGGTTTCCGGGCGAAACGGAAGCGGATTTTCTTGAAACATACCGATTTATACAAGGCCTGACGTTTCTTATCTCCACGTATTCACCTACTCCGAACGCGCCAATACCCCGGCCGCTGAAATGCCCGGGGGCAGTGTCGCCGGAAGAACGCCGGCGCTGGAATCCGGGCCTTGCGGGGCTTTCGGAAATGAAAAGACGGGAATTTTATCGCAGCCACCAGGGCAGCGTACGTCCGGTATTGTTCGAACAACACAAAAACGCTGGCCTGATCACCGGTTTTACGGACAATTATATCAAGATAGAGGCGCCGGCCGTTGCAGCCGGCGTGAATACGATTGCGCCCGTTTTGCTGAAAGATCTGACGCCGGACGGCGAAGCCTGCAGGGCGGAACCGGAACTGGAATGGGCGAGTTGAACAGACTCAATTAAAGCCTCCTCAAATCATTCGTTGGCACATCCCCTACGTAAAATTTCAGGCAGTTGTCGCAGAGGCATTTTCCGCTGAATTGCCGTTCCAGCGTTTCTTTCGTCGCAGGGTGGAGGTTGGGAAACCGTTGCCAGCAATCATCGTCGTGCTTGATAAACTTTTTTGCAGCGCGGGCATTCCCGGATAAAATCGTGTTCTTCCTGTACCCAGGCCGACTGAACACGCCCGCCGACGGGCGGATTGAGTTTGGTGACGCGTACCCGCAGGGCCTGCATTTCCGAAAACTGGAATTTCATTCGTTTCACGATACCTGCGGCCACGGTTTCGATGAGTTTGCGCGGCGTTTCCATTTCAAGCCGGCAGAGCTGGTAGATGGTTTCGTAATTCATCGTCAGTTCCACTTTGTCATCTTTTGCCGCTTTATCGGTGTTTGTATTGACCACAATATCCACAACATACTCATTGCCAAGTGTTTTCTCCGCATCGTAAACGCCGTGATAGGCGTGAAAACGCATTCCTTCCAGTGATATCAATGCCATGTCGGGTACAGGTAGTAAGTGAAAAGATTTATTCGCCGAGCATTTCTTTTAACAGGTCGGTTTCTTTGGAGAGGTCGGGGCAGGCGCCAGTTGCAAGCGTCAACGTTAAAGAATCGATCTCTGCGGGTTTTAATTTGCCGAACTGTGCCACAATCGTCGCGTTACACACCCTGGCTTTGTCGTAAACCTCCTGTATTTGCCGCAAATTCTCCTGAAAAGCAGCCTGCGCCGTGCTGTCGGTCGCCAGTGCTGCGGTTTTTTTGTTCAAATCCACCAGTTTGCCGGTGCATTCGCAATAAGCGCGCGCTATTTTGTCAAACCGGGTTTCGGCAGGTTCCGTACAACCGCAGAAGAACAGAAAAAGAAAAACGGAATCAGAAAACGCATAAAGTTGTTTTTGCCGGGTGGTTAGGATTGTTGGATTGCTGGGATTGCTGGGATTGCTGCAAAAATATGAGGGAAATTGGATGGAGGCGGGATATAAAACCCGTTTTCGCAACCAACGACTTTCCAAGTGATTCAAACATTGGGAGATTGAAAACCCGATGATAATCAGGCAAAGTAACACACTATCGGTCTAACAGCGGACAACAATCCAACAATCCAGCAATCCAGCAATCCCAGCAATCCAGCAATCCCAACAATCCAGCAATCCCAACAATCCAGCAATCCCAACAATGCAACAATCCCAACATCAAACCTTTACCGTTTTCCATTTCCCCCGCTTGAACACCCACATGGCAGCTACTGCCATGGCCGATTCGGCGATGACCACACTCCAGTAAACACCCGTCTGGCCCCAACCCAGGTGAAGCGCCAGCAAGGCGGCCAGCGGTGTTTCCACCAGCCAGAAAAAGATAAAATTCAGCAAAGTCGGCGTTCGGGTATCTCCTGCGCCGTTGATTGCCTGTGACAGGATCATGCCCCAGCCGTAGAACACGTACCCCCCCGCCAGGATCCGCAGGGCCAACGTGCCGGCGTGAACGGCTTCCGGTTCGTGTGTAAATAACCGGATAAAAAACGGCGCCCCGATCAGGCAGATGGCGCCGATAAACGCGAGGAAGATCATGTTGAAAAACCCGCCCGCCAGGCCGATTTTCCGCCCGGTCGGGGTGCCCGGCGCCGAGATTTTGGCTGACGAGTGTGGCTGCGGCATTCGACATACCCCATGCCGGCAGCAGGGCAAATATTACGATCCGGATCGCGATGGTATAACCGGCGGTGACTTCCTTGCTGATCTGGCCCAGGATATAAATCATAAAATTCAACTGGCCGAGGCAATAAGGTATTGCCCCGTGCTGCCTGCCGAAAGTTTGAGCAGCCGGACTACGATATCCCATTGTGGGCGAAGGTGTTGCAACCTGATTTTGACAATTTTACCCACCTCGAACAAATTCCATAGTTGATAAACCACCCCGGTCGAACGCCCGATGGTTGTTGCGATGCCCGACCCCAGTACCCCGAATGCGGGAACCGGTCCCCAACCGAAAATGAACAGCGGGCAAAGCACGATATTCACCGCATTGGCGATCCACAAGGCCCGCATGGCGGTGGCGGCATCCCCTGCGCCGCGAAAAATGCCGTTGAGCATCCAGAGCAGGAGAATGGGCAAATTGGCCGTCAGCATAAGCCGTGTGAACTGATGCCCGGTGGCGGCCACACTTTGGTCGCGCGCCATGAGGCGCAGGATATCTTCCGCAAAAAAGTAACCCGGCACGGCGATGACGACCGACATCACCAGCGCAAGCAGAATAACCTGTGCGCCTGCCCGGGCTGCCGCGTCGCGGTCTCCTTCCCCGATCCGCCGGGCCACCATAGCCGTGGCTGCGGCGCTCAGGCCGATAGCGATGGAGTAAATCAGCGTTAAAACCGATTCGGTGAGACCGACGGTGGCGACGGCTTCCGTGCTGATTTTGGCGACAAAAACGCATCCACGACCGCAAAAGTGATTCCATCGCCATTTCCAGGATCATCGGGATCGCCAGCAGCACGATGGCCCGGTCGATACTTCCGCTTGTAAAATCCTGTTCCTCGCCGTTTACAGCCTGGCGCAGCACACGCCTGATCCGTTGGAAGCGGGTTTCGATTGTTTTTGTTTCGGACATAAGTATAAGAAAATCGGGAATCGGCACAAAGTTATTGTTTGCGCAACAAAATGTTTTGTGTTTAAAAGAAATTGTTTGGGTTAAAATTGAATCTCGGAGAGAACGGCTGAAACGGCGATTTTAAATGCAGAGTTCCATTGCCGCCAGGCAAAGAGTTTTTGTGTACGCTACTTTTGTCCTTCTGTCGGAATCCGTCCACCCTACACAGATGCACTACGAGCGGAACCCGCATTTAGATGCCCTTTCAGAGCGGACGGATTCCGACAGAAGGACAAAAAGGCGTTCGCCAGACGGCTTACCTACCCCCTTTCGGCAGACAAATTTTCATGCAGCATCTTTTCCCGCACGTCCTTCGAGACGTAGTTGACGGATTCGAGGCAGTTGATTATCAGAATGTTGGCAGAAAAATAATTCCGAATTTTATCAATAATCTGTTCACCCAATTTGCTTGAGTAACCGTAGGCTATCAAAAGTTCGCTATCAAGGCCAAAGTCACGGGCAAGGGTTATAACATAGCGACTGCGGTCATTCTCAAGGGCACGGGTAAGCATACGGGCACTGCCAAGAGCATGGGCAAGCACACGGACACTGTCAAGGGCGCGGTCATTGTCAAGGGTACGGTCAAGAGCAAGGGCAAGGGCACGATTCCGGGGCAAGGCGCGAGCGCGGGCAAAAGCAAGGACGATAAATGCTGCTAAATTCCGCCGAACTGCCGTAGGGCAATTTGTTTTCCACAGATAGCAAAGATTTTTCCGCTGCTTCCATCAACGCATTTATATCGTATTTCTAAAGCCTCGTCGGCATTACTGCGCATCAGGCGCAGCAGTTCGTCGGCATTATCGAGCAGGCCGGTCGTAAGCAAGAATACTTCTTCCATTTGGTATCGTAAAGGTGATTCTCAACCAAACCTTTCAAAGTGCCTTCAAGGGCATGGTCAGCGATGTGTTTGGCAGTGAAATATTCCTGAAAAGTCAGGTGAGCAAAGGAATACACATTTTTGGCACGCTCCACAAAAATGCCGTGCTGGGCTTCGATGGCTTTCAAGATTGCTTGGCTGTCGGGTTCGAGTTCTTCTTCTTTGGAGCCGGGCAGGTGTTCGATGAATTTTTCAATCATTCGCTCCAACTCTTTCCCCTGCATAAAATATTGGTTTTTTTCAAACGCCTCAACAGCAATGCGGGCGAACATGGATTCCTTGCGCTTGGTCGTCAGGTTTTTATACACTTCTTGTCGGCGGACGCGACGCGAGCTGTCCCACTTTGTCAGTAGCGTTTCGATGGCGCGGTGGTAAAGCTCGGCGCGGTTGGGTGGGAAGTCGTTGCTCTCGCCGTATTCCAAACAAAGCATGGTGAGCAGCAACGGCACGGAGGCCAACTCGCGCAATGGCGGGTTGTTTTTCAATCTTTCCCAACATTCTGTGGCAACTTTTGGCTCGCCGTGAAACCAGTTGCGAATAAAGGTCTCCATCTGCTCCTCATTGAAATCAGCCATTTCCACTTCCGTGAAGCCTTCGAACCAGTGGTTGTAGGCGGCCACGCGGCAACTGATGATGAACTGGTTTTCGGCATATTTGTCGGCAAAGTTTTTGATTTGCCGAATGATGTCATCTTGCTTGGCCGTCTCGCTCACTTCGTCCAAGCCGTCGAACAACACGAGGCAGTCGCCGTTTTTGAGCATCCGCTCTACAAATGCTCCCGCTTCTTCAAAACCGCAGGTGTCGAACTCCTGCGCGACGAAGTCCATGAGCGGCACCGACTCGTCGGCCCAAGACCGCAGGGTCACGAATATGGGCAAACGTCGTCGCTCGATTTGACTGTATTTGTCGAGCATCATCAGCGTCAGGTATTTCAGGTAGGTGGTTTTGCCCGCGCCGGGTTTGCCAAGCACGATGAACTTGTCGAGTTTATTGACGATTTTTTCTCCATCCACAGTCTCTTTTTTTGTGCCGAAAGCGCGGCGGTCGAAGTCGAAAATCTCATCCAAATCTTCTGGGCGTAGGCCTGCGCGGGCGGATATTTTTTCCAAAATATTGGCGCGTACAAAAAGACTTTTTGAGCTCGCACGGGTTCGCGCATCCCCAACACTTGCACGGTGTTGTATCTTCCGATGAGGCCGCCGACGTATTTTTTTGTGGCTATGCCAAAGAAGTCGCGCTCTTTGTTTTTGTCTTTGACAAAGCCGGATAAGCCCTGATATGTCTTGGAAATCAGGTTTGTAAATAGTTCTGCGGCGACTTCGATAGAGATTTGGACTTTGGAAAATTCGGACATGACGGGAACGAGGGCTGAATGAAGTGGCAAGATAAACAAGGTGCTCACCCCGCCAGCGCATAATCCTGCACCAGCAGCGCCGTCGGCAATTTCAGTTTGGCTGACAGTTGGCGAATCATCTCAACGGAGAGTTTTCGCTTGCGGTTGAGCACCTCCGAAACGCGACTTTTGCCCCCGATAATGCCCACAAGGTCGGACTGGCGGAGGTTCATTTCTTGCAGCCGGATTTTGATAGCCTCAATGGGGTCGGGCGCGTCGATGAAGTGGTGTTCGTTTTCGTAGTGCTCAACCAGCAATGTAAGGATTTCGGCCTCGTCGCCTTCGGGAGTATCGGCAGGCGCGTCGAAAATGGCGTCCAAGCGAGCCAACACGCACTCATAATCCTGTTCCGATTTTATTGGCTTTATGTTCATAAACAAATATTTAGATGGTGGTTGCGTCAATTTTGTCATACTCGGCATGTGTGCCGATGAAGCGAATAAAAGCCCACTGACGCTCGTAATTAAATTTTACGACGAGCCGGTAATTGTTACCCCTGATGTTGAAAATCACCCTATTGTTGGCAATAATACTGGCTGAGGCAAAAGTCTCCTTGATGTCATTCGGACTTCTCCAGTCAGCACGCCAAGCGATGTCGTACCAGGTTTTGAGGTACTGTTCGCAGTCCGGGTGTTTTTCCCAAAACTCTTTGAGCGTGCGTTTGGCGATTAGTCGTTTCAAATTTTGAATTTTGAACAGACAAATATACAAAAGTTCTCGAATTGGGAACAATTGAATTAAAAGCCTCGTAGTTGTGGCATGAACTGCTTTGAGCGCCCAAGCGATCAGGAAATCAATAAGCATTTCATGCCACAACATACGATACAAGTTCCCCCAACCTTACCTTCGCTTTTTTGTTTTCAAAAAAAGGTACGCCGGAAGTCCGTTCCGGCGATGATCTGACCAGCCGGAACGGAATTCCGGCGTACATGCAACTATGCAAATCTCCGACCTCCTCCACCGCGCACTCCACTACGACTGGCTCAGTCCCGAAGAAGGCGTTTTCCCTGTTTGAAAACACTTACCGCCGAACTGATGCAGGTGGGTAATGCCATACGCCTGCACCATGTACCGGGCAATACCGTTACCTGATCATCGACCGCAATTCGAATACAACCAACGTCTGCATTGCCAATTGCAAATTCTGCAATTTCTACCGGAGGCCGGGCCACGGAGAATCGTACGTCACCACACTCGAAGAATACAAACATAAAATAGAAGAGACTTTTCGTTTTGGCGGCGAACAACTGCTGCTGCAGGGAGGACATCACCCGGACCTGGGGCTTGCTTTTTACGCCGACTTGTTCCGGCAACTCAAAGACCTCTACCCCAACCTGAAGCTGCACGCACTCGGTCCGCCGGAAATTGCCCACGTGGCAAAACTGGAAGGTATGAGCCACTACGACGTGCTCAAAGAATTAAAATCGGCCGGGCTCGACTCGTTGCCCGGCGCGGGCGCCGGAATACTCAGCGACCGGGTGCGGCGCCTGATCTCCAAGGGCAAATGCGGCGGCGCAGAATGGCTCGACGTCATGCGCGCGGCACACCGTTTGCACCTGACCACCCGGGCACCATGATGTTCGGCCACATAGAAACCAACCTTGAGCGGATGGAACATTTTGCGGCAATTCGCCAGGTGCAGTCGGAAAACCGGCGGATGCAAAGGGCTTTCTGGCCTTTATTCCCTGGCCATTTCAGGACGAAGACACCATATTGAAAAACTCAAACGCGCCCGCAACGCGGTGACGGGCGACGAATACGTGCGTATGATCGCTATGAGCCGCATCATGCTGCCCAATGTGGTAAACATCCAGGCATCGTGGCTGACCGTGGGCAAACAGGTCGCGCAGGTGTGCCTGCACGCGGGTGCGAATGATTTCGGCAGCATTATGATCGAAGAAAATGTGGTGTCGGCAGCCGGCACGGTTTCGGCTTACGGCCGACGGTATTCAGCAGGCTATCCGGGAGGCGGGTTTTGAGCCGCAATTAAGAAATCAGCAATACGAATTCCGCGATTTGCCGGAAAACATCGTACAGCAGCAATTGGACCGGGCGACGATGGTGGTGGATTGAATCGCTTTACTCTTCTTTTTCTCTTCAATTTTTTAGACAACCACTTTTTCAAAAATCCAAGAATTCAGGAATTGGTAGTGATCAATTTGCGATTTTTTGAACCCTCGCTCAGAAAAATCGGTGTACAACTCAGCGTTGAAATGTTATAGTCGTCCCAAATCATATTGGGGCCTGGAATGTTTGTTGTCCCACTCGACCAGCCACGAACGAACGGATTCAACCATCTTTTCAGCATCGTTGTCGTGGCATTTGACGTCAGACCCTGAGAGATCTGACAAGCCCTTATGCAGGCTATAGCGTTCTCCTTCTAATATCAGTGAGTTTTTTCCCCGATACTTTTCCCCGGAGTGAAACACTTTACAACCTAAGTCCAACCCGATCTCTAAAGGCATATTGAGGCGATAATACTCTCCCTTTTTACTCGATTTTATCCGGGAAAGGTCATGTATGCTGTACTTCGAATCTTGAATGATTTCCAAAATTTTTTCCAACCTGATTTCGCTGGAATCCAATCGTTCTGAGGCGATTCGAGGGGTGAGCTTGCAATAACGAAGCGTAAACAACAACGGTTTTAATAAAAGCCTGTATTCATCATCAAAAGGGCAATTAATAAAAACGTTGCGCTCAAATTGATTAACCATGAATTTAACTTTTTGCCCACTTTTCAATCGTACCATCCTTTTGATGGATGACGATGTCAGCCCTTTCTTGTCGATAACTTTGTTGATCTGACGGCCTCTTGCTTTGTCGTACTTGCGCTGACGCCCGGTCTGCGCCTTCCTTTTTACGACCCAACCGTCAGTGCGTTTAATTACGTGAACTCTTTTTGACCGACATGGACATGAATATTTTTGAGACAAAGTTATAAGGTTTTCCAAGAAATCGAAATTCCAGTAGTGGATATAGGCTGCGAAACGTCGAATTATTAAGGCGTCCGGGGGATAGTGGGGCCAGGTTGGTAAACTTACTACCAAAACGGCGGTATGCCCACCCGCCGCCCCTGTTAATATTTTTGCCGTTACGTCGCCCACCTGACGATTTCCCTTCTTCCCGGAAGAATGAGCGCGCCAAAAGGGTTTGTACACTACTTTCGCATGCAACTAAACATCCCAACTGCATGATCCGTACAATCTTACTTCCGCCTTCTTCCTCATTTGCCTCGCCGGCGCTTCCGGCCAGTACACCAACTATTACACCGTCAAATTTCCCGATGATTACACCGTCTATGGTTGCGGCGCCACGACCGACACCATTTGGCCGGTAATCACCATGACCGGCAACTGCAATTTTAACGTGGGTATTTCGGTCAAAGACCAAAAATTTACCACCAACTCGACAGGGGGGTGTTATAAAATCCTGCGCACCTGGAAATTGCTCTACTGGTGCGATTACGACCCGAACTGGCCGGGACCTTATTTCATCAACAATCCGTCGAGTACCGATGTGGCGCCCACCATCGTCGGAAACTCTTACAACCACGGCTATCTGCAATATACCCAGATCATCAAGGTGGTGGATACCGATCCGCCAACTTTTCTGGACTGCCCGATACAAACCGTCACGTTCTGCGACCTGACCGGCAACGACCCGAACCAATACCATTCCGGCTGGACGGACTATTGTGAAGGCCCCGTGAACCTGAATGTTAAAGTAAAGGACGCCTGCTCGGGTACCGATATCATGCTCTCGTACAGGCTTTTCTTGACTTAGACAACAACGGCTCTATGGAAAACCTTACATTTCCAGCAGCAGCCCCAACGCATGGCCCATTGAAAAACCATCTCGGGCGACACGGTATCCGCACATATTGCTTTCCCAGGGCTTTGACCGCCATACGGCACGCACAAAGTGGAATGGATTGCCAACGACAACTGCGGCAACGAAACCCTCTGCAAATACAGCCTATCGTAAAAGATTGCAAACCGCCCACCATCGTTTGCCTTTAATGGCCTCAGCGTCAATATTATGCAAACGGGCATGATCACGATCTGGGACACTGATTTTCTGCAAATATACGGAGGACAACCGCACCTGACCAACCAGATCAAATTCGGCATCCGCAAACAGGGCGCCGGTACGGTTTCCTGCAAAACAGCCATTCCGTCACTTTCGATTGCACGGAACTGGGCAAACAATACGCGGAAGTCTGGGTGGAAGACGCTTACGGCAATGCTGACTTTTTGCCTCACCTACGTGATCGTTCAGACAATATCGGCGCCTGCCCGCCTTCCACACCGTTTAAGGGCACAATTTCAATTACCAGGCAAAAGCAGTGCCCGGCGTGCAGGTGAATATCACAAAATTCGGATAAGCCGGCTTCCGCCGAAACCGACGACCTTGGCCAATATCAATTCGGAAGTATTACGGCCGGTTGCAACTACCTGCTTGCCCCGGTATCCGACAACAGTCAGCCGAAAGCGGGGTGAATACTTTGGACGCCTTTGCTGATCGCCGCACAAATAGATGACATTCAATCGCTTCCGACACCCTATCAGTTGCTTGCCGCCGACGCGAATAAATCCGCAGCCTGACCGATGACGATGTAAACGGCCTTGTAAAACTTGTCCTGGGCACCAAACCGACTTCCCCCGGCAACAATTTCCTGGCAATTTGTGCCCGGCAGCCACACCTTTGCAGATCCGCTCAACCTTACGGTCGGCCTCCGTACCGTCGTCGTTGCTTTTGCCCGAGCGGGAATATCAATTTAACCCGGATTTTGTGGGCGATCAAAACCGGCGACGTAGATGCTTCGGCAACTTCCTCTGCCCTGGCGCCCACGATCGACGACCGCACCGACCAAAAGAACGTCGCTTTATTTTATACCACGGAACAGTATTTTTTAAACCTGGCGACGAGGTGCGCGCGAGATCATTACCCCGGATCTGGGAATATCGCCGCCTTCCAGTTTACGCTGGACTACGACCCGGCCGTATTGTCCTCGGCAAGTATAGAACCGGATTTTTGCCCGCAGCATTTATCGCCACACCGGCAGAAACCAGCATCACTGCCAGCTGGCAATAATCCCATCCTGCTTACCAAAGGCTTGCAAGCAAAAATGCGCACTACTGGGCCTTTTACGCTGACGTTTACCGCCTTGCAAATCGGCAAACTGAGCGACGTATTGCACATGAGTTCTGCCGTTACGGAGGCTGAAGCCTATACCTGTCAACTGGAAACCCCGGGCGCTGCACTGAATTCAGGGTAGACAAATCCAAAGCCAACAAATCGGTTGAATTATTGGCCGTTCACCCCAACCCGGTTAACGATCGGTTTACCGCTACCTACTATTTGCCGGAAGCTGGCGCCGTCGCATTCAGATTGACCGACGCAACCGGCCGGGTGATGCAATCGGTGCAAACCCGGAATGAAAAAGGGTACCAGCAAATGGAATTTGAACTGATCATTCGGTGCAGACTGTTGTTATTCCTGCACCTGGAAGGCCCGGGTGGTACGGATGCAACGGGTAATGGTGCAGAAGTAGAGGAATTTGATTGACGATTAACGCGTACATGACTTCTTGATGTTTCGAAGCGACACACATCAACAATCATGTACGCATTAATCGTCAATCAAAATCATCATTCGAATAAAAACACTTTGGCATTCCACCAATTGGTCTCGATGATCGCCTCGTTTTTCCGGTAGAATGCCAGGGCCGGCTCGTTCCAGTCCAGCACCTGCCATTTGACTAAGCGGCACCCCTTTTACGGCCTTCTTCCACAAAAGCATCGCGATAACATTTGCCCCACGCCATAACGCCGGTGTGTTTCAGTGACGACAAAATCGTCGAGATAAAGCAGGCATTTTCCTTCCAGGAAGAATACGCCATATAAAAGAGGTCATACCGGACAACCTGTCCGCCCATTTCGCCACATGGCATTCAAAAAGGCCTTTTCTGAAATCTTCCAGGTACTCGGCGGGGTGGTGAATACGGCTTCCGGCTCTTTTTCTAACACGGCCAGTTCGTACATCAAAGCGTGAACGGCGGGCAGGTCGGTTCGGTGGCCAAGGATTTGGATATTGTCGGACATGGATTGGGATATTTTGGGGAAAATAAAAATCGCCGATACCGGGTCAAATCCAGTGCTGGGACACCGGGTCAAACCTGGTACGGGACACCGGGTCAAACCCGGCGCCAGCATTTTTAATTGATTGACGTACTTTTTGAAATTATTCAAATGGCTTGCCAACCCTCCTGTTGCATCTCAATCGGGTGTAAATTTTCCGCTTCGAATGATTCGGTTACGTGTGGATGACCCGCTGGCGGAAAAAGAATTCCACTTTCCGACCATCATCGATGGTATAGGCGATTTTTTCGTGGGTTTTCACTGCGTCGTAAACGCCCGCAAAATCGAACTCCACGCTGCCGTCGCGGGCTGCCATGTGGAAATTCAAACCGGCCGCCAGCCCGCAAATCATTGGTAGCGAATGGGGTATGCCAGTCGTCGGAAGCGTTGTTCCATTGCGTGATGTGCCCGGGAGTCGTCCAGAATGCCCAAATTTTTTCTACCGGAGCAAGTACAGTTGTTTCCACGGTGATGACGGTTTTGTTCGCTGCGTTCATTTTTTATATGTTTTTTGAAAAAATCGTGGTGAATCGTTGTGGCCGGCCGGGCGTCGGCGGAAAAATACCTGGCCGTTGGCCCGCTATTTCTTTTGCCCGGCTTTTTTCCAGATTTTGCTTTACTCTGAACTGTACGATCCTGGTTATCGTGTCCAAAGGCATAGGTTGGTCCAGCGGAAATTGCACGGAACCTTTCCTGTTTTGTAAGCGGCCAACCTTGCAAATGCCTCGTGCCCTGTCGGTGTAGCGTAAAAACCGATGTGGTTTTTAAATGCTGCAAAATGAACCAGGGCTCCATTCAAGGTGAAGGTTGGAATGGCATAACTGATCGTTTTTTTGCGTCCGGCGCGGCTGCTTTAACAGCCGACCGGATTTGTTGCAACATTTCCTGTGTTTTCTTTTGGAAACCCGGCGATATATTCGTCTATGGTCCCGGGTTTATCCGCGCTATCCATTTTTTGAAAAATTTAGTGGTTAAAATATGCCCGGAATGTTTGTCGTGCATATGTTGGAAGTTCCATTTCCACTATTCCACCCGCCGGCAAGGCATCAAACAGCCGACGTGTCTCAGCCCAGGTGCCGGGTTCAAGGTGGATATGGGGAGGTGTCGCTGTGGCCTTATTGTTCCGACAGTTCTTTCACTTTTTGCAGTGCCCTGGGGAAAACATCGCGGAAGTAGTTCAAAATGGTCGTCGCTGTCCAGTTCGGACGTTCTGTTCCGTGCCGCCGTCGCACTCGCGAAGGCTGTAATTTTCAAATGCGCCCGGACTAGTCGCCGCTGAAATCCTCCACGCCAGTTGACTTCGCCGAGGTGTTCGAACGACATAAACTCGTTGGGAATCAGGCGGGCGATTCGGCTGATCATGCCGTCGCCGCCGGAGAGGAACAGGATTTTGCTGCCTTCCTGCCAGTCACTTTCGGCGTAGGAACCTTCGTGGAAAGTTGCTGCCCATTGACGGTCGGTTGCGTCGTTCCAGAGCGTTTGCCAGAGCCGGTTTTTTGAACGGCGATGTGAATGGAAAAATTGAGTTTTTTCATTTTATTACAATTCTTCGGCTTAAAAAATGTGTTCCGATCAAGGTTGGGGGTAATCGTAATTAATCATCCACTGCACTCCGAACCGGTCGGTAAACATCCCGAAATACGCGCCCCAGAAGGTGTCGGCGATCGGCATGGATAGCGTGGCTATCCGCCGAAAGTCCATGGAACAGCCGGTCGGCTTCTCCTTGCTATCTGCCGCGATCGAGATGTTGAAAAGATTGCCCCGTATACCGTTCGGGAATTCCGGCGGACAATCGCCGCCCATCAGCACACAACCCCGCAAGGGCAGGGCGACGCAGGATTTTTTTGCCTCGTTTTCCGGCAGCGGCTGTTCGGAAGAAGAAGGCATGTCGCCGAAGCGCGAGAGGGTTGTGAACTCGCCACCGAATACGGATTGGTAAAATTGGAACGCGCTGCTTCGCAGGTGCCGTTAATATTGAGATACGACGTTGAGAAAAGCCACGATGTAGGCGTTTTTGAACGAAAAATAAAGTGAAAATCAGGCGGATGGAGCAATAAAACCGGATTGCCGCCGCCGCATTTTGCGGTACTGGAAATAGGAGATACTGATAGTTTCCGCACTGGCGGCAATCCCGCACGAGCGAGGTTCGTACGGGTACAATCCCGCGCGAGCGAGATTGGCACCGGGTACAACCGGCGCGAGCGAGCGAACGATTGGTCATTCTGTTCGGGCACTTGCGATCCCGTCCATGTAGAGGATTTCCCACTGGTGGCCGTCCAAATCGGCGAAACTGTGCTGGTGCATCCAGCCGTGATCTTGCGCTTTCGGCGTAGAGGCTTCCACCCAATCCGACTGCTTTCGCCACCGTTTCTCTGACCTCCTCGCGGGAAGTCGCATCCAGCGCATCAGCACTTCAAGTGAAATTTTCGCGCCGCTGATTTTTTGCGGTGAACGTTTGAAAAACGGCTCGGTGAGCAGCATGGCGTAAATATTGTCGGTGATGACTATGCAAGCCGCTTTCTCGTCGGTGAACTGCGGATTGAACCTGAAACCTGCCGGTAAAAAGCCATGGACTTTAAGCTGAGGTCTTTCACCGGGAGATTGATAAAACTTTTGTTGCCATTGTTTAAGATGCTAATTGTTTTAAAAATTTGATGACACAAAGGTAATGGCGGCGAAAAACCAATGCGAGGGGTAAAAGGACAAAACGGCGGGCAAATTACGACATTATTTGTTTTAAAACTTTTTATTTTTTTGCCTGCCCACCAAGACCTCTTCAAACACCCACAAACTTAAACACTTGCCCGTGAAACACATTCAAGGCCGCCGCCAAGTTTTTCGCCGTCGAAATAGATCGCGAGAGCCAGTCGGCGTTTATGATGTTCAACGGCCAAAAAGGCCACGAAGACGGAGCCGATTCGGCAGGCGCATAAATTCATCGAGGAAAACGTGACCGCCAAAATCTCGATAGAAGACCTCGCTTCCAAATTCCGCCATCGGGCGGCGCAACTTCGAGCGGCGTCCGAAAAAAAGCGACGAACAACACACCTGTCGAATACATCCAGCGGTGGTAGTGGCCATAGCCGCCAAAAGTCGCCTGAAACCGGCCACAAAACGTAAACGAAGCGATGCATGACGTGGGCTACTCGATGTCAAAGCCTCGGCCCGGTGTTCAAAAAAAGTGACGGGATTGTCGCCGATGGAGTATCGGGGGAAGTTTAG
>JADJOD010000011.1 GCA_016713985.1 Lewinellaceae bacterium | reverse complement strand
TTCGCTGATCAACAACACCGGCGACCTGAGCAATACCAATGAACTACAAACCATCAGCCTTTTGGGCAACCAATTGTCGCTGTCCAACGGCGGCGGCAATGTCGTACTTCCCGCAGGCAATAATTATAACGAGGGCGCCGGAATCGATATTACCGGCGCGGCTCCAGACTTTACTATCAACAACACCGGCGACCTGAGCAACACCAATGAAATTCAGATACTTAGCCTTGCCGGCAGTCAGTTGTCGCTTTCCAATGGCGGCGGCACCGTAGATATACCGGCCGGCAACAACTATACTGCCGGAACCGGTATCAGCATAACAGGTTCGGCTCCGAATTTTACCATCAATAACACCGGCGACCCGGACAACGACCCGGCCAACGAATTACAAACCCTTTCACTCACCGGCCCGATCCTGGAAATATCAGGCTCCGGCAGTACAGTGAACTTTACCGGACTTTTGGCTTCTACCGGCGCGCATTGGCTTCTGGATAATGACAATATATATAATACAAATTCTAAAAATGTACTGGTCGGCACCAACGTGAGCACCAACGGCAAATTGGAAGTGCAGGGCGACAACGGTATTGCCGGCTTTTTCAATTCGGCAGCCGGACCGGCCTTAGTTACCGGAGAAGGTAATGTGGGCATTCGCAACCTGACGCCCACTTTCCGACTGGACGTAAACGGCGACGGGCATTTTTATACCAAAGACGCCACGCCGCAACTTACCGTTGAACAAGGCAGTTCCGATGTAGCGCGTATGCTGCTGAAAAATGGCGATGCCGGCGGCTGGCAAATATCCGGCGGTGGCGGCGCATCGTTGTTTTCCATCGATTTTGTCGGAGGTCCGGTTATCACGCCGGTTCCCGCTTTTACATCCAATGCGAATTCCAACGTGGGTATCGGCGGTGTGAATGGTGGTCCGTCGAGGTTGAAGGTGTTCCAAAAAGACATCGGTTTGTCACTGCAAAACACGGACAATAACCGCAGTTGGGATTTTTGGGTGAGCGGCACCAGCGGAGACCTGGTTTTGTACAACAACCTCCTGGGGCCGGGTGTGCCGGCAGGTACATTCTCTTCAACAACAGGCATTTATCTGCCTTCGGACCGCCGGCTGAAAAAAGACATCGCTGCTATTCCTATGGGCATTTTGAATAAAATCATGCAATTGCAGGCGGTTTCCTATCACTATAATGTGGAAGACGAGTCGGCAAAACGCACTTTGGGCTTCCTGGCGCAGGATGTTCAGGGCCTGTTTCCCGAACTGGTGGGAGAAAGCCCCGTTCGAAATGGTCAGGGCGGCTATTTGTCGCTGGACTATACCGGGTTTGGCATACTTGCAATTAAAGCCATTCAAGAGCAGCAGCAGCAGATTGACGCGTTAAAAAGTGAAAATGTCTCTCTGCAACAACAACTGGAATCGCTGGAAAAAAGGGTTTTGAAACTGGAAACTGCCAAAAATTAAGCAGTTTGGACTGTTAATTGCAGAACAGAAGCCACAGTAACGAAAAGGGTCGTTGCTGTGGCTTCTTTCGATACCTTCCCACCATATTTACATACTAGAGAAACCGGCAATGTTGCAATTTTTAAAGATCAGCGTAGCGGTAGCAGGATGCCTGATTGCGCATTTTTCTGCCAGAGGAACCGAAATGCCGCAGGACACTGCGTACGTCCGGGATACGTTTTGCTCCAATCAATTGTTTTTAATCGGCAACCAGATTTTTGACCCGGGTAACCCGAGCGGCACCGTGGTGCTGCCCGGCGCTTCTTCCAACGGGAGCGACAGCGTGATTATCGTTCAATTGACGTTTCGGCAGCCGGTACAGTTTGCGTTGCACCAAAACCTGTGTATCGAAGATACTTTGTGGGTAAACGGAACGGCATACCATGCGGGGTTTTATCTCGGCCAGGAAATCGTGGCAAACGGCGCCGCCAACGGATGTGACAGTATTATCGACGTCCAATTAAGTTTTACCTCAAGTATATTTGATTATCAGGCGGTTATCTGTGAAGGTGACACTGTTTTTGTAAACGGCACGGCCTATCATACCTTTCATACCCAGGGAGAAGAAGTGATGCCGGGTGGCGGCGCTGCGGGTTGTGACAGTATTATCCGGGTAAATTTGACGGCACTGCCCCTGCCCTATTTTGTGTTAAAAGATACACTTTGCCCCGATGACGTGTTGATGTTCAACGGCCATCGTTATGATCGAAATAACCGCACCGGGCTTGAAATTTTGGAAGGCGCCGCTTCTTCCGGTTGCGATTCGTTGTTGTACCTGGACCTTGCGTTCCGGGACATCCGGGTTTATCTGGGTGAAGACCGCGAAATTGTCAAAGGCGACACCGTTTGTATCGTCCCGCAATACGGGCTGGACCCACAAATTCTTCAGTGGTCGCCCGGACCGCCCTGTGGTGATCCGGCGTGTCTTACCGATTGTATTCAGTTGCTTTCCAATGCACAATTCAGCCTGAAAGTGATCGATGTAAACGGATGTGTACTTACCGATGAGGTCGAGATATTTGTTTCAGATAAAAACCGGGTGTTTGCGCCGAATATTTTTAGTCCCGACGCTCCGTTTCCCAACAATCGTTTTTTTCTGAGTGCAGACAATGGCGTAAGTCTGATCCGGCGCCTGCTCATTGCAGATCGCTGGGGAGAAATTATGTACGACCGGGAAGATTTGCAACCGGATGATCCGGATTCGGGATGGGACGGTGTCTGGCGTGGGAAAATCGCTCAAACAGGGGCTTATACGTTCTGGGCCGATCTGGAGCGTTTAGACGGCACCCACTTTACAAAGTCCGGCGTGTTCAGTTTTATTCGTTGATTATCAATGAATAAGATGGAAATCACAAGTCCCCGTTCCCCAAAAAAGCGCCTGATTATGCTTTGGTAATTACCGCTTAGACTTTCCAGGTTTTCGAAAACCTGGAAAGTCTAAGCGGTAATTACCAAAGCAATCTATTACAAGGGGCTGGGATTTGATGGAATACCTCCCCCGGAAAGTCAAATTTTCTGAAACAATTTTCCTTTCAAAACGCCGCGAATTACCAGCGGGTAACCCTCCTTATCGGTGTTTTTAAAGACCACGTCGATGTCTTTCGATACGTATCCCGAAAGGCCTTTGGTGTCAAAAATCACCTTAATGACACCCCGTTCGCCGGGGGAGATCTGCTGCCGGGGCCAATTTAACTCCATACAATTGCAGGCGCTGACGATCTCAATTTCGAGGTTTTGGCGTCCGATGTTTTCGAATTCAAAATGTGCTTCAATCTCGTCTCCTTCCACGCCTTCAAACAGCATCAATTCGTGCAGGAACTTCACTTCCGTTGCGGCCGGGTTGGTCCAGTTTTCCGACGGGAATATGGTGTCCGGCCGCGGTTTTATGGTTTGATTTAATGATTTAAAAAAAAATCGGGGCGAATGGAGTTTTTACCGCCGGGTGGTTGTCCCTTGTTGCCCGGCTCGCGTTTTTCCACCCGCTCGATAATGATGCTGGTCGGCCCTGAAATGATTTCTTGAACTCCGTGCGGCGATTGAGTTGGTGTTGTTCTTCGGTGCATTCCACGCCGTTGATACACTCGTTGAGCAGTTGTTTTTCTCCGTAACCTTTTGCCGTGATCCGGTCCGTAACGATACCTTTGGCGACGATCCAGGTTTTAGCGCTTTCGGCGCGTTTCTGCGAAAGTTCTTCGTTGTACTGATCGTTACCCCGCGCGTCGGTGTGTGATGAAAGTTCGATCTTCATATCCGGGTATTTTTTCAACAGGTCGGTCAGATTTTGGAGGTCCGGTTCTGCGTCGGTACGGATATCCCACTTGTTGAAATCGTAATAAATATTGCTCAGACGGATCGGCTGGTTGATGCGCAGGGTGTCGTATTCGGGCTCCTTGCGCAATACACGCAGGGTCAGTTTTTTATCGATACTGGTGGTTCTCCGCACACCTACGGTGTTGAAATCCAGGGTGTCGGGTACGTAGCCGTCGCGGGTGGCAATCAATTGGTAGGATTTTTCAGGCAACAGGGTAAATCCAAAATCGTTGGCGTTCGGATTTGCTTTTTCCTCCACCCGCGAGGGATTTTTATCGGTTACATCGTATACGTATACCGTGCAGCCGGTGAGTGCCGGGTTTTCTTTTTCACCTTTACGTTTGAAGCGGAAAGTCCGGGCGGTCAGGTCCACTTTCACCCGTTCAATTTCCCAGGCGTAAATATCGTCGCAACAGGTTTTACTTTTCAGGTTATTCGGTCCTGGGCGGTTGCTTACCAGGAAGCCACTCATGCCATCCGGAGTGCGGGTATAAAATTGGTCGTCTACGCTGGAGTTGATGCCGGGCGGCAAAACTTTGGGGGCGCTCCAGACAGATCCATTCCATTGACTTTCAAATACATCGAGGCCGCCGATAGTCGGCTGGCCATTGCTGCTGAAGTAGAGTTTGCCGTCCTGGTAAAAGGGAGTGGACTCTTCTCCAACGGTATTGATCACTTCGCCCAGGTTGACGGGCATTCCAAACACGCCGTTTGTCTTTTTGGGTGCGTAATAAATATCGAATCCACCTTTTCCACCCGGCATATTGGCCACAAAAAAGAGGACCTTTTCGCCAAAAAGTTCACCTTCGCAGGGATGTTTTGCAATATAGTCGCCATTTACCCCAGTCACTTCGTTGGCGGCGCCCCACCCGTCGGAGCCTTTTGTGGAATAATAAATTTTACTTTCACCGATGCTTTGGCCGCCTTCGGCAAATTGCACCCGGGTAAAATACATCGTACGCCCGTCCGTTGTCACACTGACGTTGCCCTGGTGCCAGCCCTCGCGGTTGATTTGTTCGCCGAGCGGGGTCGGTTCGCCGTATTCTGCGCCACTTTTTGCGGAAGTATACACTTTTGCATACCAGTCGCCTTCTTTACCATCGAGCACCACAACTTCTTTGCCTTTTAAGGAACTGTAGTATAACTCGCCGCTGCTGTAGGACGGAGACGCTTCTGTCTGCGGGCTGTTGGCTTTTTTTCCGATATTGGAAATCAGCAGGTTGTCGGGCTGTTTTGCTTTTTTGCCCAGTTCGCAGCCGGCAATTTCCCGTTTCGAAGTTTGTACCAAACCCGGATCGGCTGCGAGGTCGTTGATGTATTGGTTGAACATATCGATGGCTTCGGCGTATTTGCCGTTGTATTTCATCGACATGGCGCACCAGTATTTCAGTTCCGTCAATTCGTTTTTGCGGTCGCGGAGCACTAAGCGGCTAAACGCCCGTTCGGCGGCCTGGTAATCGCGCAAATCGTATTCCAACCGGGCGATCTTGATCGCCACAGCCCTGTCTTTGGTCTCGTCGTACACCTTGTCGTACAGTTCGAGCGCCTCGTAGGGATTGTTGGCGGCTTCCGCTTCTTCTGCAGATTTACGATTGGCATCCGGAGTGGATCGGTTGAGCGGCTGTGCAGTGACAGCAGCTACCGACATAACGCAGAGGGTTAGGAGGAAGACAAGTTTTTTCATATTATGAAGAGGAATTCGGTTTAGAAACGAGGACAAAGGACTTTGGGTTTAATAATGGCGGGTTTGTATATCTTGATGATATAGTTGGCTGCCAGTTCAGAAACCGCCGCGGTAATTGGAGGCGGCGTTAAAATCGGAGGTATTGATATCGTATGCCAGTCCGACCCGGAGGTCTTTGTATTTCATGCCCAAAAGAGCCTGAACGGCATCGCGCATGCGATAGCCAAGCCCGAAGTTGAGCGTGATATCTTTCTTCGGGTCAAAGAGATAACCCAGCATGCCCTGTAACTGGATTTCATCGAGCCCCCCCATGCTTTGATACTGGAAGGTGGGATTGAGCGACCAGCGGTCGTCCAGCGCTGCGTTGAACTGGCCGTGAATGATCATTCTGCGCGGGATTTTTGTGCTCCCGGCGGTAGGATTCGTCGGAGTCGGTCCGTTTGGATCGGAGGAGCCGGCAAGACTGTATTTTCCCTGGTTGATGTGAAACATACTGAAGCCGATGTTGAAATCCATCCGCTTGTTCAGTTTGGCAGAAAGCACAACTCCGCCGTCGATATCGGTATAACTGGCGTCGTCCACCACGTTTCCTTCCTTGCTGTTGCTCTGACTGTACTGTCCGGACGGGTCGTATCCGTCTTCGTACCGGCGGTCGTCGCCCAGTTTGCGGCTTCCTTTACCGTATTGGCCGCCAATCGACAATACGGCGGTGCCTTTTTTTGTCTAATGCCAGGTGGTAGGTGGCGCCGAGTTTGGAAGCGCTGTGTTTCAACCCCAGTTCGCCGGCTTTGTCCGAAAAGAACACTATGCCGACGCCGATCCAGTCGCGTTTGCGGAAACCGCGGAAAATGGGCGCATCGGCCCACACGGACGGCGTTTTATAACTATTGGAACTGGTAAGCGCGCTGGCCCATTGGCCGCGATAAATCCCTCCGATACGAACCGTGCCTTCGAACTTGCCGTTCATGGCGGGGTTCATGGTAAGCGGCGACATATTAAACTGGGTAAAATGTATATCCTGTGCGGCAAGGCAATTGACCAATAAAAGCGCGACAAAGAGATGTAGTAGTTTTCTTACGTGCATATTGTGATTGTTTAGCAAGAAAGGGAGTTGTCAGATAACACCGGCGCAAATTAGAGTAAAATTGGGAATCCAAACCCCCGCTCCACCCCGGAATTTGTTAAAAACTGTTTTTTAGTAGTTTACTGTCATTTGGGTATATCCAGGGCCGTAATGATTTCCACCTCTTTTATACCGTTCATGCATCGGAAATGTCCTTTCGGGCATCGATCAAAACCGATCTTCGAACAAGGCCGGCACTTGAGGCCGTCTACTTCCACAGACGTATTTAAGTCCACCCCGGTTGGGTAAAACGGGTACATTCCAAACCGGGGTACCGTATTGCCCCACACGGATACGATTGGTTTGCTGAAAGCCGCCGCGACGTGCATCAATCCGGTGTCGTGTGTCAGTACAACGGCCGCCTGCCGAACCACGGAAGCGGATTGGTGTAAGGAAAGTTGTCCGCATAAGTTGACAACATTTGGGCCAAGTATTGCACGGCCGGCCTCTTCTTCCGCCTTGCCACCGAGCAATACGACCGGTTGGTCCAGTTTGCGACAAATTTCCGCCATTTTTGTCACCGGAAGTCGTTTGGTAGCGTGTGTGGCGCCGATCACAAAAGCAATATATTTGCCTTCGGCGAGCAAGTTTGAAAAATCCGCAACCCGCACTTCTTCTTCCGGCGGGATAAAATAGTCCAGCCCGAGGCCATCGTATCTTACCCCCAGTGATTGTACCGTGGCCATATACCGCTGAACGATATGAATGTCGGGCAGTCTGTTTATTCCGGTATTCACCAGCAGCCATTTTTCAAAATTCAGTTTGCCGAATGACTTTGCCGGGCGCCCGAGTTGCCACTTTATCCGAAAAGTGCGCAGGTTTTTGTGCAAATCGATCACCAGGTCGTATCGCTCTTTCTTCAGGTCTTTCAAAACGGCTCCGATTCCTTTTGAAAAAGAATAAATACGGTCGATGTACGGGTTTGGGCTCAGTATCGGTCGGAAAACATCTTTTGTCAGGTAATGCACCTCGGCATCCGTTTGTTTTTTCAGGCAACGCACCAAGGGTGTGGTAAGCACGATGTCGCCGATGGAAGAAAAGCGGAGCACGAGAATTTTCATAACGCCATTATTGTATCCTTCTCAGGCGGAAATTTTTTAAAGGTCGCAATACCAGTGGCACTTTTTCTATTTCGACGGAGTCGCTGTCGAGGCCAAACCAGTTCTGTGGGGAAGCCGTGATGCTTTTTACACCCAGGTACACATTCATGATAATTTGTTCAAATACCGGCAGATCGTTTTCGTGGGAAAGAAATTCCTGAATGATCACAAATTTGAAATCGCCGGTGGGAAGTTCTCCCCTGCTGATGTGGTACCTGGAAGCGATGGCCACTTCACCGTTTTCCAGCAAATCTTCCACTACTTTTTTCAGGAACAGGTTCATTCTTTGTTCCACACGGAAGCCAAGCCGGAAAGTGACTTTATAGACGTCGTCGGGAGCCAGGACGTTGACTTTGTACTCCATGGTATACGGCTCGTCCGTCACATCGATATAAACAAACCAGTAGATGTCGGCGCGTTTTGGCTGGGTTTGCAAGTATGGAGTAGAGGATTTTTTCCTCCACCTTTTTGGGCGATTTGGCGCTGCTGAGGAAAACCAGGTTGGTGGCGTATTTGGGAATACTTCCATCGTTGCTCAAAGAGATCAACTGATCGATATAGTCGTTGATCTTGACGTTTTGAATAAACCGGTCCTTGATCTGTTTGGCGATCACCCAGATGTACATGAGCGCAAACAAAACGGATGCAATCACTACCGTTATGTAGCCGCCGTCTTTAAATTTCAACAGATTCGCGGTAAAAAACGCCCCTTCGAAACAAATATACCAGACCAGGAAAGTCCAGATGAGGACGGACTTCACCCGGTTCATAACAAAAAAATTCGACAGCAGGATGGTGGACATCAGCATCGTGATGGTCACGGAAAGCCCGTATGCGGCCTCCATATACTTGCTTTCCTTAAAATGGATGGCTACGAATACACAACCCGCCCAAAGCAAGGTGTTCACCGCCGGCACGTACAGTTGTCCCTTCAGGTGTGTTGGAAAAATAACGGTCAACTTCGGCAGCAAACCGAGGCGAATGGCTTCACTCACGAGGGTAAAAGACCCGGAAATCATCGCCTGGCTCGCAATAATTGCGGCCATCGTTGCAATCGTAATCCCGAAGGGCAGAAACCAGCGGGGCATTACGCCGTAAAATGGATTAATGGCCTCATCACCTACCAGCGGCAGCGCCTCTCCTTCAAATTGCAGGCACCAGGCAGCCTGGCCGAGGTAATTCAAGACAAGGCATATCTTTACAAACACCCAACTCACCCGGATATTTTGTTTTCCGCAATGCCCCAAATCCGCATACAATGCCTCCGCCCCGGTTGTGCAAAGAAAAACGGCGCCCATCAGGACCAGGGCGTGTTGGTGGTGGATCAGCATTTTTACGGCAAACACCGGGCTCAACGCCTGCAAAACCGACAATTGTCCGAACAATTCGATACAACCCAAAAAGCCAAGCATCGAAAACCAGACCAGCATAATGGGGCCAAAAAAGCGACCCACCGTCGCGGTGCCGAATTGTTGAAATACAAAAAGAGCGGATATGATGCCGATCGTTATTTGTACCGTGGGTATATGTACATTATGAAGACTTTCAATAGATTGCAACCCTTCAATTGCCGAAGAAACTGAAATCGGAGGGGTGATCATCCCTTCTGACAAAACGGCGCTGCCACCGATCATCGCAGGAAACAACAACCACTTGCGCCGGCGCCGAACAAGGGTGTACAGGGAAAAAATGCCGCCCTCTCCTTTGTTGTCGGCGCGCAATACGAGCGACACATATTTAAAGGAAGTCTGGATCGTCAGGGTCCAGAATACCAGTGAAACCGCGCCGAGAATGGTCTCCCGGTCCACAATACCCGTGCCTGCAATAGCCCGCATAACGTATAACGGCGATGTGCCGATATCGCCATAAATAATGCCGAGGGTAATGATTAATCCCGCCAGGGTCAGCTGGTGGTGGCTTCCTTGTTGTTGTTCGTCGTTGGAGGGCATTTTAGCAAAATTGCAAGAGCAACGACTTAAAGAATGCGGCAAACCCGACTTCGTAAAATCATTGTAATTGCTTCATCAGTAATTATTTATTGGTCAATACCAGGTATTCCCACGGCTTGAGGTTGAATGTCATTTCCTTTGTAACCTGAACGGTGCTGGCGCCAAACAGGTTGGCATAGGCGCCGAGCATGTCATTGTCTAAGTTAAGTGTGGTGGTCCGGTTTTGTTTGCTCAGGTTGAGTACCACGATGACCCGGTCGCCGTTTTTTTCCCGGCTGAATGCGTAAACAAAGTTGTCGGCATCCGTGGGTATCTTTACAAGTGGGCCTCCGTGTTCGCCGGACCAAATGGCCTGGTTGGAATGCCGGAGCTCGCAAAGTTTTTGAAAAAACTCCTTTTTGGCGTATTTCTTCCAGCGAATGGGGTCTTTATCGTAAAAGTTCAATTTTTGGGAGAGCCCGTCTTCCTGACCGTTGTACACCATTGGTATTCCCTGCCAGGTAAACATCAGGACATTAAAAGTTTCTGCAGAAACGCCATACAGTTGGACTTCCGTGCCGTTATGCGAGTTTTCGTCGTGGTTTTGGGTAAAATACAATTGGTAATACCATTCCGGGTAAAAGTCGTCGAGGTATTCCAGCAGGGTGTCGAGGGAATGCGCGTCCTGTTTCCCGGCTCCGATATCTTTGGTCACATCCTTCCACTTCCAGCCGTAGTTGGCGTTGAAGCAGGATCGAAAGTGCTTGGGTTCGTCCTGCCATTCCGAAAGCATAAACCCCTGTTTTACAGAATCTAACGCAGGCCGGGCTTCCTGCCAGAACTCGTCCGGGACCAACCCGGCCATATCCACCCGGAAGCCGTCTGTGTCGCAGGTTTTCAGCCAAAATTGCATGGCTTCAATCATGGCGCGGCATGTGGCGGGATTGGAATAATCCAGATCGCAGACATCCGACCAGTCGGTGATGGGTTCGCCGTGTTCATTGATCGGCACGGTAAAATCCCCCTTGTACCGGGTGTAATACTCGGGGTGGTTCTTTTTCCATTCGGCGTCCCAGGAAGTGTGATTGGGTACCCAGTCCAGAATCACTTTCAAGCCGAGCGTATGTGCTTCATTTACAAGCGCTTTCAGGTCATCTATATTTCCAAAGTCGGGGTTCACGGCATAATAATCCTGTACTGAATACGGGCTACCCAATTTGCCTTTTCTTTTTTCGCGGCCGATGGGATGAATGGGCATCAGCCAAAGAATGTCTATACCCAGTTCTTTCAAACGGGGCAATTGTTTTTGTACCCCGGCGAAATTGCCTTCCCTTGAAAACTGGCGGATATTACATTCGTATAAAACGGCGTTCCGTGCCCACTCCGGTTCGGCAGGGCGGTCACTTTTTGGGCGGCGGCGGGGCGGGCGGTTGTTGCACGGCTGGAGGAGATGGGTTTTGACAGGAGAACAGAATCGCTGTGTAGGCCATCAGTAGCAGTTTTCTCATATCGGATACTTTTTGACTGTTTTTGGGGAAGATTAATTTTCAGGCGGCGGAGTGCCGTTGCCCACCACCCGAATCTGAATACCGGTAACATTGAGGTCCGTATTTCCCTTCCAGATCATCAAAAAACCCCGGTCGGTGACGCTCCAGGTGTTATTGATGTAGGGGTCCTGACAAGACAGGTAGATCTCGTTTTTGTTTTCGTCCCAGTTCCAGCGTCCCGTTTCCACAACTTTATTTTTAATCAGGATATCAAAGGTTTGATCCTGGCGAAATTGCAGCCACTTGTGCTGATAATTCCGGTGAACCAGCGTGTCACTCGGCTGATACGCCATGCTCAGGTGCCACCAGCCGCTGCTCAGGTAAGCTTTGTGACTGGCGGTGGCTTTCGGCAATGCGTCAATCGGTACTTCTACCCTTCGGGGCGGCGTTCCAAACTGACGGGTGGGCGCTCCGTCCGGATTTTCGCCGTGAATGACGTGAGAGGCTTTCCAGTTATAACCGCTTTCCGGCTCCGGCTGGGCTGCAACAGCGGTATTGGGTTCGCCGGTTGCCGGGGTGGACTTTTGCAGATTTTTACAGGTGATGTAGGCGAGAAAAACGACTAATATGCCGAGCGCAATATTGAGTTTCATTGATATACAAAATTTTGCAAATCAGAAGATTATGAGTGAGTGAGTGAGGCTTCGGAGAAATTTGCAAGCATGCCGGGAAAACTCAGGTTTTCGAATCCGGGAATAACTAAGTGCGCTTTCGGAAGGTAATCGGGATTGCCGATACCAACCACATGAAATCCGCCGGCAAGTCCGGCCAAAACACCCAGTGCGGCATCTTCAAAAACTATGCATTCGTATGGCTGAAAGCCGATTGCGAGGGCGGCGAGTATAAAACATTCCGGATCGGGAATGGCCTTACGCGTGCTGTGGCCGTCAATAATCGCATCAAAATACGTTTCCAGTTTGGTGGTAATGAGCACCTGACGGGCGCTCCTTGAAGCAGATGCCAGCGCAATTTTCATGCCTGCCTCGCGCACTTGCCGCAGGAACAACAATGCTCCGGGAAGTACGTCGCCCGGCTTGAGGTTTGAAATCAATTCAACGTACCAGTTGTTTTTTACGTCTGACCAATGCAGCTTTTCCGCCTCCGTCATGTACATATCGCCCCATTCGAGAATTTTTTCAAGGCTTGCCATCCTGCTCAAACCACGCAGTTGCTGGTGTTGTTCTTCTGAAAAATCGAACCCCAGTTGGTTCGCCAGCCTTCTCCACGAGATATAGTGATACCTTGCGGTATCTACAATAACGCCGTCCAAGTTAAAAATACAACCTTTTATCCGCTCCGGTATGCCTGTCATTCGTGTCTGAATTGAAGTGGCGAAGTTATCGCAAATTCAACGGATTGATACCAAATTCTGTCAGAAGCAGAATTCAACTACTTTTGTCCGAAGTTGCCGAAATTTGCCTGCCACCCATGAAAGAAGAAGAAACAGATGACTCCTCCGGGGCGCGAATCGACCTCTTGTCGCGCACCATTATTGCCTTTGTAATAGGCATCCTCATCGGCGCCATTGCGATGGAAAGCGGCTTTGAAACCTTACAAAAAGAACTCGGCCGTCTGGTCCGGGGTTTTGTATGGGTATTCCTTGTTTTGGGTCTGTCGACATTCTGGATCGTTCAGAACAAAGAAAAAATTCTGAAAAAACTGTTTGGCATATCAGATACCGACCTGGGTTTGCTCAACAAGGCAGCGCAATCGTTGATGGTAAACGCCATTGAAAAAGATTACGCAGGAGCAAGGCGCGATCTGAATATTGTTTTTAAAAGAGCGACCGCATGGTTTGCCTGGATGAATTTCCGGCGCTGGGTGGTGGTGGTTTTTCAGTCGCTGTTTGTGGGACTGGGCGGTTTGCTGGGTACGGTTATGTTGTACAACCAAAACAAACTCCTGGTACAGCAAAACCAGCTGCTCAATCAGCAAAACGTGCGCCTCGACCAGCAAACTTATCTGCAGGAAGCAGAGCGCCGCAGCTCACTCGTGTTCCTGATGGGAAATATCCTGGATGCCGTTGATGAAGAATTGAAGGAAGACGTGGCCGTCAGGGGAGTCCGGGATATTTCGCCGCAATTAATCGGCCGCATCATTGCACTCAGCAATTCCCTCCGCCCGTACCGGTATCTGGGAAATGATTCGCTGGTTGGTCGTGAGTTAAGCCCGGAACGGGGATTTTTACTTTTGTCGATCGTCAGCAGCGAGATCGATAAAAGCAGCCTGCGACGTATCTATCAATCGGCGGATTTTTCCTTCGCCGACCTGAAAAACGCCGCCTTGTCCGCCAGATACCTCTCCGGGATCAATCTGACCGGCGCCGACCTGGAAAATGCGCTTTTGGACGAGGCGGACCTGAGCGGCGCGAGTTTGAGCGAATCGGAGTTGAGCGGCGCCATTCTCGCCCGCTCCAACCTCAGCGAGGCGAGGTTGCGAAATTCGAAATTGTACAAATCCAATTTTGAATCGGCTAACCTGACCCGCGCAAATCTTTCCGGCGCCGATATGCGGAGGGTCTATCTGAACTCCGCCAACCTGCAACGCGCCCACCTCAACCGGGCCGATTTGTCGGGGGCAAACCTCAGCAGCGCATTGCTTGCACAAACCGACTGCGGCGAGGTAAAACTCGACAGCGCCGTTGTCTCCGACTTTTTTTGGCTGGATTCCATGCCGGCGGCGGGGGTCGGTACGTTCACAGACCGGGATTATCTGAAGGCAAATTATTATGTCGATTCGGTGAAAACCAATTTCGGGTGGCTGAACATGGTGTTGAGAAAAAAGCAGAAAAAACAACAATAACGTATTGATTTCGGTCAAACACCTGCCTTTTTTACCCAAAACGGTTTCCTTATCCGGTTATTCCGCCGGCTTTATTTTTTTCAAAAACCGGATCGTTTCTTCGATGTCGTTGTGCAAAATCCGGTCCGCTTCCAGCCGGGGAACCACGCCCCGGTACTGCTGACGCAGGTTTTCAATAAAAGGGGAAGATTTTACCGGGTTTCGGTAATCGAGCGCCTGCATGGCCACCATAAACTCAATCGCCAGCACCCGTTCGAGATTAAGAACAATGTGACGCGCTTTGGTGCCGGCGTTGGCGGCCATACTCACGTGGTCTTCCTGTCCGTTGCAACTGACAATGCTGTCGACCGATGCCGGGGAGCAGAGGCCTTTGTTCTGGCTGACGATGGCGGCTGCGGTATATTGTGCAATCATCATCCCCGAATGCAAACCCGGGTTATCGGTCAAAAATGCGGGCAAATTGCGGTTTCCACCTATTAACTGGTAAATACGCCTTTCGGAGATGCTGCCCAGTTCGGCAAGTGCGATTCCGAGATAGTCGAGCGGCAAGGCGATCGGCTGGGCATGGAAATTCCCGCCTGAAATGATCAGGTCGTCGTCGGGAAATATGCTGGGGTTGTCGGTAACCGAATTGATTTCTGTCGTCACCACTTCTTCAATATGTCGCAGCGCATTCCGGCTCGCACCGTGCACCTGCGGCACGCAGCGAAATGCGTACGGGTCCTGCACATCGGTTTTTTCCAAATCGCCGATTGCGCTCCCTTCCAGCAAACGGAGGATGTTTCCCGCCACTTCCAGTTGTCCGCCATGCGGGCGGATCTGGTGCAACCTCACATCGAGCGGCGAGCGCCGGCAATTAAAGGCATCGTAACCGATGGCGGCATTGAGATCGGCGATCCAGGCCAGTCTTCTCCCTTCCAGCAGACACCAAACTGCATAGGCCGCAGAAAACTGGGTGCCATTGAGCAAGGCAAGCGCTTCTTTGGCCTTGAATACAAGCGGCGGCCAGCCTTGTAATGGCAACACCACATCGGATCGTTGCCTGCGTCCTTCATACCAAACCTCTCCCAGGCCGGCCAACGGCAGGCTCAGGTGCGCCAGCGGAGCCAGATCGCCCGAGGCGCCGAGTGAACCAAGTTCAAATACAACAGGCAGAATATCAAGGTTGTAGAAGTCGATGAGGCGCTGGATTACTTTTTCCCGCACGGCCGAATACCCGTAGGAAAGGCTTTGCGCCTTCAGCAACAACATGATACGGACAATCTCCGGCGGTACGGTGTCGCCGGTGCCTGCGGCGTGACTTACCAGGAGATTGTATTGCAGTTGCCCGATGTCGTCATCCGAAATACGAATATTACACAGGGAGCCGAATCCGGTATTGATACCGTAATACAGGTCGTGAGAGCCGGCAAGTTTATGGTCCAGGTATTCCCTGCAATGATGGATGCACGAAGCGGCTTCCTGCGAAAGTGCCAGGGAATATTTTCCGGCCAGGACCTGCCGGATGGCATCTAAGGAAAGGTGATCGGGGCTGATGTGGTGGGTGGCAGGGCTTGTGTCTATCATGAGAAGCAATATAAAAGCGGTCAATAATCCGGAGTGATTTTCCGTTAAGGCGCGCAAATGTACCGGTTCGTGTTAAATTCCTTTAAAAGCCGGTTAAACCGGGGTTAATGTTCGTGCGGATAAGGGCCTGTCAAGTGGAAAAACCCATTGATAATGAACAGGATAACTTTCATTTACAAAAATAAATTAAAACCTGTGAGCAACTTTTGCCCGGTATTCTGCGTCAGAAAACCGCGTTTCGCAGGTAAAACCCCTAATTTTGACCCTGAAAGCCGGATACCTGAAAACCATCCGCATGGACAGGAATCACGTGCGCAACATTTTACCAATCAACATTTTACCAACTATGATCAAGAAAATCGTTTCAACTGCTCTTTTTGCATTTATCCTGACCGGCCTGGCAACAGCCCAACGTATTGCCTATGTGGATGTAACCGATGTGTTGGAAAGTATGCCCGAATACCAGAAAGCGCAGGAACAACTGGATAAAGTAGCGACCCAATGGCGCCAGGAAATTGCCCAGGAACAGGATAAAGTAAAAGGTTTGTACAGCAAATATCAGGCGGAGCAGGTTCTGCTGAGCGAAGAGATGAAAAAACAGCGCGAGGATGAAATCATGAACAAAGAAAAAGAAGTTCGCGAACTGCAACGGGTAAAGTTCGGTCCGGAAGGCGCCCTGTTTAAAAAGCGGGAAGAACTTGTAAAACCGATCCAGGACAAGGTGTACGCAACCATTCAGAAGTACGCCGAAGATAAAGGTTACGAATTTGTTTTCGACAAAGGCAGTGCATCCGGTATGTTGTACGCCGACAAACGCAACGACAAAACCGAAGACGTTAAAACTATCCTGAAGAAGGGTTAATTTTGCCGGAAAAAATGAACCGGCACAAAATTGTGTCGTCGAAAAAATTCAACGTGTTGAAAATGAACAAACTATTCATTCTTACGGTGGGCCTGGCCATGCTCCTTTCCACCGATGGCTTTTCCCAAAATTTCGGCTTCTGCAACTCCACGGCTTTGCTGGCGCAAATACCGGAGATAAAAGCCGCTGACAGCGACCTGCAGGCGTTTCAAACCCAACTGACCAAAAAGGACAGGAACGGGTGAAAGCCTTGCAGGACAATGCCGCCGCCCTGAAGCAAAAACAAGATACCGGAACCATCTCTCCCAAGGATTATGAGGATCAGTCCGCCAAATTGCAGGAAGAACAAGCCAGTATTGCCAAGTACCAGGAAGAGGTATATCAAAAACTCGCCAAAAAGCGGGAAGAACTGTACAAACCTTTGCTCGACAAGGTCAACAAAGCGATGGCCGACGTGGCTACTGAAAACGGCTTTGCACTCGTCTTTGACGTAAGCACCCAAATAATACTTTACGCGCACGAATCACTCGACGTGACCGGTTTGGTAAAAACAAAACTGGGTATCGCCAATTGATTCCGGCTTTTGGGTGACCGTAAGATATTTTGAATGGGATTGTCCGTAACAGACGATCCCATTCTTATTTTTGCTCCAACATAAGCATCCGGCCAATGCAAAAAGATCAGCCCATCGGTCTTTTCGACTCCGGGATCGGAGGCCTCACCGTTTTGTACGAGGCGTTGAAGGTACTGCCGTCCGAAAAATACATTTATTTCTCGGACGGCGACAACGCCCCATACGGCACCCGGCCAAAAGAAGAAGTGCGGGAATTGGTGATGGAAGCCATACGTTTTATTGCTTCGATGGACGTAAAAGCCATCGTGGTCGCCTGCAATACCGCCACCAGCGTCGCCATCGAAGATTTGCGGCGTTTATACGATTTTCCCATCATCGGTATGGAGCCGGCTGTAAAACCCGCAGTCCTGTCGGACAAACGAAAACGGGTTCTGGTGTTTGCCACTGAACTGACCTTAAAAGAGGAAAAATTTCACGACCTGGTCGCGCGTGTTGATACACAACAAATTGTGGATTATTTGCCGCTGCAGGAATTGGTGATGTATGCCGAGCATTTTGACTTTGATGAAAACAAAATCATTTCTTACCTGCAACAAAAGCTATCGAGCATTCGCCTTGAAAATTACGGTGCCGTCGTGCTTGGCTGCACCCATTTCATTTTCTTCCGGAATTTGATGGAAAAAATAATTCCGCCCGAGATTGCCATCATAGACGGCAATCTCGGCACGGTGAAAAACCTGAAAAACAAACTCGGAGATCAGCTGAACGACGGGCCGGGCGGTGTTTCGTATTTTTTGTCGGGCAAGGCAAAAGAGCCCGTTTATTTCGAAAGATACCTGCGTTTTTTAAACACCCTCGAACTTCATTCCGCAACCTCAGGTTGAATACTGCTAAAACTTGGGGCAGAGGATTTCTTCGTTCTCATATTCACCCAGGTAAGCGATTGAAATTTCGAAGGCGCCCTGCCTTTGTTTGGCCTGCAATGCGCGCAGATTCAGGTCGTAACTCAGTCCGATCAGCACATTGTTGAACTCAACGCCGACCAGAGCCACCACGGCGTCAATACCGATGGCGTCGTCGTTGCGAACCGGACGAATCCAGCTGCCGATATGCAGTGCCACGCCGCCGTACTGACCCATGGCCACCCTGAAATTTGTTCCTGTATTTATTTCCAGGTGCGGGCCTTGTTTTGCGACCAGAAAACGCGGCAATAACGACACGCGGTTGTCGCGGGTGATCGGGATATTGGCGGCGATTTGCCCCGACATTTTCATGTACAATTTGTCGCCTTCAGCGGAGTTTTCATAAAAAGAAATGTTGGGCTGGAGGAAATGGTGCAAGGCGATACCGGCAAAAATGTTGCCCGACCGGCCAACTTGCGCCGTATAATTCAGCCCGACGTTGTAGTCCGTAAAGGCGAAGTTGTTCTCCGGCAGATTTTCACCCGTTTGCAGGTTATAACCGGAAGTGCCGTCAAATTCGTCGTGAAACGTCAACGATTCGTAGTTGACATTCCGCTGCGACAACCCACCCTGAATGCCGAGGGTCAGGAACTGGCGGTTATCCGATCCCAGCGATTTATGGTAGGCCATCGAAACGGCGATTTGTGTAGTGCTGAAATCAATAACACTGACCCGGTCGGTAAAAAACATCAGGCCGAGGCCGATAGCGTCTTCTTTGACCCGTTTTCCGGGTGCATCAAACCGGAGGTCGGCAGCCACGGCGAAGGTTTTAATCGGGTTGTCGAGTACCTTGCGCCACTGGTCGCGGTAGATCATGCCGACGCGATAACGCCCCTCCATAGCCCCGGTAAGTCCGGGATTGAGGGTCAGGGGGGAGGCATAAAACTGGGTAAAGTGTTTGTCCTGCGATCGTGCTTCGGGGAGAAAAATGCACAACAGGAGGGAATAAAGGAAAAGTTTTTTCATGCTGTTGGGAAAATTTTGGGCAAATGTAGGCGATTTGCCGTTGCGGATATACGATTCAACATTTTTGCACGCGCTAAACGCCCGAAAATAAAGAATCCGGGCTTCCACCTCAAAGTTTAACATTGACGCAGGCGATGACATTTGGGTTGGATAAGTAGTTAGGGCGTAAATTCTTTCCGTCAAGATGAATCCTTCTCCGAATTTCCGAAGAAAATTATGAGCGTTAATTTTGTCCACTTGCTTAAAAATCAAAATTATATACCTTTCGCCGTGAGATCCCGGAATCCGGAACCATACTGATCACCATAATTTAGCGCAACAAATCATGGAACAACCAGAACCCTCTCAATTCAAACCCTATATCGCACCGGGGGACACTTCGGTAAAAGAGTTCACCCTTCGCGCTATTTTGCTGGGGGCCGCTTTCGGCATTCTTTTCGGCGCAGCGACGGTCTACCTTGCACTCAAGGCAGGTTTGACGGTGTCCGCTTCTATTCCCATTGCCGTGCTGGCGATTTCCCTGGGGCGGCGTTTTTTGCAAACCACCATTCTGGAAAACAACATCATTCAAACGGCCGGATCGGCCGGTGAATCGGTCGCTGCAGGGGTGGTATTTACCCTTCCCGCTTTTTTATTCCTGAGTGACGGCATCGGAAAGGGTTTTTTCAACTACTGGACCATCCTGATGCTGGCTGTATTCGGCGGTATTTTGGGGGTGTTGATGATGATTCCACTCCGGCGTTCTCTGATTGTTAAAGAACACGGCAATTTGCCGTACCCGGAAGGAACTGCCTGCGCCCAGGTGCTGATTGCCGGAGAAAAAGGAGGCGATTTTGCCAAAACGGCCTACCAGGGCCTGGGATTTGCGCTGGGTTATGCCCTGTTGCAACGCGTTTTCCACGTTATCGCAGAGGTGCCAAAATGGGCCAGCGGTATAGCCAACAAGTATCTGCCGGCTGCTGTGGTCAGCGGCGAGATTACTCCTGAATACCTCGGTGTGGGTTATATTATCGGCCCCCGTATTGCCGGTGTTTTGGTGGCGGGTGGTGTATTGGCCTGGCTGGGTCTTATTCCCCTGCTGGCTACACTTGTGCCGCCGGATACCATCGCAGCGCAGCTGGTCAAACTCGATTTGCTCAATATCTATGACATGCAAACCGGGAATATCGTCGGTTACCGGTACGGCTGGGATCCTTCACTACATACCTTTACCAACCTTTCCGAGGCGGTTTACCGCGCTTATGTCCGGCAAATCGGTGCGGGCGCTGTTGCGGGGGCAGGGTTTATCACGTTGATCAAAACGATGCCGACCATCATCTCTTCCTTCAAGGAGAGTTATGCCCAGTTGCGCGACCGCAGCGGCACGAAAGTGGTGGTCCGTACGGAGAACGACCTGTCTATCAAAGTAGTAGCCATCGGCAGTCTCGCGCTGATTATTCTGATGGCCGTTTTGCCAAACGTTCCGGGAGACAGTTTTTTGAGCAAACTCCTGATCGGTGTTCTGGTAATCATTTTCGGGTTCTTTTTTGTTACGGTTTCGAGTCGTATTGTCGGTATCATAGGAAGCAGCAACAACCCGATTTCAGGCATGACGATCGCAACGATCATGGGTACAGCCCTCGTATTTATCGGCGTCGGCTGGACGGGGAAAGTTTTCGAACCGATGGCGCTGGTCGTGGGCAGTATGATTTGTATTGCCGCGGCAAACGCCGGAGCCACTTCCCAGGACCTGAAAACGGGTTATATCGTTGGTGCGACGCCCAAATACCAACAATTGGCGCTGTTTATCGGCGTGGTGGTGTCCTCGCTGGTAATTGGCCTGACCGTGTTGATACTCGACAACCCCAGTGCGGAGTTGCGCGCACAAGGCATCGAACATGCTATCGGGGAAAAATTCAACGCGCCGCAGGCTACCCTGATGGCAACACTCATCAAAGGCCTTTTGTCCTTTAACCTCGATTGGCAGTTTGTGCTCGTCGGAGTAATGGTGGCCGTCACCATGGAATTGTGCAACGTCAAATCACTTTCTTTTGCCGTGGGCCTTTACCTGCCTTTATCCACTACCCTGCCCATCTGGATCGGCGGTGCGTTAAAGGGATTGACCGATTGGATGGCCACCCGGAAAGGAGAAGAAACCGAAGACGCAGAACTTGGAAAAGGAAGTTTGTTCGCCACAGGCCTCGTAGCCGGAGGCGCATTGGCCGGTGTTATCGTAGCCCTGTTTCAGGCATTCGACGTTACAGCCAATGCGATCAATTCCTTTAGCATCGAACACAGCCTGACAACCGCACTCGGTGAAGGTGGTTATCATATGCTCGGCGTTCTTTGTTTTGCCGCACTCGCCTTCTTTTTAGTGAAGGCCGCCAGAAAAAAGTAATTTGAAATTTATCCGCAGCAGATGGCGACTGTTAAACAGTTGCCGTCTGCTGTGATGGTATATTTTCCGGGTAACAACGTTTTGCCGGAAACCCCCAATTGCTCTGCAAGCAGGCCGGGCAAGGGGCAGGATTCGGGCATTTCGAAAACGCCGTTCCTGAATTGTCTGCGAAAAAGATCAATGCAGAGCAATTCGCGGAAAAATAACAAGGTGATTTTACCTGCTTCGGCAGACCTGGCAGCGAAGGCGACCGTTTGACGGCACTCCTTTTTCATGCCTGGCGGTTGATCCAGATCGCTGGTGAGTTTACATATTCCGGTGCCGCGGCAATCCTGACTGGGCATGCCGAATACGATATCGCAACGGATAAGTTGTGTGTGAGTGCCGCGAAGGGCTGAAGGCAGAGAGGATCTCGTGCCCAATTCGGGACGATAATCGGTGGATGAGATGTTAGACATAGTTTACGAATTAAAAAACTACGAAATCGGATGGATTAAATGAGCCGCGCGATACAACAAGGCAACGGACCCGATATATAAGGAAGCGGTATGATAATTAAAGTATTCGGCAAGAACTGTTCCAAAATTACGGACGTGGCAAAACCATTACGGATTTGCACCCATTTAACGAACGATTGTATCGTAATTGGCTAAAAATACACGAAGCGGGGTAGGAGATTTTCCCGGCAAATTAACTTACCAACCGGACTCGCGCATGATCTGCAGGGCAGCATCCACTACATCCTCCACCTGAGGTTTGGAATGGTAGTCGCCGTCCTGACCATAGGCAGTGCGGTGTGGTTTGGAGAACAAAGTCACGGGTTGAGCGTCAAGGTATCGGTAACCGCCTTGTTTTTCCAGTACCTGTTGAAGCAGATAAGCGGATGCACCTCCTTCAAAATCTTCGTCGAGAAAAATGACCCGATTGGTTTTTTTCAAACTTTCTATACAGGTGTTTGACAAATCAAACGGCAAAAGCGTCTGTATATCAATTAGTTCTACCGAAATCCCTTTCCCTTTCAATAGTTCACAAGCGTCTTCGGCAATTCTGACGCAGGCGCCGTAGGTGACCATCGTTATGTCGGTACCCGGCCGAAGCACCTCCGGAATGCCAAGCGGCACCGTAAAATCGCCGATATTATCCGGCAAACGTTCTTTAAAGCGATAGGCGTTGAGCACTTCCACAACAATGGCCGGATCGTCGCCCCGCAACAGTGTGTTATACATGCCGGCGGCCCGTGTCATGTTCCGCGGCACACATAAATGCATGCCCCGCAGCGAACCCAGCATCATGCCCATCGGCGAACCGGCGTGCCATACACCTACCAGCCTGTGCCCGCGTGTGCGTATGATGGCCGGCGCGGCCTGCATATTATTCGAGCGCCAGCGGACTGTACACAAGTCGTCGGAGAGCGGGGAAAGCCCGTACAACAGGTAATCGAGGTACTGGATTTCGGCGATTGGGCGCAAACCCCGCATGGCCAGGCCAATGGCCTGGCCCATAATGGTCCATTCCCGGATACCTGTGTCGAATACACGTTCTTCGCCGTATTTCTGTTGCATACCCCGCAGTCCCTGATTGACGTCGCCAATTTTTCCGACGTCTTCTCCAAAAGCAAACAATGCCGGGTATTTTTCAAAATTTTTATCAAAACAGGCATTTAATATCTCATATCCGTCCTTCAAAGGAGCGTTTTCCGAATAAACCGGCGGGACAACGGGCGCTCTGAGTGGAGATTGGGGCGTTTCGCTTACCAGGTGATCGGAATATATACGCTTCCCTTCCTTTGTTTCGGCTCCGATGAAATTATTCAGCGATTGACTTTCCGGTTGGCCTTCATTTTTCAGGGCATAACGGGCGCGCCGGGCGGTTTGTAACAATTCATAACGCAACGGCTCGCGTTTTTTTTCCAGTTCGTCCAGTTGATCGCCAAGATCCGAGCCATCGGACTGGTCATTCTTCAGGGAACGGAGGATATCAACCAGTTCTCCCTTCAGTTCTTTTACTTTATCGTGATATGCCCGGTATGCGCGCTGGGCCGCTTCTGTCGCTTCCCGTTTTGCTTCAATTTTGATCTGTTCAATTTCTCCGGCCGTAGCAAGGCCGCTGTCAAGCATCCATTCGGCCATCCTGCGATTGCAGTCGAATTCCTCTTCAAACGCCAGGCGTTCCGGGCTCTTGTACCGACGGTGGTCGCCGGAAGTGGAGTGCCCCAATTGCTGGGTCACTTCCTCAATGTGAAATATGGCAGGGCGATGTGTACTTCTCATACCATCCACACCATCCCGGTAAACCTGACAAAGCCCGGGGTAATCCCATGCTTTTAACGTATAAATATCTATACCCGGCTCGTCTTTGCCGCCACGGGCCCTAAAACCTTCCAAAAGTTCGGAAATATTTTCTTTAGTAGTCTGATAACTTTGTGGAACACTGATCCCATATCCATCGTCCCAGATGCAAATCGCGAGCGGCACCTGAAGCACTCCGGCGGCGTTCACTGTTTCCCAAAACGAACCTTCCGAAGTAGAGGCATCGCCGATCGTTACAAAGGCCACTTCGTTGCCGTTTTCGGACAAATTGCCGCACAAATCAGGGTTTTCACGAAACTTTTTTGATGCAAAAGCGAGTCCGAGCCCACGCGCCATTTGCCCGGCGGTTGGCGAAATGTCCGCCGTGATATTGAACCGGTTTTTCAGATCGAGAAAATTCCCATCGGCGTCGATAAAAGGGGTTGCAAAATGACAATTCATCTGGCGCCCGCCCGAAAGCGGGTCGTTGTAGGGGTCTCCGTATAGTTGGGCGAAAAACTCGTCCAGCGAGATCAGATTGAGCGCCAGGAGGAGGGTTTGGTCCCTGTAATACCCGGATCGAAAATCTCCTTTCCGCCAGGCTTTCGCCAGGGCTACCTGCGCCACTTCTTTTCCGTCGCCGATAATGCCGAAATTGGCCTTTCCGGTCAATACTTCCTTTCGGGCGATTACACTTGCTTCCCGGCTCAGGCAACAGATCCGGAAGTCGTTCAGCACTTCATTGCGGTAGGAATCCATGACTTGTGGTGACTGTTTCATGGACGGTTTGGACGGGGGTTTAATACGTGGCGTTTTAGTTTCAATCATATTCAGTCAGGGAAAATCCGGGGGCAAAGGTAGCCAAATTCCCGCTTTCATATCCTGCCTAAGAAGTGCCATTTATGCTAAGCAGTTGATTTCCAAAAGAAAAAAATGCGGCAAAAACGATTTTTTTTAAAAATTGAGTTGTCGCCACATTAATTTTTTGAATTCACTTGAGCGGCAAAGTTTTTTTTGACCTAATTTTGCCCCCCGAACAGAATCCCATTTCAATACTCACGTTCATAAAAACTGACCTCGACTATGTCTAATGAACCGAAAGTGCGGTATAGTGATGAAGAGCTCCAGGAATTCAAAGCCATTATTGACGATAAACTCGCTCAGGCTCAGGAAGAGTTGAACACTACGCAGCAACAAATCGATGACCTGAACGAAAACGGATTTAACCAGCAGGGAGGCGATTGGTACGACGATTCGACGGCTCACACGGACCTCGAAATGTTGCAACGTATGCTTACCCGCCAGCAGCGCCATGTGCAGGACCTTAGAAATGCCCTGCTCCGCATTCAAAATAAAACCTACGGTATTTGTATCGTTACAGGCGCTTTGATTGACAAAAACCGGCTCCGTCTGGTGCCGCATGCCACTAAAAGTATCGACGGTAAAAACATCGCAAACTCCGGAAGGGAACACCTTTCCGAGTCTTCCGGTGGCGATACTTTTACACCTGTGGAAGATATGGACCGGCCGGCCGGAAAACCGATCGGAGACAAGGTCAGGCTGCCGAATACCAAACGCCCTGCCCGCGGAGGCGGCGACGAGTGGGAGGTAGACAACGAAACAATGGAGGATGCCGGCTACAACAACAGGAAGTTTGATGACGACGAAGAATAAAATGACCGCAGAACAAAGGAAAGCGGCCGGGTCAAATGGCCCGGCCGCTTTTTTAGTTTCTGTATGTTTTAAACCCTGGAAACGGGAACTTTGATTGTAGGCGGCACCAATGGTTTGCCATCTTTCTTTTTTGCGTCTTTTCCGTATTTTTCGATCACCCGGTTGATGTCTTCCCAACGAAACCGGCCTTTGATGCTGAACATCGCAAATTCTTCGGGCGATTGTACCAGTACCACTACTTTTCGAATAGCGTTGCCGCGTTCTTTTGCCAGCACCCGCACCCGGGTTTTCCCGCTCCGGACGAATATCAGGTCGTCCAGGTGGCGCCGTTTTGCTTTTCTTTCGAATTTACGCAAATCACGCTCGGACACGGGGTTATCGCCGTTTTCAAAATACATCACCCGTACTTTATTTATTTTTCTAAGCAGTACACGTTCCGTTTTTTCTTTCACGAACCAGGAACCGATGTCGATGGCAAAAGAAGGGACGGTAAGTGAAACGCCGTCGTAATCTTTATACTTCCAGTACAGACCGTAATCCTGGGCCTGAAGCAAACTCGGGCCTGTGAGCAAGCAGAGGCAGAAAAAGAGTGTTTTCATCAGCGACGGCGATTAGTTTTTGTGCGATTTGATTTTGTCCAGTTGTTCGGCGCCTTTGATATCGAGGGTTTTGGAAAGCGCGGATATTTTATCGAGGTCAATTTTGCCGGTAAAACTGAGCATGGTGAATTCGTCCGGAGAGCCCACCAGCAAAAGCAGTTCCTCGATGATGTTTCCGCTGTCTTTGGTCCAGATGCGCACATTCTCCTTTCCGTCGCGTACGGTCAGCAATTCCGAGTATTCATTGGCAGGTACCCGGCTGAGCGCGTCTTTGTAGATGCTCAGGCCTTCGGAAATGCTGTCGGCTGTCAGTACACGCAGACCGCCGAGGTCTTTCACCACTTCACGCACCTTGTTCCAATCCTCGTCGTCGGTTTCAATTTTGGAAACCAGTTGGAACATTTTTGGGGCTACATAAACGACCGTAAACCGTTCGTCGTCCATATATTTTTCAAAAAAACGGGTAATGGCATCGTTTTGTGCCTGCGCAAAAAAAGCGGTCAACAGGAAAACGGGCAGAAAAAAAATGGTCTTTTTCATAGCTTTTGAAATTTACCGAATGATAGTGACTGATTGATTGATGATGGTTGTGGAGGTAAGGGTTATCCTTCCGTCCCCGGTTTCTTTTTAAAAAGTTTGTCGACGTTTTCGAGGTAGATGGAGCCTTTAGCGGCTTCTTGTTTTCCTTTCCCGATTTTGGAGGATACCAATGCCAATGCTGCCTTGATCTCTTCCATGGCTTTTTCCGTTTCCGGATCAATGTTTGTTTTTTTTGCCGGCCGATGTTGTTTTCGTATGGACCGGGGCGCCGGAGTTGCCTGAGCGATTACTTTTTGAGGGGGTTGGCCGGTTGCGGGCGCCTGAGTCTGTCCGGAAGATGGCGTTTGTTGCACCAATATTACCGGGGCGGTATCGCTGTGGCCCGTCCACCACCAAAATCCGGCGGTCAGCAGCAAGGCGAGGGAGGCCGCAGCAGTCCAGGCGTGCCAGGCGTATCGCCTGGGTTGCATATCGACAACCCGTGCTTTTTTAAATTCCACCTGTTGTTCCGCTTTCAAGGATTGAAACAAAGGTAAAAAGGCGCGCAAACGGTCGTCTATTTGCCCGGAATTGAAATACTCTTTCAACATGCGTTCCTCTTCCAACGATGTTTCCGCTTCCCAGTATCGGTCGAGCAATGCCTGTATTTCGCTGAAATTCTTCATGTTATGACGGTACGGTTAAATGGTTAAGGGTTGCGGTCAGTTGCTCGCGAATGGCTTTCCGGGCGCGGTGCAGGTTTACTTTTACCTGTTCGAGGCTGATGCCCAACACTTCGCTGATCTCTTCGTATGCGAGTTCTTCTATATCCCGCAAATGCATCACAAGTCTCTGTTTTTCAGGCAGTTCCTGCATCATTCGTTTTACCTGTTCCGCCAGGTCGCGTGTTTCCGTTGCTTTTGCGGGGCTTGCCAGTCCGTTCGGGCGTTCGTTCAGGCCGTCTAAAGCGGTTGTGCGGCGCTGCAACCGGGCCCGGGTTTTGTCGAGCGAACGGTTGCGTGTCAAGGTCATACACCAGGCTTCCCAGTTTTGCACGACATCGGATTGTTCATCGGAAGTTTTCCAGACTTTTTCCAGCACCTCCTGCACCACATCTTCTGCTTCATGCGTGCTACCCGTAATGCGCAGGGCAAAACGATAAAGTTTGTGTCTGATTGGAAAAACCTGTTCCTGAAAAATCGCCCAATTCATTCGGGTATCGGCGTTTAGTTGAAAAGAAGACGCCGGAGCAAAGTTTATGTTACAGTGGGGGAAAGAAAAAAGAAAGCATGAATTTTTTATTCAAAACAAGAGTTGTTATAATATTGATAATCATAGGTTTATGCCAATAGTAAAATATACCATGATATTTGGCCAATAAAAAAAAGCGGCCCCTGCATCATAACAGGAGCCGCAAGCATATTTTCTAATATTATATTTTGAACAAAATCACGCCGCCGGCAAATCATCCGATGATTCCACCGCTTTGCCTTTTTTCTTCTTTGGCGTTTCTTCAAAAGCGATGATCAGCCCGTCTTTGGCCTCGTTCAAAAATGCAATCAATGAAGCGCCTTCGGCCGGATTTTCACTGAGGATAAATTCAGCAAGCGGATCTTCCACATATTTCTGAATAGCGCGGTGCAACGGACGGGCGCCGAATTGTGGATCGTAACCTTTATCGGCAACAAACTCCTTGGCTTCTTCCGACAGGGCCAGCGTAAACTTCATATTGTTGAGCCGTTTGGTCAGTCCATCGAGTGCATTGTCGATGATTTTGAATATTTCTTCCCTTCCCAGCGAATTGAACACCATCACGTCGTCGATCCGGTTGAGGAATTCGGGTGAGAAGGTGCGTTTTAATGCGTTCTGGATCACCGTTTTGCTGTTCTCTTCGGCGGCTTCCTGGCGGGCTTTGGTGGCAAAACCCACACCCTGGCCAAAGTCCTTCAACTGGCGCACGCCGATGTTGGAGGTCATAATGATGAGCGTGTTTTTGAAATCCACCTTGCGGCCGAGTCCGTCGGTCAACTGTCCGTCATCCAGCACCTGGAGCAGGATATTGTACACATCCGGGTGTGCTTTTTCGATTTCGTCGAGCAGCACCACAGAGTAGGGCTTGCGTCGCACTTTTTCGGTCAATTGTCCACCTTCTTCGTATCCTACGTACCCCGGAGGTGCGCCGATAAGGCGGCTGACCGAAAATTTTTCCATGTATTCGGACATATCGATACGAACCAGTGCGTCCTCAGAATCAAACAGATAACGCGCCAGTGCGCGGGCGAGTTCGGTTTTACCCACCCCCGTCGGGCCGAGGAAGATGAAGGAACCCACCGGCTTTTTCGGGTCTTTCAAACCGACACGGTTGCGCTGAATGGCTTTGGATATTTTGATCACCGATTCGTCCTGGCCGATCACCATTTTTTTGAGGTCGTCGGCCATACTCACGAGTTTTTTGCTTTCGCTCTGGCCCACTTTGCGAACCGGAATGCCGGTCATCATGGCGACTACTTCGGCAATATCGTCTTCTTCAACCGGGTAGCGGCGGGTTTTGGTTTCGTCTTCCCATTCCACTTTGGCAAATTCCAGGTTGCGCACCAGTTTGCTTTCCTGGTCGCGCAGGTTCGCCGCTTCTTCGTATTGCTGGTTTTTGACCGCCTTGTTTTTTTCTTCTTTTAGTTCCTCGATACGTTTTTCCAGTTCTTCGATGTGTTTGGGCACCACGATGTTTTTCAGGTGCACCCGCGCGCCTACTTCATCGAGTACGTCGATGGCTTTGTCCGGCAAAAAACGATCGGTGATGTATCGGTCGCTGAGGCGGACACACGCTTTGATCGCGGCATCCGAATAGGTCACGTTGTGGAACTATTCGTATTTCGGCTGAATGTTCTCCAGGATATGAATGGTGTCTTCCTGACTGGGCGGATCCACCATAACTTTTTGAAAACGGCGGTCAAGTGCGCCGTCTTTTTCAATATACTGGCGGTATTCATCCAGCGTGGAGGCGCCGATGCACTGGAGTTCGCCACGCGCGAGGGCGGGTTTGAATATATTGGAGGCGTCAAGGGAGCCCGTGGCGCCGCCGGCGCCGACAATCGTGTGAATCTCGTCGATAAACAGGATGACGTCTCGGCTTTTTTCCAATTCGTTCATAATCGCCTTGATGCGCTCTTCAAACTGTCCGCGGTACTTGGTGCCGGCCACCAGCGCAGCCAGGTCGAGCATGACGATACGTTTGTTGAAGAGGGTGCGGCTTACCTTTTTCTGCATGATCCGCAGGGCGAGGCCTTCCACGATAGCGGTTTTGCCCACGCCGGGTTCGCCGATCAGGATCGGATTGTTTTTTTTGCGGCGGCTCAGGATCTGGCTTACCCGTTCGATCTCGCGTTCACGCCCGATGATGGGGTCGAGTTTGCCTTCTTCGGCGAGTTTGGTGATGTCTCGTCCGAAGTTGTCGAGTACGGGGGTGCGGCTTTTTTGCTGGCCTTTTTGCTGACTGGAGCGGTAGTTGCGCTCGTCGTCCTCATCATATTCACCCGAACCTTCGCTGGAGGCCTGGGCAAAAAGATTGGGGGGGGTCAGGTCTTGTTCAGACCGGACGTATTCGAGTTCTTTTTTAAAGGTTTCGTAGTCCACGTCGTATTCGTTTAAGAGTTTAGTAGCAAAAGCGTCCGGATGTTTGAGGAGTGACAACATCAGGTGTTCGGGGTAAATCTCCTCGTTTTTCATCAATTTGGCTTCCAGAAAGGTCACTTTCAACACACGTTGAACCTGCGTGGTTACCTGAAATTCGCCGACAAAAAGATTTTCGGCGGGCGGGTAGGCGCTGTAACGCGGGATGGAGCGTTCGAGGCGTTTTTTCAACTCGCTAATATCTACCAGCAAGGCATCGAGCACCCTGACCGGCAAACTATCGCGCTCGGCGATAATACCGAGCAGAAGATGTTCTGCGCCAATATAATCATGTCCGAGGCGTCGCGCTTCCTGACCACTTTGGTTGATGATTTGTTTGACTACAGGAGAGAATTTCTTATTCATCAGAATGGTTGTGCTCGTTTCAGGTCGTCGGAAATTTCGGGGCCGTAAATCAGTTGCTTCAACAAAAATTTGCGCCGCAATCCTGAATTTTCTTTTCCGGGACAAGTTTAGACTATTTAGAAGGTAATAATCAACCTTTGGGTTGCAGAATTAACAAATTTTTCGTCGATCGGTTCCGTAGCCGACATATCCGTGCTTTGCAGAGCGCCATCATCCGAATACAATGACCTCCGAAAAAACAATGCCATCAGATCATGTGGCTGACGGTATGTCAGTTAGGGTTCAGGCAGATAAGGCGTTTAAATTTTTGGAGAAAAGAATTCGGCAATGGTTACATTTGTCCTTCCAAATGAAATCGAATTTCACGTAATCAAAAATATCTATCTGAAAATCAGGTTCTTATGAAATACAGGATTGATAAACAAGATCATTATGCTGTGCTGTCACTCGATGAAGAAAACCTTAATTCTTCCATCGCGCCCGGCTTTAAAAGCGATCTGATCTTCTTCAACCAGGAGGGGGTGCGTAATATGATCCTTGATCTGTCGAATGTCAAATTTGTAGATTCCAGCGGATTAAGCGCCATTTTGACAGGGCACCGGCTCTGGAAAGACGGCGGTTCGTTTATTATCGCCGGTCAGTTACAACCCATGGTGGCAAAACTTATGGAAATTTCCCGGCTCGATACGATTCTTACCCTGGTTCCGTCTTTAAGCGAAGCGGTCGACTACATCAAAATGGAGGAAATGGAACGCGAGTTGCAACAGGAAGAGGAGTAATTGTTGGGCCTCTGCTTTCCTTCGTTAAAAACGCTTGCCGGTTTCAGGCAAGCGTTTTTTTATACCCCAAAGCGTGTTGCAGATTTTTTGCCTGGTCGAAAACGGCCTCTTCAGGGCATTTTCACGTCTCCCATCCTTTACGCTACGCCGCATTTCGCGCCGCATTAATGATCCCGAACATCGCCCGCAGCACCAGTTTCCGGCAGGCCTCCAACTCCTCCGGCGTCAGGTCGTTTTCCTGTAATTTTTGCAGGGCATACTGCTGAATGGCAATCAGGGGCCGGACGATTTCCTCCCGCAATTCGATACTTACCCGGGAAGTTGGATTTTCCAGGAGCAAGGCTCCCTGTCCGGAGATTTTTTCCAGCATGGCATACGTTTTTTCGAATTCGCCGTGAAGCATATTCCAGAATCCGCCAAAACGCGGATGTCCGCTGAGGTAATGTGTCGGTTTAAAATTGGACTTCAGCAGCGATTGCATGGAGTTTTCCAGCAAAGTCCTGAAAAACAGGTTTTTTTGATATAATTTTTCCGGCGTGATGCCTTCAGCATGCAGGTGTTCGGACAATGCGCTTCCCAGGCCGTAGTATCCGGGCACATTTTGTTTCATTTGCGCCCAGGCGCCGACAAAAGGAATAGCGCGCAAATCTTCAAATTTCATTTCCGCGTCGCTGCCGCGTTTTGTAGGCCGGCTGGCAATATTGGTGTCGCCATACCACCGCAGGGGCGTCATTTTTTCTAAGTAAGGCACAAAATCCGGGTGGTTTTTCAACTTTAAATACGATTGATAAGCCGTATCAGCCAGGGTATTTAATAAACGGCGGTCCTCGTCTTCAAAATCCCGGGAAGTATCCGGAAACAGGTGGTTTTCCAGTCCGGCCGTCAATAATCGTTCGATATTATAGGCTGCCGAAGCCTGGGTGCCGTATGAACTGCTGACGGTTTGTCCCTGAATCGTTACGTGAATGGCGTGGTTTTCAATGTCCTGCCCGTGCGCCGCGTAATAACTTGCATTGTTCCCTCCTCCCCTGCCGGGAGGCCCGCCGCGGCCGTCAAAAAACACCACGGTGACGCCGTATTCCCGGCTGATACGGGTGAGTTCCTCCTTGGCGCAATAAATGCTCCAGTTGGCCCTCAGATAACCGCCGTCTTTGGTGCCGTCGGAGAAGCCCAGCATCACATGCTGGATATTGTTCCGCGCGGCAAGATGCCCGGCGTAATGTTTGTTGGAATAAAGTTGTTGCATCACCTTGTGGCAGATCGCCAGATCGTCGATGGTTTCAAACAGTGGCGCGATGTCAAGCGGAACTGCACCCGTTTCGGGGTCGCCGATGGTCAACCGGGCCAGGGCAAGCACTTCCGCTACGTTCAATGCGTTCCGGCAGTTGCTGATGATGTACCGGTGGCATCCCAACTCGCCGTTGTGTTGCTGAATGTTTGCGATTGCGCGAAAAGAACGCAGCGTTTCCTTGACAAATAAATCGGCATAGTCGTTTTCATCCAAACGAAACCGGAAGCCCAAAATAAGATTGATTTTGGTCGTCTCATCGGAATCAAGATAGGCCTGCACGTCGAAATCCGCGTATTTTTTGTCCCAATACTGGAAAATGGCCTGCCAGATATCGCCGTGTTTCCGGCTGTCCTGTCGAATGTCGAGGCTGGCGAAATAAAAACCGAATACCCTGACTTTCAGGATAAAACGATCCAGTTCGTCCAAAAACAGGCGGCTATGGTCCGCAATCAGAATTTGCCGGGCCATGTCGAGGTCTTCCAGCAATTCCTGACAGGTTTTATACTGCTCTTTTTCTTCGGGTTTATACAACGTGTTGTAAAGCCGTGTTTCTGCGAGGGTGATCCATTCTTCCACTCCCCGGAAAGTCATCCGGCGTTTAAGCAGGCGAATATCGCGGTAATAACAGCGGAGGGAACCTTCCCTAAGCCTTTGTGCCACCTGCAAAGTAATGCTTGAGGTGACAAACGGATTTCCGTCGCGGTCGCCGCCGGGCCAGAAGCCAAGCGCCAGCAGTCGTGCATTGTTGAAGGTGGTGACATCCTGGCCGAGTGCCCGGAGCAGGCGAAAAATGATGTCGGGCAGGGTGTGAAACAGGATGTTTTCCAGGAACCAGCCGAGGCTGATCGCTTCATCGTAAGGTGTTGGTTTTTCGCGATTTACAAAAGCCGTTTTGCCCAGTTGCATCAGCAGCAGGCGAATTTGTTCGAGGTTGTTGCCGCCGATCTCATTGCCCAGGTCGTTGATGATTCCGAGGACTTTCCCCGGATAAAACTGGGTCGGGTGTGCCGTAAGCACCAGCCGGAGGCTGAAATTCCGGATTTTTTCGAGCAGTTTTTCTTTCAGGACTACCGAATCGAGCCGGGTAATCAGGCCCTTTACCGAGCCGGCGCCTTCCATATCATGCGTTTGTTTAAACAGTGCATCTTCGACGGAATCAAATAAAACCACCTGTCTTTCAGCATATTGTATAAAGTAAAACAGCTGATCGAGGCGTTCTCCGGGTGTGGATTTTTCCGAATAGTCTTCCCAAAACGACTCGATGATCCGGACGGGGCTTGTGCCTGCGTCAAAACCCTCGTTACAATGTTTGCTGAAAAGGGCCAGCCGGGTACCGGTGTCTTCTATACGCCGGAAGGGCAGACTCAGGAACAAGCTGTTATAAATGTGGTATAGCAGACCGATGGGTGTGTCAACGTTCATAAATATTTGCTGCAGCGGATATGAGCGCTGCGGTACGCAAAACTACGATGTGCAATATTCATTGCGGCATTCACGCACAATATCCTTAAACTTGCGGGGAACTTCCGGTGGCGGAAAAGGTATTAATGTTCGCATGCAGACCCAATCCACTTATTTTGAAGACATTATTGATGAAAGTGTAGAAATGCAACCACTACACCCCGCCATTTTTGACGATTATCTGGAGGAGGGCTGGAGGTTGCTGGGGCATTCTATTGTGCGGCATAATTTTTCGGTTTGTCGCGGCAAAATGTGCCGGACCATCCCGCTTCGTATCCGTCTGGATGGGTTTCAGTTTTCAAAAAGTCAGCGGAAAATGCTGCGAAAGGTGAGCAAAATGAATATTCGGTACGGGCCGATCAAACTCACACAGGCCAAATCGCAGCTTTTTATCCTTCATGCCAGCAACAGGTTTGAAGAAAGAAGACCGGAATCCATAACCTCTTTCCTGAACCTGAATTCTCACCGGGAGCCCGTTACAGGTATGGAATTTTTTATCTCCGGCCCCGGAGGTATTCCGCAGGCGTGCAGTTTTATCCACATCGGGGAAGAATCCGTATCGGGTACCTACTGTTTCTACAATCCGGTGGAATCGGGGCACAGTTTCGGGAGTTATACCATGTTGCTGGAAATAGAAAAAGCCATCGATCTGGGTAAAAAATATTATTACCACGGTTATGTTTATGACGTTCCTTCCCAGTTCGATTACAAGATGAATTTTTATAACCTGGAGGCCATGGACTGGAAAACGGGGGAATGGCTGAACCGGGAACGGCTTCCGCTGCGTCGCTGGGCGGACTTGATCGGACCAACGGAGCAGCAGGCTCCGCCGGCGCAGGACGGGCAGGGGAAATGAAGTGGATGGGGCGCCGCATAAGTTCGTTATGCCTTGACAATTGCACATTGATCATCGAAAAATTTTTAAACTTTCAATTAATAATCAATAGTTTGAAAATTTAAAAAATAATAATATTTAATTTTCAAGGATCACTGTGCAATTGTCAGGGGCTTAAGACACCTTCTGTCAATTCAGGCGGAAACTTGATGCGCCCAGCAGGCCTTTGTCGCAGTAAATGGCGACCACGTAATTGCCGGATTTCAGTTTTTCATCAAATTTATAGTGAAAACTCATCCGCTGGGTATTTTCCAGAACCACACCTTTTACCTGTTGTGCAATAATTTCAACCGGCCCGGACGGCGCATAAACGGTGGCTTTCACCGGGTTGGCACTTGCAATCGGATTGCCTTTTTCGTCAGTGATCGCCATATAAAGTTTTTGTGTACCCTGGAATGGTTGCGGTACGTCTGCCAGGTCAAAACTGACGTCAATTTCGCGGGTGCGGCGGGCTTTTGTGGTCAACTTGTCCGTTTTTCGCGAGGTGGAAACCCGGAAGGAAGTCGCTTTAAAACTGGCGGATTGGGTTTTGCGGATTTGTTCTTCCAGTTCCTTTGCCAAATCCTGCACCTTGCCGGTCAGTTCGGTATTGGCGCCTTTGAGTTGTTCGTTTTCCCCGGTAAGGCGTTGATTTTCATTGCGCAACTGTTCGTTTTCGGCTCTCAGGGTGGTAATAATGGTTTCATATTCGATCTTCGTTTTTTGCAGATCGGCCACTTGCCGCCGCAAATCGTCCAGGTCTTTTGCGCTGGTGGCTTTGATTTCGCGGATTACATTTTCCTTTTGTGCAATCTGTTCGGCCGTGCTGGTCACCCGCCCTTGCAGGTTTTCATTTTCCGTACGCAGCGAAGCGTAAGCGTTGGACAAGCTGTCCAGCGAATTTTCAATGCTGGTTTTCTGTGTTTCCAGGGCCACACGTTCCGCTTCAATTTTGTCTTTCTCGGCCTGATAACTTTTCGATTTTTGCCAAAAGAAAAAACCCAGAATTGCGGCCAGGGCTAACAATACGGTGACAATTATGCTGTATGTCCGTGAATTGCGGGTATCGCTCATAGGTAATTGTTTTGAAAATGAAAAAATGTGAATCAACATTCGCCGTGAAACGCTAATGCGGGCGAAATCTTGTAAAAAAGTTGGTTTTTTGTTAAAAACTTGTGTCGGCAAATGTAAATGCTCCGATTGGTAATGTGTAACCTTTTACATTCAGCGACCTTGAAATTTCAGGAAACTTATTTTTGGCGCAATTCCACTATTTTTACCACCTGTAACGCAATACATAGCCGGCCGGAAATCTTTTTCTGCCCGGCGTTTCATGCCCGGAATGTTCCGGAGAAAATCAGCAGCATTCATTTTGTCCACTTACTTACGTCATGAAGAACAGTTTTTACTCCGTTTTACTGATTGGCTTGGCCATCTTTTTTGCAGTTCCACTCCATGCCCAGAACAGCACACCCGGCGCAGACAAGAAAAAACACAAGATCGTGTTCCAGCTGACGAATGGGGATACTCTGGTGCATAAAGCCCTGGTTAAACAAATTGGCCATGTGCTGGAAGCCGCACCCAATTCACAAATAGAAGTGGTTTGCCACAGCGGAGGATTGCCTTTTTTGGTAGCCGCGCAAACCCGCGTAGCCGGTAAAATTAAAGAACTGAAGGGGCGGGGTGTTGTTTTTAATGCCTGTGAAAACACGATGCGCGACCGCAATGTAAAACAATCCGACCTTGTACCCGAATCGGGAACCGTGCCGTCCGGCATTGTTGAGATTATCAAAAAACAGGAAAAAGGATGGTCCTATATTAAGGCCGGATTTTGAGATCACCGGGAATCCTTATAGCGGAAAACCCTACCTTTGCGGCCTTTTCCTATCAAATTTTACCAAACAATGCCTACCACACCGATTGTTGCGCCGGCAAAGAAAAAGGTCCAAAACCCTGAAAACCAATCCGTTGTGGAGAAGTCGACCCTGGAAAAGTCTTTTCGCCTGATGGCCGCCGCCAAGGCCATGACGGATATATACGAGGCCAATTTCAAGTTTGTCAGCAAATACGTCCACGCCACCTCGCGCGGGCACGAAGCGATTCAACTCGCCGTTGGCATGCAACTTTTGCCCCAGGATTATGTGTATCCTTATTATCGCGACGACAGCCTGTTGCTCGGTATGGGGCTCCGGCCTTATGAACTGATGTTGCAATTGATGGCTAAACGCGACGATCCATTTTCAGGAGGAAGGTCTTATTACTGCCACCCCAGTCTGCGCAGGCCGGAAATGCCTAAAATACCGCACCAAAGCAGCGCAACAGGTATGCAGGTGATCCCGGCCACCGGTTCGGCGCTCGGATTCTGGTATAAGGAACAAATGGGGTTGAGCAGCCGGGAAGAAGTGGATGCGCCACCGGTGGTGGTTTGTTCGATGGGTGATGCCTCGGTCACGGAAGGTGAAGTGAGTGAAGCGTTTCAAATGGCCGTTTTGAAAAAATTGCCCATACTTTATCTGGTGCAGGACAACGGCTGGGACATATCCGCCAATGCAAAAGAGACAAGGGTTGCCAATGCCGCAGAATACGCCAGGGGTTTCCCCGGACTGGAGGCTGCGAGCATTGACGGAAGCGATTTTGCCGCTTGCTGGAGCAAAGTGAAGGAAATCATCGCCACGATCCGCCGAAAACGCTGCCCTTTTTTGCTGCATGTCAGGGTGCCTTTGTTGAACCACCATACTTCCGGCGTGCGCAAAGAATGGTATCGCGACGACCTCGAAGAACATTCCAAACGCGACCCCTACCCTATCCTGCGCAACATGCTGCTGGAAAATGGTTTTACAGAAAGCGATTTGCAACAGTTTGAAAAAGAAGCAATTGCAACGGTTGCGGCAGACTTCGAGCAAGCCCGGAAGGCGGAGGACCCAAGACCGGAAGATTTATATACCCACGATTTTGCACCTACACCTGTGACGGCGGAAACCGGTGAAAGATCGCCGGCCGACCGGGAGGCAAAAGTGATGGTGGACTGCGCCCTGTTTGCCATTGAAGAACTGATGAAAAAACACCCGGAGTGCCTTTTGTACGGGCAAGATGTTGGTCGCCGGTTGGGCGGAGTGTTCCGCGAAGCGGCCACCCTGGCTGAAAAATTCGGCGATCACCGGGTCTTCAATACCCCCATTCAGGAGGCTTTTATCGTTGGCAGCACGGTTGGAATGAGCGCCTAGGTCCAATTTGCCGATTATATCTGGCCGGGATTGAATCAATTGTTTACGGAAGTCAGCCGCAGTTGTTACCTGACCAACGGCAAATGGCCGGTAAGTTGCATTATCCGGGTGCCGATCGGAGCATACGGAAGCGGGGGGCCTTATCACAGCAGCAGTGTGGAAAGTGTCCTAACGAATATCCGGGGCATAAAAATAGCTATCCGAGTACCGGAGCGGATCTGAAAGGATTGTTGAAAGCCGCTTATTACGACCCGAATCCGGTGGTGATCCTGGAACACAAAGGGCTGTATTGGTCCAAAGTACAGGGGACGGAAGCGGCCCGCACCACCGAACCCGACGAACAATACCTCGTGCCGTTTGGAAAGGGAAGGATCGCTCTTCCCGCCGATGAAAGTCTGGTCGCACGGGGAGAAACCATCGCCGTGGTTACTTACGGAATGGGGGTGTACTGGGCCGCAAATGCTGCGCAACAGCGATTTGCCGGCCGGGTTGAGGTGATCGACCTGCGCACTTTGTATCCACTGGATGAAGAATTGATATTCTCCGTGGCAAAAAAACACGGAAAAGTACTGGTAATCACGGAGGAACCCGTCAATAATACATTCGCACAGAGTATTGCCGCGCGTATTTCCGAACATTGTTTTCAGTGGCTCGACGCGCCGGTGCGAACGCTCGGCGCCGCAAATATGCCCGCCGTGCCGTTGAATACCACCCTCGAACAGGAGATGATCCCGTCCATAGAAAAGGCGGGAGTTGCCATAGAAAAACTATTAAACTGGTGATCTTCGCTGACCATATTTTTATCTTTATTCGATAACTAAACCTTTGCTTTCGATCCTGATGTCTTCACTACGTGTACTTTTTGTCGTGTATGCCGTTGTCCTGCCCGCTTTTTACATGCCCAATTCCCGCAGGCGGGCAGGGGCCAATTCAATGCCGCTCAATTAAACATCGGTCGTTTTTATGGAAAAGTGGTAGATAAACAAACCGGTAAAGGCCTGGGTTACGCCTCCGTACAATTGGTTGGCATGCGTTACGACAGCACAACCCGCAGCATGGCAGAGCGCATTGTTGCCGGGCAACTGACGCAGGAAAACGGCGATTTCAGCCTTGAAAACCTGTCGATCCGCGGACAGTACACCTTGAAAATCAGTTACATGGGATACGCCGCGGCAGAACAAAAGGTATCTTTTGATCTTAAAATGCCGGAAAACAACGGGGGCGCCCGCCCCGCTGCGGGCAATAACGGCGGCATCGGTTCGATGGCCGGGTCAGTTGATAAAGATTTGGGTAATATTGAACTGGATGCCTCTTCCCGCCTGTTAAAAGAGGTCACCGTCAGCGCTGACGCCTCGCAGGTTACCCTGGCTCTGGATAAAAAGGTATACCGGGTAGATAAAGACGGCGTGGCTGCTGGAGGCACGGCGGAAGACGCCATGAAAAACATCCCTTCGCTCAATGTCGACATCGACGGCAACCTGACCCTGCGAAATGCCGCGCCGCAATTATTCGTGGATGGCCGTCCTACCCTGCTTACCCTGGATCAAATACCTGCCGATGCCATTGATAATGTGGAGGTTATCACAAATCCGTCTTCCAAATACGACGCTTCGGGCGGAAACGCAGGTATCGTAAATATTGTCTTAAAAAAAGAACGCCGGATCGGCTATAACGGCAACATCCGGACAGGCATCGATATGCGCGGCCGGTTTAACCTGGGTGGCGACATCAATGCCCGCGACGGCAAGGTCAATACTTTTCTCAGCGGCAACTATAACCAACGCCGGTCTCTGGGTACCGGCGGCACCGACCGGCAAAATCTGTTCGGTTTTCCGCCGACCAATGTTTACCAGACCAATGAATCCGAAAACAACGGTTTTTTTGCCATGGGTCGCGGCGGCGCCGACTGGTTTATCAATAACCGGAACACCCTCACCCTCAGCGGAAATTTTCATCGGGGCTCGTTTAAATCGAATGACGAGGTGGATATTCGCACGGACTCCCTGTTTGCCGCCCTTATTTCTTCCAGCCAGGCCCTGAGAAAAACGAACAATGAGCGCGATTTTCAAAATTACGGCAGCCAACTTTTGTACAAACACCTGTTCCCCAAGGAAGGAAAGGAATGGACGGCTGACCTCAATTTTAATGGCAGCAAGTCAAAAAACGAAGGACTGTTTAATACTACTTATCTCAATAATCCCTTGGAAACCAGGCAGAAACAAAACGGAAAAAGTTCCAACGAGTTTTTTACGGCACAAACGGATTTTGTAAATCCGCTGACCGCCAAAATGAAACTTGAACTCGGCGCCAGGGCGGCCGTCCGGAATTTCCGCAGCGAAAACGACAACTTTCAATATGATTTCGGGGATGATACCTACAAACAGGTGCCCGGCTTTGCCGACCGGTATAAATTCAACGATCAGGTATACGCCGCCTATGGCAATTTTGGCCATTCTTTCCAAAAATGGGGCTACCAACTGGGCCTCAGGGCAGAAAGTTCGCTGTATAAGGGCACCCTGCTCGACAACGATTCCACCTTCAAAAACGAGTACCCTGTGAGCCTTTTCCCCAGCGCTTTTATGACGTACAAACTCAATGAAGAGGACAACATCCAGTTGAGTTATACAAGACGCATCAATCGCCCGAACTTTTTTCAGATCATTCCTTTCCCTGATTTTTCGGACTCCCTTTTGCTTTCCCGGGGCAATCCGGCGCTGCGACCGGAGTTTACCAATGCCTTTGAATTTTCCTATCAGAATATATTTGTCAAAGGGCACAATTTGCTCGCTTCCCTGTACTACAAACGCGCCTCAGACCTGATCACCCGATACCAGTTTTCGGAATATAATGATGTTTTAGGCCGCGATGCGATCGTTTCGACGTTTGCCAATTCCAATTCAAGCACTGCGTACGGCCTGGAAATAACCCTGAAAAACACCTTCTGGCAAAAAATCGAACTGACTACCAACGGCAATTTTTACAATTCCATCGTGGATGCAAGCAATGTTGAAAGCGATTTAAAAACGGAGCAGTTCACCTGGTTTGTGAAAGAAAATCTGAATATCAAACTGCCCAAAAATTTTACGGTTCAATTTTCCGGCTCTTACCAGAACCGGACGGCGTATTCCCTCGAGAGTGGCAGTCGCTGGGGTGGCTGGGGCGGAGGAGCGTCGAGCACCGCACAAGGTTATTCCATACCGGTTTGGTACGTCGATTTTTCCATGCGCAAAGACCTTTGGGATCGAAAAGCCACACTTACCCTCAACGTACAGGATATTTTCCGTTCCCGCAAAAACGGCTCGCACACCGAATCGGATTTTTTCATTCAGGATACCTGGCGGCGGCGCGACCCACAGTTGGTTCGGTTGAATTTTTCCTACCGGTTCGGTAAATTTGATGTTTCGCTGTTCCGGCGCAAAAACACCCGGGTGGAAACGGAAGGAATGGAAGGCGGGTTTTAAGGCAAGTTCTTACTTTTGCACGCCAAATATTCAGGACCGTGAACATTTTTGCCCGAATTCTTCGCCGCTGGTACCGCACTGTTCCCCAAAACGAACAGGGCAAACTGCTTTGGGGCCGGTATTTTCGCCGTATCGTGATCAAACTGACGCTGTTGTTTTTCGGAACAAGCATAGGATTTGCCCTTTTGTACAGTTTCCTGCCGGTGCCGGTAACCCCGCTGATGGTGCAGCGTTGCTGGCAGCAGGCCTGGGATAAAGAGCGGGAGGTGCGATTGCTGCACGATTGGGTCTCCTACCGGGAATTGTCGCCTCACCTCCAGTTGGCGGTGGTCTGTGCCGAAGACCAGGACTTCCTCGAACACGAGGGATTTGATTTTGAAGCGATTGAAAAAGCGTACAAATACAACAAAACCCACAAACGAAAACGCGGCGCCAGCACAATCAGCCAGCAAACGGCAAAAAACGTATTTCTCTGGCCCGGCCGGTCGTGGTTGCGAAAAGGCCTGGAAGTATATTTTACTTTTTTGATCGAAACCATCTGGAGCAAGGAGCGGATCATGACCACTTACCTGAACAGCATCGAATTTGGCGACGGTATTTACGGAGCCGAAGCCGCTGCACAGTATTATTTCAAAAAAACCGCCCGCCAATTAAATCGCCAGGAGTCTGCCTTGCTGGCCTCCGTTTTGCCTAACCCCTTGATTTACAAAGTGGATAAGCCTTCGGGCAAAGTGCGGGAACGCCAACAATGGGTGCTCAGCCAAATGCGGATGTGGGGTGGAAAAATAGATTACGAAACGCCCAATACGCCGAAAAAAAGCGGCCAATAATTCCACTCAAAACAACAAACGAATGGCAAAAAAAGCGAAACCTCAACAAACGCCTGCGCCGGCCAGCCCCATCCCGGAGCCGGCAAGTTCCGGGGTGTCCCTTTTGGAAAAGGCCGGGTTCCCGGAATTGTTGCTGGTACTTTCTGCTGCGGCCGTTTACACGTTATCCGTGCAAAACGGGTTTGTTTTTTTTGACGACGACAAGGCCATTTTGTACAACCGCGCTTTGCAAAATCCATCGTTTGCCAAGTTTTTTGCCGGGCAAAACCTGGGCATGTATGCCCCGTTCACCTGGATGGCATACGGGTTGGGCAGCATGATTTCCGGGCAGGAAGCCTGGGGATACCATGCCCTCGGGTTGCTGTTGCACGCCTTTAATGCCGTTTTGGTTTTTACCCTGTTCCACCGGATGACTGGCCACCGATGGGCCGCTTTTTTTGCCGCCTTGTTATTTGCCGTACATCCCATGCAGGTGGAAGCGGTGAGCTGGGCCGCCGCTCTGAGTACGGTTTTGTTTTCCTCCTTTTACCTGCTGAGCCTGATCGCCTGTCTGAAGTGGCTGCAACACGATGCCGTTTCTACACGCTGGCTTGTTGCCTCCCTGTTTTGTTTTGCCGCAGCTTGTCTGGCCAAATCCGCTGCCGTAACACTCCCGCTCGTATTAATTGTGATCGGTTTTTACTGGAACAAAAACCAGTTGCGAAAATTCTGGCTGAGTATAATTCCATACGTATTCATCTCGCTGATTTTTGGCTTGTACACCTTTTCCACGAGGGCGCAGGAGGGGCACGACATTGAAGCGCGTTCCGCCGTATTTTCTTTTGCCGATCGCTTCTGGATGGTGTGCCAAACCCTGTTGTTTTACCCGGTAAAATTGCTGCTGCCGGTTGGATACTCGGTTTCATATCCCTTTGTCAAGATGAACGGCGTGTGGCCCTGGACCTATTACGCCGCTCCTTTGGCGCTTGTGGCGCTGTCTTTTCTGGCGTGGAAAAAATGGCGTCATCAGCCGGATTTTTTGCTCGGAATCGCGTTTTATTTGCTTCCCCTGGCGGTGATGTTGCCATTCCGGACGGTCGGGAGTTTTGAATTGCGTTCCGACCGCTACGTGTACCTGTCCTGCGCAGGGTTGTTTTTTGTGGCGGGCTTGTGGCTGAACAAACTAAAAACACCGCTTAAAAACGGATTAATGGCGGCCTTTGCCATTGGTTTTGGCTTTTTGGCCTTCCGGCAAACTTCCGTGTGGAAAGACGGCGTGGCGCTGTTCCGGAACTGTGTTGAAAAAACGCCGGAATCGTCCCTGTGTCAATGCAATCTGGCTTATAATCAATTGATTAGCCTGGATTTTGACGGTGCAGTTTACCATTATTCCGAAGCCCTGAAGTACGACCCGTCCACCATCGAAGCGTACAACGGGCGCGGGCAGGCGTATTTCCAGCTCCGGCAGATACCACAGGCATTTGAAGACTTCAACAACGCAATCCGGTCGGGCATCGTCACCCCGAAACTTTTCCTGAACCGGGGTAAGTGTTTGGTTATGCTTAACCGCCCGCAAGAGGCGATCCCGGATTTGGCCAAAAGTATCGAACTGGAGCCCAAATCCGCCGAAACCTATTATTTCAGGGCTGTTGCTTACGATAAAACCGGCAATCCGGAAGCGGCGGTAACCGATTATGGCAATGCCATCCGGCTGAATTCCAACTATGTGGAAGCCTTAGTCAACCGCGGAATCATTCATTTTGATGCCCGCCGTTTTGAAGAATCAATCGCGGATTATTCTGCGGCCCTTCAGGTGGCCTCTGCCAATGTGCAGCCGATGATTCTTGTAAACCGGGCCAACGCCTATTTACAAACAGGCCGTTATGCGGCTGCGGTTGACGACGCCACCCAAGCCCTGACAATAAATCCGCAGTACGGACGCGCTTACCACACCCGCGGCGCGGTATACCTTAAAATGGGCGATACCCCTAAAGCCCAGGCCGACTTGCTCAAAGCGCAATCACTTAAATAGTCCTGAACAGATTGTTAACCTGCCGGTGAATGCCGCATCCGGCCTTATTTTTGCCGCTCAAATTTCAGACGATCTTCCATGAAAAGAATATTACTCACTTTCCTGGCCTTTGCCGTTGCCGTACAACTTGTGTGTGCGCAGACCTACGAATTCAAAAACGGGAACTGGTACAACGGTGAAGGATTTACAACCGGTACCTGGTACGTATCCAAAGGGCTGTTCAGCAAAAAGGCGCCTGCCAAAGTGGATTCCGTGATAGACCTGCAGGGCCGGTACGTAGTGCCTCCGATGGGTGATGCCTTCAGTTCGAGTGTGGCCGACAATCCTTCCGCCGAAAATGTGCTGAAAATGTACCAGGATGAAGGCACTTTTTACCTTCAAATACTTTCCAACACATTGGAAGGCCGGGCCGATGCTCAAAAAATACTCGGCAAACCCGGTATGCCCGACGCAACTTTTGCCAATGGCGGGATGACCTGCAACCTGGGCCACCCGTTTGTAAAATATGAAGGGCCGGCACAAGGCATCCGCAATCCGCAGAGTATTGCCGAACGGTACAGTTTTATCCGCGAGCAACGAAAAATGCTGGGAAATGCCTATTGGTTTGTTGACAACAAGGAAACGCTGGATAAAAACTGGGTGAAGGTCAAAGAACAAAAGCCGGACGTTATTTCCATTTATCTGCTCGACAGCAAAAACAGCGGAGGTAAGGAAAGCAAGGGTTTGACACCCGATATGGCAAAAGCAGTGGTTAAAAAAGCGCATAAATCCGGCTTGCGCGTGTACGCGCACGTGGAAACGGCCGAAGATGTGCGCCTGGGACTCAAACTCGGCGTCGACGGTATTGCCAATATCCCCGGTTACAATTGGGATGGTTCGGGTGACGTGTCCCGATTTGAACTCACGGACAATGACCTGAAACAACTCGCAAAAAAGAAAATTGCCGTTGTAACACTGTTGGCGCATGGCCAGGCCAACGGAACCAAGGCAACGGTTCAGGCATTTCACGCCCAAACCCTGAAAAAACTGCTCGAAAAAAATGTAAACGTCGTGATGGGTTCCGATGATGTGCAGCGCACGACCCGTGGCGAATTAAACTATTGGTATACAATAGGTTATGTAGAATACCCGAAAGTATTAAAGGTGGTTTGTGAAAACACTCCCCGGGCAATATTCCCGCAGCGCAAAATCGGCCGGATCAGCGACGGTTTTGAAGCAAGTTTTCTCGTGCTGAACGAAAACCCTTTCGGCAACATCCTGAAACTGCGTGTTGCTGCCTTTAAAATGAAAAACGGGGTCTTTTTGAAATAATCAGGCTGGCCCATTCAAAATCCCGAACGCGGAGGCTGTTTCACAAGTGATTGTGAGGCAGCCTCCGCGTTTTTATCGCAGCCCGAAAACACGGACACCGATAAATTTTCCGATAAATTTTTCTTCACACACCCTGAAACCCGGATTACAGCGTTATTTGCCCGATTCTGAACTCAACAAAGAAATTTATGCGCCCGTTTATTTTGCTCATCGCCTCCAGTGTATTATTTCATTTGCAGATGTTTGCCCAAAAAACCGACCCGCAAACACCTGCCAGTCAAAAGGTTATCAGCGGAACGATTCTGTTGAACGATCAAACCGTCCCCGACGCGAAGGTCATTCTCGCCGCTTTAAAAAAAGACTGGAAAGTCAAAACCGACTCGTCTAGCGTTGCGGATAAAACCATTGTGTTTTCGGTGTCGAATGCAACGGTGATGATCGCGTTTCTCGACTACCCGGTTGCACCCGCAGAGATTCGGACGGCAGCGAAATTATCCTGGTTGTGGCGGACCGCCGGACAGGAAGCCGGGGCGCACAAGGCACAAGTCGTTATTTCCGTCATCGGAGCATCTGGAAAAACGCTTGATCTGTATAAAATTTTCACAAAAATTGCCGGTGGAGTGCTTGAAAACACCTCGTCTTCAGGGTTTTATATGAGCGGACAATATTTGCTCCTGTCCAAAGATTTTTACCTCTCCGCAGCGCGGAACATGCGCGACAATCAGACAATTCCCTTGTATTGCTGGGTTTATTTCGGCATGATTCAGGAAAATGAATCAAGCAACGGTTATACCTATGGCTTGCAGGAATTCGGGTTGAAAGAAATGGAAGTGGTAAATTCCAAACAATCACTCGCGGATGTACACGCCGTTTTGTACGACGCGGCGCTTACGGTTATTCAATACAATATGGAATTAAAGGACGGTCAGAATTTTACCACAGCAGAAGGGCAAAAACTGACGGCCCGCCTTTCAAAAGCAGCCTTTCAGGAAGGCGAAACCATGAAACTGGAGTTATAGGCCGCTTATTTCAACACCGTTACACTGCCCTGAAGTTGTTTTCTTTTGCCGTTCAGGTATTCCACTTCCGCAACCCAGAGGTATACGCCCGATTGTACGGGTTTGCTGCCCCAGCGACCGTTCCAACCCCGCAGCGGGTCATTGGGTGGAAAATTCTTTCGTTCAAAAACGATACCTCCTCCGCGGCTGTAGACCGACATGTACACAATACGCGCGATACCTTCCCCGGCAAATAAGGTGAAATAAGCATCCTGGTTGCTGCCCGGCCTGATCACATTGGGAAAGTAAAGATTGGTCTTTTCAACAAATACGGTGACTTGGTCGCGTGCAATACAACCGTCAGCGGTGCTGACCTCAACGGCGATATCGGTGGTCTCCGACAAATGCACGATCTGTACCACGGAATCGGAGCGCTGAAACAAATTGGGCGGCCGCCACTCCATGGCCTCTATCGGGATTCCCGGAGGGGTGACTAACGCATGCAGGCGAACCGCTTCGCCTTCAATGGCGGTATCCCTATCGGCAAACAAATACACTTCCAGTTCTTCCGGTTCGGGCACCGTAACCTGCCATTGTTTAACACAACCCGAAGCGTCGCGAACATAAATCGTATAAGCGCCCGGCCACAAACGGTCGAAGGTAGAATTTGTGCTAAACGACTGACCATCAATTGAATAAAAATAAGGTTTTTCTCCACCAAAAACAGCATCAACTCGAATAACGCCATTTCGGAGTCCATAACACTGTACGGAGTGGATATCCAGTTCAATGCTATCGACACAGGAGGCACAGGCAAAACCCGGAACCATAATAACAGCAAGGGTACCGATACGTACCGGAGTAAATAAATGATCATGGAAAGTGGCGGCTCGATTAAGATGGTTGGTTAGAGCATACGACACTGCAATTTGCTGCCTTAAAGGTAACATTAATTTCATTTTGCAGCGAATGCATCTGCAACAAGCCGGTGAAATTGATGCACCCCTTTTTCCTGTCCCGGCGAAAACCGCCCGTGTTTGTAGAACCGGGAACGTGTTCCGATCTGCACCTGTTCCACCACCGCTTCGTCTTCCCTTTCCACCAAATCAAGATCGGCGCCCGCTCCTTTGCCCAGTTTGGCGGCATTCCACACGTAGGCCCGGAAACTTACTTTGGTCAAATCTTCACGCAATGGCCTTACGATATTGAGCGACAAACCCCAGGGATAAAAATTGAACATGATATTGGGAAACAGCCAAAAATAATATCCCGCGATAGCCTGCCCGTGGTCCTCGTGGCCCGCAGGCAGGTCAAATATTTCCTCACCACCTTTGGAAATGCCCACCTGTACGTTGCCCCAGTCGAATAATTCGGTTCGATACGCGCCCCAGTCAAGCGTCGCCGCAAGTGATTTATGAACAAAAGGAATGTGAAATCCCTCTAAGTAATTGTCGCAATACAGGGCCCAGTTTGCCTTTACAAGGTAGTCGCGGGAACGCGCCGCATCGAAACGGAACTGTTCCAGCGGCAAAAAACCGATCTTTCGTTCCATACCCGCAATCCATTCGGGAAACGGGCATGCGGGATCAAGTGAAGTAAAAACAAATTGCCGCCATTGGTGTACGGGGATATTAGCCAGGTTATCGTCTGCGCAGGGGAAGTTTTCCATGCCCTCGGTTTCGGGCATTGCCGCGAATTCCCCGCCGAGATGAAACCGTCTGCCGTGATACCCGCAAATAATGCCGCGTTCCAGCTTGCCCGGGTGTTCCACCAGAATTTTCCCCCGATGAGTACAAACATTTGACAAACAACGCAGTGCGTTTTGTCCGTCACGCAGCAGCAACAAAGGCTCTTCGATGAAGTTGTCCATAAACTGAAACGGCATGGCATCATGGGGAAGCCGGACCGTTTCTTCCGCATGAACGGCCATTTGCCAGGAGCGGGCAAATATTTTCTCCCGGCCGGCGGTGAAGCTTTCCGGAGAATTATAAAAAGTGCCGGGCAGCGTTGCGGCACGGCGGATATCTGGTTCTATCTGAAACATAGGCGGTAAAATAGTATGGTGCATCCGGCAAATTTAGAAAGTCTCCGGTATATACTCCACGCAGGTAAAAATGTCTTGTTTTGCTTGCTAAATACCTGGACAAAAGCAGGTCATTCATTTATATTCGCACTGACATGAAAAAACACATTCAACAACTTGCGGCCATTGCAAACAAACCGGTTCGGCACATCATCGGCCTGATGTCCGGCACATCACTCGACGGACTGGACATCGCTTTATGCGCTTTTGAGGGCTCCGGAATACATACCCGGGTGAAGTTGCTAAAATTTCAGACCATCAACTACGACGATCGTTTCCGGTCGGAAATACGGCGTGTTTTTGCCAAAAAAGAAATTGATTTTCAACATCTTGTGCTTTTAAATGTGCTGGTTGCGGAACGCCATGCGGCATTGGTGAACCAATGTCTCGCCGGTTGGGGGCTTTCTTCCGGCGACATTGACCTGCTCGCCAGTCACGGGCAAACCGTATTCCACGCACCCAGGATATTTCACGGCATGCCCGAATATCCGAATGCCACGCTGCAAATCGGCGACGGCGATTTTCTGGCCTTGCGCACCGGGGTCATTACGCTCAGCGATTTCAGGCAAAAACACGTTGCCGCCGGCGGGGAAGGCGCCCCGCTTGCTTTATACGGTGATTATTTTCTGTTTTCTCAAAAAGGAGAGAACCGCTGTTTGCTCAATATCGGCGGCATTGCCAATTTTACCTGGCTGCCCGGCGACGGCAATGCCAACGAATCCTTTGCGACGGATACCGGCCCCGGTAACACCCTGATCGATGCTTTTGCGCAGGAGTATTTCGGCCAGCCCTTTGATAAAGACGCACAGTTTGCACGGAAAGGGCAGATCAACAAATCTCTGCTGGATAAACTTCGTGAAGATCCGTTTTTTGCAAAACCCTTTCCCAAAACCATCGGGCCGGAACTCTTTTCTGTCAATTGGGTAAAAGCGGCCATACAACGCACGGGATTAAATGATTTGTCCACTTTCGATATCATGGCCACATTGACCAGGCTGACGGCGGATACCATTGCAGAAGCCCTGACCAGGGCCTGTCCGCAAACTACCGGCACACCTGCTCCGGTTTTATACCTGAGTGGCGGCGGTGCGCATAACCCGCTGATTGTCAAATATTTATCGGATAAATTGCCCGGATGGAAAATGTTGCCGATGCAAGATTTGGGGGTGGATGGCGATGCCAAAGAAGCCGTATTGTTCGCCGCTTTGGCCAATGAAACCGTAGCCGGCGAGCCGCTGCCCAACGACAGTCTGGGAGGATTGCCCCTGATTGGTATGGGTAAAATATCATTCCCGGCATAAACTTCGGGCAAGTCCGGCCCTTGGAAGGCCCGGGGTGTCGGAAAGGCTACAGTTCCCATATTTTTATCGGCAGTTTGTTCTGCTTGCAAAAAAATCTTTCAGGCGGATGAAATAATTAAAATATGCACTACTTTTCCGTGCCTTAAACAAAATAATCACAGTTTTTCACCTTATTGTGTACTATCAAAATCGTTTTCAAATGAAAAAAAATTTAATCGTGTTTTGCCTTGCTGTGCTTGCGACCTCTTCCGGTTTTGCCCAAACAATAAAACCGGCACCGGGTAAAAAAGCGCCTAACCAAATCAATCTCCAGCAAAAAGTAAACACCAGCCAACAAAGCGGTATCATGAGACAATACCTGCAGATGGAGGCTACGGACGACCTCAAAAGCCTGCGCACCGACAACGACGAAATTGGTTTTAGCCACGAACGTTTTCAGCAGTACTACAAGGGCGTCAAAGTTGACGGCGCAACGTATACCGTGCACTCAAAAGACGGCGTATTTGATTTAATGACAGGAGATTACAGGATGGTTTCGGACCTGGACGTTAACCCCGCAATTTCCGTTTCCAGCGCATTTGACGCCGCGCTCAATCATGTCGGCGCCCGGCAATATGCCTGGGAAGATGGGGTCAAAGACGGTTATCCGGACTATAAAAAACCGGAAGCCGAACTGGTTGTGGTGGCAGATCCGGAAGGAATTGCAGCACCCCGCCTCGCTTACAAATTTGACATCTTTGCCGCAGATCCCTTGTATCGGGCCAATGTTTTTATTGATGCTCACACGGGCGCTTTTATCCAGGAACATTCCCTGATCTGCAATACGAATGTGCCCGCCACCGGCAATAGTTTGTACAACGGAAGTGTGCCCTTCACGGCTGATTTTACGGGCACATCCTACCGTCTGCGCCAAACCACCAGTGGTAGCGGTATTCAAACTTTTAATTTGAACAATGGCACGAACTATACCGCTGCCACGGATTTTACCAGCGCCACTTCCAATTTTACCGGCGACAATACCGGCGTATCCGCACATTGGGGTGCAGAACGTACCCATGCTTATTACCTGAATAACCACGGCCGAAATTCTTATAACGGCACCGGGGCCATCATTAAATCCTATGTGCATTATTCCAATAATTACGTCAATGCATTCTGGGACGGCAGTCGCATGACCTATGGCGACGGCGACGGCTCCACCTATTCGCCCCTCGTGTCTCTTGATATTTGCGGTCACGAAATCACCCACGGTGTAACCCAGTATTCGGCCAACCTGGTATATTCCAACCAGTCGGGCGCTTTGAACGAGTCGTTTTCCGATATTTTTGGCGAAGCCATTGAAAATTATGCGTCCGGCTCCAATGACTGGCTCATGGGGCACGACATATTTATCAGCGGCAGCGGCGCCATTCGTTCTATGTCGAATCCCAATCTTTACGCCGATCCGGACACGTATCTCGGCACCTATTGGTATACCGGCAGTGGCGACAACGGTGGTGTACACACCAATTCCGGTGTTCAGAATAAATGGTTTTATATCCTGAGCCAGGGAGAGTCCGGCACCAACGATCTTGGCAACGCCTATTCCGTCACGGGTATCGGAATCGACAACGCAGCGGCCATTGCTTACCGGAATCTGACGGTGTACCTCACCTCGTCCTCCAATTATGCTGCCGCCCGTGCAGGCGCCATACAGGCCGCAAAAGACCTGTTCGGAGCGGGTTCTCCGGAAGAAATTGCTACTACTGATGCCTGGTATGCAGTAGGTGTCGGTACGGAGTACGGCGGCGGCGGCGGCGGCGGCGGCCCCGTTCTTTCCGGCTATTTTGAAACAGGCTGGGATGGCTGGACGGACGGCGGCGCCGATTGCGCCCGCGTAAACAGCGCAGCCAATTCGTATGAAGGCAATTACTCCATCCAGATCCGCGATAATTCCGGCACGGCGTCCGCCATGACTTCCGCTGTCGTCGACGTAAGTGCTTACGACCAGTTAGCGCTTCAGTTTTATTTCAGGGCAGTCGGGATGGAAAATAACGAAGATTTTTGGGTGCGTTACTTTAACGGAACGACCTGGAGTACCATCGCATCGTATGCGAGGGGAGCCAATTTCAACAATAACACATTTTACGTGGTCAACATTACCATGAGTAATGCCCAGTATACCTTCCCGACCAACGCACAATTCCGCTTCCAGTGCGATGCCAGCGACGACAGCGACAATATTTACATCGATGCCGTAACCGTGAACGGCACGAGTAATGTCAACATCATGGGTGAAAGCACGGGCACGGGTGTAAGCACACAAAGTATTAAACCGGTGACAGATCAGAATTCCGACGCAGGATTTTTGGGAAGTACCTTGTCGGGGAAAGTGATGTTGTTCCCCAACCCCGTTGCCGATAACCTGTATATTCAGTCGGCCGAAGCACTCCGGTCGGTAAAAATTTATGCCGCAAACGGTGTGCTCGTTAAAAACGTTCGCCTGTCCGACGCAGGGGAAGCGTTAGACGTATCAAGTCTTGCCGCAGGTTTGTATTTCGTCTCTGTGGAAACGGAATCCGGCGTGATCAGCAGCAAATTTGTCAAAAAATAAAAACTTTTTCCAGGTAAAACCCTTTCGGCGCGATGCCGGAAGGGTTTTTTATTTTTCGCGGCAGTAATGCTCCGATCAATATCTTTGCCTTGTTTTTGTTTGTTTTACCCAATCACACGACTGCCTGCATGATGATTAACCGGAACATCTTTTTCATTTTCCTGATTTTTTCTGCCGTTTTGTTTCAATGCAGGCAGTCCGGCGAAACCGGACAAGCTGTCATGAATATCGGCGTAGTGGTAACGGACCTGAACCGCTCGCTGGATTTTTACAAAAATGTACTGGGTATGGAAGAAGTGGGGGTCATCAACATGGATGCCGAATTGGGAAAAACGTCGGGGCTGACCGGTGGTTTGCCGGCCCAGGTCAAGGTGTTGAAACTGGAAGATTCCAAATTTGCAACCGAGTGCAAACTAATGACTTTTGACAACGTGCCCCGAAACGCACCACAGAAACACATCCAGGATGGGGCCGGAATGCGCTACGTATCCATTTCCGTTCAGTCGGTTGCGCCGTTTCTGGAAAGATTGCGAAAAAACAATATTCCCTTGCTCGGCCAGACACCCGTTGAACTTCAAAAAGGCGTGTACCTGATCCTTTTTCAGGACCCCGACGGTATTTTCATCGAGCTGATTGGCAATGAATAATCCCGGGAACGGGTAATTTTGCAACATGGACCGATCAACTCTTGTTACCGAAATTTTCCGCAAAAAAACCTTTTTGTGTGTTGGATTGGACAGTGAAGCAGACAAAATTCCCCGGCATTTGAATGCCTTTGACGACCCGGTTTTTGAATTTAACCGGCGGATTATCGATGCCACACGCGACTATTGTGTGGCTTATAAACCCAATCTTGCCTTCTACGAAGCCCTGGGCCCGGAAGGCTGGGTTACGTTAAAACGTACAGTAGAATATATTGGTAGTCAACACTTTATCATTGCTGACGCAAAACGTGGAGACATCGGCAACACCAGCCGAAAGTATGCCGAAGCATTTTTCCAAAAAATGGCCTTTGACGCGGTTACGGTGGCGCCGTACATGGGAGCGGACAGCGTCACCCCATTTCTGGATTTTGAAGGAAAATGGGTCATCTTGCTGGCATTGACTTCCAATAAAGGCAGCGGCGATTTTCAACGCAGTACCCTGCTGGATACGCAGGAACCCCTCTGGGAAACCGTCATGCGCCGCGCGCAGCAATGGGGCAATCCCGGCAACCTCATGTTTGTTGTTGGCGCAACCCACCCGGAGGCCTTTGCGCGGGTTCGGGAAATTGCGCCAGAGCATTTTTTACTCGTGCCCGGTGTCGGCGCCCAGGGAGGTGATCTTGATACCATTTGCAGGTACGGACTCACCGGGGATTGCGGACTCTTAGTCAATTCCTCCCGCAGTATTATTTACGCCTCGGCGGGTGAGGATTTTGAAGAAAAAGCGAAGATCGAGGCGATAAAATTACAACAGGAAATGGCCGGTTTGTTGTTGCAGGTAACTGTTCAACGTCATGGAGCATAAATCTGACGATCTTTATATGCGCCGGTGTTTCGACCTCGCGCGTTTGGGGGCGGGTCAGGTTTCACCCAATCCGATGGTGGGTGCAGTTTTAGTGCATAATGGCCGGATTATAGGAGAAGGTTGGCATCAAAAGTACGGAGAGGCACACGCGGAGGTGAATTGCCTCCGTTCGGTTGCTCCGGAAAACCGGGCGTTTATCCCCCACTCTACCCTGTACTGTTCCCTCGAACCCTGCTTTCACCACGGAAAAACACCACCTTGTGTGGATTTGATCCTGCAGCACAAGATTCCCGCACTGGTGGTTGCAAATACCGATCCTAACCCGCTCGTAAGTGGAAAAGGCCTGGAAAAACTAAAGGCTGCGGGAGTTAACGTAAAATCCGCTGTGCTGGAAGAGGAAGGTTTATGGCTGAACAGGTTCTTTTTTTCCTGGATCACCCGCAAAAAGCCCTATGTGATTCTCAAATGGGCCCAATCGCTGGATGGTTTTTTGGGAAAAACCGGAGAACGTACACCTGTTTCGGAGGCTGCAAGTATTCGGCTGGTGCACAAATGGCGAAGTGAAACGGATGCTATCCTGGTGGGTACGAACACCGCCGTAATTGACAATCCACGATTGGATACAAGGTTTTATTTTGGAAAAAAGCCGCTTCGGGTCGTTTTCGATACCCACGGAAAAATACCTTCCAACTACCATCTGCTCGATGATTCGGTCGAAACATGGGTTTACGGACCAAAAAGACTGGGCATATTTATAAAAACGCAGTTTTTCCCGCAGGAAAATCAGTCTGTGGCCATACCCTCCATGCTGGACAATCTGGCCAAAAACAATCACGCCACCCTGATGGTAGAGGGCGGCGCCCGCGTCTTGCAACAATTTCTGGATGGTAATGAATGGGACGAAATACGGCTGCTTCAAAATAACAGGAGGCTCGGCAGCGGTATCCCGGCCCCGAGCCTCCCGGCAAATGCAATACCCGTAACGTCGTTTGGTATCGGAAACGACCGGGTTGAAATCTTCCGGCGATCTACAACTTGCTGACTTTTCCGGAGCCGCTCACATCCGCATTGACGGACGGGCTTCCGGAGTAAAAAACGTCCCCGCTTCCGGCAATGTCGGCCTTGAGGGTGCGCGCCACATCGCAGGTTACCGAACCGGAGCCCGCAATAGAGCTTCCAGGTCATTGATTGTGAAAGACTTGGCGTTTACGTCGCCACTTCCGGCTATTTCCGAATACATGCGCTCGGCCTTACCGCTTAATTCCACTTCTCCACTTCCGGAAATGGTCGTTTTAACGGTCCCAAATTCGGCCTGAGGAATGTAGATATCGCCTGCTCCGGCAATAACGAGGTCCATTTTTTCCGACCTGATCGCTGATAAAACGCGCAGTTCTCCACTTCCCGCAACGGTAAAGGCGTCAAAAGCCGGGGCGCTGATCCGGATTTTCAGGTCTTTTGAATAAGAGACGTTTTCATCAAAATAAATCCGGAGCGTGCCGTTTTCTACTTCTGTTTTTAAAATGGGCAGCAAATTTTCCTGGGCTTCCACTTCGACAAAGTAATTTTCAGAAACGGACACTTCAACCTTGGCGGCCACATTTAAGTCTATGGCGTGAAAGTCGCTTACTTGCCTTTGTTCTGTCCTGGCAGGCCCTGTTCCCCGTTTCCCCATACCAAAATGAAAAGAATTGCAGGATTTTTTGCCTATGACAAAAATGCCGACAAACAGCATAAAAACCAAAAGATAGCGCATTGGAAAGAGTTTTTGTTTTGAAATGATAACGCGGTTTTTGAGAACTTTGAGCGCAATTTTGTCGCCTGGTTGACCGAACAGGATCACGATTTTGGCGAGGTTCGTTCCCGCAGGCCGGTCAGTTTTCTTTTTACGTTTAAAAACATCTCGAAAGATACCATTCTGCTGCAAACGGTGCGCACCACCTGCGGTTGTACGGCAGCCCGGTACACGGAAGAACCGGTTCCGCCTGGAGACACAGGTGAGGTGAATATTGAATATGATGCCGAACAAAACGGCTCTTTTCGCAAAAAAATACGGGTATTTTTCGATCGCCAGCGCAAGCCGGAAATCCTGTGGATTGAAGGAGAAGTGAATTAAGAGCCTATGGGTTTTTCAGGCCAATGGAGGTCTTCGGATAGGCTCTAAACGTTTACACGCCCCTCTTCCACGTCAAAAATCTTGTAATCGCCGGTAAATGCGGCAACGATCTCTTCCACCCTGTTTCTTTGGGTGTCGGTGATAAATATTTGGCCGAAATTTCGTCCGATCAGCAGCCCGATCAGTTGGCGAACCCGCTGCACATCCAGTTTGTCAAATATGTCGTCGAGCAAAAGAATCGGTGCAAAACCTTTTTGTTGCCTCAACAATTCATACTGAGCGAGTCGCAGGGCCAGTAAAAACGATTTTAACTGGCCCTGAGAGGCAAATCTTTTCAAGGGCATGCCGTCCATGAGGAGTGTAAGGTCGTCGCGATGTGGACCGGTGGTGGTCCGTTGCAGTATCCGGTCTTTGTCCCTGCACAAGAACAAACTTTCCAGCAAATCGCGGTCGCCCCAGCCGCATTCATAACGAATATCCACCGTTTCGTGCCCGCCGGAAATGTCGCGGTAATACGCCAGGAACAGCGGATAAAAATCAGTCACCAGACGGCTCCGGTATTGAAACAAAACCGATGCCGGGGCGGGCATTTGTCGGTCGATGGCTTCGAGTAAAACGGGGTCGAAACGTTTTTCTTCCGCAAATTTTTTCAGGAGCGCGTTTCGTTGTTTCAATAATTGATTAAAAATCAACAGGTTCTGCAAATAATCGGTAGAAACCTGTGATAAAGTGTTGTCCATAAACCGGCGTCTTTCGTCGCTGCCGTCCTGCACCAGCGCCACGTCGTCGGGGGCAACCATGACGACCGGAAACTGGCCGATATAATCCATCAGCCTGGTAAAAACGACCCCATCCCGCTCGATTTCCTTGCGTTGGGCCGGCGTAAATTTTGCTGCAATTTTTATCCGTTCCGAATCCGTTTGAAAGATGCCTTCCAGGCGAAAAAACGATTCGCCGTGTTGCACCAGGTGTTTGTCAGGCAATCCGGTATGGCTCTTGCACAGGCATAAAAAATGAACGGCATCAAGCAGATTGGTTTTGCCCATCCCGTTCAGGCCGGTGAAGCAGTTCAAACGGGAAGAAAAATCGAGCGTTTGAAAATTGTAGTTTTTAAACCCGGTAAGTTTGATCGAAGAGAGATGCACGGCGGGCAAAGGTAAGGTCTAAGCCTGTGCGGGATGGAACTCCGCAGCAGTTTTATGCGGTGACAGGCCAATTTTAGCGCCTTCTTCGATCATACGTTGAAACGCCGCCTCAAACTGATTCGGAATTTCGCCGTCGAGAATGGCTTCCCGAATAGCAGTTTTGATCAGGCCGACATCTTTAGATGGCTGAATATCAAAGGTTTGCATAATCACTTCTCCGGTAATCGGAGGTTGCCAAAGCCGAAGGCGGTCTGCCTCGCTGACTTCAGACATTCGTTCCTTCAGGTATTCATAACCTTCCAGGTAGCGCGACATTTTTTTGGGGTTTTTGGTGGTAATGTCCGATTCGCACAACTTCATCAGGTCGTCAATATCAGGGCCTGCGTCATAAAGCAGCCGGCGGACGGCGCTGTCGGTCACCTCTTCTTTGGTCAGTGAAATGGGTCGCAGGTGTAGTTTGACCATTTTTTGTACGTATTCCATTTCGGAGCCCAGCGACAGGCGGAGGTTGCGAAATATTTTGGGCACCATTTTAGCGCCCAGCCACTCGTGCCCGTGAAAGGTCCACCCGGTTTCCTTGTCGAACTTTTTTGTGGCAGGTTTGGCGATGTCGTGCAGCAGGGCCGACCAGCGCAGCCAGATATTGTTGCTGCGGCGGCAGAGGTTGTCCAACACCTCCAGGGTATGGTAAAAATTGTCTTTGTGGGCCCGTCCGGAGCGATCTTCCACACCTTGCAAAGCGGCCAGTTCGGGCATGATCAACTGCAATAAGCCACTGTCAAACAGGAGGTTGAATCCCACAGATGGTTTTGGGGTCATTAATATTTTTTCCAATTCTGCGGCGATGCGCTCCTTAGAAATGATATTGATCCGGCTGCGGTATTTGGCGATTCCCCGGAAGGTGTTCGGTTCGATGGCAAAACCCAGTTGGTTGGAAAAGCGGATGGCGCGCAACATCCGCAAAGGGTCGTCCGAAAAGGTTTTTCCCGGTTCGAGGGGTGTTTTGAGGATCTTTTGTTCCAGGTGCTCCAGTCCTCCAAAGGGGTCGACGATCAGCCCGAAATTGTTTTCGTTGAGGCTGACCGCCAGCGCATTGATCGTAAAGTCACGGCGATTTTGGTCGTCTTCCAAAGTGCCTTGCTCCACTTCGGGCTTGCGGCTGTCATCGCGGTAACTTTCCCGGCGGGCGCCCACAAATTCAATTTCCATACCCTCGTGGCGCAACATAGCGGTACCGAAACGCCGGAAAACAACTATTTTAGGGATCGGATACAGTTTGGAAGCCAGGGTTTCCGCCAACCGGATGCCGTCGCCCACACATACGATGTCGATATCTTTGGTCGGGCGCCCCAGCAACCGGTCCCGGACATACCCGCCGATGACATAAACCGGCACGTCCAGTTCGCGGGCGCACTGACCAATAGTTTCAAACATTTTCCGCTCGTGGGGCTGTATGGAGAAGAGCATTTTTCAATAAGTTATACCAACAATGCTTCATTTGAATAGACTTCTTCGATTTCATCGAGGATGCCGAACAGTACCCCGGGCTCCATTTCCGTAACGAGACGGGCGCGGTAAGGTTTAATATTGGGCAGGTCGCGAAAATAAGGAGCGTAATGGCGCCGCATTTCAAGCACTCCGAGTTTTTCACCTTTCCAGGCAAGGCTGTCGCTTAAATGCTGCCGGGCTGCAAGTACCCGTTCATGGATGTCCGGCGGAGGTAAAAGTTCGCCGGTGGAAAAAAAGTGTTTGATCTCCCGGAATATCCAGGGGTATCCGATACTCGCCCGTCCGATCATAATGCCGTCGACGCCAAAACGGTTTTTGTACTCCAGCGCCTTTTGCGGGCTGTCCACGTCGCCATTGCCAAAAACCGGAATATGCATCCGGGGGTTTTCTTTAACTTTGGCAATCCAGGACCAGTTGGCTTCTCCTTTATACATTTGGCTGCGGGTGCGGGCATGTATGCTAATTGCCTGAATACCAACATCCTGCAAACGTTCTGCAACTTCGAGGATATTAATGGTGGAATCATCCCAGCCGAGCCGTGTTTTAACGGTTACGGGCCGTCGTGTGCTTTTAACAACGGCTTCCGTCAATCGGACCAGCTGTGGAACATCGCGCAACAAACCTGCCCCGGCCATCCGGCAGGCAACCTTTGCAACGGGCAGCCGAAATTGATATCAATGACGTCCGGGTTCTTGGATTCAATGATTTCAGCGGCTTCAATCATGCTTTCCAGTTGTCCGCCGAAATACTGAATGCCGATCGGGCGCTCGTAATCGAATATTTCCAGTTTTTGAAAACTCTTTTGGGCATCGTGGATCAGGCCGTCGGCGCTGATAAATTCGGTATACACCATATCGGCTCCCTGCGCCTTGCACAACTTGCGAAAAGGCGGTCGCTTACATCCTCCATAGGTGCGAGCAATAATGGAAATTCGCCGAGTTCTACACTTCCAATTTTAACCATTCAGGAAAAATTTCCGCAAAAATAAGACTTCCGGCGCGGAGAAACGCCGGAAGCGGGTCGCAAGTTCCCGATCTCCCAAATCTTTCTATCGCAACAAGGCAATATCCCCGATTAACGGAGGCTGAAGGGCTCCGTCGCCGCGTTGCCAGCGAATAACATATACATATACGTCGCTCGGTGCCTCCTTGCCTTCAAAAGTGCCGTCCCAGCTTGGCTGCGGTTCAATACTGCTAAACACCTTTGTGCCCCACCTGTCGTAGACTTCCATACTTTGAACAATGGCGGAGCCTTCTATCACTTTCATCCGGAACAGATCGTTCACACCATCTTTATTGGGCGTAAACGCATTGGGCACCACCACCAGCGGCAATACAATAGTAAATGTCGCCCGCACCCTTTCCTGGCATCCGTTCGGCGCGATCGCGATCAGGTCGTACGAAATGACAGAATCTTCAGTGACGGGCACCAATTGAATGGCATCCGTAGTGCCCACCGTTTCAGTGCCGTTTTCGAGCCACTGGAACTGGAAAGCGGACAGATTTTGCGAGGGCGCTATAATTCCCATCAGGGAAAGCGGGTCGCCCAGGTTGATCCGGTTTGTATCGGGATCGGAAATAATTTTTAACGAAAAACTGTCTTTTACGGTCACCTGAACGGCGCCTTCCAGCGTACAGCCGTCGCCATAAGTGTACACCAGGTCATACGTGGTATTATTCGACGGCGACACGTCGATTATTGCGGTCGCCTGGCCGGAAGACCAGTCATATGTACCTGACAAAGAACCGTTTGCGATCAAACTAACTTCTTCTCCCCGGCAAATGGTAACATCCGGCGGCATGGTGAGTGTGGCGTTAAACGCAATAATGTCTATTTCTTTCGTAATGGTACAATTGCCGAGGCTGGCCGTTACGGTATATTGTGTGGATTGATTCGGCGAAACCTGGGGCGTTGCCAGGGAAGAAGTAAAACCCGGCGGGTCGGATACCCAGGAATAGGTGGCGCCGGGAGTGCCGGTTGAGTTTAACAGTACATTTTCTCCCGGGCAGATTTTGTCGTCCGCAGGAAACGTAATTTCCGGGCCGATACCGTTTAAATTTACGGTCACCTGCCCGGTCAGCGAACAGTTGTCGCCGTAGGTGTAGGTGACGGTATAAATAGTTGTTTGCGAAGGCATTACGACAACCGACTGCCCTGTTTGGCCGCTGCTCCACTGGTAGGTGCCGGGAAGTGAACCTTCGGCCGTCAGGATGGCGGAAAAGTTTTTACAGATCGTGGTATCGTTGCTCAGTTCAAGGGTGGCGCTGGTAACCGAAACGGTCACCTGGCTCTGGCTCTGGCAACCGTTGTTAGCCTGAACCGTATAGGTCGCCGTTTGTGTCGGTGCAACCACCGGTTGCGGTTGTTCGTCGGCACAAAACTGGGGTCGGTTGAAGTCCAGTTATAAGTGGTTGTCGGGTCGGCCACCTGATTGAGTGTCAGCGATTCACCCAGACAAATCTGAAGGTCGGCCGGAAATTGTATTACTGGCGGATTGCGCACATTCAGCACCGTAGAAGCGCTCACCGGGCAGCCTTGAAACACTCCGGAAATGGTATAGGTAGTTGTATTTGAAGGTGTTGCAATCGTTGTTCCACATTCCGTGCAACTTAGGGAAGCAGGTGGGGACCAGATCAGGTTCGTGATGAAGGGAGAATAAACGGCATTCAGGGTCATACTTCCGCCGGTACAAACAAAGGTGTCGGCCGGCATTATTTGCATGGGAGGAGGAATAATCACATGCACGGTCGCCGATACGGTATCGCGACATGCCCCGTTGGCCGTTGCGCGGAAATAAGTCGTGGTTTGGTTCGGCTGAACGGTGAGGTGGTATAAGCTGTCCGGCGATTTCTGACCCAGCTGCGGATACCAGTGAAAGGTAATATCCGGATAGGAGGCGGAATCAAACGCCGGTGAACTCAAAATGGCCGCCGCTCCAAGGCAAATTGTCGTGTCAATCGGCTGTATGTCCAGGTTTTCAGGCAAACTATCCACCGCCACGTAAATACTTCGGGTGCGGATACAACCCGGAACCGCCGTTTGTGCCGTATACCATGTAGACGTGGTAGGGTTTGCTTCCACAACAGTTCCGCCGCCTGAGATCGTCAGCCCCGCGAGCGGCGACCAGTTGATGGCGCCACCCGGCGGATTGAGGGTCGCCGAGATCGGCAGGGAAGTTCCGAGGCAAATATGCGAAGTGTCGTCTACGTTGAAATCCAGGTTCAGGTTCACCACCGAAATCGTGACGGTCCGCATTTCCATACAGATCGACTTCGTTGCAACCAATTTATAAACGGTTGTCTGAAGAGGTGTTGCCAGGGGGTTGGCGATCGTGTTGCTGTTTAAAGAGCCGTTAGTTGGGGTCCAGGCGTAATTCACTCCGGGTTCAGTCGCTGTGGAGCCCAAAACAATACTCTCGCCATTGCAAATAGAGGTATCTCCCCGGACGTTCAGCGCCGGAGGATCCACCACTGTTATTAAAACACTGTCCACCGAGACGTACGGACAGGAAGTATTGAATGCAATCAAAAAATACTCCGTAGTGCCGGATGGGGTAACGGACGGATTGGGTTGTGAGGACAGCAAGCCCGGCGGGCTGGAGGTCCATTGGTAAAAAGTATTGGCAAAAGGCGCCCCGCCCAACGCGACAGACATCCCTTTGCAAATAGGTTGATCGGTCGCGATATTATATTTTGGCTGCTGGCCGTTAACTACCGTTATTTTAATGGTATCACTTTTGGTGCATTGGGATGTTTGAATGGTTCCGATAAAAGTATACATCCCTGTGATCAAACCCGAAACGGTTGGTGAGGGGCAATTGTAACAACTCAGGCCTGCCGGGCCCACCCAGGTATACGTGCCGGTTTGGTTGCCATTCGGGTTGAGGTCAAAAGTTGCATTATTGCAAACAGTGATATCGGGACCAAGCAAAATGGTGCAATCATTCGTTTGTGCCTGCACCGCCATTGAAATAGAAAAAAGGGAAAAAACAACAGGAAGTGTACGGTTGAGTATCATTCAAAAAATGTTTAATCGGCCGAAAAATTTGGGAAACAAAAAGTCAATCGCTTGGTTTTGCAGGAAATATCGCGCAAAAAACAACCCTGGCACAATATGCATGAATTGTGCCGGAATGTCGCTCGTATCTGACAAAATTACAAATGCTGGTTCAGCATCAGATTTGAACATTCCGGTTCAATAATCACCCGTTTCAGCGCAATCGCTACTTTTGCATCAAAAAAACGTCAGACATTGAGGGTCAAAATCATCAATCACTCGCACAATCCGCTGCCAAAGTATGAAACGAATGGCAGTGCAGGTATGGATTTATCCGCTTACCTGAAAGAACCGGTCACTTTACACCCCCTGGAAAGGGCGCTGATTCCAACCGGTTTATTTATGGAACTGCCGGAAGGTTTTGAAGCGCAGATCCGCCCAAGAAGTGGTCTCGCGGCCAAACGCGGCCTTACCATGCTCAACACCCCCGGCACCATCGACAGCGATTACCGGGGCGAAATTAAATGTATCGTTGTTAATCTTTCCAACGAACCACAAACCATCGAGCCCGGGGAACGAATTGCCCAAATGGTCATTGCCAGGTACGAGCAAATTGTCTGGCAGGAAGTGGAGGTTTTAGAGGAAACAAAACGTGGCGCCGGCGGTTTTGGCAGCACGGGTGTGTGATACGGTTTTATTGCCGGCAATTCAGCAATTCAACAATGAAGCAATTCAACAGTGAAGTAATTCAACAATTCAGCAATTTAACAATGAAGCAATGAAAATCATAATCCCTATGGCGGGCCGCGGCACACGTTTGCGCCCCCATACGTTAACGGTGCCGAAGCCATTGATTCCCGTAGCCGGCAAACCTATTATTCAGCAGTTGGTGGAGAGTCTCGCGTCTTCCTATGACGGCCAGATTGAAGAAATTGCCTATATTGTAGGTGATTTTGGGCCCGATGTTGAACGGGAATTAATTCATATTGCCGAACGACTGGGCGCCAAAGGGCGCATTTATTACCAGGAAAAAGCCCTCGGCGTAGGCCATGCAATCCATTGCGCCTGGGAAAGTTTATCGGGAAAATGTATGATCGCCTTTGCCGACACCCTGTTCAAGGCGGATTTCAAATTTGACACTTCGGAAGACGGTTTTATCTGGGTTCAAAAAGTAAAAGACCCCTCCTCGTTCGGTGTGGTAAAACTGGATGCGGAAGGTTATGTATCCGAATTTGTCGAAAAACCGACCACACTTGTCTCGGATCTGGCGATTGTTGGGTTGTATTATTTCCGGGAAGGCGAACGTTTGCGCAACCTGTTGAAACACATCATCGATCATGAAATCCGCGAAAAAAATGAGTTTCAACTGACTACGGCGCTTGAACTTTTAAAAAATGAAGGTGTTCGGTTTCGTACCGGAGAGATTGAAGAATGGCTCGACTGTGGAAACAAGGAGGCTATACTTCATTCCAACGAACGAATGCTTGAATTTCAACGCAACAATGGCCTCGTTGCCGGCAATGCCGTGATAGAAAACAGCGTTATCATTCACCCGTGTTTTGTCGGTGAAAACGCCGTGATCCGCAATGCTGTCGTCGGACCTTACGTGAGTGTGGGACATCACTCCACCGTGGAAAATACCGTGATCGCGAACAGCATTATTCAGAACAAATCACAGATCAAAAATGCGGTGCTGGATTTTTCGATGGTGGGCAATTCGAGCAGGTATATCGGATCGAGGGACGAGTTGAACCTCGGCGATTTTTCCAATTTCTCAAAAAGATAGCACTTGTATTTAACTGAATCAGAACATTTTGAAACAAATAATATTCCTGTTAGCAATTATGCTTTCGCCGGCCCTCCGGGCCCAGAATACCCTCGGCGGCGAAGCCAAAACCGTTTCGGAAAGTGAAGCTGACCGCCAGAGCGCTTTTGTCGACGCAGAACGTGAACGCATCCTCGGTCACCACGATAAAGCCGTCGGGTTGTACAAAAAATTCACCTATGACAACCCGGACAATACCGCAGCCTGGTACGGCCTCGCCCGCTCTCATTTTGCACAAAACGACCTGGCCAACGCACTCGATGCCATTCTTAAGGCAGCCGGCAAAGAGCCCGCAAATGAATGGTACCAGATTTTTCAGGCGGACGTCTATGAAAAAATCGGCCGAACCAAAGATGCCGTGAGGGTGTATGAAAACTTAGTCAAAAAATACCCGCAAACGATCCCGTTCCTGGAACACCTGGCCTACCTGCAGGTGCTTTCCGGCGACCCGGAAAACGGCCTGCGCAGCCTCGAAAAACTGGAAAAATTAACCGGCGTGGAGGAAGAGTCTTCGCTGGAAAAACACATGATCTACGTCGGCATGGGCGACATCAAAAAGCAGCTGCCGAACTCCGGAAACTTGCCGACGCCTACCCCGCCAGGATGGAATACCGCCATCGCCTGGCTTCCTTTTACGATGCAATGGGTGAAAAAACAAACGCCCGCGCCGTTTATGAAGATATTTTACGGCGCGACCCAAACGATAAAGTGGCCCGGCTGGCAGTTGTTGAAAAAAATAAAAACAGCACGGACGCCGAATATCTCGCTTCGCTGAAAGGATTATTCGGCGACCCGAAAATATCGGTTGATGCAAAGATCAAGGAAGTTTTGCCTTATTTCCCCAAACTGGATGCCGGTAATGACCCCGCCCTGGTGCAGGTTTTGCTCGATCTCGGCCTTTTAGTGGAAAAAGCACACTTTTCGGACGCCAAAGCCTGGAGCCTTTCGGGCGACCTGTTTTATCATGCCAACCGCCTGCCCGAAGCCCTCGAAAAATACCGGCAGTGTATCAAACTGAGCCCCAACGTATTTTCCGTTTGGGAAAACACCCTGGATATCCTCCGGCAGCAACAAAATTACGATGATATGTTGCGTATATCCGAACAGGCGATGGATGCATTTCCCAACCAACCCAGGTCTTACTGGTATTATGGCGTCGCGGCTACGGAAAAAGGTCGGTACGACGACGCTTTGGCCTCCCTGGAACAAGCCCTGCTCATGAGCGCCGGCAATACCGGCCTGCGCCTCGACCTGACCGATCAGGTCGGCCTGGCCTTGCTTGGTAAAAAAGACTATGCCGCCGCCATTTCACGGTACGAACAGATACTGCCTAAAGGTGGAGACAAACACCCCGGTATACTGGAACACTACGGCGACGCCCTGTTTCAGCGCGGAGAATCCGGCAAAGCCATAGAGTATTGGCAAAAAGCAAATGGAATCCGGAAATCTCCGGCCCTGGAGCAAAAAATCTCTTCCGGCAAGTTATAAAAAACCGGGTATCTGATCGGGCCCACCGGCCGGATTTTTGGCGTAAGTGCCGACCAAAAACTCAAATTCTTTCATTTTCGACACGGAAATGGATACGATGTGGTTTTTGGCGAATTGTGCAGTGCCACACCTGCCGGTTTTAGCATACCCTTCAATCCTGGAAATATTGACGAGATAACTGTGGTGGGTTCTGAAGAATCCGGCGCCGGAGAGGCGTTTTTCTAAGTTGCCGAGGGAACAAAATACAACAATTTTTTCGACTTCACCCCCCCGCGCCACATATACTTCGGAAACCGACTGGTCGGCTTTGCAATATAAAATATCGTCCGTTTTTAATATAATATTTCCTTTCCGGCCAATGGGCAAGGTGATGCTGAAACGCCCGGTTTCTTCATTGGCGCGGTCTTTTATTTCCTGAATTTTTGTTGCGGCAACCTCCACTGCCTGCAACAGATCCGCCAGACTAAACGGTTTGACGAGGTAGTACCAGGGCTGAATACTTTTGATGGCTTGAATGGCATACTGTGGGTATGCCGTGGTAAATATCACCCCAAAGTCATTTTCACGCGTTTGTTCGATAAAATCAAAGCCGTTGCCCGCCGGGGTCATTTCAATATCGAGAAATACCAGGTTGGGTTGATGCTGTTTGACCTGCCTGACTGCTTCCGGTACAGAACGCGCGTACCCCACAACTTCCACGTCCTGGCAATACAGATGCAGGATTTTCTGAAGCGTTTGGATCGCCCCAATTTCATCATCTACCAATAATGCGCGAACGTTATTCATATTAATTTTATAATGAACGATTTATGATCAAATCGCTGCTTGTCCGGTATAAAGTTTTTTTAGTTTTGACTTTACACTTTTAAGGGACGAAAACTGAAGCGTTACCCGCGTTCCGTGCGCTGCCGTTCCATCGGCGGCGAGATCTTCGATTTTTATAAAAGCATGCAATTTATAAATGCTGTTCAGGGCATACATTTTTTCCGGAGCAATTCCAACCCTTTGGATTTCCGCTCGTTGCCGGCGCGCTTTTTTTCCCCAGCATCTTGTTATAGCCGATTCCGTTATCTTGCACCATACAAATGACCTGCGACTCGAACGTATTAAAGGTGATGATCAATACGGAATCCTGCTCCGCTGCCATACCGTGAATAACGGCGTTTTCCACAATCGGTTGTAGCAGCATGGTGGGGAAAGGTGTATCGGGAGGCAAATGTTCCAACCCGATGATTTCAAAACGAAAATGATCGCCATACCGGAGTTCCATCATACGAAGGTAATCTTTCAAATAGGCCAATTCGTCGCTAAAAGGGATAAAATGCCACTCGGAAAACATCATGGTGCTTCGAAGCAGTCGAATAAATACGGAGGTGTACTCGCTGGCCCGCACCGGATCGGGTGAATAAAAAAATTGTTGTATCGTATTGATACTGTTCCCAATAAAATGGGGGTTCATTTGGGCTTGTAAGGCCTGAAGTTGCAATTCTGATACCTGTGTATGCAAATGCCGGTTCACAGAGCGGGTTCGCCAAAACCAGGCAAATGCCGTAATAATCGTTGTCCAGATCAGCAGGCTGATCCAGACCGTTCCATACCAATATGGCGCCTTGATCAGCGTCCAGGTATCCGGCATTGGACTAAAAACTCCTGCGTTGGTTACGGCGGTTACTTCCAACTCGTAAGTAGCGGCAGGCAAAAATACGCCCAGGTTCAGTTCGCTGCCGGAAAGCCACGTGGTGTCGCTTTTCCATTGAAATCCGTTGGCAATCCAGCCCAGGAGGTTGTCGGTGGTCCACTGATACCCCGGCAAAAGCCCTTTGGAAATAATACAGCGGTAGCGCAGGTTGCCCCGGCTGCGAAAATCAATGCCCGTAACGTTGATTTTGATGACGGAGGCTCCGGGCGCAATCCGCAATTCTTTCAGCCCGGATACCGAGTCAAGCAGATTGCAAATCCGCAATTCTTCTTTTTCAAGAAAGGAGACCCTTGTAATGTAGGTCGGGAATTCATTGTTATTTTTACTCGGCTTGAGCAAAAGGCGTGTCAACCCGGATACGGAGGCTACCCAAAGTGTGTCGCCTTTTACCAGGAGCGTATTAATATCATCATTGGCCAATCCGTCGTGCCGGTCATAATGAATGACGGTCCAATCGGGATAAAGGCAATAGACGCCGTGATTGGTTCCGATCCATAAAAGTCCGTCTGGAGCCGTGAAGACACACTGGATGTTTTCAATCGGGGTTTTCAAACGGTCGTTTATGATTTGAAGATCGGTAATAGCGCCGTTTTGTGTTTTGGCGAGCATCAACCCCTTTTCGGGCGTTACAATCCACAAGCCGTGGCCGTTAGCCTTTTGAATATCTACAATCCGGCCTTTCAAGGCGGGAAAACGGGTATCCCAGTTCAGGGAAAACCGATCCTTCCAGGAATAAAGACCATTGATGGAGCCGAACCACAATACACCATCCGGGTCTTCTGTGATCCGGGTGACCCGCTGACGTTTGACCCTGGTCTCCGTTTGTTGGGAAAATCCACTTAAAAAGCCGATATTCCCGTGGGAGCCGATCCACAGCGTGTCTCCCAGGCTCAACACGGATTTTGGCGCTCCCAGGGTGTGGTGCATTTTTTTCAATTCCCCGCCGGACGATTTTGAAAAAACTTCTTTGTCTGTCGCAACGATGATCGACCCGTTTTTATCCACGATGATCTGCCGGCACTTGTTATAAGCGTCTGCCCGGTCCAGGTCCGTTCTTTCAAACGATTTTCCGTCAAATGTGTACAGATTGGCGTTGTCGTCCCCAAGGAGCAACAAACCGGTCGGGCCTGTTTGAAGGGCGGTAATGTTGTCGGAATAAAGCCCGTCAGAAGTCGAATAGGTAACCGCCGCCGCGCGCGGCAATCCGTAAATGCCGTCGTCCAGGGTGCAAAACCATTTTGTCCCCTGGTTGTCCTCAAACATGTTTGTGACTTTTTTACCGGGCAGATAGTGTTTGGGGTTCGAAAGGTTTTGATGAAGATTGTCAAAACAAATCGCCCCGTCGGTAAGGGAACAAACCCAAAATCGTCCTTGCCGGTCCGTGTATACTTTTCCGGACGAAATCTCTTTTTTGTCGATCAATTCGAAAGTTTCCCCGGTCCATTCAAACAGATAGACCCATCCTCGATACGCAAACAACACCCTTTCACCCATGACGCCCACTCCATCAATCCGGTTATTTTCAACATTAAAATAGCGGGGAGAAAACCTGAAAATTCTTTCAAAATCCGTTCCGTGTACCCTCCTGATGATTTCCTTATTGCCCAGGCCGATGGTTGTGCCATTGAGGTCGGCAAAATACATCGCCTCCATGGGGCTGTTAATTCGTATCGCTTCCTGCCCCGGATTGATATACATTTCGCTGCCGCGCAGGTTGGAGGCGATCCAAATCCGTTTTTCCGCATCTTCATAAAAGTTATACAATGGCGCCAATCCAGGCTTTATCTGAAAAGCGGAATCTTGGACCAGGCTGATCCGGGCATTCTGACGGATACAGGGAATCGTCTGAAAACAACATATCCAGAGTCGTTTCTGGCTGTCTACCCATACGTTCAGCACTTCCGGGTCGGGCAACCCGTCTTTCATGCCAAAGGTGCGAAACCGCGAACCGTCAAAACTCGCCAGGCCTTTATCCGTGGCAAACCAAAGCAAACCCTGGTGATCCTGCGTGCCGCCGTAGATCAGATTGCTGGGCAACCCGTCTACAACCGCATAGTGAATATAAGCCGGCGTTTGGGCCGGCAGGCGGTTTATGAGCAACACAAGAAGGCAGGAAAACAAAAAACGCATCATATCCGTGAGGCAAGATAACGCGGGGAGGTAAAACATGCGCCGGAATTCGAACAATTATGCAGGATTTTGTAACAACCGTGCACCTGATTGTGTGAACGCAGGACACGGCCGGGTCAGTTAAGCCAACCGAACTCGCATTCTATTGTTACGTTTGCAGGATTTTTATCCATTCACCGCAGCGCAACCGGCCCCCGCCAGGAAGATTTCCGAACTCTATGCAATCATTTACCGCCAAAACACTCTCGGGACTTGAGCCCGCTCTCGCCGCAGAATTAAAAGCGCTGGGCGCAACGGGTATCCGGGAATTAAAACGCGCCGTGACGTTTGATGGAGACCTGCGCATGATGTACAGGGCCAACTACGAGTTACGTACGGCCCTGCGTATTTTAATGCCCATATATTCGTTCCCCGCCTACAATGAGCGGAATCTGTATGAAGGAATTCGCGAAATAGACTGGTCCGAACTGATGCGGGTGGATGATACCCTTGCCGTAGACGCCATCACGCAGGGGGAGGTTTTTCGGCACTCCCAATATGCGGGGTTATTGACCAAAGACGCCGTCGTTGATCAGTTCCGGGAAAGGTACGACCGCCGGCCAAACGTCAATACCGCCGCCCCTACCCTGCGCATCAACGTGCATATCCAGGGTACCCATTGCGATGTGTCGCTTGATGCCAGCGGCGATTCGTTGCACCGTCGCAATTACCGCCGCGACACTGTAGACGCCCCGCTCAACGAAGTGCTTGCAGCCGGCATGATCCTGCTCAGCGAATGGAACGGAAAAAGCAACTTTGTCGACCCTATGTGCGGCAGTGGCACGCTGCCCATTGAAGCGGCCATGATCGCTACCCACACTCCGCCCCAGATCAAACGTGAATCGTTCGGTTTTTTCCGCTGGAACGATTTTAACCGAAAATTGTGGCAGGAAGTAAAAAAAGAAGCGGATGGCAAAATACAAACACCTGAATGTCAAATATTTGCATTTGACAAGGATAACCGCGCCCGAAACGCCACGTCCATTAATCTGATGTCCGCAGGTTTTGACGCTATCGTGCGGACCGACAAAATTCCGTTTGAAAAACTGGAGCCGCCCTCTGCTGCGGGTACATTAATCACCAATCCGCCCTACGACGAACGCCTGAAAATGGATGACATCGCCGCTTTTTACAAATCGATTGGCGATAACCTGAAACAACGCTGGGCCGGATGGGATGCCTGGCTGATTTCTTCCAACCGGGACGCGTTGAAACATGTCGGGTTGCGCCCTTCGCGCAAAATCACCCTGTTCAACGGCGCCCTGGAGTGCAGTTTTCAAAAATTTGAATTGTATGAAGGCACAAAAAGGGAATAAGCGGCTGCGAATTTGCCTGCTTGCAGTTTTTTTGCTGATCGTATGCCCCGGTATTTACGCCCAGCCATTCTCCGCTGAAAAAAACCTGCATGAACTCCGGAAAGCCGTTTTTTCTGGTGGAAAAAATTCGGTCATGCCCGATTTATTCCGGGAAAGTGTTTATTTTAAACGCCTCAATTCAGAAAAAAACCAACCCCGTTCTGCGGTTTTTCTACCCCGCTGGTCGGTCGAATGCCTGCCATTTTTTTGCCGGATCGAACATAAATTTGCCAAAATCGGCGCCATTCCCGTAAAATTTCGCCTCGGCTCCGTGGAATACGTCGATTGGTTGGAAGGCAAAACCCGGTTCCCTACTTTTGCCCCTCAATAGTTGAAACAGCGTCCTGATGTTCAAGAACTTTGCCCTCTTTTTTTTACCGGCCTGCGCAATAGCCGTATCCTGTAACCAACCCGCTACCGGCGTCCAACCTTCCGATTCCAAACTTTTTACCCTGTTACCCGCTTCTGAAACCGGAATCAACTTTCGCAACGACCTGGTATACGACCGGGATTTTAACATCTACAGGTACCGCAATTTTTACAACGGAGGTGGGGTTGGCATCGGCGACGTAAATAACGACGGGCTTGCCGATGTGTTTTTTTCGTCCAATATGGGTGAAAACAAGCTGTACCTGAACCGGGGCAACTGGAAATTTGAAGATGTGACCCAACAAGCCAGATTGACAGGAAAAGGCTCCTGGTCGACAGGAGTTTCGATGGCCGATGTAAACGGCGACGGGTGGCTTGATGTTTATGTGTGCAACTCGGGTGTTCCACGTTCCGATGAAAAACAAGATCGTTTGTTCAACCGCGAAAACGAATTGTATATCAACAACCGGGACGGCACCTTTAGCGAAAAAGCGAATGAATACGGCCTGGCCGACCGGGGCCTGACCACCCACACGGCCTTTTTTGACTACGATAAAGACGGCGATCTCGACGCTTATATCCTCAACAACTCTTTTCGACCGATCGGCTCGTTCGACCTGAGAAAAAACCTGCGTTACACCCGCGACAGCCTGGGCGGCCACAAATTACTGCGCAACGACAACGGCCGGTTTACCGACGTCAGCACGGAAGCAGGTATCCTCGGCAGTGTGATCGCTTTCGGGCTTGGAGTAACCGTAGGGGATGCGGACATGGACGGCTGGCAGGACATTTACGTTTCCAACGATTTTTTCGAACGCGATTATCTCTACCACAATAACGGGGACGGCACCTTCAGCGAAGTGCTGGAAAAACAAATGCGGCACATCAGCGCCGCAAGTATGGGCGCCGATATGGCCGACATCAATAACGACGCCCGGCCCGATATTTTTGTGACGGATATGTTGCCCGAACAAGACTATCGAATGAAAACAACCACTTCGTTCGACAGTCCCGACCGTTTTCGGTATACAACGGCTTACGGTTATTATAATCAGTTCACACGCAATATGTTGCACCTCAACAATGGCGACAATACCTATTCCGAAATCGCCTGTCTCGCAGGTGTGGAAGCGACGGACTGGAGTTGGGGGGCGCTCATGTTTGATATGGATAACGACGGCTGGCGCGACATTTTTGTCGCCAACGGCATTGCCCAGGACCTGACCAACCAGGATTATCTCATGTTTGCATCCGACCCGGTGATCCAGCAGGAGGTTGTTGGTGGCGGAAACGTGGATTTTAAACGACTGATCGACTCCATACCCAGCGAAAAGATTCCCAATTATGCCTTCCACAGCAACCATGACCTGACTTTTTCCAATAAGGCTGAATCCTGGGGACTGGCGCAACCCGGCTTTTCCAACGGCTCCGCCTACGGCGACCTCGACAACGACGGCGACCTCGACCTGGTGGTCAATAACTCACAAATGGAAGCCTTCGTGTATCGAAATGAGGCTAATAAAAAACTGAAAAACAACTACTTACAATTTCAACTAAAGGGTATTGGCCTGAACACGGCCGCCTTGGGCGCCAAAATATTTCTGCGTTCGGGCGGGCAAACCCTTTACCAGGAACAAATGCCCATGCGGGGTTTTCAAAGTTGTATGGACCCCAGGCCCTGCATCGGCGTCGGCAACCTGACTCAATTGGATACGATCCTTGTTATATGGCAAACGGGGGGCAAAGCCACGCTGTTAACCTCGGTGCCGGCCAATCAAACCCTGGAGTTGTCTCAGGCGGATGCCAATCTTGTTTTAGAAGAAATTCCGTGGTTAAAAACAGGGGAAAAGCCGCTTTTCCAAAACAAAACAGCCGCCGTCGGCGTGGATTGGGCGCACCGGGAAGATGCGTTTTATGATTGGGACCGCGACCGTTTGCTCTATTATTTATATTCTGCGGAAGGCCCGAGGGTTGCCGTTGGTGATGTAAATAACGACAACCGGGAAGATTTTTTTATTTGCGGCGCGGCAGGGCAGTCCGGAGCCGTGTTTTTGCAAACGGCCGATGGAAAATTCAGGTTGAGCAAACAACCCGATTTGCTGGCCGATGCCGCGTCGGAAAATGTGGATGCCGCCCTTTTTGACGCCGATGGAGACAAGGACCTCGACCTCTATGTAGCATCCGGAGGAAACCAGGCGGAGCCGTTCAGTCCCGAATTGGCGGACCGGTTCTACCTGAACGACGGAAAAGGAAACTTCCGAAGAAAAAATGACGCCATTCCCGGGCAAAAACCCTTTGCTTCCGGCTGTGTACGCGCAGCCGATGCCGACGGAGACGGCGATACCGACCTTTTTGTCGGAATGCGGCTTTTGCCGGGCAAAGTGGGGCAACCGGTCGGCGGTTTTCTGCTGCTGAACGACGGAAAAGGATATTTTAACATGTCGCAGCAGGAAGTATTAAAAGACCTCGGATTGATTACCGACGCGGTCTGGGCGGATATCGACGGGGACAAGGACGCTGATTTGGTAGTGGTTGGAGAATGGATGCCGCTGAAGGTGTTTTTGAACTCCGGGGGGCGCCTGACCGAATCCGAGGCGGGTCTACAGCAAACCTCCGGTCTTTGGAAAAGAATTTCTGCCGGCGATTTTAACGGCGACGGGCTCCTTGATTTTGCCGTTGGCAATGAAGGCCTGAATACCCGGTTGGAGGCCACTCCCGAACATCCTTTGACGCTTTTTTTCAACGATTTTGACCAAAACGGCACATCCGAACACATCTTGTGCCGGTACAACAACGGCACCTTGTTGCCCTATGTGCTGCGGGGCGACCTGGTGAGCAACATTCCTTCCCTGAAGAAAAAATACCTCAAATACGGCCGCTATGCCCACCAAAGTATCACCGATATTTTTACCGCCGAACAAATGAAAGGCGCGATAAAATTAACGGCAGGTGCGTTAAAAAGTGGCGTTTTGATCAACCGCGGCAAGGGGCAGTTCACTTTCAGCGCCTTCCCGAATGAAGCCCAGTTTGCGCCCATGTACGGCATTTGTATCGGGGACTTCGACGGCGACGGACATCCGGACATTGCCACGGGTGGCAACTCTTTGGGTTTTAAACCGGAATTTGGCTATGTCGACGCTGATTATGGCCTGCTGCTCCGGGGTGACGGTAAAGGAAATTTTATACCGGTCCGCTCCCGAACCAGCGGACTCCGGATCAACGGCGAAGTCAGGGACATCCGCCCGATCCGAATCGGGCAAAAACGCAGTTTGTTGGTAGCCCGAAATAATGCGGGGCCGGAATTATTCGATATTGTGAAGTAGGGCGCTCCCGGCTTATCCTTTTTGAAAAATATACGCGAGCGAAATTCCGATCACATTATTCCGCTTTTTTTGATCCAGCCCGGCATCTTTGGCAGCATTCACCTGATCTTTGGGGATGGTATTTGAAAGCCCGAGTTGATAAGAGCCGGAAATGCGTACCGGGCCAAACTCGTAACCCAGTTCGAATCCCGCGCCAAAGTCAATCGGGGCGTAATAATCTTCGCTGGAGTTGCCGAATTTAATATCCTGGGTATCACTTTCCGATTGCCCCTGCACCTTTACTTTTACTTTCAGATTCCCGTTGATGCCAAAACCGGCGTAGGGACCAAAACCGGCATAAAAACCGTTTTTCCGGTAGGTAAGCGCCACTGGCACCTGCAAATACAAGGGGCGTTCGTACGCTTTGGCCGAATAAGGCACACCTTGTAATACACTTTCAAATTCATAACGGGTGCCTTTGCCAGTCAGTTGGAGGCCTGCACTCATCCCGAGGTTTCCTCCCAGACCGAATTCAACCTGGCCGCCAAAATGAAAAGAAAGCAGTGCCTGTGGGTTATACTCCGCTCCCAACGCCGCTTCAAATATATCGTTATAATCATCGGATGATGGAGCATTCGCCACATTAAGGCCGGCTTTCAGGGCAAACTGCACTTGTGCATCCAGGATAGAGGGGTTGATGCCGAAAAAGCAACAAACAAAATGAAGGTTCGCAGTTGTTTCATGGTAGAGAATTGAATTATTTGAAGTGGTCAATCAGGAATGGAATCCTGTAAACCAGGTCCTTTAAGTTTAAATGACATGGGTCATCACCGAAACCCGGGATGACCCATGTCCAACAATTTGTTCCTGTCAGAAAAAATTATTTATTCTCCCGCGCCAAATAGGTATGCCAGGGCCAGGCCGATAACTGCGTGTTTTGCTGACAAATCAAGTTCATCAGCAACGTCTTTGGGTAAGGCATTGGCAAGCCCAAGGTTGTAAGAAGCAGAAGCGCGCAGGTTACCGAATTCATAACCCAGTTCGAGCCCTGCGCCAAAATCGAGTGCACTCAGGTCGTCGTCAAAAGAACTGCCAAAGGAAATATTTTCACTTTCGCCGTCGAATTTGTTTTTTCCGGCGATGCCGAAACCAAAATAAGGGCCAACGCCTGCAAAAAAACCGTTGTTGCGATAAGTCAGGTAAACGGGTACCTGCAGGTACATCGGCGCGATGGAGGCATCTTCTTCTTCGGCTTTGACACCTTTGCCCTGCAATTGAAGCCCAACGCCGAGGCCCAGTGCGTCACTCAAGCCAAATTCGGCCTGGCCGCCAATCATAAACGTGGGAAGCATTTTGGTGCCATCAAGATCATCACCGGTAAGATTAGCCAGATTGAGGCCGGCTTTTACGCCAAAACGTACTTGTGCGGTGGCGCTGGTGGCAACGCCCAGACAGAGTGCAAGTAAAATAGTAAGGGAAGAAATCTTTTTCATTTTGTGTGGTTTTAATTTAGAATAAAGTGTATTCGGATTTACCGGCAAGAATGCAGACATTCTGTGACAGGAAAAAACAGAAACCCATAACTGGGTATATCCGCGTGATAGTCGTGCATTTTTACCAAAAAGCCGTCCGAAAACGATTGTTATTCCCGGACGGCTTATCTTAATGTTTAAACAATCCGCCGCCGAACAGATACGTCAGTGCAATACCGATCACATTGTGTTTGGCTTTGATATCGGTGCCTTCCACGGCATCTTTCGGCAAAGCATTGGCTAAGCCAAGGCTGTAGGATGCGGTAGCGCGCAGGCTGCCGAATTCATACCCAAGTTCAATGGCCGCACCAAAATCAAGCGGCGAAAGATCATCGTCCACGGAATTTCCGAAGTTTAGATTTTCGCTTTCAGCGCCGTCTGCCTTGGACTTGCCAAACAGGCCAAAACCGGCATAAGGGCCAACTGCGGCAAAAAATCCGCTGCTGCGGTATTGCAACATAACCGGAACTTGCAGGTACATGGGAGTGACCTTTGATTCGATGGTTTCGCCCAAAAATTCGGTTTTGCTTTTGGCGCCTTTGCCACTCAACTGAAGGCCTATGCCCAAGCCGAGGTTTTCAGCAAAGTCAAACTCGACCTGGCCACCTACCATAAAGGTCGGAAGCATACTTGTTTCGGGCTCCAGTTCTTCAAGGCCGCTGAATTTGATGTTTGCCAGATTGAGGCCGGCTTTTACCCCAAAACGCACCTGGGCATTCGCAGTGGCAATGAAGGTCAGCAAAAGGGCTGCCGTGCAGAAAAAGGTTAACAGCTTTTTCATTAGTTGTAAAATGATTTAAATGGTTATGAATAATGATTAAAATGCTTCAAATCAACGTTTTAATTCGATTTCTTGTATCCGGTTGAAACCATCTGTGGATTTCCACAACTGGGTTTTCTTTTTGTTGGTCACCACGATCCATGCTTTTGCCAACTCCGGCTCTTCGCCCCGGATGGTTACGGAATTTTCCGTATTCGACCATTCGATGCGGCTGGCGCCGGCCTTCCGGTTTTGGGTAAATATATTTTTCATATCCACCTCGCCGGTGTGGTTTTTGTGAAAAGTGATGGTGCCCAGATTGGTAAAGGCCTGTGCCGCAATACGCGCATCATTGACATCGTACCTGGCAATCTGCCACTGCCCCCTCAAGCGGTTGGCAAACTTTTTTTCGGCACTGCAAGCCGGAATCAGCGTGATGGCCAGCAGTGAAAAAATATACGGAAAAAGTTTCTTCATAACATGTGATTTTCCAACAAACATAAGCTTCCTGCGTCGAAGTAACAAACGAAATACTACCTCAAATCAAATAAATCGTCCACACCGGGCGTCCTCGAAAATATGAACCCTTCTGCGTATTGCACCTGAACAGGTCGCCCAAAACCCTTGCTTTTGCTTCCATAAATTCAATAAAATCCCTGCCGGAAATGGGAGTTTCGGGCCCCTCGCCTTTCGGGTCGTAAAATTGGGTACGAAAGGCCATAATCGCTTCCATTTTTCGATGAAAGTGCGGTGTTATATCGACCACAAAATCCGGGGTCAGGTGTTTGTCCTGAATATAATGGTACACCGCCTGTGGCCGCCATTTTTCCTGGTCTCTTCCATCCTTGTCCAGGGTTTTGATCTTTTCCAGCCCGGCATAAAAACAGGCGTCAAGCACCATTTTGGCCGCTCTGCCGTGATCCGGATGCCGGTCGTCGGGGGCATTGCATAATACCAGTTCCGGCCGGAAAACACGCAGAACCCGTATGATTTTCAGCCAGTTATCCGGCCCCGGCACAAACATTCCGTCCGGAATATCCAACGTTTCTCTGAATGCGGCTCCCAATATCCTGGCAGAATCGAGCGCTTCCTGCGCTCTGGTTTCCGCAGTGCCCCGGGTACCGAGTTCACCTTTACTCAAATCCAGCAAACCAAAAGTTTTGCCCTGTGCGGCATGCCGGAGCAGGGTTCCCGAAGCGCTTAATTCCACATCATCCGGATGAATACCAACGGCTAAAATGTCAACTTTCATTCGTTTAAACTTACTTTTGTCTTGCAAAAACAACTAAAAAATGAAATCCAGCTCACCCAACAACGAAAACGTCGACCAGTTGCTTGTTGAGCAAAAAAAACGGATCGATTCTCTGGAACATGCCCTTGCGGAAGCGGAATTGAACATCCAAAAGTACAAAGAGGAATGGTCGGCATTGTATGACCAAAATAAAGAATTACGTGATAAAAATCATCGCCTGCAACACGACTACGAATTACTCAGACTGCAAAAAGGCGGTTTTGGTTTCAAAATGTTGCTGCTTTCCGGTTTTATCGGTTCTTTAGTCGCCGTATTGCTCTGTTTCGCCTATATTAAATTAAAGCCCAAAGAGGCGCACGTTGTCGCTTTCCGGCAGTTTCAGCGCGAAAATTTGTTCAATTATGAGTTAGCCATTCATCGCGGACAATTTGACGAAGTGGAAAAATCTTTGGATTTTAACATCGAAAGGCCGGAATATCAGGCAATAGCCCCGGAGATCGCGTTTACAAAAAATATCGTAAAGGCAGCAAAACGGCGCTGTGGTGAAGGAAAGTAATAATACCATCAACCTTTTTCAATGCCGTACAAAGAGCAGATCGGACATTTTTCCGGCTTGTGGCCGCGGGCCGGACAGTATTGACGTCCGAAATAGATTATTTGCAGGTGTAATTTGTTCCAGGTTTCCTCCGGAAACAGGGCTTTCAGGTCGCGCTCCGTTAATTCCACATTTTTTCCGGAACTCAGCCCCCAACGCGCTGCCAGCCGGTGAATGTGTGTATCCACGGGGAAAGCGGGATACCCAAATGCCTGCGACATCACCACGGACGCCGTTTTGTGTCCCACTCCGGGCAGGGCTTCCAGCGCTTCAAAACTTTCCGGCACTTTTCCGCCGTGTTTTTCCGTAATTATTTTTGATAAACCGCTGATTGCCTTTGACTTGGCAGGCGACAAACCGCAGGGTTTGATGATCTCGCGAATTTCATCGACCGGGACTTTAGCCATTTCCTCCGGATTGCCGGCCCGTGCAAAAAGTTTGGGGGTAATCTGATTTACCCGTTCGTCCGTACACTGTGCGGACAGCACAACGGCAACCAGCAGGGTGTAGGCGTCTTCATGCCGGAGTGGAATGGGCGTTTCCGGATACAACTCATTCAGGATTCGGGCGATTTCGGCCGCTTTTTGGCGAACAGACATTCGATATAAAATTTTTGGGCTGCAAATTAAACGAAACAGATTTTTCAGGGTCAATATTTCACCTTGCTCACTATTGACTTATCAGGATAAACCAACCTTATGAAGCAAAACCTTACACTTGGCCTGCTGCTTTTTACCGCCACTCTTTTTTCCCAAACCAACGTACGCGCCTGGTACGCCGACGGGCAGGTATGGATCGTCTGGGAAGCATCGGCGCCTTTTCCGGAGACCTTTGCCGTATACGCCAAACCCACGTCCTTCACCAATACGGCGAACGCCACGCTGGTCGGGCGGCTTTTTAAGGAAGAATACGGCCCGGGGGCGCTCCGCGAGCAGGTAGATTCCGCCGCCACCTACCGAATCCCCGACGGGAACGGGGGCATTTATCAATTGGCCGGCAATGAAGCCTTGTTCGTCGCCACACCGCACCAGGCAGGCGCTTTGTTTTTTGCCGTAGTGGCCTGGGGGTGAAACAACCGTGTCGCCGGGCATAAATATCACAGTATCAGCAGTTTCATTTCAATACAATCCTTCGGGCGACCCGGTGGAATGCCATTTGCAAAAAACATTCATTTCACCGTTTAACTCTGATTATGCCTGTTTTGCCTTTTACATGTGGGCCGATGGCCGGCAAAATCACTGGGAAAACCGCCCCGATTTTCCCGTCATGGCCAATGCTGCAAAAAACGGAATGCCCAGTTTATTCCTGGTCAGCGCGCCGATTGGCCTCGACACCACCGGCGGCATTCCGCTCAGCATTTGGCTGCATGGCGGCGGAGGTACCGCGCGGCAATCCCTTGCGGGTAGCCGGACGGATATTCGCCTCAACCCGGCAAAAGGTATATTACTGGCGCACAACGACGATCTTTTTGGCAAGTTACTGACTTATTACAGCGGTTTTGAGGGCGTTTCGCGGCATTTTGGCTGGCGGAAAAATTATGATCCTTTCACGGGTGATGCGCCGGTCGCCACGGATACCATCGTGAACTACACCCAACGCCGCTATATCTGGATCGACGAATGGCTCATTCGCAACTTTAATGTTGACCGCAACCGAATCAATATCAATGGTCACAGCATGGGGTCAAAGGGTTCAACTATGCTGGCCAAGGCTTTTCCGGACCATTATGCCTCAGCCACCATTTTGAACAATGGTTTTCAGGAAGATGACCCACCGGCTTTGATCGATGTAATTTTTGGCCCGAGCGTGCTCAATTTCCCAACCAATCTGAAGGGTTATGACGGGCAAGTTATTGGTTACTCCCGTGTTATGAACCTCGAATACCGCTTGTCCAGTCAACGCGATCTTCCACTTTTGCGGGTTTTTGAAGGGAAGAATGACACACAAAGCGGGGCGTCCTGGGATGCATATGTAGTTGAACAATTTCATACTGCCGATTCACTTGGCTGGGGAGCGCAACTCTATTGGAGCGAACGCTCCCACGGCCCCGACACCGGCCCGGATTACAACGATCACTGGATCAACGGCAACGCGGTCACACAACAAACCATGGTGGACGATATCGCCTATGAAGAAGATCATTTCCGTTCTGACGTATCGTTCCCCGCTTTTTTCAACCACTGGCTCGATCCGGCAAACAACGACCCGGGCGACGGCACACCCGGCACCGGCATTTCCGGCGTAGGCGACGACTGGGGCACCTGGGGAGGTTATCACCGCTGGGATTCCGATAATATCGCCGATTTGCCGGCAGGATGGTCGGTTGTCGCCTGGCTGGAATCGGGCGCCCCCTTTGCCCATGACAATTGCCCGGTAAACGCCCTGACTGCCGACGTAGCAATCCGAAAACCCAAACAGTTTAAACCGGTAAGCGGCAAACTACTCAACTGGTCGGTGAAGGATGTGGCCACGGGCGGCACCCTTCAAAGCGGCCAAACGACCGTTCAGGCGGATGATTTGGTGATCATCCCGCAGGTCGATGTATTCCGGGAAAACATCCGGCGGGTTCGTATCAGCGTGATTGATCCAAGTGTGGCGGCGCTTGAACCGCAGGAATCCGGTGTTTCAAGTCTGAAAATTGAACCGAATCCCTCTCGTGAACAGGCATATTTGCACCTGTTTGCTGCAAAAGAAACGATGGCGGAGTTAAAAGTTTGCGGTTTGCAGGGCAGAGTAGTTTCCATGCAGACCCGCCTCGAAACAGGGGAAAATCACCTTGCTTTATCCGGATTTGCGAATTTACCACCCGGAATCTATTTTGTGGAAGTGGCCTCAGATGGTTTGCATGCAACAACAAAATGGGTGAAAATGTAAATCCCGTTTTCAATTTATACGGCATTTCAGGTTTTTAATGCCTGAAATGCCGCACCCCCGTCACCACCATAGCCATGCCGTGTTTGTTGCAGGCATCAACCGAATCCTGATCTTTCATGGAGCCGCCGGGTTGAATGACCGCTGTTATGCCCGCTTCGTGCGCAATTTCCACACAATCCGGGAAAGGAAAAAAAGCGTCGGAAGCCATAACTGCCCCATTCAGGTCAAATCCGAATGATTTTGCTTTTGCGATGGCTTGTTTCAGCGCATCGACCCGGCTGGGCTGGCCGCAGCCCATGCCGATCAACTGGCGCTCTTTGATCAGGGCGATGGCGTTCGATTTCAGGTGTTTGCAACATTTGGCGGCAAACAACAATTCGCCCACTTCTTTGGGTGTGGGCGCACGTTTGGTCACCGTTTTTAAATCAGCCTCCGTTTCGGTCTTGAGGTCGGCATCCTGTTCCACCACGCCGTTCAAAAGGCTGCGAAATGTTCGTTTTCCAACTTCAAAGTTTTTGATTTTCAACAAGATACGTTGCTCTTTCTTTTTCAGCAGGTCCAGCGCCGCCGGCTCAAAATCCGGCGCGATCAGTACTTCGTAGAAGAGTTTATTGATCTCTTGGGCCGTTGCCAAATCCACTTTTGTGTTGGTGATAAAAATACCGCCGAACGCCGAGGTGGTATCGCAGGCGAGGGCCGCTTGCCAGGCTTCCAGCACCGTATGACGGCGGGCCACGCCGCAGGCATTGGTATGTTTTAAAATGGCAAAGGCCGGTTTGCCGAGTTGGAACTCACGCATGAGTTGCACGGCGGCGTCGATATCGACCAGGTTGTTGTAGGAAATGGCTTTGCCGCTCAGTTTGTCGAATACCTTTTCAAAATCGCCAAAAAACACGCCCGACTGGTGTGGGTTTTCGCCATACCGCAGTATATCGGACCGGTGAATGGAATATTTGAAGGAAATATCGGCCGTGCCTTCATTGAACCAGTTGAAGATGGCCACGTCGTAATTGGAAGTGACTTTAAAGGCGCGGCGGGCAAATTCCCGGCAATTGTACGCCGAAAACTCGCCGTTTTGTTCGTTTAACAGGTCGAGGAAGAGCCTGTATTCCTCCTTACTCGCCACTGCCACCACGTCTTTCCAGTTTTTGGCCGCCGCACGGATCAAAGACACCCCGCCGATGTCGATTTTTTCGATGATTTCTGCCGGGTCGCTGGTGGCCGCAACCGTATCTTCAAATGGATAAAGGTCAACGATCACACAATCGATCTCCGGAATATTGTACTCCTGCAATTGGGCCAGGTGTTCCGGCTCGCGGCGCGCCAGCAGTCCGCCGAATACGGCAGGGTGCAGGGTTTTTACCCGGCCGTCGAGGATGCTCGGATAGCCGGTCAGCGATTCTACCGGGGTAACCGGGATACCCAGTTTTTGAATGTAGTTTTGAGTGCCGCCGGTGCTAAATAATTGAACATCAAGTTCATGTAAACGGCGAATAATAGGTTCGAGTCCCTCTTTCGAATACACGGAGATGAGCGCGGAACGAAGTTGCATAGCGATATATAAAGTGAACGGAGATTGGAATTTTAAAAAGAAGGCGCAAAGGTAGGCCCGCTACCGGAGAATTTACGGGGCGGGATTTCTTTTTTCCAACATTCCCGGGCGTCCGCCGCCACATTAAGGAAGAGCCTTACCTTGCTCCCGGAGAAAATCTCCCGTTGAAAGATCCGGCATGAACCAAATACTCGAATTTTATGCCCGGACACGCCGGCCGTATCTTCATGCCACCGGCGTGCGGGCGACCGGTTTGTTGTTAGACGAACTCGCAGCGCGGAAAGAAGGCAAGATACTGGAACTGGGTTTCGGGACCGGCCAAACCCTGGTGGACCTCGCCGCGCGGCATCCCGGGTTTGAGTTATATGGTGTGGAACGATCGGCAAAAATGTTGGCTGCGGCCCAAAAACGGCTGGCGTTTTGCCAGGTGAACGGCATTCGCCTTTCACTGCTGCAATCCGAAACAGCATTGCCTTTTCCGGATCATTTTTTTTCAGCCGTTTACGCCGAGTCCGTACTGGCGTTTTTGCCCGGAGATTCCATTCCGCTGATTCTTTCGGAGGTTTTCCGGGTGCTGGAGCCCGGAGGACTGCTGCTGCTCAACGAGTCGTTGTGGCGCGAACACATCACGCCGGAGACGCAGCGCGCGATCAACCGGCAATGCATCCGGCTTTTTGGTATTCCACAGGCCAATGAACGTTTCCCGTTTCCGGAGGATTGGGTATCGCTGTGCCTGCATACCGGTTTTCTGGTGGAACGGATTTGGCCTCTGGCAAACACCCCTAACGCCCTGGTATTCAAGCCGAATCTGAAATTGTTGCTTGCAAAAATATATACACTTTCGGGCAAACTCAGGAGCCTTCTCTACCCTGCCCTGCGGCGCCAATCGGCTCAATTCCGTCAAGCGGAACGTGAATTTGAACAATACGGCCTTTTTCTGGCGGGTTTTTTATTCAAAATCCGGAAACCGGGTAAAAACCCGTCATAACATTTCCACCTCCATCCAAACGGGCTGGTGGTCCGAAAACTGAAAACCCTGCGGAATACCTTTCACGGTTTTGATCCGGACATTCGGAGAAACGAGGAAAAAATCGATCAATGTTTCGAATGTTTTGCCTTTTACATACGGATCACGCGCTTTTCGATTGGTCGGGGTGGTCGGGTCATACGCATAAGCCCAGTCTTCCGGAAAAAAATCCGCCGGAATATTGCCCTGTTGGTAGCCCTGTGTATTGCCCGGCATAAAGGAATCGAAGCGGAAATGGGGCGGGCATTGGTTCCAGTCGCCGCCGAGTACCACATAATTTCCTTTTTTATACTCGGACAGCGCCAGATCGCGCAAATAGGGCAACTGAATGGCCTTGATCTTGTCGCCCGGGTCGTATGCCGAATTATGAATATTGATCACCACCAGGTCTTTTCCCCGGCTGGTTGGAAAGCGGTGCAGGGCGGCGCAGCGGTCGAGTTGAAACATCCTGTCGGGCATGGGGTACTTGCCGGGCAATTGGTATCGTGTCGATTCAGAGGGTTGGTACCGGTTCAGGGTTCCGAGCCCTGACAATGCTTTCCCGTAAGGTTGCCAGGGTTCCAACAGGGGAATCGGCACCCGGTCGCACTTGTAATTTTCGGCAAAAGTGGCCGAAAAACCGGGCAAAGCCTTTACATACTCCTCGTACTGCCGGATCCGGTAACTTCTGTCCGATTCCAGGTCCACTTCCTGCAACAGGAAAAAATCGGCCCGCGTATTTTTTAAAAAATCCACGGCCCCGCGCAGGTTTTTCTCCACCAGCGGGCGTGGCGAACGGATCATACTGCTGCCGGAATACCATATGCCCGAGTCATCGTAAAAAAAGTCGGATTCGGCGCCCAGGCCGCCATAACCCACATTCCAGATCAGCAGTTGGACAACGCTGTCGGCGACTACCGCTTGTGTCGAATTTTGAGTGGGCGCCAGCGTAGTGGGCTGCTCTGCAGGTTGCCAGTCGGAAAGCCAGCCGTGTACAAAAATCACGGCAAGGTACAGAACGAGGACGGAGAACAGCCCTGCCGCCAATCGCCATACGGTACGATTTTTCATACGATGAAAATTTGCGCCAAGGACGGAAAAAGGGGCGAAAACGGCGATTTAATTTAATTCCCCGGTTGTTGAAATTTGATCTCGATCAGTCGCAAACGATGTTTATTGCCCATTTTCAGGGTCCTTTTGGTATTCAGGAGAAAACCCACGCCCAAAGAACCTGCCGCTGTTGCGTATAAAGCGCCGTAATTGGTATCCTTGTCGCGGTACAATGCCGCCACGGTGGTTGCCAGCGAAAGGGTTGCGCCAAAAGCGAACACAGCGCCGCCCGTGATACGAATGATCGGCTTCCTGTGCATCTTCAGTTCGTCGATGTCGCTCAGTTTAACCACAAAATTGTCGAGTAACAGGGTGTTCGATTCGGGGAGCATGTCCGTAATTGCGCGTTGATACCAGTAGTTTTCATCACCCGCGATGCGGTAGTGCAGTGTTTCGCCGATATAAATTTTGGTGGTTTTGGCGCGGTTGGCTCGTTCGAGCAGCAGCATTTTCTGGCCAAAAGCCTGTGAGAAACATCCCACCAAAAGTAACAAACAGAAAAGTCGCATAAAATAAAGGCTGGTTGGAACGATAACGGTCAATACCCTTATTTCGCGGCCATACTTTCAATCATTACCCGCTCGGGCAGGATCGACTTCAATTTTTCGATGACAAAATCTACTTCCTCCCTGGTGTTGTAGTGCGAAAAAGAGAATCGGATACTTTTGCGTTCGGGGGCTGCACCGATCGCCGTCAGCACGTGGCTGCCTTTTTCGGCGCCGCTCGAACAGGCGCTGCCGCCGGAAGCGCTAACCCCGGCAATATCGAGGCTGAGCAGCAATAATTCGTTTTTGGGGGATGGCGGAAAGGAGACATTGAGTACTGTATACAGGCATTTTCCGTCGTAGTCGCCGTTAAAAGAAATATCATCAAATGTTTCTAACAGTCGCTCTTTCAGGTAATTACGCACTTCGATGATGTGCGCGGTGCGCTCGCCCATTTCCGCCGAAGCCAATTCAAGGGCTTTGGCCAAACCGACAATTCCGTATACGTTTTCCGTGCCGCCACGCATATTCCGCTCTTGTGCTCCGCCGTCGATAAACGGTTTGATTGGTGACTCCTGGTTGATATAAATGAAGCCGACACCTTTGGGGCCGTGGAATTTATGGGCCGCGCCCGAAAGGAAGTTTACGGGTGTTTGTTGCACGTTGATTGGAAAATGCCCGATGGTTTGCACCGTATCCGTGTGGAACAGGGCGCCGTATTGCCGGCAGAGTTGCGACACCTGCTGCAGGTCCGTCATGGTACCGATTTCATTATTGGCGTGCATCAGCGACACCAGAGTTTTTATCCCTGTACTATCAGACAGATTTTTTTCCAAAACAGCCATATCGATATGACCGAGATGATCAACCGGCAGCCAGACCACCTCGACGCCGTTGTTTTTTTCCACCGTTTCGATGGCGTGCAGGCCGCAGTGGTGTTCCGTCGGGCTGGAAATGATGCGGCGAACGCCGAGGTCGCGCACGGCACATTTAATGGCCATGTTGTTGCTTTCAGTGCCGCCGGAAGTGAAAAATATTTCCGCCGTGCTGGCGCCGATACATTGCGCCACGATTTTCCGGGCGCTTTCCACCACTGCCCGCACACTCCTGCCTTCGGCGTGGATACTGGACGGATTTCCATACTGGCCGCGCAATACGGGCAACATGGCGTCGATCACTTCTTCGGAAATGGGGGTGGTGGCGGCATTGTCAAAATAGACGCGTAACATGGCTGGGAAGGTCTTATTTGTATACAAATGGCGTCCGGGGCGCGGTCACCGAAGCGACTGAATATCCTGGATGATCTTTTTTGCCAAGTTTTCAGCCACCACGATCGAATTACTTTCCGAATAAACCCGGATGATCGGCTCGGTATTGGAAGGGCCGAGATGCACCCATCCGCTGTCAAAATCGATCTTCAAACCGTCTTCGGTGTTGATTTGTTCGTTGCGGTATTTGTCGCGAAGGGCAATAAAAATCTTATCCAGGTTGATATCCGGCGTGCGCTCCAGTTTGGTTTTTGACATCTGGTAATCCGGGTATGTTTTGCGAAGTGTTGAAATTTGTTTTCCACAATTGGCCAAATGGCTGAGAAACAAAGCAATACCTACCAAAGCATCGCGGCCGTAGTGCAGTTCCGGTAAAATGACGCCGCCGTTCCCTTCTCCGCCGATAACCGCGTTTACGGCTTTCATTTTTTCCACCACATTCACTTCTCCAACGGCTGCTGCATGGTACTGCCCGCCGTATTTGGTGGTCACATCGCGCAAGGCGCGGGTGCTCGACAAATTCGACACGGTGTTGCCCGGGCGTTTGCAGAGCACATAATCGGCCACGGCAACCAGCGTGTATTCTTCGCCGAATAATTCCCCGTCTTCACACATAAACACAAGCCGGTCCACGTCCGGGTCGACTGCAATGCCAAGATGTGCCTTTTGCATGCGCACTTCCGTGGACAACTGCCCGAGATGTTCTTTCAGGGGTTCAGGATTGTGGGCAAACTGGCCGTTTACTTCGCCGTTGAGCACGGTTACCTTGCAGCCAAGGCTTTCGAGCAAGGGCGGAACAAAAATGGCCCCGGTGGAATTAATGGCATCCAGCACGATCCGGAATTTTTTGGCCCGGATGGCTTCCACGTCAACCAGCGAAAGATTAATAATTTTATCAATATGTTTTTGGAGATAAGAGTTGTCTGTTCGATAGGTGCCGAGTTTGTCTACCGTCGCGTATTCCACGTTTTTCAAAGCCACGTATTCCAGCACCTTTTCGCCGTCAGCCCCGCTGATAAACTCCCCTTTGTGGTTCAGGAGTTTTAAGGCATTCCATTCTTTCGGATTGTGACTTGCCGTAATAATGATGCCACCACCCGCCTGTTCCTCCGGAACGGCGATTTCCACGGTAGGTGTTGTACTCAAACCGAGGTCGACGACAGAAATACCCATTCCTCGCAAAGTGTTGATTACCAATGCGCTGACGATGTCGCCGGAAATGCGGCCATCCCGGCCGATCACCATTTTGGGGTTGCCCGTTGTATGAATTACCCACTGACCGAATGCGGCAGTGCATTCAACAATGTCCTGCGGGGTCAGATTTTCACCCGGTCGGCCTCCAATGGTGCCCCGAAAGCCGGAAATAGATTTAATGAGTGGCAAATTTTCGAAATTTAAAGGTGTTTAAATGGGAGGGCACGCAAAGGTACGAACAAAATACACACCCTCGGATGCCAATAGGTGACACTATTTCTTTTATCTGACTCCCAAAGCCGACCACATTTTTTTATATATTTCCGTATTGTCATACAAGCCGTTAAAGACTTCAGCCATCGGTCCGTATGCAAAAACCGGCACGAGGGCGGCGGTATGGAGGCGTGTTGCAAACACGGGTTTGAATTCGCGCCGGGAGGGTCCTTCGGTAAGAGCAAGGCCGCCGCATTCATGATCGCCGGTGACAATAACCAGCGTTTCGCCGTCCATATCGGCAAATTCAAGCGCTTCCTTGATGGTTCGGTCAAAATCGAATAATTCCGCGCGGAGCCAGTTGCGGTCGTTTGCGTGACAGGCCCAATCGATCTGGCTGCCTTCCACCATGAGAAAAAAACCTTTATCGCTCCGTTTTTTCAAATACTCGCACACGTTGCGGGTTGCCGCAGGCAAATATTTCCGGTCGGCAGAGGCGGTCGGCGGCTCACGATCGGCTGTAAAGAGCATAAACGGGGCGGAGCCGTCCAGCGGCAAACCGCGCAGGGAGGTGCCGCGGCGGATCACATAACCGCGTTGCCGGAGTGAATCTTCCAGGTCAAGTTTGTCGGGGCGGTCGTTAAAATAGTGTTCTCCGCCGCCGATAAAACAATCGAGTGGGGTTTTCAGGTAGTCGAGTGCTATTTCTTCGGTAAAAGCCCGGATTTCCCGGTGGGCAATAAAGGACGCGGGAGTGGCGTGCGGCGCCGAACAGGTCACTACCATACCCGTTGCAAGGCCGCGGGCGTCGAGGTCCTCCAGGATGGTGCGGCAGGGTTTGTTATCCGGCGCGATCATGCCGATCATGCCATTGGTGGTTTTTTGTCCGCATGAAAACGCAGTAGCGCCGGCCGCGGAGTCCGTCACGAGGTCGTCGCACGAATGGCTTTTGTGAAAACCGACCACGGGAAACTTTTCGAAGGAAGTTTTGCCCGTTCCGATCCAGTAAATGCCCGCCGACACCTGTGACAAGGCCATACCGTCGCCGATCAGCAGGATGATGTTTTTGGGTCGTTCGGCAAATTTGACCGCTTGTTGCAGGTCGTTTTGTTTGCCCGGAGCAGCGCACCCGGCAAAAATTATCAACAGAAGCAGCAGAATCAGGCGCATGGACGTTTCAAGGATTGAAACGTTGAATGACTCGTGGTTTTATTCATTCAACGTCAGATCAAAAGACCGTCTTTCATTTCAAGACAGCGGTCCGAAAGATCGGCAAGTTCTTTATTATGTGTAACGATGACAAAAGCCTGGCCGTAGTCATCTCTGAGTTGGCGAATGAGTTTGTGCAAGTCCTGGGAAGCCATGCTGTCCAGATTGCCCGTCGGCTCGTCGGCAAATATAATATCCGGCTGGTTAATCAGCGCCCGGGCAACGGCAACACGTTGTTGTTCCCCGCCGCTGAGTTCTGTGGGTTTGTGGCTCAACCGGTCGGAGAGACCAAGGTAAGTGAGTAATTCCTCCGCCCTTTGTTTCACATCCTTTTCCGGTTTTTTTGCGATAAAACCGGGAATACACACGTTTTCCAGCGCCGAAAACTCCGGCAGCAGGTGATGAAACTGAAAAACAAAGCCAATATGCCGGTTTCGAAATGAAGCCAGTTGCCTGGCAGTTAAATTTTTGATGCGCGTATTCCGAATATTCAGTTCGCCGCCGTCAGCGGAGTCGAGGGTGCCGAGAATATGCAACAGGGTGCTTTTGCCGGCGCCGGATTTTCCGACGATGCTGACTATTTCACCTTGCCGGATTTCCAGGTTAACCCCCTTCAGGATTTCCAGTGTGCCAAAGGATTTGTGGATGTTGTTGGCTTTGAGTACCATGCGGCAAATGTCTGAAAAAAGGTTCGAACCGTACCGTACCGAATTATGGCGCCTGCAAAAAACCTTTCAGAAAAGAAATTTTTCTCCAAAAACCTGTTAATCAAAACCGGAAACCTGCTTTTATGCGAATCCTGCAACTGTGTAACAAATTCCCCTGGCCCCTGAAAGACGGGGCAGCCATTGCGAGCACCTATCTCGCCAGGGCGCTGGCGGATTTGGGTAGCGACGTGACGCTGCTCGCCATGAATACCAGCAAACACTGGTTCGATACCAGCATGCTGCCGACCGATTTTGGCCATTACTCCGACATCCATACCGTTTATGTGGATAACCGGATACGGCCGATGGATGCGTTTTTCAATTTGTTTACGGATAAATCCTACCATGTAGAGCGTTTCGCCGATGAGGAATTTGCTCAAAAATTGTCGCAAATTCTTCAGGAACAACAATTCGACGTGATACAACTGGAATCCCTATATCTCACGCCGTTTATTCCGGTTATCCGGAAATATTCTTCCGCGCTGATCGCTTTGCGGGCGCACAATGTAGAGCATGAGATATGGGAACGGGTTGCCGGCAATTCCAACCCCTTGAAAAAGTGGTATTTACAAAAAATCACTCCACGTTTGAAACAATATGAAGTCGAACACCTCAACGAATATGACCTGGTGATTGGCATCAGTGAACGCGACATGGCGCAATTCCGGCAACTTGGATTAAAAAAGCCAACCGCAGTCACTCCAATCGGCCTTGATTGCCGCGATTACGAGGCCGATTTTTCCAGTTTCAGTCAACCCCTGAGTTTGTCTTTTATCGGTTCTCTGGATTGGATGCCCAACCTGGAAGGTTTAAAATGGTTCCTCGAAGAAGTCTGGACACCCGTGCTGGCGCCGTCTTTTCCCGAACTCACTTTTCATGTTGCGGGCCGCACCGCGCCGCGCTGGCTGCAACAACTGAAGGTGGAGCGGGTGGTTTTTCACGGGGAGGTGCCCAGTTCGCCTGATTTTTTAAACCGCCATTCCATCATGGTGGTGCCCCTGCTTTCCGGCGGCGGTATGCGCGCCAAAATACTCGAAGGGATGGCTTGCGGCAAGGTCGTGCTGTCCACCAGCGTCGGCATGGAAGGCATCGATGCGGGCCATCGCAAGGAGTGTTTGCTCGCCGATACGCCGCAATCATTTTCAGACGCCATCCGCTGGTGTTACGCACAAGGCGGCGGATTGGAAAATATGGGCCACAAAGCGCGGGCGTTCTGCTGTGCGCATTACGACAACCGGGAAGTGGGCAAACGTTTGCTGGAAACCTACCGAAGCCTCCGACCCAAACGACCGGTAGCGGTTGAAAGTTAATTCCTGCCAGAGTTGGGCGCTGCTGCCTATTTTTGTGGAAAACCACGAACACATGACACAACTACAACTCCTGACTCCCCTGCTGATTGCCTGTTTTTTTACCAACCGGCTCTCCTCCCAGGATTATTTCCAGCGAACCTACAATATGGGCTTTTCCGATAAAGGATTTGCCGTCGAGTCCTTGCCCAACGGCGATATTTTGCTCGCGGGCAGCACGGGGCCTGCCGGCTCGGAAAAAATGTGGATTCAAAAAATCAACAATCAGGGCAATATTTTATGGTCAAAAACCTACTCCGACAACGAAGCTGCGATTGCCCGGGATATCCAAAAAACCACGGATGGCAATTTTTTGGTCATTTACAACACAGGTGCATCTGCATCGATAGTCGGCGGCTGGATGAAAATTTCCGGCAACGGCGACGTAATTTGGGTTAAAACCTCTTCTGTTTTTAGCGCTTTGCACAAAATATTGCCCCTCGCCGCCGGCGGTTACTTGTTGACCGGGCAAACCGAATCTACTTCTTTATTAAATGCGTTTGCGGTAAAAATTAATGAAAACGGCGATGTGGCCTGGTCGGCCAATTTCGGCGACGCAGGCGACGATTCAATCGGCAAGTGCTGGGAGGACGACCAGGGTTTTATCTACTGCGCCGGTTATTCCGCCGACGCTGACCTCAATCCCGACGGGTTGCTGACCAAAATCGGCCCCAACGGTTCGGTACTTTGGGGCCGGAGATACCGGACCGGAAATATTATCGAGGAATTTTCATCACTCGCCCCGTTCGCCAACAGCAGCGATTTGCTCCTGGCAGGGCATACCATCAGTCCGCTTTTTGAATACGACAAGGTGTGGTTGATCCGGGTGACCAGCGCCGGTGACATAAAATGGTCCAGAACCTATGAATTGCCCGACCTGGATATTGCCGCCATCGATGTTTTGTCCATTCCGGGCGACCAGTTCGTAATTTCCGCCGCCAACAAGGATAACAGCCTGGGCAGCAAGGCCGTATTGATGAAAATTGCCCAAAACGGGGACCTGCTTTGGAAATACGAATACAAAACCGGCGGCGAACGGGCTATTTTCCGCAAAGTAATCCCGGTAAACGGAGGTTTTGTCGCTGCCGGGTCGTCCGTTATGAATGGAGACGAAGATTTTTATATCACACGGGTCGGCACGGAAGGGCTTATTCCACTTTCCGAATGCTGCCCCGCCACGGCAGACCTGACCGTAAAAGACGTTTCCCCGGTAACGGAATCCTTCACCCCCAACGCTCTGGGTGGTTTTTTACCGCTAAACACCCTCGTTGGCGCCGCCGATGTTGTCCCGGAGGTCCTTGATGTTTGTATGCCGATCGACCTCGATTTTTCGGTTTCCGATAGCAGCATTTGCCCGGGGAATTGTATCGACATCACTTTAATTGGAAACACAAGCGGCGTAATCTATTCATTATCAACACCCGGCGGAGTGTCCGATACGATGACGCCCGGTCGCGTTTGTTATCCGGATAACGGCACGTTTTTCGTGATTCGTGAAGGGAAAAACGGCGTTTGTGATTTGAAAAAGAAGACGATCAAAATCGAAGTCGGCACACCCGATACCTATCCGAATGCCTTTACACCCAATGAGCCATTGCCGGACCTATTCATCCGATGACTCGGAGTCATCAGATGAATAATCTTCTGATAATCAACAACGTTATATTTTTACATAGCGATGAAATGCTGCCTCAGATAATACTATCAATTAATTGGTTCCTCGCACATAGTTACCTTTTTTAACCCTTTTCAGCGACAACAAGTTGATGGCGTTTTGGGAAGGCCGGAGATTTTTTCGAGGCAAACTGGGCCGTTTCGTCATAAAACAGAAAAACAACCGGCGCTTCTTCGATGAGAATTTTATCCATCTCCCGGTAGAGTTCGTATCGTTTTTCGGCATTTGTTTCTTTTAAAGACGTTTCGTACAACTGGTCGAAACCCTTGTGTTTGAATCGGGTATAATTAGGCGGCGCCGTGTTTTTGGAATAAAAACAAGTAAAAAAACTCTCCGCATCCGGGTAATCGGCAATCCAGGACGCGCGAAAAAAAGGCGCTTGCCCGTTGCGCATCCGTTCGCGCAAAAGCGCCGTTTCCATCGACTCCAGCCTGACCTTTATACCCAGGTCCTCCCATTGCCTTGTAATAAAGGTGCATAAATCCAGGTATTCCTGGTTGCACAGGAGGGTGATCACCGGCAGGTTTTCGCCCCCGGGAAATCCTGCTTCTTCCAGGAGCCGGGATGCAAGGGCGGGGTCATACCGGTAGCCCGGAACGGCCCGGTCATCAAAAGAAGGAAGGCCGCGTGGTGAAAAACCGGAACTTGCCGGTCGGCCGGCATTGTTGCGCAAAGCCCGGAGCATTTGGCGGCGATCCAGGCCGTAATTAAGCGCCTGCCGGATCTTTTTTAACTGTAACGGGTTGATTTGCAAATTTTTAACCGGCTGGCTATCCATTCGAATTCCGAGGTATTCGGTATTCAGATACGGGTTTTTTAAAAAGAAAAAATCCCGGCTCATAGCGGGTTGCAATTCACCTTCCGGCGTCAGTAATTCGTTGATATACGAACTTTCGAGGCCGAAAAAGTAATCCAGATTGCCTTTTTTAAATTCCAGGAAAGCCGTTTTCCGGTCGCCGAGGAAGGTTGTTTTTACGGCATCGAGGTATGGAAGGCGCATTCCGGCGCTGTCTTTTTCAAAATAATTCTGGTTTTTCAGGAGTACAAGTGCCTGATTTTCAGCCCAGATTTTGAACTGAAACGGCCCTGTGCCGACAGGATGGCGCCGAAAATCGCGGCCGTAATATTCACAGGCTTCCCGGGGAACAATACTCGCGTACTGCATGGTCAGAATCTGGAGCATGGGTTGAAAAGGTTCGTTCAACCTTAAAACGAAGGTGGAATCGTTTTCAGCGACAAAGGCGGAGTCGGCGGCCACCCGGTCTTTAAAAATCCAGGAGCCGGGTTTGGGCCAGGAATCGTCGACAAGGCGTTGAAAACTATACACCACGTCTGCCGCGACCACTTTGCGGCCTTTGCCGCCCGGAAAAGATTCGTTGTTGTGAAAATAAACGTCGTCGCGCAGCACAAACCGGTAAGTGCACGCATCCGCCGAAATATCCCAGCGTTTGGCGATGCAGGGTTGTACCAGCAACTGGTCGTCGAGTTGTAAAAGGCCGTTGAACAGGCAATCCACGACCCAGATGTTATTTTGTGTGCGGGCAAAGGCCGGATCAAGTGAAGTGACGGGATTATGTTGGTTATATCGGAAAGAACTTCGGGTATCGGACTCCGGCGCTGCATGTCGGCAGGAAAAAAGCAGGCACATAGCCGGCAAAAAAAATCGCCATTTGTTCAAAAAAGAGTGAATTATGGTCAATATCTTCATAAAACTGCACAGTTTGAGACAAAAGTAACCTGCCGGAGCGTACCCGAACCGAATGTTAGCAACCTGTGGAAAAATGGAGGATAACTTCTGCGCCCAATGTTCCACGCAATGTTTCATGCCCCCCTATCTTTGCCTGCGTTCAAAGAGAATAACACATGAAAATCACCTATTACGGTCATTCCTGTTTTTTGGTCGAAACCGGCGGCAAACGACTGCTGTTCGATCCTTTCGTCAACGGCAATCCGCTGGCGACGGGTTTGGATGTGAATTCGATCCGTTGCGACTACATTCTGCCCACACACGCCCACCAGGATCATATCGGCGACCTGGAAACCGTGGCGCACAATAACCCGGAAGCCCTGATTATAGCGATCTGGGAGATCAGCGCCTACTACAGCGCCAAGGGGCTGCGCACCCATCCGATGAATAAAGGCGGTTGGTGGACCTTCGATTTTGGCCGGCTGAAAATGGTGCAGGCCATACACAGCAGCGTTTTTCCCGACGGTATGCCGGCCGGCGAACCCACAGGGTTTGTGATTGATTCGGCCGATGGTGTCTTGTATGTGGCCGGCGACACCGCCCTCACGATGGATATGCAACTCATTCCAATGATGTGCCCCACCCTCGATGCTGCCATCCTGCCCGTCGGTTCCAATTTTACCATGGATTATGCCGACGCGCTCCTTGCCTCGGATTTTATCCGCTGCAACCGCATTATCGGGTGCCATTTCGATACGTTCGGGTTTACCAAAATCGACCACAAAGAAGCCATCGCGACTTTTGAAGAAAATCGCAAAGAACTGATTTTGATGAAAATAGGAGAAACTCTTGAACTATAAACCACCATTTTAAACCCTCAAAGGACTCCAATCATATGCTGAAAAACATGGGCAAAGTCATCACCATTGCCAATCAAAAAGGTGGCGTAGGCAAAACCACCACTGCCATTAACCTGGCCGCTTCCCTGGCAATCCTGGAGAAAAAGGTTCTCCTCATCGACGCCGATCCGCAGGCCAACGCCTCCTCCGGGGTCGGTCAGCCGGACACCTCGGAATCAGTAAGCCTCTACGATTGCCTGGTGCATGACGCCAACCCGCACGAGGCGATTATTGCAACGGAAACACCCAACCTGTTCCTGCTGCCGTCAAACATCGACCTCGTAGGCGCCGACCTCGAACTGGCCAACAAAAACAACCGGGAGTATATTCTTCGCAGCGTGATCAGCGAACTGCGCAATGAATATGATTATATCTTTATCGATTGCCTGCCTTCGCTGGGCCTTATCACGGTCAATGCCCTCGTAGCCGCCGATACGGTGCTGATCCCGGTGCAATGTGAAATGTTCTCTTTTGAGGGTTTGGCCAAACTGAAAAACACCATCGCGCTGGTGAAACAAGGCTATAACCCCGATTTGCAGGTCGAAGGTTTGCTTATTTCCATGTACGACAGCCGTTTGCGACTTGCCAACGCCATCGTGGAGGAAGTGCGCAACAGCTCCAATGATTATGTTTTCGAAACCATCATTCACCGCAACAGCCGGGTTGCAGAAAAAGCCATCCAGGAAAACCCGCATGAAGTGGTTCGTGAACTGGCCACCAACGTGATCATGCTGCCTATCGACTACGTGGAGGCAAACCGCGAGCAACCCCGCCGCGATTTTGACGAAAGAGCCATGGAATAACTGGCCTCCAGCATCAAGGTGCACGGCATCATCCAGCCGATTACCGTGCGGCGTATGCACGACAAAGCCTACCAGATCATATCCGGAGAACGCCGCTACCGCGCCGGAAAATTAGCCGGCCTGGCCGAAATTCCGGCCTATGTACGCCTCGCCAACGACCAGGAACTGCTGGAAATGGCGCTGATCGAAAACATCCAGCGCGAGGACCTGAACGCTATGGAAGTGGCGATTTCTTACAGCCGGCTTGCGGCGGATTACAAACTGACGCACGATCAGATTGCCGGGCGCGTGGGAAAGGAAAGAAGTACCGTGACCAACTACCTGCGATTAGTCAACCTGCCGCAATATGTCACCGATGCTATCCGCGACCGCAGAATATCGATGGGACATGCCCGTGCATTGGCGGCTGTCGACGATATTTCCCTGCAAAATGCGTTGTGCCGCCAGATCATCGAAGAAGACCTCTCCGTGCGCGCGGTTGAAAAGATCATTTCCGGTTACAACGAGGACAGAAAAGGCAAAATTTCCAAGGCCGACAAACGTTTGCCCGACCACCTGCGCAATATTCAGGACCAGTTCAGCGCCTTTTTCGGCACAAAAGTCGCGCTGAAACGCAGCGAAAGCGGCAAAGGGCAACTTGTAGTAAATTTTGGAACCGATGCCGAACTCAATCGCCTGATCGACGCCATCGAAAAGCAGTAAACGTTGTCATACTTCGAACTCAACAACAAATTCGGCAGCGTGCAATCCTTCTTTGCGGACTACACATTGGTCGGGCATCGGCAACATTTCGGTGAGCAGAACGGGGTGTTCCGTTTGCCGCAACATTTTGCCGAATAAATACATAAAAACAGGGCTGTTCAGGTCAAAATACTGGGGTTTTTCGCCGTAAAACCGGGCGAAAAAAGTGCCGGAACATTCATTTCCGACAACTTTTTCCGGATCAAATAAAAAAAGCCGGGTTCTCCCGGCTTGCCCGGCCAGGTGTGCGCCAGACCGGGTTGAATTTCCCATGTTTTGCGCAACAACACCAGGGAACGGAACGCCAACCGGTCTCTGAACCGCCAGCCGGTACCCCCGGTTTTCCAGATAGTATGTTCCCGAACAAGCGGGTGTAATGAAAAATAAGGCATACCGAGACACTGTATCACCTGCATGACCGGCGGGCGTAATGCTGAGGCTTCAAGACCCAGGTCCGTCAGTCGGACTATTTCATTCGATTCGGAATCAACCAGTTGTAACAAACCTTTCTCCCGCCTGACCATGAGATTTCCTAAAATCATGTTCCGGCCACCCGGTTGGGTTGCGATCCTTCCATCCGGAACGGAAAGTGTGGTATTCGAGAGTACGGGTTGAAAATTGGCATTGGACCAGCCCTGCCAGGGAAACACCATCGATTCGTTCCAGGCTGCGAGTTGTTGTCGAAAATCCGCCGGGAAAAGATGAAGCCACCGGGCGAACAATTTGCCGCCGCCGGGAAAAAGGCCGTTCACCACAGCGCCATATTCACCCGTTTCTTTTTTAAAAACCTGGAGCAGGGCGCCCGCTTTACCGCCGTTGCGGGGCAATTCCACCTGCCGGGTCTGGTGCGAACTTTCCTGCAAAAATTTTTCACAAAAAGTGATGAAATCAATTGATTCTCCGTCAGTTAATATCCCTTGTCCGAAAGCGATTACCCTGGCGTGAAGACCCGTTGCGGCATGACTGGGTTTTGCCTGCCAGCAATTTTTCAGATCACCAATCAATCGTTGTACCTCTTCGTCGGGTATTTCCAGCCGGACGTCCTCATTCACGTCCTCGAAAAAAATTTGTTCTGCCGGGATCTGTGGCATTTCGCCGCCGAAACGATGAAAAAAATTGCTAAGCCGGAGCGCGGCCTGTTGCTGGGCAGCTTGCACTTCCTGCACGGGCACATAGGAAAATGTACGTCCGGCGCTGCGAAGCCATTGCAACAAAGCAGCCGTTTCCACAACAAGTGCCGGGGCGTGCGGCAAAAAACCCAGGTATTGATAAAGCCCGCCGCACCAGCCCGGGAAAGTCCTTTTTCCGGAAGGTCCCATTCGAGCAGACCGATATCCACGAGGTCCGACAAAAGTGCCTGCAATTGTTCCCGGGTGGCGTTCACTTCCACCCCGAGCATGTCAAGCAATACTTCCGCTGGCATTTTCCGTTGGCGGGAAAGCAGAATTTGCACTACAAGTTCGGCAATTGCGTGATTTTCAAGGTGTTGAAAAGACTCCTGTTCGCCGTTGAAATAAACCCACGAAGTCCTTCGTGTAGCCGTAATACAGGGGTTCAGGGTAACCAAAAGAGAGCGGTAAAACGCGGGTTCCTGTAGCAAAACGTCGTAGAGTGCAGGCAGCAGGGCAACATTGGGCGTCACCTCGCTTTTTATCCAGAAAGGGGCGTTTTCCGGCGATCCGGCATTCATACGCAGGCAGGCGACCGTGGCAAATTTGCTTAACGGGGTAGGTTTTACAACGGCACGGGACAAATATTTCAGCAGGGAAAAAGCAGTCCGGCGGTCTTTTTTGTCAAATAATTCCGGGTGCCGCTCCCTGAATCCGGGCAGGTGCCCGAGTAATTCGTGACTGGAAAAAAGCAGGGCGCGTTGTAGCGTTTCATGTTGTGCAAACCCTTGCAGAGCGCGGTAATTTTCCAGCAAAACTTCCTGATATTTTCGTGTTCGGCCGGAATTCAGGTCGTTTAATCGCTCCAGGCGGTGCAACAGGGCCGTCGCTTCCGGGATGTGTTCGTGATGTCGAAGCAGCCGGTGAAATGCCTCCGGCGGCGTTTTTTGTTTTTGAAAAAAAACCTTCCGGGCATTGTAGACGGCCGTGCGAAAAGGTGATTCGCCTAAACGCAGCAGCAAGGCGTCAAAATCCGCCCTGATCTGCTCATTTTCCGGAAATTCTTCGGGCCACACGGCGCTCAATTCTTCCAAAAAAAACAGAGGCAACCCGGCGGCGCGGATTAGCATCAAAGGAAATACCCGCTTAAAATCATTGTCCATAATCAGAGGGCAAATTATACGCCGGTCGTGCAGACTTACTCCTGCGACTCCAAAGTCGCAACTTTTACCGTCTTCCCAATTTCTGAATATGAAAAAAGTCTTTCTCGCTGTAATTTTGATTGGTTCGGGCCTGTTAAAGGCCCAACAGCAGGAAAGCCGTCCATTTATTTGGGGGTTGGACGCCGGCCTTGTTTCCCAGTTAACGGGCATTCAGTCGCTGGATACGGGAGAGCCGGACCAGGTTCGTGTTGCAGCGGAGCGCCATGCGCCGGGTGCACGTCTTGGCGTTTTCGGGCGCTGGCAAATAGGGCGCGGATTTGCGATTCAAACCGGCCTGTCGGGCTCCTCGCTTCAGGCGAAAATACGGTTCGAACGGAATGTGTCCGAAAACTTCAGGTTTGTTGACCTGGAAGTGCCCTTGCATTTTGTGTTCACCAACCCGAACGGTCATTTTCCACTACGTGGCTCCATATTGCTCGGAGGAAGCCTGGACTGGAATTTTGCTTCGCAAACATCGGACAACTTATATCTTTTACGCGAACGGCTGGCGCTGGATGCCGGTTTGGGTGTGGAGATTCGGCTGAAAAAATGGAAAATACAACCCGAATTGCTGTATTCGCACGGGCTTAACAACCTGCACGACGTCAATAATACAAAATATGACTGGATGATCGGGCGAGTTGTACGCGATCGGCTGACCGTTCGTTTGTTGATCTGGAAAATGGCTGAGCCGTAAAATCCGGCCTTTACAAATTCAATTCATCATTCATCATTCATCACTCAGGTTATTGCCCCCGGAAGTTGAAGACTTTAAAAACTGCGCAGCGCCGTCCAGTTCATCATAAAAATCCTGCCCGTATTTTCGGATCAGCGCATCTTTTACAAATTGATATACAGGGACTTGTGCGCTTTTGCCCAAATCGCACGCAGCGGAGCAGATATCCCATTCGTGATAATTGAGCGCTTCGAAACCGATTTCTTCATTTTTTTCCACCCTGATCGGGTACAAATGGCAGGAGACGGGTTTTTGAAAATCCACCCGGCCTGATTTCCAGGCCTGCTCGATGCCACATTGGGCAATACCCCGGGTATCGAACGTCATATACGCGCAGGGGCCATTATTGATGAGTGGAGTAACCCATTCCTCCGTTCGTTCAAACCGGACAAACCGCCCCTGGCTTTCGAGGACTGCTATACCCGCCGGACTGAGAAAAGGTTTTACCTGTTCATATATCGAATCCAGGATCGGCAATTCCGATGTTTCCAGCGGGGCGCCATAATCGCCTTCCCAGCAACAAGCCCCTTTGCAGGCGTTCAGGTTGCAGACGAATTGTTGTTCCACCACATCGTCGCTGACAAGTATATCCTGTACAATGATCATAATCTGATTATTTTTCGGTCAGTTTGTCCAATAATTCCTGCATTCGCCTGCGTTCATCCCGCTTTTGTACGGCGGACGGCGGTGCTGCACGTTCCGTACAATCTTTCAGGGAACAGCGCTCGCAGGTGACGTTCACCTGGGTATATTGAATGGCGGGGTCGTTCCAGAAACGAATGGTTTGTTTGGTGTGGTCGTCGAGCAAAACGCCCAGCGTAACACTCACGTTGCGCCCGACGGTCGGATATCCGGGTTTAGCCATTGCGATACAAAGGTATTCTTCCCGGGTATCGAGAAAAGCGGCGCGTTGTACACCTGTCAGCAGTTTCGGGGTCGTCTCCGCACCGCCATGTAACGCTGCGTCGCCGGCATCCTGCTGTTTTTTCAGGTCGTTTAACAAGGTCAAAGAAAGCCAGCGCCGACAATAATGTTCATTCAGGCCGGAAGCGTGGGGTTGATGTCTGCGGTTCAGGTGAAGTTCCTTGTCGATATCAAACCCGTTTCGGTCGAGGTCGTGGATAAAACGCAGAAAAAACACCTTTTCGAGGCTGAAGTCGTGGGTCAGGACGTTAAAACGCTGAAACAAAACTTCGGGGCTGGCCTGGTATTTTGCAACCAGATCGAGCAGGAGTTGCCCGTTCCATTTTTCCTGGTTGAAAAAATGGCCGATATCGCGGATAAAAGCGTGGCGATTGATCAATATCGCAACCGCAAAATAGGCCGCCTGGTAGTTGCTCAGGGTTTCTTCAAATGAATTGACCCGAAGCAAGTTGGAGGCGAGCGGGCGCTCTTTTGTATCTAAAACATTGAATCCCGACTCTTTCGCCAGTTGAAAGGCGCGTTGACGTTCATTCAGCCGGCGATTGAGCAGCAGCAGGCGTTTGTGCGGATTAAATACCGACCGCAAACTTTGCAATTCTTTGTATTTTTCAAGTTCCAACTCGTCTATGGTATAACCGAATTGTTCCCGCAGCAGGTTTGCCAGCAAAGCTGACGGCACACCGCCATTGGCCGGGATATGGTGTTTTTGCACAAATTTGTCGGCAGCCAGTTCAATTTCTTCAAAATAATTGGCGCGCAACTCCTGGTAGGCGCGTAAAGCGGCAAAGAAGAAGTTTTCGTCGCGAAGGGAATAATTTCGCGCAATCTCCAGCAAAGCCGAAATAAAGGCGTTCACCCGGTCCGGCGCACGCGCGATGATCTCCACAACCTGTTGAATTTCAATGCCAAACAAGTCGAGTGGCAACTCGTTCAGAAAATTGCTTTGCAACAACTCGCCCAGCGGGGCAAATTGTTTGGTCAATTCGGGTGAAACAAGAAATGCGGGCGTAATACCCAGCGCAGCAGCCAGTCGCTGCTGATTTTCGGGCTGCGGGTATTTTTTGCCTTTTTCAATTTCATTCAGGTAGGAAATGGAAATTCCCGTTTGTTTGCTCAATTCTTCAAAATTCCAGCCCCTTTCCTGCCGGAACTGGCGGACTTTTAACCCGAGTATGATGCGCTGATGTTGTGTGGTGGCCATTTGAAGGCACGAAGGTAGTGAGACTGACAGACAAGTTTGTGTTTGGAGACGCACGAGATTTTTTTGTCAAATACCCTACTTTTGGCCGACATTACACCGGTATTCATACACCTCTCACCTTTTTTACCTTATAACGCATGCGCCAACAAATCGTCGCAGGAAACTGGAAAATGAACAAAACCCTCGAAGAAGGGCTGGAATTGACAAAAAACATCCTTGAAACCGTGGATAAACCCCGCGGCCTCGTTGTTATTGCGCCGCCGCTCACCCATTTGCGCGACGTGGGCAAAATGATCAAGGTCAGAAAATATTTTCATCTCGCGGCGCAGAACTGCCACCAGGAACAAAAAGGCGCTTTTACCGGCGAAGTGTCGGCGGAAATGGTCGCATCCTGCGGCGCCGAGTTTGTTATTATCGGCCACTCCGAGCGGAGACTGTATTTTAAGGAAAAAAACGACGTTTTGGCCCAAAAAGTCAACGTCACCCTTGCCAAAGGTATGCGCCCGATCTTTTGTTGTGGCGAGCCGCTGCATATCCGCGAGGTGGATACACACGTGGGCTATGTAGCCAAACAATTGAAAGCCAGCCTGTTCCACTTGCGGGAAGAGGATTTTCGCAAAGTAGTCATCGCCTACGAACCCATCTGGGCCATCGGCACGGGCCGCACCGCGAGCAGCGATCAGGCCCAGGAAATGCACCACGCGATTCGGGTGCTGGTGGCCAAAAAATACGGCAAGTCGGTGGCTAACGACACCACCATCCTGTACGGAGGCTCCTGCAACGCCCAAAATGCCGCCGAACTTTTCGCCCAGCCGGATGTAGACGGCGGCCTCATCGGAGGGGCCTCGCTCAAGGCCGAAGATTTTGCGGCGATCATCGCTGCGCTTAAATAATTTGACAGGAATTACATGATTTACAGGCGAATAGGTTTTTAACATGGAGATCATATAAACCCTGTCAAACCCCGTCTTATAAATACAATGACCGCTATGCTAAACGAAAACTTCCTCCAGTTTCTCTACGAACTCAGCCAGAACAACAACCGCGACTGGTTTGAAAAAAACAAAAAACGCTACGAGACAAGCGTGAAAAAACCGTTTGAAGAAGTGGTCGGGGCGGTCATCGAACGGATACGAAAGTTCGAGCCCGATTTTACGGCCACCCCCAAAGACTGTATTTTCCGGATTTACCGCGATACACGTTTTTCTGCCGATAAAACGCCGTATAAAACGCATGTCGGCGCCATTCTGACGAGTATGGGTCGCAAAAACATGGACCAGGCAGGCTATTACCTGCACATCGAGTTCGGCAATCTCATGCTGGGCGGCGGCGCCTATTTCCTGGATAAAGAACCACTTCACAAAGTGCGGACGGCCATTATGCAGGACCCAGAGACTTTTCGCGGACTAATTTCGGACAAAAATTTCGCTTCCCGTTTCGGGGAATTAAAAGGTGAAAAAAACAAGGTTCTGCCGCCTGAATTCAAGGAAATGGCAAAAAAAGAACTACTTTTAGCCCATAAACAGTTCTATTTTATGGCAGAATTGGAGCCGGAAAACACCCTGCGGCCCGACTTCCCGGATTTTGCGGCGGATTATTTCAGAGCCGGCAAGCCGTTGAATGATTTTTCAGAAAGGCGATCGGTGATGTTGCAGTTTCCCGCAGATTTCGCGGAAACACGGCGGGGGCCCCCCCCCCCCCGGGGCCGGGCCCCCCCCCCCCCCCGAACACTCAAATAAAACCACCCCGACTTCTTCTTGGTCCGGCTGCTGCCTCCCAATCCCCACACCCCCAGCAATCCCCGCGTGAGTTCACGCGCCACTGTGCGGCCGATCTGGCGGGCTAGCGGGTCCTTTGCGATGGTTTCGATCATGCCGGGTTCTTCTTTTTGTTTGGCGGTTGCTTTTGGCGGGGGCGCAGACTCCTGGGCTTCGGCGATTTTTTCGTTTAAAATTTCATAGGCGCTGTCGCGGTCGACGATCTGGTTGTATTTCCGGGCCAGCGCGGATCGTCCGATGATGTTGTCGATCTCCGTAGGGCTCAAAATGTCCATCCGGCTCTCGGGTGCGCGTACAAGGGTATGCACGAGCGGCGTCGGGATGCCCTTTTCATTCAGAACACTCACGATGGCTTCCCCGGTGCCGAGGTTGGTAAGCAAATCTTCGGTTTGGTAATATTGGGTGATCGGGTAGTTTTCAGCCGCCATTTTGATGGCTTTGCGGTCTTTCGCCGTAAAAGCGCGCAGGGAGTGTTGTATTTTCAAACCCAGTTGTGCCAGCACACTTTCCGGCACGTCGGCGGGGTTTTGTGTGATAAAATACACGCCGACTCCTTTGGAACGGATGAGTTTTACGATCGTTTCGATCTGTTGCAGCAAGGTTGCGGAGGCTTCCTGGAATACGAGGTGGGCTTCATCGATAAAAATACAAAGTTTGGGTTGCTCCACGTCGCCCTCTTCCGGGAAAGAGGCATAAATTTCAGCCAGCATCTGTAACATAAAGGTACTGAACAACTTGGGGCGATCCTGAATATCGGTCAGGCGGAGAATGCTGATCATGCCTCGCCCGTTTTCGTCCATCCGGACGAGGTCCTGCATGTCGAAAGATACCTCTCCGAAAAAAACTTCCGCGCCTTGTTGTTCCAGTTCCACCACCTTGCGCAGGATGGTGCCGGCGGTGGCGCTGCTGAATTGCCCGTATTCGGCTTCAATCGCTTCTTTCCCTTCATTACCAAGGTATTGCAACACCTTTTTAAAATCTTTCAGGTCGAGCAGCGGCAACCCGTTGTCGTCCGAATATTTAAATACCACGGCCACTACCCCACCCTGCGTGTCGTTCAGGCCGAGGATGCGGCTGAACAAAACGGGGCCAAATTCACTCACCGTCGCGCGCAGGCGGGCGCCTTTTTCGCCGGACAAGGTCAGGAACTCGACGCTGCTGCCGGTCGGGTGCCAGGTAATGCCAATTTTTCCGCAGCGTTCGGTGATTTTCGGGTGATCGGTACCCGGCATGGCGATACCGGAAAGGTCGCCTTTGATGTCCATCAAAAGGCATGGCACTCCATTGGCGGAGAGTTGTTCGGCAATGACCTGGAGTGTTTTTGTTTTACCCGTACCGGTGGCGCCGGCGATCAGGCCGTGGCGGTTCATGGTGCGCAGGGGAACTTTTACCTGGAGTCCCTGGATCGATTCGGCATCGAGCATGGCGCCCCCAGGATGACGGACGCGCCGGAAAAGTTATAACCGTTCTGGATTTCGGAGATAAAGGTTTCTTTTTTGGACATTTTTTCAGCGTTGACTTTTGATTATAAATCGGAAATGCCTTGCAAATGACAGCGCCAAAAGTAGGGCATTAACTCAAATACTTTCCTACTATCGGCATCCTTCTTCCCATGCCAAAACCTTTGCTGCTGACACGAAGCACCGGAGCGGCTTGCTCACGTTTGAACTCATTGATATTCACCATTTTAAGTACTCGTTTTACCAATGCTTCGTCGAATCCCGTTTTTACCAGTTCCCGCGGCCCCTGGCGGCACTCGATGTACTGGAAAAGCAGGGGGTCCAGCAATTCGTATGGCGGCAGGCTGTCGCTGTCTTTCTGGCCGGGGCGAAGTTCGGCGCTGGGCGGTTTGACGATGGTATTGTGAGGCACTATTTCGGCGTCTTTGTTGATGTACTTCACCAACTCGTAAATTTCCGTTTTGTACACGTCGCCGAGTACGGAAAGTCCGCCGCACATGTCGCCGTACAGGGTGCCGTAGCCGACGGACATTTCACTTTTGTTGGTCGTGTTCAGGAGAATATGGCCGAATTTATTGCTCAGCGCCATCAGCAGCGTTCCGCGTACCCTTGCCTGGATGTTTTCTTCCGTTACGTTGAACGGCAGGTCCGCGAAAAGGGGATGCAGCGTTGTTTCAAAGGCGTCGTACATGGGTTTAATGGGAATAATATCGTATTGAATACCAAGCGTTTCTGCCAGTTTTTTTGCGTCGTCGACCGAATATCCGGTCCCCCTGACAGCCCGAGAATGGCCTTTTTAAAATTCAGTTTTTGAAAATAGTCGCGAATCCCCACCACCAGCGCGTCGTGGATCAGCCGGATTTTGTCTTTGGGTTGTTCGGATACCCGCCCGCCCTGCTGCACTTCGACGAGGTCGTAGAGTTGCAAAGCTTCTTCGAAATAGGGCATTTCATCAAACACCTTCCCGTCGGGCGACATAACGACGCTGCCTCCGTCAAAAATAATATCCGTTTGTGCGCCGACGTGGTTGACGTAAAACAGCGGAATTTTGTACCGTTCCACGTTGGCGCGAACGGTGAGGATACGCGCGGAAGCGTGGGCGTAATCGAAGGGTGAGGCGCTGATATTGACGATAAAATCCGGGTTTTCGTGCATCATTTCGTCGAGCGGGCAGATGGTGTACAGCGGATTTTCATTGCCGACGTTCCAGATGTCCTCACAGACGGATAAGGCGATCTTTTTGCCCTTGAACAACACCGTCTGGAATTGGCTGGCCGGTTCGAAGTAGCGGTATTCGTCAAAAATATCGTAGGTGGGCAGCAGGGTTTTGTGTTGTGTGCCGATAATTTTTTCGTCGTACAAAAACCAGGCGGAATTGTACAGGTCCTTGCCTTCCAGCAGCGGGTTTCGGGATGGAGCGCCGACGATAATGCCGATTCCACGGCTGGCTTGCCGCAGCGCATCCACCGATTCGTAACATTTCCTGATAAAATCGTCGAATTCCAGGAAATCGCGGGGTGGGTAGCCGCAAACGGCGAGTTCGCCGAAGCAGATCAGGTCGGCGCCCTGGTTTTTTGCCGATTCGATGGCGGCAAACATTTTTTGGAGGTTTCCTTCAAAGTTGCCGATGTGGTAGTTTAGTTGGGCGAGTGCGATTTTCATTATAAATGTATGATTATCAATGCTTTTCAGTAATACTTCATTAGTTCGTCGGCCACTTTTGTTCCATTCAGTCTGGCTTCCAGCCAGGCTGCAATCGGAGCGAAATGGATCAGGTTCCTGTTTTCGTCAAGTATTCTGTTACAAACCGGTTCGACTAAAGATCGAATCTCTTCTTTTGATTCCGGCAATTTAGGCTGAAAAACGTTTTTCAAGGTTGAAAAGAGCGCTTTATGAAAATCACTGATCTTTACATTGCGGCGGCGGAGTTTATTTTGGAAATTGATTAGCGGGCGCACCGGGTCTCTTTTATAGGTACCTGTTTGGAACAGGCTGATAATATACATGAACTCCCCAGCCAGGAAAAAAGTTGGGTTGTTTTTGGAGGGTTGACCCTGATAATTTTTTGCCAACCAATCTGATGCTGCTTCAAATTGTTCCACAATATAAAAAATCAGCCCACACGCATGTCGTAGTGCCAGTAACCGGCCTTCAGAAATGCGGTTTTCATAAAATAACAAGCGATTACTCAATCTGTTTTGGGTGATATAATCAGCCGCCTCTTGATAGGCGTGATTTCCAAGCAGGCGGTTTATGTGATGAAATGTTACACTGCGAAGGAATTGCACCTCATTTTTGGTTGAAATCAAGCGTTGTTCAAAACCGCTTATCTTCTCATACTCGCCCAGGCGTTGACAAAGATTGATATAGTTATCAACCAAGGCGTCGTAAAAAAAAGTGTCTTCATCGGCTACCATCTTTCCGGGACCTTCCGACAGGTTTATCATGGCTTCATTGTGGTACAATGCGGATTGTAAGTTAATTGAGGAGTTGATCGGGGCAGAAGATTTTTGTTGCTGCTTGGCGAGGATTTCGTGATAAAAGGATAGGCTATTATGATACCAGAATCTGGCCCGCATAGGTAGCTCCTTCAAAACCTCCTGCTCATTTCTTTTGGTCAGCTCAATCATCAGAGTTTCCATATGCATAGGCAGGGGTACGTCACGCTTCGCGCTGACAAAAAGAGCATTGGCAAGTGTATTATAAAAAAGCGACTGCCGTATTTCCTGTATCAGTTTTTGTTCTTCATCTGCCATGCTCCGAAAACGGGCATCCAAGTCCACTATGCTGCGCGAAGCGTGATATACCCTTCTTTCCCAAATGAACAACTCCAGTATATAAGTCTCTTTGCCGATTTCGGCCGCTAATTTTTTGGTATCTTTTATCAAGTCAAAACACTCGTCGTACAAACGTTTAAAAAAAAGGAAGTTGATATCCTGGAGCATCCCAAGTAATTGCGTGGTTAGTCGGCTGACTTCCGGCTGACTACGCATGCTCTCCAGTATTTTATCATACAGGTACTTCGATTTCTGGCCGGTCTTGGTTCTGTCTTGAAATTGTTGAATTTTTACCAGGTAATCTGATAGCCCTGCCGGTTCTTGCTCACTCCGGATAAAACGATTGATCGCATCGAATAATTTCAGATAGCCGGCACCCTCTTTCCCTTCTTTAAAGCCCACGTATTTTTTAAAGCTGCGTTTTTGGGCCTGAGTTAGCGTCCGCATCAGATTATACAACCTACTAATATTGGGTGAAAAACGGCTTGAAGAACAGTGTTTCATAGTACTTAAACATTGGTTGAAGTAGGGGCAAAAGTACTAAGTATCGGTCAATATGGGAATTCTTTTAGCATTTAGTTTATAGTGCACTAATGCATTGTCTATCTTTGACTTACAACACATAACAATATGTTTACAATATTATTTAAGGTCAAAGATTAAAGTTCGTTTTCTATGAAAATATTTTGGACGCTGCCATTTAATTGAAACCTTTGTGGCGAAAACATACTAAAACATGTCAATTGTTAAGGTAGCCCACCAGACGTCTGTTTCTGTTGGTGAATATTTTGTTCGGGTTATTGCTAATAATGCGATTTCCGACTTCATTATCATCGAAGACCTCACTGGAGGCGGGATTACAGGCAAGGTGTACGTACCCGCAACCGAAGGTGTTTTGTGGCTGAAAGTTGAAAACAATCATCTGACCATTCTTTTGTCGGCACCCTCAGGGGTCTCCGCCATAAGCACACACGAAAAATGGTCGGAGTCCAGGCTCTCTTTTAAACCGGGTGAAACATTTGTTTTCCATTACACCAGTACAACAATGGACGATCCGAGCGACCGGGATGAAGCGACCGGTTACCAGATGGGGGCTACGGATATCCTGTTTATTAAGATAGATTTTACCGAAGATACAATCTCCACCTACGAATAAACGAAAAACCTGCCCCAAAAACCTGCTTTTTTCCAATTTACCGGTCATTCTGTATCCGACGCGCTTCATTTAACAAACCAAATTTGTGCTGCCCTGTATGCGTCGAGACTCCGAATGAATGCAATGCCAATTCCCCATGCCTGCCCGGCGCCCTCCGGGCAGGAGCAGACTGCCGGATTTTTCTTAATCCTGAGTTTGTGCCCATCGTCGTTATATAACTCCTGGCAGTCGGGTATCCCCTACCCGACTTTTTTTATTCTCCGGAATCAACTTTTATCAACCCGAATCAACTGTATCGAGTTCGCAAAATGTGCTACTTTCACGGTGCCTAAACACACCGTTTTATGCGTATTCTGCTGCTCCTGTGCCTTTTTTCGGCCTTTTACAATACGGTCCTGTCTCAAAAAATGCTTCGTTCGGATGACTGGTGCGCCGAAAACAAACGGCTCATACCAAACGCGCCGCCGTCCGCTCCCGATCAGCGCAGTGATTCGATCGACCTCATTCACACCGATATCCGGCTGAACCTGCTGAATACGCCGCAGATTGAGGCCGTTTGCAGCATCCGGTTTGTGACCAAGGTAGCCGGAGTTCCGGAAATCCGGCTCGATCTCGAAGGACTTTCCGTTGATTCCATCCGGCTGAACGGCCTTCCCGCCGGGTTTACACACACGGGGCCCTTGCTGACCATCCCGTTTTCAACGGCGCCGGCTACCGGTGACACCCAATTGCTGGAGGTCGTTTATCATGGTCAGCCGCTTACCGATCCCGGCGACTGGGGCGGTTTTTATCACCAGGGCAACTATACGTTTAACCTTGGCGTCGGTTTTGTCGCCAACCCCCATTCTTTCGGACGCGCGTGGTTCCCCTGCTTCGACAATTTTGTGGAGCGGAACACCTTTGAATTCCACCTAAAGACAAATCCGGCTTTCCCGGCCCATTGCAACGGCGTCCTCACCGGCGAAGAGCAAGAGCCGGGGCAAACAACCCGGCATTGGGCGATCAATCAGGCGATCCCTTCTTACCTCGCCGGCTTTGCTTCAGGCCCGTACACCACCTGGAAACGCACCCTCCAGTCGATACCCGTAGAAATTGCCGCCGCCGCCGCCGATACCAACAAAGTTGCCCTCACCTTCAAGCACCTTTCTGAGGCTATTCAATGCTTCCAGTTTTGGTACGGGCCGTTTAAATGGTCTAAAATCGGTTATTCACTCGTGCCGTTCAACTCCGGCGCCATGGAACACGCGACCAACGTCGCTATTGGCCGTGTTTTTGTCGACGGTTCCCTGAATTATGAAACCTTGTGGGCGCACGAGTTGTCGCATCACTGGTGGGGCGACCTGGCGACTTGCTCGACGGCCGAAGATATGTGGCTCAACGAAGGCTGGGCGGTTTATTCGGAACATCTTTTTACGGAATGGGTTTACGGAAAACAGGCCTACCACGATGCGGTGCGAAGTAATTTCCTCGAAGTATTGGAAAAAGCCCACCTCAATGAAGGCGGTTATCGCGCGGTGTCCGGTATACCCCATGAGTGGACTTACGGCGACCATGTTTATCACAAAGGCGCCGTGGTAGCGCATAACCTGCGTGGATACCTGGGAGATTCCCTGTTCCGGACAGGCATCCTTTCTGCCCTGGCAGAGACAAATTTTGACGACTGGAACAGCGCCGAATTAAAAGACAAGATTAACGCCGCTACCGGACAGGACTTAGACGATTTTTTCAACGACTGGGTATTCAATCCCGGATTTACACATTTTTCCATCGACTCCGTCACGGCGATACCCGGCCCGGACAGCGTACACACTTTCCAAATATTCGTAAAACAAAAACTGCGCGGAGCGCCCCATTTTTATCAAAAAGTGCCGCTGGAATTCACTTTTATCGATGCCGGCTGGCAACGTATTACCCGCCCGGCGATCGTATCCGGCGAAACAGATAATGTCATTTTAGATGTCCCGGCGCAATTCACCCCCTTATTCGTCTGGGTGAATACCAACCACAAGCTTACACTTGCCCGCGCCGAAAAGGAACTGGTGGTAAAATCCATCGGAAACAAAAATTTTGCTCCGGCCAAAATGACCATCAACGTAACGGCTATTCCCGATTCCGCTCTGATACGGGTCGAGCACCACTACGTCATGCCGGATACCGCGGGCGAGGCCAATCCGAATGCTTATTTACTCACGAATCGTTACTGGAGCATCGACGCCGACCTGCCGGACAATTTTGACGGCTATGCCACGGTTCTTTATGACGGGCGCGGGCAAATGGATCAATTGGATACCGAACTTTTTGCACAAACCGGCCCCTCGGAGGACAGTATTTTGCTCCTGTACCGGCAATCGCCCGGTCAGCCCTGGACAGAATATCCCACTTATTCCAAAAACACCCTGGCCTCCGGCGCCGATAAATACGGTATGTTTCGGATTGAACATGTCATACCCGGCCAATACACCATAGCCAAGGGAAGTGGTACCGTCTCCGTGTCCGGGGCTCCCGACAACCGGCATCTTGTACATGTGGCGCCAAATCCTGCGAGTAAGTTCGTCCGGATTGACACGGAATCGCCATTTGACAAAATATTGATATTCAATGGAAAAGGAGAACTCAAACGTTTATGGTCGGGCTACAAAACACAATCAACGGAGATTCCTTTAACAGATTTTTCAGCCGGAAATTACTGGCTGGTGGCCTTTACCGAAAAAGGAGTTGCCGGATGTCGGGTCGTTGTCACAAAATAATTATCTCTCTGGGACAGAGACCTCTTTGAAATTGTACGTCTAATCCACTATTCAAAACAAATCCGATATCATCTATGTACGTTTTCACCAATTACCGACTGACCATCACACTTTCCTTGCTGTTTTTTTTCATTTTCCGGGCGGAAGCACAAAAACAGGGCGCCGGCAATACGCAGGCATCCGGAGTTGATTCCGTGGCGGTAAGGGCTATTGCCGAGGTGATCTCCGATTCCTTCGGAGCCCGGGTTGAATTGATCGAAGAGTTCATCCGGGAAGCCAAACAACTGGAAACAGACGAAAAAGTCCCGGCAACGGCCTTTATCGGCATAGCCATACTCGAATCGACGGGTTTTACCAGTTACCTGTACCAAAATGCCAAAAACCCTTTTGGTATGCGGGCAACCCCGCCGTGGAAAGGTGCAACGTTCACCATGTGGCATGAAGGCGCCGATTCTCCTTTCCGGAAATACGAAACGCCCGGTGAAGCGGTGCGCGATTTCGCCACATTCCTGCGCAGTAGAAAATGGTTTAGAGACGCCCTGAAATGTGCGCCAACTGACGTAGAATGTTTCATCAATGGCTTGAGTGCCAACTGGAAAAAAAGGGAGCCCGGTTACGCCAGCGACCCGGAATGGCCCAATAAAGTGCGTCGGGTGATCAAAACGTATCAATTAGAAACCCTGACAATCAAATAATTGCCGGAGAGGCGGGTCTTTTGTATTTACCAGGTCCGGTCCTGGTTCCAGAACGGAGGAAGAAGTGTATTGTCCTGTTGTTGTTTGAGGCGCATTTCTTCCTCCACTTCTGCGGCCCGTTCCACTTTGGTCTTTTCAAAAATATCGCGTGGAAGGAAATATTGCGGATCTTCTTCGTCGTCGACGCGGTAAGTGTCGGTTGTTTTTGCTTCATCGTCTTCCAGTTCCCCTTTAAACCAGAAAGACGTAAAAATGCCTACCAGGCTTCCCAACAGGTGACTTTCCCATGAAATTCCTTCCTGGTCGGGCAGTACTCCCATAAACATACCGCTGTACAACAGCATCACCAGCGCAGCCAAAATGATGGAGCGTATACTCCTCCGGAAAATGCCGTTCCAGAAGATAAAAGCAACAAGGCCGTACACCACGCCGCTTGCTCCGATATGAGATACCGGCCGGGCAAAAAACCAGACGGCCGTCCCGGTAAGCAGGTACACCATCCAAAAAGCGCGCATCGCCACCTTGCGGTAAAAGTAAATGGAAATGGCGCTGAGCACAAACAACGGCAAAGTATTGGAAATCAAATGTCCCCAACTGCCGTGCACGAGCGGGCCTGTCAGAATTCCCCGCAATCCCCAAAGTCGCCTCGACATAATACCGTATTCGCCGGGATCAAAACCTGAAATCATTTGGTATAAATGCACAAGCCAGATCGCCGCCACCGCGATCAACGGGAACTGCATACTTTCGTAAAAATGCCTGCGTGTTATCTCGAGGCTGTCTGATTCGCTTTCGAGGAAAGACTTCAATGGAATAAGTTTAAATCCGCGGTCGTCGACCCGGAGGGTCTGTCGTTCGAATGATTATTCAGGGATTGGAAAATGTAAATAGTTTTTGCGCAATTTTGTTCGAATCGTTTCGTCCAAACTGGAGGCTGATTCCGGCGCCAAATATTGGCCCCATGCCGGGTACAGCGTCAATTTTGGGTTTAAGTTGCAAACTCAAATCGTCACTCACGTCAAAATCGCGCAAGTGCGCGTCTACAAAAGCATCTGTTACCTGCAAAAGATAGGCCACCCCAAGCACAAGGGAGGTTTGCTCTACATATTTTCGCCATTGATCCCTGTAACTCTTCATCCGGACTGCGTCAATCTGGTTATAGGGCGCTTCCGTCGGATTGGTGTTCGGGTCGCCATCCACCAGCAGGCGATAATTGTACTTGAGATCGCGGTATTGGCGCACATTATCCACTTCCAGCCAGATCACGCCTCCCAGCACACCGTAAACGATCGGCAATTTCCACCAGCGTTTGTTATACGCCTGCCCGGCCCCCGGTATCAACAGGGACAAAAATGCCGCACGCCTGGGTTTGGGATAATCTTTTGTAAAAAAATCATTCACAGAAAATGACCTGGATTGTCGCAGAGAGTCGGACAAACGAGTTGCGACGGAATCGGGCAGAACCCGCACCGTATCAGGCAGTTGCGCTGTTACAGGTGTCAGGAAAAACAACAGGATCAGTGATATAAATAGCCGCATGGAAAAGTTATGGGGCAAATGTAACGCCCGGATGCGGAAAAACGTTGCGGCGGGTGGCAACACAAAATTGCCATCCGCCGCAAAAGGGACGTCGATGTTCCGATTTATTGCACTTTCACGTCGTCAAAACGCCAGGTTGTGGTGTTGGTCGTGGCGTCGCCGGTATATTTAAATCCGATATACGATTTACCGTTAAATACAGGCAGCTGGATATTTCCGGAAGGTACAAAGTCGGAATACCCGTTTGCGTCGGAGGGCGGCAAAGCGAAATTCAAAGGTGTCCAGGTTGCTGTCGTTGGGTTTTGCCCGTTAAAATCGACCGAAACCCATACGGTAAGTCCGTTGTGCCGCCAGAATCCGGACGATGTTTCAAAAGAAAGTGTTTTTTGCGTTTTTAAATCGAGCGCAGGGGTGATCATCCAGGTTTCCATAGCTGCGAGTCCGGACGAAAATGCCGTGGCCGAAGCAAATTTATCACCCGAGAACGACGCGCCGCGCCAGACGCGATTACCCTGGACGGCAACGTTCACCCAACCCGGCATTTCGATATCGGAATTGGCCGTGACTGCGTCAAATTTTTCATCGAGACTGGCCAGTCCGGGAGCATTGGGGTCGACGGCGCCGCAACGCAGACTATCCATGGAAACGCCGGTTTCGTCGCGAAGGTAGAGTTGGTACGTTCCGTTGAACACACCCAGCACTCCTTCGGCCGTGCCTTTACCGGAAGGTGTTTTTTTGCCGGCAAAGCTGCTGTAGCCACTCGTACGAATGATGAGTTGCTGACCGTTGCAATCCTGAAGGGTACGATTGATGCTGAATTTGGTCACAACATCCGCCCAGGTTTTGCCGGTGTCCGCTTTGATAAACTCCACATCCGACAGGCGGATATATGTGCTTAACAGGTTGTCGTTAATCTCCGACAACGAGACTTCATTAGGGGCAAGCGGTGTATCGGCGTAAGCGCCTTTAGCCATCTTTTGGCGCACCTGCGCTTCCGTCAGGCCTACCGCGTTTAATACGCCGCCTTCTTCCACGGTGCTGCCAATCAGTTGTGTCAGGCCAGCGTAATCGGTGAGTATCAGGTCTTTACAGCGAATGTATATTGTTCTTCCGATCGGCAGTTGCTGGTACAAAAAGCCGTCGTTAAACTTGATTTCGATGCCACCTGAAGCATCTTCAATAACCAGCGTTTTATAATAGTTGCCCGAACGGTCATCCATCACAACTTCACCGCCGATGATAATGTCCTCCGTGATCTTGTCGTATCCTCCCGGGTTGAGATGCAAAGCCTTGAGTTCTTTGATCGTTTTGTTGGGGGTAAGCGTCACGGGTTCTCCACCGGCCGGCGGTTCGTCAAATTCGGTTTTGACACATGCGGAAAAAACCGCCAGCAGCAGTACGGCCAGAGCTGCCGTGAAGTAGTTTTTAGTTTTTGCAAAAACATGGTTTTTATATTTTGAATTGAAAATCAATGTTTTGAAAGCGGACAAACTTCAATTGTCAGATACGCAGTGTCAGCGAAGCAAAGTAGTTCAGTCCATATCCGTACAAGAGTTCGGAGGTGTAAAAACGCGGATCACTTACGTCGTTGCGGAAAGCATTCCGGTAACTTTCACGGCCCGAGATAACAATATCCTGGTTGTTCAAAATATTGTTGACACCCACATTCAGGTTGATATAATATTTCCGTTTGATGAGCCAGGATTTGCCGCCAAAGAAATCGAGGGTATACGCGGAAGGCGCCTTTTGCTGGTCAACAATAGTGTTCCAGATCGGTGAGGCGGGCGTGAGGCCGCTCACAAAACGGGAGGTACGGCGCGCCCGGTCGAAATCGTAGTAAAAATTGTCGGCAAAATTGAGTGACAGCGAAGCAAACCAAAAACGGCGCGACTCGTATTTTATGCCCAGGGATGCTGCCGTTTGCGGCGTACGTGCAACATAGAAGTTTTTTTGGTACACAAGGCCGCCGTTGATGACCTGGGTGCCGCCGTTATCCAGCGAAAGCAAGAGATTCGGGCGGGAAGTATAGATGTATTTGCCGATGGATGCCGCAGCTGTAAATACCCAACTTGGTACGGGTTTGGCTTCGATGGCCGCTTCAATTCCGGCATGACGACGGTCGACTCCCTGGAGTACGGCCGATCCAAAAAATACCGGTTGTTCGAGAAAAGATACATCATCGCCCAGTTCCAGTGATCCCAGGTCAAGTTCATCGATGATCCGGCCAACCGACCAGGCACTTACAAAGACCGATTCCGTTTCCTTTTTAAACTCGGTCAGATAACCAGTGATTCGGGCCTTGTAATTGGGTGCACGAAGCAAGTACCCGCCTTCCACACTCTGCACCGTTGAGAGTTGCAGATTGGGCACCACCTGGTCGCGGGTGCGGGGAGCCATAAATACATTGCGGAACAAGGGAGCCCTGTTTCCATAATAACCATTGGCATACAGGTAGTTACGTCCATTTATTTTCCAGGTCGCACCACCTTTGATCCCATAGGTAGAGAAGGAAACTTTTTCGGAATCACCCAGTGAATTGTCGGGGAAGCGGCCGTTTTGCATATGTCCTGTACGCCACAATTCACTTCTTCCGGCTTCGCCGCCGACAAAAAACTGGAGTGCCGGCAGTGAAAACTGAAATTGTGCCCAGCCGTTTGCTTTCCGGATGTTTTCATCGTAATCCCAGCCGAATTTTTCGCCTTCATAAACGATGTTATTGGGGTTTCGAATATCGCTGTTACGGGCAAGCGGGTTGGTTTGGTTGTCAAAATTGCCAAAAAAGTCCCAATCCACCCAATAATCACCACCCAGCAGGTCATCCACCACTTTGTAATTGGCGCCTTTGTACCACTGGTATTGCCCGCCGGCGTTAAGTGTTACCCGGGGGTTAAACGTGTGATTAAGGAAGATGTTTGTCCCGTATTCCTTGTTTTCGGAGCGTTCGTCGGCTATGATATAGATCGATTTTTTGCCGCTTACCGTATTGCCGGCCACACCTTCCGCGTCGGCTATTTCCGTAAAACTGTTTTGGTTGGATGCATAAATGGCGACCCAGTCGGTTTGTCGCAGCGACTCGTCGGCCGCAAGCATTTGTGTCCAAACGGCAGCTTGGGTTGAATCGAGCAGGCTGCTCGGAAGTCGCCGGTTGAAGTCCGGACTCGGGTTCAGTCCGTTGATAAAATTCCCGCGTGTTACGTTGCGATGGCCGGTCTGGCCGTATGCCACTGCGGTCAGGGTGGTTTGAGGAGATAACGTGAGGTCGTATCGCAAAATACCGGTCGGCTGATGGGTATCGTCGGTGAGTACGTTGCGTTTTTTTCCGTTCCAGTACCCCCAGGTCGGGTTGTAGTAATTGCTGCCTGCGATGTCGTACATTTCCTGGAATGAGTCTGCAGAGCGGCCCCTTTTGGTGGGTGCGCCAAAAAACGTCAGGTTCAGGGCGTGTTTTGATCCGAATTTTTATCCACAGAGACAAAATAGGAGTATCCATCGTAAAAAGTGCCCGGCACGTAGCCTTCTTCCGCCCAGCGTTTGCTGCCTGAAACCGAAACCGCCCAACCTCCCGGCATCAATCCCGTGCTCATCGTGAGCATCACCCGGTTTCGGTAAGTACGGTTGGCGGAGGCATAGGAAGCCCTGATTTGTTTGCGTTGAACGGCGGCACGGGTATCGATCATGGTGGCGCCCCCCAGCTCGCTGAACGCAAAATCGGAGGGATCGAGGCCGACCGTACTGTTGCGATTGCGCAATACGTCATTGAGCCCGCCGAATTCCGCGTAGGGCGTAAAGCCGGTTTCCAGGTCGTTGAACGGCACACCGTTGACGTAGGTTAAAAACAAACCGCTGTCATAACCGCGTTCGCGAAAACGAAAGGGGCTCCACCCAAAACCCGATACATTTTGGAAAACATCGCGGGAAGCGTGTAATAAATTGGCCACCTCGCCGGCGCCGTCTTCCTGTGATTCCGCCTCTCCGAGAGAAATAGTCGGGATATCAGCGGGTTGCGTTTCCGTGTTTTTTACCTGGTTCATGAGCACGTCTAATGATTTTGAGCGCGCTGCACCGCTGACTTCCAGGGCTACCGGCGTATAACCCTCATGGGTGACACTCAGGGTGCAAACGCTGCACTCCAATCCGGTTAATTTAAATCGCCCGTTGTTGTCCGTGGCGGCTACTTTGCCGGAACCCGTCACGATCACGGCGGCATCCGCGATCGGTTTTTCGGTTTCCGCGTCCGGAATCACCCCTTGCAGGGTAATTTTTTGGGCGTCAATGGTCTGTGTCAGCAGAAAGAGCAGACATGGGAATAGGAATTTTCGAATCATTCAGTGCGTTATGTTGTAAATTTTGGTTTCAGAAACGGACCACCGGAGCGAGAGAAGGGCGACTATACGTAGATTTGAATCGGACGGGCAATTCATAAAACACACAAAGGTAAAAAAGGCCTTATGTCCCGGCATCAAACGGCCATTAAATTATTGCTAAGCAGGCGACGAATAAAACATATTTGCAGTTCTTTGCGGCTTAATGCTCTTTTTGATGAAAACTTTAACGCTGTTTCTTGCCATCAGCCTGACCTTGTCAACGGCTCTCCTCGCACAAAAAGAACGGGGCACCGAGGATTACATGGTCGCTGCTATCGGATTCTATAACCTTGAAAATCTGTTCGATACGATCGATTCTCCAACGACGAACGACGCGGATTTTTTGCCCTCCGGGCGTTTGCTCTGGAACACAGAGAAATACCTGTCAAAGCAGACCAACATGGCCAGGGTGATCAGTCAGTTAGCAACCGATATTACCCCCGACGGAGTGGCAGTACTCGGCGTGTCCGAGATTGAAAACAAAAAAGTGCTGGAAGACCTTGTCGTTCAGCCTGATCTGAAGGATCGTCAGTACAAGATCGTTCATTTTGATTCGCCGGACGAACGGGGTATCGACGTCGGTTTGTTGTACCAGGAAAAATATTTCACCGTGCAGGGTGCGCTGTCGTACCCAGTGCCCTTAAAGGACCCCAAAACCGGCGAAGAAGATCACACCCGGGATATTTTATACGTTAGCGGCGTTTTTAAAGGCGACCCCGTTCACCTGATGGTGGGCCACTGGCCTTCCCGCCGGGGTGGCGAATCAGGCTCCGCCTGGGCGCGGGCTGCTGCTGCCGGGGTATGCCGGCATATCGCAGACAGTCTGCTGGCGATTAATCCGCAAGCCAAAATTATCGTGATGGGCGACCTCAACGACGACCCGACCAACAAAAGTGTAGCCCAGGTACTCCGAGCGAAAGGTGAAAGTGAAAATCTGAAAGACGGTGCGTTTTACAACCCGATGTACGATCTTTATAAAGACGGCACCGGCACCTTAGCCTACCGCGACGCCTGGAACCTGTTCGATCAAATGGTTCTTTCTGAAGGGTTTGTATCCAAATCGACGGGAGGTTGGCAATTGTATAAAACAAAAATATTCCGCCAGCCCTGGTTGTTTCAAACGGAAGGCGCCTTCAAGGGCTACCCTTTCCGCACTTTTGTGGGCGATATTTTTATCAACGGATACAGCGATCACCTGCCCGTCTACTTGTTATTTTTGAAAAAGAAATGAGTGAGTGGCCTTATTTGCGGTAGACCCGCACCCGGAATCGCCCGTTTTCGATGGGCGCCATGGGCCCTGCGCCACTCAACAGCAGGCCGGAAAATTTTCCGGTAATGGTGTCATTGCTAAAACCAAGGATTTCAATGCTCAGGTCGTCACTGACTTCATTGGAAACTCCGGTGTAGTTGAGGGTGTCGCGGGGGCCAAACTCCACCCCGCCCCACCCGAAATTTTTCAATTGCAGGATGCCGTAAGCCGGTGTGTAGGGGAACTCTCCGTTGCTTTCGTCAAATTCAAAACCGATGGCCAGTCCGATCGTGGGCAATTCGGGATTGTCCTGTCTGATGATCTCTACGTATCCTTTTTCCGGATCGAACCAGTTGCTGAGTGTATCTAATTTCCGGTTGCTGAAATTACCCCGCGGCAGATAATTGCCCGGCCCCTGGCGCATACCGCAGGCCAGCAACATCTCCCGCCCCTTAAACCGGAATTGAATACCGGCCGGTTCGGACAGCAAGGGTTTTCCGGAAAGCAGGCAAGCCCAAATGATCCATATCAAACCGTGCATAGTGAAAAAATTGGTCTCAGGAACAACCTAACTTGGCCAGACTTTCTTCCAATATTTGCATACGCGCATGGCCATCCGCCAGTTTTTTGCGTTCATTGTCAACAACTTGTGCCGGGGCGCCGCCTACAAATTTTTCGTTGGAAAGTTTGGCTTCTATCGAACGAACAAAGCCGCGCTGGTATTCCAGTTCCTGTTTGATTTTTGCACATTCAGCGGCCACGTCGATTTCCTGCGTCAGCACCACGTAGTATTTATCCGTCCCGGAAATGAATGACTTGGCATTTTCGGGTTCCGTATCGGTAAAATCAAGTTCGCCCAAAACAGCCAGTTTCATCATCATCTCCCGCAACCCGTCGGTAGAAAAAAGCGTTTTTGCCGCCTCGCTGGTTTGTACCTGAACAACGAGTGGATCACGCGGTTTGATCTGGTTTTGGTTGCGCAAGTCGCGAACCCGGGCGATAATGTCTTTGGAAGTTTCCACTGCCTGGATCAATGCTTCGTCTGCCGGTGCGGACGCCGGGTATCGCTGTTTAAAACAATCGTCGCCATCCGCGCGCTCCCGCAATTGGTGCCAGATTTCTTCGGTAATAAACGGCATAAAGGCATGCAGGGCAATCATGGTTTCGGAAAAGAGGTCCAAAGTGGCTTCATACGTCTTTCGATCGATCGGCTGCTCATAACCCGGTTTGATCATCTCGAGGTACCAGGAACAAAAATCATCCCAGATGAAACCGTACAGGGTCAGCAATGCTTCGCTGAGCCGGAATGCCCGGAAGTGGTCGTCAACTTCGGTAAGTACCCGATTGAGTTTTTCACGAAACCAACGAACGGCAAGGGCATTTTTGCGGGCAACTGTCTCATTTTCAGCATCTTCAGTTACTTGCCAGCCTTTTACCAGCCGCAGGGCGTTCCAGAGTTTGTTGCAAAAATTGCGGCCGTTTTCACACAATTTATCGTCAAAAAGAATGTCGCCGCCGGCTGCTGCGCTGGACATCAACCCGTAGCGCACCCCGTCAGCGCCGTAATCGTCGAGCAGTTTTAAGGCGTCCGGGGAGTTGCCGAGCGATTTGGACATTTTTCGCCGGAACTTGTCGCGAACCATGCCGGTAAAATACACGGATTCGAAGGGTCTTTGCCCCCGGTATTCGTAGCCGGCCATGATCATTCGTGCCACCCAGAAAAATATAATGTCCCAACCCGTAACCAAAACGCTGGTCGGGTAGTAGTAGTTGACCTCGCCCTCCGGTTGGTTAAAACCGTCAAAAACACTGATGGGCCACAGCCAGGAAGAGGCCCAGGTATCGAGCACGTCTTCGTCCTGCCGGAGATCGTTCATGCTCAGACCGGGGTTTCCTGTTTCACGTTTTGCAATTTCGAGCGCTTCTTCGGCGGTTTCGGCCACAAAAACGCCCGTTTCTTTGCTCAACGCCTCTGAGCGCAGATACCAGGCCGGAATACGTTGTCCCCACCACAGCTGTCTGGAAATACACCAGTCGCGGAGGTTTTCCATCCAGTTTCTATACAGGTTTTGAAAACTGGGCGGATAAAATTTGATTTCTTCTTCCTGCACCGCTTTTAATGCCGGTTCACCAAGCGCCGTCATTTTTACAAACCACTGGAGGGATAATTTGGGTTCGACAACCACTCCGGTGCGCTCGGAATGTCCGATGTTGGTGATGTATTCCTCCAGTTTCACCAGATGACCGCTTTCCTCCAGGGCGGGTTTCATTTGTTTCCGCGCTTCAAAACGATCGAGTCCGACGATGGGTTGATAGGCGCAAACGTCATTGATCCGCCCGTCGTCCGAGATGGTATCGAGAATTTCGAGGCCATGGCGCTGGCCCACTTCGTAGTCGTTCTGGTCGTGCGCCGGAGTGATTTTTAATGCGCCGGTTCCGAAGGAAATATCCACATAATCGTCGGCGATAACAGGGACGGGGCGGTTGATCAGCGGGATCAGAACCCGTTTTCCAACCAGGTTTTTGTAACGTTCGTCTTTCGGGTTTACCGCTACCGCCACGTCTGCAAAAATGGTTTCCGGGCGTTGTGTGGCAATTACAATGCCTTCATTATCAGAGCCTTCCAGAGAATATTTTATATAAAACAATTGGGAAGGTTCTTCATTGTAAAGTACTTCTTCGTTCGATAAAACGGTTTTTGCTTCGGGGTCCCAGTTGACCATACGCAGACCGCGGTACAATTTACCCTTTTTGTATAAGTCTACAAATACACGAATCACGTCCGAGTAATAACCTTTATCCATCGTGAAGGCCGTACGATCCCAGTCGCAGGACGCGCCGAGTTTCCGCAATTGCTTCAATATGATCCCGCCATATTTATCTTTCCACTGGTAGGCGTATTCGATGAACTCCTCCCGCGACAGGTCGGCTTTGCGCAGACTTTTTTCCTCCCGAAGCCAGCGCACCACTTTTGCCTCTGTTGCGATGCTGGCGTGATCGGTACCCGGCACCCAGCAGGCGTTTTTTCCGTCGAGTCGTGCTTTCCGGGTGAGAATATCCTGAATGGTATTATTCAGCATATGCCCCATATGCAGCACACCTGTAACGTTGGGCGGCGGGATAACGATGGTAAATGGCTCCCGATCATCGGGTACCGAGCGAAAATAGCCCCGGCTTTCCCAGTGAGCATACCATCGTTCTTCCGTTTCGGCAGGATTGTAGCGGGTCGATAATTCCATATTTTCGAATTAAAAATTTGGCAAAAAGAGGCGCAAAGGTAACCACGGATGGCGGTAAAGAAAAGGCGGCGCCGGAATTGAATGCAGAAAAAAGAGGGATGTGGTATTAAAAAAATAGAAAAAGCCTCCGGTTCATTTTTCGGAACCGGAGGCTTTGTTATGACGTCTGGTATCCTGTTATTTATTTGACGTACAGTTCAAAGACCACACGACGGTTCTGCGAACGACCCGCGGCAGTTTTGTTGTCGGCAACAGGCTGGGTTTCGCCATATCCGGCATGCGACATTCTGCCTGCGGCAATACCCTTGCTCACCAAATAGTCGTAGCACATTTTGGCACGGCGTTCTGATAAGGACTGATTCATTTTATCATCGCCGGAAGCGTCCGTATGGCCACCGATATTCAGGCTGTATTCCGGATATTGGTTCATCACCGAAACGACTTCATCGAGAATGGCGTACGATTTTTTGAGCAGTGTCGATTTGCCCGTTTCAAATTGCACCAGTTTAACGGCGCGTTCCAATTTCGCCTTGTCTTCCACTTTGATTTCCGGGCAACCCTTGTTGCTTACAGGGCCAGCTTTATCCGGGCAGCGGTCGTCTTTGTCTGCTACACCGTCGCCGTCTTTATCCGGGCAGCCGCGCAGGGCCGCCGTACCTTTTTGGTCCGGGCACTGGTCGTCACCGTCTGCAATACCATCGCCGTCTTTGTCCGGGCAGCCTTGCAAGGCCGCCAGGCCGGGTGTATCGGGGCAGCGGTCGGTCGCATCAAGCACGCCGTCTTTGTCGCGGTCGCGCACCGGGCAACCTTTATTAGTGACCGGTCCTGCTTCACGCGGGCATTCGTCGTCTTTGTCGGCCAATCCGTCGCTGTCCGTATCGGGGCAGCCGCTGAATGCCGCTACACCCGGCTCGTCGGGGCACTGGTCGTCGCCGTCGGCAATGCCGTCGTTGTCGCGGTCGGGGCAGCCCATCAATGCCGCTACACCGGGCACATCCGGGCATTTATCCGTTACGTCGAGAATGCCGTCGTTGTCGCGGTCTGCGGGTGGCGGCGGTGTCTCTTCACCTCCGAAGTATACCGTGCCTCCGATGCCGTTGTGCCAACCCGGGCGGCCTTCTAAGGAGAAACGATATTGCGTCTGAAGGTTAAAGTACACGTTATCAAGGAATTTGATATTGAGTCCGATGCCTGCCGGGATGTTGAAATCAAAAAAATCGTCGTCAATATTCCAACTGGAGCCGACCCCGAGGTGCAGGTAGGGATTGATCACTGCATCGTATTTGAACAGATTGTATTGCGCCTGAACGTCGAGGTTGGCCAGCAATTCACTCTTTGTCAGCAGGCCGCCGGGGCGGGTGGTACGTTGTGCGGTGCCGATTTTTACCGGCACTACCAGCCAGGTGTGGCTGTCGAGGCGCCGGTTGTAGGCCAGTTCGATTCCCCGGCCGTTGGATTGGAATACATCAGTCCAGTCTTTCCAGTCTGGCTCAGGATTGTCGTAATTGTACCAAAGGGCGCGAAACGTCAATCCGTGTTTTGGCTGGGCAAAGGTTTCATGTTGAACGAATAAGAGGCAGATGCCGAAGAATAAAATTGTAATGAATTGCTTCATAATAGATTGGTTTTGTTTCACGAAAGTTGGCCAAAAGTAGAAAGTGTTAAAGATTTGAAGAAAATATTTGGGCACTCATTTTAAAAACCCGGTAAACTCCCGAAACGAAATGATTTTTGTCTCAAAATAACGCTCCAATGCGAGTAAATGCCGGTCGCCCGTCACCAAAAATTCGGCCGCTATCGACTGGGAAAAATCCAGCAGATAGTTGTCTTTGGCGTCTGCAAAATTGGCCTCGGTACGTTCGATTTCAGCACGAATACCGTAAACTTCCATGAGTTGACAGGCCTCAATCACGCGCTCCGCGCGAATATATTTCGCCAGCCGTGGGCGATTCACTACATCGGCAAATTCAGTTTCCAATGCATCGCAAATAAACAGTTCTACGGCAGAGTTGCCGATGGCAAGAGGCAGGTCGTCCAGATGCTGTCCAATACAGAAACTGACCCAGATATTCACGTCAATAATGACTCGCATGGGTCACTGCTTTTTGCCGTAGCGGTGCTCCATGACTTCATTGACAACGTCCGCTTCGGTGAGCGGCACATTTTGGGGCGCATTCCCGATGAACCGATGTAGCAACTCTTCCTTAGACTCGACTTTTACAAAGTCGAAGAGTTTGAGCATTTCCAAAAACGCCTTTTCTTTCTTTTTGTCGACAGAAAGGATGATTCGAGCGGTGGTGGCAGGCATGGTGGTGGGTTGTTTTTGCAAATGTAAAACAGTTCGAGTAAATTGAGCAAACGTTAATTTCTACCCCCCCTGTTGAAAATTTCTCCTCTCACTTTTATAAGATTCAACACCCTAAAAGGGGTATGTTGAAAAAAACCATTCTACGAAGAAATGAGCGGCCAAATTGTTAATTGACCGCCTCATTACCTTGTTAAAAACTTCCCCTTCCATTTTCCCCACCCGCTCCCTATCTTCGCCCACTTTTTGTACGCCGGAACGCTGTTCCGGCCTTAACCCTACTTCACTGCCGGAACGCAGTTCCGGCGTACTGTTATGCGGCTCAAATCATTAGAAATCAAGGGATTCAAGAGTTTTGCCAACGAAACGGCACTCCATTTCAACTCGGACGTAACGGGGGTGGTAGGCCCCAACGGTTCGGGCAAAAGCAACGTTGTGGATGCGATCCGCTGGGTACTGGGCGAGCAAAAAAGCAGCCAGTTGCGGTTAGACAAAATGTCGTCGGTCATCTTTAACGGCACCAAAAAAAGAAAGGAAGGCCAGATGGCACAGGTGACGCTGACCTTCGACAACACCAAAAACATCCTGCCCACCGACTACGGCACGGTCAGCATCACCCGTATCCTTTACCGCAGCGGTGAAAGTGAATACCGCCTCAACGGAGTGACCTGCCGGCTGAAAGACATCACTTCGCTGTTTCTCGACACCGGGATCGGCGCGGACTCCTATGCCATCATCGCGTTGAATATGGTGGAAGACCTGCTCAGCGATCGGGAGGCCGCGCGCAGAAAAATGTTCGAACAGGCTGCGGGTGTGAGCAAATACAAGGCCCGGAAACACGAAACCCAACTCAAACTGGAAGCCACCAGCGCCGACCTCGACCGGGTGGAAGATTTGTTGTTCGAGATCGAAGACCAGTTGAAAAAATTAGAAAAACAAGCCGAAAGAGCACAAAAATTCTATTCGCTCAAGGAGGAATACAAAAACCTGAGCATCGAACTGGCCGTACACAATTTGTCGAAGCATAAAAAGTCGTTTAAAGAACTCGAAAGCCAGATCAGTCGCGAAGAAGATAATTACCGCACTTCGGAGGCCCAGGCACGCCTGCTGGAGGCTGATATCGAGGCAAAACGGAAGAGCCATACCGACAAAGAGACCTCACTCAGCGAACAACAGCAGGAAGTAAACCGGCTCACCGGGCGTATTCGCGGCAAGGAAAACGAAAAAGGAATGCTCGAACAAAAGTTTTCCTTCGTGCAAAACGACATCCGCCGGCTCGACGACCAGATCACCCAGCACAACGCCCAGTTGCTGACCCTCGGCAATGAAATTGAAGGCTACCAGACCGACCTGAATTACGAACGAAACCTGGAAGCCGAACTGGAAAACGCGCTGGTGCAGGCGCAAAAACTGCTCGAAACCGTTCGCGCCGATCACAATCTGCTCAAAGGCAACTTGGACGAGTTCGTCAAGGAGCAACAGGTGCTCGAACGCGAAGTGGTGGAACTCGAAAAACAAAAAGCCATCCAGACCAACCAGGTCGAAAACCTGCGCCGCGACGTGGAACGCACCCTGTCCGACATAGCAGCCAGGCGGGAGGAAATGAAGGCGCTGGAACAAAATATCGCCGAACTGGCCCGCACCGAAAAAGCCCAAATGGGAAAGATCAACGTCCTGGAAACCAGCGAGAACAAACGGAAAGCGGACATTGCCGAAGCGGAAAAGCAACAGGAGATTTTGCTGAAAAAATTAGCCGACCACAACCGTCAGTTGGACGCCCGCCGCAACGAGTTCAAACTCACCAAAAGTATGGTGGAATCGCTTGAAGGTTTCCCGGAAAGTATCAAATTCCTCAGCCAGCAGAAAGAATGGGTCAAAACTGTCCCCTGCTTTCCGACCTGATCTATGTGCGTGAAGAATACCGGGTCGTTATCGAAAACTACCTGGAGCAATACCTCAATTACTACGTCGTGCCCAACGCCGACGAAGCGATGAAGGCCATCTCCCTGCTTGGTCAAAGCCAGAAAGGGCGGGCCAATTTTTTCCTGCTCAACGCCTTTAAAGATTACCAGGCGCCCCTGGCTCTGCTGCCGGGCGGCGTTCGTGCGGTGGAACTGGTGGAAGTGGAGCCGCAATACCGCCCACTGGTTGAATTTCTGCTGGAAAACGTACTCGTCACCGATGAAACCCACCCGCCTGCGGAGGTACAGAATTCCGATGTTGTATTACTTTCCAGGTCCGGGACTTACGTGCGCCGGAAATTCAGCCTGAGCGGTGGTTCCGTCGGTTTGTTCGAGGGTAAAAAGATCGGACGGAAAAAGAATCTCGAAATACTCGAAACAGAGATAAAAAAATTAGAATCCACTGAAAATCAACTTAATAATCAACTTGGCACTTTGCGTACCCACTTGCAAAGTTTGAAAAATGACGACCAGAGCGGCGTTTTACAACGCGAACGGGAAGCGCTCCACCGCATCAGCCAGGAGATCGCGGGTATGCAGGCAAAATTGGACAATATTGCAGCGTTTGTCGTCAACTTCGACGCACAGGCGGGCGATTCCAACCAGCGAATCGATGCATTACTCGCCAGCAACGCCCGGATCGAGGCGGATTTGCTGGAAAAACAAAAATCTGTGGAAGCAGTGCGTGAACGGCTCGGTAACGCCGACGGTTCGTTCCGGGATGTGGCCGAGCACCTCAGCAAAACCTCCCACGATTTTAACCAGAAAAATATCGAGTTCATTCGCCAGCAGAACAAGGTCAACGCATTCCGGCAGGAACTTGCCTTCCGGGAAAAACGCCGGGAAGAACTGCAACAAAACCTCGCCGCCGCCCAAACAAGTCTTTTGCGCAACAAGGACGAAAATGCGCTCATTCAGCAGGATATACAACGGCTCGACGGGGAACTGACGGCCGCATACAGCGAAAAAAAGGAAAAGGAAACCTCGCTCAGCGCCGTCGAACAAACCTATTTTAAAGCCCGCAACGAAATTCACGAACTGGAAAACAAACAACGCGACAACTTCCGAAAACAACAGGATTTGCAGGGGCTGGTGAATCGTTTGAAAGAGAAGTTTTCCGACGTTAAATTCGAGATCACCGCCATCGGCGAACGCCTGCGCGTCGAATTCGGCATGGGCGTCAACGATGTCATCAACCAGGAACCCAATCCCGCTTACCAGCGCGACAGCCTCGAACGCGACGTCAACAACCTCAAACGCCGGCTCGACACCTACGGCGAGATCAACCCGATGGCCATCGAAGCCTACAACGAGATCAAAGAGCGCTACGATACCATCGCCGGGCAACGCAACGACATCCTCAGTGCCAAGGAAAACCTCATCCAGACCATGAAGGAGATCGAAGAAACGGCTACCCAGCGTTTTCTTGAGTCGTTCGCACAGGTGCGTGAAAACTTCATCAAGGTGTTTCGCACACTTTTCACCGAAGAAGATACCGCCGATCTGCTGCTCAGCAACCCGGCCAACCCGCTCGAATCGGACATCAATATCATTGCCAAACCCAAAGGCAAACGCCCTCAAACCATCGCCCAACTCTCGGGTGGTGAAAAAACCCTCACCGCCACCGCATTGCTGTTCGCCTTATACCTGCTCAAACCCGCGCCCTTCTGCATTTTCGACGAGGTGGATGCCCCGCTCGACGACGCCAACATCGAAAAATTCAACCGCATTATCCGCCAGTTTTCCGCTGATTCTCAGTTCATTGTGGTTACTCACAACAAGGCGACGATGGCTGCGGTGGATACCATTTACGGGGTGTATATGCCCGAGCAGGGGGTGTCGGCCGTCACGCTGGTGGATTTCCGGAAATTGGGACATGAGGCGATGGTGTTTGAGGCGGGGTGAGTAGAGATTGATTACATTTGCATCTAAAAAACACTCAAAATGATTCTGAAAAAGCATTTTGAACAAATTTGGACACAGCTTCGAGCAAAGCAAGGAACAGTCAAAGAGTTTTTGGAAGAAGTTACTATTCGTGAATTGCGGGGCATCTCAGATTTATCTGTGAGATTTCGATTCCCTCTTACCGTTTTGGCCGGACCAAATGCTTGTGGCAAATCTACTGTCTTGTTTGCCTGTGCTTGTGCATATCAAGTGCCGGGAGCCAAAGTGAAGGATTTTTCGCCAGCCACACTTTTCCCTAACTTGACAACTAAAACGAAAAGCAGGTATTCTGACAAAGAACTGCCTACCGTTCTTCAATTTCGATACATCCACAATGGCAAAAGTACGGCCATGCAATGGGCAAAAGGCAAACAATGGAATCGAAGTTATTTGGGTCAAAAAGACGGCAGCCACCCCCAGCGCCCGGTGTACCTTCGGACGCTTGCAAATCTTACAAGCCCTTCAGAAGTCAGAAGCGTTTTGCAAATTGGACAACAGATATTCAATGTTGAAACAATTACTTCTGATTTAATTGCTTTCGCACAGAGAATTTTACCATTTCAATATTCTGAAATGGCTCTTTTGAAAAAAGGGGGACGCAGCCTGTTGTTCGCCTTCCGTGAAAATGACCAGTATTCTGAATTTCACATGTCTGCAGGCGAGCGGGCCTTACTGAGAATTTCCAGAGAAATATCACCTTTAAAAAATGCACTTATCCTGATTGATGAAATAGAAGCAGGGCTACATCCTTACACACAACAACAAATCATGTTGGAACTACAGCGCCTGGCTCTTAGAAATGATTTGCAGATTATCGTCACCAGTCATAGCCCTGTTATACTGGATTGTGTCCCAGTAGAAGGACGCATTTTTTTGGAAAGAACAAATGACAATGTAGAAGTAAGGCCACCATATCGCGATATTATCCAAAAAGCATTTTACGGCCAAGCGCTTGAAAAGTTAAATGTACTTTGCGAAGATGACGTTGCGGAAGCATTTCTGCTCGGAATCATGGATTATCTGAACCCTAAACTTGGTTTAATCCCCAGTGATATTAAGGTAGGCAGAGACACAGGGAAAACACAATTTGAGCAGCATATTGAAGCACTTGGAAAATTTCAGTTGCTAGATGATTTTCTTTTTGTTCTGGATGGAGATGCCAAAAACTTGGAAAACGCCTTAATTGCAAAAGCTTCAAAAGATTTTGGAGTCTCCATTCAACCCTTATTTGTTCCGGGGCAAGTTCCAGAAGATTGGGCTTGGGCGATTCTGCAGCAGCATTCTTCCGAGTATGCTCAGTTGTTTGGTATAACTGCCGAATCATTGACCAAGCAATTGAAAATGACTGATGCGCTATATGCAAGTGCTACTGATAAGCCCACCGAGAAAATTAAAAACAAATATTTTTCTTTTTGTGATAGGGAACTTCGCCGTTCTCATTTGGAAACAATGCGGATGATTGCAAGAAAAGAAGCCGAAAGAGAATCGGGGGATATCAAAGTATTTTTGGACGAATTCGAGGCGCAAATTCGGCGATGGCAAAATAGATAACCTATGCAAAGTCTCGTCATCACAGCCAATTCAAAATCCGACCTGGAAATACTCCGGGCAGTCGCCCGAAAACTGGGTTTAGCTACTTTCGAGTTATCGGAACGGGATAAACGCCTTTTGGCCCGCAGGAAAATGAATGAACTGGCCGGAAAAACGCCCAAGATTAACATTTCGGAAAAAGAAATCCTTCAAATCGTGGAAGACGTACGAGCGGAATACCATCCTTGCTAACTGACATCACGACGGAATACATCGCAATTGGTTGAGGTTAAGGGCTTTATTCGTCGTGTCTTCTTCTTGTCGTCGTGGTTAATAAATTTTGTTAAAATGCCTCGTTATACAAATAGCGGGGCATTTTGCATCCCGTCCCTGTTCACACCCAACATGTTATTCACAAAATACAGTTTACCCCAACGCCTTTTTATAAGTCTCCAAACACCGCTGCCGCGCAAAAACATGCTCCACAATGGGTTTCGGGTAGGCAGATGTGCCGAATTCAGGCACCCATTTCCGGATGTATTTGTATTCGGGGTCGAATTTTTTGGTTTGCTCCGAAGGGTTAAAAATCCGGAAATAAGGCGCGGCATCGGTGCCGCAACCTGCCGCCCATTGCCAGCCCCCGGAATTGCTGGCGAGCTCGTAATCGAGCAGTTTTTGTGCAAAATACGCCTCTCCCAGCCGCCAGTCGAGCAGGAGGTGTTTGGTCAGAAAACTTGCCGTGATCATACGAACGCGATTGTGCATAAAACCCGTCGCATTGAGTTCACGCATGCCGGCGTCCACGATCGGGTAGCCCGTGTTGCCTTCACACCAGCGTTCGAAGTCTTTGGGGGCATCGCGCCAGGGAATACGTTCGTAAGCCGCTTTGAAGGGTTTGTTCACCACTTGTGGAAAATGAGCCAGTATCTGGCTGTAAAAATCCCGCCAGATCAGTTCATTCAGGTAAGTATCGTTGAGCCGCATCGCGTGCCGGGCTTTTTCCCGAATACTGATGGTCCCAAACCGGAAATGGATGCCCAGCCGGGAAGTTCCGGGAATGCCGGGAAAATCGCGCGTTTTATCGTATTGCAGAATCACGCTGCGGGATATTGACGCGGGCGGGAAATCGAATCCCGAGGGCCCAAAGCCGGTGTCGGCAAGGGTCGGTATCGACAACCTGTTTATTTTCAATAAATTAGAAAAATAACGCGCTGTTGGATATGACGTTACGTAAAAAGAAGTCCATTCGTCGTCGCCCCTTTCGTTGAGGGTTTTTATGACACGCGACTGCAATGCGGCCCGCCATTTTCTGCTATAAGGCGTGAATACGGTATACGGGCCGCCATCGTCTTTCAAAACTTCGTTTTTTTCAAAAATGACGTGGTCTTTAAACGTGTGGAACGGGATATTTCGTTCTGCCAGCAATCCGCGAACAAGACCATCCCTTTCCAACGCATAGGGTTCGTAATCGCGGTTGGTATATACCGCAGCCACTTCGTATTCCTGCAAAATATCCCGCCAGACTTCCTCCGGATTCCCATTCCGCACCAGGAGGGAGCATCCCGATTCCAGCAGTTTATTGTTTAAAAGATTCAGCGTCTGATGGATAAACTCCACCCGGGGGTCGTTTTTTTCCGGGAGATCGTCCAGAATTTTCCGGTCAAAAATAAACAGGGGCAAAACCGGGTGCGGCCCCCGCAGAGCGTGGTACAATCCGGCGTTGTCGTCGAGCCGCAGATCCCGGCGAAACCAAAAAACGGAAATGGGTTGGGACATCTCATTGGGTTGTGTGGCGGCAAAACAAGCCCGTGGCAAAGATGGTTGTCGGAAAGAAACATTTTCGCGAACTTCCGCCTTTAATTCAATCCAGATATGAAACAAATCCTCGCGCTCCTCCTCTTCATCCCGATTACCGCCGCCACCCAAACCCTGTCCTATCACCTGAAAATCGACCAGTTCGGCTACCTGCCCGATGCCCTGAAGGTGGCTGTGATCGCCGACCCGCAAGCGGGGTTTAATTCCGCCGAATCGTATACTCCGGGTAACTCCTTGCAAATCAGGCGGGTATCGGATAATTCTGTGGTATTTTCCGCAGCTCCAACCGCCTGGAAAAACGGCGCTACGGACGCGATTTCGGGCGACAAGGCCTGGTGGTTCGATTTCAGCGGTGTCAATACGCCGGGAGAATATTATGTCTTCAACCCGGGAAACAATACCCGCAGCGAGTCATTCCGCATCGCACCGGATATTTATAACGAGTTGCTCAAAACGGCACTGCGCACTTTTTACTACCAGCGTTGCGGAACGGATAAATCGACGCCATATGCAGAAGCAAAATGGAGTGATCCGCTTTCCTGCCACGTCGCCGCAAGTCAGGACAAACAATGCCGGCTGGTCAGCAACCCGGTGCTGGCCACCGAACGCGACCTGAGCGGCGGCTGGCACGACGCCGGCGACTTTAACAAATACGTCAATTTTGCGCTTAACCCGGTGCTTGATCTCGCGGGCAGTTACCTGGAACAACCGGAGGTATTTGGCGACAACTACGGCATTCCCGAAAGTGGCAACGGCGTGCCCGACCTGCTCGACGAATTAAAATGGGAACTGGACTGGCTCCTGCGTATGCAACAAAGCAACGGTTCGGTTTTGTGTGTAGTCGGCGGCGGGAATGCTTCCCCGCCTTCTGCCGACGGAGCCGTGCGGCGTTACGGCCCCGCCACCACTTCGGCAACGTACAGTGCAGCAGCCATGTTTGCCATCGGCAGCCGGGCATTCCGGCAATCGGGCAATAACCCGTATGCCGATGCTTTACAAACAGCCGCCGCCGACGCCTGGGAGTGGGCTAAATCGAACCCCGGAATCACGTATTACAACTCGGGTTCCCTGGCTGCAGGTGAACAGGAAACGGATGCTTACGGATTGTTTATCAGTCGTTTATGCGCAGCAATTTACCTGTACGATATTACAGGCGACAGCGAATTTAAAACCTGGACGGAAAACAACGTTTCCCAACACCATTTGATGCAGTGGGGTTGGGCGAGTATGTACGAGACCAGCAGCATAGACGCTTTGTTGCATTACGCCGCCTTGCCGGGAGTTGCCGGGAGTATAAGTAATCAAATCCGGACGACCTATTCGAACAGCCTGGGTACGGCAGCCGACCACCTGGGCGGGTACAACAGTCAATCCGATCCTTACCGGGCCTATCTGGGTGACGGCAATTATGTTTGGGGAAGTAATCAGATCAAATCAAGGGAGGGTGTTTTGCATTATAATATGATCACACACGACCTGAGCCCGGCGTTGCACTCCAAGTTCCGCGATGCGGCGCTCGAATACCTGCATTATCTACACGGAGTGAACCCCTTCGGCCTTTGTTACCTGACCAATATGGCCGGTCTGGGTGCGGAAAATTCCGCCAGGGAAATGTATCACGTGTGGTTTGGAGACGGCACACCATGGGATAATTCCCAAACCTCGCCCAAAGGCCCGGCGCCGGGTTACCTGACCGGCGGGCCCAACAAATACTACAACATAGACGGTTGTTGCCCCAGTAATTGCGGAAGCGCTCAAAACAATGCACTTTGTGCAACCGCATCACTCCAGCCGCCACTCAACCAGCCGGCCATGAAATCGTATAAAGACTGGAACACCAGTTGGCCGCAGAACTCCTGGCAGGTTACCGAACCCGCCATCTATTACCAGGCCGCTTACATCCGGTTATTGTCCAAATTTGTTCAAAACACAAGTGTCGGCGTCACAGAAATTTCTGACAATCCATTGGTTTTCAGATTGTTGCCAAACCCGGCTACCCATTCCTGCCTTGTGCAACTGGAGCAATACAATTCAGATGCCTGCCTGATACGCCTGGTAAATACATCCGGTCAAATATTGCAGGAAAAATATGGTTCGGAAGCCCGGTTTTGGCTCAATCTGGAAGGTTTGCCGTCAGGTATTTATATGGTACAAGTGCAGGCGGGGACAAAGTCGGGTGTACAAAGGCTCATCGTGCGTTGAGACTGTTCTTTGTTATGAGTATTAACGAGGACAGGGTTTACATGTTCTGCAGAAAAAAACGCCTGCAAATCACGTAAACCCTGTCCCGGTTGAATAAAAGTACCTGTTGGTCAACAACTTACCTTTTCTAACGCATCAGCGTCACATCACCCGCAAAAGTTTCTATCACGCCGTCAATAAATTCGACCTCCATCACCCAGGCGAATACACCCGGATTCATCTGCTGGCTTCCAAATTTGCCCCCCCAACCGATGGCCGGATCGTTGGGCACAAAATCGTACAGGGTATACACGGCTTCCCCCCAGCGGTCGAAAAGTTGGAGCGATTTGATCTTGCTCACGGTGCCGGGCCGGGCCTGAATGCTGAACAGGTCATTGGAGCCGTCGCCATTCGGTGAAAATATATTCGGAATGTACAGATACCTGCGGCGATCGACCGCTACAATAATTTTATCCCGGTCGGTACAGCCATTTTGAGCAACTACTTCCACCGAATACGTGGTGGAAACAAAGGGCGCAACAGTTTGCGTCAGGCAACCCGGGCATTCCGAAGTATCGAACGGCGGCGTCCAGGCCACCGATAAAATGCTGTCGAGCGGCACATTCACCACCGCCTGAAGGATTGTGCTTGTGCCCAATTCGATGGATTGGTCGTCGCCCAGGTCAACGTCCAGCAATACCGCTGCATTGACCAGTATGGTTTCCGAGGTCTCGCAGTCGTTGGCATCCGATGCCGTAACCGTATAAGTATCGGCAGCTAAACCGGTGAAGGTGCTGGATATTTGGGAGGCGGAGTTGTTCAATGTAAATCTGTACGGTGGCACGCCGCCGCTTGTTTCGATAAAAATAACCCCGTCGTTTTGTCCGAAACAATCCAGGTCATTGACTTTGAACGTGATCTGCAAGGGCTCCGGCTCGTTGAGCGAAACGGAGCCGGCAGCGGTACACCCTGTCGCGTCGGTAACCGTGACGGAATAACTGCCCACGCCGAGGTTGTTTATTTGTGCCGTTTGCTGGCTGTTGGACCAGGAATAGGCAAATGGTTGCGTGCCGCCGGTCGCGGAAGCCAATGCGCTACCGTCGCTGGCGCCGGTGCAACTGACGGAGAAGCCGTTGTAATTGGAAGCCTGGTTTACCGCAAGCACCGGGGGAATAAGTTGCACAATCGTGGCTTGTGCCGTTGTGCTGAAGCCGTTGGCCGAAGAAAGGTTCAGGGTATAGTTCCCGGCGGCCAGACCGTTAACCGTTTGTGGCACACCCACTGCTGCAATATTTCCGGAAGCCACCGGCGTTGTCCCCAGCAATACGGTAAAACTGAATGGCGGTTCGCCCAAAGTGGCCAAAACAGTGAGTGAGCCGGTAGTGGAGCCGCAGGGAATGGTGGATCCGGTAATATTTCCCGCCGTACCGCAGGACGCGGGTGGCAACAAACTGGTTATGGAGATAATTGTGCTGTCGCAACCCCACTGGTTCGCCTGAACGTCAATTACAGTGCCCACCAAAGCCGGATCGCAGGTGCCAAACGAAAGGAACGTGGAGTCGCTGGGCAACAACGTTACCGTTTCCGTCACCGTGCTGTCACAGCCGAACTGGTTGGTTAAATCATACGTAAAAATGCCGGCGGCAGCCGGGTCGCAGGTGCTTGATTGAATGGCAACCTGATTGCTTGGCAACAGAGCCACCGTAGTAACGATCGTGCTGTCGCAGCCCCCGGAGGTAGTCACGTGTTCTGTGAAAACGCCCGCTGAAGCCAGGTCACAAGTGGTTGAAAACAAAAATGTTGTATCGATCTGGAAAAAACTGACTGTGGTGATCAACGTACTGTCGCAGCCGTACTGATTGGTCAGAACATCCGTAAAAACACCCACATTGGCGGGGTTGCAACTCATATCAAACAACAAGGTGGTATCGCTGGGCAGCAAACTGACCGTGGTGACTACCGTACTGTCGCAGCCGTATTGGTTGGTGAGGTTTTGGACAAAAACACCCGTATCCGCCGGGTCACAATCCTGCTGGAACAGGAACGTGGAGTCGCTCGGCAGCAAACTGACGGTTGTAATCACGGTGCTGTCGCAGCCGGCTTGTGTCAGCAGGGTTTGAACAAAAACACCCACTCCTGCCGGATCACAACTGGCATCCGTCAGCAAGGTTGTATCGCCGGGTGTAAGTGTAACGGTGGTAATTATGAGGCTGTCGCAGCCGTCCACCGTTGTGAAATTCTGGACAAAAACACCGGTGCCATTCACATTACAGGTCATGGAACTCAGATATGTGGTGTCGGACAGCGAAAAAGTTACGGTTGTGGTAACCGTGCTGTCGCAGCCATATTGGTTAGTCAGGTTTTGGACAAAAACGCCCACATTGGCCGGGTCACAGTTGGTATCGAAGATCAGCGTTGTATCCGTAGGCAACAGGGTGACCGTGCGGGTAACCACGCTGTCGCAACCGTTGGTCTGGCTGAATACCGTCGTCGTGGTGCCTGCAGCAGCCGGATCACAAGTGGTTTCCAGCAGAAGAATGGAATCTATTTCATTAACTGTCAATATAGTAACAATAACGCTGTCGCAGCCGTGAATGGTGCTGAGGGAGTCGGAATAAATGCCGGAAGTGGTCTGCATGGCGCCGCCGAGTAAAATGGATTCGCCCTCGCATATCTGCGCTGTAAGGTTGATATTGGCAGGCTGCCATACCTGTACGTGTACACTGTCCGTAATCGCTACCGGGCAGGCGAGCCCGGTGCTGCTTTCCACCGAGATGAGCCGGTAAGTTGTGGGCACCGTCGGATTGACCGGTATGGAATAACCGCTTGAAATATTATTCAGAACGAGGCTTTGGTTCCCGATTGTCCAGGTAACGTTAAACGGCGCATTGCCGCTCAGGGTAAAAGTCAGGTCCAGCGATTCGCCGAGGCATATTTCATTAATACCGCTGATATCTGCCGTGGCAGTGGGGATTACCTGCACGTTTTGACAAAGTGGCCCGAGTATGCCGCAGTTGTTTTGAGCGGTTACACATACTTGCCCGGAAACAGCGTTGGTAAAATTAACGATCGCACTGTCTCCCGAAATGGTCAACGCGGCGCCGGTTGGTATCGTCCAGTTATACGTTGTGCCCGGTTGCAGGCTGTCCAGGACAAATGCATAAGCGCCGCCATTGGCACAAACCGTGTCGGGTCCTGTAAAATCGGGCGGCACAACCGGCTGCAATACCGTGATGGGCAGGCACGCAGGCGCCGATGGGCCACATGAGTTGTTGGCTGTGACACAAAGCGGGCCACCCGGATTGGCGCTGTTCCAGGTGATTTGTATGGCATTCAGCCCCACAGAAGTAAAGGGTATGTTGCCCGGAGTGGTCCAGGTATACGATGTTGGCGCAGGTGTTCCAACGGCGGTAGCCGTATAAGTAACCGTGGAATCGCCACAGGGAGTCGGGTTGCCGGTGATTTGTGGAAGCTGTGGCACCGCACTCACTGCGCTCACCGTAACACACGCTGTATCAGCACAATACAAGCCGCCCCTGCCATGCGTCAGGATCAGGCAGTAATTGCCGGGCTGGTTTACCTGAACGGTGGGTTGATTGCTGGAGCCAATAATTCCCGGCCCGGTCCATTGATAAAGGGTGCTGCCCCCGACAGCGTTATTTGTGTTGGATCCCGTACTGCTGAGGGTGATGGTAGAGTTAGCGCCGCAGTCGATGATGGCGGGTGGAACAATGACGGCCTCCGGATCAAGAATGGCCAAATTAACATTTACAATACTGTCGCAACCCAGTGAACTGACGCATTTTTCCGTAAATAATCCGGAAGATGTAAAAACATTGTCGCACATCTGATATTCTGCGGGGCCGCATAAATTCACCTGGTAAAAAGGGGAAACGTAGGTTGGTATAAGGGTCACTTTACAGGTCACAATGCTATCACAGCCGCTTGGCGCAGTCAGGATGACCGGAAAATTTCCCGGAGAAGTAAAATCCTTTCCCGCGCAGGAAACGGACTGCCCCTGGCATAAAAGCACCGTTTCGGTGGACGTAACGGTTGGGATCAGGTTTATCATACACTTTACGGTGCTGTCACAACCGGTAAAGGATTGTAAAATAACCGGAAAAGTGCCCGGTGCGTTAAAAACCTTGCCGGCACAGGTAACCGTTTTTCCCTGACACAAGTCCACCATTTCTATTGTTTCGGTATCTTCGCCGACATTAATATCCAGACAAGCCTGCGGAGCATTGGGGCAATTGATGTTTTGTGCACACAGCGTCGCCGGGCCGGGTTGCAGCCAGGTTACCGTTACCGATGCACCAACCGGATTGCCGACAAAAGTACCAGCTGAAGGCGGATTAATTGTCCAGGAAGAATTGACGCTGGTAGTATAAGTGGCTGTGGGAGAAGACGGTATGCAAACGTCGCCGTTAGGAGGATTTACCACGGGAATGGAGCCGTTAATGGAATAATCGCATAAAGCGCCTCCGCTGCCGTCAATACAAAGATAATAAACCTCGCCGGGAACCAGGTTGCTGGCATTCAGGATTTGCGTTGTGCCGGTTGCGATACCTCCCAAACAGGGTGACACGAATTGAAAATTTACACAATCTGCTGTAGAAAGAACGGCGGCTTGTATCCCGTTGCCGGATGCACATCCGTAACACGAAATATTAAAGGTGGCTGTAGTAGCATCCGCAGTGAAGGCGAACCACTGGTTATTGTTGATCACGGAGCACCATGAAGGCGGAAACGAAACCGGAATATCGGGAGTTGTTGCGCCATAATAACAATCCAGGGCCTGAGGGTTAGGCAGCACACACGCATCCATGGCATTCACCTGGGGTTGCGGTGTGACGCAGGGAGCGGAGTTGCACTGAGAAAAAACATCAGTGTTCCCTTGAACAACAAAGAATAATGTTGCAACGGGAAGTAAGTAGCGTTTCATGAGCATTTGATAAGTTGCCTGTTGATTATAAAATAACCCTCACCTGATCACCACGTCTTTGACATACTCTTCTCCCATTTCAGCGTTCAACAAGTTTTTAATTTTGTCTTTTGCGTAGGAAAGTTCGTGTTTCAGGGGTGCGGAAAGGATGGTGAGGTAAAGTACATTTTTTCGCACGACAATATTGGAAGTGTATGTCGCTATGGTTTTCCCCATGAGTTGCTCCCACAACATTTTAACCCTTGTCTCGTCGAGATGCGGTTTGAGGCGAAATTCATGCAGCATATCCTGCATGGCATCCTGTAGGGAGTTGTCATTTTTCTTTTTCATGGACATTCACGGCGGTAAAGATGGGATAAACCCGCCAGACACTCATCATCAAACGGCAAAAAAACGCAGATCGCACAACCCATTAAATTCCTTTATCATGCATTACAAAGGCCCGATCATGCCCATTCCACACCTTTACGCAAAGAGATAAGCGTTTCGGCTTCCGCGCTGCCTGGCTCCGGCTGATAATTATAAATCCAGCTCGCCACCGGAGGCATACTCATCAGAATGGATTCCACCCGGCCATTCGTTTCGAGGCCGAATTTGGTGCCGCGATCCCACACTAAGTGAAACTCGACGTACCTTCCACGCCGCAGCATTTGCCAGCGTTTTTCGCGCTCCGACCAGGGTCTGCCGGCCGCGCGATGTAATAAATTGACATATACCGGCGCAAAAGTTTCCCCCACGGCCATGGCGAAATTGAACAATTCTTCCTGTGAAGGCCCCGTCTTGTCGTCGAGATAGTCAAAAAATATGCCGCCGATCCCCCGTGTTTCGTTCCGGTGTTTGAGAAAAAAATAATCGTCTGCCTGCCGTTTAAAATCGGGGTAATATTCCGGGTGAAAGCGATGGCATACGGACTTTAACTGCCCGTGAAAAAATCGCGCATCGTCCGGCACCACATAGTGCGGCGTCAGATCAATGCCGCCGCCAAACCACCAGCGCCCCGTGCCGGTTTCAAAATAACGCACATTCATATGGATAATCGGCGCCATCGGGCTGTGGGGATGGATCACAATGGATACCCCGGTGGCAAAAAAGTCGGTGGGCGGCAACTGCATACTTTTGGCAATTGTTTCGGGCAAGGGGCCATAAACGGCACTGAACATTACCCCACCCTTTTCTATGGTTTTACCTTCGATGACCCGGCTCCTGCCTCCCCCACCCTCCGGGCGAATCCAGTTGTCTTCCAAAAATACCCCGCCGCCGTCAACCGCTTCCAGTTGCCGGCAGATGTCGTCCTGCAATTGCCTGAATCGCTCTGCGATGTATTCTTTCGTATGCATGATTACTTTTGTGCAAAGGTGGTTTGCCTTTTTTGTTTAAGAATGAAAAAACAGTAAAGAAAATTATATCTGAGTAAAATGAAAATATTAGAATCCGAACTTATCCTCAACGCGGATGGCAGCATCTATCACTTGCATCTTCAACCGGAGCAAGTGGCGCCGCTGATCATTACCGTCGGCGACCCCGACCGGGTGGCGAAAGTGAGCCGGTATTTTGACCGCATCGAGCACAAAACAAAAAAGCGGGAATTCATTACCCACACCGGATGGTTGGGAAAAACGAGATTGACCGTGATTTCAACGGGCATCGGCACCGACAATATCGACATCGTGATCAACGAACTGGATGCGTTGTTCAACATCGATTTTGTAAGCCGGATGCCCAAAAAACAATTCCGGCAACTGACCTTTATCCGCCTGGGCACTTCGGGCAGTATTCAGCCGGAAATTGAAACGGACAGCTTCCTGCTCTCCGATGCCGCATTTGGTTTCGATGGGTTGTTGTTTTTTTACGACGCGCCCGAACTTTGCCAAAACGACTGGTTGCATGTGCTTGCCGCCCAAACCCGCGAGCATCCCCTCCCCTGTTTGCCCTATTTTACTTTTGGTGACAATGCCTTGATCGATATTTTTAAAAATGAATTTACCCGGGGAATAACCGCTACAAACACCGGATTTTACGCGCCGCAGGGCAGGCGACTTCGGGCTGGCACCAGGATACCCGATTTAATATCCGTCATGCAAAAGTTTGATTATCAAGGATATAAAATAACAAACCTTGAAATGGAAACCGCAGCGATCTATGGCCTGGCATACCTGTTGGGGCACCGGGCCGTTTCGCTCAATGCCATTTTAGCCAACCGGGTCACCGGCGCCTTCAGCAGCAATCCGGCAAAAACCGAACGCCGGCTGATAGAAATCGCGCTGGAAAAAATTTCAACCGGTATTTGAGCAAAACCTCTACATTCACCGTCACATTTGTACTCACCTCTGATCATTCAACAACTCTGATTATGAAGACACTTTTCAACCGGCTAAAACCAAGTTCCTTATTCCTGACACTGGGATTCCTGCTGTTTTCCACCATGTCCACCATGCAATCCTGTTCCGCTTCATTTGACCAGATGGGGCTCGACAACATCACCAATATTGGGGGCCGGCTGACCGATCTGATGGCAAAAGCCACCGAGCCTTATGGCAAACACGAATCGGCCGTCACCAAAATACTGACCGACCTGACTTCAGCCGCCGATCACGCAGCCGGCCAGAAAAGCAATAAGGATATCGCCAAATCCTGGAACATTCTGAAAAACGAACTGGTAATGCCCTTTTTCGACCGCTGGAAAGCCAAAGGTGTTCTGGATAAAGATGTGGTGAAAGAATCCGTAGGCCAGGTTGGCAAAAGCCTCGACGCCATCAAAAAAGCGGAACTGGCCAAGAAGAAATGACAAATGGCATAAACTTTGAATCCAATGATTGTCAATCAATTCGTTTGTCATTATTCAACTCTTTAACAATGCCAAATAAAGAAACAAAAGTTAAAAATGCCCTCGACGGACTCGACGAAAAAGTGGTCGGAATAGTTGGCAACTTTGTCAAACGCCGCCGGCAGCATTATGAAGAAGCCGCCAAAAAACTACATGAAAATCTGAAAAAAGACGCCGAGCGTTACGCCATGAAACTGGCCGATAATAAAATCGATGCGGAAGAATTTGAGATGCTCATGCAGGGACGTATGGCTCAGTTGAAAATTGAATTATTGTCCGAAGTGTCCGTTTCAAAAAGCAAATTCGACGGCATCGCCGGTGACTTGTTAAAACTGACGGTACAAACCGTGCTGACAGTCGTTTGAGCATATTTTCAATACCCGTGTTTAACGGACGAACAGCCCCGCCCCACAGCGGGGCTGTTCTGTTTTAGGAAAGAAGGATAATCATTTAAAGAATCCTTCGTTACTTTACCTTTTACCATCAGAATTTACCTGGAATCCATGCAACAACCTGCGGATGTAGAGGCGCTGAATCGTTTCATTCAGTCGGAAAGCGCTTTCATTGAAAAATTATCGGCCGTCACTTCCGATGTCATTGTCGGTCAACAGGCTATGCTCAACCGGCTTTTAATCGGCTTGCTTACTAAAGGTCATATCCTGCTGGAAGGCATGCCCGGATTGGCTAAAACGCTGGCTATCAAAACTTTGGCCCAAGCCGTGGAAGCGCGATTCAGCCGCATCCAGTTTACTCCCGACCTTTTGCCCGCCGATATTGTCGGCACAACGATCTACAATCCTTCCTTGTCCGAATTTACCGTCAGGCAGGGGCCGATTTTTGCCAATTTCGTATTGGCCGACGAGATCAACCGCGCACCCGCCAAGGTGCAAAGCGCGCTGCTGGAAGCCATGCAGGAACGACAGGTAACTATCGGCACAAAAACCTTCCTGCTCGAAGAGCCGTTTCTTGTGCTGGCTACACAAAATCCCATCGAACAGGAAGGCACCTACCCCCTTCCCGAAGCGCAGGCCGATCGCTTTTTGCTCAAGGTTAAAATCGGTTATCCCTCTATCGATGAGGAACGAACCATTATTCGCCGCAACCTGAATGACGAAGAACCCGCCGTGCACAAGGTTTTATCGGTAGAAACCCTGTTGAAAGCCCGGCAAGCCGTCAAAAAGGTATATCTGGATGAAAAAATAGAGCAATACATCCTTCAAATCGTGTTTGCCACCCGGTTTCCCGCACAATACGGCATGGAGGCGCTGGCGCCGCTGATCAATTACGGCGCTTCTCCGCGGGCCAGTATTTCCCTGGCCAAAGCTGCCCGCGCCATGGCTTTTTTGAATCGCAGGGGGTACGTAACCCCCGACGACGTGCGCGCGATTTGTCCCGATGTGCTTCGGCACCGGATCGGCCTTACATTCGAGGCGGAGGCGGAGAATATCAGCCAGGAAGACATCATTGAAAAAATATTAGGCACCATCGTTATTCCTTAAGCGGCATGATGAACACTTCCGACCTGTTAAAAAAAGTAAGGCGTATCGAGATCAAGACCCGGGGTTTGAGCAGCCATCTTTTTTCCGGGGGGCTATCACAGCGCTTTTAAGGGGCGGGGTATGTCGTTCAGCGAGGTGCGGTTTTATTACCCGGGTGATGACGTTCGCGCTATCGACTGGAATGTCACGGCCCGCACGGGCGACCCCTACATCAAGGTTTTTGACGAAGAGCGGGAAAATACGGTAATGCTCCTGGTGGATGTAAGTGGTTCGGCGGTGTTCGGCAGCCACAACCAGTTTAAAGCGGAATACCTGACGGAATTGTGTGCCGTGCTGGCATTTTCAGCAATCGCCAACAACGACAAGGTGGGTGTATTGCTTTTTTCCGACCGGATCGAACTGTATATTCCGCCGAAAAAAGGCCGGCAACATATTCTCCGGATCATTCGTGAAGTCTTGTCTATCACTCCGGCAGGTAAAAAAACCAAACTGGGCGACGCGTTGGAATACATCCACAACGGCCTGAAAAAACGCTGTGTCTGTTTTGTTTTGTCCGATTTTCTGGATGAAGGTTACGAGCAGGCGCTCCGTGTACTGGCAAGGCAGCATGACTGCATCGGTATCCATTGCTGGGATCCGCTCGAACGCGACCTGCCGGACGTGGGCCTGCTCCGGGTTTCGGACGCCGAAACCGGCGAACAGATCTGGGTCGATACCACCAGCAATCGCCTTCGCCGGCAATACTGGCACTCGTTCGAATCGCATACTGCCGCTACCCAGTCGTTGTTCCGGCGCGCGGGCGCTGATTTTGTAAGTCTCGGCACCCACCAGCCTTATGTAAATGCCCTGCTACAGTTTTTTGCGCGGCGTTCGAAAGTGGTTTCACACGGCTGACATTCCCGGCTCTAACCAATTGTTGATCAACGTTTATATCAGGCATGAAGGGCAATCGAATCGTTCGTTTTTTTATCGGGACTGTGATGATCCATTTGTCCGGATGGATGGTAATGAACGCACAGCCAACCGCCATTGCCATCCTGCGCCCTGAACGAATCGAAGCAGGAGATACTACGTCGCTGTCCATTTTTGTTTCCGGCGCCGGCAAAGAACCGGGCAAAGTAAATTTTGAATCCTGGTCCAACTGGGTTCCGGCGGCCAACATCCTGACCCGAAATGGCGCCTGGCGTCGCTCCGGCCAGCAATGGGTCAGGAAATATACCCTGATCGTATTTGACAGCGCCACGTTGGAGTTGCCTCCGCTTACAATCCATTTACCCGGTTCAAATGCGTTAAAAACCAACCCTTTACAACTCAATGTAGTGCCAGCTTCCGGCGAGGCGGAAATGGAAAATATGGAGACAATCCGAGATATCCGGCGCGAGCCGGTTGTATGGATGGATTACTGGCCCTGGGTTGTTGCGGCCCTTTTGCTGCTGGCAATTACGGTTTGGTTGATCCGGAAATCCGCCCGCCGCCGGCCCAAACTCCAGGTTTTGCCCCCGCCGCCGCCCACTGTTGCACCCGTTTCACCTTACGAACATGCGTTAAAACAGTTGGACGAACTCAAACGCCGGAAAGCCTGGAAACAGGAAGAGGAAAAAGAATATTACGCCGCATTAAGTTTGGTCGTTCGCGAATATTTGGAAAAACGGTTTGGCATTCCGGCAATGGAATCCACCACCAACGAAGTTTCCGGCATGCTTCAAACCTGCGGATTCCCGGCGGAATTGCAGCCGGCGGCAGTTGCGATACTTTCCAGGACCGATCTCGTGAAATACGCCCGGTCCAAACCGGTGGAAAGTGTGCATGAACAAAGCCTGGAGGAAACACGCCTGTTGATCGGAAAAAGCCATAATCTACTGGAAAACAAATCTATACATTCAAAATGGACTGAGCGGGAGAGCCTGACTTAAGCCAGATTTTCACTAAAAAGTAAAAAATCCGATCCAAAAATAGTTGTGCTGATTATTGCCTTCACATTCGCCGAGCCACTTTGGCTGTTATCATTGCTGCTGCTGCCGGCTCTCATGTACCTGTACCGGAAAGAGGCGCGTAAACGGCACGTGACCCTTCAGGTGTCGCGTTTGCAGGCCATGAAGGGGATAAAAACCTGGGTGGTGTACGCCAGGAACTGGATACAAAGTCTGCGATGGATCGCTCTTTGCCTGATCATGGTCGCTATGGCTCGTCCGCAACAATTGTGGCACGAAGAAACAATTGAAGCCGACGCCATCGACATCATGATGGTTTTGGATGTTTCGGCCAGTATGTTGACCCGGGATTTCCGGCCAGACCGGCTTTCGGTGGCCAAAGAAATGGCGATCAGTTTTGTGAGCCGGCGTCCTTACGACCGGTTGGGGCTCGTTTATTTTTCCGGCGGCGCCTTCACCCAATGCCCGCTCACCAACGACCGCCGGCTGATTCAGGCGTTTATCAATAATGTGCAGGTCGGCCGGCTTCCCGACGGCACAGCCATTGGTATGGGGTTGGCAACCGCCGTTCACCACCTCGACAACAGCGAGTCAAAAAGCAAAATCGTGCTGCTGGTCACGGATGGCGAGAACAATGCCGGGGAACTGGGACCGCTTACTGCGGCATCCATCGCCAGATCGCTGGGGGTCAGGGTGTACGCCATAGGTATTGGTACTGAAGGCATTGTGCAATCGCCCGTCCGTCAAAACCGGGACGGCAGTTATCAATTCGCACCGCGACAGATGAGTTTTAATACCCGTATGCTGGAGGAAATAGCGACCATGACGTTGGGAAAATTTTACCGTGCCCGCACCTCTGCGGACCTGGAAGATATTTATTCGGAAATAGAGAGCCTGGAAAAAACAAAAGTGGTCAACACGACCGTCCGGCGCACGTCGGAGATGTTTTTTTGGTTCCTCAATGCGGCATTTTGCCTGCTTATACTCGAAATGTTGCTCCGGTGGGGCCCTTTGCGGGTGATCACCACATAGATGACAGGAAATATGTTCGAAGGCGTCTATTTTGAAAATCCGGACTTGTTGCACCTGCTTTGGGTCTTGCTCTTTCAGGGCATTCTGATGTGGGTGTACTGGCATTGGCGGCGCAGCACGCTCCGGCGGTTGGGTTCTCCGGTACTGGAGCAACGCCTCTTGCAGGGTTTTTCCATCCGGCGTTTCCGCATCAAAAACATCCTTTTTTCTGCCAGCCTGATTCTGGTTGTGCTGGCTATTGCCAATCCGGTTAAAATCGTCAAAATCGGGGGAAAATTACAGCTGAGTTCCGACGTAATCCTGGTCCTCGACATTTCGAACAGCATGCTGGCAAAAGACGTTTTGCCCAGCCGCCTGGAAAAAGCCAAAAATTTTATCCAGAAACTGGTGCCGGCGCTGGAAGGAGAACGATTCGGGTTGGTGTTTTTTGCCGGAGAAGCCTATCCGCAGATGCCGCTTTCCACCGACGCAGAGGCATTACTTATGTTTGTCCGGAACGCCCATCCCGATTTTATCACCGATCAGGGTACGGATATCGGAACGGCCATCGAGTTAGCCGGCCGGATGCTCGAAAACGAAAAAGAAACCGGGCAGGCCATCGTGCTGATCAGCGACGGCGAAAACCACGAAGAAAAGGCCCTTCAGGCCGTGCAGGCGATCCGGGATGCCGGGGTGTTGCTGTATACCGTGAGTGTAGGCACTACAAAAGGGGTGATGATCCCCAGGCAACGCGGCGGAAATCAACGCGACTTCACCGGGCAGACCGTGCGGACCAGCGCCAACGAGGTGCTTTTGCGTTCACTGGCAGAGGAGGCCGGAGGCGAGGCCTTGAGTATGCAGGAAGAAACACTTGCCATTGAAACGATCAAAACTGCAGTCAGTCGCCTCCAGAAAAGCGCCGCCGAAAGCAATACAACAACCGGAAAGGTGTTTTATTTCCCGTGGTTATTGCTGCTGGCAGTTGTGTTTTTGGCATTGGAACAGGTCTTGTGGTGGCGAAAAAAAGACTGACCAAGATTATAATCAGACAATGAAAATCATACATATAATATTCATAATTCCTTTTTTAACAACAACTTCTGTGAGTTTACATGCACAGACAGATCACCGAATTTTACAGGAAGGCGACCACTTCTACGATCGGGGCGATTACCAGCAGGCCGGTGCTGTTTACCGGAAAGGGCAGTCCGGTGTTGCCCGGTACAACGCAGGAAACGCCGTGTTCCGGCAGGGGCGTTACGCCGAAGCCATCGGTTTGTATCGCGAAGCCGTTGATAAAAGCACTTCCTTTTCCGCCAGGGCCGATGCCTTGTACAACCTCGGTAATGCATACCTCCTGCAAGGGCAATACCGCGAAGCCATTGAAGTGTACGAAAGCAGCCTTCGATTGTGGCCGAACCGGCCCGATGCCAAAAAAAACCTGAAAATCGCCCGCAAGAAACTACAGGAGCCGCCGCCGGAAACAACACCTCCCCCGCCGCCGCCGCCACCTCCCCCGCCAAGCAATATTCCACCCCAAAAAAATTACTTAGATCAACCGCAACAGCCCGGGAAACCGGAGGCGCCACCTGCCAATTTGCCGCGCGAAACCGCGTTGCGCCTGCTGGAAGAGGCCATCTTGCCGGAAGAACAAAAAAATGCCCGTACCTACCGGGAACTCTCGCCGGCAACCCGGCCCTCGCGGGTAAAAAAGGATTGGTAACAACCTGGGCCAAAGAATAACCTTACCCGGGAATTTGTGCAGAAAAAGGCAAAACAAACTGCCATTTTGTCACCTGCATTGCTTATCTTTGCGGCCTCACTGCAGCACACCGGAAAAGTGTTCCGGATATAAAATTAAACGCGAGCCGGGACAGCGTTCCGGCATACTATTTATGTACGACAGCAATCCCACATTGGAAGGCATCAAAACCATCGACGAGGCGAAGCAAGGCAACGTGTTGTTTAAGGAACACTGGCAGGAGAGCTCCGTGCCCGGCGGCAAGAAATTTTATATCGAAAGTTACGGCTGCCAGATGAATTTCAGCGACTCGGAAATTGTCGCCAGTATCCTCAACGATGTGGGTTATTCACCGACGCGCAACGTGGAAGAAAGCGACCTGATCCTTATCAACACCTGTTCTATCCGTGAAAAAGCGGAAGAAACCGTGCGCAAACGCCTCCGTTTTTTTGAAAGTATCAAAAAACAACGCCCCGGAACCAAAGTCGGCGTATTGGGATGTATGGCAGAACGCCTCAAAAAACAATGGTTGGAAGAGGAAAAACTCGTTGACCTGGTCGTCGGCCCTGACGCTTACCGCGACTTGCCCAACCTGATTGGCGGCGCTGAAGAGGGGCATCGTTTGATCAATGTATTGCTCAGCCGGGAAGAAACATACGCGGATATCAACCCCGTGCGCTTAGAAAGCAACGGTATCACCGCGTTTATCAGCATCATGCGGGGTTGCGACAACATGTGTTCATTTTGTGTGGTGCCGTTCACCCGTGGGCGCGAGCGCTCGCGCGACCCGTTCAGCATCTTGGCCGAAGCGACGGGTTTGTTTGAAAACGGCTACCGCGAAGTCACGCTGTTGGGCCAAAACGTGGATTCTTTCAAGTGGGAAAACCCCGAGACCGGTGAACGCGTCAACTTCGCCAACCTGCTGGAAATGACGGCGTTAATCCATCCCAACCTGCGCGTACGGTTCAGTACCAGTCACCCGAAAGACATGACCGACGACGTGCTGCACGTGATGGCGAAATACGACAACATCTGCAAATACATTCACCTGCCGGTACAGTCGGGCAACTCGCGCGTGCTGGAAATGATGAACCGCACTTATGACCGGCCCTGGTACGAAGACCGTATCGAAGCGATTCGCCGTATCCTGCCCGACGCCGCCGTATCGAGTGACATCATCACGGGTTTTTGCTCCGAAACGGAAGAAGAACACCGGGACACGCTCAACATCGTCGAGTGGGCAAACTTCTCCATGTCCTACATGTTTTTTTACTCCGAACGCCCCGGCACGCTCGCTGCCCGCAAGTACGCCGACGATATTCCGGAAGAAGTAAAAAAACGCCGGCTGAATGAAATCATCCGGCTGCAAAATGCCGTGTCGCTGCGCCACAACCAGGCCGACATCGGCAAGACGTTCAACGTTTTAATAGAAGGAAACTCTCGTAAATCCGACCTCGATTTTTGCGGGCGCAATACCCAGAACAAGATGATGGTGTTCCCGAAAAAAGAGGGGTTGAAACCCGGCGATTACGCCCTGGTGCGGGTGAAAGATGCGACGAGTGCGACGTTGTTGGGGGAGATTGTGTAATCTGAAAATCGACGAATTATACCCTTAAAAATGATTTTCAAGTATCAAAACGAAATGAAAACGGCGAGGCTGGAAGACTGCCCGCCGAATGATTACGCTGCATCTTCGATAATTGCATTCAGGTTTGTGTTCAGCGAAATTTATCACCCCAACAACTTCAGGCCGGTTGGCCTCATTGACCCGCAAAGGCTCAATGAGTTCAAAGAAAATCCCAAAAAATGTCAGGCACTCGGATTGTCTATGTTTTCAGAAGCAGCAAAAGCTCAAGATCGCTTTGATTATTTGCAACGGAAAACAGCCGGTAAATTTGCTAATATAGCGGGAAGTTATTTGGCCACCTTGAATTTAGAAGCAACAGATGGGATTCATTCCAAACGCCATGATTCGCACTTTACATTTCACGAATTTGAAAATGTTAATTTGGCCGACCGCGTCATCAAGATTGAAAACCTGTGAGTTATGAACATTCAGAATATCACAAAACTATTCGACCTCGAGTATTTCGATGGCCCGCTTTTGTCGCTCTTTGCCGATGCGAACGGGAATTTTTACTTGTATAAATGGTATGACGTTGCTTCTGGGTCGCATCAATGGCTGGTTTTTAGTGTAAAATACGAGACGTTGCTGAAATACTTGAACGCCATAGCGCCTGAATTTGAATTGCTGAACGACGAACCTTCCAAACCGTTTTATCTGGTCGAATTTTCTGAAAAAGGCCAGCCACATATTGTTCGCACTTGCTCCCAAAATGAAATACTCGATGAGTATCAAAGTTTGAAAACCGTCTTTTTTACCTCTGACTTGTGCCCCAACTGGAAAGCAGTACAACATTTTTTCGGATTGATAGTGGAAAAGCATCGGCATTTTCACAGTCGCTCCAAGACAAGAATACACCCTGAAACAAAATTTCACATTGTTGTGGGTAAAGGTGGAGATTATTTTTTTAACTTGATTGCGCATAATGGTCAAATCCTTTATACAAGTGACGGCTACAAAAGCAAACAAAGCGCTATAAACGGCATTGAATCAGTACGAAATCTCGTGAATAAATTAGGAATCGAGGTTTCCAGCAAGGTTGTATATGCGCCCTGAAAGTTAAACAACCCACAAAATTCGAGTACGAAATCGCATAAATGTCAAACCTCCAATCCATAAAAGCCCGCTTCGGCATCGTCGGCACTTCACACCTGCTCGATGCCGCACTCGAAACGGCCGTACGCGTCGCTCCGACCGACCTCACTGTGCTGATCACGGGTGAAAGCGGCGTGGGCAAGGAAGTATTTTCCAAGATCATCCACTCCCTGAGCAGCCGGAAGCACAACGAATTCATCGCGGTGAACTGCGGCGCCATACCGGAAGGAACCATCAATTCCGAGTTGTTCGGCCACGAAAAAGGCTCCTTCACGGGCGCCATCAACGATCGCAAGGGTTATTTCGAAACGGTCAACGGCGGCACAATTTTTCTCGATGAAATTGCGGAAATGCCGCTCGACACCCAATCTTACCTGCTTCGGATACTCGAATCGGGCGAATTCATCCGCGTGGGCGCCTCCAAAACACAAAAAACCGACGTGCGTGTAATAGCCGCCACCAACGTGGACCTGGAAGAACGGGTGCGCAAGGGCAAGTTCCGCGAAGACCTCTACTACCGCCTCAGTACCGTACCGATCCGGGTGCCCGCGTTGAAAGACCGCCGCGAGGACATACCCGTTTTATTCCGGAAATTCGTGTATGATTTTGCCGAAAAATACCGGATGCAGCCCATCCGGCTCGATGACCGTGCCGAACTCGTTCTGGAAAACTATCGCTGGCCGGGTAACATCCGGGAACTCAAAAACGTGGCGGAACAAATCTCCGTGCTTTCCGAAGAACGACTCATTACAGCCGAAGACCTGTCGCGTTCCATGCCGCAGTTGTTCAACCGCAACCTGCCGGTGGTATCCGAATTTCAGGGACAGGGCCACAAAAACGGCGGCGAGTTTCAGGAGCGCGAGATCTTGTACAAGGTCTTGTTCGACATGAAAAACGACCTCAACGAACTGAAGGGTATGTTTTACGAACTGGTAAAAAGCAACAACCTCCGGATGCCGGAAGTTGCTTCGATGCGCCAGTTACAACCTTCATTTTCAGGCTCTTACCCACGCGAGACGGTTACACAACTGGAAGACCATTTTTATCCGGCCGCCACTGATCACGACCGCATGACACCCATCATTATCGAGCCGGGAAAATCAGCCGGCGGTTTTGATAAAACAGAGGAAGAAGAAGCGCCCTTAGCCATGGATGAAATTGAAAAAGAAGCGATCAAACGTGCATTAAAAAAATACAACGGTCGCCGGAAAGAGGCCGCCGAAGAACTCCGCATCAGTGAGCGCACACTCTACCGGAAGATCAAGCAGTATGACTTGTAGATGCCAGATTTTGAGATGCCAGACGGGGAGATGCCAGATGCCAGATGGGGAGATGCCAGATGCCAGACGGGGAGATGCCAGATACCAGAACAGACAGCCTACCGCTGGGCTATTTCTTGTGCCTGGCATCTGGCATCTCAAAATCTGGCATCTCAAAATCTGGTATCTCCCCGTCTGGCATCTGGCATCTGGCATCTCCCCGTCTGGCATCTCCCCGTCTACCAAGGTGTTAACAATTGCAAAAAGATACTGTCTCCATACCGCATCTGCGGATATTTGTGCGTCTACATCGCCATTCAACAATCCGAACGGTTCAAAAAATCTTGTCGCATGAAACGCTTTTTCACGCTATTTTCAATTGTATTTCTCTCTTTTTCAACCCTTTATGCCGACGGCGGAGGTTATAAGATTCGTGTAAAACTTGAAAATTACCCTGAAAAGGAACTTACACTGGGGTTCCATTACGGCGAAAAGCAGTACGTAAAAGATACGGCTTCTGTCGATGCCGACGGGTGGTTCACCTTTCAGGCCGACACCCTGCTGCCCTGCGGCGTTTATCTGTTGGTACTGAAACCCGATAACTCCTTCATTCAGTTGATGATACCACAGGAAGATCAGGATTTTACGGTCACTACCGATGCCAAAAACCCGGTGGATAAAATGAAAATAAAAGGTTCGGACGACAACGAGATCTTTTATGATTATCTGCGTTTTTTGAACAAACTCCGGCCGGAGGCAGACACGTTAAGGGCACAACAAGCGCGATTAAAAGCACAAAAAGCGGATTCCATTGCCATCGCCAACAAATTGAACGACCTGGACAAGGATGTCCGGAAATTCCAGAACGACCTGATCGCCAAACACCCGGCGACCATGAGCGCCAAAATTGTCAGATCTTCCTTTGAACCGGAACCTCCTGCGTTTCCCGGCGATGAAAAAGAATCCAACCGGCTGAAATATTTCTGGTTTAAAGACCACTATTTTGACAACATCGATATCGCCGACCCCTGTATGTTGCGCAGTCCGATTTTGCACCAGAAAATCGACTATTTTATCACCAAATTTACTCCGCAACATCCGGACAGTGTCAACGCCGCTATCGACATCGTCATCAACAAGATGAAAAACTCGCCGGAGAGTTTCAAGTATTACCTGATCCACTTTTTGAACTACTACGCCAAATCAACTTTTGTGGGTTTCGACGCCTGTTATGTTCATATTGCAAAGAAGTATTACTGCTCCGGCCAGGCCAACTGGACCAAAAAAGAAGACGTCGAAAAAATCTGCGACAATGCAACCCGGCTCGAAGCCCATCCTGATCGGCAAAATCGCGCCCAACATCACCGTGATGGATCGCAACAACCAGCAACACAGTTTGTGGGACGTGGACGCCGATTACACCGTTTTGTTTTTCTGGGCTCCTGACTGCGGGCATTGCAAAAAAATCGCCCCGTTTATGGTGGAATTTGCTAAAAAATTCAAAGACCGCGGCGTAAAAGTTTTTGCCGTTTGTACGGCTGTAACCGATAAAGGCCCCGAATGCTGGAAAGGGGTGGAAGAAAAGGGATTCGACGACAATTTATTCCTGAACCACTTCGATCCTTACCTGCGCAGCCGGTACAAAACCCTGTACGACGTTCAAACCACACCCGCCATATTCATCCTCGATCGAAAACATGAAATTTTATCCAAACGTATCGGCGGCGAGCAACTGGCCGACGTAATGGAAAAAATTATGAAGTTTCAGGAGGAAAAGAAAAAATCACAGGGCGGGAAGTGATCATTGTTGATGAGGGTTGATGAGAGTTGATCATCAAGGCACATGGATTGCATAAAATCAACCCTCATCAACCCTCATCACCCCCTCTTACTTTATCCGGATACGCGGATCCAGCCAGGCATATAAGAGATCGGAAATCAGGTTTACAAAGACAAAAACAACGGAAGTAAACAATACACAGCCCAGCACCACGGGGATGTCGAAATTCAGCAACGCCGTCACCGTAGCGGAACCCAGGCCTTTAAAATTAAACACGTTTTCGACAAAAAGGCGCCCGTCAGCAGGGGAGGCAAACCACCCCGAAATGGCGGAAACAATGGGATTAAGGGCATTTCGGAGTGCGTGTTTGCCGATTACGAGGCGTTGGGAAAGCCCCTTGGCGGTGGCGGTTCTTACAAAATCCTGCGACAAAACATCCAGCATGGCGCTTCGGGTCAGTTGTGTAATCAGGGCCACAGGTCGCAGGCCGAGGGCAATGGCGGGCAAAACCAGGTTGTTCCACCTCAACTGCCACTCGCCAAAATCATCGAGTACCAATAAACTGCCCTGAATATTGAGGCCGGTCCAGTCGCCGAGCCAGTAACCGAAAACGAGGGCCAGCAGCATGGCCGCTACGTAGGATGGCAGGGAATAGCCAAAAACGGAAATCACCGAAATCATTTGATCCCACACGGAATGTGGCCGCAATGCCGCCACGATACCCCAGAAAATACCAAGCACCGTGGCCAGTAATAATGCGACAAAAGCGAGCAAAGCCGTAGCAGGAATGGCTTCCGCCAGAATTTCCGATACCGGCCGGCCGGTTTGGTAGGATTCGCGCAGATATGGCGTTTTAAGCACCAGCGCGTTGTTTCCTGCGAGGCAAAAAAGTGGCACATACTTGTATTTTCGTTGATTTTCAGGTGTTTGTGCAACAATTGAAAGCGGGGCGATATCGGACAGGTATTTGCCCAACTGAAGGTAAAGAGCTTGGTCGAGGCCGAGTTCCGCCGTTTTTGCCTGTACCGTGGCGACGTCGCTGCGTTGTCCGAAAGTAAGTTGGGCCGGGTCGACGGGCGCCAGAAAAATAATGCCCGTGATAACGGCAACCACCATCACCATCACAAAAAGCCCGTATATCAGGCGGCGAAGAACGTATATTGCCATAACGAAACCGGTTTCCTGAGGCGCAAAATCACACTACGGTAATCAGAATATCCTGTTTTTCCAGAATAAACCCGAAAGGCTCGAGGTCGTATCCCTCTTCTTTGGCTACCTGTTTGAATTCCTGTTCATACTCCGGATTCACCGCTACGAGCAGACCGCCGCTGGTTTGCGGGTCAGCCAACAAATTTCTTTTATAATCATCAACACCCGCAACTTTATGCCCGTAACTCTCCCAGTTGCGGATGGTTCCGCCGGGCACACACTTTTGGGCAAGGTAGTGATCAAGAATATCGCGGTTGATCGTCGGCACTTCGTCAAAATGGATAACCGCGGCAGCTTCACTGGCTTCACACATCTCGGAAAGATGACCCAAAAGGCCAAAGCCGGTCACATCTGTCATCGCGTTTATATAGGACAACCGGCCGAACCTGGCGCCCGCCCTGTTCAGTATTTTCATACTTCCAGGCGCAATCCCCGCGTGTTCGGCCTGCAAAACACCTTTTTTTTGTGCCGTCGTCAGGATGCCCACCCCCAAGGGTTTAGTCAGAAATAATTTATCGCCGGGGATGGCTCCTCCGTTTTTTTTCAGGTGTTTGATTTCCAGCCGACCGGTTACAGCCAATCCAAAAATCGGCTCCGGGCTGTCGATGCTGTGGCCTCCTGCCAGGGCGATACCCGCTTCGGCGCAGGCTTTCCGCGCACCCTCTATCACCTGGTTGGCCACTTCGGGCGGCAGGGTATTGATCGGCCAACCCAGAATCGCAATGGCCAGTAAAGGTGTGCCGCCCATTGCATACACGTCGCTGATCGCGTTGACCGAAGCAATGCGGCCAAAGTCTTCCGCATCATCCACAATGGGCATAAAAAAATCAGTCGTGCTCACGATCGCCGTGCCGTCGCCCAGGTCAAATACAGCTGCATCGTCGCGTTCTTCATTCCCGACCAGTAATTGGGGGAAATATTGCGCTACGGCATTGGTTTTGAGGATGTTATCCAGCACTTTCGGCGCAATTTTGCACCCGCAGCCCGCGCCATGGGAATATTGTGTGAGTGGGTAGGTCATGGTCGGAAGTCGTGAGTCGGAAGTCGTGAGTTGTGAGTCGTGAGTTGTGAGTTGTGAGTCGTGAGTTGTGAGTTGTGAGTCGTGAGTCGTGAGTCGTGTGAGTTGTGAGTCGTGAGTTGTGAGTCGTGAGTTGTGAGTCGTGAGTTGTGAGGAGTTGTGAGTCGTGAGTGGAGTCGTGAGTTGTGAGTCGTGAGTCGTGAGTTGTGAGTCGTGAGTTGTGAGTCGTGAGTTGTGAGTCGTGAGTTGTGAGTTGTGAGTCGTGAGTTGTGAGTCAGACGTTTAGCTCAACTGTTGTTTCTCACGACTCACGACTCACGACTCACTTCCGACTTCCGACTTCCGACTTCCGACAATTAAAACTGGAAGGTCATGCTCAAACTTGGCAGAATCGGCAGCTGGTTTACCCGGGTGTACCGAACACGGTCGAAATAGAAGATGTTCGGCCGGTCGTACACGTTGGTGCAGGAAGCCGTTACTTCAAGCATGGAGTATTTTGAAAATTTGAAGGTCCGTTTTGCAGAAATATCGAGCCTGTGGTAGTATGGCAAACGCCCGCCGTTGCGCTCGTCGGCATAAACGATTCCGAGGTCGCCATTCCCGCCGTAAACATCCGTTCCTATCCCGTCTCCAAAATCGTAATTGGTATAAAAACCCTGTGTAGGGTGAACGGGAACCCGGAGCCGAAGTTCCAGCGCACGCCGAACTCCCACTCGTTCTTTTTACCGGCCTGGTAAGTGGTCACAATGTTCAGGTTATGCCTGCGGTCGAATACGGGCGGGTATTCCTGTTCGCCGTCGTTGCGTGTTACAAAACCCAGGGAGTAGGCGCCCCAGAGGTAAGCCCGTTTGCCTTCGATTTTTACGGACAGATCGAGTCCGTAAGCCTCTCCCGTTTCTGTGGCAAAATCGGGGTCTTCGCGCACTACCTTATTGCGGTTCAGGGCAATAAGTTGTGTGAATTTTTTGTAATACCCTTCGATGTTCAGGTCAAAATTACGCGTTACATCGATCTCAAAACCGACAACACTGTGTATCGACTTTTGCAGATTGTTGTCCGTTCGTACGGTGGAGGAGCCGGGTTTGTAGATGGCTTCTTCCGGTCCTGACAAAAATCCGACAAACAGGTTGACCACGTCGCGTTCGTTGATCGTGGAAAGCAGGTTTTGCGAATACAATCCACCGGCCAATTTAAATCGCAGGTTGTCGGTAATGTTGTATTTCATGCCGAGGCGCGGCTCGGGAGCCACGGTGTTCAGGGTTTGGTAGTATTGCAGCCGGAATCCGGGTTCGATGACTAATTTGCCGATTTTTCTTTTCCAGCGCAGGTATGTGCTGATTTCCGTCGTGTTTTCGGTCTGGTCATACGGAACATCGAGGTAATTGGAATAAACGAAGGTGGTGCGGAAACCGGTCAGTTCAAGGCCGTATTTCAACTCGTTGTTCCGCCCGAAATTGGTAAAATTAAGTCCGCCGAAAAAACCTGAAATTCCGCTTGTTCTTGGAGAACGATCCGCTTCTTCGATCCGCGAATCGTATTTGGAGTACGTAAAGGTGCCGTTAACGATGGTGTTGGAATTGGTAGGAATCAGGGTAAAATCCATGCCGCCGCCGCCGCTTTGCCAGCTGAAATCCGTAATCGGGTAATTCACCTGGTCATCGTATTTAAATCCGAAAAAGTTGAGTTTGCTGCCGTTGCCGGTGAGCAGCGACAATTTGCCGTAAAAGTCGCGGTAATCGAAAGGGATGCCGACAGAATCGTTTACGTTGCTGTACAAAGTTTTGTCCAGGTCGTTGATCAGCGCTTTTTTACCGGTGAGTACAAAAGAAACGCTGCTGCCACCTTCCTTGCGCAGCGGTGCAATAGGACCTTCAATCATTGCTTTGGCCTGGAAGGGGCTTGCGGAAGCCATGCCGGATAACCGTTTCCGGTTTCCTTCGCGGGTTTTTACATCCACAATAGCAGAAATACGGCCGCCGTAATCCGCATTAAACCCGCCGGTGAGTACATCCACGTTGCGAATGAGTTCCGTTTCAAAAACCGAGAAAAAACCGATGCTGTGAAATGGATTGTAAATCGTCATCCCGTCGAGCAAAATCCGGTTTTGTACCGGCGAACCGCCCCGTATGTACAACTGTCCGCCCTGGTCGCCGGTAAAAATGACCCCCGGCAAAACCGTCAGGTACTGTGCAATATCCGACTGCCCGCCCGTTGAAGGCAGTGAGCGGATTTGTTTGGGGGTTACCGAAAGTTTGGATACCTGCACATCCGATTTGGCCTGCTCCTTTTTGCCGCTGATCACAATTTCGTTCAAATTTTGTCCGCTTTCCAGCACATAAATATTCTGGTACAGAATTTCGCCCTTTTTGATCTCAATTTCTCCGGTATAATTGTCAAAACCGGTGAGCGACACGGTCAATGTATACCTGCCCACAGGCACTTCTGCGATAGAGAAAAAGCCGTTTACATCGGAAATGGCCCCCATGTTTGCGCCGTCGATACGTATGGTGGCAAAGCCGACCGACTGTGCCGTTTCTTTGTTAAAAATATTGCCGCGCACCGTTCCTTTTCCAGGTGTTTGTGCAATCAGGGTGACCGGTAAAAGGAAAAGGGCAATCGAGTAGAGAAAGTTTTTCATTGAATATTTATCTGTTTGGCGGCGGCAAAGATAGCTGTCCGGCAAGAAATCGGTGGTATTCAAAAAGATTATGGTGGACAAACCCCTTATTCTGCCAAAAATATCTCCCGAACATCTCCTTCGAAGGTTGATGTCATGCAGCAAAAACCGCAACTTCCGCTAAGTTTGCGCCGCTTATGGATCGTTACGACATCATTATAGCGGGCGGCGGGATAGTTGGCCTCGCCACGGGGCTTCAGCTTCAACGCGCTGCGCCGAAGTTGCGCATTGCCATACTGGAAAAGGAAAACCAGGTGGCTATCCACCAAAGCAGTCGCAACAGCGGCGTGATCCACAGCGGTATTTATTACAAACCTGGCAGTTTGCGAGCGACGAATTGTTTGCGCGGATACCGGCTTTTAATCGATTTTTGCCGCGATCAGGGCATCCCGTTTGATATCTGTGGAAAAATCATTGTGGCAACGTTGGAAAGCGAACGTGGCCAGTTAGACAAAATTTACCGCCGCGGCCTCGAAAACGGTCTCGCCGGAATTCGCAAAATCAGCCCGGAAGAAGTCGCCGGAATAGAACCCCACGTTCGCTGCATAGAAGCCGTGTTGGTTCCCCAGGCGGGTATTATTGACTACGGCACGGTTGCCAGAAAATACGCGGAACTGATCGCGGATAAGGGCGGCCGGATATTCACCGGACACAAAGTGGTCGCAATACAGGAAAACCCGGACGAGGTAATGGTAACGGCCGGAAATTGCGAATTTTCGGCCCGGGTTTTTGTCAATTGCGGCGGGTTATATTCGGATACGATCACCCGGCTCGCCGGAGAACACCCGGGTGTGCAAATCCTGCCTTTTCGCGGCGAGTTTTACGAACTGAAACCCGACCGGCAACACCTCGTAAACAACCTCATCTACCCCGTTCCCAACCCCGATTTCCCTTTTCTCGGGGTCCATTTTACACGAATGATCGGGGGCGGCATCGAGGCCGGTCCCAATGCCGTTTTGGCTTTTGGCCGGGAAAGTTATTCCCGTTGGGACCTGAATATCAGGGAGTTGCTCGAAATCCTTGCTTTTTCCGGTTTTCAAAAAATTGCGCGAAAGTATTGGCGCGACGGCTGGGCGGAAATGCAGCGCTCTTATTCGAAACGACACTTCGTACGGGCACTCCGGCGCCTTGTTCCGGAAATCAGTGAAGACGACGTGATTCCCGGCAGAAGCGGGGTTCGGGCCATGGCCTGCGACGGCGACGGTAATCTGCTCGACGATTTTTTCATTCTGGAACGAAAACGCTGCGTTCATGTTTGCAACGCGCCAAGCCCGGCCGCTACCGCTTCGCTGGCCATCGGGGAAACCGTGGCTGGAAAGGTTTTGCATATCTTTGGCACATGCTCCACATTGTAACGACCCCGCGTTTTAAGGCCGAAAAACAATACGTATTCCAGGTTTTGCTGGGCGAGTTGCTCGGTATAACATTCCGGGTGTCGTATGAAGAAGGAGTGCAGCACTACCGCCTGCAAGTTCCCAATGGCCGCACAGTGATCATCGAAGATCATTTTTGGGGCCGTCAGTCCGGCGACGATTACCTGGACAAAAAAAATATTCCTGCCGAAACAAAGTTGGCGCCCCACCCTTTCAAGGATGGAGAAGATATTGTTTGCGTTTTTGGAAAGCCTTCCTTTTCTATTGACCGTCAAAACATTACGTGTGGGATCGACTTATTCGCATCGGCATTTTTTATGCTCGCCCGTTGGGAAGAATACGTGCTGCCCGACCGCGATGTACACGGGCGTTTTCCGGCGGATCAATCGCTGGCATGGCGCGCAGGGTTTCTCGACCGGCCGGTAGTTAACGAATGGGCGGCTTTGTTACAGCAAATGCTGATCCGGCTGGGCTGGAATCCGGCGCAAAAAAACGATACGTTCCGCTTCCATCTCTCTTGCGACGTCGACCATCCGCGGTTGTGGTGGTCGGCGGCCGATCGCCTGCGCACGGTCGGCGGCAGTATTTTTCGGCGCGGCAATTGGCGGGAGGCTTCTTTTTGGATAAAAAACCACTTTTTTGATCCAAAAGATCCGTATGATGTATTTGATGAGTGGTTTGATTGGATGGAAAAAAACGGTCATACCGGCCACTTCAATTTTTTGGGGGAACGCCCGCCCGCCAGTAATTGCTGGTATCCGCTCCGGCACCCGTTTGTCAAAAATCTGATCGAAAAGATCAATAAAAGAGGGCATACCATCGGGTTTCACCCTTCCTGCGAGGCGTTTGAGGATCAGGAGGTATTTATGTCGGAACTGGCGTCGCTCCGGTCCTTAAGCCCGGCTCCGGTGACAAGCGGCCGTCAGCATTACCTTCGTTTTGCGGCGCCGTTTACCTGGCAGGCCTGGGAAGAAGCGGGTATGGCCTGGGACAGCACGGCGGGATATTCTGACGCGGAGGGGTTCCGGTGCGGCATTTGCCGGGAATTCCCGGTTTTTAATTTTTTAACGCAAAAAACGCTGCGTTTGCGGGAAAAACCGCTGATTGCGATGGATGTAACCCTGGCGCATTACCGGCAGTATTCACCTGAACAGGCCTGCAACCGCTTGCAATATCTCAAAAAACAGGTGCAAAAACACAACGGCGAGTTCGTTTTGTTATGGCATAATTCCTCCTGGAACTCCTATTTTTGGGCCCCCTGGCGGGAGGTTTACCAAGTATTGACGGCACAATAAAACATAAGTATGTGGACAAATTTAATTGACAGAGCCTGTTCTATTCACTATTCATCAGATGACTTGAAGTCATCTGATGAATAACTCTTTGAGAATCAATAATATTGAACTTTTAAGCAGTAGCAATGTGCTGCCTCACAAAATATTATCAATTAATTTGGCCTCGGCGCTTACATGAAGTTTATCAAAGTTTTAGCTTGCACGCTGTTTCCGGCAATTTGTTTCGCCCAGGCATCGGGTATCCCCCTGCACGCCCCTGCTTACCACCTGCTCGACCGGCTCGATGTGATCAGCGGCGTAAAAAGCCCCGTTCACCCCGAATTGAAATTTTTTTCCCGCCAGGATGCCGCTGATTATGCTTTGGCTCTCGATACCTTGCCCGAAACTCGCCAGACCTGGCGCGATCACGCTGATATTCAATATCTTTTTGACGACAACAACGATTGTGTAGCCGATACCGGCCGCTATTGCACCCGAAACCGGAGAGGCCTTTTTAACGTGTTTTATCAAACACCCGCCAATTTTTTCGAGATCAACACGAAGGATTTTTCAATGCGTGTCAATCCGATGTTTCAGTTCAATCTGGGTCGCCAAACGGAAGACCCGGAATTAAATTTTATCAACCAGCGCGGGCTCGAAGTACGAGGCAGAGTGGATGACAAAGTATTCTTTTACACCAACTTAGTGGAATCTCAGGTGCGTTTTGCCGATTATGTAACACAACGGATTGAAGAAACTAAGGCCATTCCTTACGCCGGCAATTACAAAAAGTACAGCCCGCGTATTCTCGACGTCACCGACGCTTACGATTTTAACCAGGCAACGGCCTATATCGGATTTAAAGCCACTCGCCACGTGGGACTGCAACTCGGTCACGGCAAACACTTTATCGGCAACGGGTACCGTTCGTTGTTCCTGTCCGATGCGAACAATTACAGTTTTTACCTCAAACTCAACACCCGTGTCTGGCGATTTCATTATCAAAACCTGTTTCTGGAACTCAGCCCGCTCGGCGCGAATAACCTCGGCAACAACGTTCGTATCCCGAAAAAATACGCGGCCATTCACTACCTCAACTATCGCATCACGCCCAAACTGGCAGTCGGGTTGTTTGAAGCAACGGTATTCAACCGAAGCCAACAGTTTGAATTACAATATCTTAACCCTTTGATTCTGTACCGCACGGTGGAAGGTATGATCGGCAGTCCCGACAACGTGTTGGTTGGTTTTGATGCCCGCTGGAATTTTTTGAACCGGTTTCAGGTGTACAGCCAGTTTTTACTCGATGAGTTTCTGTTTTCAGCCCTCGTAAAACCGGAAGAAAAGGGCTGGTGGGGCAACAAATATGGCCTCCAGGCCGGAATAAAGTATATGAATGCCTTCGGCGCGGATCACCTTGATCTTCAGATCGAGTACAATACGGTGCGGCCTTATACTTATTCACATTATGATTCTTTGAACAGTTATACCCACTACAATCAGCCGTTGGCGCATCCTTTGCTGTCTAACTTTAAAGAAATAGTCGTTATGGCCCGGTACCAACCTGTTCCGAGATTATCCTTCCTGGCGCGGTTTATACAGGCAAAAACGGGCGAAAACACACCGGAAGAGAACTGGGGCGCCAATCCCATGCTCGGTTATGGCAGCCGGGTGCAGGATTACGGCAATTTTACCGGCCAGGGTGTGGCTGCGACGATCCGGGTCCTGGGGCTGGATGCATCCTGGATGTGGTACCACAACCTGTACGTTGATTTGAAAATATTACTCCGTAAAAAAGACAGCGCAGACGATGCCCGCGACCTGAATACCAGCGTTTTCGGGCTTGGATTGCGAATGAATATCTGGAATGAAAATCTCGACTTTTGAACATGAACAATCAGCAAACATTCTACGCGCACCCGACAGCCGTTATCGACGAGGGCTGCGTCATCGGTGCAGGTTCCAAAATCTGGCACTTCAGCCATGTGATGCCCGGCAGTGAAATGGGTGAAAAGTGTATCCTCGGCCAAAACGTCCTGGTATCGCCCAGGGTGAAACTCGGGAACAACGTGAAGGTGCAAAACAATGTCTCCATTTACACCGGTGTCCGGTGTGAAGACGACACCTTTCTGGGTCCCAGCATGGTATTCACCAACGTTATTAACCCGCGCAGTTTCCTCGAAAGAAAAGAGGAATTCCGGTTGACCCTGGTAAAAAAAGGCGCCAGCATCGGCGCCAATGCAACGGTTATTTGCGGCGTCACCATCGGCGCATACGCATTGATCGGCGCCGGTGCGGTGGTGACCAAAGATGTGCCCGATTTTGCGCTGGTAGTCGGCAACCCGGCCCGCCGGACCGGCTGGGTCAGCAGGTATGCGCACCGTTTGACGTTCGATGAAGCCGGAGAAGCCGTATGCCCGGAAAGCGGAGAGCGGTACAAACTGGACGCGGGTATTGTAACTCTACTGTAAACTGTTAGTTGTCAAAACAATATGCTTCTTCGCCTGAGTTTTTTTGTCTGTATTGCACTGGCTTCCTGCAAGAGTTCCCGGCCGGATCTGGATCATCCTCGCCCGGTTTTAGCAGGGTTGCCGGGCACAATATTCCTCCGCGACAGCCTTTGGCTCGACCAAAATGAAATTTCCAATGTCGACTGGCGCGAATTTATCGGATGGACGGCTCACAAGTACGGCATCGGTTCGCCGGAATACCTGGCGACCCTTCCCGACAGTATATTCTGGCTCACCCGTGCCGATTTGTCCACCGAGCCCGGCCATGAATCTTATTTTCGGGAACCTCCGTACAATGAATATCCAGTCACCGGCATCACCTATGAACAGGCCCTTGTTTACTGCGACTGGCGCACCGAACGTGTTCGGGAAGCGGTTTTCCGAACACCGGAAGAAAAAGCCAAAATGCCGAAAGGGTTTCGCTATCGCCTGCCAACCGTCGCCGAGTGGGAATATGCCGCAGGCGCCGGCCTCGACATTCAAAAACACCCCTGGGGGTTTGTTGAATTTTCCGAAAAATCCAAACATTGCAAAGCCATCACCAAAGCGTGTTTGCCTCCTGGCGCCAACCCGGAACAAACATTCGGTCTTCCACGCGGCTCGGGCGCTCCCAACCGCTACGGTTTTTCGGACCTGATCGGTAATGCAGCCGAGATGGTGGCGGAACGAGGTGTGGCTAAAGGAGGAAGTTACGCGCATAGCCTCGAAGAGAGCCGGGTGAACAGCCGGGTTTATTATAAAAAGCCGATGCCATGGCTGGGGTTTCGCTGCATTTGTGTGATAAATAATTGATTATAAAACATTTTTGAAAATAATATCGTGTATGTCCTCCCTCCACAAGCGGTCAGCATCGGGTGTAGTTAATCATATTCATGAATCCGAACCCCGGTGGTTCGCCGTATACACCCGGGCTAAAAGTGAAAAATTTGTGCAGCGGATGTTGAACAAAAAGGGTATCCATGCCTGGTTGCCCTTGCAAAAATTGCTGCGTCGTTATGCCAGAAGTACCCGGCTGACGGAAAAGCCGCTGATCAACTGCTACATTTTTGTAAAAATTGTGAAAGAGCAGTACGTACCGGTTTTGGAAACCGAAAATGTGGCAGGATTCGTCAAGTTCAGTAAAAACCTTATCGCCATTCCCGATATAGAAATCGATTTGCTCAAACGAATCACCCTCGAAGAAGGTCTCGACATCGAGGCGATACCGGGCACCTTTGAAGAAGGCGACCCGGTGGAGATCAGCGCCGGCAACCTCACGGGTATGAAAGGAATGATCGTAAAAACCGAAGGAAAGCGGCGGTTTCAGGTAGCGCTCGGGCAACTGGGTTACAGTTTACTGATTACCGTGGACGCGGCATTTTTGGAAAAACGCGGTTTAGTATTTGAGATTCACCCTGCTTGAATACCGGCCGGCTAAATTCCCGAAACCAAAGCAATCCCAATCTGTTATCTTTGCCGCAAATATTGCTCACCAACCTTGGACAACGTCTTCAACAACATTTTTACTCAACTCACCGCCGCCGCCCAATCCCGAATCCTCGTCATCGATGGCGCTATGGGCACCATGATCCAGCAATACCAACTGACGGAAAATGACTTTCGCGGGGAACGATTCCGAAATCATCCGAAAGACCTGAAAGGCGACAACGACCTGCTTTGTCTCACCCGGCCCGATGTGATCGAACAAATCCACTTCGATTACCTGGAAGCAGGCGCCGATATTATTGAAACCAATACATTCAACGCCAACGCCATATCGCAGGCCGACTACGAGATGCCTGCGGGTGTTTCATACGACATCAATCTGGCTGCCGCCCAAATCGCCCGCCGCGCCGTAAACCGGCTGGCGGAGCAACAAACGGCTGACGGCAAACAACGATTCGTCGCCGGGGCACTCGGTCCGCTCAACAAAACCCTGTCGCTTTCGCCGGACGTCAACAATCCCGGTTATCGCGCACTCACTTTTGACGAAGCCAAAGAAGCGTATGCCGAGCAGGTACGCGGCCTTATCGACGGCGGGGCGGATATCCTGCTGGTAGAAACCATTTTTGATACCCTGAATGCTAAAGCCGCTTTGTTTGCCATCGAAGCGGTTTTTGAAGAAAAAGGCGTAAAACTGCCGGTGATGATATCCGGTACGATCACCGATGCCTCCGGGCGGACCCTCAGCGGCCAGACCGTTGAAGCATTCTGGATTTCGGTAAAACACGCCAAACCTTTCTCTGTCGGCCTGAACTGTGCGCTGGGCGCCGAAGAAATGCGCCCCTACTTAGAGACTTTGTCCAATATCGCCGATTGTTACATCAGCGCCTACCCGAATGCCGGTTTGCCCAACGAATTCGGCGAATACGACCAGACGCCGCGCGAAATGTGTGGTTTTATTGAAGATTTTGCACGTTCGGGTTTTGTCAATATTGTCGGCGGCTGCTGCGGCACCACGCCGCCCCACATTCGCCATATCGCCGGGCACGTAAAAAACATACCGCCCAGAAAACCGTCGCCGGGGCTGCCATACAGCATGTACAGCGGGCTGGAACCCCTGATCGTGCGGGAAAACACCAATTTTATCAATATCGGCGAACGCACCAACGTGACCGGTTCCGCCAAATTTGCACAACTCATCAAATCCGGCAATTTTCCTGAAGCCCTGAGTGTGGCGCGCCAGCAAGTGGAAGGCGGCGCCCAGGTCATCGACGTCAACATGGACGAAGGTTTGCTTGATTCGGAAAAAGCCATGGTTGATTTCCTCAACCTGATGGGCGCCGAACCGGATATCGCCAGGTTGCCCGTTATGGTGGATTCCTCCAAATTCCACGTCATCGAGGCCGGTTTGAAATGCCTGCAGGGCAAAAGCATCGTTAATTCCATTTCGATGAAAGAAGGTGAGGTGGAGTTTATTCGCCAGGCGAAAATTTGCCGCCGGTACGGCGCTGCGGTGGTCGTGATGGCATTCGACGAAAAAGGCCAGGCGGATACCACCGAACGAAAAGTGGAAATTTGCCAGCGCGCCTACAAGATTTTGACCGGGCAACTCGACTACGACCCGACCGACATCATTTTTGACCCCAACATTTTCGCCATAGCCACGGGTATCGAAGAGCATAATACCTACGCAATCAATTACATAGAGGCCACCCGAATCATCAAAAAAACCTGCCCGGGTGTAAAGATCAGCGGTGGAGTAAGTAACCTGTCTTTTTCATTTCGCGGCAACAACGCGGTGCGGGAGGCCATGCACGCGGCTTTTTTGTACCACGCCATTCAGGCGGGTATGGATATGGGCATCGTAAACGCTGGAATGGTTGAGGTATACGAAGCGATTCCGAAGGAATTGTTGCATCACATCGAAGACGTGTTGTTCAACCGGCGGCCCGATGCCACGGAAGAATTGGTCAAACTCGCCGAGTCCTTCCGTTCGAGCGGTGGAAAGCCGGTCGGCGAAGACCTCTCCTGGCGGAGTAATCCGGTGCAGGAACGTATTACCCACGCATTGGTGAAAGGTATTGACAAGTATATCGAAGAAGATGCCGAAGAAGCCCGCAGGCAGTTCGACATGCCCCTGCAGGTGATCGAAGGCCCGTTGATGGACGGTATGAATGTCGTGGGCGATTTGTTCGGCGCCGGAAAAATGTTTTTGCCGCAGGTGGTAAAATCGGCGAGGGTGATGAAAAAAGCCGTGGCCTACCTGACGCCCTTTATCGAAGCGCAAAAAAAAGCCGGCGGCGGGGTTGCCAAAGCCAAAGGCAAAATACTGATGGCCACGGTAAAAGGAGACGTGCACGATATCGGAAAAAACATCGTCGGTGTCGTGCTGGGTTGTAACAATTACGATATTGTGGATATGGGCGTCATGGTTCCCGCTGAAAAGATTTTGAAGGCCGCCATAGATGAAAAAGCCGACGTGATCGGACTTTCCGGACTGATTACACCTTCACTCGACGAAATGGTACATATCGCCCGGGAAATGCAACGCCTGAACCTGAACCTGCCCCTGCTCATCGGCGGCGCTACAACTTCCAAAACGCATACGGCGGTAAAAATTGAGCCGCAATACCGGAATGCGCCGGTGATACACGTACTCGACGCCAGCCGGAGTGTGGCGGTGGTCAGTTCGCTGCTCACCGATAACAAAACCGAACACGAGAGTTTTATACACTCCGTAAAAACCGAATACGAACAAATCCGGGTACAACGCGCCAACCGCCAGTCGACCAAACAATACCTTACCCTCGGACAGGCCCGGGCCAACCGTTTTCAACCTGACTGGAGCAGTTACGAGCCGCCGAAACCGCGTTTTCAGGGCATTAAAATGTTTGATTCTTATTCCCTGGAAGAATTGACGGATTACATCGACTGGACGCCTTTTTTCCAAAGCTGGCAACTCGCCGGCAAATTTCCGGCTATCCTGGAAGACCCGATCGTGGGTGGCGAAGCAAAAATTGTATAACGACGCACAAACAATGGTGCGTCAGGTAATTGACCACCAATGGCTTACAGCAAGAGCCGTCATCGGCATATTTCCCGCCAATTCTTTTCAGGACGACGATATACAGCTGTACAAGGATGATTCCCGCACAGAAATTTTGACCACCCTGCACCATCTGAGGCAACAGAACCAAAAGGCGCCGGGACAACCGAATCTTTGCCTCTCCGATTTTGTCGCACCTGTAAATGCTTCACATCCTTCGGATTACATCGGCGCTTTTGCCGTAACGGCAGGTATCGGCATTGAAGCACACGTTAAAAGGTTTGAAGCGGCGCACGACGATTATTCTGCCATAATGCTGAAAGCGCTGGCCGACCGTCTGGCGGAAGCCCTCGCAGAACGGATGCACGAACGGATACGCACCGAGTTCTGGGGTTATGCTGCCGGCGAAAGTCTTCCGGTTGAACAACTTGTCGCTGAAAATTACCGGGGGATCCGCCCGGCGCCCGGTTACCCGGCGTGCCCGGATCACACCGAAAAACGCGCCTTGTGGGATTTGCTTCGACCCGGTTCGCTGGGCATACAACTCACGGAAAGTTGCGCGATGTACCCGGCCGCTTCCGTTAGCGGATGGTATTTCAGTCACCCCGACGCGAAATATTTCGGCCTGGGGCAGATCGGAAAAGACCAGGTTGAAGATTACGCCCGGCGAAAAAATATGTCAATTGCCGGCGTCGAACGCTGGTTGGCACCGGTTTTGAATTATGATGTGTAAAAAACAGCGGAATGCCGTCTGGTTGACACAACCCGGATTAATTTTCGCAGGAGGTGGTTGTATTTTTCAACTTTGAGTAATTTTGCTGCTCATTTTTGAACATGATCGACGCACTCATCTCTTCCAAAACGCGGATTAAACTGTTGTTGAAATTTTTTCTCAACAGCCACGCTACAGCATATCTGCGCAGTCTGGAAAGTGAATTCGGCGAATCGTCCAATGGCATACGCCTGGAACTCAACAGATTGGAAAGTGCTGGTTTACTCACATCTGAAAGTGAGGGGAATAAAAAAATATTCCGCGCCAACACAAGCCATCCGCTTTTCCATGAAATACACAGCATCGTCCTGAAACATTTCGGCCTTGATCAGGTAGTTGAAAACGTGGTCCGGCGATTGGGCGATGTGCAGCGGGTTTACCTCGTGGGCGATTTTTCAAAAGGTATGGACAGTCAGGTAATCGATCTGGTTTTTATCGGCGATTTTGACAAAACCTACCTGACCTCGCTGGTTGAAAAGGCGGAAAAAATCGTCGGACGCAAAATCCGGTACCTGATTTACAATACGCAGGAAGCCGCCACCATCGACTGGACAAAATACAACCCGGAACCCTTGCTCCTCTGGAGTCAACATACCGAGCCTCCCCTCATTTAACAACTGGATGCTAAAACTTAATCTAAATTACAATGTATCAGGCACTTAAAAACAAAAAGAAATCCCTCGCCGTTGTTGGACTCGGCTATGTGGGATTGCCGATTGCTCTTGAATTCGCCCGCCACTTTAAAGTCATCGGCTTTGACATCAACAAAACGCGTATCGAGATGATGCGACGGGGAGAAGACCCCAGCCGCGAGCTGGGTGCAGGAGCCTTCGATGGCACCGACATTCTTTTTACCGATGAAATCGAGGAGCTTCGCAAAGCAAATTTCTTTGTCATCGCCGTACCCACCGATATCGACGAACACAAGGTTCCCGACCTTAATCCTTTGAAAAAAGCCTCTGCCAGTGTGGCAAAAGCGTTGAAAAAAGGAGATTACGTCATCTACGAATCAACAGTGTATCCGGGTTGCACGGAAGAGGATTGTCTGCCCATCCTGGAAGAAATTTCAGGGTTAAAAATGGGGCGCGACTTTAAAATCGGCTATTCCCCGGAACGTATCAACCCGGGTGATAAAACGCGCCCCCTGACCAAAATTCTGAAAATTGTGAGTGGCAGCGACGCCGAATCCCTGGAAGAGATCGCCCAGACTTATGGCCATATTATCGAAGCCGGCGTGTATAAAGCCAGCAGCATTAAAGTTGCCGAAGCCGCAAAAGTGATCGAAAATACGCAGCGGGACCTCAACATTTCGCTCATGAACGAACTTGCCATGATCTTCGATCGCATGGGAATCGATACCCAGGAGGTGATCAAAGCGGCCGGAACCAAGTGGAACTTCCTCAAATTTTATCCCGGCCTGGTGGGTGGTCACTGCATCGGCGTAGACCCCTACTACCTCTTGCACAAATCGGTCGAACTCGGCTACGAACCCCAGGTTATCCTCAGCGGCCGCCGGATCAATGACGGTATGCCGGCCTGGATCGCCAAAAAACTCGTTCAACTGCTGATCCAAAAAGAAAAAAGTCCGGGAAAAGCAAAAGTACTCGTGCTCGGAATCACTTTCAAGGAGGACGTGGCGGATATTCGCAACTCCAAAGTGGCAGCCCTCGTGCACGAACTCCAGGACTTCTCCATCAACGTACACGTGGCCGATCCGCATGCATCCCCCAACGAAGTGGCACACGAATACAAACTGACCCTGGTGGATAAAATTTCAGATGACTACGACGCAGTAGTGGCGGCCGTAGCGCATGAAGAATACAAATCGTACAACAGCGCGTTTTTTAAATCCATCACCCGTGAAAATGCGATCCTGATGGATTTAAAAGCCCTGTACAATGATATAGATCCGGACATTCATTACTGGCGCCTTTAACACGCCCCGGAACAAGCCCCTTAAAACAGTTTTAATGCACTGTAAATCAAACAATTGCCAATCATTTGCCATAAGTCCCCCCGCAACTTATGAAAGGCGAAGCCTTTTAAAAAAGGTTGGACCGGTGAAAGCGGAGGACTAAAAACGGCATTTTATCGAACATCTAAAACGCTGGAACAGGAATCATGAACATTTCAATGGTTGACCTAAAAACCCAATACCATCACATTAAAACAGAAATAGACAGCGAGGTTCTGGGGGTTATAGAATCCACACAGTTTATCGGCGGCCCCAAGGTGGTCGCTTTCCGCGAAAACCTCGAACAATACCTGGGGGTTAAACACGTCATTCCCTGCGCAAATGGCACCGACGCCCTGCAAATCGCCATGATGGCGCTGGAACTGAAGCCGGGCGACGAGGTCATCGTACCCGCCTTTACGTATGTGGCCACTGCCGAAGTCATTGGTTTGCTGGGGCTTGTACCCGTCATGACGGATGTCGACCCGGATACATTCAATATCCGGGTCGATCATATCGAAGCCGCTATCACGCCCCGGACCCGGGCGATCGTGCCGGTTCATTTGTTCGGACAATGCGCGGACCTTGAGCCGATCATGGTATTGGCAAAAAAACACAACCTGTACGTGATCGAAGACAACGCCCAGACGATCGGAGCGGATTATACCTTTTCCGACGGTACCCGAAAAAAATCCGGCGCCATCGGCCATTTCGGTTGCACTTCGTTTTTTCCTTCCAAAAACCTCGGTTGCTACGGTGACGGCGGCGCCTTGATGACCAATGACGACAACCTTGCCGCCGCAGCCCGGGTGATCGCCAACCACGGGCAATCGAAGTTGTATTACCACGACAAAATCGGAGTCAATTCCCGGCTCGATGCCATTCAGGCGGCTGTTCTGAACGTAAAGTTGAAATACTTAGACGATTATTGCGCAGCCCGCAGATCTGCTGCCGACTACTACGACGGCGCATTTTCCGGAATTGATGCGATCAAAACTCCGGCCCGGCACCCGAAATCCAGCCACGTTTTCCATCAATATACCCTGCAAATTCCCGGAGCGGACCGGGAAGGTCTGAAAGTACATCTGGCAGAGCAAGGTATCCCTTCCATGATCTACTATCCGGTGCCTCTTTACAAACAGAAAGCATTCAGCAGCAACTGGAATGGCGGCGAGTTGCCCGTGACGGAGCATTTGTGCAACACCGTGATCTCGTTGCCCATCCATACGGAACTGGCAAACGAAGCCCTGGAAAAAATTACCGGCACCGTGAAATTGTACTTCGCCGGATAATTTCCGGCTTAGTTGGTAATTTTGTTCGTCCGGGTTTATTGCCCCGGTTATCCGATTCCCTCAACTAATCCTAAAGTCCGTTTCTATGCTTCATGCCGAAAACCTTATCCGGAAGAGAAAAGGATGGAATATGTGTGTCCTTCTGAGCCTTTTCATGTGTTTTTCCTCCCTGGCGCTAACGGCTCAAAGTCCGGCAGCCCCCTCCCCTTCCGTCCAGCAACAAGCCCTGCAGGAAATCAAACGCCGGGGTTTGAGTGAAATTGAAGTCCGGGCCAGGTTACAGCAAAAAGGGATTGATATGGACAGTATCACGCCCGAACAATTGCCCGAATTGCAGGATACCATCCAGCAGGTGCTTTCTGAACTGGAATCGGAGAAGGCAAAAAAAATTCAGGCCAACCTGCCGCCGCCAACGGTCAGTACCAGCGGAAATATATCCCGCGACAAGGCAGAGCAAATTCGGCAAGATGCCAGACAGCCGGATACGGCTAATGCAACCACCCTGCCCGATTCGCCCGGCGCTTCCGACAGCCTGCCTCCGGTAAAAGTTTGGGGACAACACCTGTTTCGCGATAAATCGCTGGCGGTATTCCGAACAACCACCGATGCCAAACCTCCGGATAACTACGTATTAAGTACCGGTGACATTATCGTGATCAGCATATTCGGGCCTTCACCAATTCGACAGCCAGTTTGAGGTTCAGCGGGACGGCTATATTCAGCCGACCCAGATGCCCAAAATTTTTGTCAAAGGCCTTCGGATGCATCAGGCCAGGGAATTGCTTCGAAGCCGTTTCAGCCAGTTCTATCGTTTTGCGCCGGAACAATTTGCCATGAGCCTGCTTACCGCCCGCAACATCACCGTCAATATTTTTGGGGAAACCGTCCACTACGGAAGTTTTTCCCTGTCCGCCGTGAATACGGCATTCAATGCCCTGATGGCGGCAGGAGGGCCCAATGACCTCGGGACGGTGCGCAACATCAAGGTGATCCGGGGGCGGGAAACCAAACACCTGGATATTTATGAATTCATGAATAACCCCGCCGTCCAGTACGATTTTTTCCTGGAAGACAACGATATCATTCATGTGCCTGTTGCAGAACGTATTACAGGGGTGCGCGGCGCTGTGCGCCGGCCCTTTCGATATGAATTGACCGGCAATGAAAATCTGGTCAAATTGCTGGAGTTCGCCGGAGGGTTGAATGCCAATGCGTACCGGGAAGTAGTTCAGGTACAACGTTTTATTGACGATAAACAGGTTTTGATCGACGTTCAACTCAAAAACTTGCTGGACAATAAGCAGGATTTTGTGCTGCTGAACGGGGACGAAGTAATTGTTCGGATTATTCCTTCACCCATTGAAAACACGGCGGTCATTGAAGGTGCGGTCGAACTGCCCGGCCCTTACGCGCTGCACGAAACAAACCGGATCAGCGATCTGCTCAAAAAGGGCAATTTAAGGCCTGAAGCCCGAACGGATGTGGCATTTTTGCTGCGCACCAATAACGACCAAACCACCCGCCTGCTCCAGGTGAATCTCGACGAAATTCTCCAGTCGCCAGGATCGGCCCGGGATTTTCCACTTCAGCCCAAAGACCGGCTGACGGTATATGCCAAAGGCCGGTATACCGACCGCAGCAGTATTAACATTTCAGGCGCCGTACGCGAGCAGGTGAAGGGTTACCCTTATACCCAGGATTCCAGCCTGACTTTGCGCAGGGCCATCCTGCTGGCCGGAGGTTTGAGCCCGGACGCCAGCGGATTGGGCATGATTGTCCGCAGCGAACCCGGCAATATCAAACAACTGCAATATATCGACGTGGACCTGGCGGCGGCGTTCGACAATCCGGAGTCGGCGGCAAACATCGTTTTGAAACCTTTTGACAAACTGGAAGTATTGTCCCGCTCCGCCTTCACGGACACGGCGACAATTCGTATAAGTGGAGCCGTGCGCCGGCCGGGTGAGTTTCTGTACGGCAAAAATATGAGTCTTCGCGACGCCATACTGCTCGCCGGAGGCCTCAAACTGGAGGCAGCGCGCAACAGGGTGGATGTATATCGCATTCTGATCAAAGAAAACGAACCGACCCGCGCCGTGGTGACCACCACTCAGGTGGACAGCAACCTGGTCAATGCCGGCAGTTACGGCATACAACCCTACGACGAGATTGTTATACGAACCGTGCCCGAGTTTGAATTCCAGCGATTTGTAGAGTTAAGAGGTGAAGTGCGTTACCCCGGCAGGTATGCGCTGGTCAGTGACAATGAAACCCTTTCCGATGTGATTCAACGCGCCGGGGGACTGAGCGCCGAAGCCTTTGCAGAGGGTGCGTCCCTCTACCGCAGTGATGAGCAAAAAGGATATGTTGTCACCGATTTAAAGGAGGCTATGCTCAATTACCGTTCTTTGCACAACCATATTTTGAAAGACGGCGATATTCTTGATGTGCCAAAACGGGAAGACCTGGTAAGTATCCGGACGGCCAATACCCGTGCATCCGAAGTCATTATTGCTCCGTTGATCGCCAACGGACTCATCAATGTTGCCTATACGCCGGGCAAACGCGCGGGATGGTTCATCCGGAAATACACTGCCGGTTTTGGGAAAACGGCACAACGCACCCACGTCGCCGTGGAACAACCCAACGGAAAAATCAACCGGACGGTCAATTTCGGTTTGTTCAAAGTTTATCCCAGGGTGACCAAAGGTTCCGTAATCACCGTGGGTGGAAAACCCGAAAAAGAAAGAAGGGTGGAAAAAGAAAAAAAGCCGATTGACTGGGACAAGGCCTTTACGCAGATATTAGCCACCGCAGGAACACTGGCTACTGTGCTGCTCGCTGTTTCGGCGCTAAAGAACTAGGCATGAAAGATTATCTACCGGATCTCAACAACCTTACGCCGCAACAGCCGGAAGAAGAACTCAGCCTGCGCGACATCATCGCGCGGGTAAAGGAGTACCTGGCGGAATTGCGCCGTTGCTGGAAAATTCTGGCCTTGTTTTGCCTTCCGCTGCTTATCTGGCAGGGCTACCTGGCTTTTACCACACCCGTTACCTACCAATCCAAACTGACGTTTATGGTGGACGACGACAGTGGAAACCAGGGCGGTGTGTTGAGAAGTTTGCTGGGTGGCTTCGGTTTGGGCTCCAATGAAAATAACAATGACCGCATTCTTGAACTGGCGCGTTCGCTGCGGATCATGCAGCAGGCGCTTTTTCAAAAAGTGGAGATCGGCGGGCAGACGGATTATCTGGCCAATCATTTTATCCGTATTCAACATTTGCACGAAGAAGAGTGGAGCAAAAAACCAAAAAATCCGGGGCAACCCAGTTTAAAAGGTTTCTTTTTTACCCGGGACAGCGTGGAAACATTCAGCAGACTCGAATACACCGCACTGAAGTCGATTTATGGCATGTTTACGGGCAGTGAAGAGCACACCCCGCTATTCGGCGCCCGGAACAATGCCGACTCCGGCATCATGACCTTATCGCTCAACACCCGTTCCGAAGCGCTTACCATCGCGCTGCTCCGGGCCATATTCGACTGTTTGAGTGCGTTTTATATCAATGCATCAACGGAAAAACAACTCGAAACATACCAGATTATCAAGGGAAAATCGGATTCTTTGCGGCAACTGCTTGCCGGTACCGAATACCGCGCCGCTCAATTCCGGGAACAAAATAATTTATTGTTTCGCCCCACCGACCAACTGCCCACCGAACGTTACTCGCGGGACAAAACCATATACGCCCTGATGTACGGCGAGTCGGTCAAAAACCTGGAACTCGCCGATTTTGCCCTGCGAAACAAAATTCCCTACGTGCAGCCAATCGACCTGCCGATTCCCCCGCTTGTCGGCACACCTTATGGCAAAAAAAAGGCGCTGGCCCTGGGGCTGGGCCTGGGATTGGTACTGGGCGGATTGTTTGTCATCTTTCGAAAGATAATACGCGACCAACTAACGGCAACTCCGGTCCCGGTTGATGAACATTGAATGTTGAAAGGCATCATTTCCGCCGGATTTTCCCAAAAAAATCTGTTCGAGGCCGTATACACCGTCTGCGGCCGAATTGTGTCCATTTTTTTGGTCATAGCCACCACCAAGTTTCTCACCACGTTTTTAAGCGAAGCATCTTACGGGCAACTGGCCTTGTATAACATTACTTCCACGCTGCCTTCCATGTTTTTTTTCGGTCCGCTGGGACAGGGCATTCTCCGGTTTTATCCCATTGCCAGGGAAAACGGTGAAATAAGCGCCTTTCATCAGCAATATAATCGTCTGTTCAGGTACGGGGCCATCGTATTATTGATTGTTGGGGCTGTTTCTTCTGTTGTTTGCTGGCGCCTGGGATGGAAAGAATGGAGCCTTGCATGCTTGCTGATCGCTGCGCTCAATGCCTCGACTTCGTTCAATACGTTTCGTTACGGGCTGCAAAATGCCGCCCGCAAACGCACCCTCGCTATGGGTTTGGAAACCGGAGAACGGGTGTTCCAGCAAGTATTAGCCATTCTGTTGTTATGGCTGGTCTCGGGCGATCCCCTGATCGTGATGGCGGGGTACCTGATTGCGTCCTTAGTTTTTATGGCGCTCAACCACACTTATTACAGGCGGTCATTTCCGGAAACCGAAAAATCGTCCGGGGAAAAAATCCGGACCCATTATACAACAGATATCCTTCAGTATTCCTGGCCATTTATCCTTTTCGGGGTATTTACCTGGATACAAAGCGCTTCCGAGCGCTGGACGCTGGAATGGATGCAGTCGACTGAAACGGTGGGGCAATACGCCGTATTGAACCAGATCGGTTTCCAATCGCTGAGCATGTTGCTGGGTTCGATCAGTTATTTTTTGTTTCCCATCCTGTTCCAACGCGCAGGCAACCTGAAGGAAAGCCACCAGTTCAAACAAGCCAATCAATTGAATAACATATATTTATGGTTCAATGTGCTTTTGGCAGCGGTCCTTTTTCTGGTGTTTTGGGCTTTTGGTCCTGAAGTAATCGCCTTGCTGAGCGACGATAAATACGTAAAGGTTTCGGGCCTGCTTCCTTTGATGGTTATTGCAGGAGGTTTGTTCAATTTTGGTCAAAACTATTCCAATCGATTTTTGCTTTCCATGCAAACCAGGCTGTTGCTTTTCCCAAAAATCACAGCTGCGGTTGCGGGATGTGTTCTAAACATTTTTGCAATCCGCTATTATGGATTGGAGGGCCTGGTATTTGCGTTGATCTGTACCCAGTGTATTTATGTATTATCCCTGATGGTATGCTGGAAATACCTGGGAGCCCATACCTGTTCGAATTGATTGATATAAAATGATGTATTCTCTACTTCACCCACCCGTTTATACCCCTAAAAATGTGCGGCATCACCGGCATTATCAGCCGGAATAATAAATATCACGATTTGCTGGGTACCCTGATGACGCGTATTGCACACCGGGGCCCTGACAATCAGGGGCAGTGGTCGAATGGCAGGGTGTCTTTCGGGCATTTAAGGTTAAAAATTATTGACCTTTCCGAGCGGGCAGCCCAACCCATGATCTGCCCGGTAACCGGAAATATTCTCGTTTTTAACGGCGAAATTTACAATTACAAGGAAATTCGCGCCGAACTCGAAAGTGTTTACCCGTTCCGGTCGGACAGCGACACCGAGGTTATACTGGCTGCGTTCAGCCATTGGGGTATATCGTTTTTTCAAAAATTGCGCGGCATGTTTGCCTTTGGATTGTACGATGCCACGCAGCAAAAGGTGTTGCTGGCGCGGGATCGTTTGGGCATTAAGCCGCTTTATTACCGGCAAAACAATGACGGGTTTCTTTTTTCCTCGGAAATTAAAGGTTTGATCAACCTGCCGGATCTGCCTCAATCGCCCAATTTGCAAAAGGTATTTGCTTTCCTCGCCTACCGTCACTTAGACACCGATACGGAGACCTTTTTTACGGAAATACAGCTCCGCCGGCGTCGTACGCCTGGGTGGATGAAAACGGCATATCATCGGCGCCCGTCGCCTACTGGGAAGTTCCGATCCCCGGAACACGTGTTTTTGAGGAAAAGGACGAAAAAACCTTCCTGGAAACCCTGAAAGAGGACGTCCGCCTCCACCTGCGTTCCGACGTGCCGCTTGCCTGTTTTTTATCCGGTGGTCTGGATTCTTCCAGTATTACCTGTCTTGCCTACGGTCTTTTAGGCGAAAACACACCTTTACAAACGTTTTCTTCCGTGTTGGAAGAAAAAAATGAGGAAAACGCGCTGATCGACGTGGTCCGCGAATACCTGCCGGGATCCGTACACCATGGCATCATCTTCGACGGCCATAATTTTTTGGAAGAATTGCCCAAGGTGACTTATCACCACGACGAGCCATTTGCCGATGCTTCCATGTACGTGCACTGGGAACTGTGCAAACTGGCCCATCAAAACGGAATAAAAGTCATGTTGTCGGGCAACGGAGGCGACGAAGTATTGGGCGGCTACGCCAGTCATTTATATTCCGAACTCGGCAGGTTATTGTATAAAAAACAAATCGCCCGTGTTTTTAACCAGGCCTTCCGGTTTGAAAAACACCGGCCGGAATCCGTATTCCGGTTTTTAGCGCATTCCGTCCAGGAAGTTTTGCCTTTTCGCTGGCGAGAATGGCAAAAACAACTGCAAAGCAAGCCGGCTCAGCGCCTGATCCACGGCGATTTTAAACCGGACGCCTATACATTTTACCCGCACCGCAACGACGACCCGTTTGCCGCCAACCTGCTTAACAACATGTGTTGCTGGACGATACCCCAGTTTTTGCACTATGAAGACCGGAATTCGATGGCATTCGGGGTCGAGATCCGGGTGCCGATGCTTGATCACGTCTTTATGGAATACGTTCTGCAGTTTCGCCCGGAAGATTTATTAAAATACCGGACCAAACAACTGCTCCGCGATTCATTAAAACCCGTGGTGCCGGAAGCAGTGTTAAAACAGCGGCTAAAACATGGATTTGCGGCTCCTTTGGAGGATTTTGTGAACTTTGATACAAAAGCCACACTGGCGTATTTCAACGAACAGGTAAAATCAGTTCCATTTTTTAATCAACCGGAAGTCAAGCGATTGGGGGCAGAAGTATTGGAAAAAAGAGAAAACGCACATTTCCATTACTTCTGGAGGGTGTTCAGCCTCGCCATCTGGTACAACATTTTTTTCAATGGCTAAAATAATCGCAAGAGTCCTCGGCGGCCTTGGGAATCAGCTGTTTATTTATGCTTCGGCGAAAGCCCTGGCTATTCGAACCGGCTCCGAACTGGTGCTGGATACCCGTTCCGGCTTTCTGCGCGATGATTACCAGCGGCAGTTTGCCTTAAAACATTTCGAGGTACATTACCGGGAAGCAAACGCTTTCGAACGTTTTGATTTCCCGATGGGCCGGGGGCTCCGGCATTTTTTTCGCCTGATCAACCACCGCCTTCCTTTTACCCGGCGTTTTTATCTCTCCGACCTGTTACTCGACAACAAGGTGTTTATCCCGGCCATGTTGCGGTACCAACCGTGGCCGAGGACCTGGATGGAAGGTTATTGGCAGTCTGCGCGGTATTTTAAGGATATCCGCAAAACCCTTCTCCGGGAGATAACTGTAAAAAGCCCGCTTTCGCAGGAGACGGAAATTTTGGGGAATCGTATCCGCAGCAGCAACAGCGTGTGTGTACACCTGCGCATGTTGCGCCATTTTCTCAAAGGGGTGGAAATGATGAACGAAAAAAAAACGGAAGCGGAACATTATATAAAAAGTATGGAATACATCGCACAACGAGTTGATAACCCGTTGTTTGTATGTTTTTCCGACGCACCGCAATCCGTAAAATCGGAACTGTCTTCCCTACCGTTCAACATCATTTTTGTAACGCACAACAAGGGCGACGAACGGGCGCACGAAGACTTTTACCTCATGACTCTTTGCCGGCATTACATATTATCCAACAGCACCTTTGGGTGGTGGCCGGCCTGGTTGTGCCAACACCCGGAAAGTATCGTTTTAACCCCTCCGATCAATCAATGGGACAACAGCAATATTCTTCCTTCGAAGTGGATTATCTCGGAAAACGTTTTCCATACCCAGAAGAATACGATTTAATTCGACACAATGGTCAGCATTGTTTTGGTAACTTATAATCGGTCAGATCGACGGCGACTCGATACAAGACGTTCTGAATCAAACATTTACTGAATTTGAATTGATCATTTGTGACGACGCTTCCACCGACGGAACGGAAAAAATCTGCCGGGAATTCGCCCAAACCGACACCCGGATACGTTATAACCGGCAGCCAACCAACCTGGGCATGCCGGGCAACCTGATCGACGGAATAAAAAAAGCCCGGTTTCCATATATTGCCATACTGCACGATGCCGACCGGTTTAGTCCCCGCCTCCTGGAAAGATGGTACCGCGCCATCGTTTCTTCTCCCGACATCGGGTTTGTTTTTAACTCCATGGGCACCCTGAATGAGCAGGAAACGCTGCTTACTTTTTTTATGGAATTTGGAGAAGGGCAGATCAGTGGCAGGCACCTGCTGGAAAACGTTTATTTCAGGCGATGGCATTTCAACTCCCCGGTATATGGCGAAGCGATGGTCCGGAAAAGTGTGCTCGAAGACCTGAATTATTTGGACGGCCGGTTCGGTTTTTACGCGGACGTCGATTTGTGGATGCGGATTTTGCAAAAAAACGACGCCTATTATTGCCGGGAAATATTGATCAGCAGGCCGGATAAAACTTCCGTACCCCGCCTGTTTTCAGATACCATGGTAAAAACATATTTCCTGATGCGAAAAACGCATTTCGAAAACAGGGTCGCTCGTTTTGGCCGGAAGCCTGTGCGTTTCGCCGCAGAAATGATTCGCCTGGCATGGTATAACCTGCTGAATATCATATACATAATATTGATTCATATAAAAAATCACAACCTGCAGGGATACCTGTCATTGTTCCGGGCGGTAAAAGGCAAATCGCCCGTATTCCTGTTGTTATTAACCTGCCTGTTGCCGCTGAAATTAATCCTGCCGAAGCCGGTGAACGTAAAACTCCGACCCGGATGAATCGCCGGTTTATTTTCCTTAACTCACATCCCATTCAGTATTTCGCGCCCTTGTATGCGAAATTATCGAAAGAAAAAGGTGTGGAGGTACAGGTGTTGTATTGTTCGGATCAGGGCCTGGACCACCAGATCGACCGCCAGTTTAATACGAGTGTTGCCTGGGATATACCGATTCTGGACGGATACCGGTGCCGGTTTTTAAAAAACCACGCATCCCGCCCTTCCGTTTATAGTTTTTGGGGGCTGCAAAACTGGGGGATCATCCCTTTTTTGTGGAAAGCGCCAAAAAGTATACTGGTTGTAAACGGCTGGGGCTACCTGATCTGCCTGGTTGCCATCGTCGCCGGCAATTTGTCGGGCCATACCGTTTGCCTGCGCGGCGAATCACCTATAAGCCGGGAGCAAAAAAAAACGCCGCGTAGTATCGGTCTGCGCAAGCTGCTGCTCGGGAAAATGTTGTTCCGGTTTGTACACCGTTTTTTATATATCGGGAAACAAAACAAAGCCTTTTATCAATTTTACGGGGTTTCGGAAAAAAAATTAGTGTTTAGCCCATATGCCGTTGATAATGAACGTTTTCAGGGTTTGATACCCAAAAACGCGGACGAGAAAAAGAGGCTGCGGCAATCGCTCGGCCTGCCCGAAAACGCTTCCATTATTCTTTACTCCGGAAAATACATGGCCAAAAAACGGCCGCTGGATTTGCTGGAAGCATTTGCACGATTGCAAATCCCGGATGGTCACCTGGTTATGGTTGGCGAGGGAGAATTGCGGCCGCAAATGGAAGCGTTTATCCGCGAGCGGCGGTTGAACAACGTCCGGCTGACCGGCTTTGTGAACCAGTCGGAAATTCCGCGTTATTATGCCGCCGCAGACATTTTTGTGATGTGTTCCGACGCCGATGAAACCTGGGGACTTTCCGTCAATGAAGCCATGAACCTCGGCCTGCCCGTCATTGCATCGGACGAGGTCGGTTGTGCGCAGGATTTGGTCCGGCCGGGAGAAAACGGTTTTACCTACCCCGTGGGAGATATCGACGTATTGCGTGAAAAAATCCGCCTTTTGATCAGGGACAAAAATGGCCCGGCACAATTCGGTCGGGCATCGCTGGAAATTATCCGGCCCTACTCTTACGACGTCATTATCCAACACCTGAAAACCCTGGAAGCGCGATGAAATCTATCCTGTACATCGGAGACCTGCATCCGGGCACCACATCCACCGAAAGAATGAAAGCGATGCGGGATTTGGGTTATTCGATGCAAAGCCTCAATTCATCCGTTCACCCGGGCCTTATGGAGCGAATTGCCGGGAAAATTTGCGGCATATTTGGCCTGACACCCGATTTTCATCACCTGAACCGGCAAATCCGGCAAATCTCCGGGACCGACACATTCGACCTGTTATGGATAGACAAAGGTGTTTTGGTGAAGCCCTCCACACTCCTGTGGATCAAAAGCCGCCAGCCCGGCTGCCGGCTCGTTCATTTTAACCCGGACGATCCATTCGGCGCCTACCGGAAGGCTGGGCCGTTTTTTTAAAAGCCATCCCTTATTACGACGTCCATTTTGTGGCGCGCCAGCAAAACCTGGAAGAATTCGCCCGGCTGGGCGGCAAAAATATACACGCGTACGATCGTTCGTTTTCACCCCAACTTCACCGGCCCGTCGAACTTACGGAAGCAGAAAAAGAAAAATACGGGGCGCCGGTCGGCTTCATCGGCACGTATGCCCGCGACCGCGCGGGCGCCATCGCCCACCTGATCCAAAACGGGATTCCTGTGGCGGTATATGGCAATGGCTGGCCGGGTCAGGAATATTGGGATACGATTCGCCCGCATTACCGGGGGCCGTCCCGCTTCGGAGTAGAATACGTCCGGGTTATCAACGGCATGGGTATCGCTTTACATTTTCTCCGCCGGGAAAACCGCGACGAGCAGGACAGCCGGAGTTTCGAGATACCCGCCTGCGGGGTGTGTATGATTGCCGAACGAAGCCCGAAACACGAAACACTGTTTGCAGAAAATACGGAGGCAGTGTTTTTCGACACGCCGGAAGAGTTGTTTGAAAAAGTGCGGTATTACCTGGCCCATCCCGAACAGGCCCGGCACATCGGGGCCGCCGGGCGCCGGCGCAGTATTCGTTCGGGTTATGATCACCTCAACAGGATGAAATCGTTATTGGACATCGCAACAGGGATACGGGCTTCATGAATATTGCGGAGATTTGGTTGCCTTTTTTGTTGTCGCTGCCGATTTTTTTGGTGGGGGGGATTAGTTTTTTTCAATTAATCCGGCCGAAAAAGGTAAACTTGCTTCGCATTTACCTCTTGTCATTTGCGTTGCATTTTGCCCTGCTGCCGCTATATGGCTTTACATCCGACTGGTTTACAGGGCATTGGCAATACATAACCGAAGAAGTCTGGGCGGCTTATCTCTGCCTGTATGTTTTCCTGGCGGGCGTTTTGTTGCCTTTGGGGTTATATGATCTTTCTGCCAAAAAATTCCGACGCGGGTGGACGATTCCACAATTGCTGGAAGTCCAATACCGGGCGATTCCGCTCAAACATGCCCTTATCCTTTTTATCGTGCTCGTTGGGTTTTTGTTGGGTTACAATATTTATTTCGGCTTTGTTTCTTATGCTTCCAGCACACTCGAACGAAACCTGGCTGTACCCTACCCGATCGTTGTTTTAAAAAGCCTCGCGTCCATTCTCCTGCTCGGGCTTGTGGGATACGGCGCCTTGCACCTGATTCGCGGCAGGCAATATATGCTGCTCGGGCTTCTGCTCCTTTGCAGCAATAATTTTTTGAATTTGTATTCCCGCCGGACCTATCTGCTGGCTCTGATCATCCTGATTTTGTTCAAGTTGTTGCTGGACCGGCTTCGAATTTCAATTCGGCAAGTTTTGATTGTGGGCGCCGTCGGTTTGTTTGTTTTGCAGGTATTTTTTCCATTTTTATACGTTTTCAGGTTGCTGACCATCGAAGAGCCGGAAGCAAAAAGAAAAAGCATTTTCGATTTCGCAGACCTATGAACTCAGCCAGGGTTCGCGTGGGCAACAAATCGGCAAAGGTTTGGAAGAAAACGAGGCTTACCGCTCCAATCAAATTGCCCGAAATATCGAATTCATGCGCCTGCCGTGGAAAGAAGACCGGTATATGAACGGTTTGATTTTGGCCTATCAGGTGTCCGCAGTAGTGCCCAGAGCCCTTAATCCGGCAAAACTGGAAACCAAAAAGGCGCTTGCTCCCGAGGCCATTATCCTGTTATTCTACGGTCGGAAAGGTTTTGATCTTGCCGATAATTTTCCTCTTTACGGTTACCTGGAATTCGGCAACGCCGGCGCTTTTTTCGCCGGTTTGCTCCAAGGTTTTATTTTGATCGCCTTTGAATGGTTTGCCTTTCGCTTTCAACGAATACATCCCTTTCTGGGGCTTTCCATGTTGACTTTCGTTTTGTACAATCACCTGAATATGGAATACCCTTATCAACAGGAACTATCCATTTTAAGGGAATTAATCATCTTTTTCTTGCTGGCATGGCCGGTTGCAGCCGTGTCAAAGTTGATTGCACGAAGAGCCCGCAAAGGGAAAGCAGGGCTTCAACGTGAAACGAATTAACATACCAGCCCACCCGGTTGAATACCTCAAACTGGCATTGGTCATAATTTGTTGGAAATCAGAAACTGGCTATTGAATACACTTGCTTTTTTCTTATTCCGCAAACAGGGTCGTCCTAAAAAAATCCTGGTATTCCGGACAGGTTCCATCGGAGACAGTATCTGCGCCATGCCGGCCATGCATCGGCTCAGGGAAAGTTTTCCGGATGCACAAATTGACCTCCTGACGAACGCTGGCAAAGGCCACCGCAACCTGGTATCGATTGAAAAATTTATAAAACCCGGCATTTTGACAACATCGTGAATTACGAAGCATTGCCGGTTCGCCAACTAACCCGCCAGCTCAGGTTGAAAAAATATGATCTCGTCATTCATTTTACCCAATACGAAGCCACTTTGAGGAATTTACTGCGGGATATGATCTATTTCAGGTTCCTCGTTGGAATCCCTGCAGGATGGGGTTGGCAGTTCAATCGTTTGCTTTGGTATAAAAAGACACAGGCCAATTTCCTGATCATGCCGAATGAACGGGAACGGTTAAATTCTATTTTGCATCGCAACGGCATTCAAACAAGTGTCGGGGATCGGTATTTATTTCATATTACAGCAGAAGACCGCCGGGTGGTCGATGAATTGTTGGCCGGACTTCCTCTTTCCGGACGCCCGGTTATTGCCTTGGTGCCGGGTGCAAAAAGGCCACAAAATCGATGGCCTGTTGCGCATTTTGAGTCACTAATCCGGCATTTTTCCGGCCAATTTGACATTTTCCTGATTGGCGGCCCTGATGACCTGCCCCAGATTCAAACGCTGCTCCACCTGCCCCACACTTATTCATTCTGCGGGTTGTTATCTCCGGTCCAAAGCGGGCTGTTGATGCAGCGCTGCTTGCTGGTATTGAGCAATGATACCGGTCCGATGCACCTGGCATACGCTTTCGGAGCACCGGTAGTTGCCTTGTTCAGCAACCGCGACTTCGCCAACAGGTGGTTTCCTCCCGAAAACGGGATAAATGCCGTGCTGCGTTCAACCGGTGTCTCCTGCGCCGTTTGCCTCAGCGAAACCTGCCCGGACAATATTTGTATGAAAATGATCAGCCCGGAAGACGTGATCACTACCATTAACAACCCCCTCTCAAAGATCACTCGTGAAAAAACATCCGGGCTTCACTCCGTATGAACCTGAGTTTTATTACCCCATCCTTTCATCCGGCCTATATATACGGCGGGCCAACTGTGGCAATTATGCATTGTGCAAAGCACTGGCTATGAAAGGAGTACGTGTGGACGTGATCACAACGGACGCGAATGGGAAAACAGGATTGGTCGTTAAAAAGGATCGCCGGTAACGCTGGCGGAAGGATTCTGCGCAACTTATTACAAAGAGCAAATCCGAAATGTATGCTCCCTGGGTTTCTTCAGGGGCGCAAATGAATCCATAAAAAAATCGGACGTAGTACACATTCAATCCGTTTTTTCCAGCTATGCCCTGATCGGATTGTATTATGCAAAAAAGCATAGAAAGCCGGTAATTTTATCGTCCAACGGGAGCCTTGGGAAGTGGTCCTTGTCGCAGGGTAGTCGTTTGAAAAAACTTTTCCTTCGTTGGCTGGTCAAGCCGTTTGCCGGCACACTTGTTTTTCATACGGCATCAGATCAGGAAGCCACCGACATAAAAACCTTATTCCCACAGGCAAGATGTACGGTTATTGCCAACGGCGTCGAAGTGGAAGAGCACCCCGTTGAAACTTCTTTTGCCGACCCGGGTATTTACATCGAGAAATTTACAGGAATCGGGGCCCACACCAACCCTGGCCTCATCGTTTCTTTGTGCCGCCTGCACAAAGTAAAGGGGTTGGATATCCTGATTCGCGCCGTTCATCAGTTGATTCAAAAAAAACTTCCCGTTGTATTGATTATTGCCGGCCCGGATTTTGGCGAATTGGAAACCTTGCAACAGCTGGTGGCGGATTTGAACTTACAGGAAAACGTTTTTTTCCCGGGTGAACTCGCGGGTGAAGAAAAGTGGCGGTTTCTGCGAGGAGCCGACGTATTCGCTTTGCCTTCTTATCACGAAAACTTCGGGATAGCATACCTGGAAGCCTTAGCCGTGGGAGTTCCGATTGTTGCTTCCCAACATACACCCTGGCAGGAAGTGGAAGAAGCCGGCTGCGGTCTCTGGGTAGCCAATACACCGGATGCGTTTTCAAAAGCCATAGAATCACTATTGGCAACTGGCAAACAGGCCATCTCCGGGCGCGCGCGTTCATATGCGCGTAGATTTTCCTGGGATTCCATCGCTCAACAATTTATCACGGCCTACCGGAATTCAAACCACATAACTTAAGCGTATGCAGATGCTTCGGACACTTCTTGAAAACCTGAGCAGAGGAATTACTCTGACCAAAACACTGCCTTCCGGCTTCGGCAACCGGAAAATATACGTTTCTCCGGAAGGCGGTGGCCTGAGGTATTGGAAACCCGCGTTAAACAACATCGATCCGATGCTGGTGGAGGTAGTGAAAATGTTTATCAAACCGGGATACACAGTTTGGGATATCGGAGGAAACGTCGGTTTATTCACCTTTACCAGCGCAGTACAAACTCAGGGCGGGCAAGTGGCTGTATTTGAACCGGATATATCGCTTTGTCACTTGCTCCTGAAAAGTATCGAACGGAACGACGACCTGCATATAGACCTTTTCCAATGGCAGTTTCCAATCAGAACGGATTCGCAAAATTTAATATCGCGAAACGCTCCAGGTCGTCGAATTACCTGGCCGATGTGCGGGGCGCGAGTCAAACCGGAGGAGTCCGCAAAACGATTTATGTTCCCGTAATTACCCTGGATTCGTTTTTGGAGCATTATAAAAAGCCCGATTTTATCAAAATAGACGTAGAAGGAGCAGAACATCTTGTATTTGAAGGAATGAAAACGCTACTCTCCTCCGTAAAACCCACGATCCTTTGCGAGGTAGATGCCGCAAACAAATTCCACATCGGCGACACCCTGAAAAAACACCGCTATAAAATGTTCGACGCGGAACAACTTCCGACCATGGTCGGAATTGACATTCCGAGTTACAATACGCTTGCCATACCGGAATGACATGAACAATTTTCATCCCGCATCACTTACCGCAATCATATTAACCTTCAACGAAGAAAAACACATCGCGCGTTGTATCCAAAGTATAAAACAGGTCGCCGAACGGATCATTATTATCGACTCCTTTTCGACTGACGGGACGCTTTCCATTGCGACGTCACTGGGTGCGGAGACGTATCAAAATACTTTTGTCAACCAGGCACAACAATTTCAATGGGCGCTCGATACGATCCCCGTGGGCAGCAAGTGGATCATGCGTATGGACGCCGACGAGTATATTTTGCCCGAACTCGCGGAAGAATTGCTCGAAAAACTGCCGGTATTGCCCGAAAGCACAACGGGACTGCTGGTCAAACTTAGGGTCTATTTTTTAGATCGTTGGATCAAACGAGGATTTTACCCCATGATATTGTTGCGCATCTGGCGGAATGGCGCCGGGTACATTCAGCAAAAATGGATGGACGAACACACCATGCTTCATTTCGGAACAACTGAAATGTTGGCCCATGATATGGTGGATCATAACCTGAATCATTTGGGGTGGTGGACGGAAAAGCACAACAGGTATTCCATCCGGGAAGCCGTCGAGCGGTTAAACCGGGAATACCGTTTCCTTGGCGATGAATACGACACGAATTATGCCATCGGAAACAAAAAAAAGCGATACAAATCGCTCTATATGCGACTGCCCCTTTTTTTACGGCCCTTTTTGTATTTCTTGTACCGATATGTCATACGACTGGGTTTTCTGGAAGGAATTCCCGGACTGATCTGGCATTTCTTGCAGGGGTTCTGGTTCCAGTTTCTTGTAGACGCAAAAATTTACCAAATCAAACACCTTGCGCGAAAACATGGAAAGCCGGTAAAAATAATTCTTGAGGAAGACTATGGCATTAAGTTCTGACCGGAAACCTGTGGAAGAAACGGATTTGTCCCGATTTAATAATGACTGGTTTACTCCTGGCGGCGTTTTCAGGCGCAGCCTGTGGTATTTGACCAATGCCCTGTTTTTTCTAAACCCCCTCCATCCGTTTTCGGGTGTCAAAGTGTGGTTATTACGCCTTTTTGGCGCACGTATTGGCAAAGGAGTAGTCATAAAACCCGGCACGAACATCAAGTTTCCCTGGCAATTATCCATCGGCGATCACTGCTGGATCGGTGAAAATGTATGGATCGATAACCTGACAAAGGTAACAATCGGCTCGCACGTCTGCCTTTCACAGGGCGCTATGATCCTGACCGGCAACCACGATTTTACTTCCCGCCATTTTGATTTGATGATCGGAGCAATCACTTTGCAAAACGGGGTATGGATCGGCGCCCGTGCAGTAGTATGCCCCGGAGTGACTTGTTATTCTCACGCTGTTTTGACCGTTCAATCGGTTGCTACAGGCGACCTGGAATCATACGGAATTTATCAGGGCAATCCGGCTGTTAAAATCCGGGACAGAAAAATTGAGATAAAAAATGATAAAAAGGCCTGATGGCGTCTTAATGTCTGCCTATTAAATTGTTTACCAGATAGTTATACCTTGCGTTTCTCCCTCATCACCCCCGCATTCAACAGCGCCCTTACCATCCGCGACACGCTGGAGAGTATTCGAAACCAGGATTATCCGGGTATCGAACATATCGTGATCGACGGCGGATCGAGTGACCGTACGCTGGAGATTGTCGGGGAATACCCGCACGTAAGTAAAGTGGTCAGCGAACCCGACAACGGTTTGTACGACGCCATGAACAAGGGCATCCGGCTGGCGGGCGGCGACATTATCGGGATCATTAATTCCGATGATTTTTATACTAATCCGCAGATAATCAGTAAAGTAGCGGACGTCATGAACAAAACGGGAGCCGATACCCTGTATGCCGATATGGAATACGTCAGGGCAGACAATATCAACCGGGTGGTCAGAACCTGGAAAGCGGGGGTAATCACACCCGGTTGTTTTTACAGGGGATGGATGCCGCCCCACCCAACTTTTTTCGTTCGCAGGGAATTGTACGCGCAATACGGCTTGTTCAACCCCGGCCTGCGGTTTTCGGCGGATTATGAACTGATGCTGCGTTTTTTGCTCCGGTACCGGCGCTCGGTTTGTTATTTGCCGGAGACCATTGTGCGGATGCGGACCGGCGGCGCCAGCAACGCCAGTCTGCGCAACCGGCTCCGGGCAAACCGGGAAGACCGCCTGGCCTGGAAAATGAACGAGTTGCAACCCAGGTTTTACACTTTGTACATGAAACCGCTCTCCAAAGTTGGCCAGTATTGGAACACCGGTCGCCCGGATTAAAGACAGCAAGGATCAATAACAGGATTAAAATACTGTCCGTCGTCGGCGCCCGGCCCAATTTTATCAAAATAGCCGCCCTGGCCCGCGCATTCGGCCCGATTACCGATATTGACTTCCGGATCGTCCATACCGGCCAGCACTTCAATTTCCTGCTGGATGAAATATTTTTCCGGCAACTGGACATCCCGCAACCCTGTTGCCATCTCGGCATCAGGGCCGATTCGCCCAATCGGCAACTGGCGCTGATGTTGCAGGGACTCGAACAGACATTTCTGAGCGAAACGCCGGACCTGGTACTGGTGGTAGGCGACACCACATCCACCCTCGCAGGGGCGCTGGCCGCCGTCAAAATGAATATTCCCGTGGCACATGTGGAAGCGGGACTGCGCAGCGGCGACCGAAACATGCCCGAAGAAATCAACCGTATTCTGACGGATAACGTCGCCGATTTTTTGTTCGTGACCGAGCAGGCAGGTGTCGATCACCTGTTTCGGGAAGGTGTTTCCGAAGAAAAGGTATTTCTCGTCGGCAATTGTATGATCGATACCCTGGTGCGGTTCCGGGATAAAATCCGGGACGCGCAAGTTCGGCTGCCTTTTGGTCCAATCCCTGAAAAATACGTGCTGGCTACCTTTCACCGGCCTTCCAACGTGGATACTCCGGCCGGTTTGAACGCCATGACCCACTTGCTCGAAAGTATCAGCCGGGAAGCGCCGGTGATATTTCCGTTACATCCGCGCACCCGTGCCCAACTGGAAAAACACGGGCTGAAACAACACCTGGATGCCTTGCCCAATCTGCACCTCACCGAACCTTTGGGATATTTCGAATTCACCCGTTTGATGGCGCAGGCCGCGCTGGTTTTTACCGATTCCGGAGGAATTCAGGAGGAAACGACCTTTTTAGGGGTGCCTTGCCTGACTTTGCGCAGCACCACCGAGCGGCCTGTGACGATCGTCCAGGGCACCAATGAATTATTCCCGGAGCCCGATCCGGCGCTCGCCCGTTCAAAAGTCAGGCAGGCCATGACCGGGCAATGGAAAACCGCTTTGTCGCCGCCGCCATTGTGGGATGGGCAAGCCGGACGACGAATTGTGGATATTTTGATAAAAAAATTAACCCCAATCCGTTAAGAGGCAAGGTTTTTGCCTTCCCGTTCCGACATTTCATCACACTATACTATGCAAAAACCGCAGTAATAATAATTGAATGAAAAAAGCACTGATTACCGGAATTACCGGGCAGGACGGCGCTTATCTCGCCGAATTGCTCCTGCACAAAGGATACGAAGTACACGGCATCAAGCGACGCAGTTCGCTTTTTAACACCGATCGCATCGACCATCTATACCAGGATCCACACGTTGACAACAGGCATTTTGTACTGCATTACGGCGACCTGACCGACTCCACGAACCTCATCCGGATCGTTCAGCAGGTCCAGCCCGATGAAATTTACAACCTCGGCGCCCAAAGTCACGTACAGGTGAGTTTTGACACACCCGAATATACTGCCAACGCCGACGCAGTAGGTACTCTTCGTCTGCTGGAAGCCATTCGCCTGCTCGGGCTGGTGGAAAAAACCAAATTTTACCAGGCTTCAACGTCCGAACTTTACGGCCTTGTCCAAGGAGGTGCCGCAAAAAGAAACGACGCCGTTTTATCCCCGTTCGCCTTATGGTGTGGCCAAATTATACGCCTACTGGATCACGGTGAACTACCGCGAATCATACGGTATGTATGCCTGCAACGGAATTCTGTTCAACCACGAAAGCCCGATTCGGGGTGAAACGTTTGTCACCCGCAAGATTACACGGGCGGCGGCTAAAATATCCCTCGGCCTGCAGGACAAACTCTGGCTGGGCAACCTCGACGCCAAACGCGACTGGGGTCATGCGCGCGATTATGTGGACGCCATGTGGAGAATGTTGCAACAGCCTGAACCTGAGGATTTTGTAATTGCCACCGGGATCACGACACCGGTACGGGAATTCTGCCGGATGGCATTCCGGACCGTTGGTGTGGAACTTGAATTCCGCGGAGAAGGCGCCGACGAAAAAGCCGTTGTGCTTGCTTCCCAAAGTGCCGCCGTAAAACCCGGCCAGGAAGTGATCGCTATCGATCCGCGTTATTTCCGGCCCGCAGAAGTAGACTTGCTGATCGGGGATGCAACAAAGGCCAAAGAAAAACTCGGCTGGGTAGCCAAACACTCGCTGGAAGAACTGGTACACGATATGGTACAATCGGACCTGAAGTTGTTCCAACGGGAAGAATACCTGAAAAATGGCGGATTTGCGATCCGCAACCAATACGAATAAACAAGTTCGTTCTTCCGCATGGAAGTGGCGTTGTCGCAGGGAAGTTTACCTTTGCGACACCGCCACCATGCGGGAGACATACCATGAATAAACAAAGCAAGATTTACATCGCAGGGCACAGAGGGATGGTGGGCTCTGCGTTGCTGAAAAAACTGCAAAAAGAAGGTTTCGGACATTTTGCCTTGGCGGATTCAAAGCAACTCGATCTGCGCAATCAGTTGGAAACCAATGAGTTTTTCAGAAAGGAAAAACCCGATTACGTTTTCCTGGCAGCCGCTAAAGTGGGCGGTATTTTGGCCAACAATACGTATCGCGCCGAATTTTTGTACGATAACCTGATGATCGAGGCCAATATCATCGAAGCCGCGCGGCAGTACGGCACCCAAAAATTGTTGCTGCTGGGCTCCTCCACCATATACCCCAAAATGGCGCCGCAGCCGATGAAGGAGGAGTATTTACAGACGGGGCCGCTGGAACCGACCCACGAACCGTATGCCATCGCAAAAATCGCCGGAATCAAACTCTGCGATACCTACCGGGCGCAATACGGTTGTCATTTTGTTTCCGCCATCCCGACCAACCTGTATGGCCCGAACGACAATTTTCACCCGCAAAACAGCCACGTGGTGCCGGGATTGATCCGGAAATTTCACGAGGCCAAAAAGAACAATGACCCTTTCGTGACCATCTGGGGAACGGGCGCCCAGCGACGTGAATTGCTGCATGTGGACGACCTGGCAGATGCCTGTTATTTCCTGATGCATCATTTTGACGAGCCGGGGTTTATCAATGTCGGTGTCGGTCAGGATATTTCTATTCTGGAACTGGCGCAGTTGGTGCAACGGATCGTGGGTTATCAGGGCGAAATCCGGCACGACCTGGGCAAACCGGATGGAGCGCCCCGTAAATTGCTGGATGTCAGCAAATTAAAAAACCTCGGCTGGGAACCGAAAATTGGCCTGGAGGAAGGTATCCGGGGGGTATACGAAGGTGTAAAAGATATTTTATGAGCAGGTTTTTTATACTTTTTTTGTTGGTGTGCTTCAGCCGGCTTGAAGCGGCCACCCTTGCCGACACGGTAGCGCCCCTGGAAATTGGCAAACGAAACGATTGGTTGTTCTCGCCTGCCATCCGGACCGAAAATGTAGCAAAATGGCGCAGCGCCGGCAACCGGGTCTTTTTCAGGACGGCCGGGCAAACGGATTTTGAGCCGATCGGTTTCCTCGGAAACCGCATCAAACCCTATTTGACAAACGACCCGGCAACAAACCTGGAATTCCGTCAATTTCGAAAGTCCAGGACCCGGGGATTTATTTTTCTGGTGATCGCCACCGGAAGCAGCGTTTATGCCGTCGTGGAGACGATGAACTGGTTTACAACAAGGGCCTTTGGCGCCAATAATCCCGACTATTCCTCCGCCGGACTCCTGTTTGGGCTGGCCTTTACCATAGGATTCAGCATCGCAAGTAACCTGGCGTACATCCATTCGGAGCGGCATTTGTTAAAAGCCGTAAACCGGACAAACGGGTTGACCGGAGCCGGCCACCCCAAAAACAGAATCGAGGCGGCGTTTGGTTTCATAGGAAACAAGGGCCCCGGAATGGGTTTTCAATTGCGGTTTTGATCTTCCAAACTCTTATCCATACAATTTAATTACTATTCATAGTGTCCACAACCACACATACCTACGTAGCGATTATGGCCGGCGGTGTCGGCAGCAGATTCTGGCCCGGAAGCCGCGAGGCGCGCCCCAAGCAGTTCCTCGACATGCTCGGTGTCGGCAAAAGTCTATTGCGCCTGACCTTTGAACGCTTTCTTCCCTTGTGCCCGGCATCCAACATTTTTATCGTCACCAATGCGGCATACAAGGACCTGATCAAGGCGCAAATACCCGAGATCACCGACAACCAGATCTTGTGCGAGCCGAGCCGCAACAATACGGGCCCCTGTGTCGCTTATACCGCTTTTAAACTCGCCGCCCTCGATCCGGAAGCCAATTTTGTGATTGCTCCGTCCGACCATATCGTTTTGAAAGAGCAGGCTTTTCTCGACAAAATACAGGTGGCATTGCGTTTTGCCGCTGCCAACGACGCCCTGGTAACTTTGGGTATCGAACCTTCCCGCCCCGATACCGGGTACGGTTATATCCAGACGGATCATGAAGTATCGGCCGGACTATTTAAAGTAAAACGTTTTGCAGAAAAACCCGACCTGGCCACGGCCCGCGAGTTCGTCGCCTCCGGCGAATACGTCTGGAATGCCGGAATTTTTATCTGGAACGTACGTTCCATTCTTTCTGCTTTTCAAAACCTGTCGCCCGATATTTTCGACATTCTCGGCAAGGGCGCCGGCCGCTACAATACGGCTGAGGAACAGGCCTTTATCAATACCCACTACCCGACCACGCCCAATATTTCCGTCGATTTTGCCATCATGGAAAAAGCGGGCAACGTGTATACCGTACCGGCCGAGTTCGGCTGGTCGGACCTGGGTACCTGGGCCAGTCTGCACACCGAATGCCCGAAAGACGAGTATGACAACGTAATTCAAAGCGAAACGGTACTGGCGCTCGACATCGACAATTGCCTCGTGCGCACCCCCAAAGGCAAATTGGTGGTGTTGAAAGATTTGAGCGACTATATCGTTGTGGATGAGGGAGATGTATTGTTGGTATACCCCAAATCAAAAGAACAGGAGATCAAACAGGTGACCGGAATGGTCCGGGATCGTTTCGGCGATAGCTTCCTGTAGATACATTTTATAAAAAAATTTCCTGTAAAATTTTGGACCTTAAAAACTTTACATACTTTAGCCCCTGTAATCAGTTCTTTTAATCCTTTCTTTTATTCCGTTGAATTGTATAGTCCCGGTCTGATTCGTTTTCCTTACACACAAACAGCAGTCCGGATGAGAAATTTTACCGCTATTACCATTCACCCCGAAATTCAGGATGGAGCCCCCGTGTTTAGCGGCACCCGTGTACGTATTGAAACCTTTTATGACTTCCTGCGCATCGGAATCAGCGTGAGTGAGTTTTTGGATGAATTTCCGTCCATCACGCGTGATCAGGCTCTTGAGGTATATGATTTGGTTGTGCAGCAATATACGGTTGACCAAATAAAAGCGCTTGTAGCCGGCCCCCAGTCACGTATCGAACCGGGTGTCGGACGTGTTCAGGCGGCTGCCTGATTCCATATGTTTTTTACATACCCATTTAATTCTCCGGATTGTTGCTCGGTGCACGATTCGGAGAATTTTTTATTTTATACATGAAGCGGCTGGCAATTTCATTGGTGCTGTATAACAATGACGCGGAAGAAATCGGGAAATTGATCCATTCGATCCAGCAATCCACGCTACAAGCCGATTTGTTTGTGGTGGATAATTCCCCCCACGACCAGTCGGCACTGTTCCGGGCACACCCCGGGGTTCAATACTTTCGCAGCGGGAAAAATATCGGTTACGGATCCGGCCACAACCTGGTCATGCGGCGCACCATTATTTCCTATGAATACCACCTGGTGGTCAATCCGGACATTTATTTTGACCGGGATGTATTGCAACGGATCGCTGGGTACATGGATGACAACCCGGATATCGGCCATTTGATGCCTAAAATCCTCTTCCCCGACGGGCGTATTCAATATTTGAGAAAAAACCTGCCGCGCCCCTGGCATCTTGCCGCACGCCGCGTTTTGCCGAAACGGCTGGCAGAGCCGTGGAACTACCGGTATGAAATGCGTTATGCGGATTATCACCAGACCATGGAAGCGCCCTTTCTGTCGGGTTGTTTTATGTTTTTCAGGGCTTCTGCCCTGCAACGGGTCGGTATTTTTGACCAGCGTTACTTTTTGTATTTTGAGGACCTCGATCTGACGCGCCGGATCGGCGAACATTTCCGCTGCGTGTATTTCCCGGAAGTGGCGGTATTTCACAACCATAAAAACGAAAATCAAAAAAATCCGGCCCTGCTTTTTCACCTGATCAAATCGGGTGTGCAGTATTTTAATCGCTACGGCTGGAGGCCTTTATGGTAAATGAACCATATCAAATACTTGACGATCAGCATATTACCACTACCTACTTTGTTTTTTGCTGCAACAATCCGAGCAGTATCCCGCCAATTGTTTCTACGGAATACACTTTTGCCGCCGCCCGGCGCACTTTTTTCAGGTCTTCCTTCCATGTTCCCGGCGAAACAAATCCTTCCCAGTCCGGACCTTCCTGTCCCACTATTTGTTCCTCCTGCACCCGCAGGCTGCTGATGCCCGGCATATCGCCCCAAAAACGGATAAACGGGTCATTTTTTACGTAAGAAAAGTGGATTACGGGCAATCCTGAAGCCAGGTAATCCACCGCCTTGCTCGGCAACTGGTAATCCGTCCGATTGCCGATGTGCACCAGGGCGTCCATTTGCGCCATCAGCGCCCGGGTATGCTCCCGGGTGCACAATCCGTACAAGGTAATGCCGGGGTGGTTGCCGAGTTCGGGTAAAAACTCCGGCAATATTTCGCTCACAATATGAACCCTGAGCCGGCAAAAGATAGCCGGCTGTAACTCGCGCAGCCGGTCAAGCCAGTTCAGGAATGCGCGGGGTGTACGGATACGGGGTAAAAAAGCCCCGAAATATCCGATGTGTATTTCACCCGGACGTTTTTCAACACACCATTCCTGGGGTATGGCCGGCGGCAACTCCGGCTCCGGCGGATCGTGCAGCGGCGGTACAATTACCATCATTTCAGCCCTCGACATGCCAAAAACTGGATGTACTTTTCTTTAAGTGCCGGTGTTGTAACCGAAACAAAATCAGCGCTTTGAAGCACTTTTTTTTCTAAGCAGCGAATCGCCTTTCCATATAAAAACCGGTTGTACAGGGAAACTTGACTGATACTTGCCGGGTCTCCCGTATCGGCCACCCAACATAATTCCGGGTGCTTTTTTTTCAAAGCCAGGCCGATCAAATGGCCCGTAAACGGAAAAGAAACGCTGACCAATGCCTCTATTTTATGTTTTTTTACGATATTCTCTGCCCTGTGGAGCGCAGGATAATACCAGATACACGCATCATCGGGAAAGTGGATTTGTTTCCAGATGTTCCGGTAAATAAAAAACAACACCCGGGTAAAATAACCGATCGGCCGGACGCCGCCGCCTGGCCTGCTGAGCGCGTTTTTTCCCTGAAAAAAATAGTAAAAAACTTCCTTCAACGAATCAAACCCGGCGCGGTAAACGTGTACGCCGTTCAGGTGCTGGTATCGTTGCGTGCCGTTCAAACGCCCGCAAAGCACGTGAACTTCATGCCCCAAAGCCGCCCAATGTCCGGCAATTGCCGTCCACCGGTGTGCGCGGGGGTGAATAAAGGGGTGGTACCATGCCGTGACGATCAGAATACGCACTGGAAAGTCGGATCAGTTGTGAACAAGGAGCGAATACAGGTCGCGGAGTTTGGATGCGGAATTCTTTACGTCAAAGTTTTGTTCGACATGGCGGCGGGCATTTTGGCTAAATACCTGATATTCTGTATTTTCCATAAAGTAAAACCGTTCGATCCAATGGGCAAGCGCCCCGGCGTCGTGTTCGGGCGCAAGCAACCCGGTTTGCTCGTGGATCACTTCCCGGTGTAAATCAAAATGTGTGGTGGCCAACACCGGCAAGCCGGTCGCCTGGGCTTCGAGCAGTACAACGGGGGTTGCCTCGTGGTCGCCGTCGGGCGCATGGCAACTGGGGTGCAAAAAAACGTCGAACCGGCCAAAAAAATCCGCCATTTGATCATGTTCGATAAAATCCAGCCAGGAGATATGCTCCTGCAGCCGGTGCTCCCGGATGTAATCGTGGAGTTGTTGAACAAGTGCCCGGTCTGTTCGTTCACCCGCCAGCGTCAGGTGCAGGCCGGGGCAACGCGTCAGGGCCCGGCGCAAGGCTTCCAGGGTAGTCCGATGGCCCTTTTTGGCCGTAAAGGTGGCCACCTGGAGCAGTTGAAGTTGCCCGGCGGCTTTGTTCCTTGTTCTGAACGGGAATTGTTCAATACGTGGACTCGGCGGAACAATAGCCAGTTTGGATGCAGGGCAACCCATTTGTTCCAGCGTCGCACATCCTTCTTCGCTGGCGGCCACCACCCGCGCGGCTCCATCAAACAAATCCCGGTATTTTTTGTAAAAAACGGGGTGTCGTTGGGGCAATTTGGCATAATCGAACCCGTAAAAAGTCACCACCAATGGCCGGTCAAGTTTTTTTGCGAGCGGGAGGTACAAACAACCGGTCGGACCAAAGTGGGCGTGAAACAGGTCGGGTTTTTGCTTTTTCAGGTGAAAAAACAACCATGCCGGGTTGCTGGGTAGGTAGAGCTGGGAAGCCAGAAACAGCCTTTGCCAGCGGGGATATTGAAATTCTGAAATCAGGTCGGGAAACAGAAATCGCTGCGGCGGGAAAAAATGGTACCGGAAACGGGGGTTGAAAAAACGGTTTCGAACGATCCAGGGTGCAGCCACTTCAATCTCTGTATCTTCCAGATTTTCAAGCAATTGCGACACCCAACTCAATGTGCTGGGCAGGTAAAAATCGAACAAATGGATTGCTTTCACCGGCCGGCAGTTTGTTTGATGATTTGATAGATCCGTTCGGCCGAAATATCCCAACTGAATTGCTCCCGTTGAACACGCCCGCTTTCCACGAGGGTTTGTGCATACGAAGGATCTGCCCAGAGTTTTAAGAGCCCTTCCGCTATGGCATTTTCAGAAAGCGGGTCGACCAGCAGTGCCGCAGTGCCTGCGATTTCCGGCAGCGAAGTGGTATTGGCGGCCAATACCGGTGTATCACAATACATGGCTTCCAGCACAGGCAACCCGAACCCTTCACTCAGTGAAATATACGTCATCGCCAGTGCGGAAGCCACCAAATCCGGCAATTGTTCGTCCGGCACATAACCCAGCATTTGAATATCTCCCCGGTGCACGGCTTGTTCGAGTGCAACATTCACTTCGGCCGTTTTCCAGGCATAACGGCCGGCCAGCAGCAGTTTTACCGGGGCGCCCGTTTTGTTTTTGAACAAATCGAAGGCTCTGATGAGGCGCGGTATGTTTTTGCGCGGGTGAATGGCGCCGGCGTAGAAAAAGTACGGTTGTCCTCCGGCATATTCATTCCTAACCCGTTGTTTATCAATTTCTTTAACGGGTTTAAAACCTTCCCGGCAACCATTGTGAACGGCGCTGATCTTTTCGGCTGCAATACCGCAGGTTTGGGCAATATCCCTGGCCACATATTCCGAAACGGTCAATAAACGATCGGCGCGGCGCAAAAAACGGGGTAAATAATGCAACAGGTAGTGCCTGTGCCGGAAGGGGATTTGTTTCGGATAATGCAGGGGAACCAGGTCGTGGCAGGTCATGACGGTTGGAACTTTTGCCGACAAACTGCACATGGAATCGGGAGAAAAAAACACATCGGCCTTGTATTTTTTTAACACCCGGGGAACGGCCCATTCGAACCATATCCAGAATAAAGGTGCAAAACGGGCTTTCGGCGGCACTACCACGGCGGTGACGTTGGGGGCATATATAAATGCCCGATCGTATAGCCGGTCGAACAAAAACACAAACTCATCCTCCGGGTGCCGCAACACCATACGCCGCACAATCTCATGGGTATACCAGCCGAACCCTTCCAGGCGGCCGGACAACAGAAACCGGGTGTTGATGGCGATTTTCAAAAGAAAAGAATTTGAATTTGAATGATGAGAGATGAGAGATGATGAATGATGAGTTATGAATGATGAATGGTGGGTGGTTCTGACATTCATCATCCATAACTCATCATTCATCATTCATAACACTTATTTTTGCGCAGCCAGACAGGATTGCAAGTACAATCCGCTCCCTTCTGCCGCAAAATTCATCATTCGTCACGCAAAATTCATCATTCATCATTCATCATTCATCATTCATCATCATTCATCAAAATTAAATGCTCGATTTTTCAGCAGCCCAATTTCGCCGCTTCGCCGCCACCTGGGTCGGCAATAAAAACCGTTATGAAGGTGTGGTTATACCCAAACATACGCTGATTCCGCTCCATGATGTCGCCGAAGAGATGCTTCTCAGCGCTTTCCTCAAACCTTTCGAGAAGACGGAGGAGTTTTTTTACTTCCACCACGAGGAAGATGTGAGTAATCACCAGGTTTATCAGGCATGTATGTCCGTTTTTCAAAACCCGGAAAATTTGTCGGAAGAAGCCGGCAAACTGTCGCAAATGCTGTACGAGCACTGCGACAACCCCAAAGTGCAGGGCGGCGAGTTTTTTATCGCTTATTTTGAAAATCTCGATCTGCAGGGGGAGTCCGTCAGCGCTATCGGCCTTTGGAAAATCCAGTCGAAGGATGCATATTTGAAAACCGAACGGACAGCGGAATCCTTCACACTCAATGTTTTGGATGGAATTCCTACGGGCAAGGCGGAGGTGGCCGCCCTTATTTTCAACCTCGACGAGGCGGAAGGTTACCGAATTTGCGCCGTCGATACGGTATCCAAAAAAGACGAACGCTCTTTTTGGAAAGACGAGTTCCTGCGATTGCGCCCGATCGAGGATAACTACTTCAATACCAGGCATTATATCAGTCTGTCCAGCGAGTTTATTACCCAAAAAGCGCCCGCCAAATTTGGCCTCGACCGCACGGACACCATTGACCTGCTCAATCGTTCGGGCGATTATTTCAAAGACAACGAGCACTTTGAAATGAACGACTTTACCGAAAGTATGTTTCCGGAAGCCGAACAGCAGGAAGCCTTCCGGGAATTCAGGGACCAGTACACCAAGGCCTACGCCGTGCCGCTGGAAGACAAGTTTGACATCAGCAACCAAGCCGTAAAAAAGGAGTTCAAAGTGTTTAAAAGTGTGTTGAAATTAGATAAAAACTTCCACATTTACGTGCACGGCCGGCGCGATCTGATCGAACGTGGCTTTGACGAGGAAAAAGGCAAGAAATATTATAAGGTCTGGTTTGAAAACGAAGAATAAGGTGGGTTAACATCAGAACTCCAAAACGACTACCCGCCAAACATTGCCCGTGGTTTTGTCCGGATAAGTGTGCAGGCCCTGAAAACCAACCCGTTCATGCGCCCGCATGGAACGGGTATTTCGCTCCGCCACTTCCGTAACGGTAAAATCGTATTCCGGCCTGTATACCTCCTTCATTTTCAAATACATACCATCAAAAATACCCAGGCCGCGATACCCCTCCGCCACACATATCTGCCCCATGACAAACCAGCGTGGGTTGTTGCGCAAGGCGACACCTTTCCAGGAAAGTTGGTCCAGCATGTCGAACATCGGAAGCAGAACCGGCACTTCTGCAGCAAAATCGCGGGGCATCACCAGCGCATAGCCGACCACCCGGTCGCCCGCTTTGGCGATGATGGCCGGTGTTTTTTCATTCATTCGTTGCAGTACCCCGGGGTCGTGGCGCACCGTGAGAAAACCCTGGCTCGCCATGGTTTCTGCGGAAAGTACGGAGGCAAGGTTCTGTGCTTGCAGATCAAGGATTTGCGCGACTTCGGCGCGTGTGGAAACCGGGACAAACTGTATCTGATCGTTCATCTGTGGTAGTTGGTAAAGGGTTTAAAACTTTCAAATTCCATAGACTGATTTTAATTTTCAAAAATAGCGCGCTTTTCAATTTTTCTCTTTTCAGAAAACCGCTACTTTCGGCGCTTCAATTTTCGTTCGTGGATGTGAAGTATCCGCAAGACGGGTGGGCCGGCAAGGCCGCCAAACATTTATCCGCCTAACCAACAACGCAATATGACGCTTGGCATTTTGAAAGAAAGCGACGGCGAACAGCGAGTCGCCATCACGCCCGATGCCATTCCGGGCCTGATGAAATTGGGTTTTCAAAAAATATTAGTCGAACGAGGCGCAGGTGAATCTGCATTTTTCAGCGACGAAAGTTATGAAAAACAAGGCGCCCAGGTTGCGGATGCCGCGACCGTATTCAAACAATCCAACCTGCTGGTCAAAATTCACGCCCCGGAAAAAGGTCTTGTCGGCCAATTTTCAGCGGGTCAGGTGCTGGTAGGCCAAATGAACCCGCTCATCCGGCACGATGCCGTGGAAGGAATGCTTCAGGCGGGAATTACGGCATTCAGCCTCGACTTGGCGCCACGTACCACCCGCGCCCAGGCTTTGGATGTATTGTCCTCGATGGCCACAATAGGCGGTTACAAGGCGATGCTGACGGCTGCCAATCACCTGCCGACGTTTTTTCCGATGTTTATGACGGCTGCCGGCACGATCAAACCGGCCAAAGTCCTCATTCTGGGTGCCGGTGTGGCGGGTTTGCAGGCCATTGCAACAGCCAAACGCCTCGGCGCCGTGGTGGAAGCCTTCGACGTACGCAGCGCCGCGAAAGAGGAAGTCCTCAGTCTCGGCGCCAAGTTCGTGGAAGTAGAGGGCGCCGTCGACGACAAATCGGCGGGCGGCTATGCCGTGGAGCAAACGGAAGAGTTTAAACAACGTCAGGCACAACTTATTCACGATCATGCCGCTGCGGCGGATGTCGTGATTTGTACCGCCCAGATCCCCGGCCGCAAAGCCCCGCTTTTGCTGCGAAAAGATACCGTAGCAGCCATGAAAGCCGGCGCCGTCATTGTGGACATGGCGGCATCAACCGGCGGCAACTGTGAAGTCACGGAAAATGGAAAAACCGTCCGTCACAACGGCGTAACGGTGATCGGCGACTCCAACCTGCCGGCATCCATTCCGAAAGACGCCAGCGTAATGTTTGGGAAAAACGTGATCAATTTCCTCAAACTGATCATGATAAAAGGGGAAATGACCCTGAATTTTGAAGACGATATCGTGGCCGCTACCTGTATTGCCCATAAAGGAGAGATCGTAAGTGAGCGTTTGAAACAGGTGATGCAGCCGGCGTGAATTCGTCATTTTTACCCGCCGTAGCCAAAGGTGAAGGAGGGTCCGTTATTTCGTCATTAAAGTCAGGGGCCATTTCCCCGGCACCACCAATAACTGATAACCAGCAACTCATTCACAATGGCTGATTTTTTCATTCAGAATCAAGATATTATATACATCGTTATCCTTTCCATTCTGTTGGGTATCGAGGTGATTTCCAATGTGCCGGCTATCCTGCACACGCCGCTCATGTCGGGCGCCAATGCCATCCACGGGGTGGTGATTATTGGCGCTATCATCGTGATGGGGCACGCGAAGAGTGATGATTACCTGGCTTTGGCATTGGGTTTTCTGGCTGTTTTACTGGGCACCCTCAACGTCGTCGGCGGATTTGTCGTCACGAACCGGATGCTTGAAATGTTTAAAAAGAAGAAATAATCACAACTGACTGTATGTCAAAGTTTTTACTAGAACTCTCTTATCTCATCGGTTCCATCACGTTTATTTTGGGACTAAAAATGTTGAGCAGCCCCGACAATGCCCGGAAAGGCAATCTTATTGCGGCGGTGGGTATGTTGTTGGCAATAGTCGGAACCATCCTTTTTCACGAAAAAGACGGGCAACCGATCGGCAATATCCCCTGGATTATTGCGGCTATGACCATCGGTACCGTCATCGGATGGTACATGGCCATTAAGGTCAAAATGACCGCGATGCCGCAGATGGTTTCATTTTTTAATGGTATGGGCGGCGCGTGTGCAGCCATTATTTCCATCGTGGAATACAATGCCCACCCCGAAGGCTCTTCCGGTTATCTGCTCATCATTTTTCTCGGGCTCGTTATCGGCAGCGTTTCTTTCAGCGGCAGTATGATCGCCTACGGCAAATTGGATGAAAAGATCAAAGACCTTTCGTCCAAAATGCTGACCTGGCTGAACTTGCTGCTCCTGGCGCTTATCTTTATCATCGTTGGTATGGCGGTTTCGTCTCCGGAAACATTCGGGCATACCGCTATATGGATCCTATTGACGCTATCGCTGTTATACGGTGTTTTGTTCGTGATGCCCATCGGTGGCGCCGATATGCCCGTGGTTATTTCCCTGCTCAATTCTTTCACGGGTATGGCGGCGGCTTTCGGCGGATTTCTTTACCACAATCAGGTCATGCTTACGGGCGGTATCCTCGTTGGTTCTGCCGGCACCATCCTGACCGTGTTGATGTGCAAAGCCATGAACCGTTCCCTCCTGAACGTGATTATCGGTTCGTTCGGCGGCGGCGGCGGCGGCAGCAGCAAACAGGGATCAGGCGATCAGGTTGCCAAGGAAATCAGTCTGACCGATGCTGCCATCCTATGCGCTTATGCCAACAAAGTTTGCATCGTACCGGGTTACGGATTGGCTGTGGCGCAGGCACAACATATCTGCCACGAATTGGAGAAAAAAATGGAGGAAAAGGGGTGGAAGTCAGTTTTGCCATCCACCCGGTGGCCGGGCGTATGCCGGGCCACATGAACGTCCTGCTGGCAGAAGCTGATGTGCCGTATCCCAAACTGGTGGAAATGGAAGACGCCAATCCACAAATGCCCAGCACCGATGTGGTGATCGTAGTGGGCGCCAACGACGTGGTGAACCCGGCGGCGGAAAACGACCCCGGGAGCCCGATCTACGGCATGCCGGTGCTCAAGGTTTGGGATGCCAAAAATGTGATCGTGTTAAAACGCAGTATGCGCGCCGGTTATGCCGGTATTGAAAACGAATTGTTCTTCCATCCGAAGACAAAAATGTTGTTCGGCGATGCAAAAGATACCTTGCAGAAGTTGGTAGCGGAACTAAAGGATCTGTAATAACCCAATGTTTTCATGGCGATCACTCCGCCTCCTCTGGACGTTGCAAGGCGACAGCTATATTCTTTTGTATAAATTCGACCGCAGTTTTGTTGAAAAATACGGTTTTGTGCCGCCCTCTTTACCCTGCTGGTGCTAAGAAGTTACCGGATTCAGGATGGAATTCCCGGCGCCTTCCCTCGTCATTTTTTAAATCTCCCCCGATATGAAATATTTCCCGCTGCTTATTGCATTGCTTTCCCCCGGCACAGCGGCTTTCAGCCAAACGGAAGTGGAAACCCTCGATCGGGCGCGATTGCTCATTACAGAAAAAAAATACGCAAGCGCTTTCGATCTGCTCGATACGTTCGACCCCGGAAATTCGATGCCCGAACCGGTGCTGCTCAAGGAAGAAATTGTGCTGAAATACTTCGTCACGAGTATTGCTCACCAGATATTTACACTCCTCGATATCGGGAAAGACGAAGACATCCTGCAATACCGGGGTAGAGAAGGCACATCTGCGGCTAAAATGTTCGCCGTGAATGATATCCTGGATTCACTTATTCTTGCGTATCCCACGAATTACAAACTGCACAAAGGCCTGGGAGAGTATTATTTCGAAGTACATTTAAAGTATGGAAGCGACTGGATCATGGAGGAGGATGAGGTTTTGGCCCGGATGGAGCACCATTTTAAAGTGGCAACGGAACACCAGGTGGGGGATAATATTTCCTATTACGTGCTCGGCTACCTCAAGGTGAGGAACGGAGAAAACCGGGAAGCCATTCGTTTTTTTCAAAAATCCATAGCACTCGATTCCAGTTATGCTACGGCCCACTACAACGCTGCTTTTGCTTTTTTTCAGGAAAACGACCGGGAAAACGCCTTAAAATACGCCAAACAGTCCTTTGAACTGTACGACGACAAAGTGTATAAAGGAGATGCAGCGCGTATGATCGGTTTCATCTGTCTCGACTCCGGCGACGAAGTCGAAGCGTTAAAATATTTCGAATTAAGCCTGAAAATTGACCCGGACAATCCCTATACTTTGAAAGCGCTGCTTGAATTACACGTAAAAAGCAACAACAAAACCGCAGAAGCGCTGATTCTGGATGAGTTAATGAAAACCGGTTCGGAAGACGCCGATACGTACGTTTCCCTGACCGAAATTTACCACCGGTACAACCGGGAAAAAGACCTGCACGATTTTTTTGACGTACAGATCAAGAACCACCCGGATGACCAGCAGTTGCTGGGAAACCTGCACTTTTTTTCGGCGAGGCTGACTTACAGCAGCGACGCAGAAAAAACCAAAGCACATTTGTTACAGGCAAAAGCGTGTTTTGCCAAAGTATATGACAAAGACCATAATGTTTTTCAGGTCATCGACCAGGCACTTTCCGACTTAAAATAAAAACGATGCCGCTTGTCACTCCACTCCCATCCGATCACGACCCTGAAGTCGCCGAACTGGCTCGTTTTTTTAACGAAACACTCGGTTTTTGCCCCAACAGCGTACTCACCATGCAACGCCGCCCGGCCATCGCCAAGGCGTTTATACACCTGAACAAAGCGGTGATGGAAAACAAGGGTCGTGTAACCAGCGACCTCAAACGACTGATCGGTTATGTGGCCAGTCAGACGGCCGGTTGCCAGTATTGCCAGGCACATACGATTCGCGCTGCCGAACGTTATGCAGCCGCAGAAGACAAACTTCAACACATCTGCCGGTACGGAAGCCATCCGGCTTTTTCGGAGGCCGAGCGCGCCGCCCTGGATTTTGCCGCGGCCGCCTCATCCGTTCCCAACGCAGTGGATGACCTGATTTCGGAGAACCTGCGACTGCACTGGGATGACGGCGAAATCGTCGAAATTTTGGGAGTGATCGCTTTGTTCGGTTACCTCAACCGCTGGAACGACAGCATGGGCACGCCACTGGAGTGGCCGGCCCGCGAAAGTGGCGAACAATTCCTCGGAAAGGAGGGTTGGACCGGAGGAAAACACGTTTCGAATGCCTGAAAACGCCATTCGGATTTCTCCTGCTTCAATAAAAAAGTACGTCAACCGGCAAATGGGCACATTCGGTTGAACGCTTATCCGCCGGAGGTGTTACTTTTGCACCCCCAGGCCTCTTTTTTCCTGATACCAACAAATAAGACATGGAATATACAGGCGAACATCTTCTTCCAGGCAAATTCGGCCATTTGTTCGCAGTGCTGTCATTTGTAGCCGCGCTGCTGTCCACAATTGCTTATTACCTCGCGACACAACGCCGGGAAAGTGCAGGTGCGGAAGGCTGGCGCAATTTGGGAAGGTTCGGTTATCTGCTGCACGGAATTGCCGTTGCCGGAATCATTGGTTGCCTGTTTTATATCCTTACCGGGAAAATGTACGAATACCAGTACGCCTGGTCAAACGTGTCGGACGACCTGCCCAATCAATACGTTTTTTCGGCATTCTGGAAAGAGCAACAGGGCAGTTTTTTGCTCTGGAGTTTCTGGAATGTGGTGCTTGGTATCGTGTTGATTTTGCGCAGCGGCAAATGGGAAACGCCGGTACTGACCATCATTGCGCTGGCGGAAACCATGATCGCTTCCATGATCCTGGGGCTTTATTTTGGCGATTTCCGGCTCGGCGCCAGTCCATTCGACCTCCTGCGTAACACGATGGACGCGCCGATTTTTGCACAGGTCGATTACCTCAACCAGATCAAAGGAAACGGATTAAACCCGCTGCTGCAGAATTACTGGATGACCATTCACCCGCCCACCCTGTTTCTCGGTTTTGCTTCCACCATCGTGCCTTTCGGTTTTGCGATGGCGGGTTTGTGGACACGTGAACACAAGGAATGGCTGAAACCGGCGCTGAAATGGGCTTTGTTTTCCGGCGCCATCCTCGGCACCGGCATTCTGATGGGCGGCGCCTGGGCCTACGAAGCCCTTTCTTTTGCGGGATACTGGGCCTGGGACCCGGTGGAAAACACCTCCCTCGTGCCCTGGATTACACTTGTTGCGGGAATTCACACCAACCTCGTGGCCCGTTCGACGGGTTACTCCATTCGCAGCACGTACGGCTTTTATTTGCTGTCTTTTGTGTTGATTTTGTATTCGACTTATCTCACCCGAAGCGGCATCCTGGGCGACACATCGGCGCACGCATTTACGGAAATGGGACTCGGATTCCAGTTGATGCTGTTTATCATCGCCTTTTCCATCCTGAGCCTGAGCCTCTGGGTCCGGCGTTTTTCGGAAGTGCCGGATGTAAAAGGTGAGGAAAGCGCCACATCGCGCGAATTCTGGATGTTCATCGGTTCCTTGGTTTTGCTTTTTTCCGCAGTACTGATCACCGGCGCTACCTCCCTGCCGGTGTTTAACAAATTGTTCGGCACGGAATGGACCTTAAGAGACCCGGTTGAACACCACAACCGCTATCAACTCTGGATCGCCGTATTTATCGGGGTTTTGACGGCCATTGGCCAGTTTATGCGGTATAACGAGCGAAACTGGTCCTCAAATGCCAAAAAATTCGCCCTGCACATGGGAATCGCGGCCATCGGCGCCGGTACGCTGAGCGTCCTGAACGCCCAATGGATCGACGTACGCGCCTGGCAATTGTACGCTTTGTTATTTGCAGCCATGTTCACGGTAGTTGCCAATGCGGATTATCTGATTTCGGTCATGAAGGGGAACCTCAAACTGGCCAGTTCGGCGGTTTCGCACTTTGGTTTTGGCGTTCTGATCCTGGGGGTTATGAGCACCGGGTTGGGTAAAACCTGGATTTCATCCAACTCATTTGCTATGGACGGGCTCATTGAAGGTATGGATATGGATGGATTGAAGAAAAACGTGATCCTGATGAAGGAAGCGCCCATGCCGGTAAAAGGTTTTGAAGCAACCTACCTGAGGGACACCCTGGTGCGTCAAACGCGTTCTTTTGTGGTACAATTTAAACGCCTTGATTTGAACGGCAATCCCACCGGCGAGGAATTTACGCTGATGCCGAACGTAATGTACGACCGCCAGTTTTCAAAAGTGGTCGCCAACAACCCCTCGACCAAACACTACTGGGACCGCGATATTTTCACTTTGGTGCCGGCTTTGCCCAAGGCAGAATCGGACCCCGAATACGCCAGACAACAGGAAGACAGCCTGAAATTTGAGCCCTACCTGGCGGGCGCCGGAGATACCATTTTTACCAAAAACCACTACCTCATCGTCGAAGGGATCACCAAACAACCGGCGCACCCGGAATACAAGGCGGAGCAGGGCGACCTCGCATTCGGCCTAAAACTTCGCGCTTACTCGCTCGATGATCCCAAATCCTACAGCGCGGAACCGATGTTTTACCTGCGGATGGGCAAAGGGGCCTTTACGCTGCCGGCATCCATCACCCGGTTAAAAATGAAAATCCGCCTCAGCGAAGCTTCGATGGAGCAGATATTCAAATTAGAAAACGACCTGAAATACAGCACTTTCCCGGTAAAAAAAGGCGGTGAATTTGTATTCCAGGGGTTCAAAATCCGCCTGATTTCTCCGGTAACCGAGGTAAAACACCCCGGATATGCCCCCGAACCGGGCGATATCGCCGTGGGCGCGCAACTCGAGATTACGGCGCCGGACGGCAAAACAGCCCGCGCCACACCGGTTTACCTGATCCGCAACAATCAGCCGTTCAGCCTGAAAGACGAGGTTGCGCCGTTGGGGCTCCATTTCCGCTTTGAAAAAATAGACCCGAAAGAAGGTATTTTATCCATCGGCGTGGCACAGGCAAGTAGTGAGCTGAGCAAAATACCGATCGACATTGCAGAAAATGTGTCCCGTTCGGACTATATCGTGCTGGAAGCCATCGTGTTCCCCGGAATCAATCTGGTCTGGGCCGGCTCAATTTTAATGTTGCTCGGGTTGGCGATCAGTTTGTGGAGGCGCTTGAGCAGTGCCGGGTAGGTGTGCCTTGCCGGACAGGCTCTAAATGAGCACCAAGTAGCAGGGCGGAAATCTTTTTCATCCAGATGTCTCATTATCAGAATGTTCCGAAGAAAATTCGCAGCATTGATTTTGCCCGCTTGCTTATGAAAAAAATCGCTTTTGTTTTGCTGGGCCAGTTGGCATACCTGTTCGCCCAGGGTCAATTGTATGTGGAACTTCCGTCCATGCCCGAAGCCGTAACGAATAATGCGGTTACCGCTGCAACGGTGAATGACACCCCGTTTGTATATTCCTTTTGCGGCCTCGACGAAACAAAAATATGGAGCGGGATTCACCTGAAAGCCTGGCGGATGAATACCCTGACGGGCGAATGGCAGACGCTCCCGCCCGTCCCTGATGTTGCCGGTGGTAAAATCGCCGCCGCTGCCAGTACGGTTAAAAACCAAATTTACCTCGTCGGTGGCTATCATGTGGCTCAAAACGGGAGTGAAATTTCTTCCAACAGGTTACATCGGTTCAATCCGGCAACCAATACCTGGCTCACCGATGGAACCCCCATTCCCAAACCCATTGACGATCACGTACAGGCGGTTTGGCGCGACAGCCTGATTTATGTTATTACCGGCTGGAGCAACTCGGGAAATGTGCCGGAGGTGCAAATTTACAACCCTGCCACCGACACCTGGGTGGCCGGAACACCCGTGCCTAACAATGTGAATTACAAGGTATTCGGAGGCTCCGGAGTAATCATCGGCGATGTAATTTATTACTGCGGCGGCGCAGCGGCAGGTATCAATTTTCCGGCTTCCTCTTTTTTCAGGGTTGGCGCTATCAACCCCGAAAACCCCGCCCAAATCACCTGGTCCGGTTTCTCGTCGCCGGCAGCCAAAGGTTACCGCATGGCTGCTGCCGTCAAGTTTGGAACGGCGGTCTGGGTAGGCGGTTCCGATATCACCTATAACTACAACGGTGTTGCTTACGACGGCTCTGGTGGCGTCCCCGCACTCTCGCGCAGGAAACGTTACCTGCCCTGGACCGGCGACCTGTACAACGAAGATGCCATAGCCCTGCCCGCCATCATGGACCTTCGCGGCACAGCCCAGATTGACAACGGCTATTTTATCACGGCCGGCGGTATGGAACCCGGGCAAAAGGTGTCAAAAAGAGTGTTTGGATATACCTGGGCGGAGGTGCTTGATGCAACCCTGCCGGAACCGAAGGAATTGCTTCGTGTTTTCCCGAACCCGGTATCGGGTATTCTAACCATTGGATCTGAAAAAAACGGCCAGGTGCAGGCAAGAATGTATGACGCCCGGGGCCGGGAGGTGGCGCAGGTTTCAGGGAATTGTCCCCTGAAAATTTCTACAAAACAACTGAGGGAAGAGGTTTACTGGTTGCAGTGGGTTGATAACGAGGGGGTTGTGGGGGTGGAAAAGGTGATTGTGGGGCAGTAGGTACAATTTTTATTTACTTTACGGGATTGTGTCAAAAGTCTTTACGTTGCACAATGTGGCGCATTGGGAGAAATTTTATTCGGATGATGCGCAGACATTCCAGGTTTTGAAAACCTGGAATGTCTATTTCGGTCGCGATTCAAAATAATATTTCCCGTTTCAAGGCCCAAATAAAGTATCTCTGACTTTTGACACAGCCCCGTAAAGTATACGAGAACCCGCCCCTCAACTCTTCTTCTCCGATCGCACATAAATCTCCTGATCCTTGTACTTGGACGGGCATTTGAGCAGCATATCGGAAGCTTCGAACGTGTCGCCCGTCATTTGGCCGGTGAGCACGATGGATTCGGAACGTTCAAAATCCTGGGGTTTGGTGGCGTGCAGCACCACTTTGCGCACCTCGCCGGCTTCGTCTTTCAAATAAAAACCGAGGTAGTTCGGGTCTTTGTCCGGGTTGTATTCCACGGGTTTGTCCTTGACTAAGTAGCCGATGAGTTTCACCTTGTCGCCGTTTTTGGTGGCCTGGGTGAAGTTGGAATAAGTCGTCACGTCTTTGCTGGCAGAGACGAGTATGGCAATAGCAATGGCAACAATGCCGATAGCGAGCAGGTGTGATTTTTTCATAGTCGGATGTATAACACAAAGATACGACGGATGGATGCGACAAAACGTTGCATCCGTGTCAAATCTTTGGGTGATTTTAGTCACGTAGCACGGACTTCAGTCCGTGAATGATACGTAGCACGGACTTCAGTCCGTGAATGGTACGTAGCACGGACTTCAGTCCGTGAATGGTACGTAGCACGGACTTCAGTCCGTGAATGGTATATGACGCGGCCATTTTTCAGGACCTGAAGTTCGTGCTACGTACCATTCACGAACTGAAGTTCGTGTTACTTACCGCAATCATTTTGTCTTCCACATCGCGCACCAGTTCATTAAATTTTGCGGAGTGTTTCACTTCCAGGTTGCGGTTAAACGGCAGATCCACCGTCACGTGGTGTACAAAACGGCCGGGGTTGGCAGCCATGATGTAGATATCGTCGCCGAGATAGACGGCTTCTTCGATGTCGTGGGTGACAAACACAATCGTCGGTTGGAATTTCAGCCACACGTCTTCGAGCATATCCTGCATTTGCAGGCGGGTGTTGATGTCGAGCGCGCCGAACGGCTCGTCCATCAGCAGGATTTCGGGATTTGCAATAAGGCTGCGGGCGATGGCCACCCGTTGCAGTTGTCCGCCGGAAAGGGTGGGATACACGGCGTATTTGTTTTCATGTCCGCCGAGGCCGACCAACTCGATCATTTCCTGGGCGCGGCGATTGCGTTCTTTTTCTTCAACTCCTTGAAAATCAAGGCCCAATGCCACATTTTCCAATACGGTCAACCAGGGTAACGACGAATATTGCTGAAAAACCATACCGGCCCGGATACCCGATTCCCTGACGGGTTTGTCGCGCAGCAGTACCTGCCCTCCGGTGGGTTGCTGTAGTCCGGCGATAAAACGCAACAGGGTGCTTTTTCCACAGCCCGAAGCGCCGAGGATGACAACAAACTGTCCCTGACCGGGTTTGTCCTCGATCAGGAAGTTCACATCCTTTAAAATAGGCGTTTTACTGCTGTCGTAGGACTGCGTGATGTTTTTCAGTTCGATGATATTGGGCAGGTCGGTGTCTTTGATGTGGAGCATAAAGGTATAACGCGGACCTCCAGGTCCGCAATTGTTTTTTTAAACAATTGAAAATCAGCCAAATATTGAAATTTTATTTTCAAAAAACTATACCCCCTGCAACCCTTTCCACAACTTCATCTCTCCCATCAAAATCAATCCGATCGCCGCCAAAACCACCAGGCCGGCGCCTTGCAGCAACATATCCCCGGGAATTTGTACCAACAAGGGCAGCAGCACCGCCAGGGCAAATACGCCGAGCACGATGAAAATACCCATTTGCACTTCTTTCAGTCCTTCCACTTTGGTTTTGTAGTACTTATGCGGGAACAAACGTTTGTCAAGGTAAACAAACAACCTGTCCTGCAGGATGCCGATAACGATGATAAGCAGCAAAACGGCGAATACTTTATCCGTTTTGTCGCGCCGCGCCAGCCAGTAGATCAGCGAACCGAGACCACCGGTATTGTTCAATATCTCGGCAATGATGATGTAGGTCCAGGAAATGGCCGTCAGCACACGCAGGTCTTCCATAAATTTGGAAAAAACCGAGGGAAAATACACCGAACGCATCGTTTGCCAACTGCCTGCGCCGAGGGTATAACTGGTTTGCAGGTGCACGTCATCCACTTCCCGGATGCGCTGCACGATCACCGGGATCATATAAACAAGGATACCAAAGGTCAAAAACGCCACTTTCATGCCGTCGCCGAGGCCGAACCAGAGCATAAACAACCCGGTAAGCGCCGAAATGGGCAGATAACGCAGGGCATCCACCGGACTGGCAAACAAGCCGTTGAACAGCGGAATAAACCCGATAAGCCCGCCGATGATCAGAGAAAGCACGATGGCCCAAAAGTAACCCTTCAGGTTGAGCCATACGGAATGCACCGTGTGCGTGGCTAAGTTATCCTCCTCCGCCAGTTTGGGGTAGGCCTGCACCACGTGCAGGGGTGTGGGCAGGATTTTATAGATTTTGCCCACCTGCCGGGCATTGGCTAATTGAATGCTGTCCGCCCGAAGCAAAGAATCGCGGTTGAGGTTTTGCAAGGCGGGGTCGTCAAGTGCGGGCGCCCGGTAATCCAGCGCAGGCACAGCGAGCATTTCAGCGAGCATCCACCACAAGGCGATGAGCAATACGCCGCCGGTGATGCCGAGCGTAATACTTTGGGTGCGGGTAAGTTGTCCTCGTAGGTCAAACATGATTTATTTATAAATCCCAAACAGTCTGAAAGTTGGCCTGCCGGGTTGTTGCAAATTAACAACCGTTATTTTCTTCTTAAACCGGCCGTAAAAATACACGCCTTCAGGTTCCTTGCATGTTTTTAAGAGAAACCGTTTGAAAATTTCGGGCAAGCGGCCATTTTTACCCCTACATTTGCCTATAATTGCTTCTCTGAAAACGCAATTCCCATGCGCCGGTTAACCAAAATCAGTCTTTTTGTTACGCTCCTGTGCACAAGTGGCAGCGTCTTTTGCCAGGATAAAGCGGTGGCGGATACGATCCGCAACCGGATGGCTTTGCTTTCACAACTGACTCAGGCAGGCAATTATGAACAAGCCCAGGTGGAGGCCGAGGGGTTCCGGGAATTTTTAAAAAGCCACAAGGCACCGGTTTCACCCAAAGCGCTCGTGCTCATTTCCGGAATTTACAAAGTCAATTCGGACGACCGGAGCGCTACACGTTTTCTGGCAGATGCCGAAATAGACGCCCGAAAAGACCCCAATCCGGTCACCAAAGCCGCCTTGTTGAATGCTTTGGTCCAGGAATGCCGGGTTTGGGAACTGCCGGATCAGGCACTTACCTGCCAACAGTTACTGGCCGTTACTCAGGATTCCATCAGCACCCGGAAAAACAGGGCCGATGCTCTGAGCATGCAGCAAAAACTCGATTCACTCATCGCACTCCGCGAAACGGAAATGTCGGAACAATCGGGGTTTATCCGGATCGAACGAGACAAGGCTATTATGTTTGGCGGGCTCGTGGTCCTGATCTTTTTATCCCTGCTGTTTGTTCATTACCGCAGCAGCGATCGCTGGCGCAAGTTATTGGAAAAGAAGGAGTTGGAATGGGACATGTTGCGTACCAACCTGCGCAGGGAAGCCGAGGAAAATTCTATTTCACAAGCCCTGGAGATGAATTCCGCTCCCGTGGTGTCCACCCCTGCCCCACCCGATCCGTACCTGGTATACCACGGCCCGAAACCCGAACAGATCGCTTTGCTGATCGAACCCAACCGCCAGGTGGTGTTGTACCTGAAATCGCTGCTGTCCGACCGCTTCCAGATTGAGACGGCTTCCACACCGGCGGAGGGACTTCAAATGGCGAACGACCTTTTACCGGACCTGGTGGTGTGCGACGCCATCCTCAACGGCAAAACAGGCATCGAGATCGCCCGGCAGATCAAACTGTCGCAAAAAACCAACCACGTACCCGTTGTGCTGCTGACCGACAAATTTGGCAACGAAGGGAAACTCGACGCGCTCCGCGCCGGAGCGGAAGCGTGGTTTACCCGACCGGTCATCGACGACGAATTCGACGCATCGGTTCAGCGCCTGCTGGATGCCCGCAAAACAAAACACGAACAATTCAGCCGTTTTTTACAATTGTATTTTACGGAATCCCGCCTGCAACCCGACGATCCGTTTCTGGCCCGCACCGTGCAGATGATCGAACAAAATCTGGCCGATCCCGATTATATGGCCGACGACATCGCAAAAAAAATGCAGTTGACTAAAACGCACTACGTCAAGAAGTTAAAAGCGCTGACTGGAAAAGAACCGGTTCAACTCATCCGGGAAATGCGTCTGGAAAAGGCAAAAATTCTGCTCGAAAAACGCGCCGGCACCCCCCAGGCCATCTCCGAACTGGTCGGATTTTCAAGCCCCGGGTCGTTCTCGCTGGCTTTTAAGGAATATTTCGGGGAAAATACGTCGCTGCTGTATACGGCGCCGACCAATCGGCTGTCGTGACTATTCACCCGGAGTGCGATGCTCATTCCCGGCGCGATTGCCAATAAGCCCACAACATCATACAGGCGCCCAAAGGCAAAAACCAAGCTACCCGCGACTGGAACCGGTCGCAAATGCTGGCTAAGCTGGAGGTAACAAATGCGTTGGCGAACATTCCACACAACAACACGTAAACACCCGCTTCCAGGCCTTTGGGCAAAAACGGCCTTTTCCGGTGCATCAAAAGCAAAAACGGCGTTAAAAAGGCGCCCAACAACATCATCCAGTAAAACAAGGTGCTGTAAAACTTCAAATCGAGTCCCTGACCCCACAAATTGCCGCATTGTCTTGAAAAGCGGTACTCGTTCAATTCATACGGAAAATATTTTACAACTGCCTGATAAGGAGGACTTTCCGGGCTTTTATACCAGCCCAGTTCAAGGCCCGATCCGACGGAATTTTGCAACAACTGGGCGGGTGTGGCAATCAAACTCTCCCACACGTGCAAAACGAGGTATTTGGGCGTGGTCAGTGTATTCCATACAATTTTTCGGTATTCCGGTTCCGGCACACCCCACCCGCCTTCTTTTGCGAGGGGACTGTCGGGATTCCAGTGAAAATTCCGGCTGTTGTCGGGAAGGGAATCTTTATACAGGCACAACCGGAACTGTTCCTTGCCGCAATTTTCGTCTAAGTATCGTTTCAACACACCGTTGTCCAGCAGCCTGCCGATCAGAAAGGTGTAACTGCCTTTGCCTACCGATGCTTCCCCCTCCACCATGCGGTTGACCGTCGGCAGTGTAACGTAAGCCAATACACACCAAAGCAGAAGAATCACCGATCTGCGGCGCAAATGGGGCAATTCGCGCAATACCGGTACGCCAAACCCCCTCAGCAGCCAGGCGGCACACAAAGTCGCCACACCTATAAACAGGTTGGAAAAATGGGAAACGGAGCAAAAAACGAATAAAGCGCCCAAACCGACCCATTGCCAGACCCGGAGTGTTTCCCGAAGCAATACCACCGCCGCGATGAGTAACAGGACTTCGGTAAATACATCCGGCATCAGTTGGCCGCCGTACCAGCATACCGGCGTCAGGGCGCAAAGAGCGGCCAGGACGAATAAAAAAGGCATTTTCAGCCCATCTGCGGGAAAAAAGGTGCGCCAGAACAGGCGGAGCAGCCAGGCCAGAACGAAACATTGGGCCATCACCGGAAGCCACAGGGAAAAACCCAGGCTGGCTGCCCGCAAAAACAATCCGTAGATGATGGGCCGGTCCACCGGCACCTTCATTTCCCAACCGCTGAATATGTAGGTTCCGGAGTCGGAAAACACCAGTGGATAGCCGTTGAAAAAAGCGGCGCTCAAAAGCAGTGCCGTGGCGATCATTTGTTCGCCCCACTGTTGCCGGTTCGGGAAGTGACGTGTAATCCGGTTTGCCATATCTGTTATTTCAAACGCCCCAAAACATCTTTCATACGGCGAATGGCCTCCCGCAGTTGTTCTTCCGAGGCGGCATAACTCAGCCGGAAGCAATTCGGATCGCCGAATGCAGCGCCCGATACCAGGCCGACGTAGGCGCTCGTCATCACGTAATCGCAGAAGTCATCGGCGTTATGGATGGTGGTCTGGCCGTCGGATTTGCCAAAATAGGCGCTGACATCGGGGAAAACGTAAAATGCGCCATCCGGGTGATTGGCTTTGATGCCCGGAATTTCTTCCAGCATGGATAATATGATGTCGCGGCGTTCTCTGAAGGCTTCCCGCATGGCCAAGGTGGGTCCGAGATCGCCCATCAGGGCCACCGCGCCGGCTTTCTGGCCAAATGACGACGCGCCGCTGGTCACCTGACCCTGTATTTTGGAGCAGGCGTCTGCGATGTATTTGGGAGCGCCCATGTAGCCGAGGCGCCAGCCGGTCATGGCAAATCCTTTTGCAAAGCCGTTGATGGTGATGGTCCGGTCCTTTACATTCGGGAAACTGCCGATGCTGATGTGTTCGTGGGTGAAGTTGATGTATTCATAAATTTCGTCGCTCACGATCAGCACCTGATCGTGGCGGGCGATCACATCGGCATAGGCCTGGAGTTCCTCCCGGTCGAATACCGTGCCCGTCGGGTTGCAGGGTGAAGAAAACAGGACAAATTTGGTGCGTTCGGTTATGGCCTGCTCCACTTGTTCGGGTGTGGGTTTAAAATCCTGTTCCACACTGGCATAAACAGGGACGGGAATCCCCCCCGAAAGTTTGATTATTTCCCAGTAGGACACCCAGTACGGGGAAAAAACCACCACTTCGTCGCCCGGATCGAGCAGTGCCTGGCACAGGTTATAAACGGTTTGTTTGGCCCCGTTGCTCACCACAATCTGTTCGGGGCGATAGTCGAGGTGATTGTCTCTTTTAAATTTTTCGCTGATTGCTTTGGTCAGTTCGGGCAATCCTGCCACCGGCGTATACTTCGTATATCCGTCTTTCAACGCCTGGTATGCGGCTTCCTTGATGTGGTCGGGGGTGTCAAAATCGGGTTCGCCGAGGCTGAGGCTAATGACATCGTGGCCCAAGGCGCGCAATTCACGCGCCATACGCGCCATTTTCAGCGTTTCGGATTCTGCCAGGGCCATTACCCGTTGCGAAAGGATGTTTTGTGTTGTAGCGGTCATTTCATTGTCATTAATAACGGCGGCAAAAGTAGGGAAAATCGTTTGCAGCGGTCTCTTTTTCAAAGTATGTCAATTTTGCCCCGCGCGATTTCTCGATTTGTTTCAATTTTGTACCGCCCGGTTGAAGGGCAGTCACAAATCAAAACATTCCAATCACTAAACAGGAGAATTACAGACATGGCACGATTAACCACATTTTCCCGCTTGCTTATCACCCTGGCAATTGTCGCCGCCGTCTTTTTCGGTGTGCGATATTTTTTCCCCAACCTCGGCAGTTCCGGCAGCGAATCGGCGCCGCCCACCGAACAGCCGGCAACATCCGGGCAACCGGCAGGCAATACTTCGGGCAGCAGTTCCACCTGGGGAAAACCCTCCGCCAGTGCTCCGGCTCCCTTCCAGTTCACAGCGCCGATACCTTCAGGAGGGAAATTGAAAGGTGTGGTGGAATTGGGCACCACAGGTTTTAACTCCTTCATTATCAGGGTGGACAATCAAAAAAACTGGAAATTGGAAAAAGCGGAATTTGGCGTAAGCCTGGTAAAAGAAAACCTCGCAACCGATGATGATATCAAAAGTGGCCTGAAACGTTTTATCGCCGATATGGTTGATTTTGGCGTCGGCCCCAATGATATCCATTTCGTGATCAGTTCCGGGGCAAAAAAAGAAGCCGTCACCCAGCAGATCAGCGCCGCCCTGAAAAGTATGCGTTATTTTGTCAATGAAGTGACCCCTCAGCAGGAAGCCAGATATGCCCTGCGCGCGGCATTGCCCACCGCCTATCAAAACAAGGCCTTTGTGGTGGATATCGGTTCGGGCAACACCAAAATATCGTGGCTGCCAGGCGGGGCGCTGGAATCCTACGGAGCAAAATACTACCAGGATAATACCAGCGACGGCACAGTTTATTCGGATGTAAAAAGTAAAGCGAACCAGGTGCCGTCCAACCTGCGCGGCACGTGTTTTATTATCGGCGGTGTGCCATACGAATTAGCCAAACAAACACGCAACGGCAAAGAACGGTATACGGTGTTAAAAGCGCCGGCTGATTATACCCCTGATGGCGCCAAACAAAAATCGGGACTGAATATCTACCAGGCGGTTTCGGACGCTACCGGTTGCCGGCAGTTCGTGTTCGACTGGGATGCCAATTTTACGATCGGATTTTTGTTGAATCTGTAAGTGTTTGGGATTGCACGCAAAGGCGAAAAAATTTTATATCAAGTGAAGAATTTTTTACACAAATACTTGATTATAAACAACTTACGCCTTTGCGTGCAAACTTGTTTTACCTTTTGTGCAACTCAAATCTTCCTGTCGGGCACCATTTTCATGTTGCGAACCGGCGCGGATTTGATCCGCAGCATGAGCCCTACAAAGGGTGCATTGGCCGCCGGCCGGGGCACGTCTACATCCTGCCGGTCGTTCAACTTCCAGTTATTTTCGAGAAAACGGAAGGCATAACCGCCTCTTAATCCGATAAATACGTCTTTGTTTCTCACAGGAACACCTTTTTCCACACTAATACCCAGTTCGCAGACGAAGGGAATTTGGTTGAACCTGCGTTCGTTCCATTGAATCTCCGGCGGCAAACCTGTGTTGCCCGGGTTGTTTAACACCGTACGGGTACGCAAACTCTGGTAACTGAGGCCGAGTCCGGCAAAAGGGAATATTTTAGCGAGTCGCTTCCGGGGCATCAAATCAAGCATCACCCGCGAGCGCAAGGCATAATCGCGGAAAATGATCGATTGCCGGTTCTCTATTGAATTTTTTTTGGAAGACCCGGAGGTGACCTCCAACGCCGTTTCAATTTGCCAGTGCCGCCAGAAAAAGGAAGAACGGGCAGCCAGGGCAACGCAGGGAACGGGAGATTCCAGTTCCGGCAAACCCGCTTTGGCCAATGACCGGTTCATTTCGTCAAAGTCCAGAAAACTGAACCGGGCGCCGGCCCCATAGTCCCAGGTTGATTGCGGCTTAAAAACCTCATATTTAAAGTTAAGTGTATCACGTTGTGCCTCAAGGGATAATACAAGCATTAAGGGGATTAGAACAACAGTGGCGCGTTTAACCATCAGACTTTACTTTTAACGCTGTACAATTTTCAGGTCGGAAAAATAACACATGAAAATCGGAACAACGGTTTTTTAACAATCTTAAGCAAGTTTTGGCTTAACGGGGGGGGTGAGTGAGTAATTGAAAATTGTACATTGAAAATTGAAAATTAAACATTATTATTTTTTTAAATATTTAAAAATGATCAATTTTCAATATACAATGACTCACGGGACATCTTCACTAAGAATGTATCATGGCGGCTTCTTTTTGTTTGAGGGGCAAACTGATTACTTTTTGCCCGATTAATTTACCCAGTCGAAGCCCTTCTTCACAATCCATCCTGTAATGTACACCTAATAATACCCGCGAGGCTGCATTTTCGGCTGCCATTTCATAAAAGGAGTGATAACTGCGCGATTTGCCCGCAAACTCCTGTCGTTTTTCGTGGGTTCGGTCTTCCAACGGAAACCGCTCCCCCAACTGATCGCTCAACACTTCCGCCGCAGCCGCGCCAAAAGCGGAATGGCCCGATGGATACGCCGGGAAAGAAGGGGAATCGTGCAACGGCGCCCAGTCGGGCCGGATGACACGCCGGATATAGGATTCCGGGCGTTCCACATTAAACCGGTATTTGGCTTCCCAAACCACAATACCCGCGTCACAAAGCGCGAGAGTAACCTTTAAATACGTTTCCATTACCTCCGGAAAGGGCAGCCGGGCTTTCGCCAGAGCCTGATTGGCAATAGAAATCCACCGGCCGGCCGGACTGATGGTCAGGCCGGGTAAGTCATCGCTCCACAATTCGGCGATCCAGTGATTTTCTTTCGACAGCGGCTGGGAAACAGAAAAAACCTCCATCGCTTCGGTATAAAACGCCGACCCCGGTTCCAGGTCGAAACTGACCGGGGTTTTAACCGGCAGGTCGCCGGGATGGACGACAAATGGCCGGGTATTGCCCCAGTGCGGCAAAAGCGGGCCGGGATTTGAAGAACCGGTCGGTGCCAGCAGCCCGCACATACAGGAATCGTATAGGCGGGGTCGTAATTTTTCAAATGTCCGGCATGCCCCTGGGTATCGGTTTGGGACCATTGCCAAATGGTTTTTGCTACGGTACTACCGAATTCGGCGGATTGACGGATCACTGCGGGGTTTACTTGTTTGGGAAATGAAGCCGTATGCTCCGCTTCAAGCCGATCAATCCTGCTTTGCAGGGAAACGGGGGCGGAAGAAAAAAAATGGTGCAGTACCGCTGCATAAGCGGCATTAACGCTGGCGGGAAGGTAAAATTGACCGGTCGGGTGATTGAAGGCCGGTTTGACATAGCCGTCACAAAAACTTTCCATGGAGTTGTATCCGCCCAATCCCGGCAGGGCGGCTTCGTAGGCAGACATTTCCACGTAAGCAAACATCCGGGCGCTGACAGGGGGGCGGTAGCCGGGTGTTTTTCGCTCCAGTTCGAGTAATAATTGATTCCAGTTCAGGGTGATATCCGTGGCGCTGCGGTATTCTGCGGGTTCTTCCATGGATTCACGGCCACAACCAATGGAGGAGACAAACACGAAGGTCAGGCCCCATGCCGTAAAAATGAGGGAGCGGGTAAAAGCAGCAGACCAATTAAACTTTCCAATTTTTATCATCTGCATCAGGGTATTAGATAGGCGGAAAATTGAGCCGGAAAGTGGTGCCTTTCCCTTCGGTGGAGGCGATTTCGAGCGCTACATGGTGCAGTTTCAAAATGCTGTCGACGAGTGACAAGCCAATACCCGAACCGCGGACATGCACATTTTGGGAACTTCTGTAGAAGGGCTGGAAAATCAATTGCAGTTCTTTTTGCGGAATGCCGGGCCCCCAGTCGATGATCTCAACGTGATGTTTGCCGCCCGGATCGAAATAAATTTTAACATCAACTCTTTTGTCAGGTGAAAATTTGCAGCCGTTATCCATGAGGTTTTGAAAGGCGGAGCGCAGCAGGGGTTCGTTGCCAAGCACACAAAGTTGTTTTTCAT
>JADJOD010000010.1 GCA_016713985.1 Lewinellaceae bacterium | reverse complement strand
CGGCGGTTTGTGGGTCTCCGGTTATTCGCTCGAACCCTCCGGCAGCGACCCGAAAAAGGTATTGATGCTGCAAACCGACCTCAACGGCAACCTCGTTTGGGCCAATAACTACGACGTGCAGGCCAGTCCGATGGAATTCGCCACCCATTTTGAATTTGCCGCAGGCGACAAACTCGTTTTGACCGGCAAAGCCGAAGAAACAGGCGCCGCCGGTACGCCGGAAACGGGCCACTGCCTTCTGATGCGTTTGAACAATACCGGCAACACGGTGGACTGGACGCGGGTATTCGACATGGGCGCGGCTTCCCGCGGCAACCGCGTGGAACCCACCGCCACCGATGAATACTTTATTTCCGGGCATATCCTGGAATTGATCCCGCCGCAACAATCCGATTACAATATCCTCGCAATCAAAACGGATCAGCAGGGACAAACAAAAAACACCTGCTACCACTCCCCCGCCACCCTGATCATCAACCGGACGCCCAAAGTGACCGTATTGAACCCGGCGCCGGTGATACCGCAGGATTTTTTCAGCAGCAGCCTGCTCGAAGTCCTGTATGACGAAAAACAGACTTTTTGTCCGCAACCCCAATCCGACCCCTGTAAGGACCTTGCGCTGAACGCAAATTTCAACGTCACGGGCAGCGGCAACACCTTCACTTTCACGGACTTATCCACGGTGGGCAGCGGCAGCATTTTTCCTGGCAGTGGGATTTCGGCGACGCCAATACCAGCAGCCTGCAAAATCCGGTGCATACCTACGGCAGTTCGGGCATCTATACCGTTTGCCTGATCATCACGGGTGGCACGGCCGGTATGATCTGCCACGACACGATTTGTCAGGATGTGGTGGTGGAAATTCAGGATGACGGCTGCCGCTGCGATTCGACGTTTTTTGCGGCCGTGGCGGCGGGTTTCAGCATATCGGGCAGCAATCCGCTGACTTTGGCCCCCATCGCTTTGGATACCTGCGATTCGGTGGAATGGATCTGGGGCGACGGCTCGCCCAACGACTACACCGCGGCCAATGCAAGCGTCACACACACGTACACAAGCGGCGGCGTCTATTACGTCTGTATGGTGGTGACCCGTATTTCTTCCAACGGAACTATTTGTAAACGAGAGTTTTGTAAAAATTTTCAGGTTCCGGAACCGCCCCAAACCTGCGAGGACAACCTGGTGTTGAACGGCACCTACACGAGTGGACTCACCCCCGGCAACCTCGGCGGCGGCGGCAACGTGAACAACTGGTCCAGTATCTTTAATACACCCCAGGTCATCACCCACGACAGCTGCGCGGAAGCCGGCGCCATACAGATGTGGGGCAACCAGGTCGTTGGGGAAGGAGTGGGGCAACCGCTCGTTTTCCAGGCGGGCAATACCTACCAGGTCACGTTCTGCGGCATGTGGATGAATACCGTGCAGGACAGCGTACGCATCCGTTTCCGCGCCTCCACCGGCCCGCTGGGCAGTTATTTTAATTGTCCGTCCGGCGCCTGCGACGAAATTTTCCTGTCGCCCGTGCTGACCACTACCTGGACCACCTACACTTCCGCCTTGTGGACGCCGACGCAGAATTACAGCAACCTGAACATCACGATCTGGAACAACTTCGCCATCAACAACGGCGCTTACGTTTCCTGGGCGCGTATCGACGACATCTGTATCCGGAAAGTGGGCGTCACCACGGCGGCAGATGATGTGTCCGCACCGGTGGTTTCGGCGAAAATATTCCCCAACCCGACCGGCGGCGACGCCACACTTGAATTCGGAGCGGCGCTCGACGCCCCGGCCACACTGCTTGTCAGCGACTTGCTGGGGCGCCCGTTGCAACAAACCGTCGCAGCGCCCGGCCAGACCAGCCACCAACTTTCCTGAACGATTACCCGGCGGGTATTTACGTGGTCCGTATGGTCAGCGACGGCGCGTTGCGCTGGACGGGAAAAGTTGTAAAAGAATAATAAAAGGCCATTCCCAAAACCGGTCCTTTTTTCTCCCGACCCGAAAACCAACCGTTTGGCACTATTTTTTCACACCTCCGGCCTGAAAGCAGACCGGAGGTTTTTCCACAACACACCTTTTTCATCCGGCAAACGCCGGGCGCTGCGGTATCCTTCGTATCTTTGGCTACTTCCCGCCAACAGACGTTCCCTTATTGTTCAAAACATCCTACATCCTTTGACTGTCCATGAGAAATCTGTCTGTTATCCTTTTTGTATTCATGACGGGCCTTCCCCTCGGCGCGCAGGAAACGGCGCCCGAACGCCCGGTCGATTTCAACTTTTCGGAAGAAGGGCCTGAAGTCAAATTCGCCCCCGTTTTGCCGGCTTTGATGCAAAAAGCCGGCGCCCCGGCCGCCCATTGGGAGTTTTTCTGGGAATTCGGCGACGGCAGTTTCAGCCGGGAAGAACAACCTGCCCATTCGTACGCCAGCCCCGGCGAATACATCGTTTCCCTCGACGCCACGGCCCACTACGACGACGGCAAAAAACCCAAAAAGAAAAAAAAGCCCGTGGCGACTTCCGGCAGTTCGGGGAGGCTGGCCGGGCTTTCCCTGCCCGACGTATTCGATCCCGAAGGCAAAGAGGCCGTCGCTATGGCCTCCAATACCCAGCCGAAAGCGGAGGAGGAACTGGTTTGTATCATCAGTTACCGGAACAATGGCGCCTTTACCACCAGCGGGCGTTTGCACCTGTTTTTTAACGAAAAGAGTTACCCGGCCACCCATTTTACGTTTACCGAAGCCCGCACCCACTTCGGCGAGACCGGCGACCCGCTCCTTTCACACACGCTGCCGGGTTATGAATCGCCTGCGGCAAACTGGGTGGCCCTGTCGCCACACCTGCACACGGGTGTTTCCACCCTGTGGCCCGCCGACCCGCCGGCCTCCATTATTCAAACGATGCTCAACGAAGCGCGTGGAAAATACCGCGAGGAACACGCCTGGCGTTTCACCGAACTCGAACCCGGGGGAAAACGCAACCTGTTCGTGAGCCTCGCCGCCACAGCCGGTATGATCCGCGATACCAGCGCTTTTATCCACTTAGAAGCGGTTTTTGCGCCCGACGACCCCGTTATTGCGCCGGAACGTTATGAAATGGAGATAGAAGTGGTCGCTTCACACGACCCCAACGCCATCGCCGTATCGGACAACCGGGTGAATTACCGCAGCGTGGGGGATAAAAAATTGGCCTACAAAGTCCAGTTTCAGAACAACGGCGAAGGACCGGCGAGTACCGTGGAATTAAAGGTGGAAGTCCCGCAGGGGCTCGATATGGCTCGTATGCGCCCGGTGGACTGGTACCCAAAATGCCCCATTTGCCCGAAAACACCCACCAGTCGCAGTTGTCTGGACACCGCGACCACCAAAGACGGCATCCTGTTCACCTTCCGGAATATTTACCTGCCCGGTACCCGGCAAAAAAACGTGGATCACCGCGACTCAACAAAAGGGTTCGTCAAATACCGCATCGAAGTGGACAAGGACATGCCCAAATTGTCGTTCCGGAGCCGTGCAAAGATCACTTTTGACAAAAATCCGCCCATTTATACCAATTTTACCAAAACGCGGTTCAAACCCGGCGTTTCACCCGGATTGAAGATCGGTTACGGCTTTTCGCCCGATTCTTCCAAAAGCGGTTATGTCTTTTTCGGCGCCAGTTTGTCGCCTTATAAATCGTGGCGCATCTACCCGCAGGTGGAATTGCTCACCGGGATCAAAGGACGGGAGGAACTGAGCAGCGTTACCCACTCGGATTCGCTGCTGACCGCCGACGGGGATTTAAAAATACTGCTCACAAGGGACAGTACGGTAAAAATCACCCGCGGTTTTGTGTCGTTTGAAATCCCGTTTTTGCTCAGAAAAAACTTCTCCCGCTTTTTCGGCGCAGGCCTGGGTATTTCGGCAAAAATTGTCCTGGAAAACGGGGAAACCGTCGGAACGGTGCACAAAGTGCGCACTTTTCTGCCGAACGCCGGTATGCCACCACCGCCGCCCCAGGTGCAGGACAGCGATTTTTCCAGCCCGTATTCCGCCACACATACCCGGTTCAGCGTTTTTGGCGACCTGAGTTTCGGCTCTGTTCGTGCAGGACCCAACGTGGGTATTCGCGCCGGGGCCATTCTGGGAAGTGGAAAAACCGCAGAGCCTTTTGTACAAATTTCGCTGGAAATGAAGTTGTAAACGGTCCGGAAAACCCGGTTTTTCCGGTTTTTACCTACATTGCTGCGTAAAATCGCGGTGTATGCACCTAATTATCGTCCGGCAGGTTCTTCCGTTCGTTTGGTTTTTGTCGATGCCTTGCTTCGCCTTGTTCGCCCAGCAGGCAATCAATCTGCAACACTTAGACGCCGCCATTTTGCGATACGGCGAGCAGGGGGTTAAAGACAGTTTTTTATTCTATTCCGCCCAAAAACTGCAATTCGCGCGGCAAACGGACCAGCTGGCGCTCTGGGGCTGGACCCAATTGGATATCCACGATTTTTTTTCCGGCGACGACCAAAAAGCCCTCGAATTGCTGGAAAAAGTGTGGAAAGAGCGCTGGCGTGAACCTTTGAACGCCGAAGAATGGGAACCTTTTTTATACATTCAGGCCAATCGCGGGTGGTTTCTTTTCCGGACCGGGAAAGTGTGGCCGGCCGTGCAGGCCTATGAAACCGCCGCGCAACTGTACGAACGTTTCCGCTACCCCGATTTTGAGGCCGTGGAAATGATCTACAAACCACTCGGCAACCACTTTACCCGCCTGCGCGACAATGAAAAAGCCCTGGCGGTTTTCCAAAAAGCCCTGGCACTCGGCGGCGACCATGAAACCCTGGCCGGTCTGTATAGTAATATAGGCGTGGCGCAGTGGAACCGGGGCGATTTTGCCGCCGCCGCCGGCAGTTTTCGCCAGGGGCTGGATCTGAAGCACATATCGGACGCCAAAACGGCCCTGCTGCTGGCCGGCCTCGCCCAAACATTTCTGGATGAAGGCGACGCTCCGGGAGCGTACAAAACCGCCGCCCGGGCGCTCCAATACCTGCGCCGGCCGGCTTCCGATAAAATACAAACACAACAATACCGCGCCCGCACACTGCGCACCTACGGCCTGGCAGCCCTGGCATTGGGCCGAACAGCAGAGGCCGGGCAATCACTCCGCAATGCATTGGCCCTCGCTCGCGAGGCATTCGGCAATACCTCCCGCGACGTGAGTAAAATAGAGATCGCCTGGTCCGGGCTGCTGCAACAACAGGGCAAATACCCCGCTGCAATCGACGCCGCCAACCGCGCGCTTTCGGCCGTCATTCCCCGGTTCAGGCCGAAAAAACCGGAGGAAAATCCCGCCGCTTCAGACTTTTACGAAGAAAACACCCTGGCCGAAGCCCTGGAAGCCAAAGCCGCCGCCGCCGGGTTGTTGTACGGAAAAAGTGGCGACACCGGCCACCTGAGCCTCGCCCTGGCGTGTTACGACCTCGCCTGGCGCGCGGAAGCGGGGCTTCGGCGGGTATTCCAATACCATTCATCCAAATTGGACCTGCAAAAAGACGCCCGGTCGCGGGAGGAAGCGGCCATAAACATCGCCCGTTTGTTGTTTGAAAAAACGGGCCAAACGGTTTATCTCGAAAAAGCATTTGCCATCGCGGAGCGCAGCAAAGCCACCCTGCTTTTTGAAGCCCTGCAGGACAACCTGGTGCGGCAACGGCTGGCGGGCAAAGACTCCCGCTTTGCTCAAATCGCCCAATTGCGGCGCCAACTGGCTTATTTTGAGCGCAATATGATCCTCGAACCCCAAAACAGGGATTTCCCGCAATGGCGGCTGGAAGCCGATGCGCTTGCGGGCCGGATCGCCGTTCTGGAACGCGCCGTCGACTCGGATTATCCGAATCTCCGGAACCCGGACGCCGACGCGGGGACGGGGGTTTTGGCGGAAGGGCAAGCTTTGCTGGCGTATTTCGTCAGTGAAAAAAATATCGACATTTTCCTTTTTCAACAAAACAAACCACCCGTGTGGGTGAGGAGGCCGCACGATGACGCCATTAAATCGCTGTATCGTGATTTTACGGCGTTTTTTTCCTCCGCCGACGCCATCCTGCGCGCGCCGGGGGAATACCTGGAAACCGCACACCGGCTCTGGAAAACAATCGTGCCGGCAGAAGCGGCCGGCGCAGGCAAACTGATCGTCATACCGGACGGTTTTCTTCATTTTATACCGTTTGAAGCCCTGGTAAGCGGCGAACCGGCCCCGAATACCAGCCTGCGCAACGCGGATTACGTAGTGCGCCGGCAGGAAATCTGTTACGCCTGGTCGCTGGCCGTGTGGAAAAAACAACACGTATTGACCTCCGGCGCGGGAAAGTGTATGCTGGCTTTTTCTCCGGTTTTTGCCAGCGGGGAGCGGGGACTCGCCCCGCTTCGTTCGGAGCAGGCGGAAGGGTCGTTTACCGGAAATTGGGGGGCGGATCATTTGCAGGGCCCGGAAGCCGATTTGAAACACTACCTCGAAAACGCCGGCCGGTACCGGGTGCTGCATTTTTCCACCCATGCCTTTGCCGAGGCCGAGCCGCGGATCGAATTGTACGACCGGGCGATGTTCCTGCCCGATATTTATGCCACGCCGCTGCACGCCGACCTGGTGGTGCTGAGCGCGTGCCAGACGGGGCTGGGCAGGGAGCAAAAAGGCGAAGGAGTTATGAGTCTGGCGCGGGCATTTGCACAGGCAGGCGCGGCCTGCACCATTTCGAGTCTTTGGTCCGTCAACGACCGGAGTACGGCGCAGTTGCTGGACCGGTTTTACAACTACCTGGATGCGGGGCGAACGTTGGGCGACGCCCTCCGGCAGGCCAAGTTGAACTACCTCGACGACCGCGAAATCGGCGCGGGTTTTCAGACGCCTTATTTCTGGGCGGGCTTCACGGCGGTGGGAGATGACCGGAAAATCGGCGGCTGCAACAACATTTCACCGCTGTTTTGGGCCATCGGCGGAATATTTTTGATAGGCCTGATGATAATTTTACATCATTTTTATGCCCTTAACCAGCATTTTCAATGGAAAAATCGTTGGAAAGCAGGTAATCCGATATGATTTTCCAAAAGCGCTTGTTGGAAATTGTAACACCTACACTATTTTTACCGCCACGAAAAAAAACCTTTTGCGGCAAACAGCCAGTTATTCTACCGGAGGAACATTTTTTTTGTTGCCCACACACCATTTTTCAACACACCTGCATCTACCAAAACGAATGATGATCAGATGCAGGGCGAGGTTCAAAACAAGACGAACATGCTGGTGGGTTTTTGGTGGAAAAACTGCGTTTATTTGCGTGGAGGTAAAGTCAAACTAAATCATCATTTACTAACTTAAACTTAAACGCAGCATGACAGCAGCAAAACCCACTCAAGCAAAACAACAAGGTGGTGGAATTTCGGCAATTTTTCCTTTCATCGTGATCCCCGTGTTGTATGTAGTAGCCTATATCGTTTGGGCCAAAGTGTTCGGCGCTTCCGGTAACTTCGTAGATGGCGACAACAACAAAGACCCGCTTCCCGGCAACTACGCAGGTACCATTTACAAAGGCGGCTTTATCGTGCCGATTTTGTTGACCTTGTTCTTTACGGTAATTGTATTTGTGATCGAACGTTTTATCACCCTGACGCAAGCACGCGGCGCCGGTAATATCGACGCATTTGTTCGCGGAATCAAAGGATTTCTCGATCGCAGCGACGTCAGTGGCGCTATGGCTGCCTGCGACAAACAAAAAGGCGCCGTAGCCAACGTGGTACGCGCCGGTTTGACGAAGTACCAGGAAATGCTCGGCATTTCGGGTATGGAAAAAGACGAAAAAGTAATCGCGATCCAGAAAGAAGTGGAAGAAGCCACCTCGCTCGAACTGCCGATGCTTGAAAAGAACCTCAACATCCTGGCGACGATCGCGTCTATCGCCACCCTGTTGGGTCTGTTCGGAACGGTATTGGGTATGATCCGGTCATTTGCCGCTTTGGCAACCGCCGGCGCGCCGGACTCCACCGCACTGGCAACCGGTATTTCCGAGGCGTTGATCAACACGGCGCTGGGTATCGGTACGTCGGCGCTGGCGATCATTTTTTACAACTTCTTCACCAGCCGTATCGACGGTATGACCTACCGCATTGACGAAGCCGGGTACAGCCTGACGCAGACATTTGCAGCGAAAGGACACTAATTTTAAACGCATAATTGAAAAGATATGCCGAAGCATAAACCTAAAAGGGGGAATCCCAGTATCGACATGACCGCTATGTGCGACGTGGCGTTTCTGCTCCTTACCTTCTTCATGCTCACAGCAAAGGCGAAGCCGCAGGAAACGGTCGTGGTGGACACCCCCTCGTCAATTTCGGAAACGAAGTTGCCCGATGCAGGTATCCTGACGATCCTGATCAGCAAAGAAGGCAAAATCTTCCTCGACATGGCCGGTCAACACACCCGGAAAAGTTTGATCGAAGATATCAATTCGCGCTTTCAAATGGGTATGTCGGAAGAACAACAGATCAAATTTGCCAACGCAGGCAGTTTTGGCATACAGCGCAAACAACTGAAGCAATGGCTTGATCTGCCACCCGGCGAACGGGGTACTTTCCCGACCGAAGGTATTCCGGTTGATACGGCAGACGTCAACAAAAGTGAATTGGCCGACTGGATTCACAATGCCCGCCTCGCCCAGTTTCGTATGAAACAGGAAGGCAAGGTCAAGGAGGAGTATGTCATGGTGGTAAAAGCCGACAAAGACACTCCCTACCCGGCTGTGCAAAAAGTCATCAATACCTTAGTTGATATCAACGTCAACAAATTCAACCTGATCACCAACACCGAGTCTGACCCCGGCAAGAAAAAAGGGGAAAAACCTGCGGGTGAAGGAAAATAAGGTTACCTCAACCGAATGCCGGGAGGATTTTGATTACCTGCATTCAACTTTTATCACTTTTAAAAAAGCACACGGCTATGGCTGAAATGCAAACCGCGGAAAGCGGTGGTAGCAAAAAGAAAGGTGGCAAAAAGGTAAGATCCAAAAAGATGTCGACCCGCGTCGACCTGACACCGATGGTGGACTTGGGCTTCCTGCTCATTACCTTTTTTATGCTCACTACCACACTTGCCAAACCGCAGATCATGGCCTTGGTAATGCCTGAAAAAGATATTAAAAAAGAAGATATCGAACCGGTAAAAGAGTCAAAAGTGCTTACCCTGCTGCTGGGTGCCAATGACAAGGTTTACTGGTATGAAGGCATCACCGATGCAAAACTCGACTCGACGAATTATGCCGCAGAAGGTCTGCGCCAGGTCATTCTCAACAAAAAAGACAAGGTAAAAGGCCAGTTTGGAGAGGAAGATTATGAAGACTTCAAGACGAAAGAACCACGTAAAGGTTCTTTTATCAACGTCATCATAAAGCCGACCAAAGAAGCCAAGTACAAAAACCTGGTGGATGCGCTCGACGAGATGGCCATTTGTAAAGTGCGTTATTACGTGATCCTGGACGTTTCCGAACTCGAACTCGAATTTATGAAAAATCCGGCCGGAGGCCTGAAATTCAACGTCGAAGAACAAATCCAGGCTGCCACGCAGTAACCGTACACGAATTGAAGAGTACTACCATTCAAAAATTTAAACTGATTTAAAATATGGCAGACGAAAAAGGCGCAACCTATCGGGATATGCTGGATATCATCTTCGCCAACCGCAACAGGGCATACGGAGCGTACCAACTCCGTCGCGCGTACAACAAGTATTTGGGTCGCGCCCTCGGTATCGGTTTGTTGCTGATCATATTCTTTTTTGCACTCCCGATTATCCTGAACGCCGTGCGCGCGCTGGTGCCCCAGGAGAAGCCTATTGATGTGGTGGCCGAACTCGGCCCGCCGCCTGATATTGACCCGAACAACCCGCCTCCGCCTCCGCCCCCGCCGCCGCCCACACCGCCGCCGCCCACGCGCTCGACGGTGAAATTTGTGCCGCCGGTGATCAAAAAAGACGAAGAGGTGCAGGAGGAAAAACCGCCGGCCGTGGAAGAACTGATCGAAAAAGACGAAGACATCAGCTCCGAAACGAAAGAAGGAAACGATGAAGCGCCGCCCGCGATTGATGAAAATCCGCAGGAACTTCAGATCGTGGAAGCCCCCAAAGTTGTGGAGGACAAAACCTACGAGATGTTCGACATCCAAAAACCGCCCGGTTTCCCCGGCGGCGAAAAGGAACTGTTGAAATTCCTGTCGGAAAACATCAAGTACCCGCCGCTTGCCCGCGAAAACAATATCCAGGGCACTGTGGCACTCACTTTCGTCGTAGGTAAAGACGGCAGTGTGCGGGATGTACAAATTGTTAAAGACATCGGTGGCGGCTGCGGCAAAGAAGCCGTCCGTGTCGTGGAATCCATGCCAAAATGGAACCCCGGCGAGGCCAACGGCCACCCTGTAAAAGTGCGGTTCACCTTACCGGTTCGTTTCCGGCTGGAGTGACCCGAGTACTTTCAAAATGATACCTGCGCGGTGCTGACTTGATGGTCAGCACCGCGTTTTTTGTTGGGGGAGGTTGGTGTTTGGGTGTTTTAGTGCTTAAGTGTTTGGGTGTTTGGGTGTTTGAGTAACCCGGGGTGTGGCCAACAAACACTCAAGGCGGATCGGAAACCGGATGAAACGGATTTGGCGGATAAAATCGGATTTTTAATGCGCCATGATGTTTAATAAATTCGTTCCTATCCGCACAATCCGTTTCATCCGTTTTCCCATCCACTTTATACCGCAGGGCACAACCTGGATTACTAAAACACTCAAACACCCAAACACTAAAACACCTCAAAAAAAACACCCACCCAACACACCAAAATGCTCACAGGCAGCATCTTATAATTAAACACTCCGGCAGAGCCCGGCTTTTTTCACACTTAAATTTCCTGAAAATGTTCGTACTCCCGAACGTGCCCTGAGCGGCGCGACCTGCCCTGTATGCCCCTCCGCAAAACACCATCGTCCACCTTTAAAAGAAACCAAAATGGCCGAAACACCCATCGCCGGCAACAACCAGAAACCACCCGGCAAAATCCGCTCGAAAAAGATGTCTACTCGTGTCGACCTGACCCCTATGGTTGACCTCGGTTTTTTGCTCATCACCTTTTTTATGCTCACCACCACGCTGGCCAAACCCCGCATCATGGCCCTCGTGATGCCCGACGATGCCGGGCGCCAGGACCTGGCCGATTCAAAAGCGCTTACCCTCCTGTTGGGGGCAAATGACAAGGTGTATTGGTACGAAGGCATTGAAAATCCAAAACTCGACTCCAGCGATTTTTCCGCCGCAGGTTTGAGGAAGGTCATTTTGGACAAGATGGCCCGCGTGCAGGAAAAATGGGGGCTGGAAACCTATCTCGACGCCAAAACGTCTGAACCCCGAAAAGGTTCGATGCTGTACGTCATGATCAAACCCGCCGAAACATCGCGTTACCGCAACCTGGTGGACGCCCTCGACGAAATGGCTGTTTGCCGGGTACGTTATTACACCATACTCAACATCTCCGGCGAAGAAGAAAGTTTTATCAAAACCCCGGAGTTGGGACTGCATTTTACGCCGGAACAACAGGCCCGGGCGATTACCCGATAAGAACTCCTATTTCATTCACCTTTAAATAGTTACAATTATGACAACGCAACCGTTCGTGTCCCCCCGGGACGCGCTGGACATCGTTTTCGCTTACCGGAACCGCGCCTATGGCGCTTACCAGTTGCGGCGGGCTTATCCCCGGCACCTGGGGCGCGCCTTAGGCTTCGGCCTGCTGCTGATCGGCTTCGCCCTGGCAATCCCGCAAATCCTGAACGCCGTATCCCATGCATTTCCCGAGCCGCCGCCGCTCAACATGGTAATGGTCATGGGCCCGCCGCCGGATGTCGTCCTGGATCCGCCGCCGCCACCGCCGCCACCACCCACGCCGCCGCCGCCTGTGCGCGCCACCGTGCGTTTTGTACCCCCGACACCCACCCCCGACGACCAGGTGCGGGATGAAAAACCACCCGCTGTGGAGGACGTGCTCAACAAAGCGGGAGACGTCAGCACTACAAACCGCGAGTCAACCGGGGAAGTCGCGCCAAGCATCGACAACAAACCCGATTTCCCGGCGATCATCGAGGCGCCGGCGCCGCCGTCCGACGATGAGGAACACCTCTTCGTTCAAAAACCGCCGGCTTTCCCCGGTGGGGAAAAGGATTTGCTGAAATATTTAGCCGAAAACATCAAATATCCGCCGCTGGCACGTGAAAACAACATCCAAGGCACGGTGGCAATCTCTTTTGTTATCGGGAAAAGCGGCCAGGTCAGTGACGTGCAATTAGTTAAGGATATCGGCGGTGGCTGTGGCAAAGAAGCCATGCGGGTGGTGCAAACCATGCCCAAATGGATACCCGGCGAAAACAACGGTATCCCCGTAAAGGTGCGTTTTACGCTGCCGGTCAGGTTTCGGCTGGATTAACCCGAACCTCGCTGCGTAAATCGCTTGTATTGAAGGCAAAACTTTGACAGGATTTACAGGGTTTATTGGGCTGTTTTCAGGAAAAATGCCCGCAAATCTTGTAAATTCTGTCAAAAAATGGTTTTCGGGATCAAAGGAAATTTTCCGGGCAGACCCTGAATAACAAACCGGCATAAGCGTGGCCTCCTGCCGGTTTGGTATTTCAAAAAATGCCGTTAAAAATCAGTTTCTGCTGCCTTTGCCGCCGCCGTTGGGTACACCGGGCGTGGCGCCCGGGCCTGGCGATCCGGGAGCGACTTCTTTGCCGAAAGCGTCTTTCATTTCTATGATCGACTTCTGGGCATCGGGGTTTTGTTCCACTTCGAGCCATTTGTCGATGGTTGGGAAAAACTTGTCGGATTCGTTGCCTACGAAGTAACAATATGCGAGGTAGGGGTAAGCGACCAGCAAGTCGCGCTGGTTTTTCACTTTATCACCGCCGGCTACTTTGACGTATTCTTCGAAGTATTTGCGCGCATAGCCGTATTGTTTGGCCAGTTCGGGATCGGCGGCGATCTGTTCAGGCGTCGGGTCTTTTTTGCTGGCGGATTTGCCCGCCCAGAACCAGCCGATACCGGCGGCAGGGACAAGTTCGGCTACTTTGGAAAAGATTTTTTCAGCCTTCATAAAATTTTGTGAATCCACGGTGCAAAAATATTGCGCCAGGCCCATGAAGTACAGGTCCTGGGCTACTTTGGGTTCGGTCATGCCGGCCGAGTCGAAATACATGCCGTATTCCGCCACTGCTTCGCAGTTCATGCGGCGGGAATAGTACATTTTGGCAATGTCGAGGTGAAGCGTCCAGGTAGAAGAATCCATGGTGATGGATTTGTTCAAATTGCGCAGCCCTTCCAGCGTATCACGTTTGGTTTTGATCTGCAGCTGGCCCAAGTGATATACGTCGCTGGCCCGAATTTTGTCCGCCGACAAATTATTCATCAACTCGATCAGGATTTTATAGGCGCTTTCGTAACTGCCGTTATCGTAGTCGCAATAAGCCTTCAGGCGGCGCAGGTAGTTTTTGGAGGGTCCTTTTTCAGAATCTTCTCCACCAGTTCGCTGCAAGCGGGGCATTGGTGCGTAATATACAGACAATTAGCGAGTTGCATTTCATCTTCAATCGTCACGACGTCGCCTTTATTAACCAGGTCCTCGTATGCTTTGGTTGCTTCTTCCCACCTGCGTGCAAAAAAGAGGAATTCCGCTTTTGTACGCAATGCCGACGAATATTTGGGGGCAACCTCGATGGTTTTGTTGATATAGATTTCAAATTTGTCCAGAACCTTTGCGGCCTTGTACACCTTGGCCAGCATCAGTTTGGGCAGGGGATTTTTGGGATCAAGCGACTCTGCCTGTTCGTAGTTGGTAGCGGCAAAGCCGCCGTTGCCCTGCTCTTTGTAGGCATATCCAAGCGCCATCAGCGAGGGAATATCCTTAGAATTATAGTCCACGGCGATTTTTAACAGTTCGGTGGCCCGGGTAAGGTCCGGTCTTTTGCTGCCCGGCGGGGTGTAATAGGTGAAACATTCGCCGATCTGGCGCAGGGCATTGATGTTCTTTTTGGCTTTTTTTGCCGCACGATCAAACTGTTCGCTGGCCCCGGAAGCATTGTCTTTTAACTGCAACACCTTTGCGTTGGCGACAAAAGACATCGGGTCTTCAGGTTTGGCCGTAAAAGCCGCCTGGGCTATTTCCAGCGCTTTGGCCTTGTCCCCTTTGGCGAGATAGGCATTGGAGAGGGTAAGAAAAGCATCCTGATCGGTAGGATCGGCTTTTGTGAGGGCCGTATAAATGGTGATGGCTTTATCCCACTCTTCCAGTTGCATCGCCGCCAGGCCGTCTGCACGGGTTTGGGCAGCCGCGACCTGTGCATAAACGATCGCTAAGAGGAAGAATGCTTTTTTAACAAGAGTTGTCATTGTTCGGAAAAATTTTGTTATTATAAACTGACGGGTCGTATGTTTATTACCAGCCGCGAAGTTCCGTTTTTCAGACGCTTTATTTGAAAAAAATCCACACACAGTTTGGATAAAAGCGCCATTCTTAAAACAAGTTTAACGAACTAATTTAATTTTCGGCGCATCAATGTGTGAATACTTACGGCAACCGGGTGAATCCGGATGGAAAATGAGTAAACGTTTTTGGCCCTGACCGGGGGTTCACCGCGTCACCTGGATCAGACGGGTGACGGCATTGGCGGGCAGTAATCCGTCTTTTAAAAATATTCTTTGCCCGTCGGCGGCCAGATACGAGGCGATGCCCAACCCGAGCCCCGCCCGAGCTTGGGCGTTGATGACACAAAGGGTCCGTTTGTAGGGATACCAGCCCTGGGCTAAGTATGCCTGGTAAGGGCCGTATCCTTCTTCACCGGCGGCCGGGGCAACGTCGGCGAGCCTGATTTCCCGCAGGAATGCCTGAACGCCGGAATCATCGGTATCCGAGATCCAGTTGGCGCTGATAATGCCGATCGCGTTTTTGTTTTTTGAAACATAATCGATCACCTCGGCATTACTTTTCAACGCAGAAGCGTTGGCCGACAGGTCTTTGCCGGCCAGAATCGAATCCTTGACGTACCGCACCGTACCGGAGAGCGGGTGATCAAACACCAGTTGAATGTCGCTCAGGGCAGATTTGGGATTGAGTTGTTTCCAGGTTTTGACTTTGCCGGAAACGATGTCTTCTATTTGCGCTTTTGTAAACACGGTATCGTTGTTGGCCGGATTCAGGATAAAAGCAATGGCGTCGTGGGCAATGGGGGTGATTTTTGGCTTGAACCCGCGCGACTCGAAATACTTCATTTCTTCGGCGGTCAGTTGACGCGATACAATGACCACCTGCACCGAATCGCGGAACAAAGCAGCCATCGCTTCACCCTCGGAGGTGTAAATTGCTTTAACGTCCGAAAGTTTGTAGATGCTGTCATACACGTCGAGACAGGATGCAATTACGGGTTTATACCCTTCATCCACCATAATCGTGATTTCACCGGTGGTCGGGGTGTCCAATTTTTTCCCGCTTTTGTCGCGGGGTTCGTCGCAGGATATGGCGAGCAATACGATGAGGATCGCTGAAAGGTAGGTTCGCATAAAAAACGGTTTAGAAATAATCAATGTAAACGCGCCAGCCCCGGAAAGCGCCGTAAATAAGCACCAGAACCGCAAAAACGGTCCGGAATTCGATGGGGATACCCGAAAGAAAAGTCCTGTCCAACAACAACCAAAGCCCGAGGGCAAAATAAAAAACCGTCATGCTGATGCCGAATATCAGCATCGGTGACCGAAAACTGCGGCGATTGCGGATGCGTTCGTCAGTTGACATACTGGAGGGAAATTTGTGACATACAAGAAGTAACTAAAGGCTGTTGTAAACCCCGAAACGCGCAGATTTAAATAACCGTCTCAAAGTCAGTTGTTTATCGTCAGCGGGTTCAAAGCCGGGTTACCCCTTTCCTTTAAAGATGCTAAATTCCGGAAAAATGGCGGTAAGAAAGGCACTTTTTGTGCGTAAAAAAGCCGCTTCCGAATCAGTATATTTTATTTAAAAATAAAACTGATTCGTAGCGGCGTCGAAAGTTTGATATGGTTGGTAATAACTACGGATTCGAAGTTCGGGTATTCGCTCAGCCAAAGGTAATATCCGGCGAGCGAATATACGCTGCAAAACTTTACATTTTTTTAATCCGGTTTTGTCATATAAAAAATAAAACACTGTTTATACGACTTAAAATCAATTACATAATTGCACATAGCAAGCATTTCTACCTCAGCGTTTTTTCGCTACCGTTTCCCGGACGAAAGTTCGTCACCTTAACTGCCTGAGGTACATCCGTATCGTATTCGCCATACCGTAATACAGGGCATCCGCGATCAGCGCATGGCCGATACTTACCTCCAGCAGTTGCGGGCAATGTTCGCAAAAAAAACGCAGGTTGTCGCGGTTCAGGTCGTGGCCCGCGTTAATACCGATTCCAATCGTATTGGCCACCCGGGCTGCTTCCGTGTACGCCTGCACCGCCGCGTGGGGGTCGCCGGGAAAGTTTTTGGCAAAAGGCCCCGTATACAACTCTATTCGGTCCGCGCCGGCGGCTTTGGCGCCTTCCACCATTTTTGCCACAGGGTCTACAAATAGGGACACGCGGATTTGCCGGCTGTGCAAGGTTTCAATCACGTCCTTCAAAAACGCGGCGTTGGCTACCGTATCCCAGCCGGCGTCGGAAGTCAGCTGCCCGGGTGTGTCGGGCACCAACGTACACTGATGCGGCGGATTGGCCAGTACCAGATCCAGAAAAGCGCGATCCGGATTGCCTTCGATGTTGAATTCCGTGCTCACCACCGCCTTCAGCGCCGGCACGTCGTCATAACGAATATGCCGCTGGTCGGGCCGCGGATGAACGGTGATCCCTTCCGCGCCAAAAGATTCACAATCCCGGGCTACCTGAACCAGGTCGGGCAGATTGCCTCCCCGCGAATTGCGCAACAAGGCGACTTTATTGATATTTACACTCAGACGTGTCATATACGAATGATGAATGATGAGTGATGAATGATGAATGATGGGGGACAAAACTAAACGAACCTCTACCTTTGGTGCAAATGTAAAGCGCATGACTGAAGTCAGTGACCCTGCCCTGCCGGAAATGAACGGCGATTTTCAAACGCCGCCTGAAACAACGCCCCGGATGAATAACCCGCGCGTGCGTTTGGTGCTGATCGCCCAATTCGGTTTGTTCGTTTTTTGTGCGGGTATTTACCAGCTCATCGCCATGCTGGCCGGCTGGGATCAGGCGCCCATGCTGACGCCCGCCGCCACGGAAGCAGAGCGTTGGATGACGCGGATCCAACTGGGTCTGGGCCACTTATTGAGCTTCGGCGTGGCCGCTTTCCTGACGGTCTGGCTGTTCTACCGCAATATCTCCCGGCAAGGCCCGGACTGGCGCGATTACCTCGGCGTACGGCGCGCGCCGGGGCTGCCGCTCATCGGGCTCACGGTGCTGCTGATGGCGGTTTCTTTGCCGCTGGTGCTCTTCCTCTTGAATATCAACCAGTTAATTCCCCTTCCGGAGACCTTGAAACTGGCGGAAAAACAAACCGAGGAAGCGATCAAGGGGCTGCTTCAGATGAATCACGCAGGCGAGTTTGTTGCCAACCTGTTCATCATTGCCCTGCTTCCCGCCATGGGTGAAGAATTGATGTTCCGGGGAGTGGTGCAGCAGCAATTGATGCGCCGCATCGCCAATCCCTGGCTGGCTTTGCTGATCTCGGCGGCGGTTTTTAGTTTTGTACATTTTCAGTTCGAAGGTTTTTTGCCACGTATGTTGCTGGGGCTGATCCTCGGCTGGTTGTACTGGCGCACACACAATTTTTGGGTTCCCGTGACCGCGCACTTTTTTAACAATGCCCTCCAGGTAACCGGCCAGTATTTGTACGGGAAAGAAATTTCTTCCGTGGACCTCGAACAGGATATTCAGGTGCCCTGGTTCGCCGCCGCACTGTCGGCATTTTTGGTTTGGGTAACGATCCGGCAAATCAATCAGATTAAGTAGGACGGAAATCTTTTCCGTCCGGTAGGATTCACTTTCAGAATGTTTTGAAGAAAATTCATAGCATTCATTTTATCCACTTGCTTATGTAGGACGGAAATCTTTTCCGTCCGGATGTTTCATTTTCAGGATGTTCCAAAGGAAATTCGTATCATTAAAGAAAAAAAATAACAGAACAATGGAATTACTCGGTATCGGTTCGCGGGTAAAACACCCGGCCTTCGGCGACGGCGTCGTAGTACGGCTGCATGTAGCGGCTTATGAAGTATGTTTTACACAATTCGGTCTCAAAATGGTCGGCAAAGAATACGCCGCCTGGCAGATCGTGGAGCAGGTTCCGGCAGAAGAACCCGTCACTTTTACGGAAGCCGAACAATCGCTGATGCGTATTCTCCGCACCTGGTCAGGTTTCAACCTCGAAAGTGTGCCGCTGGGCGACCGCTGGAAAGGGGGGAAAATGGTGCTTCAGGCGGAAGGTGTGCAATCCAAAGAAATACCCATCGAAACGTTTTTTCACAAGATCGTGATGATGCGCGACCGGCTTCGTGTGCTCGAACAAGGTATTAATGCCCACAAAAAACTCGACGACGAAGACAAAGTGAATCTGCAGCAATACATCACCCGCTGCTACGGCAGTATGACAACTTTCAATATCCTGTTTAAAAACAAGGAGGATTATTTCGTGGGCGAAAGCGGGAAGGAGTGAGTGTTCCGGTGTACAATGTGTTTGACAGGATTGACAGGATTTACAGGATTTACAGGTTGTTTTTCATAACAACAGTCTTGTTCATCCTGTCAAACAGGATACGCATTTCCCAAATTCGGAACGAATAAACCATACCAGAACGCCGTATTCGACGGCGATCAGCCCGTAATTTTCCTGAAAAGCCCCGCCCGCGTAGTGGCTGTACGACAAGGCGATCAGGCCCGACCACCAGACGGGAAACCGGCGCCCGGCCAGAATGCCCAAAGCCAGCGGCACGGTTGCATACCAGGGATGTACGGTGGCCGAAAAACCGAGTTGCAGCATCAGCGCAAACAACAGTGTATCAGCCAGTTTCAAACCTTTTCCCCTTGGGCGGGAGTGCGTCTTCCACGCCAGCAGCAGCACCCCAACAATCGTCAGTATCCCCAAAAACGGCCCCAAACCCTCGCCGATGTCGTACCCTTTGAGCCCAAAACCGATGGCCCGGAATAAATAATATACACTTGCATTAAACTGAAATTGCCTGAAGTACAAATCAAGGCTGGCAAATATATTGGGAAACACCTGCCACAACGGGGCAAACAGGAGCAAAAGCGCGCCGGCAAAAATGCCCGCAAACAGCCGGGTCTTGCGCCAGCCCATCCGGCGAAAAAGAATGGGTAAAAACATCAGCGGCAGCAATTTGGCCGCAGTGGCCAATGCCCACCAGGTGGCAGCCCGGGCGGTTTTTCCCCGGTCTAAGGCGCGCAACCCGGTCACCATAAAAAAGATCATCACGCCCTCGAAATGGCCGTTGCCCACTATTTCGAGAATAAGCAAGGGGTTCATGGCATACAACAGGGCATCTTTGCCTGCCGACGCCCCCTGCCGGTGGCTGCTGCCGGCCGCCAGCTGCCGGATCGTCGCGATCTCGCAGGCCAGCAAACACAGTTTGATCACCACTACCCCGCCCCGAATACCCGTCGGACTGAACCACGCCGCCAGCGCAAACACCACCTGGCACAGCGGCGGATACACGGTGAAATATTGCTGCGAGTTGAGTTTTGAAAATAATTCCGGCGTAATCCCCGGTGGAAAAATCTGATTTTCAATATAATAGGCAGGAGGATGGTCGAAAGGATGATAACCCGCAACCGCGAGTCGCCCGTCCCACAAAAAGCGGTAGATATCGTCCGAAAAATTCGGGATGTTGAAAAGTACCAGTATTCGCAAACCGATCCCAAGTGCCGTGTACCAGCGGGTTTCTCCACCTGAAAGGTTTTTTTTCCAAAATACCAGCCAGATATATAACCCAAAAAAACTTCCGTACGCAGTAATAAACGACACAAAATCAGCGCGTTGGACCCGATAAGCAAGAAATGCCGTCAGTCCCGCAAAGGCGATACTGACGGCATAACGAACAAATTTTTCGGAAGCGGCGAACATGGCGCGAAGGTAATCCTGCCGGCGGTCATCGCAGCAACGGGTCCCCGGCAAATCAACTTCAGTATCCGGGCCTACGTTTTGCGCGTTCGAAAACAAATTGGGCATAAGCGCCGTTCACGGGTACTTCCACGAGTATTTTGTTTTTGAAGTCGGCCTCCGCGCGCACTTTTACCACCCCCTGCACGGCCTCGCCGGGGTAAAGTGTGTGATCGCGCAGCAGAAAGTCGGGAGAAGACGCCGGCGGCGGGGGCGGTTCTTCCGTCTCCGCCGGAAGCGTCCAGGCCATCCACCAGGTCACGTCGTAGGCAAAGTTCAATACATCGAGCACAACCTGCGCGTCGTTGCCGTTGTAGTATTCCTGGTTGTTATTATTCGAACTGGAGTTGTTGCCATCCGTGTTATTCGCGATAATCGCCACGGCAGCCACCGTGGCAAGGACGGCGGCGCCGACGATGAGGGCGTCACGGGTGTTTTTCCAGCGGATGTATTCTTCGGCGGTAAAAACCCGGTAGGGCGTTTTTTGCCCGTAAACGTTATACCCGCGCACCTGCACCTGGCCGGGTTCGAACGTGATGGCGCTGTCGCTGTTATTCCGGATAAATAGGTTGAGGCTCATATCGCGCTGCCCCTTCGAACTGAGTTCGGCCACCACTTCACAACCCTGAATGGAAGTGCGCAGGGCAGGTATGCCGTGTGTATGAACTACATCAGCGGCATCCGGTTGTGTTTTGGCGGGTAAATAATAAAAGGAACGGGAACAGGAAGATAAAAACAGGGCGGCGACTAAAAGGGTGAATGCGGGTTTCATAAAATGGTAGATTGTGTTCAATAAGGAGTTGAAGGTTGTTGATCATGGATTGCTTGTGTAAATCTACGGGCGCCGGTCGTTGCTTGTCAAGCCATGCTAAAATCTTTAACTGCGTTTTAACGGTTATGATTTTCTTAACGTTTGAGGCGAGGTGGAAAAAGAAAGCCTCCATACCGCTGTTTTGCAGTATAGAGGCTTTTTTTAATCTTCAAAACGATCTTACCGGAAACGCAGGTGTTTGATCGAATAATAACAAATGGTCGCGAAGCCGAACGACAACATCGAGTGGAATAGCACGAACGCCGTATTTTTTGTCGCGATACCCATCACCACGGCGGCGGCGAATACCAGTGCCATCAGGCCTTCCGCGATCGTCACCCACGAAATCTTTTTGGCCTTGTATTCCGATTTTTGCGTGGAAGCGGGCTGCTGGTCGGCGAGACCGTATTTCGGCGTGCGTACAAAAGCCGATACTTTGCCGCGCAGACCTTCAATCACCGCTACGGCATTGTAGAGCGACAGGCCCATCGAGATCGGCATGAAGGACAGGAACAAACCGAAGAAACGCACTTTTTCCCAGAAAGTAGGCGGTGCGGTGCGGTTGAGCGCCGCCGTGATATTGGCGGTGTAGGAAATGGCCGCTACGGAGAACAGGCCCAGTACCGAAAACGACAGGAAGTGGGTGGAGATGCCGAGTTGTTCGAAAGCGAATGCCAGCGGAATGCTGCTCACTGCGGCGATGAATACCCAAAGGAATACGCCGTACGCCAGTAACTGGCTGACTGCGTGCATTTTCTGCACCCAGTTCAGTTTGTCGGTGTGCCATACCAGTTTGAGCAGTTTGCGCACGTTTTGGGCGCCGCCTTTGTTCCAGCGGAATTGCTGGCCTTTCAGCGCGTTCATATCTTCGGGCAATTCTGCCGGGCTGCCGAGTTTTTCTAAGTACTGGATTTTGTAACCCATGATTTGTGCGCGGAAACTCAGGTCGAGGTCTTCCGTGAGGGTGTCGCTTTGCCAGCCGCCGGCTTCGTTGATGACTTTTTTGCGCCACACGCCGGCCGTGCCGTTGAACTGGAGCAGCAGGTTGCCGTAGGAGCGGCCGGCCTGTTCCACCGTGAAGTGTACGTTCAACTGGAGCGCCTGCAATTTGGTCAACATGCTGCGGTCGGCGTTGATGTGTTCCCAACGCGTCTGTACGATGGCGACTTTCGGGTCTTCAAAATACGTGATCGTGGTGCGCAGAAAGTCGGGGCGCGGGGTAAAGTCCGCGTCGAAAATGGCGATAAAATCACCTTTTGCCAGCGGCATGGCCTCCTGAAGCGCGCCGGCTTTGTAACCCTGGCGATTCACGCGGTGAATGTGCTCGATGTTGAAGCCCTGGGCTTTATATTCGGCTACTTTAGCCGCTACGATACCTACCGTTTCATCCGTGGAATCGTCAAGCACGTGTATTTCGAAACGATCTTTGGGGTATTCCTGCGCAGCGACGTAATCAATGATCCGCTCGGCGACGTACATTTCATTGTACATCGGTAATTGAACGGTCACGAAAGGCACCTCCTGGTCATGCGCTTCGTATTGCTTATACTGGATCTTCGGGTTTTCCTTGTGGTATTTTTTGTAAAGGTATAAGAGGTGAAATTGCAGGAGGGCATAAATAGTAACGCCGCTCATAGCAACGAAGTAAATGAGGAGCATCAGGTAACCGAAATCTACGAAAGCCTGATACTTGAATGCTTCGAAAAGCGAATGAAGACCGTACATATTGAGTTAGAATGAGTTGTGTGTAAACTTCTTGAGATGCCGGATGTATTAGATTTCAGATGCCAGATGTTAAGATGCCAGATGCTAAGATTATAGTACATAATAGCGTTCAAAGCCTCTGGAATCTGGAGTCTCAACATCTGGCATCTGGCATCTGGTATCTTGACATCTCAAATCAAATATTTAAAAATCGTGCTTACAATCTTCCAGCCCGCGAGAATCGTTCCTTTAAACGTGCCCGAAACCTTGCTGTGACCCGCCGCTCTTTTGCGGTAACGGACCGGCACTTCCACACACCGGAGTTTTTGTTTGGCCGCCTTGATCTGCATCTCCACCGTCCAGCCGAAATTCCGGTCGCACATGCCGAGCGCCTGCAATCTGTCCCACCGGATCGCGCGGAATGGCCCCAGGTCGCTGAACCGGTAGCCGTAAAACTGCCGGATCAGGAATGGAGCGAGCCAGTTGCCGAAGCGCTGCGCCGGCGTCATGGCGCCCGGTTGCATACCACCCATTCGCCGCGAACCGATCACCAGGTCTTTTCCATCGTTCAAAATAGGAGCCACCACTTGAGGCAGTTCTTCAGGGTAATCAGAATAATCGCCGTCCAGAAAAACTACAATTTCCGGTTGTTCTGACGCAGGCAGATTTTGCAGGTAACGTATTCCTGCCAGACAGGCATTGCCATAACCTCTTTCAGGTTGGCTGACCAAAAGCGCTCCTTCCTGTACCGCCACTTCCGCCGTTCGATCCGTAGAGCCGTTGTCGCACACAATCACCTGCCGCACCCACACTTTTGGAATACCCCGCAAAACAAAAGGAAGGGCTTTTTCTTCGTTCCAGGCCGGTATCAGCACGTCAATCGTTAATTTTTCCTTCATGCTCCCGGTACGGCCTTGCTTAGATCAGATTTTAGAAGTCGCCAAAAAGTGACTTTTGTAATGCGATGCAAAAATAACGATATCCGTTAAGAAAAAGTTAAGATCATCTTAAAAAGATGCTGTTAAAGTTTTGCAAACAGCCGCAAGGGTAAAACGCAGCGGGCCCCAAGGGCCTTTTTTTGCCCAAACAAGATTTGGAACGGGCGCCTTGCCTGGCGCCCGTTCCAAACTTAATCTTAAAACACGGGTGGATTTTACCGGAAATTAGTGCCCCAACCGGCAATCAGGCTCTGAGTAGCGCTTGTCAACCGTTAAATTTTTTAACAATATTGCTCGCTTCCGTTTTCATCCGGTAGGCCAGGTTTTCCACAATTCCCAGGCGGTTTTGGGAGATATTAAAATAGACTTCCGGGCGTGGATGGAACCCCAGGATAAAGTGTTCCACACCGGCCAGCATGGAGCCCTTAAAATCCAGTTCCCGGATTCCACGCGCCTGGCAATACCCGATCGCCTGCCAGACCAGCAGGGAATTGCCGCCCTGATTTTTCCATACCGGCTCCAGGGCCGAGGCGACGAATACCGCTTTGTCCAAAAAAGTCAAAAAAGCGCCACGGCAGTGGATCTGCCCCGCTTTGTCTGTTACTTCCAGCAGAAATCCCTGTTTGCGCTGGCTGGCAGCCTGCCAGAGCCGCTGAAACGCGTGTTGTTCTTTGCGGCAGATGACCCCCAGCCGGAACATTTGTTCGGCCAAAGGCATCACATCCCGGCTTTCCCGGCAGGTTAAGCCCGATTGACGCGCTTTTTTTAAATGATTGGTGACGCTGCTGCTGAAATCGGCCGCGATATTTTTCAAGGGGCGGTCGAGATCGAGGCGGTGATTGATCGGGGTGTGATCGTGCATTGCCTGCGGACAAAAGGCAAAAAATAATCGAAAGCGGGGCTGAAATTGTAGGACCAGTACCTCAGGTTGCGTGGAACGCCGCGCAACAAGGCCTGCAGGGCTTCACGTTTCCGGTGCGTGATCCGGTGAATTTTTCCTTCAAACGGTGCGAATAAAACGCCCAGGTACTGGCAAAACGAAGGTTGCAGGGCATACGAAACGCCGAATTTGCGGCAAATACCCAGCGGCATAACCGCCTGCCACACCTCGCCTTTGCTGACCACCAGCGCCTGCCAGCCCGGAAGCAGGGCGTCGAGGTACCAGCTGTTGGCATAAAGGCTGCCCTGCGGAGATTGTGCCACGAAGGCATCCCAAACATCCGCATCAAGTAGTTTTCGGTCGATCAGCTGGGTTGTAAACATACCGACCCGGTTAATAGAACAAACGAATATCGAGTTCCGCCGCTTTTTGTCGTAATACCGGGGCCAGCGGTTGTTCGCGAAAGTAACGGTAGTATCGCTCAGGCCTTTCTTTCATATACCGGAAATAATCCCGCCCGGTCGTTGTATCGTACGTGAACGTATTAAACACTGCAAACTTTTCCGGGCCTCCTTTCCGGCGCGGAAACGTCGCGCGGTGAAAAAGCCGGACATCGAATACCAGAAGGTCGCCCAAACGGGATGGCACGTCGATTTTCGCGGGGTGGCGGTCCAGGTCATGGAACAGGGAACGCCCCAGTATTTTTAAAAAGCGGTTGCGGATTTTATCGCGCCATTTTTTGCTGTACAGGCGCAAAAACGGGTCGGGCAGGTTGTGTGTCCCGGGAATTACCGTCAAACCGCCGCCCGTTTCCGGATCATTGTCCTGAAAATAGGTGGCTACCTGCAAAATGGGTGTGGACAGGTCGTGGTGACTCAAAATACCGGCCAGTTCCTGCTCCGTCGCATCGGTATGCCAATTGATGTACCGGCTTTTGTGCAGGGCGCATTCGGGGATCAGAATGGCTCCGGAGCCGATCAGCGCTTTGACAACCGCTATATATTTTTCATTAAAAACCAGGCCGGCAAGTCCGGGAAAGTGGCTGTAAATATCCGTCAGCAGAGAAGAGGAATCGTAAGGCGCGCCTATTTGCAATTGTTTTGCAAATACTTCGGGAAACAATTCACGTGCCGCGCAAAGTGCCTCCGGCGCATATACGCCGGGCACGAGCAAATAACCGTTTTCGCGGAATTGCCGGATATTGGATGCTGACAGGTTGCACATGGTATATCGGGAAAGGTTCGCCGCCTTCATTTTATAAATCGAACAAGCCATGCTTTTCGCTGCCCCCTCTCGGTCGTTATTAATACCTGCCCGAAAGCAACCAAACCCCTACTTTTGTCACCCTCATTCAAATTATACCAACCAAACAATGCGTCCGTATTACCGCCTGCTGCTCCTGCTCCCGCCTTCGTTCCTTCGGCGGGTAAACCTGCCACTACTCCTGCTCCTGCCGCTTTTCCTCGGTTTTTGTCAAAAAGAAAAATTCACCACGGCTCCGGAAGACAAACTGGAATTCAGCGCAGATACACTTCGTTTTGACACGGTGTTTACCGAACTCGGGTCGGCAACCCGGATACTCAAAGTTTACAACCGGCACAAGGAAAGTATCCGGATTTCAAAAATATACCTGGCAAACGGCGCCGCATCGCGGTTCAATCTGAATGTGGACGGATTGCCCGGCGACAGCCACGAAGGCCTTGAAATAGCGCCCAATGACAGCTTGTACATTTTTGCGGAAGTCACCATTAACCCCGACGAGCCGCCGGGCTCCAGCCCGTTTGTGCTGGATGAAGACCTCGTATTTGAAACCAACGGCAACGTACAGACCGTCGTACTGGAGGCCTGGGGCCAAAATGCCGTATACCTGCCCTCCCGTTTTGGCGCGGGCGGCGTGGTCGGTTATGGCTGCAACGGCGGCGAGTGGGTGTGGGACGATCCGCGCCCCTACGTCATTTACGGGGTGCTGGTGATCGACGAATGTACGGTGCGTATTCCTGCGGGTGCGCGTATACACGTGCACGGGGGACTGGCCAAACAGGTGACGGATACGGCCATTTACCGCTACAACGACGGTTTTTTGGCATTTGCCGGCGCCGGGAAACTCTTAGTGGAAGGCACCGCCGACAATCCGGTCATTTTTGAAGGCGACCGGCTCGAACCCGAGTTTGCAGAGGAATCGGGTCAGTGGACGGGCATCTGGCTACAGGCCGGCACAAAAGGCCATCGCCTGGAACACTGCATTGTGCGCAACTCGATCATCGGCATCCGTGTGGATTCGGCGGCCGACCTCACGATGCGCAATTCGCAGATTTACAATACAGCCAGCAGCGGCCTGATCGGTATACACGCCAAAATCGACGCCGAAAACTGCCTTTTTTACGGAAATACCGGCTTTTCCATCCAATTAGAATACGGCGGCGAATACAATTTTTCCTACTGCACGGCCGCGAGTTACGGCGTGGACGGGGAAGCGCTTCGTATGGGCAATGCCTTGTGCCTCGACGATATTTGTTCAAATTACGTCGCATATCCCCTCAAAGCCCAATTCCGGAATTGTATCATTTTTGGCAGCCGGGCCGACCAGATTACCCTGTTCGATCGCGTCGGCGATCCCGCTTTGTTCGATTACCAGCTCAAAAACTGTATCGTCCGGGTGCGCGACCTGCTCAAGACCGACGCCTATCCCGATTTTATGGATCATTGCCAACCCTGTATCAACACCGAAAATCAGGACACTATTTTTATAGATCCGGGCAAAAACAGGTACCGCCTCGACACCTTGCATTCGATCGCCAACCGGTTTGCAGCGCCGATCCCGGGTATTGACAACGACCTGGACGGGAAAATGAGGGACGCCCTGACGCCGGACGCCGGGTGTTTCGAAATAGAATTTTAATCAGAGATGGATCGTATAGTGATACGTGGCCGGCGCGGGTTTTTCCGGCGCCTGGTCGGCCGGAGGGGCGGCAGCCGTCATCGTATAATTGATCTGTAAAGAAGCCGGTTGGGGCGGGGCGGGTTTTTGAACCGGCTTTTTGAACTGGATACGGGCTTTTTTATGAAAAAGCACCTTGATACCCCGATTTTTCGGCACGTCAAATTTTAACAAACGCACCACCCGGCAGGCTTCTTCGTCACAACCGCTGCCGATGCCCTGTAAAACACGGGTAGCCACCACTTTTCCTTGATAATCAATATCGTATTCCACCAAAACCATACCCTCCACACCTGCCTCTAAGGCTGCCGGGGGGTATCGCAGATTGGTATGAATAAATTTAGACAGCTCTTTGGGGCCGCCCGCGTATTCAGGTTGGTGAATAAAGAAGGGTTTCTTCTTGTCCTTTTCCACGTATATTGATTTTTAGAAGCTCATTAACCCTGCATTTTCATCTTATCCAGCATGTGCCGCTGATGCAGATATTGATCCACCACTTTTAAACCAAGCAGGATAAGTATCAGGTAAAGTCCGTAATGAAACACCGGGTTGGAGAATATTTCCACCCAATCGACCGCAGGCGCCTGGGGCAGATCGACCGGCAGTTTTGCCGGAGCGCCTTGTATGCCGGCCATCACCAGAGCCGACAAAATGAACATACCGAACACCGCCGAAATGAGGTAGATGATCCGGTCTTTGCCTGTTGCTGCGGAGGCAGCGCGGGCATGAGCTTGTTCGGAAGCCCAGGCAGCCATCACCCGGTCGGAAAAAGCGGGGCCCGGTTTTTCTAACGGCAAAGCCGAAAAAGCGCGTTTTTCAGCCTGAATTGCCTCCAAACGCTCCCGCCATTCGGGGTGCTGCTCCAAGTAAGAATCCACCCGGATTTTATCTTCGGCAGAAAGAAAATCGTCGGCGTAATCCCAGAGGATGTCTTCGGTCAGAAAAAAGTTATTTTCCATCGTATAAAAATTTCAGGGATTCAGGGTTGGGGTGTTTTAGTGTTTTGCGTTGTCACCAATACTAAAACACCCAAACACTCAAACACTTATTTGATCCGCAAATTTATCTTCAACAATCATTTTTAAACGTTGCCGGGCGCGACAAAGTTTTGTTTTGGCATTGGTCATTGTAAGCCCCATCATCTCACATATTTCGTCGAGACTGTGTTCATACAGGTAAAACAGCGTAATAATCCCGGAATCGTCGGGCGAAAGTAAGCCGATTGCTTGTTGCAAAGCGACATTCCGGTCCTCTTTTTCCAGGCGGACGGAAACATCCGGCGATTTGTCCTCCGTCAGGCGAACCGGTCGTGTTTCATCATCCAGAGAGAGCATATCGGGGTTTTGCTTGCGCAAAAAGTTCATCGAGGTGGAATAAACAATCCGGTACAGCCAGGTAGTGAACTTCGCCTCTCCGCGAAAATCGGGTAAATACCGAAATGCGCGTAAAAAACAATCCTGCGCCACTTCGTGTGCGTCTTCGCGGTTTTTTACAAAACGCAAGGCCAGGGTAAACACATATTGTTCATACCGCTTCACCAGCAGGGCAAAAGCGCTCTGTCGCCCGGCCTGAGCCTGCTGAACAAGTATTTCATCCGATAACGTTGCTGACATCCTGGTGGCCTTCAGATTGTTTTCGCTTACTACGACACGGTTGGGCGGAGCAGGGTTACAGTTTACGGGAGATTATCTTTTATTCGTTCAGCCAAAAGTATAAAATTTACTTGTTCAAACGGGTGTTTGCAACCGGAAAGAATCTCGAAACGCCCTTGCGGCAGGGTGTTGGCAACTGCCTGGCTTTCTTCGGGATGCACCATGTTATCCCATTCTCCAAGGCCGATGGTGACCGGGCAATGGATTCCGCTCAGGGTTTCCTGCGACATTTTTTCTCCCGCTCCCAGGTTATGAAGAAGTCCTGCCGTTCGATTCACCACCGCTTTCCAGTTGCCGGCGCCGTGGCGTTCGGCCAGGTTTTGGGCAAAAACGGGCACCTTAGCCTCTATTTTTTCGGGGTCAAGCAAGGCCGTTTCTTTGGACGCGGTTTCGGGTGTCCAGTCGAATTTTGTGCCGAGTGTAAACAGGTTCCTCACCCTGTCGGGGTGTTTTGAGGCAAAAAAAAGCGCGGCATACCCGCCCATGGAATAGCCGAAAAACCTGGCTTCGGGAATGTGCTGTTCTTCCATCAGGTTGAAAAGGAATTCCGAAAATTGCTCCATGGAAAACGGGGCCGTATCGGCGGCGTATTCGCCGTGACCGGGAAAATCGGGCGCAATCACCGGCATTCCGGCCGGCAAATGGTTGCGCAGGGGGTCGAATTGTTTTGCACTTCCGAGGGCGCCGTGAAGCAATAAAAGCGGGATGTTGGTCATTTCGCCGGGCAAATCATCTTGTTTGTGATACCGCTGCGAACATAAGCATCTTCCGGCAGTTGTTCTTTTTTGAAGGCAAATGGTTTTCGCGTAGGTTTGCCGGAAAATACCATGATTGCACAACTTGTAGACCTCCACGAACGCCGCATTTTCCCCGCAGCAATCGACATTGAAGGCGGGCGGATAAGCCGGATACGACCCGTGGACCACGCACCGGCCGACGCCGGATTTATACTTCCGGGTTTTGTGGATGCACACGTTCACATCGAAAGCAGCATGCTGCCGCCTTCCGAGTTTGCCCGGCTGGCCGTTGTACACGGCACCGTCGCCACGGTCTCCGACCCCCACGAAATTGCCAATGTACTCGGTTTGCCCGGCGTGATGTATATGCTCGACGACGCGCGAAAGGTGCCGTTCCGGTTTTGTTTCGGCGCTCCTTCCTGCGTGCCGGCCACTTCTTTCGAAACGGCGGGCGCAGTGATGGATTCCGCCCAGGTAAAACAACTGTTGCAAAACCCGGCCATCGGCTATTTGTCCGAAATGATGAATTTCCCCGGCGTTCTGCACGGCGATGCCGAAGTGATGGCCAAAATTGCGGCCGCCAGGCAACTCGGCAAACCCGTCGACGGGCACGCGCCGGGTTTGCGGGGAGCGGAAGCGAAGCGGTATTTTGACGCGGGTATCGACACCGACCACGAGTGTTTCAGTTATGAGGAAGGTTTGGAAAAGGCCCGGCTCGGGGTAAAAATTCTGATCCGCGAGGGCAGCGCCGCCCGCAATTTTGACGCCCTGTGGCCACTTTTACACGAGTTTCCCGCTCAAATCATGTTTTGCAGCGACGACAAACACCCCGACGACCTGGTCCGGGGGCATATCAACGAACTGGTAGTCCGGGCGCTGGCAAACGGCTGCGCATTGTTCGACGTCCTGCGCGCCGCCTGCCTCCACCCCGTGGAACACTACCACCTGCCGGTGGGTTTGCTGCGGGAAGGAGATCCGGCCGATTTTATCCGGGTATCCGATCTGCATACGTTCCGCGTTCTGGAAACCCGGCTCGACGGCGTAAAAGTGGCCGAAAACGGCAGAAGCCTGTTACCGCGACTTAGCGCTGCGGCGCCCAATCATTTTGTCGCCAATAAAAAAACACCGGCCGATTTCCGCGTTACGCATGATGGAGCAGAAGGTGCGCCGGTCCGAATTCGCGTCATCGAGGCACTCGACGGGCAAATCGTGACTGGTTCGATCCCGGAAACCCTGCCCGTTTCAGCGGGTTGCCTGGCTGCCGATCCCGCCCGGGACGTGTTGAAAATCTGCGTGGTAAACCGCTACACCCCGGATGCCAGGCCGGCAACCGGTTTTGTACGAGGTTTCGGGCTTCGGCGCGGCGCCCTGGCGTCCAGTGTGGCGCACGATTCGCACAATATTGTCGCCGTAGGTGCGGACGATGCCGCCCTGTGCGCCGCCGTCAACGCAGTGATTGCGGCAAAGGGTGGTATTGCAGCGACCGACGGAGCGGGAGAGACCCGCGTTCTGCCGCTGCCCATTGCCGGTTTGATGAGCCAGTTGGATGGATACACCCTCGCGGAAGAGTATGCCCGGCTCGACGCCTGGACCAAAGCGTCCCTTGGATGCGTCTTGCGTGCGCCGTTTATGGTGCTTTCCTTCCTGGCCCTGCCGGTGATCCCCCGGTTAAAAATGACGGATTTAGGATTATTCGACGTCGAACAATTCGGTTTCGTGCCGGTGGAAATGCCGTAGTTTTGCCGTCGTATATTTGCGGCGGAATAGTCTGTTTAACCACAATACAATATCTCGTTGGAACTCAGGGGTAAACTGATTTGCGGCCTTGCCGGCGTTTTTCTCTTCGACCTGATGGGCATTCCATTCGGCGGACTGATCGGCTTTTTTGCAGGATCACTGCTGGGTCATTATTTGTTTGATAAACCAAAAGAAAAAGCCGCGTCGGAGGGTGAATTCAAAGCTTACCAGCGCCGGCAGGGGGAATTCCTTTATCACGTATTTGCACTTTGTGCCAAGATGGCCAAAGCGGACGGCGCCGTCACCTCACAGGAAATCTCTCACATGGAATACCTGATGCGCAACCAGTTCCGTATGAACGACCGGGGGCGCGCGCAGGCCATTAAAATCTGGAAGCAGGCAAAGGATTCCACGGATTCCTTCGATACCTATGCGCGGGCTTTTTACAACGATTTCGGCAGGGAGCGGCACCAGGTGATGAACATGATGGACATGTTGTTCGCCATGGCCGCAGCCGACGGCAAACTCCACCCCAGAGAAGAAGTGATCCTGCTTCGTGCAGCCGGCATTTTTCACATCGGGCGCCTGCAATACGACCGGATCAGGAGCCGATATTACCAAAGCCAGTCGCCACCCAACCAGCAACAGCACTGGAGCCCGCTTGACCCGCATTACCTCATTTTGGGCGCAAATCCGGCCGAATCGCTGGACCAGATCAAACGAAAATACAGGGCTTTGGCCATGAAGTGGCACCCGGACAAAATTGCCGCCAACGGCGCGTCGGCCGAAACCTTGCGCCACGCAAAAGAAAAATTCCAGCAGATCAACGAAGCCTACGAAAAAATTGCCGAAGCGCGGAAATCAAAATAAGAGCCTCGCCGATGCCTGTCCTCGCCAACACAAATTGCAGTGACCGCGCCCTTATCCGGGAGGCCTTTTTGCCCTTCGCCAGGCCCGATTATGTGGAAGGTATGTTGATCGGCGATGACCTGGACAGCCTGCTTTCCGCGATGTTCCTGCATCAAACATTCGGCTGGCCGGTTGCGGGCGTTTATAACCGGTACACCAAATTATGGCACGTCCACGAGGCGGGCGTGTTCCGGGAAAAATTGAATTCCGGGAAATTTTTTGCGGTCGACCTGGATATTTACCACCCGGCAGTACCGGGTTTGGGGCACCATATCATTGCGCTGGACAAGGATGAGGATTTGCCGGGGCACAGTCATTCGTTGAACCCGAATGCTTTGCGCGGGTTTTCCGTCAAGCAGGGTTTCGTCCGGAAATACCCTTTGTCCACCATACATTTTTTGTGGTGGCTTTTGGAGGGCAAAAACCTGTCGCCGGGTGCGGAGAAACTCGTTTGGCTGGCCGATTCCACCTTTATCAATGCCCAGCATTACCGGGACAACGTGGAAGAATGGGTGCAGGGTTTTATGCCGCAACCTTCGTTTACAGGGGCGCTTCCGCATTTGCAATCCATTGATTTTGAGCGTACAATGCAAAAAGACTTGTTGAGTCGGCTGGCCCTTAACCCGCTGTGCCATTCGGCGCCTTCCAACTATCGGTCCAAACACCTGGGCTTGAACGGCTTTCAGTGCCAGTTTGACATTCCGAAACACAAAGAAGCCCTGCAATTGCTTCTGGGCTTGTTGAGCGAGATAAGCGGCTGGCGTCGTTTGCCTTTTCCGGCGGGTTTTGCCGCTTGTTGGGAAGGAGAAAGAAAAACGATACCTGTTGAAAAACTGGTGGCCACGGGATTCTCTTTTGCAGAATGGCTGGAGCGGGAATTGGTGTTTTCGTACGCGTTTATTTACCGGGACCGCCTCAATTATACGGTTCTACGATAAAAAAGCCGTCGCTGCCTTTCGCCTGGTACAGCGGCATCAGGATCATGCCGTCGTCGGGCGCCAAAACGGGGCCGGCGACGTCGTCAGCGAGGTGTTCCCCTTTTTTAACGGGTTGAAAATTGAGGTAACCGGGGCGCATGATGAACGCATCGCCCGGGCGGATGTGGTGCACGTGCCGCAACCGGGTCACTTTCGGCAGGCGCGCGCTGTACTGGTCCAGCACCACGTCGTTTCGGCCGATCAGGTCGTCGGGTTCAATACAACCCGAGGCGCGCAGGCAATTCATAATCGCGGAGATCGACCGGCTCACCGATAACGGATCGTTGTGACTGCCCGCTTCAAAAGCCGCGCCGACGCAGCGTTTGGGCAGCCCGGAAATTTCAAAATGGCCGTCTGTGGCAAACCGCAGCAAGGTACCTTCAATACCTTCGAAAAGATCGAGAATAACCGGCGCATGCAGGCCTTTGGCCAGCCGCAGGCTGGCCGCGTCGTCGGTAGGAATACAAAACACACCGCCGTCGGCGGACGTGGTATGCAAATCCAGCATAACTACGGTATCCGGTTTTATAGCAACGATCTCGGTGTGGATGGTATCGATCAATTCCGCGATTTCGAGGTCTTCGGCCACCAGTTCGTTTCTGGGAATGTGTTGTATCCGGCGAATATTGTCGGGTATCCATTCCCGGTTGAGGTCTTTTTCCAAAAACCGGAGATGAGCCCGGTATGCCTGTATGTTGCCAAGGACGCCTACCAAAGTTCCATTAAAAATAAATCCGGGGTTGCTTTCGAACTCGGCGGCCAGCATGTCAAAAACTTCTTCCAATGCCCGCACACCGGCGTGTTCGTTTCCATGGACGGCGCCAAAGGCGATCACCAGAGCTCCCTTTCGAAAATCACCGAATCTTCCAATGATACGATCCATAAGGTGGTGGGTGTTATAAAGGCAAAGGGCAACAAAATAAGTAGATTGGGAATAATTACAGTGGAATCATTTATTACCTGATTCGCTGCGTTGCCCTTTGCCTTCTGTTCTCGCCTGTTAAACTAGTTCACATCGTCCTTATTTTTATTGCGCATCGCGCGAATTTTTTCCATGTGTTCGGCGCTCATGCCGCGGCGCTTTTTGGGTTCCGTACCCGTTGATTTTTCAGCTGCTGCGGCTTTTGGCTTGCGACCCGGTTTTTTTGCTTCAACGGCGGGTTTTTCAGCCGCTTTTGCTTTGGCTTTGGGGCCGCGTTTGGCCGTGCCGGATGCGGATTTTGCCGTTGCGACCGGAGTTGCTGCGGCCATTTCCGCTTTGGTGCGGCGGGTGCGTTTGGGTGTGGCTGTTGTTGGCGCGGCTACTGCCGCTTTGGGTTTGGGTTTGCGTTTTTTGGGCTCCGTGGTCGCTGCGGCTTTTTGCGGTGCAGCGCTTGCAGCGGCGGCGAGTTTGGCCTGACGGGCTGCGCGGATTTTTTCCATGTGTTCGGCACTCATACCGCGGCGTTTTTTAGGTTCCGCGGCGATATTGCCGGCTGCGACTGCTTTGGGTTTGCGCCCCGGTTTTTTTGCCTCAACGGCGGGTTTTTCAGCCGCTTTTGCCTTGGGTTTTGGTCCGGGTTTTTTGCGTTCTCCGGCGGCTTTTCCTTGTGCCTGAAGGGCTTTTGCAGCGTCCATTTCCGCTTTGGTGCGGCGGGTGCGTTTGGGGGTGGCCGTTGCTGGTGCGGCGACGGCTGCTTTGGGTTTGGGCCCGCGTTTTTTAGGTTCTGCGCTTGCGGCGGCTTTTTTCGGCGCAGCGCTTGCGGCGGCGGCGGCGAGTTTGGCCTGACGGGCTGCGCGGATTTTCGCCATGTGTTCGGCGCTCATGCCCCGGCGGGGTTTGGGTTCGGAAACGTTTGCGGCTTTAGCCTTGGGTTTTGGTCCGGGTTTTTTGCGTTCTCCGGATGCTTTTGCAGCGGCTTTCTGGGCGCGGAAGGCCTCCATTTCGGCTTTCGAACGGCGGGTGCGTTTGGGAGCGGCGCCGGCTGCGGCCACGGCGGCTTTGGGTTTGCGGCCCGGTTTTTTGCGTTCGGCGGGCGCTGCGGCCGGTTTTGAAGCGGCTGTTTTTCTTCCGCGTGTTTTGGGCGCCGGCGAAGCGGTTGCTTCCGCAACGACCGGTTCTTTTTCTTCGATTTCGGACGTTTTACCTTTTGAAACCAGCCGGATGTGCGCTACGTGGTGTTTGCAGTGCCAGGCGTATAAGGCGATGGCTTCGGGAAGCAGGATGAGGCGTTGTTGCACGGGGTGAAAATAACCGCGTTCGAGGGCTTCTTCGGAAAGTGATTCGAGGAACATCACCCAGCGGCGGTGGAGTGCCGCGATCAGTTTGAGTGAAATTTTAACCGGGGCGTATTTGCCGTCTTCCGTCTGGGCCCATTCCGCTTCTTCATACGGTTTGATGATCGGAGCCCTTTCCGTAACAGCCATTTTCATCCGGATGAATGCGTTCATGTGACTGTCTGCAAGGTGGTGGGTTACCTGCCGTGCCGTCCATCCGCCCGGCCGGTACGGAACATCCAATTGTCCACCTTTTAATTTTTTAAGCGCTTTTTTCAGTTCTCTGGGCAATTGAGCGATGGTTTTGATATTTTTTCTGATCTCATCCAAAGTATAAGATCTGCCATATTCAAACCGGCCAATCGGGTATCTTAATTTTTCCTGCGATTTCATTGCGTATTATTGTTATGGAATTTGATGGATAAAAGAATTTCAGTTCACCAGGTCAGGTCATAAACGGTTATGGAATAATAAAAGGGAGCATTTTTTAGGCGTTTAATCAGGCCGGAGCATCCTTCCAACGCCATAAATAACGGCAGGCAATTGTTCTGTAGGGTCTCCACGGTTCGGCCAGATCCGTCATTTTATTTTTTAATTGTTTGTCCGTTTTATCCAGGTTGTGCAAACGAATCATCGCTTGCTGGATGCCCAGATCATCGATGGGAAACACGTCAGGCCTCCCGATGGTAAACATCAGGATCATTTGGGCCGTCCACTTCCCAACTCCTTTAATACGAGTCAGATAGGCGATGATCTCGTCATCGTCCATCAGCTCCCAAGCGTGGTTTTCAAGGTTGTACTCCCGGGAGAACGCAGCTACATTTTGGAGATAAGCGGCTTTTTGAAAGGACAATCCCGCGCTGCGCAGGTTTTCAATTGGCATGGAGGTAAGCAGATCCGGATGGGGATAATTATCAGGAAATAAAGCGCAGAAGCGATTAAATATCACAGAGGCTACTTTAACACTGAGTTGTTGTGATACGATAGAATCCAACAAATCAACGTATACATTTCCGGACGGCGTAAATTCAGGAATTACCACTGAATTGCTAATTATCCTGAACGCAGCGTCTTGATTCAAATGATTCAAAGCCAATTCCGAATTCATGCGCCAAGGTAAAATGAATTGTTTTACTAAAACAAATCTATGGAATGTATTTTTATGGCAATTGTTTTAGTATTCGGAATATTTTAACGGGCCGGCTAAAATATTTGCCGCTGAGAAAAAGATACGCAACAGCCGCGCGCTACTGCCTGTTCCCCGAACCAATTGTAAAAACATCTTTTGTTACTCTTGTTCAAAACAAATAATATTGCCCTGCCGGACATACTCACAACCGCCCCGGCGCTAACCGATATGGGATTTCAAAAAGTTAGTACCATCGACGGAAAAATGAGATGTTGCACTTTGTGCGCAATCTTTTGGACGATGTCCAGGCATTTGAGTATATGTTGGAAAACGATTGGTTTGAATCCAACATCACACGTATCGGCGCCGAGCAGGAAATGTGTCTGGTGCACAATAAAACCTTCAAACCGGCCACTATCAACATGGAGGTGCTGGAAAAACTCGGCGACAAACCCTGGTGCGTGACGGAACTGGCCAAGTTTAACCTGGAAACCAACCTGAGTCCGCGTGAATTCACCGGCGACTGCCTGAGCCAACTCGAAGCCGAAAATTTAAGGTACCTGAAGGAAATTCAAACCGTGTTGGACGGTTTTGACGCAAGTATTATTCTCTGCGGCATATTGCCGACCCTGAGAAAACACGACCTGGAGATGCACAACCTGACGCCCAAGGACCGCTATTACGCACTCATGGCGGCTATTCAGAAACATTTGCTCGGTACCGCATTCGAATTACGCGTGGAAGGCATCGACGAATTGCTGGTAAAACACGATTCTCCCCTGCTGGAGGCCTGCAACACCAGTTTCCAGGTGCACCTGCAGGTAGCGCCCAACGATTTTGTGAAGATGTACAACATCGCCCAAACCCTGGCGGGACCCGTCACGGCTATTGCCGCCAATTCACCGCTGGTATTCGGCCGCCGGCTTTGGCACGAAACCCGGATCGCCCTGTTTCAGCAAAGCCTCGATACCCGCACCACCAGCGATCACATGCGCGAACGGCTGCCCCGCGTCAATTTCGGCTCCGACTGGCTGCGCGGCGACATCACCGAAATATACAAGGAAGACATCAGCCGTTTCCGGGTTTTGCTCGCCGGCAACATCGAGGAAAGTTCCATTCAAATGGTCAAGGATGGAAAAACACCCAAACTGCGCGCCCTGCAAATCCATAACTCGACCGTGTACCGCTGGAACCGGCCGTGTTACGGCATTTCACCCAACGGCAAACCGCACCTCCGGATCGAAAACCGGGTCATGCCCGCCGGCCCCACTTCGGTCGACGAAGTGGCCAACGCCGCTTTCTGGCTGGGTTGTATGGTATCGATGGGACAGCAATACGAGGACATTACCAAGCACATCGATTTTGTAGACACCCGCGATAATTTCCTGAAAGCGGCCAAATTCGGGATCGACACCACGTTTTCCTGGTTTAAAGACAAAAAAGTGCCCGTCACGGAACTGATCCTGAAAGAATTGCTGCCCATGGCAAGGGAGGGGTTGAAACAACGAAAAGTAAAACAGGCCGATATCAGCAAATACTTAGATATCATCGAAGCCCGGGCCACTGATCATAAAACAGGCGCCCGCTGGGTATTGCGGGCATTTACGGCGATGAAAAAAGAAGTCACCAACGACGAAGCCGTCACCGCCGTCACCGCCGCCATTGTAAAAAATCAAAAAGACAACAAACCCGTGCATACCTGGAAAGAACCTTCCGCCGCCGACCTGGAAAACTGGCATCCGTCCAAAATTAAAGTGGAGGAGTTTATGTCCACCGACCTGTTCACCGTGCAAAAAGACGACCTGATCGAACTGGTCGCCGAAATCATGAACTGGCGGCGCATCCGCTACATGCCCGTGGAAAACAACAAAGGCGAACTGGTCGGGCTCATTTCCAGCAGGATGCTGCTGCGCCATTTTGCACGCCACAACGAACTGACGGAAAATCTGGCGACCACCGTAAAAGACATCATGATTGAAAAACCAATTACCGTAACGCCGGATACCACCATTATGGAAGCCATGCACAAAATGCGGGAGAAAAAAATTGGCTGTCTTCCTGTGGTAAAAGGCAAAGAACTGGTTGGTATCATTACCGAAATGGATTTTCTCCGAATAACGAGTCGTTTAATGGAACGGCTTGAAAAATAGCAGTATTTTCGTTCTTTAATCCCGCTTTTTTCACCATTTTAAACTTTTCGTATGAAGCGATTACTACTTACTTTAGTTATCGCCCTGACAACTTTGGCCGCCTTCGCGCAGCGCAGAGTCGACGGGCGGGTCAGCGACAACGCCACGGGCGAGTCGCTCATCGGAGCCACGGTTGCCGTAAAAGGCAGCGCCACAGGCACCGTCACCGGCACCGACGGAAGTTTTACCGTCACGGTACCCAATGATCAGGCGATATTGACGGTATCCTACACCGGTTACGAAACCCGGGAAGTTTCCGTGGGAACGCAGTCGCGGATGGATATCCTGCTCACGGCCAGCACCACACTCGTCGACGAAGTGGTGGTTATCGGCTACGGCAAACAAATCAAATCCACCCTCACCGGTAACATCGCCAAAATCGGCGGCGAAAACCTGAAAGCCATGCCCGTGGTTTCCATCGAACAAGCGATGCAGGGGCAGGCTGCCGGCGTATTTGTTGAAAGTGTAAACGGCAAAGTCGGCGGCGCCATGCGGGTGCGGGTGCGTGGTATCGGCTCGATCACGGCCGGCACCGAACCCTTGTACGTCATCGACGGGATTCCGATCGCCAAAGACGCGCGCAACACGGCCGGCGCGCCGCTCAACCCGCTCGCCGACCTGAATTTTAACGACGTCGAGTCCATCGAGGTGTTAAAAGATGCTTCCGCCAAAGCCATTTACGGCGCACGCGGCTCCAACGGCGTGGTGCTCATCACCACCAAATCGGGCAAAAGTGGAAAATCGCGGATAGAATTCGACCTGCAGGCCGGCGCAAGTATGCCGACCGGAAAACGCGAATTCCTGAATACCGCCGAATACATCGAACTGTTCACGGAAGCGGCCAATAATTCCGACGACATCGACGGATTGCCTTACGACGACCCGGATTCCTGGACCTTGTTTGTGGAAAGCCGTTTTAACCGCTATTCCGGTTTTAACGACAACTGGATGAGTAAAAAAGACGTCACCGACTGGCAGGAAGAAGCCCTGCGTACCGGCAGTATAAAAAATGCAAACCTTTCTTTTTCAGGAGGTAATGACAAAATGCGCTACTATGCCAGCGGCAACTGGGGCGACAATACGGGCATCCTCATCAGCAACGACCTGGAAAAAATGGGAGGCCGTCTCAATCTCGATTTTGATGCTACCAAACGCCTGAAAATGGGGGTAAATCTCAACCTGGCCCGTACCCTCACCCATCAGGTATCCAATGACAATGCCTTCTCCACACCCATGCAACTCGTGGCCCTCGCGCCGTTTACGCCGATACGCGACGACGAAGGAGAGTTAAACGACCGCCCGGTCACAACGTACTACAACGGCCTTATCGACGTGGAAGACGGCTCCCGGAAAGTATTCACCCTGCGCACCATCGTGAATGTTTTTGCCGACTATAAATTTACGGAAAACCTGGGCCTGCGCCTGGAAGGAGCCGGCAACTTTTACAACGTACGCGACGACGCCAAGTTTGGAGAGCGTACGGACAATGGCAACAGCAACAGAGGTTACGGGTATTCGGCTTTTGCCGGTGCTACCGACTGGAACTCCAACGCCGTATTGCACTGGGATAAAGATTTCGACCGCCACTCACTGGGTTTTGACGCAGGTACGGAATTTTTTAAAAGTGAATATAACCGGACCTACGTGGAAGGCGAGCAGTTTCCAAGCGACGAATTTAAAACCCTCGAAGCGGCCGCCAGCATCACGGACGGCACTTCCACGATCACCAACTACAGTTTCCTGTCCTATTTTGGCCGTGTTCGTTATAATTTCGACCGGAAATACCTCTTTAACGGCAGCATCCGGACGGACGGTTCGTCCCGTTTCGGTAAAGACAAACGTTACGCCATTTTCCCGGCATTTTCTGCAGGCTGGGTGTTGAGTGAGGAAGATTTTCTGAAGAGCAGCAAAACCCTGAGTTTCCTCAAACTGCGCGCTTCGTGGGGTGTGAGTGGAAACGCCGATATCGGCAATTTCCAATCGCTCGGGTTGTTCAGCGCCGGTGGTTATAACGGAAACAGCACCCTGAACCCCGAACAAATTCCCAACCCGGAACTCTCCTGGGAAAAAAGCACCGAAGTTGATTTCGGCCTCGATTTTGGCCTGTTCAACAACCGCCTCACGGGTGAAATCGACTACTACGTTAAAAATACCGAAGCGCTTCTGCTCGATGCGCGCATACCCGGAACAACCGGCTACTTAGACCAAACCCAGAACATCGGCGAATTGCAGAACAAGGGCGTGGAATTCACCCTCAATTCCAACAATTTTGTCGGAAAATTCTCCTGGACCACTTCGCTCAACCTCGCCGCCAACAAAAACAAAGTGGTTTCACTTGTAGGCGGCCAAACGCTGATCGACGACGGAAGTAATACCAACGTGGTAAAAGTCGGCGAACCCATCGGCGTTTTCTTCGGTCCCGACTATGCCGGTGTTGACCCGCAAAACGGCGACGCGCTCTGGTATGTCAATGAAACGGACGACAATGGGAATATCATCAACCCGGAAGCGACCACCAACGTATACGACGAAGCCAATTTTGTCGTGCTCGGCTCGCCGATGCCTGACCTGATCTATGGCTTAGACAATACCATTTCCTACGGCGGTTTGACCCTCAACGTGCGTTTTCAGGGGCAATCAGGCAACAAAATTCAAAACGGCGCGGGCAACTTTATGTCCTGCGGAGCCTGCTGGTTTGACAACCAAACCCGCGATCAACTCGATCGCTGGCAAAATCCCGGCGACATCACCGACGTGCCGGAAGCCCGTCTGGGTTACGGCAACGGCGAACAGGTGCGCAGCAGCCGCTACATCACCGACGGCTCGTATCTCCGCCTGAAAAATGTTACGTTGTCATACGACCTTCCCAGGAACTGGTTCGGCAAATCCGGTATCAGCGACCTGCGTGTTTACGTCACCGGTACCAACCTGCTCACTTTTACCAAGTACGAAGGCTGGGATCCCGAGGTGACGACCGACTATCTGGCAAGCAATACGATTTACGGGGTCGACTTTTACGCCGCTCCACAACCGAAAACCATTGTGGCAGGGGTGCGTGTAGGATTTTAAGGCCTGCCCGGTTTTGTAAACACCATTTTTAAAGATCACGACGCGTGAATCAATTTCAGGCGTTTTAAAATATAAAAGATCATGAAATTCAATAAAATATGGCTGCCGGTTGTCCTTTTGTTCGGTTTAGCGGCCTGCAACAAAGAGCTCGAACTCGAACCGGCGCAAAGTATCAGTGAAGAACTTGCGCTCAGCACCGATGCCAACGTCAAATCCGTGCTGCTCTCCGCCTACGACGGACTGGCGCTCGACGGCCTGTTCGGCGGCAACACCATGCGCGACGCAGAACTCATGGGCGCCGACGGCGAAATCCGCTGGGTAGGTACCTTTGAAGGACCACGTTTTGTGTTTTTTCACCAGCAAATTGCCAACAACGCCGAAGCGGAAAACATGTGGCTGGATGCTTATTATACCATAAACATCTGCAACAACGTGCTGGGGGCACTTGCCGTCGTCAATGAAGCCGACCGCTCGCAGGTAGAAGGTGAAGCGCGGTGGGTTCGCGCGATGGCCTATTTTCAACTGGTTCGTTTTTACGGCCAGGCTTACCAGGCCGGTGGAAACAATTCCCAGTTGGGTGTGCCCCTGGTGCTCAGCCCGACCCGCAAGGTCGACGAAGGCAGTTTTGTGACCCGCAATACCGTGGAAGAAACCTATACGCAGATTCTCGACGATTTGACAAAGGCCAAATCCCTGTTGCCCGAAGACAATGGTGTACAAGCCAACAAACACGCCGCTTCTGCCGCATTGGCGCGCGTTTTTCTGCAAATGGGCCGTTATACCGATGCCCGCGACAATGCCAGCGAAGTGATCGAATCGGGCTACTATTCACTCGTATCCGATTATGCTTCGGAGTGGAACAACGACGATAACAGCAGTGAAGACATCTTCTCCGTTCAAATCTCCTCGCAGGATTATATCGAATCCACCCTGGTTGTTTTTTACTCGATACCCGAATTCGGGGGCCGCGACGGCGACATCGAAATTCAGCAAAAACACCTCGATTTGTACGATCCTTCGGACGCGCGCCTGGCTTTGCACTATGACGGCGCGGGCGCCATGCGTACCGGCAAATGGCGCGACCAGTACCGCAACCAGCCCGTTATCCGCCTCGCCGAGATGTATCTTATCCGGGCAGAATGTAACAACCGCCTCGGCACGGCTACCGGCGCCCCGGTGGACGACGATTACAACGCCGTTCATACCCGCGCAGGACTGCCGGCCGCATCCGGCGTTACGCTCGACGATATTCTGCACGAACGCCGCCTCGAACTGGCGCATGAAGGGCACCGCCTGCACGACATCAAACGCCTGAAAGGGACCGCCGACGGCCTGAACTGGGACGATAACAAGTTGTTGTACCCGATTCCCGCGCGTGAGATCGAAGTGAACAAAAGTCTGGTGCAAAACCCTGGTTATTAATTGATTGCACCGATATAGCGTAAAAAAGCCGCTCCCGGAATGGGGGCGGCTTTCTTTTTTCCGGCGGGCAGCCCGAGGCGTAACCCGGGCGTCAACCAGAAAAAATACCTGAGCAGTGAAACACCGGCTTTTTTTCTCCGCAATACTTTTTGTCCTCTCCCTGACCTCACAGGCCCAGGCATTTTCCTTCGGCTTTATGCTGTCGCGATTCAGGCGCTCTACCCGAAACACCAGCCGTTTGCTTTCAGTACTGCGTCGGCAACGAGCCGGCGTTTTTCCTTCACGTTTACGGGCGGGTATTTGGCAAACCGTTTCAACCCCATCAAAAATGTTTTCAGCAGGTCGCCTTCGGCGAATGAAACCAGCGCATCCGTAGCATTTTTGGCGATACGCGCGCTGGCGTCGTGGAAATAGACCTGCAACATGGCGTCGTATACCTCCCGGGGTTGTTCTTTGGGAAGCCCCCCGAGTTTTTGTATCCGCAGCAACATGGATTCGGCAGAAAACAGGTCGATCATCATATCTGCACAATTCATCAGGATTTCCTGTTCCTCTTTGAGGTTCAGTTTGCCGTCCATTTGCATTTTGGCGGCGCCGCCGGCCACCATCAGGATAATTTTGCGGAAATCGGCGAGCGCTTTATGCTCTTCGCCGTATTCCCCTTCCGTTTTTTCGAAAGAAGGCATCGAAGCCAGTTCCTTCTGCACCGCCCAGGCCGGCCCGACGATATCCAGCTGGCCTTTGAGGGCGCGTTTGAACAACTGATCCACCATCAACATCCGGTTGATCTCGTTGGTGCCTTCGTAAATGCGGTTGATCCGGCTGTCGCGATAAGCCCGGGCTGCCGGGTATTCTTCGCTGAACCCGATGCCGCCGTGGATTTGTACGTTTTCATCGACGCAGTAATCCGTCGCCTCCGAGCCCTGTATTTTCAGGATAGAGCATTCAATGGCGTATTCTTCGGCCGCTTCCAGGGTTGCCTGGCCAAAGGATTTGCCTTCGGCTTCGGCTGCCGCTTTTTTGTCCTGCATCAGTTGTGAGGTGCGGTAAGCGGCACTTTCCGCTGCAAAATTGCGGATCGCCATTTCCGCCAGTTTGTATTGAATGGCGCCGAACGAGCCGATGGGTTTGCCGAATTGAATACGTTCATTGGCGTACCGGGCGGCCATATTGATCACTTCTTTATTCCCCCCGATACACATGACACCCAGTTTATACCGGCCGATGTTCAGGGCGTTGAAGGCGATGAGGTGGCCTTTGCCGATCTCGCCCAGGACATTTTCCGCAGGTACTTTGGCATTTTCAAAAAACACCTGCCGGGTTGAGGAGCCTTTGATGCCCAGCTTGTCTTCTTCTTCACCGAGGGTGATACCCGGCGTGTTGCGTTCCACGATAAAACCGGTAAACTTGTCGCCTCCGATTTTGGCAAAAGCGATAAAAATATCGGCAAAACCGGCGTTGGTAATCCACATTTTCTGGCCGCTGATCAGGTAATGGCTGCCGTCGGCACTCAGGTCGGCGCGGGTTTTGGCGTTTAGTGCATCGGAGCCGCTGCCCGGCTCGGTGAGGCAGTAGGCGGCTTTTAATTCGCCGGAAATCAGGCGCGGCAGGTATTTTTCCTTTTGTTCTTCGGTTCCGAAATACAGGATCGGCAACATCCCGATACCCGTATGGGCGGCAATCGAGGTGGAAAAGGAGCCGCAGGGGCCCAGGATATCGGCGATGACGGTATTGGTATTGGTGTCCAGTTCCGTACCGCCGTATTGTGCGGGCATGTGTGCGCCCAGCAAACCCAGTTCACCGGCTTTTTCCAGCAAGGCGACCGACAGCCCCGGCTCCTGTTTTTCAATCCGGGGGCGGTTGGGCACAATTTCGTTTTTGAGGAAATCCTCGGCCATTTGTTTGACCATGCGTTGCTCCTCGTTGAGTTCTTCGGGAATAAAGGTGTCGCCCGGAGCGCTTTCCCGGATCAGGAACTCGCCGCCCCTGAGTACGTCGGTATGAATTAAGGTATCTTCCATTGTTATATGAAGGTGGGAATGAGACAAAATGATGAAATAGCGAATTTTCGCTACAAAGATAACCGGGTATTTTTTATTTGTCAAGGCATTTTATGGAATTTTCAATTCGTTATCATCCAGCATGGGTCGGGCGGTTGGTGCAGGGCGTGAAATGCCTGTATATTTCGCCTGATTATACAATCACACTCTATCACCCTTCTGTTATGTTCTCGTTCAGAAAAATCATGCTGCCGGCCATTTTTGCAGCCACCCTGTTTTCACTTTTTATCTCCTGCAACCGCGAACAGCCGTCACATTTTACGGATAACGCAGCAGCGGAAACGGCTGCGCAGGAAGCCCCGGGCCAGGCGGCTGCTCCCCAACCTGAAGGGTCCGGCGCCAGTGGCGGCACCGATATTTTCACCTCTTTAGCCGCCCGCCCGGGCGCCATTGACTCTTTGAAACATTTTATCCGGACCGCCGACATTCGTTTCCGGGTAAAAGTGTGCCGGAGGCTACGCTGCACATCGAAGATATCGCAGCACAGTTCGGAGGTTTTGTGGTAAAAAGTGACCTGAATACGCAGATTACGTCGCGGGAAGTTGAACAGCTGAGCCGGGATTCGGCCCTCGAAACAACCGTATTCAATGTTCACAATTTTTTGATTATCAGGGTTCTATACCAAAATCTGGACACGACGCTGCGATCCATCGGCCGATTGAGCGACTTTCTTGACCACCGCCGGGTCAAAGCCGAAGACGTCGGCCTGCAAATACTGGAACAACAATTAGAACAACTCCGGCAGGATAAATACCGGCAGGAACTGGAAGCGGCCCCCGCCACTTCGGCCGGTGCGGAGCGCAATTTAGGGGACAAAACCGAACGCAACCTGCGCAGCCGGGCTGCCACGGACCAGGCGCGGATCGAAACGATGAAAACTGAAGATGCAATCCGCTACAGCACGGTGCAGGTGAATATCTACCAGTTTCCGCAAAAACGTACGGCCTTGATAGCCAACGTCAACCATGTTCCATTCGAACGCCCGTTTCTGTCACGCGCCGGAGATGCATTGCGCAACGGCGGCCAGATATTAGCCCATATTTTCCTGGGGCTCCTGCATTTGTGGGGAGTGTTATTGGTGGCCGTCGCCGTATTTTTTACCTGGAAAAGGTTTGCCCGAAAAGGGTAATGATGGAAAAAATTTCCAGCGATACTTCGCCGGGCATAATCATGGCCTCACTTCGGATGAGCCTGTCACTATGCCTTTCCGGATAACTTTAGGCATAAGATTTGTCTGTTTCTTTGTGGAACTTTCCGTAAATAAAATCGACCGAACATTCCACAGATTCAACTGTTTCATTCAATTTTGACGTTTAAAACAAAAAGCAACGATCTTCATTTTGTTTTAAACTGAAAATCAATGAGTTAGCGCACAGGTATATCACGACCGAGCGCAACTCGCAGGGAAATGGCCATTTATTCAATCCGCGATCTGGAAAAACTGACGGGCATCAAAGCCCACACCATCCGTATATGGGAGCAACGTTACGGACTGGTCGTGCCGGCTCGTACGGATACCAATATCCGGTATTACACCGACGAAAACCTCCGCCTTTTATTCAATGTCGCCCTGCTCAACCGCAACGGATACAAGATCAGCAAACTGGCCAAAATGACACCCGAGGAAATCGCGGAACGGGTGGCGGATATTTCCGAAAATAGCGGCAGCCAGAATACCCAGATCGACGCGCTCACCTTAGCCATGATTGACCTGGATGAAGCAACTTTTGACCGTATTTTTCCGCTTATGCCTGGGAATACGGATTTGAACGCACGATGGTCGAGTTGGTCTACCCTTTCCTCGACAAACTCAATGTATTATGGCTGACCAACAGTATCAGCCCGGCGCATGAAAAATTTATCGGGCACCTGATCCGGCGCAAACTGATGGCGGCGATTGACAAAGAGCCTGTGGAAGCATCCCGCGACGCCGCAACGTTTTTTGCTTTACCTTCCGGAGGATGAGTCGCAGGAACTCACTTTGCTGTTTATGCACTACCTGCTTCGCAGCCGCCATCAACGGGTGATTTATCTCGGCTACCGCATTTCACTGAGCGACCTGGAGGATGCCTGCCAGCCCTTGCACCCCGATTACGTATTTACGATCATACAGGAGCCTATACCCCGGCATCCCATTCAGACTTACCTCGATTCGGCAGCACAGGTTGTCAATCCGTCGCAACTTCTGCTTACGGGAGCCCAGTTGTTTGTGAACGCCATTCAACTCCCGCCCAATGCAAGCCTGCTGAACGGATTGCATGAGACGGTTCAGTTTCTCGACAACCTGAAACTGAAACAATTGCACAACAAAACCACTTCTTCGGTGGGCGATTTACAATCCCTCGCAGGGAGCGCGCTTTGAGGATTTTTAGTTCTTTTTGCCGCTTGTATTCCGTTTGTCTTCCACTTTTTCACGCAGGGTATTCAATTTATCCATCACCACCTTGTCCGATTGCTGCATGTTGTGCACTTTTTCAAACCATTGTTTGGCCAGCGGAACGTTTTTCCCCTGAATGGCCATCAGGCCGCACAAGCGAAAATGGCATCGTCGAGCCCGCGCACCATACGTCCGTCGCGCAGGGCCGGCAGGTCTTTAAACGCCAAAAAACCGGGCGACCGGCCCAGAATCCCACTTTTGGTGAATACATACCGGATGTCCACCTTGATCGAATCTGACTTATCGTACTGCCCCCAGATCACCAGATCAGCCCCACACAGGCGGCCGATACCGGATGCTTCCGCGATGTCCGGGTTATTTTTGACGGAATCATACGTGGTCAACACCTCCACCGACGAGGAGAAGTTGTTTTTACCGGATAATTCGCGGATACGTGATTGAATGATCAGATCGGGCCGGGCAGCTACAGCACCTATGTTTTGAAAAGGCAGAATGATGACCCTTTGTCCGAGGCCCGTAAAGGCCGGGCAGTTGATTTCTTCTTTTGTGGCGCCGGCCCCGCTTTTGGGTGTTCCTTTCCTGGAAAACCAGGTACCGGCGATCACGCCGACGATTAAAACGACTGCACCGCCGGCGATCCAGACCAGCCGGGAAGAAGACGGCGGGGAAGATGCCGGCGCGGCCGGTGTGCGGGCGGATGTTCGGCCTGCGGCCAAATCATCGATGGCAGAAAAAAGTGCGTCGTTGACCTGGCTGTACTGGCGTTGCGCCTCCTGGAAAGAAAGAATTCCCTTGATCTCCTGTTGCCGGGTCGCATTGTAATTCGCCTCCACCACCCGGAGAGTCCGAAGCACTTCGGCGTACTGCGGGTTATTTTCCAGCGCACGGTGCAGCGTTTCCAGCGCTTTACCCGTTTCGCCCTGCCGGAGCTGCGACCGGGTCAGGTCGATAATTTCGTTGATCTCCATTTGGAACAGTTTTATTCAGTACTGCAAATTGACGAAATTTCATTCGTAACGCCAACCTCCGGTTGGTTTCGTATCGCCAACCGGAGGTTGGTGTCACGGCAGTTCCCGAAGGCATTTGATCAGGCTGTCCCGCCAATGCGGAATCTCCAGTCCGAAAGATTTTTTGATTTTTCCCTTGTTCAACACACTGAACGGCGGCCGGGCCGCGGGTGTGGGAAAATCCCTGGTTTCGATGGGCAGCAGCTTGCACGGCAGTTTTTTCAGGTCAAAAATTGCCTGTGCAAAATCGTACCAGCTGGTCACACCTTCGTTGGAATAATGCCAGACACCACGTACCGACTCCGGCGGAAGTTCTTTTTCCTCCACTTTCCCGATGATCGCCAGGATCGCCACCGCCAGATCAGGCGCATAAGTGGGTGTTCCGATCTGGTCAAAAACAACCTTCAATTCCGGGCGTTCGGCGCCGAGGCGCAGCATGGTTTTTACAAAATTATTGCCAAATGCCGAATACACCCAAGACGTGCGAACGATCATGGTCAAGGGATTGGCTTTCAGGGCAGCCCGGTCGCCGGCGAGTTTGGTGCGCGCGTACACACTTTTGGGGCTGACGGGATCCGTCTCCAGAAAAGGGGTGTTTTGCCGGTTGTGGTATACGTAATCCGTGGACAAATGCACCAGCGGTATGCCGGCTGCGGCGCAGGCTTCGGCCAGGTTTTTAGCGCCGCCAACATTGATCCGGCGGGCTTGGAGCGGTTCGTTTTCCGCTTTATCGACGGCGGTATAAGCCGCGCAATTGATGCACCATTTCAAATCGCCGGGCGGGAATGAGCGGAATAACGCAAACAGCGCCTTGCGATTGGTGATATCGATGTCGTCGATATCGACAAAAGAAAATTTCCAGGGCGAATACTGCCGGGCCAATTGCCGGAAACATTGCCCAAGCTGTCCGTTCCCACCCGTTATAAGAATCCTCATTGTTGATGTCAGCAAGCAAACATTAAATTCGAACCGCACAAATGTACATCTTTCGGTTATTCAGCGAAGTGCCGGCCTGTTTTCGGCATTTTACAAGTGCATTCCGGCATTCCAGCGCAGGAACAACCGAAACTTTGACACAGCAGCCCGTCAGGAAATAGTTTTTTTGCAAAGGCGTTTTACATTTGACGGTCATAAGTAAGCGGACAAAATTAATACTACTGATTTTCTTCGCAACATTGTGATCATGAAACATCCGGATGGAAAAAATTTCCATCCTGCTGCTTATCTTAAATTCCGAAACATACAATACCAACTCCCAGCATGAAACGTATTCTTACTTTTTGTTATTTGCCGCCCTTTTTTCCCAGAGCTGCGGTCTTTTTAAAAGTGGTTCAAAAGTGGAAGAGCCGGCGCCCGCCATGTACAGCAGAGCCGGATCGAACGCCGACCGGAACCAGGTATACGCCACCCAGTTCGGCGCTGCAGCCGTCCTCGAAATGGAACGCGACGGTATTCCCGCCAGCATCATTCTGGCGCAGGGTATTCTGGAAAGCGGCGCCGGATCGAGCGACGTGGCGACCAACGCCAACAACCATTTCGGCATCAAATGCGGCAGCGGATGGACGGGAAAAACCTACTACAAAAAGGACGACGACAAGGATTCCGAAGGAAATCTTATCGAATCCTGTTTCCGCAAATACAGCAAGGTAGAGGAGAGTTTTAATGACCACGGCGAGTTTTTGCGCGATCCCCGGAAGGATTTCCGCTACGGTTTTTTGTTTAAACTGGATCGCACCGACTACAAAGGATGGGCGGAAGGCCTGGAGGCTGCCGGATATTCCACTTCCAATACTTACGCCGAAAAACTCATCGACATCATTGAGCGCTACAAACTCTACGAATACGACACCCCGGGGAGCAACAATCCGGGCAGCGGTTTGCCCAACCCGGAAAATCCCACAGCCGGCGGCGCCACCGGAGCTGATATTCCACTGCCCAACCCCGCCAACCGCATCGGGAGGATCAACGACACCAAAGTGGTGCTGTCGCGTGAAGGAGAAACCGTGTCGGATATTGCCAAAGCATACCGGCTGAATACTGATAAAGTGGTGAATTACAACGACAGAGGCTATACCCCGGCACAAAAACTCAAATCAAAAACGCGGGTTTTTATTCAACAGAAAAGAGACAAATGGAGCGGCCGGGCATCGGAGCATTTTGTAAAAGACAACGAAACCATGTTCGAAATTTCCCAATTATACGGGGTCAAACTCTCCAAACTGCTCCAGCGCAACCGGCTCAGCTACGGCATGGAACCGGCTGTGGGCGAACGTATCCGCCTGAAAGGCAAACGCCCGCAAAGTGATAACGTGCGTTTGCGCGAAAGCAATTCCGACCCGACCCCCAACCAGCCCGGCGAAGTTTCCTCCACACCTCCCACCGGCAATACGATGGTGCCCGACGACAACGCCTACCTCGACCCTGCCGTCGAAGAAAAACCCGGCACACAAGCGCCTGCCGTCACCGACAATATGAAACCACCCGCCGTCACCGGCATTCCTTACCCCTCGGACCCCATCCCCAACCAGCCCAACCAGCCGGGTTCGGAAGTGCTGACCAACCCCAACCGGCCTTACACCACCACGCCACCCGCAGTTGCCGATGGTTATCACTACGTGATCAAGGGTGATACCTTGTACAGCATATCCAGAAAATACAATACCACCGTTGCCAGGATCAAACAATTGAACAACCTGAGAGACGATACCGTAAAAATAGGGCAGACCCTGCGGGTGAGATAAACAAGTGACAATTTATCCATACCACCTCCTATGAAACTACTTCTTGTTTTATCGCTTACACTTTTGGCCGCGTTTTCCCTGTGCGCGCAACCGGAATTCGCCAGGGCGGATTCCATCGCCGGGACTTTCACTAAAAAATACAACGATGCGGCCGAACTCGCCCTTCAGTTGACCCAATCCTTCAACACGGATCGGGAAAAAGCGCGGGTGATTTTTTCCTGGATTGCCTGCAACATTCGTTACGACTATAAAAAATACAAAGACCCACCACCCAAACCGCGGATCGGCGGGCGAACACCCCAGGAACTGCAAAAAAACATACAGGCGTTTCAGGAAGACGAAATCCGGAATACCCTCCGCCATGAAAAGGGGGTTTGCGCCGATTACAGCCGCCTGTTTCAGAAAATGTGTACGGCAGCCGGACTTGAGTCGGTCGTTATTTCCGGTATTTCCCGGAAAATGAGCGGCAGAGGCGGCAGTCATGCCTGGAATGCGGTGAAAATCGGGGAAGACTGGCATCTCGTCGATGCCACCTGGGGTGCAGGGTTTGTGGACGACGACACGGAGCGTTTTGTGCAACGCTTTACTCCGGCATTTTTCTTCACCAGCCCCTCGTTGTTCCTGCTCAATCACTTACCGGACGATGAAAAATGGCAGTTGCTGGAAAAACCCGTTTCCAAAATCGAGTTTAACGAACAACCGATGGTCAATTTCACCATCGAAGCATTTCCTCTGGAGGCCTTCAGCCCGGAAAACGGAAAAATTGTACCCACAGACGGCAAGGCCGAAATCAGGCTCAAATTCAGCACCGTACCCGCCGTATTTGTCGTCGCCGCCGGAAAAAAACGGGAAATACAATCGGACCTGAAAAAAAACGACGACGGCTGGGTCGTTTTGACTTTTACACCCGGTTCGGCCACCCTTTTTACGGTATACGTGGGTGAAAGCCGGGCAAAAACAACCGCTGTGCTTCAGTGCTCCATCAAATAAAATCACCTTTATTTTGCCCCCAATTTGTACATGATGGACAATCTGAATAAACAGAACACGTCGACCACACCCGAACTTGTACACCTCGACCGGCTTGCGGCGCTGCTCGACAACCGCTTCCGTATTCCGGGCACCGATATTCGTTTTGGCCTGGACGGCATCATCGGACTGGTGCCTTATACGGGCGATATCGCCGGTTTTGTGGTTTCCGGTTTTTTGATGCGCATCATGCTCCGGCATGGCGCAGGGCCCGTGCTCATGTTGCGTATGATGGGAAATTTTGCTTTCGACGCCCTCGTCGGGGTGATTCCGATCGCGGGTGACTTGTTTGATTTCGGGTATAAAGCCAATCGCCGGAATGTGGACCTGTTGAAAAAATATTACGCAGAGAACACAGAACGTCAGTCTGCCAAAGGTTCGATCGCCATACTGGGTTTTCTATTTTTTATCACTTTTGTTGCCATGGTCTGGGGGATATGGAAATTAGCGGCGTTGCTCGTTGCCTGGGTCTGGAGTTTAATTTAATTCTCTATGAAGCGAATCTGTCTTTTTATCCCGGTGATGTTTGTGGCCGGGAGTTTATTTTCTCAGGCCCTGCCCACCCTTTCGGACAGCGCCCGGGTCAGTCTGATGACGGTGGCGCCCGGCGAATTTTTATACAGCACCTTCGGGCACAGCGCAATACGGGTATACGATCCGCAAAACCGTATCGACCGGTGTTATAATTACGGCACTTTCGATTTTGAGCAGCCGAATTTTATCCTGAAGTTTTGCCGCGGCAAATTGCTCTACTTCCTCGATATCGAACCCTACCGGGGATTCGAATACATCAACCTGCACGATCAAAGGGGGATGCAGGAACAATTGCTAAACCTGAACCGGGAGCAGAAACAACGGATTTTCAACCTGTTGCAGGAAAATGCGCTGGAACAAAACCGCTATTACAAGTATGATTTCTTTTACGACAACTGCGCTACACGCGTCCGGGATATGGTAAAAGAAACCTTTTACCACGACCTTGTATTTGACAGCACACGCCTGGCGCGAGGCGCCACGATGCGCCAACTGCTGCACCCCTATCTGGAAAAAATGCCCTGGACCAGGTTTGGCATCGACATACTGCTGGGTTATCCCGCCGACCGCAAAGCGCGCCCGGAAGACTTTATGTTTCTGCCCGATCACATGCACCACATGTTCGCCACGACGAAGATTGACGACAAAACGCCCCTGGTAAAATCAGAACGCCGGATACCGGAACGGCCATTTCCCGCGCCCCGGTTCAAGGCCGGTTTTTTCGGAAACCCGCTTCTGGTGATGTGCCTCGTAGCAATTATCGGCTTGTTGAGCATGGGCAATCCGCGTACCGAGCACATTTTCGACATGATCTTCTGGTTTGTGTTGGGTGTGGCCGGCCTGCTCATCACATTGCTTTGGTTTGCCACCGATCACTCGGCCACGAAGACCAACCTGAACATCCTGTGGGCTTTGCCTACCCACCTGCTGGTATTCTGGCGCACCCGCCGCACGGAGTGGTTGGAGAATTATTTTACCGGAGCCGGTATACTGGCCGCACTGGTGTTGATTTTCTGGAAATTTATCCCGCAGGACATGCCCGTAGCCGCCATGCCCATCGCCGGGCTGGTGGTGGTAAAAGGATTGTGGCGGAGGTATTGGAAAAAGGATGTGAAGGAAGAGAACGGGTGAAGTTTTTACTCGAAGAGGAAACGAAAAGCGTAATCGTTTAAATCGTCTAATACCTGTTTTTCAAAGGACTTCCACTCACGTATACGGGAGAAAGGTTGGCCTTCCAGATTAAAACCGAACAGGCGGATTGATACATCGGCCCGTTGTTGGTCTATCTCCGAAGCCGCCGGATTGACTTCAATTTCTCCTGTTGAAAAATTGCAAATGAAATATCGTTCGAAGGAATAGTCCGGTTCGTCCGGGCGCAATAGCGCATCGTCAAATTGCTCCATTTTGGCCCGTTGACAATGGCCGCAAGCGAAATACAGGTTTCCCCAGTGATAAGACAAATGATAAAAACGTGTGTCGCCTTTAGGCAAAAAGTGATCAATCGTTTTATCCGGTAAATTTGGTGGATATGCATCGCAATAGGAACAGTGATGCTGGGTCTGCTCCCGCAAAACAGGCAACAGTATTTGGTTCACCCGTTGCCCTTTGAATTGTTTCCAGTTGAAAGCGTAAGAAGGTTTGGCTGTTTTTCGAGTCGCGTATTCATTCCCCACCTTTTCCAATTTTCAGATAAAAAATCCGGCGCTCGAAGACGGTTAAAAGGGCGCATAATTCAAATCACTACAGGTTGTTGGATACGTTTGTTGAGTTGTCGTAATTCCATCGAAATAATGGATTCCATTTCACGACTTTGGCGACTCAGATCGGTGGCAAGGCGAGTAAATTCCGCGCGCTCCTGAGGGGTGCCATTCACTATAAGCTGGTCGCGTAGCAGATAAAATTTATCAAGTTGTCCCTGCGCTCCTTCCCCAAATTCCTTTTTGATGTCGAATACCTCATCCAGCCAATACCGAAAACTTTTGGCATCCTCTGACAAAATCGGAGGCCTCGCCAGGCGGCTGTCGCCATTGGGTTTCACAAATTTATGTATCCACGCCCCGTCAACAGAACCCACTACAAAGGTGAGTGGGTAGAGATGAATATTTGAGCATTGGGAAACAATTTCTGTACTGCGGGAAGGATTTTCCTTTGCCAAGCCGGGTGCAGATGCACTTCAATTTCATCGAGGAACAAAATAAAATTGCGTTCAAAAACCGGCGTATCATTTTCCCATTTACCCTGTCCATCCGCATCAGTAAATCTGCTATCCAGAAACAATGCTTTTGAGGCCGTCGGGGAGGAGATTGAAGTCGAGCGGTTCTTTATCTACCTCTATTATTACATTGAGCGGTTCAAATTTTAGATAAAATCGAATCGGTTTTTCAATTATTTGGGAAATTATTTCTTCAAGATTGGAAATGGCCGTTCTAAACCGATTTGCTGCAATGGGATCAGATTGGTTTTTTGCTAATGCCTCTTTTGTGATTGTGTTGGCAATCCATTGTAAAATGGCTTTAGGATTAATGGATGCTTTAAAACTTAAAGCATCAGAGAAAGGATGCTCCTTGATCTCTTCAATCCCTTTTATTCTAATATGTTGAATTTGTCGATAGCCAGAGTATGCAAAAAAGGCCACTGAGTACGGTTTACCCTGAGCAAAGTGATAATCTCGGAACGAACTCGCAAAGTGGTCAGGATCAAACGTACTCATTAAAGGGTCCATGTTTCTGTGAAATTGATACGAACCTCCTTGCGCACCAAATTCTATTTTTACGTTACTCGATTTATCGCTTGATCTAAATTTGTTTGACGAAAAAGGCCTCGACCGATTTAGTTCTACTCCTAAGACCAACATCTCCAATATCGTCGTCTTCCCCGTCCCATTCTCTCCGGTCAGAATATGAACCTCGGCCCGGTCGGTCAAATCCGCCGGTTTTTCCGGAAAATCCATTTCCAAATGCCCGAACGGGCCGATGTTATTGACTTCCAGTCGTGAGATTCTGAAATGATCCATCTATCGGGTTTTGTGCAAAAATAAGTGTTTTACTTCAAAATAATGAACGACCGTAACCCCTTGTTTCGCAACCTTCATTTATCGCCAGGCTACAGAACTTCCATCTGCATTATTCTGCACCTCCAGAATATGTGGAAAATAATCCTTCAAACTCTCGATGTGTGAAACGATGTAAATCTGCCGGAACTGTTCTTGTAAGTAGTTGAGTGCCAGCATCATTTCGTGTCGTCGTTCTTCATCCTGGCTGCCGAATATTTCATCGAAAGCGAGAAACTCCACACCCTGGCCGGCGCCGCTCAGCTCCATGATGGCTTTTGTAATGGCGATACGCAGGCAAAAATTGGCCAGGTCGATCTCGCCGCCGGAAAAACGTTCGATGGGATAAAAAACCCCGCCGTCGGCGATGGAAAAGTCGAAATTTTCATCCACCAGAATACTTTCGTACTTGCCCTGGGTGATTCGGCTGAATAAATGGCTGGCCTCTTTCGAAATACTCGGGCTGACCCGTTCGAGGATGTCGGTTTTGAACTGCCCCAGCAAGGCGGAAAGTTTGGAGAGCAGTTCGATTTCGTTTTGTTTATCGCTGATCTGCGCCTGAATTCGTTCGTTGGCCAGCAATTTTTCCCGGCGTTGGCCGATTTCATTTTCTCCTTCCAGCCGCGCTTTTTCCAGTTGCCGCAGCGCCGCCGATTGCCGGCTGAGGGTTTCGTCAAAATTAGTCAGCGCCTGTTTGGCCGCTTCGTAGCGGGCGGCGTCAAAACCCGCTCCGGCGAGTTCCGCGTTTTTGCGTTGTATGTCTTCGTTCACCCGGGTCACAGCGGATTCCGTGGTTTTTATGGCTTCCTGTGTGGCCGGCAATTCCTGCCGAACGTAGTTTTCTTCCTGTGAAAACGCCAGAAAAACCGGCTCCTGTTCTTCCAGTTTGTTTTTCAGCCGCTGAAAAACGGTTTCGTCGAACGACACCTCGCCGATCTCGCGAAGGATGAGTTGGTCGCGGGTCAGTTTCCCTTCCAACTGCTTCAGGTTCAATTCTTCCGCCGTGATTTGCCTGGCGAGTTCGCCAAGTCTCGATTGTTCTTTCAGCAATTCTTCCACTTCCTGCCGGATTTGTTGCTGCCGTTTTTTCAATGCAATACCTGCCCCGGTAACGAGGTCTTTATCCCGCTCCAAAACATTCAACTCCTGTGATTCCAGCACTTCGATGTCGCGGTGCAGTTCGGCGACCACTCTTTCATAACTGTCGAGCAAAGGCTGGAAACAGGTCGGGCAGGTTCCTTCTTTCCCGATGGCCTGCAAGCTGGCTACTTTTTCGCTGCGTTCGCGGATACGCGCCTTCAGGTCGGCGATCCGTGCATCCACGCCGCGCAGGTCGGCGCGTTTGGACTCCATGTCCGATTCCAGGTCGGTCACAAGGCGTTGTTTTTCCCGGAGCTTTGATTCTACGGTGGCCAGTTGGCCGACATGGCGGCGCAAATTTTCCAATTTAGCCAGGCTTTCCGCGATCAGTTCCCGGTGTTCGGCGATTTTGAATGAATACGCGTCGTGGTTGAGTTTGCGCTGGCGTTCCGCTTCGAGTTGGACCAGCGTCTTTTTTTCGGTCTGGTAGCGGTCGAATTCGCCGCGCTGCCGGCCGAGCCCTTCTTTTTTTTGCAGCAGTTCCGCTTGCTTTTGGGTCAGTTGGTCGCGCTGGTTTACCAGGCCGGAAAGGCGCTCCTGGAGTTGTGCCTGTTCGCGATGCAGCGCGTTGTGGCGCATCATTTTTTGCTCTTCTTCGTCAAATTTCTCTTTCAGTTTTCGGTATTCCACTTCCAGGCTTTTTAACCGTTTTTCCTCCTGTTCCACCTGTTTTGCCTGGTTTTTCACCACTTCCGACTGCTCTTGTATTTCCGTTTTTATCCTGCCGGCCACTTCTTCCGACAGCAAATTTTGCCTTTGTCCCACGGCCTGGTTTTCCAGTACATTTTTATCGTTGTTCACGGATTTCTGCACGTCGTCGAGGGTATCGAGGCCGAGCATTTTGCGCACCATACGTTTTCGCGCCTCTCCGGTAGCGTCTGACAATTCAGAGAGTTCCTTTTGGCCTGAAAATACCGATCTTTTGAAGGCGTCGCGTTCCATGTGCAGCACCCGGGCGATCTCATCGTTTACGGGCGCCATTCCTTTGGCTACCAGCACGTCGTTTTTATAAAATTCGGCGTTGGTAGTCAACGTTTTACCGCGAAATTCACGTTTTACGGCGTACAGGATTTCACCCACACTGAACTCAAGCGACAACATCACCGTGGCTTTCGGGTCGGCAAAGGAAGAACGCACGAGCGCTTTGTTGCTTTCGTCGCGGCCAAACAAACAATACAGGATGGCTTCAAATATTGTCGATTTCCCGGCCCCGTTTTTACCCACAATACCCACCAGCCCTTCCCGGAACACGAGTTCGAGGCGGCGGTATTGTTTGTAGTTTTCGAGATGCAGGGAATTGAGAATCATGTATTTATGTTTAGCACGAGGTCAGCTGCCGCCGTCTTTCGGTTGAAAATACTGTGCCGCCCTTTCGGCCAGGCGGGTCGCCAGTGCCTCTTCTCCGGGGTATTTGCTGCGGATGTATTCGATAAATATCCGGTCCAAACGTTCAAACTGGTTGGCTTCAATGTGTTGCACAAAAGCCCGGTCGGAAAAACTGCGGCGTTTGACCACCAACTGGAAACAATCGTTAAAAATATCGCGCAGTTTAATATCGGTCAGTTCGAGGGTTTGTTCCAGTTTTATATCATTGATATTCAGCGATATAATTGCGTTTTTGGTGTCGTATTCCTCCTGAAAACGCCGCAATTCGGCAATCAGTTCGTCCAGCGTTTTTAACTGGCAGTCGTTCAAATCCATTTTCAGCCAGGGGCGGGACGGTGTCGCTACAAAGTTGACCCGGCAATCCCCATTTTTTCCGGTTTCCAGCAGCAGAAAGCCCTTTTCCGTTCCCGCTTCGGTATCACTCATTCGCTCCGTACTGCCTGAATACCAGGCATTTGGATGCACGTCAATTTTTTGGCAATTGTGCCAGTGGCCGAGCGCCACGTACTGGAATCCGGCGAGTTTGGCTTCGAACTCCGCAGGAAATACCTGTTCGCCGTATTCTTCCATCAGGTAACGTTTGCCCAGCGAGGTATGCAGCAGCAGGATATTGAACTTGCCCGGCACGGGTTCCATTCGTTCCAATTGCTCCGCCAGCAGGCGGGAATCGTTGATGTGGGGTACGCCGTGGATGACCATGTCTCCGAATTCGGATTTTTCCCAAACTTCTGCAAACATGGGAATCACGCACTCAAGGCTGCGTAAAGCCCTGAGAATGGGGCTGTTATAAATTGTTTTGGGGGTTTCGTGGTTGCCGGCGATCATAACAACCGGTATTTTGACGTCGCATATCCGGCGCAATTGTTCGAGGCCGAACGTCAGTGCCCGGTTCGAGGGGCTCGGGCGGTGAAAAAAATCGCCGGAGTGGATCACGACGTCCGGCCTGAGTTCAAGTATCCGGTCCGTTACCCGTTCAAAAGCGTCGTACACGTCCTGTTCGCGGGTATTGACACCCGCGTCATTCACGACGTCGAAGGCCTGATAGCCGAGATGGGTGTCTGAAAAATGAAGGATACGCACTTTTTATAAATTTTGCAGGCGGACGTGTGCGATATAATCGGTTTGTGGTGGATCGGACAGGCCGAGATTACGCGCCATGGTGACTAATTGTCCGCGGTGGTAGGTGCTGTGTTGCATACAGTGCAGGATCATTTGCGCCCGGTTTTGGGTATACGAGTTTCCGTTGATGTGCACGTACGAGGAATTGCCGGTAAAATACGCGGCGTCCTGCCCGGCGACGAGGTCCCGGAATTGTTCGGAGACCGCGAGCAATCCTTTAAACACCTCTTCCGTGGTTCCGACAAACGACTGGGTAAGAAACGGGCCTGGCGCGTCGCTGTTCAGGCGTTCGATCCACACTTTTTCTGCGCCCCAGATGTGCAACATGGTCAGGTGAAGGGAAGGAAAACTGGAGGGCACTTCGCGTGTCATCAGTTCCGCGGGCTTTTTTTGAAGCCAATCCACCATCAGTCTGTTGGCCCAGAGGTTATAGGTTGTGAAGTCTTTGAGTAATAATTCGAGCGTCATGTTCGATTTGTTTGGGTAAAAATAAATCCCTCCGCGCAACTGTCGCAATATCTGGCATAAGTTTTGAAACATTTTGATTATCTCCCAATGCATTATCAAATCATCCTGTATCACGCCAAAGGTTTCCCGGTACTGCTTATTAGGAGAAAACCAAGTACCGGAATTTAAGCATTATGATTGCTACACAGTTTCACGTTCAGGGAGGCCCGTTAAAGGCCGAAGGGGGAGTAGAATTGTTACAAAATTCGCCAAATCCGTTCATCGAAATGACGCTTTTATGGTTCCGTTTGCCCGCAATAGCAAACGTCGTATTGCGAATTTTTGATGCGATGGGCAAAGAAGTCAATGCCAAGTACGGCACCTTTGATTCGGGCGAAAATCATGTGGTGTTGCACCGCGCGGACTTAAGAGAACCGGGGTTGTATACCTGCCGCCTCGAAACGCCGTTCGGCACCGCAAGCCGCAAATTAATGATGTACTGATCTTTTCTAATCCATGTCCCATGATGAGGGCCGTCTGACAAATCACTTTGTAAGACGGCCCCTTTTTATTTTGTCCGGTATGTTTTTGTCGGATCAAGCCACGTGACACTGAGCCTCCGCTGACCTCGATTCATGACAAGATTGTGCAAACCTGGTCGATCATTCGGTCGTTGTCCTGGATCGCCTTGGCCGCTACGGCCTGCAAACCAGCGATATTTTTATCGGACACGTCGGACATTTCCGCGTTTTCCTCCGGAATATCGGGATTGATCCGCACGTACTGCGGCGTGCCGTTTTGGTCCGGCGGAAGTACATAACGCATCTGATAATCAACCGTTTCCGAAACCCCTTGCATCAGGATATCAAGAATGGGGCGCAACCATTGCGCCTGTCCCCAGTTTTTGGCTTTGTCGTACAGGTAGGGTTTCGTCACGTGACCGGTGCCCAGCGAAAGCATAAAATAATCGAGGGATTCGGCGGAACTGACTTCTGCCGTAAAAGATTCAAATTCCCCGGCTTCTTCCACAACGGCCACGGGAGCGGCGACCGGAGCAGCAGAGCCCTGGTTCCGCCGGCGGAGCAATTCGATCGCTTCCGTATAGGCCAGCATAGACGGGTTGTTGGCAAAAACACCGCCGTCTACCAGGGCCAGGAACTTGTCGGTTTGCCAGGATAATTGATTCGGTTCAAAATAAGTGGGCGCTGCGGAAGTGGACCGGGCGATATCGCGCAGCCGGAAATTTTCACCCGGCGCCTGCATTTTGGCTAAGCGTGACAGGAAATAAAACGGCTTCCGTTGTTCGATATCGTAGGAAGTGACGAGCACCTCGCCGATGGTTTCGCGCAGTTCCACGTCGCCGAAATATTGCAGCAACAGTTCTTCCAGGCCGTCATGACCAAACGATTCTTCAAAAACCGAGGTGACGCCGCCAAAAAAGCCGCCGCGTTTTTTGAAAATTTTAGCGCCGTCCTTTTCATACAACTGGCCGAAAGTGGCCGCGCTGAACTTGGGCTGGCCGGGCCGGGCCGGGTCCGGAATGTTGAGGCCGCAGGCAATAATGCCGCCCGTGGAGGTGCCGGCCATGAGGTCAAAAACCTGGGAAACGGGTTTGTTCAGGCGTTTTTCAAGTTCTGCGAGGATAGCGCAGGGCAGGATACCGCGGATGCCGCCGCCGTCAAGGGTAAGAATCTTAATTTTAGGAGCACTCATTTTCATTTAATGTGTTGGTTCGGGGTGCAAGGTAATTGTTACTCCCTGCATTTTAACACATTTGCAAATGAAGAAAATATGCGCTCACTTATCTTTTACTTGCCGTTGGTAATTCCGCACATACCCCGGCAATGCCAATCCTGCCTTCCCGGTTTCATCCGCTTCTGGCGGTTGCGCGACGAGTTTCAGTGGTAGTACGCCGGCCCACACGTCGAGTTCCATGTCTTCCGGATCGTCAAGCACCCCATGCGCCCGGAATTTGACCGAGGCTTCTTCGATTTCCACCGCGATAAACATGGTTTTTTTCATTTCGCCGGCGTTGGGAAGCCGGGCTTCGCTCCACCGGCCGGGCATCACGTGCTCCGTAAATTTTTCGGTGGCCAGCCGGCGCTCCTCGTCGCTTTCCACCAACCGGTTTTTTCCGAAGGCAACCACCGAGCGGTAGTTCATCGAATGGTGAAATACCGAACGCGCCAGCACTAAGCCGTCGACGTGTGTTACGGTGATACAAACCGGAATACCCTTAGCCATTTGCATAAAAAAGTGACTGCCCACGGAACCGTGCAGGTAAATCGTATCGCCAACCCGGCAGTAGGCCGTTGGAATGATAAACGGCTGATCCTGAAGGTTAAACGCAATGTGGCAGACCAGTCCCTCATCCAGAATAGCGTCCCTGGAAGCCGGATCGGCGTCGTAACGTTTGGGGTAGTAGCGGCTTCCCTCCGTGCGGGATTTTTTTGTTTTCATAACTTGTAAAATTTCAGTTAAGCGGATATCAGATTGGATTTCACGCGGAGACGCAACGGTTTCACGCAAAGTCGCGAAGAAAAAACATGCGAAGACGCAAAGTTGCCGGGATCGCGCTTTGCATTTTCACGTTAAAAACCTTTGCGTCTCAGCGTGAAATCTTTGCGCCTTGGCGTGGGAAATACCCCACAGCGAGGTCACTCCAACAGGGGAAAATAACGCTCTTCCATGACCTTAAAATGGTGTATCTGATGTCCGGCAATGGTAAAACCGACGGCCAGGACGGGTAATTCCGATTTAAACATGATTCCCGTTCGGCGCAATGCGGCTTCGTCAAATGACTGAAAAAGGGCGATTGTGCCATCCCGAACGATGCGCAACTCCTGAAGGATCTCTTCCAGCGGGCGCCGCGTGGCGCCAGAATACTCCGCAAACAGATTTTCGTCAAAACCCGGCAACGCCGTTTGGTCATTTCGGGCAAAACGCAGCGCACGATACTGGAATATCCGTTCGCAGTCGGTCAAGTGTTGCAGGAGGTCGCGAATGGTCCATTTGCCCGGCGCATATACCCGGTCGCCTAAGGCGTGCAGTGTGTTGAGATCCAGTGCGTCGAGGTCGGCAACACTCTGCCGGAGCGCCTCCGCCAAATTGACATCCGCTACCTGGTCGATATACCGGTCGAAATAGGAGGGGTTGCGGGGAACATCTGATTTTTTCATAAAAAACGGGAAATTATTTACCGCGACGATACGACGGGACATGGCGAATAAAATACTTAATATCAAGCAATTGCGTCGTGTTTCGTCGTGGTGTAATATTTGTTGCTTTGCAAGTGAGATTCTGAAGAGGCCTATAGATTTTAGGTTCTTGTGAACCAGCAAGCCCCTTCAGAGTCTCACTATCGCTTGCAAAATTAGCAGGAAAGCGGGCCATCCAAATCGTCCGTTTTTAAAATATCAGATAGTCCGGATTTCTAAAATTTCCGACTTTTGGATTTCCAAACATCGGTCAGACATGATACCATATTCCAACCTCATCGCGATAGACAAATCGGCCAAAACGCCCGTTTTTTTACAAATTTCCACCGTGTTGACGGAAAACATCCGCAAAGGCATCATTCCCGCAGGCGCTCGTTTGCCCGGCTCGCGGGCGTTGGCGGATGTACTCGGACTGCACCGCCAAACCGTGGTTGCCGCCTACGACGAATTGCTGGCGCAAGGCTGGCTCGAAACCCGCGCCGCCCGCGGCACATTCGTGAGCCGGAGTATACCCGAAATCAGGCCGCTTGCACTTGGGAAAAACGTGCCGGAACCCGGATTTTCCGGAAAAAAAGCGGGTTTTCCCTTTATCATCGACCCCAATCTGGCGCTGCCGGTACTAAAAGGCACCAATGCGCTGGCCTTCAACGACGGTTTCCCGGACGTGCGCCTGGCGCCGCTCGACGCGCTCAGCCGCGCCTACCGGACGGTATTGCGCCAGGGATTTCGCAAAAACCTCCTGTTTTACGCGGATACCTCGGGAGAAGGGTCGCTCCGGGCCGCCATGGCAGATTACCTCCGCGAAACCCGCGGGCTGCCGGTCGGCACAGACAATGTGCTGATCACACGGGGCAGTACCATGGCCATTTACCTGGCGGCGCAAACCGTTTTAAGGCCCGGCGACGTGGTGGTGGTGGGTGAGATTTCTTACGGTTCGGCAAACCTGATTTTTAAAAAAACGGGCGCCTTGTTACAAACGGTGCCGGTGGACAAACGAGGTCTTGACGTGGATGCAATCGAAGAACTTTGCAAAAAGAGGCCCGTTCGGATGGTGTATGTCACGCCGCATCACCATTATCCGACCACCGTGACCATGCCCGCCGAACGCCGGCTTCGTTTGTTGCAACTCGCCCAAACATACCGGTTTTGCGTCCTGGAAGACGATTACGACTACGATTTTCACTACGATTGCAACCCCATCCTGCCGCTTGCCGGCGCCGATTCGGGTGGGCACGTGATTTACGTCGGGTCGCTTTGCAAGGCCATTTCGCCGGCGCTGCGGGTCGGCTACGCCGTTGCTCCGGCGGAAGTAATCGAATCTATGGCGCAGGTGCGGCGTATCATCGACCGGCAAGGCGACAACCTGCTGGAGGCTGCGGTGGCCATGCTTTTTCGGGAAGGTGAAATGCGCCGCCACCTGAAAAAAGCCCAAAAAACCTATCACCGCCGCCGTGATATTTTTTGCAATCTCCTGAAAAACGAGCTGGGAAATGTCGTCGAATTTTCAAAACCGACCGGCGGTATGGCGGTGTGGACAACATTCGACCCCGCTGTTTCTTTGCCCGATTTGGCCAAAAAAGCCAAAGAAAACGGGTTGTATATCCCGGACGGAAGTACGTACTCAAACGGGCAAAATGCAGCACGTTTAGGTTTCGCCTCGGTCAATGAAGAGGAGATGGAACGGGGGATGGGGGTGTTGCGGGCTTTGTTGAAGTGATTTTGGTGCAGGCCAACAAAAAAGGGTTCATGCTCGCGCACAAACCCTTGATAATTACCGTGGAGAATACCGGATTCGAACCGGTGACCTCTTGCATGCCATGCAAGCCCTCTCAGCCAACTGGTTTAATCCCCCATTTTCTAAAGCGGCGCAAAGATAAGAGACGTCGTTTCAAAGCTGCAACCTTTTCCATTTGTTTTTTTAAAGGCAATATTTTTTAAGGGGACAAAGGTAAAGTTTAATGATCTGAGGCCTTCAAATGACTTCCTCCCGCCCGCACATTATTTATCATAGTATGGCTGTACATCATTTTTTATGTAATGAGTTATATACATTTGCCAGATCAATTTTCCAAAAAATACACTGATTGCCAATCTATTACCCGTGAATCCAAAAGAAATCATTTTTGCCCATATCGCCAACGGTGAACTCGGAAAAGCCCTGGAATGCTGCATGGCCGAACTGCCTTTGGACAGCGAACTGCGCAGCCATGTGGTCACACTCAGTTCCAACTACAATCACCTGGAACGTGAAATCAACCTCGGGGTAGTCTCCTACAAAGAAACTGTTACCGACCGCAATCAAATCGCCAAAGGCTTAGCCTTCCTGCTCAAAGACTGGAACCCCGGCGGTGAAAAAACCGCCCTGGAAGCCGAATTAGATAAATTGGTTTTTGACAAAGACCTGGATTTCGGGGTTTCCCACATTTTCAATGCCGACCGCACCCGCGCCAAACGCGCGTTCAACAACAATTTCAACGATAAAAAAGGCAAGGAGCACTTCCAGTTCTATTTCCTCTGCGCTTGCCCCGAAGAAAAACCCGAATCTTTTGCAAAACGGGTATTGTACGAACTCATCGAAACGGAATGTAACAACCGCCATGATGTCATTCATTTCAAACCGCAGGACGGCGCCGATTATCTCATGACGGAAAGCCTTCCGTGCGGCGACGACCTGAAAGACAGCATGGAAAAATTCAGGTCCTTCTTCGCCCGGCGTTTTTCTTTTTCTGATACCCAGACTTTTGAAGGTTATTTAGAAACCGGCTTGCCCGCGCTGGAACATCGCTACGTGGCGTTCATTTTTGAAGTGCCGGAACAAAAATGGAAAGACGACCTCGAAGAAGCCGAGTCCGAAATGTTCCGATACCTCCGCTGGCTCGCTGACACCTTCGACGAAGCGCGGGCAGGGGCCGTTACTTTTTTGTTTTTCATCGCCGTGCGCAGCCAAAACCTCTGGGTGGATGCCGAAAAACACACACCGTTGCAAAAGAAAATTCTCACCGAACTGGAAAATTTGTGCGAAAACCGCCCGAAATGCGCTCTCATCCGCGCTTTCCCACCCGTCGGCCTCGACGATGCCCGCGAATGGCTGCGTGAGCACGGCGCCCGGCAGTCCGACAACGAGTCGGAATTGCTCGGCTCCTTTACCCAAACCCTCAAACCGGAGCGCCGGCAATTCGTGTCGGAGCAGGAAAAAATACACATGAAAGACCTTGAAACGCTCCAGCGCCTCATTTTTAAACGCGCCAAATCATGACCCATGAATGATTTCCATCTTTACAAAGACAGCGGCGAAGCCGAACTTCCGGCGCTCGAACCCAATGCCAAACTGCACGACCCCGCGCTCTACGTCCCCTCGAAAGGCTTGATGAGTGCCGTCAACGTCGCACTGCGCCTCGGCCAGCCGCTGCTGGTCACCGGCGAGCCCGGTACCGGCAAAACACAACTGGCGCACCATATCGCGCATTTTTTCAAACTGGGTAAACCCATCATTTTCAACGCGCAGACGACCTCGACGGCGCGCGACCTGTTCTACCGATACGATGCGCTGGCGCATTTTCAATACACCCAAACCCAGGGTAAAGCGCTTATGCCCGAAGAGATCGAGCAGAAATTCATCCGTTTTCAGGCGCTCGGCGAAGCCATCCGGCTCGGCCAACGTGCCGTCGTGCTGCTCGACGAAATAGACAAAGCCCCGCGCGACCTGCCCAACGATGTGCTCGCCGCCCTCGAAGACCTGCGCTTCGACGTGCCCGAAACCGGCCGTGCCTACGAAGTCGCTTCGGGTAGCCGCCCCGTCATCGTGATGACCTCCAATTCGGAAAAAAACCTGCCGGATGCGTTTTTGCGCCGGGTAGTCTACTACCACATCCCGTTCCCAGACGCACCCGCGCTGCTCCGCATCGTTTCAGCCAAAGTAACGGGCTTCGGAGAAGACGATCTCTCCGCGCTCATCGCGCATTTCGAAGATATTCGCTCCGGTAAAGCGGTAAAAATGCGCAAAAACCCCGCAACCGCCGAACTCGTCAACTGGGCAGGATTGCTGCGCGACGCCAATTTCCCGGTGGCCAAACTTCGTACTCCCGACCACCTCGCCGCCGCCGAACGCGATTTTCTGGTGACCTCCTACTCCATCCTCGCTAAAAGCAAAGAAGACCTCAAAGCCCTCGCAGAGTGGCTCTAAATTCATCATTCATCTCTCATCATTCATCTCTCATCATTCATCATTCATCATTCCTCATTCATAACTTATTTCACGCACCCGCACATATCGCATCGCCGCTGACCTCTTGGCCACGCTCGAAGCCGAGGGATTCCCACTCGGCACAGGCGCGCATTTGCGCGTGCAGGAGCTCCTGCGCGGTCTGCCGCACGAGTCGGACGATGACGCCTTGTGCGCGGCGATGTGCGCCATCCTGGCCCGCAATCCGCAGGAACAAACGCTGATCCACGAGCGATTCGGGGAATGCGCCACACGCACCGACGCCTTGCTGGAACAACTAAAAAAAGACGAAACCCGAACGGCGGAACTGGCGCATACCGAGCGGCAACTGCGTCGCTGGCAGAGACGGGCCCTGATCCCTGCGGTGTTTTTACTGCTCACGGCGCTGGCGGCAGGTTTGTTCTTCTGGAAAGAAAAAAGCGAGCCGGTGGTGATCGAAAAATTGATGTTGCTTCAGGGCGGAGAAAGCAAAATGCTTTGCCCGGCCGACATCGCGGAGTTGAACCCATACGGAGCCGTGAAAGGCGCGCGGGTCACGTATCCGGAGGCCGCTGCGGCAGGGCAAACCGCCCGGGAAGGACCGGTCGCCACCAGTTTGGGTTCTTTTTCTTTAGACGCTGCGTATTGTTTTATTTATACCGCCCGCGACACGGTACAGGGACTCGACTCCATAGCCGTAGCCTTCAATTTTGACGCCGGCAAAACAGCCACCGTCGCGTTCAAGGTTTTGGTGGAAAAGCCTGAATCAGAGACGGTTAAACCGGCGCAATTACCGGGCCGAGACACCCTTTTCAAACCCAAAAACATCCCTTACCCGCACGATATTGCGGAATGCGCCATCCAGCCGCCGCCCGCCTGGCAGTCTTTTCTGGCAAACAACCTGTGGTGGCTGCGCTGGGCCTTTTTCCTGCCGTTCACGGCTTTTTTGTTCGCCCTCTGGCGCTGGTTAGAGTACCGCCGCCGCAAACTGATCGCCCAGCAGGAGCGCCGAGACCAGCCGCCTTATTTCTGGAACATCCGCATCCCCGGCGCGGACGATATTGTGCTGGGCGACAGTTTTGCCTTCGCCCTGCAGGTCATGCGCCGCCGCGCCTCGTCCGACGTATTGCGGCTGGATTTGTCCAAAACCATCGAAAAAACCGCCGAACGCGGCGGAATGCCCGATTTCCGCTACCGCCAACTCACCCGCCCTGTCGATTACCTGCTCCTGATTGAACGCGGCGACCCCGCCAACCACCGCGCTCAACTTTTTGACGCCCTGTACCGCGCGTTCCGGGAACAGGAGATCGACATCGCCCGTTATTGGTACGACGGCGATATCCGCCTTTGTTTCGACGAACAAAACCCCAGGGGTGTGCCGCTGCAGGATATTGCCCAACGCTTCCCGGGCGCGCGCCTGCTGGTGCTGGGCAACGGCGCGCAACTCCTCAGCCCCGACAGCGGCAGGCCCGCGCCCTGGACCGACGTTTTTACCGCCTGGAAAGAACGCGCCCTGCTCACGCCCAAACCCACCGGCGAGTGGGGCCTCGACGAGCGCCGCCTCGCCTCACTTTTTACACTTTTACCCGCCACCCTGCAAGGACTGGGTTTTTGGGTGGACGAACTCGACGTGGGTCAGGACGCCCGCTTCGAGGACTGGCAAAAACACGTGAAGGACGCGCCCCACTCCGTGTTCCAGCCCGACGCCGACGACCCCATCTCCACGCTGATGCTCCAGTTCGACCCGAAAATGCTGCGTTGGGTGGCCGCCTGCGCCATTTATCCCTCGCTGCACTGGGATCTGACCTTGTGGATGGGACGGCAGTTGGCAGGAGCAGCAGGCAGTGGGCAGTCCGCAGCAGGCAGCAGGCAGACGCTCCCGAAAGAGAGGGGCTCCCTTGCTTTGGAGGACCCGGAGGAGTCTTTGGTTACGATTGAAAACCTGTTGCGTTTGTTCCGCATACGCTGGTTCGTCGACGGCGCCATCCCCCAAAATGCCCGCGCCGCCCTGCTCGACTGGCTGGAACGCAACGACCCGGCGCTGCTCATCCGTCTGCGCGCCGCGCTGGCTGATTTGCTGCGCCAAAATCCGCCGCCCCAAAACTCGGCGGCTTACGACGACTATGCGCTCAACATCGCCCTCAACGAATGGCTCGCTGCGCAGGACCCCGCGCGCAAAAAAGAACTGGAACGCGAGATCGCCCGCCGCTTGGAAGCGGGCGCAAGGCCCGATTTTACGGTGCTCAAATATTTGGACCGCCCGCGTTCGGCGCTCGACTTCGTGGTGCCCGAAGCCTGGAAAAAATACGTGTACCCCGCCGGCCACCCTGCCCTGGGCTGGAAAGGTCGCTGGAAAGATTTGTTGTGGGCGCTGCCGATCTGGGTTTTGGCAGGTGTAGGGGCGTTTTGGCCGTATAACATTCAAACAGACGAGTGTTTTTATGAAACGGCGGAAGTGGTGGAAAACGGAACAACGCTTTCGCTTTGCCTCAAAGACATGTACTGCAAGGTTTTGTTTTCGGAGTATCAAACCAGAAATGAAGTCAGGACTGTCCCGATTGCAAAAGTGGATACGACGATCCGTTTATTCAAGCCCGGAGCCTTCGATTTTAACAAATTCCCGCTGCGTACTTCGGTTGACGGTATCAATTTTGTGAACGTGTATTCCGATATATCATCCGACACGGCGATCATTCAATTGTACGCCGAAGCCCGCGCCAACCTCGCCGCCGAACTTTACAACCGCGCCCTCAACTACGCCGCCACCCAAAAAGACAGCGCCTGCATCCTTTTCCGGCTGGCGGCACAGCTGGATACGCTGGATTATGATTACCGGCGCGCGGTGACGTGGTGCGAGGGAGATAAGCCGGTTGAGCCGGAGATAAAGGGGCGGTTTCGGGTGATAGGGCAGCCGGTGGCGGGTGAGGAATTTGAAGTGATCCTGACCGAAGTTACTCCGGGAGCGTCTTATGAACTCAATGCTTATGAGACCATCAACGGGAAAAGGCCTTCCGGGGGACTACCTTACCTCAATTACCCCATATTTACCTATTTTAGTGCTACTGAAAAGCCCCGCCTCTCCATCAGTTATTCACTTCCCGGAACATATCAAATGGCGCTGTACGTGCGCGATAAAGGGCGGTCGCTGCGCTTGCAAACGGCCTCCGTCGTGGTCGCCAATGAAAAGCAACCTGCAGTTGATACGCTTGGCAAGGACAAGGAAAAACCCATAAATATTCCATCAACGACTGCGCCGGTTGTTGTGCCAGGTGCTACGGAAGGAGGGGGGATAGTGGATACGAGTGCGGGTTTGCCGCCGGGGAGGTATGTGGTGACGGGGAGTATAGATAACACAGTAAAACTATGGACTCTTGAGGGCTTGGAAATAAACACATTTAATGCAAATATGTATGGCGTTAATAGTGGCGATATTTCACCTGATGGTAAATATTTGCAGCTTTTCAAAATCGGTTGACACGAAATTTGGAATTTAAGAAGCGGAGAATATGAGCTTTGTTGGTTAAAGGACACGAGGGTTGGCATTCTTCGCCAGACGGGCGGCAATTAGCGATTATGACGGAACATCCACAAAATCTTGGATTCTAAGAACTGGCAAAACCTTGATGACCTTCAGAAAATGGCGATACAATCGGTGGGCATTGTTTTTCTCCTTGGATGGGCAGCATTTGCTACAGGGTCTTAGATAATTCAGTTAAAATTTGGGATTTAGGAAACGGTCAAGTAATAATGAACCTCAAAGGCCATAATGGGTTTTTGATGCTTTTTCTCCAGATGGGCGGAAATTGGTTACTTCTTCAAAAGAAAATATCAAATTATGGGATTTGGCAACCGGCAAAGATTTAATGACCCTTCCAAGGGCACGGTTTTGAAACTCGTAGCTTTTTTTCAAGGGACGGAAAGACTTGTTAACCGGGGCTTCTGATAATACTGTAAAATTTGGGATCTGGATATGGGGCAAATTTACTACGTATTGAAGCCACGAGGCTACGTAACTGAGTAGATTTTTCTCCAGATGGATATTATTTTTGACGGGCAGTTATGGGATTCAGCAAATTTATGGACTGTTGAGGGAAACTTATTATACCTACTATAGGGCACACGGGGGTCTCTATTTCGCGCCTTCCTCTGGGTAAAATAACTCACCCTCCCACTCTCCCCCTCACCTCCCTCGCCCTCCCCCCAAACGTATGCCCCGGCTTCGCCAAAATCTGATCCAGCGCCCGGTTCAGCAGCGCCTTCTGCGCGGGCATTTTGTGCAGCAAGGCCAGCGCCAGCGCCCACTCCGAACGTTCGGAAATGGCTTTGTCCTTAGAATTGGCCAATTCCCGGAAATAAGGAATAGCCTCGTCGTAACGTCCGTTTTTATACAAAGAATGAGCGAGTAACTCTTTCGTTTTCAAGGCATTGGGATTCAGTTTCAAAACCGGTTTCAGCAATTTTTCCACCTAGTCGAATTTGCCGGAGCGGTAACTGTCGAGCGCCTGGCCGTAACCGGGCGGGTCGATACCGCCGTTGCCGGATTTTTGCATAAAATCCGATTCCTTGTAATACGTGGAAGCCAACGCGGGATAATCAACCGCAGGCACGGGCGGGGTGGCGGGCGGCTTCACGGCCGGCGGCAGGGATGGTGCGGGTTGGGAAGGTTTCGGCTGGGCAGTCCCGGCAACCCGGTCGTCGTCAGAGCCGGCAGTGGGCGGCTTGGGCGAAGGCCGGGGTGTCGTTTTGGGCGGGGCGGCGATCGGAGGTTTGGGTTTCGGAACGGAGACCACTGGCGGCGGCCCGCCGACATCCGACGGAGCTTGCAGCAGCCACCAGCCGAAAACGCCGAGCACGAGCAGAGCCGCCACACCCGCTGCCCACCAGCGCCGCACGAAGCTTATGCGCAGTGCAGGCGTCGTTTCTTGTTGTTCGGCCTCCCGTTCCCAGGTATTCATTTTCGCCAGCAGGTCGCGCTCGACGAGCCATTCAAGGCCCTGCCGTTCCAGGCGATGCGTTTTCACTAACCGGGCCAGTTCCGGGTCGGCAGCTATTTCCGCTTCGAAAGCAGCGGCATCCGGCGCGGACAGATTGCCCCGCAGGTACGCTTCTATTTTGTCGAATATTTGTTCGTCGCGGTTCATGGCAATGACAGGTTTAGAAAGGTTTAGCGGGGTTGAGACGTGAAAATGAAGATGTTTTGCAAGTTGAAATTTTTGACAGGATTTACATGATCTACAGGTTAGGGGCCTGTTTTTAGAAAAAACAACCTGTAGATCATGTAAATCCTGTCAAAAATTTCAACTTGTCTCATGCATTTACATCCGCCCATAAGGGATCGTTCTCCAAAACTTCCCGCAAACGCATCCGGCATCGAAATGCCTCTTTTTTGGCCGTGTCCGCGCCCGAATACCCCATTTTTCCGGCGATTTCCTCCATGCTGTAATCCAATTGATACAAGCGCAACAACTCCCGGCAGCGCTCTCCGATCTGCCCCATAGCCCCGGCCAGCAATTCGCGGTGCTCGGCGCGCAGGGTTTCGGCTTCGGGGCTCTCCACTGCTCCGTCGTACTGTGCGGGCGAGATTTCAGTGTATCGCCCCTGTTGCCGCCGCAAGGTCACCCAGCGCCATTTGGCGATGGCCACGAAATAGGTCGTCAGAGCGCTTTTCCCTTCAAAACGCCCCTCGCGCAGGTTGCGATCGAGCAATACAAACGCTTCCTGAAACACATCCTGTGCATCGCTCCGGTTGCCGCCGTTGTCGAGCACAAACCGCGCGACTGTTTCACGCAAACCCGGCAACAAATACAGGTAGCGCAACGCGTTTTCCCGTGCCTGGCCGCCGCTTCGTATGGCGGAGAGCAATGTTTCGTCGGTCTGGTTGGTGTTTGTCGCCATTAGTGCACTTGAAGGGCGAAAGGTAACCACGGTTTGAAATAAAATGTACTCGCCGGCCTCCGCCGGGAAAAAGGGCCGGTTTCAACTGAACAGGCACTTTTGCAAGAAGTCTAATTCACAATGCCCGCTGTTGGGGTGTTTGTTAGCGTGAACTTAACGTTTTACGCAAAAAAACGGGTGAATACGTTATGGTTTTCCTAAAAAACGAAGGATGAGGTTACGTATTGAACAGCCCCTGCACAAAGAAGCACAAATCAATCAAAAATCACTTCGCAAAAAAAATTGACTGACATGAAAAAACTGATTTTGCTTCCGGTATTTATTGCAATCGTCCAGATCGTTTCCGCCCAGATCAGCGGCTTCGGGATTCGTCCGGCGGTAAGTTTTTCAACCTACAAGTTGAACAAAGAATACAACGACGTGTACGACGCTGCGCTGCGCCCGGGGCTCGGCCTTGCAGCCTTTATGGAAATCAACCTCGGCAACCGCTTTACGTTGCAGCCTGAAGTAGCGTTCACCCAACGCGGCGTCAACCTGAGCAGCGAAAGCAGCATTTTCTGGGAAGGACCCGATTTCGGCTACCCTGCAACGTACAAGGTGATCGATTACCGCCAAAAGGAAACGTTGAACTACTTAGACATCCCCGTCATGGTGGAAAAAAACTTCGGCGGCGGCAATATCGGCGCTTATGTAGCGCTTGGTCCGGCTCTTTCCTTTGGCCTCAACGGCAAAGGACGTGAAGAGATCACGTATGAATTTCCGGCCGGCGACGGCGCGGCAGACACCAACACCGACCGTTCGGAATACCAGATCGAAATGGGTTCGGGGCGCTACGATACCTACAAAGGTTTCGACCTGAGCCTCAATGCCGGCGCCGGCCTGCTTTTTCTGCTCGAAAACGGGGAAATCGGCCTCGACCTGCGCTACACCCACGGGCTGCGCAACCTGAATGTGGATGGCCTGAAGAACCGGAATTTTATGATCGGGGTATCCTACATGCACTATATCGGGCAATAAGCCTTCAAACGGTGTTTAGGCGGCATTTAGTGGTCTATAACTACCTGTAGATCATGTAAATCCTGTCAAAACTTCACTTGTCACCGGTACCGGGCGAACTCTCCGCAATCGGCAAAGACATGTAAATCCTGTCAAAACTTCCTTGTCACGGTACCGGCGAACTCTCCGCAATCGGCAAAGACATGTAAATCCTGTCTAAACTTCACTTGTCACCGGTACCGGGCGAACTCTCCGCAATCGGCAAAGACATGTAAATCCTGTCTAAACTCCACTTGTCACCCATCCATAAAAAAGACTTGTCATGAACTGCCCGAACTGCGGCCATACGACGTCGTCGGAAACGACCCGTTGCGGCCACTGCAACGTCAAACTTCCCGGCAATCCGAAGCCCCTGGCATCACAACCCGACGCTACCCTGCCCTGCTGGAACTGCCAGCACGCGAATACGAGCGAAGCCGAACGTTGCAGCCATTGCAACGCCAAACTTCAGGTTCGCCCTGCGTTGCCATTCGTTGCTCCAAAAGCCGCTACTCCATTGGCCCACAAACCTGTAAACGTATAAATTATGACGCACAAAGGCATTAATCCGCTCTTTATATCGGCGCTCGATATTCTGCTGAATACGCTCGGCGTGTTTATCATTCTGAACTTTCTCAACACCCGCTTGGCCGGTGTACCGCCGGTTCCGGTCAACCCACCCGTCAAAGAGCAAAAAGCCGCGCCGAAAAAGCAGGCGGAAGTATCCAAACCCCGCAGTTGGTGGAGCAAACCGGCAGAACCGCAGGCTGGCAGGACATCGGGCAACCGGCCCGTCGAACCCTACGTTCAATCGCCCAAACCCAACCAGCCAACGGCGGATCCGAAACCCGACAATCCGCAACCCACTTCAACAAACAAGCCGGCATCAACTCCGCAAGACCCCGTTGCCGTGGACCTGATGAAACAGACCAAAGGCGCGGTGACCATCCTGCTCCAGCAGGCCGACCAGTCGAAAACCTCCGTGGAGTTTATGCTGCGCCAGGGCAACCGCACCTGGAAACCCGGCCGGGCCAGCAAATTCCAGGACAACGGGTTTCAATATGAAAAATCGCTGGGTTATTTCTACCAGGCTGAAATTCAGCCCGGTACATATGAAGTGCTGGTTCGTGTAAAACGCGGACAAAAAAGTGAGGGCCGGAAATCGTTCGGCATGTTCGGAAAAATCATCCCGACAGGCCAAAAAACACAAACCTATTCGTTCGGAACCTTTGCCGTTGATGGCAGCGCCGGCGACTGGGTCTCTGCCGGCACTTTCACGATCCAGCCGTCGGGCCTGGAAATACCTGTCGAGACTACCCGCTGCATCCCAAACGGACACCACTCCTGAAACACCCACCCCCACGGCGACCAAACCCGCCTCCGAGCCTGCAAAAAAGGCCTCGGGCGGGAAAAACGGCAAATGGGGATGAAAGAAGGGTTTCAAGGGGGTTTAAGGGTTTAAGGGTTTAAGGGTTGGGTTGTCGTTGCGTTTAACCCTGAAACCTCTGAAACCCTTAAACCTTGAAACCTCTGAAACCCTTAAACTCTGAAACCCCTGAAACCTCTGAAACCCTGAAACCTCTGAAACCCTGAAACCTCTGAAACCCTGAAACCTCTGAAACCCTGAAACCTTCAAACCTCTAACACTTACAAACAACAAAAACATGTTCGCACATAAAAATTTTCAGATCCTGGCCGGTTTCGGCGTAGCATTTTTCATCGCCGTTGTAGCGGCATTCGGTTATCACTCGGCGCCGGCCGGCTCTTCCATGGAAACCTTCTTTTTTGCACTCGGCGGTAAATTGCCCGAAGGCATTATTCAGGCCTGTACGTTCACCTGTTTTTTCATCTGTGTTTTTGAAGCCATTGCTATCGGCAAAAGGATGCAACAGGAAGAAAGTGCTTATATGGCGAAGTTGTTGCCCGAGACGGAGCAATACGTACTGTATCCCGAAGACGTGAACCGGATCAAACTGGAAGCCATCGAGGCGGAAAAACGCATGGGCCCGCGGATGTTGACGGACCTGGTAAAACAGGCCGCTACCAAGTTCCGCTCTGAAAACTCCACCGGTGAAACCCTGTCCCTCGTGGAATCCGTCAGTGAAATGCAGCGCAAAACGCTGGAAAAAGACTTCTGGCTGATCAGCACCTGCCAGACCCTGATTCCGGCTTTCGGTCTGCTCGGCACCGTATGGGGTATGGCACAGGCCATCATGAGTCTCGGCGACGTAAAACCAGTGGTTTCAGCCGGCCTTTCCACGGCAACTGCCGCCGTCACACCCGCTGTTTCCTCCAACGACATTCAATCGCTCATCGGTTCTATGGGTACTGCCTTTTTCGCCACGATTCTGGCCATCGGCCTGGGTATCGTCGTCAGCATCTTCATCAAACGCCTCGAAACACGTGTGGACGATTTTCAGACCAACATGAAACGTTATGTCGTGGAGAACTTAGTGAACCGGATACACAAATAACGGATAGAAAGTGTACAGCGAAACGCGTGTTTTGCAGTACACATGGACCAATTATCCAAAAGCAAAAAGGCGATGCCCCAAACGGGACATCGCCTTCTATTTTTCTACAACGTCAGGTCGTACTCGTATTATGCCTGTTCGTCGTCTTTCTTTTCTTCTTCGGCAGCCTCTTCTGCCACGGCATCTGCGGCTTCGTTTGTTGCTTCAGCAGCGACCTCCACCGTTTCTTCGGCAGCGGCTACGGTTTCTTCAACAACCGGTGCGGCTGCTATTTCTTCGGCCTGTGCCACCACTTCTTCCACGGCCGGTTCTTCAGCTACTGCTACAACTTCTTCAGCCACCGGTGCGGCAGCCGTTTCGGCAACCACCGCTGCTGGTGCGGAAGACCTTCTGCCGCCGCGGCGTGTTTTTTTGGTTTGGCGGACTTTACCGGCATTCGGGTTGTAGGTTTCGTTGAAATCTACAAATTCGATCATGGCCGTTTCGCCGCCGTCACCCCGGCGGAAACCGAGTTTGATGACGCGCATATAACCGCCCGGGCGGTCGCCGATTTTATCGGCAATCGGTCCGAAGAGTTCGGTAATGGCTTCTTTATTTTGCAAATAACTGAAAACGACGCGGCGCGAGTGGGTTGTATTGTCTTTTGCTTTCGTCACAAGTGGTTCCACATAACGGCGCAGGGCTTTTGCCTTTGCAAGTGTTGTGGTGATCCGTTTGTGTTCGATAAGCGAAATCGCCATGTTTGCCAAAAGGGCGCGGCGGTGCGACGCGGTGCGTCCGAGGTTGTTGATTTTATCTCCGTGTCTCATGTTACGGTACCTGTTTGTTTAGGTGGTGGCACCGGGGCAAGAACTGTTTGAATGATGAATGATGAATGATGAATGATGAATCATTTTACATCCAATTTCTCATTTCAAAGTCCGCTCTACGGTTACCACACTTTTTATAAAATGATGAATGATGAATGATGAATGATGAATGATGAGTGATGAATGATGAATTATAAATGATGAGTGATGAATTATCAGGAATGTACCGACAGTCGTTAGAGCCGCCCGTCATTCATCATTCATCATTCATCATTCATCATTCATCATTCATCATTCATCATTATTTACTCTTCGTCTAATTTGTATTTCGCCAGGTCCATGCCGAAAGTCAGGCCTTTGTCCTGGAGCAGTTCCTCAATTTCCACCAGCGATTTTTTACCGAAGTTGCGGAATTTGAGGAGTTCGTGTGTGTCGTACCGGACCAATTCCGCCAGGGTATTGATTTTGGCGGCTTTGAGGCAGTTGTACGCGCGTACGCTGAGGTCGAGGTCTTCAAGCGAGGTCTTCAGCAGTTTACGCATGTGGAGGATGTGTTCGTCCACCACATTTTCCTCACGGCTGGCCGGCGTATCAAACGTGATATTGTCGTCCGTGATCAGCATCAGGTGCTGGATCAGGATACGGCTTGCTTCACGGATAGCCTCTTCCGGGTGGATGGTGCCGTCCGTTTTTACGTCGATAGTCAGTTTTTCGTAGTCCGTACGCTGGCCAACGCGGGTGTTTTCCACCTTGTAGGCCACGTTTTTGATCGGGGTGTAGATGGCGTCGATCGGAATTACGCCGATGGCCGCATCTTTGGGTGCACCGTCGTCGGCGGGCTGGTAGCCGCGGCCTTTGGTGATGGTCAGCTCCAGTTCGAGGTTGACCGAAGGCTCCATGCGGCAAAGCAGCAGGTCCGGGTTCATAACTTTGAAGACGTTGTTGAACTCTTCAATCATGCCGGCGCGGAATTCTTCCCGACCGCTGATGGTCAGGTAGATTTTTTCCTGCGTATTTTTGTCGTCCTGAACGACCGGTTTGAGGCGTACTTGCTTCAAATTGAGCACGATATCCACTACGTCTTCGACCACCCCACGCATTGTAGCAAACTCGTGGTCAACACCACCGAGGCGCACAGCGCTGATGGCATAACCTTCGAGGGAAGAAAGGAGGACGCGGCGAAGTGAATTGCCCACCGTCTGGCCAAAACCCGGCTCCAACGGCTTAAATTCAAAAGTGCCTTCAAAATCCGTTGCTTTTTGCAAAAGAATCTTGTCGGGCTTCTGGAAATTGAGAATACTCATATTGTGGAACGCTCCAAATTTGAAAAAGGTGGGAAATCAATGATTTTGAGGGCGGAAAGGAAAGATCGAAAGATTGAAACGTATAAACGCGAAAATGGTTGGCGTTCGGTTTCGAGCGCCAACCTTTTTCTTATCCTGGTATTACTTCGAATACAACTCTACGATCAGCTGTTCGTTTATTTTCTCCGGTATTTGGTCGCGCTGCGGGTAGGTAAGAAATTTACCCTGCATAGTATCGGGGTTCCATTCAAGCCATCCGAACTGCCGTACGTTATTTGTTTTGGCGCCGGCGTGGATGGTAATAACTTCCATACCTTTCGACTTGCCACGAACGGCAACTACATCGCCGGGTTTCAGCGTGTACGAAGGGATATTCACGATCTCGCCGTTTACCGAAATGTGCCGGTGGCCGACCAATTGACGGGCGCCGCGACGGGTTGGGGAGATACCAAGACGGTAAACCGTATTGTCCAGACGCGCTTCCAGCAGTTGCAGCAATACTTCGCCGGTAACACCGTGGCGACGTGTGGCGCTGTTGAAGGTTTTGCGGAACTGGCGTTCCAGCACACCGTACGTATACTTCGCTTTTTGCTTTTCAGACAATTGCTGCGAGTAGTTCGAGACCTGCTTCTTCTTACGCGACTGGCCATGCTGGCCCGGCGGGTATTTGCGGCGCTCAAAGTACTTGTCGTATCCGAAGATCGAATCGCCAAAGGCGCGTGCTTTCTTGGTTGTTGGTCCTGTATAACGAGCCATATTATTGGAATGTATGCAATAAAAAATGCGGTCGACAAGTCAGGCAATAATCCGGGTTTTTGTGAACCGGCAATTGTAATGACCTGAAAGACAGTTAATTAAACTCTGCGGCGTTTCGGCGGGCGGCAACCGTTGTGTGGCATTGGAGTTACGTCGTTGATCACCGTAACTTTGATACCGGACTGGTCAATCGCGCGGATCGCCGCTTCACGACCGGAACCCGGTCCTTTTACGAACACTTCCGCCGAGCGAATGCCAGCGTCGAATGCTGTTTTGGCAGCGTCGTTGGCCGCTACCTGGGCAGCATAAGGTGTATTTTTCTTCGACCCGCGGAAGCCCGCTTTGCCGGCGGAAGCCCAGGACACCACTTCACCCTGTTTGTTGGTGATGGAAATAATGATGTTGTTGAAACTGGCTTGAATGAAGACAATTCCTTCCGGCGTGATCTTTACTTTACGCTTGACAACTTTTTTTGCAGCTCCTTTTGCCATTATTGAAAAGGTTTTGGCGTTTGCATGTTGAATTTTGGAACCGGAAGCACATCTTCGGGCGCCTTATTTCAACATTCAAACTAATTTTATTTCGTAGCTTTTTTCTTGTTAGCCACCGTTTTACGCTTGCCTTTACGGGTACGGGCGTTGGTACGAGTGCGCTGACCACGTAAAGGCAAACCTTTACGATGGCGCAAACCCCGGTAACAGCCGATATCCATAAGGCGTTTGATATTGAGTTGAACTTCCGAGCGGAGTTGGCCTTCGGTTTTATAGTCTTCCGAAATGATCCGGGCGATGGTTTTGATATTATCGTCCGTCCAGTTCTCCACTTTGGTGTTTTCGTCGATACCCGCTTTGTCGAGAATGGCTTTCGACGTAGAGGAGCCTATGCCAAAAATATAGGTCAGGCCAATGACCCCTCTTTTATTACGGGGCAGATCCACACCAGCGATACGTGCCATATTATTCGGTTAATTTATTGATGCAATTGAATGATTGATCCGATTTTGATTCGCACTGGCCGGTTTCGTCGATGTCTGTTCAACGAACCTTCCCGGTGGCGAACCGGAATTGTTAACCCTGCCGTTGCTTGAACTTGGGGTTTTTCTTGTTGATCACGTACAGTTTACCTTTACGGCGAACGATCTTGCAATCGACAGAACGCTTTTTAATGGACGGTCTGACTTTCATGACGGGTCGTATTGTTCAGTTTACAAAAATTCTTGTTAACTCGTTGGTTATCAGGGTTATTTGTAGCGGTAAATGATTCTGCCGCGTGTCAGGTCGTAGGGCGACATTTCAACGGAGACTTTATCGCCAGGCAAAATCCGTATGTAATTCATACGCATCTTACCGGAAATGGTAGCCAGGATAATGTGGCCGTTCTCTAAGCGAACCTTAAAGTTTGCATTGGAGAGCGCTTCCGCAACCTCGCCGTCTTGTTTGATAATATCTTCTTTTGCCATAAAAAGGCTCTTGTCAATTTCGGGGTGCAAAGGTCTAATTTTTTGGGGAAACTTCCCGCAAAGAATTATTATTTTTTATAGCCTCCAAAACGAATTCGTGTGTTGAGAGGATATCGGGCTTTCCTTTCCGGACTGCTACCGAGTGTTCGTAATGTGCACTTGGCTTTCTGTCCTTCGTATGGATCGTCCAACCGTCGGTATCCTGGTAAACATCCTTTACGCCCAGATTGATCATCGGCTCTACAGCCAGCACCAGCCCTTCCATCATCAACGGGCCTTTGCCGCGTTTGCCGTAATTGGGTACTTCCGGGTCTTCATGCAACGAACGCCCAATGCCGTGTCCAACCAGATCCCTGACCACCCCGTATTTGTGCTGACGTTCACAATAGTCCTGAATGGCGAATGAAATATCGCCGATCCGCTTCCCGTGTACCGCCTGCTCAAGTCCTTTGTAAAGCGAGGCATAAGTGACACGCAGCAATTCCATAGTCGAATCTTCCACTGCGGCAAACGCGAAGGTAAAAGCCGCATCGCCGTAATAACCTTCCAGTTCGACCCCACAATCCACGGAAACAATATCCTCTTCTTTAAACGCTCTTTGCCCCGGAATACCATGCACCACTATATCGTTATAAGAAACACACAGGGTGGATGGGAATCCGTGATAACCTTTAAATGCCGGTGTCCCTTTATGATCCCGAATGAATGTTTCGGCAGCCTTGTCAATTTCAGCACCGGTAACCCCCGGTTTGAGCAGTGTGCCAACGTAACCCAGCGTTTTTGAAACAAGCAGATTGGCTTGTCGCATCAACTCGATTTCGTCGTTTGTTTTAAAGAAGACTCGTTTGCCTTCATTTCCGCTCGCAAAAAGTCCCGTCATTTTATTGCGGTTGTCCGATCTGAACCCCAGTTGTCGAGCGTCCCTGTATGCGGCCCGATTTAATCAGACCATCGTATTTCTGTGTAAGCAAATAACTTTCGATCACCTGAAGGGTATCCAGTGCAACACCCACCATGATCAGCAACGTTGTACCGCCAAAAAAAAGCGCAAATTGCTGGTTGACGCCAAGTGTGGCTGCAATGGATGGCAGGATGCCGATGAATCCGAGGAAGATAGCACCCGGAAGCGTGATCCTCGACATGATATTTTCAATATAGTCGGATGTCGCTTCGCCGGGTTTTACACCCGGTATAAATGCATTGCTTCGTTTCAGGTACTCCGCGTAATTGGTCGGGTTGATCATCAACGCCGTATATACATAGGTAAAAATCACGATAAGGCTGAAAAAGCCAGGTTGTAACCCAGGGAGTATATATCGCTGAACATGTGCACCCGCCCGGTATTCACATCGGTGCCGGAAACATACTGGATCACCGTAGCGGGAAGGAACATGAGTGCCTGAGCAAAAATAATCGGCATAACGCCGGCAGAGTTGACCTTCAACGGAAGGTAATCGCGCGCACCGGCGGTAGGCAGAGAAGATCCGGAACGCCCCACCATTCGTTTGGCAAACTGAATCGGTATCCTCCTGACTCCCTGAATTACAAGGATAGTGGCCAGTACGATCACGAAGAACAGGGCCAGTTCGAGGAAGAAAAGCAAGGGTTTGTTGTCGCCAAAGAGCTTTTGGAATTCAAAAACAAATGCTTGTGGCAGCCTCGCGATAATACCCGCCTGAATGATCAGCGATACGCCGTTGCCAATTCCCTTATCCGTAATACGTTCCCCAAGCCACATACAAAAGATCGTACCGGCGGTGAGAATGATGATATTGGTAAACCAGAACAAACCATCGGGAATTTCCGGCGAAATGGCTCCGGGAATACTGCGAATAAGTTGAAGGTAGCCGCCGCCTTGTACGAGGGTAATGGCAACGGTAAGAATACGGGTGATTTGGTTGAGGCGTTTGCGGCCGCTTTCACCTTCTTTCGTTTGAAGGCGCTGGAAGTACGGAACCGCAAAACCGAGCAATTGCACGATAATGGACGCCGTGATATACGGCATTACTCCCAATGCAAAAATCGCCGCATTGTCGAACGCTCCCCCGGTGAATACGTTGATCAAACCCAAAAGGTCGTTGGCGCTGCGGTTGCTGGCGCTTTTTTCAAGCGCGGCAGGAACCACCCCGGGAAGTACCACGAACGTACCAATGCGATAAATCAGCAACAGCGCAAGGGTAAAAAGGATGCGCTGACGGAGTTCTTTAATACTCCAGATATTTTTGATAACCGTAAACAGTTTCATTTACGAAGTAAGATTTAAACGAGTTCAACGCTTCCGCCGGCTGCTTCAATCGCAGCTTTGGCCGAGGCCGAAATAGCGTGCACCTTGATAGACACTTTGGATGTCAGTTTGCCATTGCCCAATATTTTGATTCTATCGGAAGCTTTGGCTACGCCGGCTGCCACTAAGGCTGCCACATCCACGTTACCGTTGCCGGTAGTCTTCACTAAGTTTTCCAGTTTGCCCAGGTTGAGCGGTACGTATTCGAGGCGGTTGACGTTCTTAAAACCACGTTTCGGCAGGCGACGCTGCATAGGCGTTTGACCACCTTCGAAGTGACGTTTTTCTTTGGAGCCGCTGCGGGCTTTATCCCCTTTGTGACCACGTGTGGAAGTGCCGCCGCGACCCGAGCCCGTGCCGCGACCAATGCGCTTACGCGTTTTTACAGAACCATTTGCCGGGCGAAGATTAGAAAGTTCCATTGCCGTTTTTATTCGATATGAAAACCTGTAAAGGACGAGCCTCACAGGTTTTTAGTTGAATGTCAAGTATTTAAATAAATCGTATCAGGCGTTTTCAACCTGAACGAGGTGGTTGACCACGCGCAGCATTCCATGAATTTGCGGGGTTGCGTCATGCTCCACCGTTTGGTTTACCTTGCGAAAGCCCAATGCCTTCAGCGTGTCTTTTTGCCGTTTCGTTTTATCGATCGGGCTTTTGACGAGAGTAATTTTTACTTTGCTCATTGCTTATTCTTGGTTCATGGTTGTCAGTTATCCGGTTATCTGTTATTCGTATTCAGCATAAAAAAGAGCGGAATTGATAACCAATAACTAATCACCGATAACTGATAGCCCGTTTAGCCATTGAAGAGTTTTTCCAGCGAAATGCCGCGCTGACGCGCTACTTCGACCGGGCTGCGCAAGCTGGCAAGGGCTGCAAGTGTAGCCTTTACCACGTTGTGCGGATTGGACGAGCCTTGCGACTTGGCCAAAACGTCGTGAACACCCGCCATTTCGAGCACTGCACGCATGGCGCCTCCGGCAATCACACCCGTACCGTGAGCGGCGGGTTTGATGAGTACACGTCCGGCGTCGTATTTGCCATGAGCCTCATGCGGAATGGTGCCGTTCATGATCGGTACTTTGATCAGGTTTTTTTCGGCATCTTTTACCGCTTTGGCGATGGCTTCGGACACCTCACGTGCCTTGCCAAGTCCCTGGCCTACCTGGCCTTTGCCGTCGCCCACCACAACTACGGCAGCGAAACTGAAGGTCCGGCCGCCTTTGGTGACTTTTGCCACACGGTTGAGCGACACGAGTTTTTCTTTGAGGCCCGATTCGTCGGAATTGCGGGCATTATCTCTTTCTCTTTCTTGCTTAGCCATTTTATATTCGATGTGCTAATATGAGACAGGTTAAAATTTCAGTCCACCTTCACGGGCGCCGTCGGCAAGAGCTTTTACACGGCCGTGATAGAGGTAACCGCCCCGGTCAAAAACAATGGTTTCGATACCGGCATTTTTCGCTTTTTCAGCAATGATTTTGCCCACTGCGGCAGCCTTTTCCGTCTTCGTACCGTCGATGCCTTTCGAGCCGGCTGCTGCCAGCGTATGGGCTTTGGTATCGTCGATGATCTGGCAATAAATTTCTTTGTTCGAGCGGAAGACGCAGAGGCGCGGGCACTCCGGAGTGCCGTTCACCTTCTTGCGGATACGCAGGTGAATACGCTGGCGGCTTTGCTGTTTTGTACGTTTCATCGTTATTTATCAATTTGGGCAATTCCGATTTCCGACCGGATTTGCATTGATTATTTTTTAGAGCCGGCAGTTTTACCTGCTTTGCGGCGGACTTGTTCACCTTTGAACATGATACCTTTTCCTTTGTAAGGCTCCGGTTTGCGGAAGGAGCGTATTTTGGCGCATACATGCCCCAGCAACTCCTTGTCGATACCTTCTAAGCGAACCAGCGGGGGAGAACCTTTCTCCATGGCCGTCGTCACTTTGATTTCGGAAGGAACGTAAAACATCACCGGGTGCGAATAACCGATCGTGAAGGTCAGGAGATTGCCCTGATTTTCAACACGATAGCCCACACCAATGATTTCCATTTCCCGGGTATAGCCCTGGCTTACACCAACCACCATATTATTGATCAATGCGCGATAGAGGCCGTGCAGTGCCTTGTGGCGTTTCTGTTCGGTCGGGCGGGCGACCGTAAGGGTCCCGTCTTCCACTTTAACGCTGATATCAGGATCAATTTTTTGGGAAAGGGCGCCTTTCGGGCCTTTCACCGTGACCGTGTTATCGGAGGTGATTGAAACTTCCACTTTATCGGGAAGACTGATCGGCAATTTACCAATACGTGACATATCGAAATCGAATTCTTATGTTCTTAGTTGCTGGTTCTTGGTTTCTTAGGAAATGTAGCAGAGCAATTCGCCGCCGACATTCATCTCACGCGCTTTTTTGTCCGTCATTACCCCCCTGGAAGTAGAGACGATCATCGTACCCAAACCATTGAAAATGCGGGGAATGCTGGTGGAGCCGGAGAATCTGCGAAGACCCGGGCGGCTGACCCGTACGAGTTCACGAATGACCGGTTGTTTGGTTGCCGGGTCATATTTCAGGGCGATCTTGATCAGCCCCTGCTTATTATCGGCGTTTTTATCCTCGAATGCGTATTTGAGAATATAACCCTGGTCGTACAGAATTTCCGTGATCGCCTTTTTCAGTTTTGACGACGGAATCTCTACGATGCGATGACCGGCCATCTGCGCGTTGCGGATGCGGGTCAAATAGTCTGCTATCGGGTCAGTGACGTGCATTTTATCAAAAAGTTGATAGTTGTTGGTTGATAGTTGTTGGTTCTTAGTTGCGGCTGGTTCGTTTCAAAAATACAAACGAACAGGGGCAACTTTTCATGAACAACGGATTTTACCAGGACGCTTTGGTAATTCCGGGAATTTTGCCGTACAGGGCCATTTCCCGAAATTTTACACGGCAAATTCCAAACTTGCGCATGTAGCCTTTCGGACGGCCGGTGAGCAGGCAGCGGTTGTGAAGCCGGACGGAGCTGGAGTTGCGCGGGAGTTTGTCCAACGCATCAAAGTCGCCTTCCTCTTTCAGTTTTTTACGCAGGTCGGCGAATTTTGCGACTAAGCGCTGGCGTTTTTTCTCACGTGCTATGACTGATTTCTTTGCCATTTTTCTCGTATATCAAATTGAGAATGAGAGTCTTTTATTTTTTTACAAACGGCATCCCGATTTCTTTCAGCAACGCGAAAGCTTCAGCATCCGTTTGAGCGGTGGTGACGAACGTAATGTCCATACCCATGATTTTCGACACTTTGTCAATGTCGATTTCCGGGAAAATGATTTGTTCCGTCACACCGATGGTAAAGTTGCCGCGGCCGTCGAACGATTTGTCGTTTACACCGCGGAAGTCGCGGACACGCGGCAAAGCGATCGAGATCAGGCGGTCGAGGAATTCATACATACGTTCGCCGCGCAATGTCACGCGTACGCCGATCGGCATTCCTTCGCGAAGTTTAAAGTTCGACACCGAAGTGCGGGCCTTGGTCGACACGGCTTTCTGGCCGGTGATGGTGCTGAGTTCGGAGGCAGCGTTATCCACCAGTTTTTTATCACCGGTTGCTTCACCGACACCCTGGTTGATGCAGATTTTCTCCAAACGAGGCACCTGCATAACGGAGGAGTAATTGAACTGCTCCATGAGAGCAGGTACAACATCCTGTTGGTATTTTGTTTTAAGACGCGGTACGTATTTCATCACTTAATGATGTTTCCCGATTTTTTAGAATAGCGAACACTTTCGCCGTTTTCATTGCGACGTCCAACACGCGTTGCTTCACCGGTTTTCGGATCAACGACGGCCAGGTTGGACAAGTGGATGGTTGCTTCCATTTCCTGGATGCCACCTTCTTCGTTTTGGGTGGCCTTCACGTGTTTTTTCACGATGTTGACTCCTTCCACGACAGCGCGGTTTTTATCCGGAAAAATCTGGAGCACTTGCCCGGTTTTTCCTTTGTAGTCGCCGGCAAGCACCATGACCTGGTCGCCCCTGCGGACGTGGAATTTCGGTGCGAAGCGTTTTACTTTATGTTTTGCAGCCATTTTAAAAATGCGCTAAATTTCTGAATTTCAATATGTTTAAAGAACCTCCGGCGCCAGAGACACGATACGCATGTAGTCTTTATCGCGAAGTTCGCGGGCAACCGGTCCAAAAATACGGGTTCCCCTGGGTTCGTCGGCGGCGTTGAGCAGCACCACCGCGTTGTCGTCGAAACGGATGTAGGAACCGTCGCGGCGGCGGATTTCCTTACGGGTGCGTACAATAACCGCTTTTGAAACGGTGCCTTTTTTTATACCTCCCGGCGTAGCGTCTTTCACGGTCACGACGATCGTGTCGCCGATGCCTGCATAGCGTTGGCGGGTATGGCCCAATACGCGGATACAGAGCACCTCTTTCGCGCCGGAATTATCGGCCACATTCAAACGAGATTCTTGCTGAATCATGACAATGTTTGTTATTGGTTATCGGTTATCGGCTTCGGTTATTGGGCTCAAAGAACTGATAACCAACAACCAGTAACAGATAACTGAAAATTACTTTGCTCTTTCAATAATTTCAACCAGGCGCCAGCGCTTGTTTTTGCTGAGCGGGCGGGTTTCCATGATCCGCACCACGTCGCCGAGGTTGCAAGTGTTTTCTTCGTCGTGTGCGAAGAATTTTTTGGAGCGCTTTACGAATTTTCCATAGAGCGGGTGCATCAGACGACGCTCCACTTTTACGGCGATGGTTTTGTCCATTTTATTGGAAACAACCACACCGGTTTTTTGCTTGCGAAGATTTCTTTCTACTGCTTCCATCTATTTTAGATGTAATTTTTTCTTATTAATTCTGACGGCGGCGGCGTGCGCGTAGTTTGGAACGCAGTTCCAGTTGTTCGGGCGACATTGCTGCCATCTCGCGTTTACGGCCTTCCGTAAGAATACGGGCAATATTGCGGCGCAGTTCGCGGATTTCCATCGGGTTACCGAGGCCTTTCACTGCATGGTCGAATTTCATTTGCTGATACTCGTGCTCCATGCTCGCCAGTTGGGCTTGCAGATCAGCGTCGGTCATAGTAGCAACGTTCAAATTCTCCTTTGCCATTGTTTTTTTATTGTTTAGAAAGGTTGCCGGTAACGCCGGGTATAAACGGCATTTTTCGTCAACCTGTGAATGATTATCTTTCGTAGTCGTAGCGGGTAACCGCTTTGCACAAAATCGGAAGTTTTTGGGCGGCGAGGCGCAGAGATTCGTGAGCGAGTTCTTCACTCACACCTTCGATCTCGAACAAAATACGTCCCGGTTGTACCTGGCAAACATAGTGGTCGACTGCACCTTTACCTTTACCCATACGTACTTCGGCGGGTTTCGAGGTAATGGGTTTGTCCGGGAAAATCCGGATCCACACCTTGCCTTCCCGTTTCATATTACGGGTCAGTGCGATACGTGCAGATTCGATCTGACGGCTGGTCAGGCGGCTGAATTCCAGACTTTTCAACCCGAATGAGCCGAAAGAAATGGAGCTGCCTTTGTATGCCAACCCGGTGTTGCGCCCTTTTTGCTGTTTGCGATATTTTTGACGTTTTGGCTGTAACATCGTTAATTACAATTTAAAAGCCTGTCAATCAGTGTTTTGCGTTAAATTACAAGCCCTGATTTTTTAAAAGGGCTGCAAAGGTACAACGTGGAAGAAGATTTTCAAATGGAATACCCCTAACACGTCGTTAATTAGTTGTCGGTTTTACCGGCGTCCGCCGCCGCCGCCGCCGCCGCGATTTCCACCGCCGCCGCCGCCGCCACGGTTACCACCGCCGCCACTGCCGCCGCGATTTCCGCCGCCGCCACGGTTACCACCACCGCCACTGCCTCCATCCCGGCGATCCCGGTCGCCTTCGCGGCGTTCGCGGCGTTCGCCACCTTCGCGGCGTTCGCCACCCCGTCCGCCTTCGCGGCGTTGTTCTCCACCACCGCCTTCACGACGGTCGCGGCGATCGCCGCCGGTTCCTTCCGCTGCGGCAAAAGGAGTCAGTTCACGTTTTTGCAGGACTTCACCCTTGAACAGCCACACTTTGATACCGATTTTGCCGTAAACCGTTTGGGCTTCCACCCAGGCATAGTCGATATCTGCACGGAACGTATGCAACGGCGTACGTCCTTCTTTATATTCTTCCGTACGGGCAATCTCGGCGCCGCCCAAACGTCCGCTTACACGGATTTTGATACCTTCCGCACCGGCGCGCATGGAGCCCTGGATAGCGCCTTTAACGGCGCGGCGGAAGTTGATCCGTGCTTCGATTTGTTTGGCTACCTGTTCACCGACGATGTTGGCGTCCAGCTCGGGCTTGCGGATCTCGAAGATATTGATCTGCACTTCCTTATCCGTCAGCACTTTAAGTTCTTCCTTGATCAGGTCCACTTCCTTACCGCCTTTACCGATGATGATACCGGGGCGGCTGGTGTGGATGGTGACGGTAACACGGCGCATGGTGCGCTCGATCACAATACGGCTGATACCGTTTTGCATCGGTTTGTTACGGTCGCGCGGGTCTGCCGTAGCCGTTTTCGGGCGGCGGGCACGCAGGTAGTTGCGAATTTTTTCGTCTTCCACCACTTTAAGACCATAGTCCTTGTCAGCATACCAGTTGGAATCCCAACCCCGGATGATGCCTAAGCGATTGCCTATCGGATTTGCTTTTTGACCCATTATATTGTAGGAATGAGTGATTGTGTGAATGAGTGGTTTGGAGGTTTATTCGGCGTCTTCGTTTTCAAGAGCCACCCCGTTTTCGACGACGATGGTGACGTGATTGCGACGCTTGCGAACCCGGTATGCCCGGCCTTGCGGAGCCGGAAGGAAGCGGTAAATAATGCTCCCCGGATCTACAAAGGCTGTTTTGATATACAGTCCGTAGTCATCGGCGGCACCTACCTGGTCGGATTTCTGCTCCCAGTTGTTTACTGCCGATAGCACAAGCTTTTCGAGCCATACTGCCGCTTCTTTGTTGGTGTACTTCAGAATGCTGAGCGCATCCACCACTTTGCGGCCGCGAATATTGTCCACCACGAGGCGCATTTTGCGCGGCGACATCGGACAGTTCCTCAGTTTAGCTACTGCTTCCATTATTGCGTTTATTTTTTATTTCCGGCGTGGCCACGGAAGTTGCGCGTCGGGGAAAATTCTCCGAGCTTATGGCCTACCATATTTTCAGTTACAAAAACAGGGACAAACGTTTTGCCATTGTGTACCGCGATGGTTTCGCCCACCATGTCGGGCACGATCATCGAAGCACGGCTCCAGGTTTTGATTACCTGTTTGCGGTTGCTTTGTTTTGCTTTTTGCACCTTTTCCAACAGCGCGTGGTGGACGTAAGGGCCTTTTTTAAGTGAACGCGGCATCTCTTTATTTATGAGTTACTGAGTGCTGAGTTATGGTTGTTTATCCGTAGCACTTAGCCTTTTTTACGGCCGATAATGAGTGCGTTAGATGCTTTCGTTTTGCTACGGGTTTTTGCGCCTTTGGCTTTGAGGCCTTTACGGCTGCGGGGGTGTCCGCCGGATGCACGGCCTTCACCACCACCCATCGGGTGATCCACGGGGTTCATGGCTACCGGGCGGTTGCGGGGTCTCCAGCCTTTCCAGCGCATACGGCCGGCTTTACCCATAATTTCCAGGCTGTGATCGGGATTGCTGACAATTCCGATGGTAGCGCGGCAGGTAAGCAGGATACGGCGGGTTTCGCCGGAAGGCATTTTTACGACTGCATAGCGGTCTTCACGTCCCATCATAAGGGCGCTGTTACCTGCGCTGCGGACCAATACGCCGCCCTGACCGGGGTGCAGTTCGATGTTGTGTATGTATGCACCCAATGGCACTTCAGCCAGATAAAGGCAGTTGCCGGTTTCGGGAGCGGCGCCACGGCCGGATACAATCGACTGACCAACAGCGATTCCTTTCGGGGCGATGATGTAACGTTTTTCACCGTCGGCGTACTGAACCAGTGCGATAAATGCGCTGCGGTTCGGGTCGTACTGAACGGATTGCACCGTTGCGGCTCCCTCTTTATCACGTTTGAAGTCGATGATACGGTAACGGCTTTTGTGGCCGCCTCCGCGGTAGCGCATGGTGCGGCGGCCATCTCCGTTGCGGCCGCCGGTGCTTCCGATGGTGACCATCAGGGATTTCTCCGGAGTAGCGCCTTTCGTGAGTTCTTCTCTCGAAACGGCAACCCGGTAACGTTGTCCCGGTGTGATCGGATTGAATTTCTTAAGTGCCATATCTACTCAGTTGCGAGTAATGTGATGTGGTTGAGTATCAGTTTATTCTTCGGTGCCGCCAAAAAGGTCAATAGTCTCGCCCGGCGTGAGCGTCACGTACGCCTTTTTATAAGACGATTTTGTGCCGCGGATAATAGCCGTTTTCGTATTGCGCGATTTTGGCTTGCCTGGCATGACTGCCGTATTAACGCTGTCGACGGAAACGTTGAACATTTTTTCAACTGCGTTGCGGATTTCGATTTTGTTCACCTCTTTATTCACCACAAACGCATACGTGTTGCGTTTGTCGGCAAGTTTGGTTGCCTTTTCGGTGATTACCGGCCTGATCAAAATTTGCTTAGCCATGACTTTATAAGTTTGCAGTTTGAAGTATGGGTTTTACGCCGCTTCAAACCATTTAATCGCAGGATTCTTTTGATTTTTTCGATGGCGCTTTCAGCAATCACCAGAGCGCCTGCGTTCATGATTTGATAGGTATTCAGGTCCTGGGCGGGTGCAATGCCCGCTTTTGGAATGTTCCGGCAAGAGAGGTAAAGCGTCTTGTCGTAGCTCCCCAACACGGTCAACGGTTTTTTATCCGCAACCTTTAAAGCGTGGAGGATTTGCTGGAACTGCTTGGTTTGCGGCGTTTCGAACGAAAAATCTTCCACCACCACAATTTCACCTGCTTTTGCTTTGGCAGACAGGGCGCTGCGGCGTGCCAGACGGCGAACCTTTGCGTTGACCTGAATGTCGTAGTTACGTGGACGCGGGCCGAATACACGACCGCCACCGCGATACAGGGGGTTGTTGATGTCGCCTTTACGCGATCCACCCGTACCCTTTTGTTTGTGCAATTTGCGGGTAGAGCCGCTCATTTCGCTGCGTTCTTTCGATTTGTGAGTGCCCTGGCGTTGTGCAGCGAGAAAACGCTTCACATCGAGCCATACGCTGTGCTCATGAGGTTCGATACCGAACACATTATCAGGCAGTTCTACCGTTCTGCCGGTCGCTTCGCCTTGGATGTTATAGACCGAAATTTTCATTTCCGAAGAAATTATTGGTCAAGAAATTATTTTTCAATTGTTACGTATGCGCCCTTGTGACCAGGAATAGCACCCTTGATCAGGATGATATTTTGTTCGGGGAACACTTTGATAATTTGCAGGCGGCGTACTTGTACCTGGGCGCTGCCCATGTGGCCACCCATACGCATACCTTTCATTACTTTAGCGGCAAACGAGGAGTTACCGAGCGAGCCGGGGGCGCGCAGACGGTTGTGCTGGCCGTGCGTTTGCTGTATGACACCGCCAAAACCGTGGCGGCGCACAACACCCTGGAAACCTTTACCTTTTGAAGTGCCGGTCACCACCACTTTATCCCCTTCCGCAAAAACATCGGCAACGGTTACTTCTTCGCCGAGGTTTTTGGAAATGTTCATGTCGCGGAATTCCTGCACTTTGTGTAAAGGCTCTTCGAGGCCAGCCTTTTGGAAATGGCCCATGAGCGCTTTGGGTGTGTTTTTGATTTTACGGTCACCAAAAGCCAACTGTACGGCGGAATAGCCGTCCGTTTCTTCGGTGCGTACTTGCGTTACCACGCAGGGGCCTGCTTCGATGATCGTAACCGCGACGTTTTTGCCGAGGTTGTCATAGACGCTGGTCATCCCGATTTTTTTGCCAATCAGACCGTTCACGGTGTCGAGTTATTTAGATGGTAGAACGATTCGTTGAATATCTTTTTTTTCCAAAACGGTGTTCCAAACAGGCAGACATACGAGAAGCGATCTTCCGTTAACCGGAACCGCTTTCGACCGCATCAGTTATCCGAAAAATCGGGACACTTTGATTGCCGCCGGAAACCGCAGACTTGATTTCCTAAAATGTACGATCAGGTGAGCTTGACCTGGATGTCAACACCACTGGAAGTTCCAACTTGAGAGTGCGTCCACCGTCTTTTGTGTCGGTGTGTAGATTTCAATCAAGCGCTTGTGGTGCGCAACTGGAACTGCTCGCGAGCTTTTCTTATTCACGTGCGGCGAACGCAGAACAGTGAAAATTTCTTTCTCAGTCGGCAGCGGAATCGGACCAGTTACAACGGCTCCACTCGCACGTACAGTCTTTACGATCTTCTCCGTGGACTTGTCCACCAGATTGTAGTCGTAAGACCGAAGTTTAATGCGAATTTTCTGATTCATTACCCTGAAAGGAATTTAAATTTCAATTTCAACCTTTTGAAACCCGGAAAACCGAAGATGATTTTGTCCCGTTTTTCAAAAGCGCCCGCAAAGGTAAGAACACTACAACTGAAAAACCAAGCAGGGTTTGAAATTTTATTAAAAAAGTTTCCGCAGGGTTGAAAAACCGCTTTGCAGCATCGTACAGAATGATTTACTCCGGGCAGAGGGCCTGCATAACCTTTCATTTACTACTTTTGCCCCCCTCGATGATGAAATCAACCGCCTTCTTCCTGATAATCTTGTTTCGGTTGGCCGAAATTTCCGCACAGGTAACACTGGTAAAAGGGGCGCCCAACCAGGTTTTCGACCTGTCGTGCGCCCAATGCAGCCTCAGCGTGGACGATATCGCCCTCTGAAGGGCGTAAAAGTATTGCCTTACCACAAAACCAAGTCAGGGCTGGTCAATTTGCTGCACTGGAAGTATTACGATTCCATTATGAAGGCAGAGATCACCACGACGCAGGAATTGCCGTGGGAAAAATGTACCCAGATATTTGATTCGCTGGACGACCAGGATACCGTCTCCCTGCAGGTCAATCTGAGCTGGACGGACAGCACGGGGCAAACACACCGGATTTTTTTACTCCTGGGCGGGCTTCAAAAAAGTCAATTGTCGAAACTTCCCCTGGAAAGTGTATTCGAAGCCAATTCGATGACGGCGGAGCATTTTTCCGCAATCGCCCAGGTCAAACAAGCGGACGGCAAAACGGAAACGTACGAAACCATTTCGGGAGAAATGGCGCTGACTACTTTCGACCCCAAAACAGGTACCCTCGGCGGATCTTTCGAATTCGCCGGCAACTGTATCGGATGGCTGAAACGGGGAACTTTCCGGAACGGCGTATTTGAACGAAAATAACACCCGCCGGCAAAACCCCCTTCTTACATATATTATAACAGGTACCCGGTAAGAAGTCCAGCCGATATCGAAACGGTGCAGGCCAGCCACAACCATTCCACCATACCCGACCGACGGCCGGGAGAGGAGGCACGGCCGTTCAAAGGTTTGAATTTCGGATGGAAAGCATAGCTGGACTGGCCAGGAGCACACGCACCAGTGAAAAACGAACGGACATTTCGTTGGCCAGAGCAGGGTTACGGGCAAGTTGCCGTTCAAAAAACGCCTGTTCTTCGGGACTGAGGCTGCCGTAGAGATACGGCTCGATTAATTTGAAATAATTCATGTACAAGGGCGGAAATAAATCGGTGATTGGAAAAGATTAGAACGAATCCGCTCCGGACCGGGAGCAGGGCGATTAAGTGGGCATGGCTATTTCTTAAGTGGAAGGCAAGTCTGAAAATCCGCTTGCAGGAGTATAAACTTTGAATGCACAAATATATTGTCCGGTCGCCGAATCCGGGCCAATAAAAATACTCAACCGGTAAAAAAGGCAGCTGAATGTCGGTTTCAGGACTCAAATGCCAAATGCAGCGTAATACCGCGCGCCCAGCGTCACCCCCTCCTGCCCGATCCGTTCCAGCCCCCAGCGCCCCCTTTCCGTAAACACCGGCACTTTTTGCAGGCCGGAATGCAGCGCTTCGTACTGATCGTAGTCGACAGCCCTGCGTTGCTGCAATTTTTTAAAAACCCCGAAGCTGCGGACAACACTGCTCCATTCTTTTTGAACAACCGCTTCAAAAACCTTCGCCTTGGAGCCGCTTCCGTATGCCACAAAACCGAAACGTTTGCCGGCCAGGTTTTTATTTTCGCCGAGGTCGCATTCCAGGGTGCTCATAAGTGCAAGAAACAGCGAAGCCGTGTATAAATTGCCGGTTTCCTGGCTGGCGCGTTGCGCTTTTTCCAGTTTTTCCGCTACAAACCGGCGATACATCTGCGATTCGCTGACGGATTTGAAAAAAGCGGCGCGCGCTTTTTCAAAGGTTTTATCGTCTGCAACTGCTCGCGCAGGGGTTCTGAAAAACCGTTTGCCGATACATCGGATTCCCAGGCGTCTTTTTCCTTTCTTTCGAGGATAAAACGTTCCACATACATCCGTTTGGCGTGAAAGGCATACGGCAGGTGGAAAATCATCCTGGCCCAGCGCTCCGAAAGCGCCCGGTACTGATCGTCGCGGAATACGCCGGCCTTCACGGCACGGCGGCGGAAGTCGTCGAGTGCTTCCATCATACGATCCTGGTAGCACTGGTTGGAATATTGCCCGTCGAACACGGGCGTTTCGCAGAACTTTTCCCGGCGCGGTTTGTAAAAATCGTGTACACTTTCCATGGCAACTCCAAAAAGGCGGCGCACTGCCAGCAGGCGGGGATTCCACTTGACAAGCATGGCCACGGCGCCGGCGCCCTGCGTATATTCCCCCGTCGATTCCAGTTCGTATTTGGCGATATCGCTGGCTACCACAATCCCGATCCGGTCGCGGTCGGCAGCCACCCAGTCCAGGGTGTTTTGAAGGGCATCCGTGGCGCCGATACAGGCAAAAGTCATATCCACGACGTCGCAATGGCGAAAACAATCGCCGCCAAAACGGCCGGAAAAACGCTGGGCAAGCATTTCCACGGCATAAGTCCCCGTCGGTTTGGCTATCGAGCGCACTTTGGTGCCGAGGTAAATACGCCCGATCCGGCGGGGATCGAGTTGGTTGCGTTCGATAAGTTCGGCAATCGCTTCGGCGGCCATGGTGGCTGCGTCTTCGCGGACGTCGCAAACGGCCATTTTGTAGAGGCCGAGGCCCTGCGACAATTTTTCGTACGGGATATTTCTCTTCTCAGACAGAGTCCGGATGTCGAGGTACAGTTTTGGGGGCGTAGAACGACATATCGTCGATGCCGATGGAAAGGAGGGCCATGTGTAAGAGGTAATTGTTAGTTGTTGATTGTTTATAGCGCTGCCGTTCTGACCGTGTTTTAAATACGGCAAAACCACCCGGTGGCGCGAAACGCCGACAGGGTGTGCGGAAGAAAATAATTAAAGTGGTTAGGGAAATGATTGTCGCTAATGGTGTTAGCAGCGAGCGAAAAACAACGCGCAAAGGTAAAAGTTTCTTTCAACTAAGTAGTACGGGGTTGTGTGATATTCAGAATAACAACTAATTGATTTTCAATATTATAGTTTTTAAAACAAAAAATTTATAAAAAAAATTGCGTCAATTATTTGTTTATAAAAACAACTTGTTTATTTTTGTACCATCTTTAAAACAAAAACAGTAACGGTCACTAAACGAGTGGGTTATGAAACTCGAAGTTTTTGAAAGCAAACAAGGCACCAAAGTGGTCACCGCCTCCAACCTGCACGCCGCTTTAAAATTGCCGGTCCGCCAGTACGGAGCCATGATGCGTCGCTGGATGCGGGACGTTTACGAATTCCAGGACGGGATACGCCGCCCGCAGCCGTATCGCGATTTTGCCAAACGCCCGCGCCCCGGAGAGCCCATCGAAGATTTTTATCTCACCCTTGAACTGGCCAAACTCATCGCATTGCGCACCAACAGCAAGGACAAATTAAAATACGCCCGGCTACTCGAAGCAGTCGCCCAGAACGGGCAAATGAATTTGTTTCAGCAGGCTGCATGAGGTATTGGGTGTAAGCGCGCAGAATTAATGCGACCAATTTTCTTCGGAACATTCTGATAATGAATCATCCGGACGGAAAAGATTTCCGTCCTACAGGCTACTTAACATAGCGCCGACGGCAATCTCCTGCCGCCGGCGCTATTTTTTTCCGGGCGGATTAAACCATCTTCCGTTAATTGCGTCCTATAAACAAATTTAACAGTTTGCAGGCCGCATTGACGAACAAATCCGCGTCAGATGATCAGATCATGGGCTGCTGCGTTCGACCGGACGTTCGAGCGCGGATTTCGGGTTGCTGATGGCGCAATATCAGGAAAGACTTTACTGGCACATTCGCCGGATTGTGCTGGTGCATGAAGACGCAGACGATGTACTGCAAAACACGTTCATTAAAATTTACCGGGGCATTTTACAATTCGAAGGCAAGTCCAAACTGTTCACCTGGCTGTACCGGATCGCTACCAACGAGGCCATTACCCATCTGCAAAGCAAAACCGGCATGCCTCCTATTCACTGGATGATTCTGAGTCTTCAGCCGGGCGTTTGCAGGCCGACGAATGGTTTGATGGCGATGAGATACAGGTTCGGTTGCAAAAAGCAATTGTGCAACTGCCTGACAAACAAAAACTTGTATTCAATTTGCGTTATTACAACGAAATGCCCTACGAAGAAATGGCTTCCTTGCTCGATACGTCGGTTGGAGCGCTTAAGGCCTCCTTTCACCACGCGGTAAAGAAGATTGAAGCCGCATTTAAAGAAACGGACCATTAATCCCGAAATTGAAATTATGAAAAGGGATCTTTACATAAAGAATTGGAAGAACTTTCTCCTGCTACGGAGATGAAGCAACAGAACGATGGATTCCGGACCCCTGAAGGTTACTTCGAAGGCCTGGAAGAAGCCGTATTTCGCAAAATAGATGCTTCGGATTTGCAGCGCGAACCGGTATTAAACGCCAAACGCGGCGGTGGGCTTCGGCGCTGGCTGCTTCGCCCGCAGATCATGGTGGCAGCGGCAGCGGTATTCGTCATCGTGTTGTCGGCAAAATGGTTTTCAGCCCCAAACCGGCGCCACTTACCCCACCCTTCCTGCTGTCGCGCAGCAATTGACGGAGGAAGAAATGATCGAAGCCTACGTACTGGAAAACATCCGCGATTTCGACGTGGACCAACTGGCTGCCCTGGCTCCGGAACCGCAACGACACACCCACAGAAGCAGGATTTGCAGGAAAAAAAGCCCTTCCATTGACGATCTGTCTGCGGAAGAACTGGAACTTTTACTCAAAGAAATGAGCGACGAAGAACTCGAAAGTTTGCTCTGACCAAAAAATTTACTGACCATTACAATCCATTTATTATGAAGCGCTTTTTTCTTATCGTCCTGATTATCAGCGCATTTGTTTCGACTACCACTGCCCAGAAAGAAATGGGCGAACGTATCAAGGCATTACGCGCGGAGGTATATACCCGTGTGCTCCATCTTACCTCGGAAGAAGCCCAGAATTTTTGGCCTGTTTTTAATGAATATGTTGAAAACAAGGAAAATTTGCAAAAGCAACTAAAACCGGAAGCCGAAATCGAGGGGATGAGCGACGCCGAGGTGGAGGAATACGTAAAAAAATACTTTGAAATCCGTCAGAAAGAATTTGACCTGGAGAAGGAACTGGTGCAAAAACTCAGAAAGGTGCTGCCCGTCCGCAAAATTGCCAAACTGCCCAAGGCGGAACGTGAATTCCGCGAATCGCTGGTGAAACGCCTGCAAGAAGCCCGTGAAAAAAGGCTGGAACGGCGCAATGGCAAAAACAGGTAAGTGTTCCGGGTTTTCACGCCAGTCGGAAGGTTTTGCTAGGGGTACAAAAATTAATTCTGGAATTCTTCCGATGCAGCAGTTATGAATTTGCCAGCCTACCGGGCGGAAAACGGCCCGTCAAACTTGGGTTTCCAGGTTTCGGAAATGGCGAATGCCCTGAACTTGGCATCTTTCGCGGTTTCCCCTTCAAATAATTCATCCACAGTCGATTGAAACAATTCCAGCCAGCGGTCGAAGTGTTTGGCCTGCAGGGGGTGTTTGGCGTGAAGGTCGAAATGTTTCTGGATGGGGTTATTTCCATACGCATTGCCGTTGCCCAGCAGTAAAAACTCCCAGAATGCGTACATCACGGGCAGGTGATGTGGCCAGTCCACCTGAGCCACCTCGTCAAAGATATAGCCGAGAACCTCGTCGGCCCGAACCTTGGTGTAAAAAGTATCGATCAGCATTTTTACGTCTTCCGCATTTGATATATCAGGTTTCATTGTCCTGTTTTTAGACCTAAATAAGATTCCGGCTTAAAAATCGCATTTGGAACGGTTTGCCTTCAGCCACCGCTCTTTGTCCTGATAATCAGGCATATAACGTTCAACAAGGGCCCAAAAACGGTCGGAGTGATTCAATTCGACAAGGTGCGCCAGTTCGTGCAGGATCACATAATCCTGCACCTCTTCCGGCGCAAACAGCAGCCGCGTGGACAGGTTGACATTGCCGTCGCGCGAGCAACTGCCCCAGTTCGAATGGTTGTATTTCAGGTAAACATTCCGGATGGGGCGGCGAAAAGTACGGTCATTCCAGTCCTGTACACGCCGCGCAACTTCCGGGTAATAGTCGCCCGCCACTACCCTGGAAAGCAAGGTACGGATACTTTTAGCCCGGTGCGCATCGTCGGCGCGGTTGCTCAACTGAACACTGATGGTATTGCCGATCAGGCGTGCCGTATGTGTGGCGCGTTCTTCCAGGATGATTTCGAGCACATAACGCCGGGCGCCTACTTCCAGCATATCGCCGCTTTGATAGGGAACTTTCAGAAATGACTCCCGCAGTTGCGGCTTTTGGCTGAATTCGGTCCAAACCCAATCCCGGCACAACGCCAGGTGCTTTTGAATATCGGATTCACCCGCCCAGAACGGCAGGCGCATACGGATATTTCGCCTGCAAATGCTGTAATAATGACCGTCGAGCAGGTCGAACCGGATAGAAACCGGCAAATCCGTTCCTTCAATGTGAATGGCGGCTTTATATGACTGTTTTCGGCGTCGGATCATCCTTTTCTTTTTGCAAAATCCTGCATCAGGTCAACCAAAGCCTGAACGCTGAATTTTGGCATGGCATTGTATATACTGGCCCGGAAACCACCCACGGAGCGGTGCCCTTTCAGGCCGACCATTCCATTGGCCTCGGTTTCTTTGAGGAACTCTTTTTCGAGGTGTACATATTGATCCTGCATCACAAAACAGGCATTCATCAGCGAGCGGTCTTCTTTTGCCACGGTGCCCCGGAAAAGTGGATTTTGGTCAACTTCATCGTATAAAATGGCCGCTTTGGCCCGGTTTCGACGTTGCATACCTTTTAGTCCGCCGTTCTTTTTGATCCAGCGCAGGGTAAGCAGGCTGACGTAGATCGGGAACACGGGCGGGGTGTTGTACAGCGAATTTTCCTTGATAAAAGTGCGGTAATCGAGCATGGAAGGCATCGCCCTGTTCACTTTCCCCAACATATCTTCCCGGACGATCACAACGGTGGCGCCCGCAGGGCCGAGGTTTTTCTGTGCGCCGGCGTACAGGAGGCCGAAGGGGCGCGGGTCGAAGGGGCGGCTCAAAAAATCGGACGACATATCGCAGACCAATGGCACGGGCGATTTGGGAAATTTGTGCATTTGGGTGCCGAAAATGGTGTTATTACTCGTAATATGCAGGTATTTGGCGTGTTTGGGAATCTTGTAGTGTTTAGGGATAAACGTGTAGTTCTGCTCTTTGGAGGAAGCGATCACTTCCACATGGCCAAACAATTTGGCTTCCTTGATGGCTTTGTTTGCCCAGGTGCCCGAGTCTAAGTAAGCCGCCGTCTCTCCGTTATCGAGCAGGTTGAACGGCGCCATGTAGAATTGAGTGCTGGCCCCGCCGCTCAGCCAGAGCACGTGGTAGTTTTCGGGCAGTCCGATGATCTCGCGCATCAGCGCATTGGCTTCTTCAATAATAGCCGTGAACTCGGGGCCACGGTGCGACAGTTCGAGCAGGCTGAGGCCCATGCCCTGGTAATTGGCGGCTGCTTTTCCGGCCTCTTTGAGCACCGGCGCCGGCAGGATGGCCGGACCGGCGGAGAAATTGTGTTTTTTCATATCGTCTGGATCAGAATTCTCAGGATGTTAGAATTTCCATAATTGTGCGGGTGGCGGCGCAAAAGTAGTTGAAGTACCGCTAAATATAAAAAAGTCAACCTGAACGCCGACTGTTGCACTTCTATTTACCACGATCATGCAGCAGAGTGATGGCTGTCATCTTTGCCCTGCCGGTGTTGCGTACATCTTTGACCTGCATCCGATTTTAACTAAAATTACGAACCTATGATCAAAGAAGTATCCGGTGATATTTTATTGTCCAAAGCCGGCGCGATTGCCCACGGCATAGCGCCCAACGATCATTTTAACAGCGGGCTGGCCTTGAGTTTGCGGGAAGAATTTCCTTCCATGTACAAAGATTTCCGGCATTATTGCCACCAATACCATCCGAAACCCGGGGGTACGTGGATCTGGAGCGGTGTGAATCATCGCATCATCAATTTATTTACCCAGGAACCGCCCAAAACGGATCATGCGCATCCGGGCAAGGCGTCCATCATCCATGTCAACCATGCATTGCGTGAGCTGGCCAAATTAATAACCGATGAAGGCCTGGAAAGTGTTGCCATTCCAAGGGTGGCCACCGGCGTCGGCGGTCTTGGTTGGGAAGAGGTTAAACCCCTGATATACCAGTACTTAGACCCGCTTCCGGTGCCGGTCTATTTGTATTCAACGTATGTGAAGGGGGTGCAGGCGCCGTGATGGGTGGGTGGCGCCTCCCTTTTTTTGTCCAGGCTGGCGAGGGGCCGGAGAAAAAGCCGGCGTCGGTGCTTATCCACAAGTTAGCGTCATATTGCCAGTGTGAACTGCGTGTCAGACAGGTGCCTGGCCACGAATGAAACGCACTTTTTGCATCCCTTCTACCATAGACAAGGCAAACTGGGCCGAGGTAAATCCTGTAAAATGGAGTGCAGACTTTTTTCCGCTAATGTCTGAGAACAATTCAGCCATGTCCACGATCCTCGTGCTTTTGTTCCAAAGGTTATCCGTCAACGTTTCAGTGGCAGTGGCAGTAGCAGATACTTTACCGTTGCCATTCCGGAGTTTTTTCGTGTACGGGTCTGGTGTTTGGGGGGGGAGTGGGTGCGCCGAGCGAAAGCCGCGCTTGCGGAGTGCTTGTTCCAATGCCGACATTCTGGCCGTTTGTAATCAAAGGCGGTTTCTGGATGGGCCCGTACGTCGCCCGGTACGGTTTGAAGCCGTCCGGGGCGTACGAAAAAAATGCGGTTGTCGGGTCCGACGGCAACGTGGACTTCAGGCCCGATATCGTGGCCGTGCGCAGTGACTCGCTCATTAAAAAAATTGTTTCATTTGGTTAAAAAACACCTCTTGCAAGAGGTCCTTGGGCTCACTGTTGCCAAAGTACGGGGCGAATATATATTATATTAATTCACCACATGTAAAAAAATAATTTAGATAACACAAGTTGTGAAACACGCCCATTTTGACGGTTTAGCGCACCAGAACAGCGGAGGTATAACACGCAATTTGGGCGGCTTAAAGCAACAGATCAACCTTTTTTACCTCGCTCGGCGGCACTCCGAAAAAGTGGGCAAACACGGTGGAAAAATAAGCCGGGCTGCTAAACCCGACCATGTAGGCCACCTCGGAAGCATTGCCTGCGCCGGATTCAATCAGGTGTTTCGCGCGGGTAAGTCGCATTTCCCGGATGATGGTGTTCGGGTTTTGGCCGGTCAACGCGTGCAGTTTTCGGTAAAGGTGCACGCGGCTCATCGATACTTCGTCGGCGAGCGCTTCCACCCCAAACGACTCGTTGCCCATGTTTTTTTCGATGGCTGGTTTTACTTGTATCAAAAAACGCTCGTCTGCCGAAACCACCTGGCTGTTAGAAGGCAGGGTTTTGAACGACTGGCTAAATTTTTCGCGCATAACCTGTTGCCGCTGCAGCAGGTTACTGACGGTAATCAGCAATTCGCCGGTGTCAAATGGTTTGACAAGGTAAGCATCGGCGCCTGAAAGCAACCCGTCAAAACGGTCTTCTTTTCGCGCCCGGGCGGTGAGCATCACTACCGGGATATGGCTGGTTCTGCGGTCGTTGCGGAGCAAAGTGAGGAATTCCATGCCGTCCAGATTAGGCATCATGATATCCGACAGAATGAGATCGGGCATTCTTTCAAACGCTAAATCCAGCCCCGCCCGGCCGTCGGCTGCCTGCAGTACATGGAATTGGGACTGGAATTGTTCTGCCAAAAAGTTGCGGATATCCGGGTTGTCGTCTATGACCAAAATCGTCGCACGGTGTTCATTGTCAACGAGTAACGGAAGTTTTTCCCGAAAGGTATTTTCAAGCGCAAGTGCCGGGGGAGGCAGAACAAACGTTTCATTTTTTTCAATTTCCGTTTTATTCAACGGCAAAAAAACGGAAAACGTCGAGCCCTTGCCGGGCTGGCTTTCCAACTCAATCCTGCCGCCGTGCAAATCCACCAGTTCTTTCGCCAGCGAGAGGCCGATGCCCGTGCCGGTTTGTTCGGTGTTGTTTTGGTGTTCGACCATATAAAACCGCCGGAATACGTTTGCCTGCTGTGCGGCGTCCATGCCAATACCGTCGTCGGATACGCTGATTTTTACCCGTATTTCTGTTCCCGGTTTGGGGAGTTCGTCTATTCCGGCCGCCAACCCGATGTTGCCGCCTTCCGGGGTGAATTTGAACGCATTGCCGAGCAGGTTGGTGACGATTTTCTCTATTTTGTCGCGGTCAAAATCGGCGTAAATTGCCGTTTCCGGCAGTTTGACCTGATAGCGAATGTTTTTCTGAACAGCCAGGCTTTCAAAGTTCCCGGCGATCAACCTCAAGGTTTGGCTGAAGTTGCCCGGCAGGGGCCGGAGCGTCATTTCCTGATTTTCCAACTTTGCCAGATCGAGCAACTGGTGGATGAGTTGGAGCAAACGGCGGGCGTTGCGTTCCATGATGTCATAATACCTGGAAATTTCCGTGCCCGGCACATTACTGCTGCGCAAGGATTGCAGCGGCGACAAAATCAACATGAGCGGGGTGCGAAACTCGTGGCTGATGTTGGCCAGGAAATTGGAGCGGAGGCGTTCGTTTTCGGCAAGTTGTTCGGCTCTGGCGTGTTCGAGCGCGAGCGCGTGTTCGGCCTCCCGCTGGCGGGTGCGGGTTTTGGAACGCAAAAAGAAAAACCCGCTTGCGATAAGTAACAGCGCAAGGCCCGATATCCATTGGACAGTGCGGGAGCGGTTTTGTGCGCGTTCGAGTCGAAGCTGCTGCGCCGCTATCGTCGTTTGTTGCTCCTGAGAGCGAAAACGCGCTTCTAATTCGGCTGTTTTTTCGTGCTGATTGAGGAGCTGGATGCTGTCGGCCACTTCTTTCCACAAAAGCGTGTGCCGATAAGCTGCCCGGTAGTCGCCCGACGCGGCATAGGCATCCGAGGCCGCTTTATACGCTTGTTCGAGCAGGGTTTTGTTGCGGAAAACACGGGCAACTTTTATGGCCGTTTGGGCAAACTGCAAACCTTTGGCCGGCCGCCCGGCCTGAACTTCCAGTTTTGACATCACAGCGTTGATTTCCGACCACTCGGGCAAATGTTGTTTGTTCTTGTAGTACAAAAAGGCGCTGTTGCACATCGTCCGCGCTTTGGTCATCAGGCCGGCATCGATGCAGGCATCACAAAAGCCTATTTTGCCGCCGTTGACAATATACAGGTCTTGCTTTTTTTCCCCGTCGGTGATGGCTGATTCGTAATAAAACAGGGAGGAATCCCGCATACCCAGTTTTGCGTAATAATCGCCGATCTCGCCCAGCACAAAAAACGAACTGGTATTGATTTTCCGGTAATGGCCAGCGCTCTGAACAAATAGTGCCGCGCCTCGCTCAAACGCCCGATATCGGTCATGTACTTTCCGATGTTGGAATACATCGCACCCAAACGCGCGCTGTCTTTTTTTGATTCGTAATAAGGCAGTATCTCCAGGGTCAGTTCCAGGGCTTCCCCAAACATTTTGAGTTCAAAATAACAGGCCGCCATAGACCTGTTGATGTAAACCACATCTGCGGGGCTTCCGCATTGCAGGTAATATTCCTTTCCTTTTTTGTTGTAAAATGGCCTTTTCATACGCGCCAGTGCCGGCAGCGGCGATACACCGCCTCAAACTATCGGCATGAGGAGTTTGGGCAACGATGACTGAAGAAAAAAGAACTAAACGGAAAAGGATTAACACACGCATACCACTTTGACTTGGATTTAGATTTCGGTTTTGGATGACAAAGAGAATAAAAAAACAATTGCCCAAACGCCTTTTGTGCTGCAATCACGCCCTCCGTTTCGCCGATGTAACAAATTTGAAAGCATTTGTAACAGGGCCTAAAAAATCTCCACAACTGCCTTTTCTGTAAAAAAAGCCAGCGGGCAAGCCGTTTAGATCTCGTAACCAATTTGCAAGCATTTGCAACAAATTCGAAAGCGCCGGCGAGGCGTTCCCACCCACCTTTGCTGCCACACATTTTCGTTTTTTACTTAAAAATCCGATCACAAATTATGAAAAACCATTTGGCAGCAATTCTGCTCCTGCTCAACTTTTCTGTTTTTTCCCAAAACTCGCCGCCCAGGGCAACGTGGGCATAGGCACCACAACGCCCGACCCCTCTGCGCTGCTCGACCTAAACTCCGACAAACAAGGCTTGCTCGTGCCGCGTATGAAAACCAGCGAACGCCTCGCCATCCTCAACCCCGCCAACGGCCTGCTGGTGTACGACTCGGAAGTGAACCAGTTTATGTATTATCTCTCGCAAAGCAATACCTGGTCGCCGTTGGCCGCCGGTAACTTTCCCTTCTCAGAAATCCACGACGCCAACAACGACACGCGTGTGACAACCGAACACTCGACCGACATCAACCAGGTGTATATCGAATTGGGCGGGGCGCCCTCCCTCCGGCTCCGCCGCAACGCCGCCGGGCCGGTGTTGATGGAAACATTGGAAAACGCGGGCAACATTTTTATCGGCAATGAGGCTGGAAATCATTGCTATATCCCGTGGGGAAAGGGCAATGTCGGCATCGGCGATTCAGCATTGTACAACCTCAATTTGCAGGCGGGAATGTTGTTTCGGGCGACTGGAACACAGCCATCGGAGGAGAGTCGATGAAAAACAATCAGTCGGGTTTTTCAAACACGGCCGTAGGTTATCTTTCGATGGTGTTCAACACCACAGGCTATTACAACACAGCGTTGGGGTTTGGCTCCAATGTCGCATCCGGCAATTTGACAAACGCCACAGCCATAGGCGCTTACGCGCAGGCTGTCACCGACAACTCCGTTGTTATCGGCAACCCTGGGTCACTTCCATCGGCGGCCCGGTGGGCTGGACCCAACCCTTCCGACGGGCGTTTCAAACGCAACGTGGCGGAAGACGTGCCGGGTTTGTCCTTCGTCAGTCGCCTGCGCCCGGTCACCTACACGCTCGATGTGGCGGGTATGAACAAGGCCATACGCGCCCCGCTGGATTCAACGCTCAAAAAACCTCGAAGCGGACCTAACATTGGCTTCCAATATTCGCCGCAGCGGTTTTATCGCCCAGGAAGTGGAAACCGCGGCGCAAGCGGTTAATTATGATTTTTCAGGCATAAAAAAGCCGCAAAACGAATCGGACCAATACGGGCTGGCCTATGCCGACTTTATACCCTCGCTGGTGAAGGCGCTTCAGGAACAACAAGCGCAAATCGAAACCCAGAAAAACGCAGGAGCAACAAGCGGCTCGTATGGAATCGCTGGAAAAACTGCTTCAGCAGCAACAGACGTTGTTGAAACAACTTGCGGACCGGCGATAAACGTCGCCCGAAACCAAACCCTGTTTTTCGTTTCAAAAATATCCGATCATGAAAAAAACACTCTTGTGCCTCGTCGTCTGGTTTTTCGGCCAGTCTGCTTTGCGGGCGCAGTTTTATATTGACCCGGGGCGGAAGTAGCCTTCGGGTTCCGCTTTGGTCACGATCCGCAACATCAATTTTGAAAATAACGGCGCCCTGAGCACCGGCACTTCCACCCTTTTTTGCACCGGCAAATCAAACCAGGTGATTACCTCCGGTGGCGCGGCGCTGTACAACCTTCACTTTGAAAACCCTCCGGCCGGGTGGGTCGCCCTCGCCGACGATATGCGGGTCGTGCATGAAATCGCCTGGGCGGTTCCCGGCACACGGCTCGTCCTGGGCAAATTCAATCTTTACGGAGCCGAATGCCTTCTTGACCAACTTCGAGCGATGCTTATGTTGTGACAAACAACACCGGCTACATAGTGAAAGAAGAATTGGGCGAAAACGGCTTCCTCTTTCCCTTGAGCGCAGGCGACGGCGCGTATAATCCAATTCATGTAGTTGAGTCAGGCACGCCCGACCACATCGGCACACGGTGTTTGGCCGAAGCTTTGGACGAGGGCTACGGAGGTTCTCCCATCGAACAAAACGCGGTTGCTGCTGCGTGGGATGTGGCGGAATCCTTGGCCGGAGGGGCGAAACTGACACTCCAGGTGCAATGGGGCGCTGCCGATGAACTGCCTGGTTTCGACAGAAACAACTGCGGTTTGGCCCAATATGACCCCACAAACGGCTGGGTACTGGATGCCTGGAACCTGGCGCCCGCCGGCGGCGATGACCCTTTCACACGGAACCACGGCCCGCTCACCCCGGCTTGTATACGGTTGCCGATGAAGGCTTTGCACCGTTTTCACGTCCCCATCGCAATTGTAATGAGGCACTCAAATTCAGACACTTATCCAACAAGGTTTTTGCTATACCCGAACCCTTCTTCCGAAGCCCTTTTTTTTGAAATCGGACAGTTGCCCGCCACAACGGAAACTATCACGGTCCAAGTATTTGACTCAAAGGGGGTGCAGGTTTTGAAGCAACAACTGGAACCAGCCCCGCAATGTGTTCCGGCTCGACTCGGCCATATCGGATTTGCAGCCGGTTTTTATGATAGCAGGTGGAAAGCCCACAAGGGTTGCAATTCAGAAACAGTTTTATTCGACTATAATTTTTCCGGCTTTTTGGCAATGGCTGAAAGGCAAACACCCGCACCACGACAGGAATGTCCTCACAAAGCGTTGTGGGGCTTTCTTTTCGAAGATGACTGTTTCGGGAAAGCCTCAGTTTTTACCGGAGTCACCTCCACATGCAGGCCGGTGCGGTCGGGTAGCGGCCCGGAAATCTTTGACAAATAGCGTTTTACGACGCCGGGGCCACACACGCACTCTTTTTCGGGGTGGTTGTAGTAGCCGCAGGGGCAGGGTTGTGTTGCATACTTGTTATAATACGCCCTCAATTTACCTGAACACAACGCACATAATTACCTACCCGGCTATCTTGCCCGATCAGCCTATACTGTTTATTTCAAAATTATATACCTTCCTGTATTGAGTAGGTATATCGGAGCGAATGTCCGTACTCCACCAAAACCCCAGGCTTCCCGCGAGTACCGATCCGTAGCTATCGATTCGCCCTCCCCATCTCAGCATCAAACCCGCTATCTCCACGCTTTAATAATCGTTTCCCAGCCAACTCTTTCCACCGAGGTATTTGATTAATTCCTCCCATTCTGTTTTGGTTGGAATTCGAAAGCCATCCGGGCAAATTTTGCATTTAGTGATCGTGCTATAACCATAAATAACCCCATAGCCCAAATCTATTTTGTTTTCAGTAAGCAAACCTGGCTTTGCCGTCACAGAACTTCACCGGGCCTCGTTCGATGCCGTTTGTAAACATTACTGCGCCACAGTCGAAGGTCGTGTTTCTCAAGTCTCCGCCATCCAGACCTGCTTTCCAATGGCGATCGTTGGGTAAATATTTCCCGCTGCGTCCTTGACCTGGCCATACCTGTCCAGGCTGTTTTTCTTCCAGTTTAGAGCGCGGGTCTAAAACCGTCCTTATAAATTACCAGGAAAATGACAGCATTAGCACCATGTAACGCCAAGCCCAAATGCCTGTTTCCCTTTAATGCCTTTGGTTGTAGCCATCTAAGTGACGATTTGCTTTTGCCTTTATACCCGACTTTTCTTGTACTTTTACCAGGTATTAAATAATTATTCAGAAATCAGGTGCAAATTTCCATATCGACCAATCCCAGATTCCTGTTCCGCTTACAGTGCTACTCCTGGGTGGGATTTCGGCAAATGCTCAAAATTCCGATGTAAACATAGCACATTCAAAAACACAGCCCCCCATACAAAATCATAGAACTCGCCGCCTGGAGGGAAGCGACCGATCAGCATGGAATCCTCGATGCCGAGGCTGGCAGCCCTTGATTGCAGCGTTTTAAATCAAACATTCCGGGTGTTTCCTTTACTTCGATGGCCTTTTTCTCGTCCAAAATAAAATCAATTTCCTGCCCGGTTTTTTCTGAAAATAATTGACCTTTACCCAGTTGAAGCAATTGGTTTGCAATGGCATTTTCTAGAACAGGGCGCCACTGCTAACCTGGGCAAACTGGTTGCCCAACCGTTGTCGGTAATAAATATTTTGGGCTGTACGGCTATGCTCCGGTCGGGGTTGAGCGAATATGGCTCGACAAGGTGCAAAAAGTACGTGGCCCGAAACAATTGGATGTAATCTTTGACCTTGTGCCTGCTCAGGCCCGTCAGGACACCCATTTTCTGGTAGTCCATTTGCTGCCAATGCGGGCCGCCAGGAGGGTTGCAAGTTTATAAAGATCGTCGATTACCGAATAATCGGATAATCTTGATGTCCAGTTCCAAATAGGAATTGAGGATATCGTTCAAGGCTTGCTCCTTTTTTCCGGCGACCCTGCCAAAACCACCTGCGGAAACCGCCATCCTCAAATACTCTTCATAATGCTGCTGATAGGTGGCAAAAACCAATGGCCGGAACGGTTTCATCCTTGAGTCAACAAAGGCGTGGCATCCACCGCTTTGAAATGCAGAAACTCGAAAAATTGAGCGGAAAAATCTCGAAAACCTGCTTCCCTGCCCGCGAGGCTTTCTGTAATCCGGTTTTTTGAGGTAATAAGAACTCGAACCCGATATTAGGAACTTTACAGGAAATTGTCGTGGTAATATTTGATGAACGAAACCACTTCCGGGATCAGTTGAACTTCATCTATGGCGATGACGCCGTTTTTGGCAAAATCATACCCCAAAAATTCGAGATCGGCCTGTATTTCACTGGAAACTGTTTCGGGTAAAAATGCGGCGATATTCCAGCCTTTCCAGATCGAGGTACAGTTTGTTTCGTGGGTCGTTTTTTCCAAAAGGTATTTCAGCGCGGTGGTTTTGCCTGTACGCCTCATCCCCGTGATGACGGTTACTTCCTGCTCGTTCAGGTGATTTTCCAATACCGTAAATTTGTTCGGTGATACACGGACCCCTTCTTTATGTTTAAATATTTTGACACAAAGTGACACTATTTGTTAAAATAAGTCACGAAAACGCACAGAAAATATTTTCAGTGCCGCCGATTGTTAGAAAACCGCGAGTACGATTCCAATGCCAAAGTGTCCTCGAAATTGGGCTACGAGGATGCCCCTCCTTCTCCGGGAGGTTTCTAGCAGCGGTTCGGGAAGTTGCCGTATATTAAGTATCAAACACCGAATTTTCAGTTTTCACCCCCCCACCCCTCCCGATCCAAACTCCTGTAATGTATCGCCTCCGCCAAATCCTCGATCCGGAATATCCGGGCTGCCCTTCAGATCCGCCGCCGTATGCGCCATTTGGGGATACGGTCGAAGGCCCGGGCGCTGAGTTGCAGTCTTTCCAATGGCGGTTTTCAGCAGCGTGAGACCCGCGTCGGTCAGTTGGCAAACCTCGTGCACCATGCGGCTGGGCATTTGTGCATTTGAATACACGTCTTTCAAACCTTTAAAACGTTCGGCTTGCACTTCGCGGGCGCGCAGCACGCGTTCGCGGATGTCGGCGCTTTTTTTGTTTGGATTGTTCGGTTGTGGTGAGTTCCTCGATTTTTACGGGCGTCACCTCACATGCAAATCAATCCGGTCGAGCGGCGGCCTGGAAATCTTTGACAAATAGCGTTTTACGACGCCGGGGCCGCACACGCATTCTTTTTCGGGTGGACGGTAGCCGCAGGGGCATGGTTGCGCGTATATAGTTGTCAAATTCAATTGAAGGGCATAAACCCTCAAATCCGGCATAACCCGAAACGATTTGAATTCCCTGGGCGACCATCTTCGTAAGGTTCGTCTTGATCGTGGGTTGTCTCAACCCGAAGCAGGATGTTCAATGTAACTCCAGACACAGTAACCGGATGGGAACTTAATCGGCATGAACCTCCTGCGAGGTTAGCCAAAGCAATAATTGCCTTCCTGGGCTTTTGCCCTCACGAGGGCAAAAGCCCAGAAAAGCCCTACTACGCAGACTTATTACAGGAAAACACAAAGAGTAGCGGAGATGATAGGGTGTGATGCTTCAAATTTAAGGTATATCGAGTTAGGAAGAGAAAGCCAAAACCCAAGACGCTCGAAAAATTCGAGAATTCATAAATTCTGCTACTTATACCTCCAACTGATATGCCACTTCTCCAAGTGACGTATGCGAACCGATGTTTCTGCCAAGATCGAATGACAATTAGGAAAACGGGTAGAGAAAAAAATTCTTAAATTTGAATGACACGGACAAGATTTGCGGCAGATATTGTATACCTGCAGGAGTTGTGTTCAGTGAATTTCGACTTCTTCAGGCAAGTCTAACTTCAATGAAGGTCCGAAACTCTAATTTGCCCGGTATAATTTTTGGGGTTAAGGTCAGGCTTCTTGCCAATACCAAATATACTTTTGCAAATGTATCCATAAACCAATATTGCTCTGACCGCTCAACCCTTGGATCTGTTAAGTTATTCGCATTGCAGAAGTGGTTTATGTTTTACAACTGGAAGTTTCCGGGAGGAAACTCTTTTTGACTTTGTGACAATTTTTTTGCAGGTACAGTCATGGGCATCTATGCCGGTAATCTTCAAGATTGAGGGCTTGGAGACCAGGAGCAGTCTTCCAAGTTTGAAGTATATTCCCTTTCTGACTACAATCTCCAAACGATATGGGCCAGTGCCTCCTTTGAGTTTAGTGGATATGATCCTGGAGTTTTCTGTTTAGAAAAAGGTATGTTCATAATTAAGGGGCTTAGGTTGGGTTAACCGCACTTTTATCCGGGCAGGACATCCATTTTTATCCATTGCCAACAAGTTAAAGCTTCCTGCTTTACCAGTATAAGTAAGGTCTTCGCTGGCGACGGTGTCTTGCGCTATCCATCTGGTTCGCTCAAGGCCGGTTCCTCCAAAGGAAGTAACGTGAATTAACCCGTCGCCTCCATGACAAAGTGGCGGGGTTGGGACGGCTTGAATAAAGAAAGAATCCGGTTCTCTTAGATCAATCACACTGGTAAACACACACCCCTTGCTGTCCAGAACCAAGATATGATGCGGCCCTGCGCATAAACCGGAGTAGCCAACTGAATCTCCCGCTGCTACTCGCGCCTAGAAAAAGCGTCGTCCAGACTGACTTGGTAAGGTGGTGTTCCTCATGTGGCATAACTCCAATCAGTCCATCACCTCCTTTAAAACAAGAAATCTCAAAACCATAATAATTACTTGTAACAATGGCGGCATTCAAAGCCGCTGGTTCATCAATCTCAAATAATCGTTTCGTACATCCTGTGGTATTAAAACAGTGATCGTATAACGGCCTGCTGATAGGGTTTTCACTGTCAAACTGTCTTTAACAGCGCGGATGGTTATGCCAAATGATGTTGTAGCGCTGGTCATTGGGAATGATTGCTTCTGCCGTGCCGTTAGGCATCTGCGCATAGCGCATCAGTCGTGCAAATTTCATAAGCAACCGAGTCAGGTATCTGGACTTTACCTGTGATACTTAACGGGCAGTTGGAAGCGGTTTGCATATCACAGACGAACTCTTTTTCCAAGTCTCTTACTGGCACCTCAATCTGCTGTCCGAATGTCCGTTTGACCATCTATAGTTAGAAAATCCGTCGGGCGCTCTAAGCAAAGCGGTAGAGTCTCCATGGCAAAACCGAAGTTAACGCAGCATTTGTCAGATAGGCGTCTATATAGATATAGCCAAAATGGCCGGTCAGCGCACAATCTTCGATGGAAAACTCAAGGGTCAGCGAGTCCTGTTTGTCCCATGTCGATAAGCCCAGAGATTTAGAAGTCAATCGCTCGACAATATGGGCACATTGCCGTATCTTGTTATGGTTCTGTAGTCATTCTGCCCTATGGATGCACTTGCGACCGCTTGAAAGCTTGCGCAGTTTACCTCTCGTCTACTTTTGTCAAACACCTTAAGCCGAAAGGCAGGCTGTTGATACGGCTCATGCCCCGGGTCTTCAAAGACGATTTTAAAACGAACCACCAAAACATTGAAATCTTCAGGAACTGCGAATTCGCAGTATGCTATTTCATATTCCGCCCCAACTTTCTCATTTCCGAGCCTCAGGATGGGCCTTCGAAGGATTCGAAGCGCTCCCTTACATACGGGTCAAAAAAATGGAAAATCACGATAAAATTTGTGGTTGCTCAACTGTAATCTTTTGTTTGCCCTTTTTCTTCCACGTCTGTCCGGCTTTTTAACGGGATTGCCTATTTTCCCATTTTCGAAAAACCATTTGGTATCTTCCACAATAGATTTTGAGCATCTGCCGGGTGAACCATGCAGGAAAAATGGCAGCAATCACCGCGACATGAATAAATAATCTTTTTAAACCAGTGCCTGACAGCCCTTAAGATTCCAAATTGTATGCAGATGCCAAGACTTTTTTCAAGCCAGGAGATGAAAATGAACCACGCCATAGGTCTGTTTTTAGAAGATGCTTAGTTGGCCTTTAGCCATTTACGAACGCAGCGTTTTGAGAAAGCATTTGAAAAACACGCTTTTGCAGAAAGCGCTTCTTTTGGAATTTTAAATGCTTCATGTCGGCAAAAAAAACAGTACGTGCAAATTTCCAATATTGACTGGCGCATGTACTTTTTAAAACCGCAGAGGCGCTGAGACGCAGATAATGTTTTGAGAAACTCTGCATCTCAGCCCCGAACTATGACCTGTGAGCATAATTCAACGTTGCGTACCAAAACTTTACCCCGTGAGGAAAGGCTGGAAGTCGGATTGCGCCTTCAGTCCGGGCAAAAATACCGGTGAGCAAACAAGATTGCTCCAAAAAATAATCGCTTTTGCATGATGTAACCATGAGTTTTGGAAAAAGAGTGGAAGCGTAAAAGCCATTTTGTAGTTATTCTTTCGGCGGCGAGAAACTTCCTTTGATGGTTCTCGGCTTAAAATCGGTTATCTGCTCGATGCCGATAAATTCATATTCGCCTTCGATTAGTTCTTCGGTCAAGGTGGTTATCATCAGGGAGCCTACAAACCCGGTTCCTATTCGTGGGTGTATCGTTCAATATCGGAACTGGTTTCTTTCCAATAATCTCCGACGGCATAAGGTTATATTTTTCGAAACTGTACATAGCCGGGACGAACGCCCGTTATCGATCTGCCCAGTTACAGTTCTGGATCGGACTGAAGCCTTGGCATCACCACAGGCATCGATCGCGAGTTTGTCTAATAATTTATCCGGCTGGTAATCCTTATCAACTTTCGCGAAATTTTTCGCGTCCTGTCGCTAAATGTGAAAACGGGCCGGATTGTATACCTCCCTTATAATATCTGCTTCAGGCAGTTAGATTCTTTAACAATTTGGTTTTCAATTATTTATCAAGAATATAGCCGACGAGTCCGGAGTTTTTTCAGAATTTTATCTTTGGCCTGACTATAATTATGGAACTACTTTCGCCGTACCATTACGGTAAAATAGGTTTTTAGTGAATATTTTTGGTCTGACTAAATATGGAACTACTTTTGCCGTACCAATTAATTGGTACACATAAAGTAAAGCGTTGAGATATGCCAAGCGAAAATGATCTAAACGAAACGGGCTATATTCACTCCTCACGTAGTGAAATTGTAAATGCGAAAAACTATGGTGATTGCCTCGCCGCAGCCCGCAGTGTCGTTTATGGCTCTTGCAGGTATCCGGAAAATTTCCAGGATATTTACCAAGATGTCTGGTTTATTGTACTTACCTACCTGATAAAAAGGCGGGCTCTTTCGATCGAGCGTTGCGGGTTTATCGCTAAGACTGCCCGCTACCTGTGTATTAATATGCTGCGGAAGAACCGCCAGATTACGACAGCGGAATTAAACGAACAATTAGATAACTCGCCGAATTGCATACGGTGATCTATCCTGTTTTAGAAGCGATTAGTGAAAATATGGAGAAAATACGTGCGCGTTATGGGCTGGAAAATAAAACCCAGGCATTTTTCTCCAGCGGAAAATGCTCTGTTTTTCAACGCAAAGTCAGCTTTGGATAAGATCGGAGAGAATTGCTAAAGGTGCTGACGCTACGATATTAATATAACCTGTCGTATCAGGGAAATCGCTCGGATCCTGCAGACCACCGAAAGTGCGTGTTGGTGTAATGCGGTGACCCGGTGCCGGGAAAATTTGCGTGATCAAATTCAGAGTCTAAAACGGCAACTAACGTTTAACTATGAAACTCAGCGAGGAAGATATTCAAACCATCCGCTCGTACTGGAGCAACATGCTCCGGCGAGCGACGAAGCCTTCGAACGGCGCCTCTCCGCCGCTCCGGCATTTAGAGACGTAGTCCAGATCTACCGATTTCTGTTTCAGGCCATGGAAGACAGGGCCGAAGAACAACAATGGCATACCTCGCAGCCGGTAAGAGCCCAATCCGAAAACGGCAGAAAGCGGGGCTGCTGCTAGAGATCCGAGCGGCGAGGAACTGCCAGCAGAAACCAGGGTCTGGACATCGCCGCTTGGTTACGCCTTGCTCGTCGGTCCGTTGTGTGGTGGTGGCAGCCGGGCTGGCGCTGTTGATCTGGTTCGGCAGTAATTATCTTGAGGAACATAGATTTATCCGGCATCTCAATGAAACCTTTGTGCAGCAGGAAGTGCCATGGGATAATTTCCGGCCTGGCGCCAGTGGTACGGGCCTTGTCTCGACTCCAAGCCTGTACGACAGAATGGTCGATAGCACCATTGACGCTGCTGAGGATCAGAACCCTGAAGCCGTAATCGAAAACGCCAATAATTTTCATCGCCAATTTCCAAATAGCCAGGAACCCCGGGTCGAACTGGCCTGGTCTTTAGCGCTGATGGGACAAGCGCGGTGGGCGGAAGCGCTTTCTCACCTGCAATTGGCAGGGGAACACCGAGAATGCAGAATTAGCATGGACTGCGCGATGGTACTTGGCTCTATGCAGTGCCTACCAGCCGGAACACCGCGCAACTGCCTATACCGATTTGCAGGCGATCAGCCGTGATACATCGTCCCCCTTTCAAAACCAAGCACAAGAAGTACCCGGTTATGGAAGCAATAAAATTCCTCTACGTCGCTATAGCCTTATTGCTGGTCACAATTGCCGTGAGCCGGTTATCGGAACTTCAGAAAAGGCAACGCCCCCGGGTATGCCGCCGGCCGGCAGGCAGGGCAGACAAGCCGCTGTTTCCCAGGACGGAAAGGGTGCGATCCCAGATTTTCTCGCCCCACTTCACATTCAGGAAGTATTAAAGATATTTACCACAAGGCAATCAATCTGGACGATGCCTACTGCCCGAAGGTTTATATCCGATCAAAATCATCTGATCGGATAGCGGTTTATAGTGACGGTTGCATCATTCTGGAACAAAAAGCCCTACAGTGCCTGCGCCATCTGAAAGGCGATTCGCTCAACGCGCTCGCTTGGGTGCTCGGTCATGAGCCACATCATTTGTATGACTTTCTGCCGGTTAGTACCAGTTTTGCCCAATACGATCTTACTCCAGGGACAACTTTAACGATTGAACGGCGCGCTGACCTGGAATCTGCCTTCTGGTGTTATCTGGCCGGATATAAGATCAAACGAATCGTGCCCCGTACCCGCCATGTACTGCATCAGGAATACGGTTTGGGCGATAAGTTGCCGCATTACCCCTCCCTGCAGCAACGGCTTCGAACCGGCTCACTGATAGAAAAACATTGCAATAGTTTGATTACCCATTTTAGATCCCTTCGACCGCCGAAGTAGGAGGTCGGTATGAAGAAGCCATTACCGACCTGGCTCTCAATCGGATATATAAAATCGATGGTCATCAAACGGACGACCTTGGTCTTACTTAAGTGCCACCTCCAGCCTGGAGCTTGATTTTACCGCTTGGTGGCCTTTAAATCGATCCTTTAGAAAATATCCCGCTAATTGAAGGCCATTCAGCTAAAATTATCTCTCTTCTTATTGAAAAGGATATTACTTCAGCCGAGAGAAGGCTTGCGGCCGCGCGAACTGCGGCCGCTCGAACTGGAGTTCCCTGAATTGCCCAAATACCTCCAAATTTGGCGAATTCGCCCAAATACCCCAAATTTTGCGAATTGCCCGAATACCCCAAATTGCCCAAATGGACAAGAGAATCCTTCAACATAGATTCCTTTTATCGTGCGCAGAAACATAAGTTTTACCAAAACCATAGAGATTTAAGTGATGACGAGTATAAGTTCATGGACTCAATAATATGTCTCCAAAGCCGGAAGAGACAGGAGGAGGGAGCCGATCATGGAAGCAGTGAAAATTTAGCCTTACTTGGCCTTCTTCACCGCTGCGCTTGCGTCTTTTGTTTGACCGATTATCAATTCTATTTCGCTTCTGGTAGGTCCTCGATCCGAATATTTGGGCTGCCGACCAAATATTCGGTCGTGCAGTACTTTCAGTATGTGGTAAACCCGGGCTCTGAGTTGCGGGGGGCTCTAAGGCCATTTTCAACAGTATAAGACCAATGGTAGTAGGTAGCATACCTCATGTACCGTGGGGCTGGGCATTTGGACGTTGCCGTAAACGTCTTTCAGCCTTTTGAAGCGCCCAGCCTGCACCTAGTGGAACGCCACGCAGGGGCCGGTGCGCGGAGTCCCCGGTCCTTTGGGCCCCCTCCTCCCTGGGTCTTCCCCCTCGGGCGCTTCCGTTCCTTTTGTCAAGCCCCCCCGGCGTGGTGCCGGATAAACATCAATCCTCCCCCCCCCCCCCCTCCCGATCCAAACTCCGGTAATGAATCGCCTCTGCCAAATCCTCGATGCGGATGTCGGGACTGCCGGCCAAATCCGCCGCCGTGCGCGCCACTTTCAGGATGCGGTCGAAGGCGCGGGCGGAAAGTTGCAGCCGTTCCATCGCCGTTTTCAGGAGAGTGAGACCCGCGTCGGTCAGTTGGCATACCTCGTGTACCATGCGGCTGGGCATCTGGGCGTTGCAATAAACGTCCTTTAAACCCTTTGAAACGTTCGGCTTGTATTTCGCGGGCCGCAGCACCCGCTCGCGGATGTCGGCGCTGTTCTGTTTGGGTTGTTCGGTGGTGGTGAGTTCTTCGATTTTCACCGGTGTCACCTCCACGTGCAGGTCAATGCGGTCGAGCAGCGGCCCGGAAATCTTTGACAAATAGCGTTTTACGACACCGGGGCCGCACACGCACTCCTTGTCGGGGTGGTTGTAGTAGCCGCAGGGGCAGGGGTTCATACTGGCCACAAGCATGAAACTGGCCGGGTAATCTACCGACACTTTGGCCCTGCTGATAGTGACGCGGCGCTCTTCCATCGGCTGGCGCATCACTTCCAGCACCTGGCGTTTGAACTCAGGCAATTCGTCGAGGAACAAAACGCCGTTGTGCGCGAGACTGATTTCGCCGGGCATGGGGTCGGAGCCGCCGCCCACGAGCGCCACGTCGCTGATGGTATGGTGCGGTGCGCGGAAAGGCCGGGTGGTGACGAGCGCGGAGTTGTCGGGCAAAATGCCGGATACCGAGTGGATTTTGGTGGTTTCCAGGGCTTCGTGCAGCGTGAGCGGCGGCAGGATGGTCGGCAGGCGCCGGGCCAGCATGGTTTTGCCGGCGCCGGGCGGCCCGATGAGGATGACGTTGTGCCCGCCTGCGGCGGCCGAGTTCGAGCGCGCGTTTGATGTTTTCCTGGCCTTTCACGTCGGCGAAATCCACGTCGTAAATGCTGGCATTGCTGGCAAATCCTCCCGGGTGTTGACAATCAGGGGTTTAATCTCCGATTCGCCCGCCAGCACGTCTATTGCCTCGCGCAAATTTTCCACGCCATAAATCTCCACGTCGTTCACGATGGCGGCCTCGCGGGCGTTTGTTTTTGGCAAAATAAAACCTTTGAATTTCTCTTTTCGCGCCTGGATGGAAATCGGCAACGCGCCTTTGATGGGGCGCAGCGAGCCGTCGAGCGAGAGTTCGCCCATGATGAAATACTGGTCGAGGCCGTCGGGCGGAATCACACCCGAACCCGCCAGCATACCGATGGCGATGGGCAAATCGAACGCCGAACCTTCCTTGCGGATGTCGGCGGGGGCGAGGTTGATAATCGTCTTGAGGCGCGGGAGGCGGATGCCGGAGTTTTTGACGGCGGCTTCGATGCGGGGCAGGCTCTCGCGCACGGCGCTGTCGGGCAGGCCGACGATGAAGATGCCCGGTTTGTCGGTATTGCCCACCGCGCCGCCGGTGTTGATTTCGACGGTAATCATCTGGGCATCAACGCCGTGAACGGCGCCGGCGTAGGTTTTTACGAGCATGATGAAGCGGATTGAAGGTGACTTAGGTTTCAGAGATTTTAGGGTTGGGGCGGTTAAAGGTAAAAAAAAGTTGATACGAGTATCGCGTGACCAAATCTTTTACGTGCTTCGGTATTGCTTTTTAAAAACCCGGTTACTTTTGCCGGTAAGAAATATATACCCTTATGGGAGCTGACAGGCCGCAGGCAGGAAAGCCTGATACCCAAATCCCGACGCCCATCCCGCTGTTACTTATTGCGGCAGCTGTTCTTTTATCTGCCATCGCCCTGTTTTTTCCAAAAATGGATTTTAACGGGGAAGACAAAGTGCCCGAACTGAGCCCGCAAGACGAAGCGAAGTTACAGAAGCGGCTGAAAGAGATTGACGAGGCGGAGCAGTATGCTTTGATCGCCAATGATGACGGGTGGTATTCTTGCCTACACAGCAGTCGAACAACTTACTACTTATTAGCCGGGGAAGTGTGGAAATACGGAGTTACCAGCAAAGGTGAGTTCGGGCGATATGCTGGTAAGTTCTTGAGAAACAACAAAGTCTCGTATGTCACAGAGTTCAGAGGCAATATTGCAGAATGTCTCAAAATGGAACAGATCAAACTTTTTAACTATCCCTTTTTACCGGAGAACCTGGCTCGTCCTCCGGAAGAACGTTTACCTCGACCACCATTCAATCCAATCATGCGGTAGAGCTGCAATATTTATTACCCAAACGTAACTTTGTAAAAATTTTCCAACATGGTAGTTGTTAAAGTAGTAGATCAGGATGTCTCCGACAAAGTTGATACAAAATATATAGCCGACCAATTCACAAATGTGCAAAACATCGATATCATATACATATGTACACGTGAGGGAGGAGAAGAAGATGATTGGGTTGACGAGGATGGTATCCGTCAAATTGTCATTCACCTGTCATACAAGGAAGTCAAGCGATCCAGAGATATACGGCTATTGATGCTTACGAAGGCCAAAGAACGGTTGGGGTTGGTAGCGTGAAATTTGGCGCCGAGGAGAGTAGTGGGCAGCACTGGGTTTGATGTTGTGGCGATACCGCAGAAGTGGTCGTGGGTTTTCGATACGGCGCTTGATGATGTCTAATCGTTTCGGCCTCGAAATACCTATCATGGCGCCTACGATATTGCCAATGGTGTTGGCGCGGTCCTGGTCGGTCATTACCTTTTCGAACAGGATGCCGGGTTGAGAATTATGGTCGTTGTCGCCCTCGTCGTTGCGGTCGTACTCCTCGGCGAGTGTCCTTTCCCGGGTTACAAACGGCTGTAATTCGGTGATTCTCTTGTAATTGCGATGTTGTGCGGGTGGCTTTCGATCATGCCGGCGTTGGTGATCTTGACGAACTGGGCGTAATCCTGGAGGTCGCCGATCGTGCGGGCGCCGCAGTACCCCATGCCGGCGCGCAGACCGCCGATGTATTGGGGCATCACTTCGGCGACGCTGCCTTGAAGGGTACCCGCCCTTCGATACCCTCCGGCACTAATTTTTGATATCGTCTTCCACATCCTGAAAATACCGGTCTTTGGACCCCTCCTGCATGGCGCCGAGGCTGCCCATACCGCGGTAGGTTTTGAATTTCCGGCCGTCAAAAATGATCGTTTCTCCCGGCGCTTCTTCCACGCCGGCAAACAGCGAGCCAGCCATGATGCTGCTTGCTCCGGCGGCCAGGGCTTTTACAATATCGCCGGTATAACGAATGCCGCCGTCGCCAATGATCGGCACCCCGGAGCCTTTCAGCGCCTTCGCTGCGTTAAAAATGGCCGACAACTGGGCTACTCCGACGCCCACCACGATACGGGTGGTACAAATGCTGCCCGGCCCGACACCCACTTTCACGCCGTCGACGCCGACATCCGCGAGGGCTTTGGCGCCTTCTCCTGTGGCGACGTTTCCGCCGATCACCTGGAGGTCGGGGTATATTTTTTTCAGGTTTTTGACGGCATCGAGTACTCCCCGCGAGTGCCCGTGGGCGGTATCCACGGTAACCACATCCACGCCGGCTTTGACCAAGGTGGCTACCCGTTCGAGCATATCGGTTGTGACGCCCACTGCGGCGCCCACCACGAGGCGGCCAAAAACATCCTTGCAGGCGTTGGGGAAATTGACCCCCTTGATGATATCTTTATAGGTAATGAGCCCGACTAAGTGAAAATCATCGTCGACTACGGGCAGTTTTTCAATTTTCCGCTGCTGAAGTATCTGGCGGGCCTGAATCAGGGTAGTGCCGAGCGGAGCGGTCACGAGATTCTTTTTGGTCATCAGGTCGCGCACCAGCCTGCTGTGGTTCGTTTCAAAACGCAGGTCGCGGTTGGTGAGAATACCCACTAATTTGTTGCGTTTGTCCGTAACCGGAATACCACCTATGCTGTAATGCCGCATCAGGTCGAGTGCCTGCGCGACGGTGGCGTCGGGGTGCAGGGTCACGGGGTCGATGATCATACCCGCTTCCGAACGTTTGACGGCGCGCACCTGGTCGGCCTGGTCGGCGATCGACATGTTTTTGTGAATTATTCCGATGCCACCCTGCCGGGCCATGGCAATGGCCAGCGATTTATCCGTCACGGTATCCATAGCGGCAGAGGCTATCGGTACGTTCAGGCGTATGGTCCGGGTGAACTGAGAAGAGATTTCCACTTCTCTTGGTAAAACTTCGCTGTAAGCGGGGACGAGCAGAACGTCGTCGAAGGTAAGTGATTCGCCGAGGAATTTCGGCGCTGCATTGTTCGATTCCATGTGCAAAGGTCGGAAGTGGCCGGAAAATTTGGAGGCAAAACGGCACAAATTTTTTTAACAATGTCTTCCGGCCGGGAATCGGGATCAAAATACCAGAGCCTTTACATGGTCGGCGGGTTAAAATCGTCTTCGTCAAAAAAGACATTGACCTGCTGAACGCCGCGTGTTTGGCGCAGTTCACGCACCATTTCTTCGGTTTTTCGGGCGTCTTTGAGGGTGATATGGTAGTTGCTCTCCGTGAGGTCGTCGAGGCCGACGTTTTTCAGGCTCACTAATTTTAAACTTCGGCAAAACCGGGCGAGCGGCTGCGACATATCCCTTTGTTCTTCCGCGTGATGGATGATCTGCAATAAAAAATGCCTTCTCCTGGGTGCCCCGAAGTGGGTGAAGGTCAGCACGATCACAACCAGGCCGGCCATCAGGGTACCGGTGATCGCCACGATATTCAAACCCACGCCGCAGGCCATGCCGAGGGCCAGCGACAGGAAAATAAACACCAGATCCATCGTATCGCGGATAGCCGTGCGAAAACGGATGATCGACATGGCCCCTACCAGGCCGAATGCCCGGGCAATGTTGTTGCCGATAACCATGATCACGATGGACGCGATGATGCTTAGCAATACGAGTGAATTGACAAAAGTGACCGAATACGACGGCCCCCGGTAGGTTACTCTGTAAATCACGGACAAAATCAGTCCACAAATGAGGGCCACCAGGAGGTTGACCAGCACATCTGCCGAAGAAGTCGGAAATACAGCCAGGTTTTGATAATCTAGAAACATCTTTCGGGTTCCGGGTTTTAGTGCTCCGGCAATTCGGGGGCAGATTCGGTGGTTTGTTTGAAATACGCTGCTTTTACAAAAGCGTCGTTATGACGCCCGGTGTTGATAAAGCGGTTGGAATTGATCGCACCCACGTATTTCGAAGCGGGTTCTTTTGCGCAATTGAAATTCTTCAAGAATCGGTTTTATCCAGGCGGGGCAGAAGCGGTTAAATTTCACCTCCATGATAAAGAACCCCGGAAAGGCAAAACGTACGTCCTTTTCTTCAAAAAGTTCTTCCACACGCGGGTAAGCCACGCTGCGCAGGTGCAGGTCGAAGGTCAGTCGGAAATCGTTCTCCGGGCCGAGGTTGCCTCCCGCAAACGGTTCCCGCTCGTAAATGATATTGGCAACGGGGCGCATATTTCGGCTCAGAATCTGGTAAAAAAAGCGCCGGGCGTTGTCCGGGTTGCGTATCTGGTCGGCAAATTGTTCGATGGGTTTGCCCTGAAACAACTGCAAGACCACTCCATACGGCGCCTGCGAGCGGTTTTTCAAAATCGGTCCCTCGTATTTTCGTTTGATCTCCATAAATACGCTGCTTTCCACGCCGCCCTGGTTGTAACCGCGAAGCCTTACTTTCATACGATGCGCTATACCTTCCACTTTGGTGTGGTACATTTCGAACCCCGGTGTATCGAAGTACAAACTGCGCACCGTATAACGCCCGTCCGGCTGCCGCGCAGCAAAGCTGTCGGGGCGCAGAAAAGGCAGAACGGCACAGCGCAGGGCGGTGTACTGTTCGATCGGGACAAGGTATTTGAATTCGAAACGCACGATGAGGTTTAAATAGTTACCAGTTAGAATGCAGAATACGGCGCAGGTATTCGCGTTGATTGACCTTGCCAAAATCGAGCCGGCATTGTGCCGAAATACCCGTACTGAATCGGTCGGTGATGCTGTCGGTTTTAAATGTGGCTGTCAGCAGCGATACCTGCCTGTTGTCGAGTACTTCCACTTTCGTGCCGATTTGCAGCAATCTGGCCCGAAAACTCCGGCGGGTCTGGACGTCCGTAATCATCAGGTGGGTGGAGTCATTGAGGTAAGGCAGGTATTCCACTTTTACGGGTATTTGCACCACGTATTCATCACATTGTTGCAGAATGAGTTGTTCTTCCGGAAGGATTGCCGGCACCACCCAGCCCGAAAACGGGGATCGGATCACGAAGGAAAGGCCTTTGCGGCGCAGTATTTCCAGGCGGTTTTTCAAACCCCGCAACTGGGCCTGTGTCACCCCTACGGTTTCGTTTTTAAGACCGGTTTTTACATTTTCAAGGTACTTTCTGGCTATTTCAATTTGAATTTTGGCCAGTTCAACGGCATTTTCCGCCTCCTGAAATTCCGTAAGCGCAATGAGGTTTTGTTCCCAGAGAGGTTTTTTGATACGAAACGTTTTTTCCTTCAACACCAGGTCCTGTTCGGCAAAATGAAGCCGGTTCTCCGCTTCCTGAACCACGGGAGCTTTGTCGCCGGTCACATCCGCCTGGAGTTGGGCGCCGTACAAATTGAGCTGGGCCTCGATGTCCTGAATTTCTTCGTTTTGCCGGATGGAATACATCCGGACAACGGTGTCGCCCAAATGAATAAACCGGTTGGCCGGAAGGTCGAACTTGAGTCCGGAAATGTCTCCCTGTTCGAATTGGTACGCATCAATCTGCTGGGTGGAGCCCAGCCGGTAATCCCGGATAACGGAACTGATCCTCCCGGTCTGGTCTTGCACCAATTGCCATTCCCGGGCAGGAAATACCCGCCCGATGCTCTCTGCCGCAAAAGGAATTTGAACGGGGGCGTAAAGTGCCGCCAACAAAATCAGGAGGATTATCAGCCCGCCAATCAGCCGTTTCACGTATCTTCAGGAATAATTAATGGTTAGGAAAGGGTTTCAATGGAGCAAATTTATCTCAGGATACAAACGAAACGTGTATTCCCGTGTATGAGTTGCGTCGGAGAAACCAGTTCGTTTCAAATATTAAGCCATTCATGTTTTTATTCGGTCCGGACCAGTTTAATGGTTTTTTCAAAACCTTCCGACGAGAAGTGCAGCAAATACATACCCGCCGGGAGTTGGAGCAGGTTAAAATCAATCTTTACCGAATGTTGCCCTTCCGCTTGTACACTGGCGGGTGATACCACCGTAGCCGTTTGATTGCCCAGAATGGAGTGCAAGGATACGGATACCTGCGCTTTTGCGGGCAAAAAATATTCCAGGGTGACTTCCCGGTCGAACAACGACGGGTAAGCGGTTACAGCAGGCAGTGAGCCCGGTTTTCCGGGTTCGTGGGTGGGCGAAACGAGTTTGAAATGTGCGATGATGGTATCGGGAGCCGTCAGATTCAGGTTGGTTAGTTCGAGGGTGGAGTCGGAAAAGGTATGATTTTGAGCCGTCCAGGAATCAAACAGGTAGTTCTGGTTGGCTGTTGCCCACAGTTTGAGGTCAATACCTCCAAAATAGGAAGACGTCACCGGGAACTGATTGTAAGACAATGTATTAGCCTGAATATTGCCTGCCTCGGGCGGATCAACGAGCAGGACGGTCTGGTAAGGCCCCGTGAGGTCGTAACAGCTGATGAGGCCATTGGTGATCTCTTCACAACGCACGCTGATAAAGTCGCGCAGTTTGTTCGTATTCGCTACCCACTCGTCGTAGTTGCCGTACCAGCGTGTCGCGTGTTGCGCCATTTCGGGCTGAATAGTGTTGATGATCGTGTCTAAATAGGTCAACATGTTGTCGCAACTGAAAACGGTGTTGAGCAAATCCGCCTGCCGGGTGACATAATATTGTTCCACAACGGGGTTTTGGCGCAGTTGATTCAAAACCGTGATGTGTCCTTCGGGGTCCTGCCAGCCCGACAGCCCCTCGGGGTTGCAGGGAAGTGCGTACGGACTGATGTCGGGAATACCCGTGTAGTTGATATAGTGCCCGAACGTGGCGTCATTGTCCCACAGGATGTAACCCCATTTTTGGTGGCTGCCGTCCGGGTTGAGCCCCCGCCACCAGCCGGTATTCCAGTTGAGCCAGTCGGAGCAAACGGTGAACGAATTGACGATCACATAATCGACTAAGCTTTCGTAGTCGTAATTATCGGCGACATAATGAAAGTTGGCCGGGTTGGCCATGTCGTTTCCGATGATAAAAGCATACAAATCCGACCAGTCGGCGAGGGCCTGCTGGCCGCCGTATTGCGCCCAGGTATTGCCCCAGGTGAGGATGTACTGGATGTCGTATTTGCCTTGCCCGTAATAATAGTCGGTGTAATCGTGGTCGTCGGGGATTTCGCGCAAATCATATACCCCCAATATTTTCCATTGAGGTAAATGATGGTTTTTTCTCCTCTGCGGACGTCTACCCGGAGCCCGGCGCGATCGGCGAGGTTGTGAATGTAGGCGTCGCGGATATGGGCGCTGCCTTCGTTTTGCGGGTGGTTGGCTGCGGGATAGTTGTCGTCGCCGGCAGCGCGGAGAATGATCCGCTGAAATTCATCGCGGTCGGTGCCCCGGAATATTTTTTCTTCCAGCGCGGCGTCGTAACCCATCTGGTCGCGGGTCACCCAGTCGAGGCTGCGCTGGTCGTTGGCCCAAGAGTCCTGGCCGTGGCTGTTCAATTCTCCGTAAGCGCGCGCTTTCCGGTCGCCGTCCGTGCCGAAATACTCGAGCGAGCCGTGCGGCCGGAGCGAGTTGTCGCCGTTTGCCAAATCCAGCAGTTTTTCCCCGGCCACCGAAACCACGGTCAGGGTATGGGAAACATCAACAAAATAGGTGTTGAACTGGACAAAACTGGGCAATATTTCGTCGTTGTTGCTGAACGAAACGGCCTTCAAAACGGTCGTTTCCGTAAAAGTCAACGGCTGGTCGTAAAGCGGCGACTGGTCGGTGGGTTCGGTGCCGTCGATGGTATACCGGATGAGCGCATCGGGTTCGGTGGTGGCGAGGGTGACGGTGACCGATCCGGCGTAAAACCCGGCCGGCTGGTTGGTCGTCGGGCGGGCGGCAAAGCCCAGATAACCCACAACGTTGTTGTTGCTGGTGCCGAAGGTTGGTTGTTTAAAAATCCGCCATTCCGAAGCGCCGTTCGTTTTGCGGCCAACCGACTGATGCAGTTGGGTGGTTATCACTTCTATATCATTGATCATCACCCCGTTGGGGTCGGCAAAAACGATGTGATCGGGATTTTTTGGTTTGTGAAATTTTGAAGTTGGTGTGATAACTGATACCATTGGTTACCTCGTCGCGGCCGGAGGCAAACACCTTAAAAAATCCCTTCGCATTGATCACCGCACCGGGCGGGAATTTCCACTTGGTGGGTTTGTTTTCGTTATCGCTCAGGTGGTATCCGCTGATATCAACCGGCGTATCCGAGGGGTTGTACAATTCGATCCAGTCTTCGTATTTGACATACGTATCCGAATACTGCATCAAATTGGCGCAGGAGTATTCGTTCACCACAACCTGCGCATGAAGGTCTGCTGCAAGTCGGGAAACCACCAAAAAGGCGGCGAAAAGGGCGGGTAAATTTGTTTTTTTCATATTGTGATCATGTGTTTGGATCAAAACAAGGGGATTATCGCTGCACACAAATCATACGCGCCGCGCCCGATCCGGTATGAAGGCCGTACATACCCGGAGGCAGTTGGCCAACATCCAAAACGGCCGTGCGGGCCGTGCCCGCGTCTTCCTGCATCACCTGCCGGCCCAGGGCATCGGATACCCGGATCAACCCCAGCGCGTGGTCCGAGGAAAGGGTCAGCAGGCGAGTAACGGGGTTGGGGAATACCCGGAGGGTTATATTCGAGTTCGGTTCTTTTGTATTGATTGTCAATGAATTATTCGCACTAAACGTACGCGGCATAAAGGTAAAATTCCCGGTCCCGTTCGGGTACCGCCCAAAGGTGACGTCGGTCAACTGCGGGCCAAAGGAAAGGCTGTCCAATACCCCTCCGGCGCCGTTGGAAAGCATGAGAAATTCACCATTCACGCCCAACTTAAAACTGGCGTGTAAAGGCCCTTGCATTTGGTCTTCATCGAGCCAGACGATCAAAAAACCTTTTGCGGGAATGGAAACACCCGACGGAAAAGCCCATTTGTCGGGCTTGTCGGGGTTGTCCGTGAGGTACAAACCCAGCATACTGATGGGGGCGCCGGAATTGTTGTACAGTTCGAGCCAGTCCTCGTGTTGTCCGGCTTCATCCGTTTCCGCCGCCGTGTTATCGGCCAGAAATTCGTTGATCACCAGGTCGCCGGCATTGGGCAGGGGCGGCAAAGTGGGCGTCTGGTAAAATTCGTATTCGGCGCGTTGGGGTGAAAACATACCCGCGCCGGCATTTTCCGCGTACACATAATACTGGCCTTTGATATCGCCCAGCGGGAAAGAAGCGCCGTAATACTTGTCGCCGGCAGCGCCGTCCTGGTGCAGGCCGTCGTCGAACATGGGCACTTTTTTAAACACGTCGGACGAGTCGTAACGCCAGCCGAGGAGGACGGAGGAGGCGTTTTGTACCTGCGCGTTCACCCACACGGCGCTGTTGGTCGCGGCGGACACGTTGGAAATGACCGGTGGCGCAGGTGTCAGGTTAGCGTTGTTGATCAGGTAGTTATAACGCGCGTTCATCAAGTCGCTCAGGCCGGGCACGTCGCCGAAACCGCCGGGGGCCGACACCGTGGCGTCGATGTTGTTGTGAAAATTGGCGTAGGAATAAAACTTCTTCGTATCGGCTTGCACGGCAGCGTCGATGTTCGCCTGAAGCGCCAGCGCCCTGTCTTTAAATGCGGTGGTGGAAAAATTTTCCTGCAGCAGGGTGCGCATGTGCGCCAGGTACATTTTTTTATACACGGGATTGGCCAGCAACTGTTTGATGAGCGGGCGGTAAAAATTGTCGGACTGCAACAGGGGGTTGAGTTGTTTTAACTCCGGGATCGTCGGGATGGGGCCGCCGTCGATCAGGGGAAATGACCCGAAACTCATGTTCAGGTCCCAAACGACCGGCAGCCAGCGGTCGTTTTTGTCCTCGTAGAGGTAATAATTCTGGGCGTAAGCACCGGTATAGGAATCGAGGTTGACGGTGACATTGTTAAAAGCCAGCATCCAGAGCGCCCGGTCGACGTCGAGTACCTCGTGGATATTTGCCGGGTGGTTGCCGAGGGTATCCATCAGGGCCAGCAGTTCGCGCCAGCCGTAGTCGGAGCGCAATTCATACCGGTTGTAATAAAAAGCGCTGTCGGCGCTGCTGTATACGAGGTCCGGGTAGTTGCCGCCGGAGCCGGGGCCGGCCAGGTCGGCGGGGTTGCATTTAAAAAACGGGTTGTCGCCGTCGGTATGGAAGTGGTTGCGGACAAAACGTTTGTTGATACTTTCGGTATTGGAATAAACACCCCAATATGCACCGTTCATCCAGATTTTTGCGTGGTTGGAGAGGGGCGCCGCCATGTATTTTCGCAGAATTTCGTAGCCCAAAACCTCCCGCAGGAAAGTGGGGTCGGAGTAGCCGTTGGACAGTTTTATATCCTTGATACCGTGATAATTCTGGTCTTCCCGGACAAAGTCGAGCTGGATGTTCAGGGGATTTTTCAGGTTGTCGGAATCATAGGAACTGTTGCCCTTGTATTTGACGCCCACGCTGTCGAATATTTCGCCGTTGATCTCCACGGAAGGCACGAGCAGGTAGGCCTCCTCGTCCTCATCCTTGAGCGAATCGAGGGAATAATCCCAGTTGGCCTGGTAAAAATTGATCCTGATCTCCGGGATGGTATTGATGTCGTACAGATTCTGAGCCGTAGCGCCTGTTACCGCCAGGCAGGCGAAAAAAAGGATTAAACCGTTCCTCATGTGTAGCCGAATATAGTTTTATGCTGCGAACCTACCACTTGGCGCGCATAAGCGAAAAAGTTAAATGGCGTTTGGCTAATATTTGCCGTGAAAACGGGTTTTAGCGGTTTTTTTCAGCGCCTGATGCCGACGATACAACTTGCTCCCGATTCCGTTTTCAGACAATAAATGCCGGCAGGCAGGCTGGTCAGGCGGCATTCCGCCGAAGTCTGGTCCTGCATATCCGTTTCCAGCACTTTTCTGCCGAACAGGTCGAACAGGCAAACCCGGCCGAGCGGTTGCCCGGAACTGATCGTGAGCACATAAGCTGCGGGGTTGGGGAAAATGTGCACAAAAGCGCCCGGAGCCGGTTCACCGGCGCCGACCAGCATGGCGTTGAACGTGTTAAACGTGCGCGGCATAAAGGTAAATGGCCCCGTGCCGTTCGGATACCGCCCGAAACTGATGTCCGCTTTTTGCAGCCCGAAGGAAAGGCTGTCGATGACGCCGCCTGCGCCGTTGGAAATCATCAAAAATTCGCCGTTGGCGCCGAGTTTAAAATTGGCGTGCAGGGGGCCCTGCGATTCGTTTTCATCAAGCCAGACGACAAGAAATCCTTTGGCCGGAATGGACGCCCCCTGCGGGAAAAGCCATTTGTCCGGCTTCGCAGGGTCGTCGGTGAGGTAAATGCCGTTGAGGCTCAACGCGATACCGGCGTTGTTGTAAAGTTCCAGCCAGTCTTCACGCTGGCCGGCCTCGTCGGTTTCGGCGGTATCGTTTTTGGCCAGAAATTCGTTGATGACCAGGTCGCCCACATTGGGCGGCGGCGGCGACAAGGTGGCTGTATAAAATTCATACTCAGCGCGTTGTGGGGAAAAAGCGCCCGCTTCATCGTTTTCGGCATAGATATAATACTGCGCCGACAGTCCGCCGTAGGGGAACGACTGGCCGTAAATGTCGTCGCCGGCGGCGCCGTCGTTGTGCTGGCCGTCGTCGAACATTTGCAGCTGCTGGAATATACCTGCCGAATCGTACCGGTAAGCCAGCATCACAAAGGTTTCATTGTGCACCAGCGCGCTGACGTACACCTCGCCGTCCAGCGATTGTGAAATATTGGAGATGGTCGGCGGCGACTGTGCAAAAACGGCCAGGTTTTTTAAATAATTGTACCGGCCGTCCATCAATTCCGTGAGGCCGGGCACATCGCCGAAACCGCCGGGGGCTGACACCGTTTCGTCGATATTGATCAGAAAATTATTGTAGGAATAGAATTTGAGCGAGTCGGCCTGAACGGCGGTGTCGATGATGGCCTGAAGTTCCAGCGCGCGATCCCGGTACACCGCTGTGGAAAAATTCTCCTGCAAAATCGTCCGCATATGCGCTATGTACATCCGGCTGTACAAGGGGTCCTGGAGCAAACTTTTGATCATGGGGCGAAAATCGTCGTCGGCTTTCACCAGCGGGTCAAGATGTCGCATTCCCTGAAGGTCGAGTTGCGTCGCGCCGTTGAGCAGGGGAAAGGCGCCGAAACTCATGTTCAGGTCCCACACCACCGGCAGCCAGCGGTCGTTTTTATCCCGGTAGAGGTAATAATTCTGGGCAAAGGCGCCGGTGTAGGAATCGAGGTTGACCAAAGCGTTGTTAAAGGCAAGCATCCACATGGCGCGGTCGATATCGAGTACGTTGCGCACCTTCCAGGGATAATTGGTCAGGGTATCCATCAGTGCAAGCAATTCAGCCCAGCCGTAATCCGAACGCATTTCGTACCGGAGGTAATAATCCGCGCTGTCGGGGCTTTCGTATTTGAGGTCGGCGTGGCCGTTGGTGGCTACCACATCCTCCGGATTGCACTTAAAAAACGGGTTGTTTCCGTCGGTGTGAAAATGTTTGCGCGTGAAGGACTTGTTGATACTTTCCACATTGGTATAAACGCCGCGGTATTCGCCGTTGACTGACACGGTGGCGTAGTTGGCCAGCGGCGCAGCCATGTATTTGCGCAGAATTTCATAAGAAAGCGCCTCGCGTACAAAACTGGGGTCGGAATAACCATTGGCTAATTTGACATCTTTGATACCCTGATAATTTTGCCCTTTTCGCATGTGGTCGAGTTCGATGTGCAGGGGGTTTTTCAGGTTGCCGGGTTCGTAGGAACTGTAGCCCTTGTATTTCACCCCGACGCTGTCAAACGTTTCCCCGTTGATTTCCACGGATTGTGCAACCAGGTAAGGCCCGCCGGGTTCACTTTTCAACGAATCCAGCAGGTGATCCCAATTGTTTTGGGAAAAATGGATGTGGATATGCTGGACGGTGTTGATGTCGTAAAAATTTTGCGACCACGCACCGGGAAGGGACAATAACAACAAAAAACCGCAGGAATAAGTGTCTTCATATTCAATGGATTTAGTGTGTGCCTGAAAAATCCTGTTCCAAAAATAACAAAACAATCCTGTCAGGGTTTGGTTATGATATGCCTCCGTCGCGCGCCTGCCGGTATCGCGGGTATGGCGAATTTACACTTTTAAGTAAGCGGGCAAAACCAATGACACTAATTCTCATCGAAACATTCTGATAATGAATCATTTAGACGGAAAAGATTTCCGTCTTACCACTTATGACCGGAAAGCGTTAAATAAATTGCTTCCCGTCAAAATTTGCACCAAACCTCAGGAAAGTAGTTTATTTGCCGCCATGTTATCCGTGCATTCCGATACCTATTTTATGAAACAGGCGCTTGCCGAAGCGCAAAAAGCCTTTGAGGCCGATGAAGTGCCCGTGGGCGCGGTCATCACCTGCGACAACCGGATCATTGCCCGGGCCCACAACCAAACGGAACAACTTACCGACGTAACGGCCCATGCCGAAATTCTCGCACTCACGGCTGCTTCCGGGCACCTCGGCAGTAAATATCTCCAGGACTGCACCCTTTTTGTAACGCTGGAACCCTGCGTTATGTGCGCCGGCGCACTCGCCTGGGCACAAATCGGCCGGATCGTCTACGGCGCTTCCGACGACAAACGCGGCTTTATGCTGTCGGGCGGCAAATCGCTCCTGCATCCCAAAACCCGGCTCGAACTGGGTGTTCTGGAAGACGAATGTGCCGTTTTGCTCCGGGAGTTTTTCCGACGAAGAAGAGAGTTATGAATTAATGATGAATGATGAATGATGAATGATGAATGATGAATGGGGGCGTTACTTTGAGATTGGGAGGGGATATACGCCATGCCCGGGTAAATAAAATTCATCACTCATCATTCATCTCTCATCATTCATCATTCATCTCTCATCATTCATCATTCATCTCTCATCATTCATCATTCATCTCTCATCATTCATCATTCATTTTATACAGACTTAATCATTTTATAACCCCAACATTGGCCCGACTTTACCGGAAGCCTCCTACTTTTGTCTTTGGAACCAAAAGGTGCTTTGCCACCTTATTCACATGGGAATATCGCACAACATCAACGAAAACGTTTTTCGCCAGATACACGGCAACAGCTTGGTGTATAACGCCTGTTGGGAAGATCCGCGCTGCGACCGGCAGTTATTGAACCTGAACAGCGAAAGCCGGATCGTGATGCTCACCAGCGCCGGTTGTAATGCCCTGGATTACCTGCTCGACGACCCCGCCGCCATCCATTGTGTGGACATCAACCCGCGGCAAAATGCGCTGCTGCTTTTAAAAATAGCCTTGCTGGAAGAAGGAAGCCATGCTACCCTGTTTGAGTTTTTTGGCAACGGGGTCAGTCCCCGGGCAAAAGAAATTTTCTACGAGGGTCTGCGCAAACGGCTGCCCGATGCTTATGCGACCTTGTACTGGGAACGCAACCTGCACTATTTCAGCGGAAAAGGCCTTCGGAAATCGTTTTACTGGCATGGCAGCTGCGGCACGGTGGCCTGGATCATCCGGCAATGGATACTGAGCCGGCCCGAAGCCGCCCGACTGATGATGGGGTTGTTTGAAGCAAAAACTGTGCACGAACAGGCCGACTGGTACAACCGCTTAGAACCACTTTTCCTCAATGGTTTTGTTCAGTGGCTGGTTCGGCAACACCTTGTGCAAAGTATGCTCGGCGTACCCAAAAGTCAGCAATACCTCGCCGCCACCCTGTTTCCGGACGGCATGGCGGGATATATCCGCCAATGCCTGCGGCATGTGTTTACCGAATTGCCGCTCGCCGACAATTATTTCTGGAAATTGTACTTTTTCGGGCGTTATGAGGCCGATTGTTGCCCGAATTACCTCAAAAAAGAATATTTCGACACCTTGCAAAGCCGGAGCGCGCGCATCGACAGCTACACCGGCACCCTCAGCGATTATTTGAAAAAACATCCGGGCAGGTACACCCACTTCGTTCTGCTCGATCACCAGGACTGGCTTGCGGCCAAGCGGCAACGGGCACTCGACGAAGAATGGCAACTGATCATCGAAAATGCCGCCCCGGGTGCGCGTGTTTTGTTCCGGACGGCCGCTTTCAACCCGGAATTCCTGCCGGCTTTTGTGCGGGAGCGGGTGCGTTTTGATCCGGTGGCCAGCGCCCGTTCGCAGGCCAACGACCGGGTAGGCACCTACGCCGGCACCTGGCTGGGTGAAATCTGAACCCGGCGCCCGGTTATGGACAATCCAGGAACAAATCAACCCACCACGATGCGCGCCTACTACCGGCTGCACGCCCGGATATACGACGCAACACGCTGGTTGTTCCTGTTCGGCAGGACCTCCATCCTGAATCAGCTGCCGGTGCGCGCCGACCGGGCGCAACAGTTGCTCGAGGTGGGCTGCGGCACCGGTCACAACCTGCGTTTTTTGGCCCGGCAGTTTCCGGCGCTGCAACTGACCGGGCTGGACGTATCAAAAGACATGCTCGAACAGGCCTCGAAAGCCGTTTCCACCTTTCCGCAACGGGTGCAGTTGGTCGAGCAGGCGTACGGCGCCGCGCCCACCCCTGTCCGGCCCGATTTTATCCTTTTTTCCTACGCGCTCACCATGTTCAACCCCGGCTGGGAGCAGGCCGTCCGGCGCGCCTGGCACGACCTGCCCGAGGGCGGGCGGATCGCCGTTGTTGATTTTCACTACAGCCCGAGTCGTATTTTCCGCTGGTGGATGGGCAAAAACCACGTTCGTATGGACGGGCATCTCCTGCCGCTGCTGCAAGCGCAGTTCAGGACCGAACTGCTCGAGATCGCCCCGGCGTGGCTGGGGTTGTGGCAGTATTTTGTTTATGTGGGGGTGAAAACGGGTTCTTAATCTCCGATAAAATCGTATTTTTGTAAAAAATTTGAGTCAGGCAACAATTGGTTTTGAATATAGAAGAAAGCCGATACGCGGTGCTGCTGCAATTCCTGAGGACGCTGGACTATGTCAAAATTGTGCAGGTTGCTCCGAATAATAAAACGGTACACATAGTAACACCTGCTGAATCATCTTCCACACAACCGGGCAGCCAATTAGCCCTTTTGCAGCAAGTATTGCAACAGCAATCAAAACCGCTTTTCCAGAACATATCCGATCCGGTAGCTTGGCAAAACCAACAACGCGATGAGTGGTCGTAAACTCTTGCTCGATTCAAACATCATCATCTAATTGGCCAAAAACAACTGGTTCCTGGAGATTTTATTCTTCCTGATGATGTGTTGTGCATCTCAGATGTTTCTTTCTCCGTTTTGATGGGTAGCCCGCCGTTCCCGGGGGATAGAGCCCAGGGCAAACGCATCAAAATTCCCCTGCCGCGGCGCGCCGGTTGCTACTTGCCCGGATGCGCGCCATAAGCCAACAATGCTTTTCGCAAATTGACCAAGCCCAGCCTGTTCATTTCCAGCAGATCAATGGTTGCTCGCCCTTTCGGGGTTGAGCCGAGCAAAAGCGTGAGGTCTTCATTCCAAGAAAAATGCTCTTGCCAATTGTCATTTCTTGGGTGGAAAAGCGAAGTATGTACGCCTGTTTGTGGATCATCCCAGGCAACATGGCCATGCTTGTTTCCATTACAGCCTCCGCAAGCATAGGCCAGGTTGCCGTCCTCGTCGGTACCATCGTGCAAAAGTGGAATTACATGTTCGATATTGAACAAATCGGGCGAAAAATCTTCGGGCGTGTGGCAGTATTCGCACAGGAAGTCCGCCCGGGCGGCAATGAAAAGTCGCTTTGAGAGCGCAAATTTACGCCTTGGCATGGCCATAGCGTTTTTTTCGGAGCTGTTCCGCTACTGTTTTTAGCGATACCTGCCGCAGGGCAGCCAACTCCGCCATCAAGTGGAGACGAACAACGGCCATTTCCTCCATAAATGCAACAATTTGCAACAATTCCTGATGCTCCGCCTCCGAAATCTTCCCCTTTTGGAGTTTCATGTGAAGTCGCTTGTAACGTTCCCGGACAAATGCGGGGACAACAGTTTCTATCCGCTCCAGCAATTCCTTTTCCCGCTCCACCGGCGACGGGTTTTTCCGCCCAGCCAAGATTTGCCCCACCGTGTCCATCAACTTTTCCAACACGGAAGTGTCCATCCCGGACACTCCGTTTAACAGGTCTTCAAAGCCGACACGGACACCTTTCTGAATTTCTATTGTTTGCATATTATGCCGCTTTTTTGCAAAATTCAGGATAAATCGTGAAAAAGCAAAAGCAAATTCTGTTCAGCGACAGCCATCCGGCTTTGCTTATGAACGAAGAGACGAAAACCGGGCGGATGTGGCGTCGTGAAAATGAGTCATCCCGGAATTTTCGTTCGTTTATTCCGGTGAGCGTTTTTGAGGTGTCATCCCGGAAGTATGGAGGGGTGGCATCTCAAAAACAGGCCGGGATGGGGTTGTATCAAAAGTCTTTGAGTATTGATTCTGGCGGAACTTGAAAAATTATATTTCGCTGGGCGCACAGAAATTCCATGTTTTGAAAACATGGAATTTCTATGTCCTACGTGAATCAAAATAATATTTCCCGCTCCAGTTCTCTTGTGCAATTAATACCACTTTTGGCACAACCCCACCTCTCCTCGAAAAGCATCTGTTCCAAAGCAAAAACACCAATGCTGCCCCTGTGCTGAACAGGTATGTTTTCAAAAAAAAAATTTGGGGCTACAGCCCCATTCCGCCCCGCTTCCGATTGGCTCCATCCATACGCCGTACCGCCGGTCGGTCGCCCACTCCCTCCCCGCCGGCACTGCGATGGATGTCGCTTCCTTTTTTGCTCACAGGAATGCCCGGACAGGCAGACCAACTGACTAGAAAGGACTGACGAGGCGGAAGCCGATATTGCTGTTCCGGCCCTCCGGCGGGTTGTCGCCGCGATTGGCGGCGCGGCAATACCGCGCGTCGAAGCTCCAACTGCCGCCGCGATACACGCGGCAGTCGCCTTGATCCGGACCGAGGGGGTTTTTACTGCCCCCGTTATTTTACATCGATCGTAATAATCTTTGCCATACCAATCGCAGCACCATTCAAACACATTCCCGTGCATATCGTATAATCCCCAGGCATTGGGCGGGTAAATTCCTGCGGGGGTCGTCTTTTTCAGGAAACGGCCTTTCGGGTTGCCCGAATACGGGAAATTGCCGTTATAATTTGCCTGATCGGTGGTCAAATTATTGCCGGTATGGAAGGGTGTATCCGTCCCGGCGCGACAGGCATATTCCCATTCGGCTTCCGTGGGCAGCCGGAATGTAACCTGCAATTTTTGGCTCAACCATTCGCAATAAGCATTGGCATCATTCCAACTCACGTGGATGACCGGGTGTTCTTTATCCGTTTGCAATGCGCCTTTTTCATCGCAACGCCAGTTGATGCCCGCCTTTTTCTTCCATTCTTTTCCATTCCACATATAACTTCCGCCGTCTTTATCCGCGTCGGTTTGATAGTTACTTTCTTTGATAAACAACTCAAACTGCCCCAGGGTAACGGTATAAGCAGACATGTAAAAATCGCTGACCTCAACCGGATGTTGCGTTTCATCCTCTCTTCTGTCCGCTTCATCTGGAGGGCTGCCCATGAGGAATCTTCCACCTTTAATCAGTAATAACTCCGGCAAACCCCGGTCCCGGCAGAAACGCCGGGCCATGTCCATTCCTGTAAAATTGAATGCTTTATACCGCTTAAAATCCTCCATAACTTCTTTTGCCAGGAAAAACTCCATGATGGACTTGTGAGCAAATTTCCAGTTGCCCGCGCCGTCGCAGGTGAGCAGTGACTGGCCGGTAACTTCTTCCGGTTTTAAATCAACCTGGTTTTGCCCGGCGATGCCGACTGCCTCCTCTTTTGTGAGATGCATCCGGCGTCCCTGTTTCCACGTTTCATAAATGGCGACGCCGGTTTGTTGCGAAACCCGGCGCAAATCGTTGATAAACTTTTCCCGGTCCGGGATGTGTTTGCGTTTTTCGGCTTCACGAAGCAGCCATTTTTCAATCAGGGTTTCATAGATATCATACTGGGAATGGTACACGCGGTTATCGTCGACCAGGTAATCGATATAACTGAGCATCATGGGACGCATGATCAAATGCCGGGATTGGCTGACGACCCGCTCAGCGCGTGCTTTTTTTGCGTTGTTCCAGGGGCGCAGGAATCCAAACTTTTTATTCAGGTATTGCTTTACTTCCCGGTCGGTGAAGGGGGAGATGTACAGTTTATTTAAGATGTAAAAACCTTTTTCGTCGGGGCGCCGCACGTTCAGTTCGTACGGGTTGTCTTCCTGCCCGGGGAAATACTGTGTGCGGCAAGTCATGACTACTTCACAAAAATTCCGGGTAACCTCAATGATTTCATCCACCCGGTTCTGGAATGCCTCGGCATCCGTGACGCCGGGGTCTTTCGATACGATATTAGGGTCTTCATCCAGTGCATCGAGCAGCAAAATCGTATTTTTAACCTCTTCTTTCGGGATAGCCTTTATCTCGGCCATCGTATCCGGGTGTGAAAACCGGAAAAGCCGCATCTTGTATTTCCGGTGGCGGTTGAATGGGGAAAAATACCGGACATACAGATTAAGCATGAACGTGGTTTTGCCCATGCCCGAGTCGGCGAGTATGAGATAAAACCGTTCTCCGTCTATCTTTTCGTTGAAAGCAGTTTTGATAAAAAACGGGATGAGCGGGTTTCGGGCAACGTACTGATGCGTGAATCCCGGTTCTTCCTGCCTGGTCGGAGAGGCATTTTGGTATTGCGTAGGGATATAAATACGCGTGGCATGGCGCACCATCCCATAATCGAATTGCGGTTTCAGGTCTTTGGCCGCCCTCGAATTGATAACCCATTGCGCAAACATCTTCCCGTAGTAGGTCGCCAGCCAAAACAACACGAACAGTATCAGCACGGAAAGGCCTGCGGCGACTTCTTTGCTAAGGCCCTTTTGTTCCAGCCAGGAAGCCAGGGGAAAGATTTTCAGGATTGCATCGATTATTGTTCCCATTTTCAAGTATCTAATGGTTCAGATGGACGAGTTTTTATGAACTTCGGGCTGCGTTTTATGTCCGGGCATACCGGCAGCAGAGCCTTCGCCTTGTTCGCGCTACCGGCACTGCTGCCATGCCCCGGCCAAAGCCGCATCTTCTCCGCCCCGGCGACTCCGGGTGGGCGGGGCAATCATCTGTTCAGTGGCTGCTATCCGGCATTCCTGTGAGCTAGAAAGGACTGACGAGGCGGAAGCCGATATTGTTGTTCCGGTTCTCCGGCGTGTTGTTGTTGCGATTAGCGGCGCGGCAATTCTGCGCGTCGTTGTTCCAACTGCCGCCGCGATTCACGCGGTTGTCGCCTTTCGATGATTGACCACTGCTGCAAATCTACACTTTCCCGGAAATTCCGGGTTTTCGCGTGGGCAAGAAAAGCCAGCAAGGGCAGGACGTGGCGTTGGCAGGTCGGTTCGTTCCATGCACCCGAGTGGTAATTTTCTTCCAAAAGTCTGATTTTCCGAATAAAACGTTGTTTGCTTTGCTGCGATAACCTGACCTGGTCCGGGAAAATCCGGTATCCTAAAAAAGTCAATCCACGCTTTGACGACGCCAGAACTTCGGGTTTGAGCGCGCATTGGAGTTTTGTATTCACATATTCTGAAATAGCAAAAAACACTTCTTTCAGCGCTGCCTTTTCCTGATGCCAGAGCACGATATCATCCATGTAGCGCACCGAGGCTTTGATACGGAGGTTTTCTTTGGTAAAATGGTCGAGCTCTGAAAGAAAATGATTGGCAAAATACTGACTCGTCAGGTTTCCGATCGGAAGCCCGCGCCCGGGTATGGTTTCATAACTGTCTATGATTTTTCCGAAAATTTCCAGCACCCGCCGGTCTTTGAACACGCGAGTGAGCTGGGCCTTAAGTACCTCGTGGTGCACCGAATCGAAAAACTTCCGAACGTCTAATTTCAAATACCAGCGATACGACTTGCTGAATTGTTTGGCGCGTTCCAGCGCAGCGTGCACTCCTTTTCCCTTGCGGCTGGCATAACTGTCGAACACCAAATGCCGTTCGAAAAATTCGTGACACACATTCATCAGGGCGTGGTGCAGCACCTGTTCGCTGAAAGCAGAGGCGCAAATCTGCCGCTCCTTTGGCTCGAACACCTTGAAATACCGGTACTTGCCCACGTCCACCAGCCCGGTGGATAATTGCTCCATCAGTTCGCGCAGGTTGGGCTCCAGGTTCGATTGAAAGCCCAGCACTTCTTCCGAGTATCGCTTCCCTTTCGAGGCTTTCCAGAAAGCCAGTCGCAGATTATCCGGTTCCAGAATGCGCGGCATCAAATTATTGGCTCTTTTCATCGGCTTCCGGCTTTTGAAGGAAAAATGCCCGTATTTCTCCACTTTTTCTCCCCAATTCCTTTCACACTTTTCATACCCGCTTCTGTCAGCGGGTGTATTTTGGCTAATTCAGCCAGTTCTTCATCCGTAAAGACCGCATAAGCCGGCACCGCAGCGTCTTTCGCCACTTTTCTCCGGATATCCCGTAGCGCCGAAAAACGCCGGAAGGCCTGCTCGTCCAGCACCTGCCGGTAGTCTGCTTTCGGTTTTTCCCTGTCCGATATCGTCACGTCGTCGACATACCTGATGCTGTAACACCAAAAAGCGCCCTGACCGCTCTGCACCACCCGTTCTTCCACTGAAATGATTTTTTTTGAACGCAAAAACACGTTCATCTCTTCGTTCAACGCCTCCCCGCCGGGAATCTGGATGTTGAATATTTTAATTTGCATACGTCGTAGTGATGAGTGGTGAAGTAGGTGTTATGATTTTTGCCCCTGTGCTGAACAGGTATGTTTTCAAAAAATTTGGGGCTGCAGCCCCATTCCGCCCTTCCGATTGGCTCCATCCATACGCCGTACCGCCGGTCGGTCGCCCACTCCCTCCCCCGCCGGCACTGCGATGGATATCGCTTTCTTTTTGCTCACAGGAATGCCCGGACAGGCAGACCAACTGACTAGAAAGGACCGACGAGGCGGAAGCCGATATTGTCGTCCCGGTGCCCCGGCGTGTAGTGGTCGCGATAAGCGGCGCGGCAAAACCGCGCGTCGTTGCTCCAACTGCCGCCGCGATACACGCGGTAGTCGCCTTTTTCCGGCCTGTCGGATTTACCACAGCCTCAGCCGAATACTTTGCATACCCATCCCAGCACCATTCCCACACGTTCCCGCTCATATCAAAAAGCCGCGCGCCATTTGCTTTTTTTGTCATCACCGCATGGGTGCGGTTTCCGCTGTTTTCACCATACCACGCAACCGTATCGGGGTCATCGCTGCCGCTATACGGGAAAGTATCGCGCTGTGCCGCTCCCCGGGCGGCGTATTCCCATTCGGCTTCCGTGGGCAGACGGTAACCCCTGGCGTTCCAGTCCGGCCGAAAACCGCCGCCGCTCGTATCCACCGCAGGTGCGAGCGCGGGGCGTTGCTGCCCGCTCAGCCAGTTGGCGTACCCGATAGCGTCGTACCAACTGACGTTCACCACCGGGTTGTCACCTTCCCAACCCCAGCCGGGGCTTTCGATGATTTTCGGGTCGTTGATATCCCGACCCTGCGCGGCCAGATAGAGGTTGTATTGCCAGACGGTCGTCTCGGTTTTGGCCATTTTAAAATCCGAAACGGTGACTTCATGGGGAGGTGATGCAGAACTAATATAACTGTCGGCCTCATCATCACTCCCCATCGTAAAGGCGCCACCTTTTATGTCCACCATCTCCGGGAAATAACGGGCCTTAAGCAGGCGGTATCTGTCCTTATCGAGCATGACCAGGGCATCGTCAAAGCCGTTTTTTATGGAGATACCTGGCTTTCCAAGTAATTTGGCAGCCATCGCGAACGCTTCCACCGCTTTATCGGCTTGCCCGGCGTAATGGTAAAAAAACGCGATCTCCTTCAGTTCGAAGGCCACGCTGTCTTTCACAGAGCCGAGCCTGGCGGCGTTTTTCATTTTTGAAAAAGCGGCGTCGTAGTGCAATTGAAGGATGTCTTTGCGGGCGGCGTCGAGCAGAGACACCACGGCCTGTTCGGCGGCTTGTTCGGCCCGGAGTTGCATCAAACGCGCATTTTCCTGTTCGGTTCGCGCTTTTTTCTGCTCCAGACCGGCTATTTCCTCGCTTCGTTTGGCGCGTTTGTCCGCATCGTCTGCCGCGATTGTTTTTTGCTCCGCTTCCCCGGCTTTGGCTTTTGCCTCTGATTTGCTTGCATCCGCTTCGCGGGTTTTTTGTTCGGCCAGCACGATGGCGTCCGCCGCTTCCTTTGATTTCCGGAAAGCAAACACCGTGGCCGCCACGGCCGCCAGCACCAGCACTCCCGCAACAAACGAAGTCGCCAGCGCCCGCCGTTGCCGCCGCTGCGCTTCGGTTTTTTCACGCGCGATGCGGGCTTCTTCGGCCGCTTCTTCTTCTACCTCCGCCGCTCCGCTTCTTCCGCCATCCGCCGTTTTTTCGCCCGCACCACCGGGGCGAGCAGGGTATCGTGGCTCAGTTCGTAGTTGTGGCCGCCGAGGGTGTTGGGTTCGCGGCGCACGAGGAAGGTGTTTTCTAATTCGCGCAGCAGGCCCGCGCTGAGGCCGGCGGCTTCGAAGTCTTTCAAAAGCGCCTGCCCGTCCACGCTGAGGCGGCGGCCTTCGTCGGTGGCGGGGTCGTAACGCACGAGGCCGTCTTCAATCACCCTGCGGGCGGCGGCGCGTTGTGTTTCGGGCAGCAGCGCCAGGCGGCGTTCGTAGTATTGGGCGAATACTTCCGTAAAATCGGGCAGGTCGTCGGCCGTCACGTCGGGCAGGCCGTTGCCGTCGCGGTCCAGGATCAGGCCTTCCGCCACTTTGTTTTCGATGCTGTCGCAGAGGATTTGCAACTGGAAGGCTTCCACGCCGCTTTGCTGGGAGGTATTGGAAATGGCGAGGCCGGCGAGGATTTTTTGCAGGGCGTCTTCCCGGTATTCAAAAGGAGGGGAAATGAATGATGAGTGATGAATGATGAGTGATGAATGGCCGGGAGTGACCGGGTGACTTGAAGTCACCCGGTCACTACGCAGAGTCACTGAGCGTCGCGCCCAGCAAAGCCGGCTGCACGATGGCTTCGCGCGCCTGCTCGCGTGAGAGCGCTTTGAGTTCGTAGCGTTTGTGGAGGATGGCGGGCAGGCGGTCTTTGAGCCGGTCGAGCTCGTGCATGCGGTCGGAGCGGATGGAAAACAGCACCCGGACGTCCATGGGCGCGGTGAGCAGGCGGCGTTGTTCGCGGTCGAGTGCGCGGGCGTACTCGCGCAAGGCCTCGGGCAGTTCGCCGTTGAGCAGGTCGGCGAGTTGGTCACGGAAGGCGCGTTGCTGCTCCGGCGGGTAGGAGAAAAACTCCTCGAATTGGTCGAACACGAGCAGGTAACTGCCTTTGCCGGCGCCTTCGAGTTGTTTAAAATGCGTCCAGAGCGTGGGCGGCAGGTCGGCGAGGAAGGCGGATTCGGGCGAAAGCGCTTGCAGCAACGGCGCTTTTCGCCGCACCGTTTCTACCGGCGGAAGGTTTTGTCCGGCGATGTATTCGCCCAGCCGCACTTCCACAGCGCTCATCACGGTGCGGAGGCGCGGCAACACGCCGGCATTCAGCAGCGAACTTTTGCCGTAGCCCGATTTGCCGAACAGCACCACCAGCCGCTCGGCGCGCAGCATTTCATAGAGGTCGGCGATGTCGCGGTCGCGGCCGAAAAACAGGGCGCTGTCGGTGGCCTCGAAGGGCCGCACACCCGGGTAGCGATAGGTTTTCATGTGATGAAGTGTTTGGGTGTTTGGGTGTTTTAGTGGGGCAGTTGTTTGGCGAGTTGGAGGATGGTGTCGGCGAGTTTGTTTTGGCGCGGGAAAAAGTCGCGGCTGTCGAGCATGGGTTTTTCTTTCAGCAGGGCGTGTATTTGCCCGGAAAGGAGCGTGGCGTCGTCGGCCAGGGCCGTGCCCTGCGTGGCGGCGAGTAGTTTTTCCACGGCTTTTTCCACGTTGCCTTTTTGCAGGAGCTGGATGATATCACCTTGTTCGGCGCCGCCGGGCAGGGTCGTTTTGCGCAGCAAACCTTCATCGGCGCAGGCCTGGTGAAGTTCGGCGAGTAGGTCGCGATCGTCGCCTAAAAACTTGATTTTGAACTGGTTGAGCAGGAAGGCCTGCGTGTCGTCGTCGGGCGTCGCGGTTTTGGGAGCGATGCGGCGCACGGCCTGGCGCATGTTGAGCAGGCGCAGCAGCAGTTGGGTGTGCCAGCGATCAAACTGGAATCCGAGAAAGAGGAATGACTTGGTGTCGCCGAGGCTGTTGCGCAGGCGTTCGGGCAGTTTGGGCGCCGAGAGCATACCTTCGAGCAGGCGCAGCAGATCGTCGTAGTCGAGCAGCAGCGAGGTCTCGCGGGTGATACAACCGGCCACGTTGTAGAACAGCGGCAACTCGCGGGTGGGGGTTTCGATGTCTTCGGGGTTGTTGGGGTAAAACGCCGAAAAGCGGTGCGTCACGCCAAGCCGGAAAGCCAGGTCGCTCAAAAACGTATCGGGGTTGACCGACACCACGAGGGGGAAGGGAATCTCGATGATTTTTTGAAACACGGCTTCGTTGGGCCGCAGGTCGCGGTACAGGTCGGCCACCGCTTCGGCGATTTCGGGTTTGTCGTCCTGGTTTTTGATGATAAAAAAGCCGTCGCGTTCGTAATAGGAAGCAATCTGGTCGTGGAATTGCGCTTCGATTTTTTGCCGCACGTAACGCTGCATGGACGTGCCGTCCACGTCGAATATTTCCGGACCGAGGATGAGGGCGGCGTTCCCGGTTTTCAGGTCGGCGACGATTTTGCTGATTTCAGGCGAGGGTTCTGGCATACGTTTTCAATTTTGGTGGCGTCAAGGGCAGGTATTCCGGTTTTTGGCGCTTTGTCAGGCAAATGTAATAAGGCGGATGGGAAAACGGATGCAACGGATTGTACGGATTGGAGCGGCTTTTTCATTCGTTTTCCCATCCTGTCGAGTTACCCTAAGGCAAGCAGGTGAGTAATATAATACGCCGCTAACTTAGCCGCCCTGACCCGGGCGGTACATAATATTTAACGCAAAAGACACAATTACTTAATATATATAACTGATTATCAGTAACTTAATTTTAAATTAATACTCCGGCACACAAGGGGTTTCTACCTTTGCCCCGGCAACGGATCCTATATATCCCTGCACATTGCCCCGCTTCCAAACTCTGCCGCAGGGTCACCTGAACACGGCTAATCCTCTAATATTTAACTAAAACATTTCCAACGCATGAAGGCAATTTTATTTCCCTTCAAGGGTGCTTGCTGTGCCCTTGCATGTACACTATTGTTCGTCGTTTCCGCAAATGCCCAACGCATCAGCGGGCGGGTGAGCGACGCCGAAACAACGGAATCGCTCCCCGGCGCCACGATCGTGGTAAAGGATGCCAATCGCGGCACCGTATCCGATTCCGAAGGCATTTTTAACTTAGATGCCAAACCCGGTGAAGCAATTGTTGTGTCTTATGTGGGTTACGCAACCCAAACGATTGTACTGGGCAACCAATCCACGATTAATGTGGAACTCCGGGTCGACAACATGCTGCAGGAGGTCACCGTCGCCGCTCTTGGCCTGAACAAAGATAAGGCGAAGGTGGGTTACGCCGTTCAGGATGTAAAAGGTGACGACCTGTTGAAAGCGCGTGAGCCGAACGCGGTGAACTCGCTGGCCGGCAAAGTCGCCGGACTTACCGTGGGTGCATCGCCCGAACTGCTGGGCGCGCCCAACCTCAGCCTGCGCGGTTCCAACCCGATTTTTGTGGTGGACGGCGTACCGGTCAACTCCGATACCTGGAACATCAGCGCGGACGACATCGAAACGTTTACCGTGCTGAAAGGTCCGGCTGCCGCTGCCCTGTACGGTTTCCGTTCGAAAGACGGCGTCATCATGATCACGACGAAAAAAGGCACTACCGACAAACGCGGCGTCCGTATCGAGTTTAATACCAGCCAGATGATCGAATCCGGTTTCAACGCCATTCCGACGGTGAATTCCGAATACGGACCCGGCGACCACGGACGGTACGCATTTAAGGACGGCCGCGGCGGAGGCACCAACGACGGCGACTACGACATCTGGGGCCCGCGTTTTGAAGGCCAGTTGATCCCGCAGTACGACAGCCCGCTTGACCCCGTAACCGGCGAACGCCAGGCAACGCCGTGGGTGTCTCGCGGCAAAGACAACCTGGAGCGTTTTCTGCGCCCCGGATATTTGTCCAACAATAACATTTCCGTCAGCACGTCGACCGACAAAATGGATATGCGCTTCAGCACCTCCTACAATTACCAGCAAGGTATGGTGCCCAACACGCAGTTGAACGTAGCCAACTTCAACGTGTACAACGGATTGAAATTCAGCGACAAAGTAAAATTAGAATCGAACCTGAACTACAACCGCCAGTTTACCGACAACTTTCCCGACGTACAATACGGCCCCAACTCGATGATTTACAACATCATCCTCTGGGGCGGCGCCGACTGGGACGTGGATCAGTTGCGCGATTACTGGCAGCCGGGTAAGGAAGGGGTTCAACAGATCTATGCCGAATACCAGCGTTACAATAATCCCTGGTTTCTCGCCTACGAATGGCTGCGCGGGCATCAAAAAACGGACATTTACGGCCAAACGGCCTTGTCCTGGGCCATCTCACCCGGTTTGGAGTTCAAAGTCCGCACGGCCATCACGACCTACGATCTGTTCCGCAATGAAAAATTCCCGTATTCGGCCACCGTTTACGGCCGGGAAGAAGCCCGCGGCGACTACCGGGAAGACAAACGCACTCTTTTTGAAAACAACACCGACGCTTACCTGAATTTTGACCGCCGTTTAGGCGACAATTTCAGCCTGAACGCCCTGGTCGGCGGCAACATCCGCACGTTCAAATACGAATCGAACTACACCAGCACCAACTACCTGAACGTGCCGGGGCTTTATTCCTTTTCCAATACGGCCAATCCATTGTATGCCAGCAACTTCCGTTCGAAAATGCAGGTGCAAAGCGGCTACTACTCCATCGATTTCGGGATCAAATCCTTTTTGTTTCTCTCGCACACCGGAAGGGTGGATCACCTCTCCACGCTGCCCAAAAAGAACAATACCTTTTATTATCCGTCGGTTGGAGCCAGCGTTTTGATCTCCGAACTGGCCAATCTCGGCCCGGTATCGTTCCTGAAACTGCGCACCTCCTATGCCAACGTAAAAGAAGCGCTCACCACCCGTTACATCGGCGCCACACCTGCCGACAGTTACCCGCTTGATTACGGTTCCTATTATGCGTCTTCTTACGACGGACCGTCTTATTCCAATTCATCCGTGTATAGTTCGCCGCTGGTTTACAACGGCCAGCCGGGTTCGTATTTCACCAATACGATCGTAAATCCCGACCTTGCGCCGTCTTCCCGTACCAACTACGAAGGTGGTTTGGAAGCCAAATTCTGGCGCAACCGCATCGGTCTCGACGTGACGTACTTCCAGTATATCGACGGGCCGCAGATATTTTCAAAACCCATTTCCGAAGCCTCCGGCTATACCGGTCAGCTCATCAACGCGGTAAAAACCAAAAAAGCCGGCTGGGAAGTATCGGTAAGCGGTTCGCCGCTGAAAAATGCCGGCGGGCTCAGCTGGGATATCTTGTTAAACTGGAGCACCTACAAAGAAACGCTGGAAGAACTGCCGGAAGGCACGGATGTATTATTCGGGTTTTACAAAAAAGGCGATCGTTTGGATAAATACTACGATTCCGGCGTGGTAAAAGACCAGCAGGGCAATATCATCAATGACGCCGGCGGCCGGCCGATCATTAACCCGGTGCCCCAGTTTCTCGGGCATTCCAACCCCGATTGGGTGTGGAGCGTAGTCAACAAAGTGTCCTGGAAAAACCTGACGTTCAGCTTCCAGTTCGACGGCCGGGTAGGTGGTGAAATCACCAACTACGTTCAACGCCAAACATTCCGCGGAGGCCGCCACATTATGACCACGCAAGGTGAAATGGGTATAGCCCGCTTAGCCGACTGGGAGAATCAAAAAGCGGGCAAATATTCCGACCCGCAGGTGAACGGAAATTATGTAGGCGACGGCGTCAAACTCACCGGCGGTGTCATCGAATACGACCAATACGGCAATATCACCAATTGGGAAGACCTCGAATTCGCGCCGAACACGACCAAAACCTTCCTGCAGGACTATATCAGCCGCTACTATTCAACCGCCGAGGCCAACCTGATGTCCAAAACATTTTCCAAACTCCGCGAAGTCACCCTCACCTACCAATTGCCCCAAAAGTGGTTCGACGGCCGCGGTGTCATTCGCAGCGCCAACGTATCGCTCGTGGGCCGCAACCTGCTTTATTTCGCCGAGAAAAAAGACATCGACCTCGATCAATACATCGGCACCAACTACTCCGGCCTGCAATCGCCGACGGCGAAGCGGTACGGGATCAACATCAACATTACTTTCTGATCATCCAACTCATTGACAATGAAAAACATAAAAATATTCATCTCGCTGCTCGCCTTCCTGCTCGCCGCGAACGGTTGCCAAAAGTTCGACGAACTGGAAGCAGATCCCAATCGTTCCACCACCGTGCCTCCTTCCTTAGTGCTGCGCGGTATCCTCAAAGACCTTTACTACGCGCCCTGGAGCGACGAACAACGCTGGAACCAATACTGGTGCTCCAACTACAACTACTACGACAATAACGAATACTGGACGGGCAGCGCCGGCCTGCGCTTCACTACGCTGAAAAACGTGCAAAAAATGGAAGCAGAAGCGGCTCGTATCGGTTTGCCGGAAGTGAATGCCTACAGCGCGCTCGGCAAGTTCTTCCGCGCTTACTTTTACTACGATATGACGATGAAAGTCGGCGACCTGCCGCTTTCACAAGCCCTTCAGGGTGTGGACAATATCGCGCCTGCTTACGATACGCAGAAGGATATTTTTAAACAAATCCTGGTTTGGCTGGAAGAATCGAACACACAATTGGGCAGCCGTATTTCCGCTGCGGACAATACCTTGGAAGGTGATATTTACTTTGACGGCGACCTCCGTAAATGGCAAAAAACCGTCAACGCGTTCAAACTGCGCGTCCTGGTGCAATTGAGCAAAAAAGTAGCGGAAACCGACCTCGGCATTCAACAGGAATTTGCCAAGACCATCGGCGACCCGGCCCGCTACCCGCTCATGGAAGGTAACGACGACAACCTGCAATTTCTTTTCAACAGCGTCAACGACAAGTACCCGTTTAACCCCGACAACTTCGGTTTTTATGCCGACCGTTATAATACGTCCGCGACCTACGTCAATACTTTGGCAGCTCTCCAGGACCCGCGCGTGTTTGTCGTTGCCGAACCCGCCGCCGCCAAACTGGCTGCCGGTTATACTGCCCAGGATTTTGAAGCCTATGTCGGCGCGCCTTCCGACGAAGGTTTGGACCAAATGGCCACAAAAGTCCAGGCAGGCGAGTATTCCCGCATCAATAAAGCCCGCTATTTCAGCAGTTACGACGGCGAACCGAGTATCCAGATCGGTTATTCCGAAATGTGCTTCAGCATCGCCGAGGGGATCAACCGCGGCTGGTCGACCGGCGACGCCAAATCCTGGTACGACAAAGGAATCACCGCCAGCATGAACTTTTACGGCATCACCGACGCAACGGCTATTTCGGCCTACCTCGCTCGCCCGGAATCGGCGTACAAAGGCAACAACGCCGACGGCCTGACTCAGGTTTTAGTGCAAAAATACCTGGCGTTGTCGCAGCACAGCGGTTTCGAAGGGTATTACAACTGGCGGCGCACCGCCGTGCCCACTTTTTATGAGGGTGGACCCGGCACGGGCAACTCCGGCGTCATCCCGCGCCGCTTCCAGTACCCGACCAATGAACGCGACAACAACGCGGACAATTACAACGCCGCACTCAACCGCCAGTTCGGCAACAACGACGACAGCATCAACGACGAGTTGTGGATCGTCAAATAAAAACGCGCCTGACTACTGAAATTTCTTCATACGAATATAGTTTGGTTAGGGTGGGAGTCCGGCGGAAGGCTGGACTCCCATTTTTTCCCAGCCATCATACACAACCAGTCTTTGCCCATGAATAACATAAACAAGGCTCCTCTGCCTCCCGCCGATGCCGTTTGGGCCATTTTTCACTCGCGTGGCCATGAAGAATACCACGGCGAACCCGTCAGTCAGTGGGAACACGCCGTTCAATCGGCCGAACTCGCCCTGAAGGAACGGCCCGGCGACCCGGAATTTATCCTGGCGGCTTTTTTGCACGATTTCGGTCACATTTGTGCAGATCAGGACGAAGCCGTATCCATGGAAGGTTACGGCGCCGTCCGGCATGAACAGGTGGGCGCCGAAGCACTCCGCCAACTCGGTTTTTCCGAAAAAATCGCGGCTTTGGTGGCCGGCCATGTTCAAGCCAAACGTTATTTAGTCGCCACGGACACAGCCTATTACGCGAGGTTATCGGAAGCCAGCAAATACACGCTGGAGCAACAAGGCGGTTTGATGTCGCCCGCCGAACGGGGGGAATTCGAGCGGGATCCGTTGTTTCCCTTGCATGTTCAACTGCGGCGCATCGACGAAAGGGCCAAGGCGAATGAATACCGGATCGGCAATTTGGGCTGGCTGGAAAACCTGATACGCGGGCATTTTGAAAATCACCCTCCCAAGTCTAATTTTTGACAGGATTTACAGGATTTGCAGGATTAGTAGAGATTATTCAATATCCGTGTCAAGTCAAGCCTGTAAATCCTGTAAATCCTGTCAAAATAAAATACTTGTCACCCAGTCTCTTTCCTGATCTTCAGACCAGCTCCTGCGCCAGCCCGAAACTCATGGTCATGCCCGCGCCGCTCAAACCGTTCACAATCCAGATACCCGGCTCCACTTCCTGCACGAATTCGGTTTGGCCGGCTAATTTGGGATAAACGCCATGCCAGTTTTCCGCAATAACCGCCTCGGGGAACTGTGCAAAGGTGCCGAGATAATCCAGAATGATTTTATCGATCGTTTTGCTGTCAAACGGGGAAATATCCAGTCCGTATTCATGGCTGTCACCCAGGATGACCTCCCCCGTACTAATCTGGGACACCAGCACGTGGATGCCTAAGCGTTCGAAATCCGGATTTTCAAGCCGATACCGCTCCCGTACCGCCGCAAGGCTGCCGAGTTGTGCAAATGAGGAATAATGCAACAGGGTTAATCCTGCACACAGCGATGCTCCGAGGTCCCAGCCGGGCGGCTGGGGAGCAGTTCGCAGCATTTGCAGTTTGCACTTCGTGATACCGCTTTCACGAAACACCCTCGGGTACAGCGTTTCGAATTCCGCTCCGGAACACAGATAAACCCGGTCGGCCTTCCAGATATCGTAAAAATCGGACAGGCAACCAGCCTCCACATGCGTGATTGCCGTGCCGAAATGAAACTCCACCCCGTAACGTTGTTCGAGGTGTGCCGCAATTTGCCCGATGGCATGGCGGGACGTCACCGTACATTCCGTATCGCTCCACAAGGCGCCTTTTAATCCCTGTGTTTTTACGGCAGGTGAATAAGCAGGGACTTCTTCCGGCGTCAGTATTTTTAATCGGTAGCCTTCTTCGTGTGTTGCAATTTGATTAAAATCGTCCAGTACCGCGAGTTCATCATCGTGGTAGGCCAGGTGCAGCGAACCGTTTTGTTTGATCCAGATACCGCTTTCCGCCGCTATTTTCAGCCAGGTTTCCCGGCTGCGCATGGCGCGATCGAACAGATGGCCTGCGGGCTGCCCGATGGGCCAGACCAGGCCAAAATTGCGAATGGATGCCCCGATCGCGCGGGCGTTGCGTTCAAATACCACTACACGTTGGCCTTTTTGAGCGGCTTGGTAAGCAATAGCCAGGCCGACGATCCCGGCGCCAACCACGGCTACGTCGAAAGAATGATCAGACATGGATTGTTATTTTGATGGATATAATTGTTCAGGAGCGTTGGTATGACTTTTTACCGGGTCATCGTTGCGGCTTTTTTTCAAAAAATACCCGTACGAAACAAACGCCAGGAAAAAAATCAGCACAGCCCCGATGTAACAAAGCCAGGAAAAAAAGCTCAGCCAACTGATGCCGGGCGCCCCGAAATTGCGCCACAACAAAACCGCCACGCTGCCGAGGTAGCCGAATGAATCGGCGATATAAATCAAAAAACCTACATTTCCCGATTCCCGGAAACCGGCAAGCAGGCGATCGAACAACTTACCGTTAAAAAGGACATACGGCAAAAAAAGTCCCGTACCGGAAAGCACCATCCAGAACACGGGCGATATGATTCCGCATTGAAACAGCAGGGTGCTTCCAAAAAGGACGACGCCCCCCAGCAGGATCATTGCATGGCTGAGCCATACCGCATACAGGTTGTTTTTTACAAAGATCATTCCGCCGACCACAAGCAATGAAAAAACCGCAACAGGCGCTTCTGCGGCGGTGAGGATGGATGCACGGCCTCCAAAACCCAGTTCATTCCAGATTTCGACGGCAAAATTGTCCCGCACATCGCGTATGATGGTCAGTACCAGGTAAATACCGACCAGGGTCACCAGACCCGGGGCAAATTTGAAAAAAAGTGTTTTTCGTTCTTCCGGGAGCATTCGTACACGGGCTGAACGTTGCGCCACGTCCGCTTGCGAGGGTGGAGGAAGATGTTCCAGCATCCAGAGGCCAAGCAAAAGCAGTGGAAAAAATAACATGGCGGCAACAAAAGGCATCCATTGTTCGGAAATACCCTGCCGTGTCAACAGCCATTGACCCGCAGTTTTTACAAACCCGGAGGAAAAGATAAAATTAGCGCACAAAAAGGCGGCCAGCATCTCCGTCACCCGCCGGCCTTCCAGGTAACTGAAGATTACTCCCCAGGCCATTCCCAGGGAAAGCCCGTTGGCAAACATCCAGCCGCAATTCCAGGGGTAAGGCGTCAGGGCAAACCCCAGCAGGGCTGTTCCGGCGATACCCATCATTCCGGCAAGCAACCCGAATCTCCCGGATGCCGGCATGCCCGCAATCACCCGGATACCGATGAATTTGGACAGGGCGTATCCCGCCACCTGGAGGGTTACTAAGATAATTTTAAAGTGTATCCCGCCAACAGCAAGCCCTTCGTACGTCGCGGCGGTAAATGGTTTTCTGAACGCATACACGCTGCAGTATACCAGGAAGGCCAGGCAGCCCGCCACTACGACAAATACAACCGGAGGAGCATTGGCAAAGCGCCGGGAAAGTGATGCGGATCGAAGCATAACAGAAGAAATATGCCGCAATCATACTACGAATTATTATTGAAAATGAGCACTTTATAAAAACATAACCATTTGATAATATGGAAGAAAAAGGGCGCCCCGTACTTTCGCCGAAAATCGATCTTTATGAAAAACAACACGCTCCAATTAGTCGTATTCGACATGGCGGGCACCACCGTGCGGGACAACAATGAAGTGCTGCTCTGCTTTTCCGAAGCCTGCCGGCAAGCCGGATTAACGGCCAATGAAAAACGGCTCAACGCCCTGATGGGTGTGTCAAAACTCGAAGTATTTCACCTGCTTTGGCAGGAAGAACTGGGCGAAAATGCCGCTACCGAAACGGTTGTTGACCGGGCCGGTCAAACGTTCCGGTCGTTCTGCCGGATACTCGAACAATACTACCAGTCGAATGCCGTGGAACCCACCCAAGGAGCGATGGATGTATTTCACTTTTTGCACGACCGGGGGATTAAAATTGCCCTGAATACCGGCTTTTACAGGAAAGTGACCGATATTATCCTCAACAAACTCGGATGGCTTGCCGGGCTTGACGCACAATATGTGGGAACTGCGGGTTCTGTCATTGATTTTCCATTGCCAGCGATGAAGTGCCCAAAGGTCGCCCGGAGCCGTTTATGATCCGCAAAGCCATGTCCGTGCTGGGTGTCGAAAACTCCCGGCAGGTGATAAAAATCGGGGATACTCCCGTGGACCTCCTGGAGGGTCGAAATGCCGAATGCGCTTATACACTCGCCGTAACCAACGGTACACATACACGGGCCGAACTGGAATTTTTGGACAACGACGGCCTGCTCGGCTCGTTGTCTGACTTGCCGGAATGGCTCCTGGATCATAATTTGACCGGCAGATAAAGGTAGTTTCTCCGCTCAGCACCGGTCTTCGTCAAAGGCTCGCCCAAAGATTCCTATATTTACCCGCCCTTTGCCGACAACCATGACACGATCCTTCCTGAGCCGCTTGTTTTTACTGCTGCTTGCGCCCTTCCCCGTTTTCGGGCAGCAGGCGGCGTATCGTTTCGAGCAGTTGCCTTCCGAAATCGGCCTGACTCACGGTTCTGTCAATTGTATCAAACAGGACAGCCGGGGGGTGCTCTGGCTGGGCACCTGGTCGGGGTTGGTGCGCTACGACGGCTACAAAGTGCGTATTTTTCACCAGGAATCAGGCAAGCCCGACGGACTTCAAAGCGACCAGGTGACGTCGTTGCTGGAAGACCGCCAGGGGCAGTTGTGGGTCGGCACCATCAGCGCCGGGTTCCACCGCTTCGACCGGGAAAAAGAACAATTCGTCAATTACCGGTTCAATCCGAACGAATCCAACTCCTTGTCCGACAACGATGTATGGAGTCTCTTTGAAGATAGTCGCGGCTACATCTGGATCGGCACCAAAAAAGTACTGAACCGCTTCGACCCAAAAACCAATTCCTTCCTGCGCATTTTTATACCTTCCAGCAAAACGGAACGGACGCCCACGGACTACATCTATTCCATTTGTGAAACACCCGACGGTTCCATCTGGTCGGCCACGGCGCGTGGACTCATCCGGCTGAAATTTCGCAATGAACGCGACTACGACCTGCGGCATTACGACCTTGACCCTGCCGCAAAAGACGCTGCGCTGGATAATTTTGCCTATTGTGTGCGGCCGGCGCTCCGGGAACCGAATACCCTGTGGCTCGGCACCAAAGCGGGTTTAAAAAAAGTGCGTTTCGATGACGCCGACCTCACCTTTATACAGATCGCCGCCGCCTACCGCGCGACGCCCGGTTCCGGGTTGAGCAACAATATCATCCCCGATTTTCTGGAAGTATCCGACGGCAATTTGTGGGTCGCCACCTACCATGGGTTGAATGTGTTAGACCCAAAAACCGGGCGGTTTTCCTCCTTTTTTGCCGAAGCGGGCGATCCCAACAGCCTGGGTAACAGCCTCATCCGTTCGCTGCACCAGGACCGCACCGGCATACTCTGGATCGGCACGGACAAAGGAGTGAACAAACTGAATCTGCGCCACAAACCCTTCCGGAGTATCCGTTTCGACAAACCCGGCGTCGTGGCCAACAGCATCGTCACGGACCTCTGCAACGCCGGCACACCGGGCTGCCTCTGGATCGGCGTTAACGGCGGGCTCAACCGGGTTTCCTGCCACCCCAGCCCCGGGCGCCTCCGGCACTACAGCCTCGTGCCACCCAGGCTGGCGGATTTCGCCAATTTTATCACCATCGTATGGCGCGATGCGGACGGCTGGCTTTGGTTGGCCACGCAGGGCGCGGGTGTATTGCGCATACGTGAACGCGACATCCCCGCCGGCGGCGGGCGTTTGACCAAACTGGAACAATTTTGCAAAAACAGCCCCAGGCCATCCATCAACGACGATTATGTGATGTGCCTGTACGACCCCGGCGGCGATCATTTGTGGATGGGGCTCTGGGACGGCGGCATCGAACTGTTCGACCGGAAAACAAATAGCATCCGGCACGTTCAAACCGCAGGCCCCCTGAGCCTGACCGCTTTCCCCAACGTGGCGTTCCTCGAAACCACGGAAAACGGCCAATCCAAACTCCTCATCGGCACCCGCGGCAACGGTTTGCTGAAATGTTCCTTCGACCCCATCGACAATTCCCTGCACCTCGACCGGCACTATCGCTTCACCGCCGGACAGGAAGCTTGCCTGAGCAACGACAAGATCAACGCACTTTTTGAAGACAGCCGGGGCCGGATTTGGGTGTGTACCTCCGGCGGACTCAACCTGATGGCGCCCGGCAGCCAGACTTTCCGGGTATTTAACCATACCAACGGCTTGCCCAGCGACATCATCCAGTCCATTCAGGAAGACAAAACGGGCGTTTTATGGGTCAGCACCCAAAACGGGATCGCCAGCATCGAGCTGCAAAACAACGGCAGCGCCGACATACAGGCATACGACGTGTTCGACGGCTTGCAGGACAACTTTTTTTCCAACCACTGCGCAGTCCGCCTGCCCTCGGGGCTGCTGGCATTCGGCGGCGCCAACGGCATCAGTCTTTTCGACCCCGCCGGCATCCGGCCCGACAGCGTGCCGCCCCTGACCCGGATTTCGGACTTTTTGTTGTTCAACCACTCGGTGCCCATCGGCGAAATGGACAACGGGCGCACCATTTTGGAAAAAAGTATCGCCGAAACCCGCGAAATCGTGTTGAATTACCGGGAAAACGTGTTGTCGTTCGAATTCGTGGGTTTACACTTCGCCGAGCCGAAAAAGAACCGTTTTGCTTATAAATTAGAAGGCCTCTACGATGACTGGGTGTATACCGACAGCGAAAAACGTTTCGCCCACTATACCAACCTGCCGTACCGGGAATTTACCTTTTGGGTCAAATCGGCCAACGGCGACGGTGTCTGGAGCGAGCCGGTGCCGATCAAAATACGAGTGCTGCCGCCCTTTTGGATGAGCTGGTGGGCGTATTGCATCTACACGGCGCTTTTTGCCGGAATGCTCTACGGCGGCTGGCGGCTGGCACACCTGCGCGCGGAATTCCGGGCCCGCCTTTCGCTCGAACGGATGGAACGTGAACAATCCGAAGAGATCAACCGCCTGAAACTCCAGTTTTTTACCAATATCAGCCACGAATTGCGCACTCCGCTGACTTTGGTTATCAGTCCGCTCGAACAACTGCTCCGGGAAAAAGCCAACGACCGGCCCTTGGTGACCACCCTGACGCGTATGTACCAAAACGCCGGGCGGCTGCTCACCATGATCAGCCAACTGCTCGATTTCCGGAAAAGTGAGGCGGGTTTGATGAAAATACGCGCCGAACGCACCAACTTAGCCTTTTTCCTTCAGGAGATCCTGCTGTCGTTCAAAACCTTAGCCGACGAGCACCGTATCGCATTGATTTTCAGTCCGGAAGACGAAGAAATCGAAGTCTGGATCGACCGCGACCAGATGGAAAAGGTGTTTTTTAACCTGCTGTCCAACGCCATCAAATTTACCCCCGACGGCGGAACCGTACACTTGTCGCTCCACGAGAACAAACCGGCCGGCGCCGTGGAAATCGAGGTGGCGGACACCGGTCCCGGAATCCCGGCCGAACACTTAGACAAAATTTTCGACCCCTTCCACCAGGGTGACCACCAGCCGCGACAAGCCCTGTTCGGCGGCACGGGCATCGGATTGTCGTTGGTAAAAAGTATTGCGGAGCAACACGGCGGCAGCGTTTCGGTAAAAAGCGGCGCGGGAAAAGGAGCAGTCTTCATCCTGACACTCCGCTCCGGCAAGGCCCATTTTAAACCCGAAGAGATTGTACCGGAGTCTGTCGCGACAACACATTCCGACCGTTTTGTACTTCCCGCCGATCCGGAAGACCCGGCAGGCGACACTGCTGCCGGCCACACCGCCGCCACTTCCGAAGGCAAACGATACCACCTGCTGATCGTGGAGGACAACGCAGACATCCGGGCCTACCTGCGTGAAAACCTGCACGCCGACTACACCATCACCGAAGCCTCCGACGGCGACGAAGCCCTTGAAAAAGCCCGTGCCGGCTCGCCCGACCTCGTTCTGAGCGATGTGGCCATGCCGCGTATGGACGGCATCGAACTCTGCCGCCGCCTGAAAAGCGACCTGCTGACCAGCCATATCCCGGTGGTGCTGCTCACCGCGCGCACGTCGCTGGTGTATAAAATCGACGGTCTCGAAACCGGAGCCGACGACTATATCACCAAGCCGTTCAGTATGCAATTGCTGGCTTTGCGCGTCAAAAACCTCATCCGGATACGGGAAAACCTGCGCGAAAAATTCTGTAAATCATTCGACCTCTCCCCTTCCGCCGTCACCGTTAACTCCCTTGACGAGGAATTTCTGCACCGTATACTCGACGCCGTGGAACGCCACATGGACGAAAGCGAATTCTCCATCGACGACCTCGCCCGCTCACTCGCCATGAGCCGCATCCAACTCTACCGCAAACTGAAAGCCCTGACCGGCGAAACACCCAACAGTTTCCTGCGCAACATCCGCCTGAAACGGGCGGCCCAACTGCTCGCCACACACCAGTTCAACGTGTCGGAAGTAGCCTATAAAGTGGGTTTTACAGACCTGAAGTATTTCCGGGAGCGGTTCCGGGAGCTGTTTGGGGTAAATCCGGGGGAGTATGGGGGATAGATGGGTACTCCACGACGCAAAGCGTCGCGTCAGCGGAGGTATGAGGGATAGATGGGTTCTCCACGACGCAAAGCGTCGCGTCAGCAGGCTTTTGTAAAAGTTTAGCAGATTTATCATTTTCACCGCATAGTTGATCTCCGGCATGGGTCATTTCGACAAAAAGATGGGTTCACTCAACCTGAGGCAAGCGGATTGATAATTTTACCAAACCAATTCCTTCTTCACATGGGTTCACTCAATCAGAGGCAAGCGGGTTGATAATTTTACCAAACCAATTCCTTCTTCACATGAATTAATTCGGCAAAAGGGTGAAATAACTCCTGTTTTGAAGTACCTCATTCGTATTTTAGATGAATTCGTTTATCATTTTGGTAAACAAGTCCGCCAAAAAATGAAGGCGACCCGGTTTGTAGGTGGGGTGGTTCGTGTTGTTGGTGAGTTAGTTTTCTGCTGGCGCGAAGCTGCTTCTGCTGGAATGAGATTGTTTCTGCTTGCGAGCGGCCATCTAAAGGACTTTCTGTGATTTTTTCGCGGCGCGGCAGCGGAGATCGAGCGGTACCCCACGACGCAAAGCGTCGCGTTCCCCTGCTTGCGCGAGGCTTTGCCTCGTGCGAAACCATCCAAAGGGCTTTGCCCTGTTCGCATTTGTTTCACTTCCCCACCATAACTCCCCCCGCACCCCCACTCTCCCGTCTCCCGTCTCCATTTTCACCTAATAAACCCCGGTGGTCAGATCGTCCGGAAGTGGAATATCCAACTGCTGTGCCCCGCCCGGGGTATCGCCTGCAAACAAAGAGCGCAGCGGCCGCCCTTCCATATCCAACAGCGAGACGGACAAAGGAGCGCTTCCCGCCGTGTCGAATGCCAGCGTGACCACGGCGCCCGGTGCAGCCGGGTTGGGGTATACCTGAAACGCCTGGTCTCTTCCTGCTTCGTTTACCCGAACCGATTGATCGTCAATAAAAAATGCCATATCCCAAAGCAGGTCCGGCAAGGGAAGTGTCAGGGTTCCGTTTGTTACGGATACCGGTTCTGTGGATATCAGATTGCCTGTCAGGCAATTATACAGGCGGGCGTTGTAGGCGCCGTTTTTTACATTCGGGACGGTCAGCGAGGCGCCGGAAGCCGGAACGGGTAGTCCGTTGGTGTTGATATAGGCGTGGGTATAACTGTTATTGAGCGCCCATCCGGCCATTTTGTCTTGTCCCGGCGACTTCAACAGGTACACGTCGACAGCGGAGCCGAGTCCGGCAAACGTATATCCCGAGATCGAAATCCAGTCGGTGCCGGTGTTGTCTACCTGGATGGTGTGATCGCCGGCGGGTATGCTGATCTGGTAGGTCTGGTTGACCAGCCCGTTTTGTTCGAGCACCTTCACACCGTCGAGCCAGATGGCGATTTTGGGCGACTGGCCCGTTTGTCCGCCGGTTTTGACCTTAAAAAGCCCGCCTGTGGGATGGGTGACGTGAAATACGGGTGGCCTTCTGTATTGTGTATTCCACAAGGAGCCGTACAAATACTGACTCAAACTCGCACCTGCGGGTGTGACGGTCCCGCCTGCGTCGATGGTAAACGAGGTATCGGCCAACGCGGACCAGCCGAGCGACGGCGTCAGCGAAAGGTCGGCCGGAACCCCCGTGGTGTATCCCGGAGCAGGCATCAGGTTGGCTGCCTGGAACGGGATCTGTTGTACCACTGCCGTTACCGGGGCAAAATGATGGTACAGGTTTTTGGGTTCGACGTAGTTGTCCCACCACCAGGTGGCGCCCGTGCCCATCGCGCCGGCGAACAGGGAACCCCACAGGCAGTTGTGCAGGTGAATGCCGTCGGGGTCGAGGGTGGAAAGCCCGGTTCCGGAAGTCGTGAGGCCGAATTCGGCGTTGATCGTGGGTTTCCCGAAATCGCTGAGGTACTTGCGGACTCCGTTGGCGAGCGCCCGTTCGAGGTTGGGTGTTTCGATGTAATAGTGCGTCTGCGTGAAGTCGATATTCGGTTGGTTCCAGACCGAAGGTTCGTAAAAATCCTGCGCGAAACTGGTGCTGACGAGGTGCCGGTTCGGGTCCTTGTCGATGAGATAGGCGGCCATTTCGTCGTGCCAGGCCGCCACCTCGCCTTTTTTAGTGGCAAACTGGTCCGTCCAGTCTACTTCATTGAACAATTCCCAGCTCATGATCTGGCGGGAATATCCCCAACGCGCCATCATGTACCGGTAACGGTTTTTAACGTGGTTTTTCGCTGCTGTGTTGGTAAAAAAGTCCCAGGTATTGGCGCAAGGGCCGCCGTTGGCCGAGTTGTAGGGATTTTCCCCCCAGTTGGGGTTCACATTGGACGACACCTGCCCGTGGTGTTGGAGGCAATACATCAGGTAAATACCCTTTTCGGCACAAAAATCGAGCAGCCAGTCGGTGTAAAACGCCGTGTTTTGTTTGTATTTGCGCAAGCCGCTGAAGCCGCTCACGTTGTTTTTCCACTCCAGCCCGAGGCCCCAGTGGCACTGCCAGAGGCGGAAAAAATTGCCGCCGTTGTCCGACAGTTGGGTCAGCCATTTTTTATAATCCACATAAGGATTGCCCTGGTACCAGCAGATATTTTCCCCGATGGGGATGTATTGTTCGTTGTTGTCGAAGTGCAGGTAATTGGTCATGTCGCTCCGGACAAAACCTTTGTTACCGGGTGAAGGCGGAGTGGCGGTGAAGGTTTGTTCGGGATAATTACCTGTTCCAGAAGCATTTGTACAGGAAAGTATATATTTCCAGGCGCCGGGCTGGCCGGGGAAAAACGAACTTTAAAACGGCCTGGGCCTACCGGGTTGACGGCGCCCGTTTGTTCGTTTGCGATCGTGTATTCCTGCATAAAAAAGCCGTCCACCGTCGTCACCTGGCCATCCGGAGCCGTGAAGGTACCGGTCACCCGGATTTCGTCGTAATCGTAGGGGTTCGACCAGTTGGCGGCGATATCCAGGTTGATTTCAAATTTATCCCATTGTTCCACCACCCCGGCAGCCGGGGTGGCCGAGGTGATAACGGGCGCCTGTGCAAGTGTTGTCCGGGATGCCATAAGCACGATTGAGGTTTGGAGAGCGAGGAGGAGGGCAATTTTCATAGGAGTCGGAATTTCGCGTGAAAAGTAAAAAAGAAAGCCGTATTGCTACAGCTTTTCCTCTGATCTAAAACCATTATCGTATGAAGCAATATGCGTAGCCCGGACTTCAGTCCGGGTTTTATGTGCGTAGCCCGGACTTCAGTCCGGGTTTTATGTGCGTAGTCCGGACTTCAGTCCGGGTTTTATGTGCGTAGTCCGGACTTCAGTCCGGGTTTTATGTGCGTAGTCCGGACTTCAGTCCGGGTTTTATGTGCGTAGTCCGGACTTCAGTCCGGGTTTTCAATATACGATCGTGGCGGACTGAAGTCCGCACTACGGGGGTTACAAAGCGGACTGAAGTCCGCGCTACGGGGGCCGATGCAAAAGACGCCCTTGCAACGCGACGGCAAGGGGGGCAAACCGATCAATCAGCGGGGTTTATTTGTTCAATACCGATCTTTTATTGGAAAAAATGGTCAACTGTAAAATTTACCCCTCCTATTTGAACGGTTTACCCCCCGGATATTGGGAATTGGCCACCCACCTTTGGTCATAATACGCTTTTAGCGGCCAATCACTAAACAATCTATCCGTTATGATGCAATTCTCTTTATCACCAGGAGGACGAAGGTGGATATTCAGCGCGCTCGCGTTGTTCTGCAGCACCGTCCTTTCCGCCCAAATGCTCGATATCCGCGGGATCGTGACCGACGAGGCCGGCGAGCCGCTGGCAGGCGTCACGATCCGCGTCGTGAACACAACCGACCGGGGCGCCAGCACCGATGCCTACGGCGCTTACAGTATCAAAGCGATGCCGGGTGAACGCCTCACGTTCAACTACACCGGTCACCTGGACCAAACGGTCACCGTACCCGCCGACGGCTCCCGGGTGGATATCAAACTCAGCCAGAATGCGGTCCTCAACGAAGTCGTGGTGGTCGGTTACGGCACCCAGAAAAGAAGCGATCTGACCGGCGCCGTGTCGTCGGTGAGTGAAGAACAATTGAGAAGTTCGGTGGTCACTAACCTCGACCAGGCGCTGCAAGGGCGTGTGGCAGGGGTACAGGTGACACAAAACTCCGGGCAGCCGGGCGGCGCGGCTTCCATCCGGATTCGGGGCGCCAACTCGATCACCGGTTCGAGTGAGCCGCTGTACGTGATCGACGGCATTCCTTTCCAGGGCGACGGCGTATCGGTAGCCGGGTTCGACTGGGCCGGTGGCGCCAACGGGCAAAACCGCGTAAATCCGCTGTCCACCATCAACCCGAACGACATCGTCAGCATCGAGGTGTTAAAAGACGCTTCCGCTTCGGCCATTTACGGTGCGCGGGCGGCCAACGGCGTGGTACTCATCACCACCCGGCGCGGCAAAAAAGGCGAAAGCAAAATTTCCTACAACGGTTTTTACGGCAACCAGTCTTTGCCGAACAAACTGGAAATGATGAACTTGCAACAATACGCCGATTATCAGTTGCAAATTTCGAACGACCTGGGGCTACAGCCCAACCAGCATTACCTCGACCCTTCCCTGCTGGGTACCGGCACCGATTGGCAGGATGAAATTTTCCAGGCAGCCGGCATGCACAGCCACCAACTTTCCGTCATCGGCGGCACGGACAAAACCAGCTACGCCGTTTCGGGCGGTTTTTTCCAGCAGGACGGCATCGTGATCGGTTCCAATTTCGACCGCTACACCGCGCGGGTGAGCCTCGATAACCAGGTAAAAAACTGGTTCAAGGTCGGCGGCTCGCTGGCTTACGCCAAAACGAACGAAAAGATCACGCTCAACGACGGCGGCGACGGCGTCATAATGCAGGCCCTGCTCAGTCAGCCCGATATCGCCGTGCGCGACCTCAACGGGGATTACGATCTGAAGTGGGTTTTGACAACAACCACGGTTTGAACCGCGCATTTCACCCCACCTACAAATGGGGTGTGTTGATCAACACGGAAAACCAGTTGCGCCAGCGCGAGGAGAGCAGTTTTTTCTGGGTCTGGAAAAATTACCTGACTTACGAAATCCTTTCCAACGACAAACACCAACTGACCGCCCTGCTGGGTCAGGAAGCGCAAAAATCCACCTGGGAAGGTTCGCAGGTAACGAAGAAAAACTTCGCTTCCAACGACATTCCCGTTTTGAGCGAGGGCGACGACGTCACTTCCCGCACCACCGGCTGGAAAGACGCGGCCGCCATCGCCTCCTATTTCGGGCGTTTTAACTACAGTTTGTTCAACCGCTACCTGTTTACCTTCACGATGCGCGCCGACGGTTCCTCCAAATTCGGTCCGGAAAACCGCTGGGGTTATTTCCCTTCCGCGGCTTTTGCCTGGCGCATCGGCAGCGAACCGTTCCTGGAGGGCCTCAACACCAACATGAAACTCCGCGTCGGCTACGGCGAGGTGGGCAACCAGGCGATCGCCAACTACCTGTACGGATCGTCGCTGCTGGCCATCAATTCACCGTTCGGAACGGCTTACCGCTTAGAAAAGATCTCCAACCCGAAACTGAAATGGGAAGCCACCAAACAGTTCAACGCAGGACTCGATATGGGTCTGTTTAAAGGCCGCATCGACCTCTCGATCGACTTTTACAACAAACAAACGGACGACATGCTGCTGCAACTCTCCGTGCCAAGTTATCTCGGCGGCACGGGCTGGCAAGATATCCGGGCGCCTTTTGCCAACGTGGGTAAAATGGAAAACAGGGGTTTCGATATCGCCCTGCGCACCCACAATATCGACCGCAAAAAGTTCAAGTGGAGCACCGACCTGACCTTCTCCCGCAACCGCAACAAAGTAAAGGAACTCGACGACGCCAACCGCGTTTACTGGCGCAACCTGTACTGGTACAGCGAGTTCCAGACAGCGACAAAAACCAGCGCCGGCGAACCGCTCGGATTGTTTTATGGCTACCAGGTCGATGGCATCTTTACCGACCAGGACGATATCCTGAACCACGCCGTACAAATTCCGGACCCGAACAACGACGGCAAAAACTTAGTGGACAAACGCACCGGCGTGTGGATCGGCGACGTCAAATTCAAAGACCTGAACGGCGACGGCGTGATCAATACGGAGGATCAAACCATCATCGGCAATCCCAACCCGGATTTCACGTTCGGCCTGAACAACGCCTTTTCACTCGGCAATTTTGACCTGATCGTGTATTTCACCGGCTCCTACGGCGCCGAAATCCTCAACTATTCGCGGGTGCAGATCGAAGGCATGACCAATGTGTACGCCAATCAGGCGGAAACGGTGTTTAACCGCGCCATTTACGGGCTGCACGATCCAAACGGTTCCGATCTCGATCCCGCCAACGTGTACCTCGCCAACCCGGGCACCGACATCCCGCGCCCCACAACCACCGACAACAACCGGAACAACCGCATGTCCGACCGCTTCATCGAAGACGGTTCGTATCTGCGCCTGCAAAATATCCGGCTGGGTTACACTTTCCCGACCGACATGACCAAACGGTTCCGGGTGGAGAAACTGCGGCTTTACCTGAACGCGCAAAACGTAAAAACTTTTACCAAATACACCGGCTACGACCCGGAGATCGGCGCCTTCAACCAGGACCCGCTGCTGCAAAACGTGGATATGGGTCGTTACCCGACGCCGAGGATCTATACGTTCGGACTCGACCTCGATTTTTAGGATGTGGTTTACCAGTACGGCCTCATCACTTCACTATCATAAAAAGATCATTCATGAAAAATAAATTCAAACAACTCTTTGCATTGACCCTCGTGCTTTTGCTGAGCGCGTGCAGCAAAGATTTTTTGGAGATCGAGCCGCAGGACCGGCTGACGATCGACAATTTTTACCGCAATGAAACCGAGATCAGGGCTTCCACCGCTTCTTTATACGGGTTTCCCTGGTTCGATTTTAACGACAAGTTTTTCTGGCTTGCGGGCGATTGTATGTCGGGCAACATGTACTACACTTACGACCAGGAGGGGCAGTTTTTTTTCTTTTCCTTCACGGAAGGCAATTCACACTTGTCCTCCGGCTGGAAAGGGCTGTTTCGTGTGATTTCATACGCCAATTCCATCATCAACGACATGCCCCGGGCAGCCGGCGGAAAAGTGTCGCAGGAAGTGATCGACCAGGCGTTGGGCGAGGCCCGGTTTATTCGCGGTTTGTCGTACTACATGCTGGCAGAGTACTGGGGCGAGGTGCCGATTGTGGAAAATTCGACCGAACTGGTCGCCAGTAACAACCTGTTTTTGCCCAAAAACACCCGTTCGAGTGTGTATGAATTCGCCCGCCGCGACCTGGTATTTGCCGCCGGCAACCTGCCCGTCTCCGATGCGCCCGGCCGGGTAACACAATGGGCCGCCAAAGGAATGCTGGCCAAACTGCACCTCTCCCTGGCCCAAAACCTCGGCGACGGCAACTCCGCCGACAATTTTAACCAGGCGAAACAATACGCCCAGGACGTGATCGTCAACAGCGGACTTTCGCTGATGCCGAACTACGCCGATTTGTTCAAAATCGAAAACAACAACAACTCCGAATCCCTTTTTGCACTCCAGTGGATGGAGGGTGGTTATGCATTCGGCAACAGCCGCCAGGCCAACTGGGCGCGCAGCAGCCTGATCACCGGCAACAGCGAGTGCTGGGGCGGCGGAAAATCCGCTTCCTACGACTTTGTGCAGGACGTGGAGGCCGGCGACAAACGCCAGGCCGCTATTTATATGACCGGCGGCAACCATTACCCGGAGATCAATAAGACCAACGGCGGTTATACCTACAAATTAGTCAACCGCGACCCCGCCGACCCGAATATCACGCTCGAAGGCGCCGCTCCCGTGTTGAACAACGTGAAAAAATACATCGTCGGCAGCGCCGACGACACCGGCGGAAAGGTCTCCACCGGCCAGGCAACGGCGCTCAACCAGTATGTGCTCCGCCTGGCGGATGTGTACCTGGCGTATGCCGAAGCGACACTTGGCGCGGCTGGCTCTACCTCCGACGGGCAAGCGTTGCAATACTTCAACGCCGTGCGCCAGCGCGCCGGGCTGCCCGCCAAACAGGAGATTACCTTCTCCGACATTTTCCACGAGCGGCGGATTGAATTTGGCATGGAAAGCACGTTCTGGTTTGACGTGAAACGTTTTTACTACCGCGACCCGGCGGCAGCGCTCGACTGGCTGAATGCGCAGGACCGCGAAATCACGTATTACCGCGACAACTCGCCAAACGCTGCCGACGAAAACAGCATTGCAGGTTATATCCTTCAGCCGCCGGCCAGCCCCATCGTGATCACCGCCGCAGATATGGCCCTGCCCATTCCGGCAGCCGAAGTGGTGGCCAACCCGATGCTTGGCCCCGGCCAGCCGGCAGAAGAGTATAAGTTTCAATAATTGATTGATGCGGGTTGATAAAGGTTGATGGGGTTGATAATCATCAACCTTCATCAACCCTCATCAACCCCCATCAACCTTCATTTCCAACCATTCAAATCTGAAAATATGCGATCCTTTTTCAAATATATGGCCATTCTGCTCCTGCCAGCCCTGGCGCTTGGAGTTTGGTCCTGCCAAAAAGACGACGAGCCGGCGAGCAGCGGCACACCCGCAGTTCACTACATTCGTTCCACCGATCCCGGCAAATCCGATTCCCTGCTGGTGGGCAGTTTTATGGGCAGCCTGATCGCGATTGTCGGCGAAAACCTCGGCAATACCCGCGAATTGTGGTTCAACGACCAAAAAGCGACCTTGAACCCGACCTACATCACGAACGAAACCATTCTGGTGAACGTACCCAGCACCGTTCCGACGGAAGTGACCAATAAAATGCGTTTCGTTTTTGCCGATGGCAGCGAATTGCTCCACGATTTTTCGGTGAATGTGCCCGCACCGCAACTTGATCTCATCAAGTGCGAGTACGTGCCGGACGGCGACATCGTGGAATTGTCGGGCGACTTCTTTTTTGAACCGATACAGGTAAAATTCCCCGGCGAGGTGCCGGGAGAAATTGTTTCGGTGGAAAAAACAAAACTCCAGGTGCGTGTCCCGACCGGGGCGGGTTCCGGGCCGATGTCGGTGAAAACCAATTTCGGCGCCGTCAAGTCGAAATTCCATTTTCGCGACAGCCGCAACATCATCCTCGATTACGACGGTAAAAACCACGAAACCTGGACGGCGCCCATCGGCAGCGCCGACCCGGGCGGCTGTTCCGGCGGATATGCCTACCTGAAAAGCGCCTCCGACGGCGCCTGGCAGTGGGCCAACGAATTAACCATGCAATACTGGGCGCCGCGTGGCCGCGGCAATGTGCCCGTGGCGACAGGCGCCATCGACGATCTGGTGCTGAAATTCGAAGTCAACGTACCCATCGAATGGCGCGACGTGCGTATGGAAATCTTTTTCGGCCCTTACGTCGAAGACCATGGTCGCGGCGTATCGTCGCACGCGCGCTGGAAACCCTGGAAAAACGGTCCGTACAAAACGGACGGCTGGGAAACCATCACCATTCCGCTCAAGGAATTCAAATACCACCAGGATGACGGCGACGACAACGAAACCGGCACCAAACCACTCGACAATCTGTCGTCGCTGACCAATGTGGTGATGATGCTTTTCGGCCCGGCCAATGGCCCCAACCCGGTACACGTATGTATTGATAATGTGCGGGTTGTGCCGAAATAAGGGGTTTTAAGGTTTAAGGGTTTCAGGGGTTTAAGGGTTTCAAGGTTGTGTTTACCCTAAGCTATGACCCTGAAACCTTTAGAACCTGAAACCCTGAAACCCTGAAACCCCTGAAACCTTGAAACCATTAAACCCCTTAAACCCTGAAACCCCTGAAACCATTTCCATCATTATAAACTGATGCAACCATGTCATATATATTTAAAATAAAACCGTTTTGGTTTCTGTTTGCCGGTCTGCTGGCCGCAGGTATCCTGTTCGATGCCTGTAAAAAAGACGATGAAACGAGCGACCGGATCCAGCTGTTCAGTTTTGGCCCGTCGCCGGTATTACGCGGCGGCGAACTGCGGTTTATCGGGGAAAACCTCGACAAGGTGACCGCCATCGTGTTGTCGGATAATGTCGAAGTCAATTCCTTCGTCAGCAAGTCACCCGAACTCATTCTTATTACGGTACCGGATGCTGCGGTGAACGGCAAGGTCACGCTCAAAACCCCGCAGGGCGACATCGTGACCAAAACCCCGCTGACGATTTCCGAACCGATCCGGATCACTTCGTTCAGTCCGGCCAAAGCGCGACCCGGCAGCACCCTGACCATTCAGGGCACTTACCTGAACTTGGTCAAAGAAGTGATTTTTACCAATAAAAAAACGGTCGGCGACACGGCGTTTGTCAGCCAGTCGCAGACCAAAATTGAAGTAAAGGTGCCGGATGACGCGCAAAGCGGCATCATCGTGGTGTCCAACGGCGCCGCCGACCCGATCCTCGTGGAATCCGATTCCATGCTTCAGGTAACGCTGCCGGCGGTGAGCCAGATTTCACCCACACCGGTGAAAGCGGGCAGCGACCTGACCATCGAAGGCGCTGACCTCGACCTCGTAAAAGAAATCGTGTTTAGCGGTGGCTCCAAAGTCGGCAGTTTTACCAGTATCGAGCCGGGAAAAATCGTCGTTTCAGTGCCGGCGGATGCCAAAGACGGCTCCCTCAAACTGATCGTCGCCTCTTTGCTGGAAGTAGTGACGACACAACAGGTGGAAATGAAAGTACCCGCCATCGCCGGCATGGCGCCCAACCCGGCCAAAACCGGCGGCGCCGTCGCCGTCACCGGCCAGGACCTCGATCTCATCACCAAAGTAACCTTCGGCGGTGGAAAAGACGGGCAATTACAGGGCGGCTCGGCTACCGAAATCACGGTAAATGTTCCGGCAGACGCCACCGAAGGTCCGGTAATTTTTACCACAGCCGCAGGCAAAACGGTGACTTCCGGCACGGCGCTCAGCCTCGTCAAACCTTCCATCACCTCCATTTCGCCGACTGACGTGCAGTTTACCAAAGAGATCACCATTGCCGGCAACGACCTCGACATCGTAGCGAACGTGAAATTCAGCGGCGGCACGGAAGCGGCGCCCACCAGCGCTTCGTTGACGGAAATCAAAGTGAACGTGCCCGTCGGCACCGGCTCCGGCGCCATCACGCTGGTAGCCAACAACGGCGACGAAGTGACGTCCGCACAATTGCTCAACATCCTGCCGTCCACTTCCGCCACGATCACCGACATGCCGGCCACCGCGCAACCCGGAGAAATGATCAATATTGTAGGCGTCAACCTCGGCGAGATCACGGAAGTCATTTTCCCGGTTGACATTCCGGCCACGATGTTTGGCATCAAAACGAATGAACTGATCCAGGTGATTATCCCGGCCAACGCCAAAACCGGCGTCGGCACCCTGAAACTCATCACTTCCACCGGAGAAATCATCACCTCGCCCCCGATCAATATTCTGGGTGTCGACCCGGTGGTGGACCCCTCGCTGGTATTTTTCGATTTTGACAACCTCGGCCTGTGGTGGGGTGATACCGGCGGCCCGGAAAACGACCCCGCTTTGAGTCTCGACGGGACCAATTATTACCGGGTGAACAAAGACTGCAACGGCTGGACGGGCTTTTTCTGGCGCAACGGCCAAAACAACTTCCCAGGCCCGGCAATCGGCACCAATGTCGCCGATTATGTCATGAAATTTGACGTCAACGTGCTGGAACCCATTTCCGGCGGCGAATTTGCCTGGCGGCTGAAAGGTTCTTCCGGCGATTTCTGGTACCGCTGGAAACCCTGGGAAACAGCAGGCCCTTATCAAACCAACGGCTGGATTACCATTACGGTTCAGGTGACCGATTTTTACGACGGCGCCAATCCGATCGCCGATTTGTCGACCATTACGGAAGACTTTGGCGTGGCTTTTAACGCCGGGGCTTCCCACGTGAACGCCTGTATCGACAACGTGCGTTTCGAACACAAATAACTTCACGGGGGTGTATCCAAACATCAACAGGCCTTCGTTCCTTTGCCGACGCCTGCTGTCCGTTTGATACACCCTCTTTCCTTATTTCAAATTCAACTCTGCTATGATCTTCATAAAAGCGCCGTGGCTTTTATGCCTGTTTTGCCTGTCCCTCGCCGTAATGCCTGAAATCGTGTTTTCCCAACAAAAAAATGTCCCGAGCGATCCGGAGGCTACCCGCCGGACCAAAGCGTTGTTTGCCAATTTGCAGGCCATTGCAAGCCAAAAAATCCTGTTCGGCCACCAGGACGACCTGGCATACGGCGTCCACTGGCGGCGGGAAGAAGGCCGCTCGGACGTACAGGAAACCTGCGGCGCATATCCGGCGGTATTCGGCTGGGACTTGGGCAGCCGCTTCGGCCCCGGTAAAATGTCGAATATCGATTCCGTGCGATTCCGCGACATGAATCGTTGGGTTCGCCAGGCCTATGAAATGGGCGGTATCAACACCTTCAGCTGGCACTTAGACAACTTAGTCAGCGGCGGCAACACCTGGGATACCACCGCCGCCGTACACGACCTGCTGCCCGGCGGGAAATACCACGACCGGCTGACGGAACAATTAGACGTACTGGCCGATTTTTTTAAAAATTTTAAAACCGGCGGCTTGTTCAAACACGAAATACCGGTCATTTTCCGCCCCTGGCACGAACATACCGGGCACTGGTTCTGGTGGGGCGCAAAAAGTTGCACACCCGAAGAGTACAAAAACCTCTTCCGGTTCACCGTGGATTATCTGCGCCGTGAAAAAGGTGTACACAACGTGTTGTACGCTTATTCTCCCGATGTATTTAAGGACAAGGAACATTACATGGAGCGTTTTCCCGGCGACGATTATGTGGATATTTTCGGGCTGGATTATTATTACCGCGCTGAAAGTCTGGAAAAAATACAAACGGACCTGCCTGAAAAACTCGCCATCGTAGGGCAATTAGCCAACGAGCACCACAAAATAGCGGCATTTACCGAAACCGGCTTCGAATCAATTCCCCATGAAAAATGGTGGACTCAGATGCTGTTGGCACAATTGGAAGAAGCCACTTCACAAACAGGTATTGCCTACGTTTTGCTTTGGCGCAACGCTTACAAAACAAAACCCAACCATTATTATGTGCCTTTCCCCGGCCAGATCAGCGCGAAGGATTTTGTGGAATTCAGCCGGAACGAGCGGATCGTTTTCCAGGATAAATTGCCGAATCTGTATAAAAACCCGCGAAAAGGGAGGGTAAAAACCGCAGATGCCTCGGTATCGGATACGAAGTGAACGACCCTTACTTTTTCATCAGTTCCTGCAGGGCTTCCAGGTTCGCGGCTTCTTCAAAAACTGCCCTGACCGGGATATCGAACCCGGGAATGGCCACACTTTCGATCGTGCCGCCGTATTGTTGAATTTTTGCCGGAAAATATTCGGTACCGCCGTTGGGCAGGATATACTGCTCGATGCGTTGTTTTACCGGGTCGATAATCCAGTATTCCCGGATACCATGCAGGGCATAGTCGTCTTTCTTGGTACCGCGATCGGTAGATGCCGTTTTGGAGGAAAGGATTTCCACCACAAAATCAGGGGCCGGGAAAAGCACCTGATCGTCGGTGAAAGCATCCGCTTTTTCTTTCGAAAAAAAAACGATATCGGGTTCGTAGTCGTTGCGGGTGAGCGAAATCATCACTTTTTCGGTACCGACCTGACCGAGTTTTTTGATGGAAGCATAACAACTTAATACCCTGGAAAGCAAATCAGATACCTTCCAATGGCGTTTTTTTACGGGGGAATGGATGATGATGTGGCCATTGATAAATTCGGCCTTCACGTCTTCCGTGATCCAGTTGCGAAAATCCTGGCGGCGTTTTTTTTCATCCGCAAGCGCGTTTTGAAGGGCTTGCAATTGCAAAACAGCATCGGGGCGTTCGAGGATTTGTTCGGCAAGAGAGGGTGTATACATAACGGTACTGTAATATTGAGTTTCAAAATTACGGCCTTTCTCTCAAAAATCCACCCTAAAAACGAGCGAATATGATTTGCGGACTGAAGTCCGTGTTACTAAATACACATTCGCGGACTGAAGTCCGCGCTACTGAACGTATATGAACTTGAACTGGCTCGACCTCACGGTCATTTTCCTCTACATCGCCGCGAGCATCGGCATCGGCATTTTTATTTCCCGGAAAGCGTCGCACAGCATGGGCTCCTATTTTCTCGGCGGCAACCGGATTCCCTGGTACGTCCTCGGCATTTCCAACGCTTCGGGAATGTTCGACATCAGCGGCACCATGTGGATGGTGTATTTATTGTTTGTTTACGGACTAAAAAGTGTGTGGATTCCCTGGCTCTGGCCGGTGTTTAACCAGGTATTTATGATGATTTTCCTGTCGGTGTGGTTGCGCCGTTCGGGGGTAATGACGGGGGCGGAGTTCATTCGATTCCGGTTCGGGCAAAGCCGGGGGGCCCTGCGGTCGCACGTCATCGTCGTCGCTTTTGCCCTGCTCAACGTTTTGGGATTTTTGGCCTACGGTTTTATCGGCATTGGAAAATTTGCCGCCGTATTCCTGCCCTGGCAACTGAGTGCCGACCCGCATACCAATGAAATCCTCTACGGGCTCATTATTACCGCAGTTACAACACTTTACGTAGTAAAAGGCGTGATGTTCAGCGTGGTTTATACCGAATTGATGCAGTTTTTTATCATGACGGTCGCCTGCCTGTCCGTCGGTTTCATCGCGATGTCGAAAGTATCGCCCGAATTGCTGGACCACGTTGTGCCGGCCGGCTGGAAAGACCTCTTTTTTGGATGGAACCTCGACCTCGACTGGTCGCAGCTGCTGCCCGCCGCCAACCGGAAAATTGCGGAAGACGGCTGGTCGCTTTTCGGTGCATTCTGGATGATGATGCTTTTTAAAGGCACACTCCAGGCCATGGCCGGCCCCCAGCCCAACTACGACATGCAGCGCGTGTTGTCGACACGCAGCCCCCGGGAAGCCGCCTGGATGTCGGGTTTTGTCAACGTCGTACTGTTGTTCCCGCGTTACCTGCTCATCGGCGGGCTCACCATCCTGGCGCTGGCTTTTTTTTCCAAAGACCTGCTGGCGATGGGCGACAAGGTGGATTTTGAACAAATCCTGCCTTTTGCCATGAAAAACTACATGCCGGCCGGTCTGCTCGGGTTGCTGATCGCCGGTTTGCTCGCCGCTTTTATGTCCACATTCGCCGCAACGGTCAACGCCGCGCCGGCTTACCTGGTCAACGATATTTACAAACGGTTTATCCGCCCGGATGCCCCGGAAAAGGTGTATGTCAATTGGAGTATTGTGGTATCGGTGTTGTTCGTAATACTCGGCACCCTGATCGGATTGTACGTGTCGTCGCTCAACGACGTGGTGCAGTGGATCGTTTCGGCCCTTTACGGCGGCTATACCGCTTCCAATTTCCTGAAATGGTACTGGTGGCGTTTTAACGGCCAGGGGTATTTCTGGGGCATGATGTCGGGTATGCTCGTTGCGGGTGTGGCGCCCGTGCTGATGCCGGGAGTAACGCCGATTTATACTTTTCCGGCAATTTTTGTGTTGTCGCTGGTCGTCAGTATCGCCGTCAGCCTGCTCACGCCGCCGGACGACATGGAAGTATTAAAAACCTTCTACCGGAAAGTGCGGCCCTGGGGATTCTGGAAACCGGTGTACGAAGCCTGCTTAGCCGAAACGCCGGAGATCCGGCAAAACAAGGATTTCGGCAGGGACATACTGAACGTCGGCGTCGGTATGGCCTGGCAAACCGCGCTGACCGCCGCAGGTATCTTCTTCGTCATTCAGGAATGGAGCGCATTTTGGGGTTGTGTAGCCGTGATTGTTGCCGGCAGTGTGTTTTTGAAATTCAACTGGTTAGATAAATTGCGGGATGAGCCGGAGTGACGGTACAACTTGTTGTGGGCGCCTTGTAAACTGCTCAAAACACCAGCGTCGAGATCGAATGCGGCAGGCATTTGGCTTCCACTGCATAGCCGCCCACGTACAGGCGGTAATCCATACGGGTGCCGCCGGTATTCATCACCACCACCGCGATTTTGCCGTCGGGATTCCGGAATGCCGTGACCAACAGTTGCGCGCGGCTGGAAGAACAGGAGATCCTTTTCGCCCCGGGGCGGATGTATTTTGAAAAATGGCCGATGTAGTAATAGGAGTTCATGAAATGCAGGCTACCCTTGCGTGTATCGGCGTGTACGGGCGCGAAGCAGAAGTTTTTCACGTGGTTGGGGCCGCCCGTTTCGTCGAGCAGGATGTTCCAGTCGGTCCAGGCTTCGGCGCCGTTGTTGAAATCGTTGATCATTTCGCGGCCGTAATTTTCGCCCCAATGCCACTGCTCGATGGTTTTCCAGCTGAAGGGAAAGTTGCAGGCTTCGGTCAGCAACAGGTGTTTGCCGGGGAATGACTCGGACACCCGCTTCACGTTTTCGGGAATGGGGGCGCCGGTCCAGCTTTCATACCAGTGAAAACCGATACCCCAGACGTATTGGGCGGCCAGCGGGTCGTTGAGGATCGTGGAGGCGCGCTGGTAGAGTTGGTCGCGGTTGTGGTCCCAGGCGATGAGTTTTTTGTTTTTCATGCCGTTGCGCACCAGCGTGGGGCCGAGGAATTTTTTGATAAAATCGCGCTCTTCTTCCGCCGTGTACATGCAGGATTCCCAGGTTTGTTTGGCCATGGGTTCGTTTTGCACGGTGAGGCCCCAGACGGGTATACCTTTCCGTTCGTAGGCCTGAATAAACTTTACGTAGTAATTGGCCCAGGACTGGTAATATTCCGGCTTCAGTTTGCCGCCCTGGAGCATGTTGTTGTTGTCTTTCATCCAGGCCGGCGGGCTCCAGGGACTCACGTAGAGGTCCAGTTTGCCACCCGCCGCCGCGATGGCTTTTTTGATAAACGGGATGCGGTATTGCTCGTCGTGGGCAACGCTGAATGTTTTCAGGGCTTTGTCGCCTTCCTGCACGTACGTGTAACTGCCGCTGGAAAAGTCGCAACTGTGGATCGTCGTGCGGGCGATCGAATAACCGATACCTTTGTCCCGGTCGAAGCAGGCCTGCAAAAAAGCCTCCTGTTTGTCAGCGGGCAATTTGGCGAAGGTTTCGGCCGAAGCGTCGGTGAGCGCGCCGCCGATACCGCGGAAAGTCTGGAAGGTATGTGCCGGGTCGACGAACACACAAGGCTGATTTTCAAATGGTTGCCCAAACGCGGCGAATTGCAGCGTATCGGTGGGCGTCAGGCGAAATTGTGTACTGTCGGCGGTTGTGATAATCGCCACTTTGCGATCCGCATACGTTTTGACGGCCGGCGCGTTGCTGCGTTGCTGCGCCGCGGCGGATAGGAGGGTGATCGAGGCAAGAAGAAGGAGGGTAATTTTTTTCATGTCACAAGTTTTACCCTGTAAAAGTACCAATTTTATCAACCCGTCGCCGCCTGCGCCATTTCCCAGCCGATCAGTGCCCGTTTGCGCGTGACGCCCCAGTGGTATTCACCGATCTGTCCGGCTTTTTTGATGACCCGGTGGCAGGGAATGATATAACCGACCGGGTTGTTGCCGATCGCCATGCCCACCGCGCGCGCGGCCCCGGGCCGGCCGATACTGCGCGCAATGTGTTCGTAGGTGGCGACCGATCCGGCGGGGATGCTGAGCAGGGCTTCCCAGACTTTCAGTTGAAAATTGGTGCCTTGCACCAGCAAGGTAATTTTGGATGATTTCCGGCGTTCGGGTTGAAAAACGTTCTCCACAATTTCTTTTGTAAACGCCTGGTTTTCTTTTAATTCCGCAAATTTCCATTTTTGTTCGAAGCGCCCGAATTCCACCTGCGGCGTGGTGTCGCTCACAAACGACAAGCCGCAAATACCCCGTTCGGTGGCCGCGATAAAACACTCGCCGAAAGGGGAGTTATGAAACCCGTAACGGATCTCCAGCCCTTTGCCCCGCTGCCGGAATTCGTCGGGAGTGACGCCTTCGATGTTTACAAAAAGGTCGTATACCCTCGATTGGGCGGATAAACCGGAGGCGTCGGCAGCGTCCTGAACGCTGGAAAATTCGTGCAGGTGGTTGCGCAAATAGTCGATGGTCAGGAATTGCGTGAATTTTTTCGGACTTACTCCTGCCCATTCCGTAAAAATGCGTTGAAAGTGTTCGGGCGAGAGGTGCACATGCTCCGCCACATCCTGCAGGCTGGGCTGTTCGCGGAAATTCCGGCTCAAAAATCCGATGGCTTCGGCTACCCGTTCGTAATTCAGGTGGTGCAATGTCATAACTGATGAATTTTTGACAAAGATGGCCCCCGGGGAAGTGCGCCGGCAACCCGATTCTTGCGAAGTTTTACCTTGTTGGCAAATACTTTACACGTTTGGCTGGTCGAATTCCTTGTGGTATATTTTCAGCAGCAGGATAAACAGCGAGATCAGGATCGGGCCAAAAATAAAACCGATAAAACCGAACAGTTTTAAACCGACGATAACGCCGAACAAGGTGATCAGCGGGTGGGTATGCCCGATTTTTTTGAGCAGCCACATCCGGGCGATATTGTCCACCGAGCCGACGACCAGGAACCCGTACAGGAAGATCAAAAGGGCTTTCCATTCCATGCCGTTGGCCAGCAGGATCAGCGACAGCGGCACGTAGGCCAGCGCCACACCCACCACGGGCAGCATACCCGACAAAAAGGTGACCACGAACCAAAACCAGGGGTCGTCCACTCCCGCCAGCCAGTAAACCAGCAACGCCGCAAAACCCTGCACGATGCCCATCAGCGGGATTCCGATAGCATTGGAATACACCATTTCGTTCAGGCGTTTCCGCACGTATTCCACGTTTTCGTGTTTCAGCGGCATCCATTCAAAAAAGGAACGCTCCATTTGTTTCCCTTCCGTCAGCATAAACCAAAGGATGAGGTACGCAGCCAGCACGATGCCCAGTCCGCTGACCGTGGCGCCCACAATGTCCTGTACCTGTATGGCGCCCCAGCCACCCAGGGCCCTGATATTTTCGGGTGTCAGCAATGTGATACCGTATTGTTTTTCAAGACTGTGGATCACCCGTTCTGCATTTTGCAACAGTCCGTCGGAATTTTGCAACAAGGACATCACACGATCCTGGAGCATACGGAACACCCAGTTGACCGGCAGTAAAACGGCAATAAAAGAAAGCAGGAGCAGCAGGGCGGACGCTAATTTCATATTCCATTTCCAGCGGCTCGTGAGGTAAAAAAGCACATCGCGCAGCAATACGTACAAGGTGTAGGCGCCCAGCAAGGCCGGCAGGAAAAAGCGCAAATTCCAGAACAGTATGCCGAATATTGTCGCGATGAGGAGCAGCAGGAATGATTGCCGAATATAAATACCGGGGATGTGGTTCATTTTATCAGGAGAGGCTTCAGGCCCCGCAGCAAATATACTCGATCAGGATTAGCCAACGTATAAAATAGACGGGGCTGCATTTATCAAAAAGTGTTTTTCACTACCATTGTGGCGGAAAACATTCCTGCCTTGAAAAAAATTAATATCACCAAAGCATCCGGGGAAATCGTGCCTTTTTCCCTGAAAAAACTGCGCAAATCGCTGCGAAAGGCCGGCGCGACACCTGTGATTATCAATGACATCGTTGCGCAGATCGAACAGGACATCTACCCTGAAATGCCCACCGGCGAGATCTACAACCGCGCCTTTCAGTTGCTGCAGGAGCAATCTGCCCACCTGGCGGCGCGGTACAAGTTGAAAAAAGCCATTATGGAACTGGGCCCCTCCGGTTACCCTTTCGAGCAGTTTGTCGGCGCTTTGTTGTATGCCCGGCGCTTCGACGTGCAGGTAGGGGTGATTCTGGAAGGGCGTTGTGTAAACCACGAGATCGACGTATTGGCTAAGCGGGGTGATGAAAAAATACTGGTGGAATGCAAATACCACAACCAACCGGGCTTTTGTGCGACGTAAAAATTTCCTTGTACGTCCACGCCCGTTTTCAGGATATCGCGGCGGGTATGTCCGCTCAGGGTAAAACCTCGCGGTTCGAGGGATGGATCGTCACCAATACCCGCTTCAGCGACGATGCCATTCGTTACGGCGAGTGCGCCGGCCTGCGCCTCACCGGCTGGGATTACCCGGCCAAAAACAGCCTCAAAGACCTCATCGATAAGGAACGGCTTTATCCGCTGACCTGCCTGACAACACTTACCGGACACGAAAAACAATTGTTGCTGAATCAAAACCTGGTCCTCTGCGCCGATCTGCTGAACCGCCAGGACTTGCTGGAGCGGATCCGGGTCGGTGCGGCGCGTATTCCGGGTATCGTGAAGGAATGCCAGCATTTAATTGCTTAAAACTGTTCAGACGGTCTCAGGGCAAACACCAGCAAGCATTGGGTTTTGAGGGAAAAGGGAAGGCTAAGGAGGCCTGTTTTCCGCTTTTTTTGCTCTTTTTTTGGTATTGATAAATATCCTTGTACCGAAGGGTATCACCCGGCGCATTTATTTCCGTCAGGTCGTAACGGACCACCACCGGGGTGCCCACTGGCGCGTAATAATAAATCCGCCAGGCGTCGGCTTCCCGGGTGCCGATGCAGCCGTTGGAGGCCGGTTTGCCGAGTGTGGCCGGGTTGGTGGTAGGATGGATCATTTGCCCGTATCGCTGGCCGTTGATGGCCGGTTCCAGCCAGGGAATCTGCGGCATAAGGGTATAGTTGCGGTCGTCTCTTTTGGTGTATTTGAAAATATCACCGGTCACAGGGTCATAAAAAACGGGGTAACGATTGATCCGAATGATCTCTCCCGTGCCGGTCAGGGTGCGCAGGTCCACTACCCTGCCCGCCATCGCGAGGAATTTTTGCTGGTTTTTCCCAACACGTACGGGAAAAGAATAGAGGATGCTGTCGCCCTCCACGATCCGGAGCCGGTAGGCGGGAATATTGATATCGAGCCGGGTGGCAGCCATAGCGGCAAGCAGGGCAGCGGCGGTTTGAGGGCCGGGCAGGCGGAGGCTGTCGCCCGCTTTCAGCACTACTTCGGTTTTTTGGTCGTAAACGAAGCGGCCGAGGGCGATCCTGCGGTAATAATCGGTGTTTTCCAAGGTATCAATGATCCACGGATTGGCGCGTACGATCAGGTGTTCGGTCAAAACATACGGCACGATGCTGTCGTATCGGGCGACCACGCTGTCCATAAATGCAAAATATGCGGCAACCGGAATGTCGTGAAGAACGGGCACCAGCGCAACAGGTGGTTCGGAAACCGGAATACTGTCCGCAGGAACGGGCAGTGTTCCTGCGTTTTCGCCCGCTGCGATGTTTTTTTGCGACGACCTGATCCAAAAAAACAGCGACAGGCTCAGGATCAAACCCGCAGCAACGATCGTACCGATGGCGTGTTTTTTCGACATAAATCAGGCCTCTTTTCCGGAAGCTGGCGCAATGTTTTCCGCCAGGACAAGCATGGGAACGGAGGATTGCAACGCAACGCTCAAGGTATCACTTTTATCGAATAAATACGACCACACGGCGTGGTGGTGCGGGATCATCGCGATGATGTCGGACTGACTTTCCTGTATGGCGTGCAGGATTGCTTCCCGTACCGAATCGGACATTTCGAAGGTGTACCGGTGTTTTATGTTGCGAAAATACTCTTCCAGGTTGCTGGGGCGGGGGTCCTGAAACGGTTTGCGGGCCGGTTCTTTCCGGCTGATCATCAGCACCTCGATGTCGGCGGAAAAAAGGGAAGCGATTGCCTGGAGCGGCTGAAGCATGGCGGCATTCCGGATCAAAGGATCATTGCAGGCGAAAAGAATACGCCGGGGCGTGTGAAAAGATGCGGATTGTGGCACGATCAGCAGGGGAATCCTGCCCTTGCGCAGAATAGCCGTGGTATTACTGCCCATCAGGACGTTTACGGCTGGGCTGGCGCCGATGAGCCCCATTACCACCAGATCGGCCTGTTCCTGCTGTACGATCTCCTCCAGGTCGGCCGAAACGGAACCCGCCTGGGCCAGGCAACTCACTTCGATGTTGAACTCCCGCACCAGGTTGTTTTTGATCTCGTGCAGTTTGCGGAATTGCTCCTCCGCGATCTGGTTGACAAAGTCTTTCATTACCTCTGCCGGCATATCGGTGACGACGGGGTAAGGAAAAGCGTTGTACAAAACCAGCCGCGCTTTTGCGGCGGACGCCAGCGCGGCGGCATATTGCAGGGCATTGGCGGCGCTGTCGGAAAAATCTGTGGTAGCGATGATGTTTTTCATATCGGCAAACTTAATTTTCAACAAAGTTAGGGGGATGGAGATACGATTACCCTGCAAAATGTCATGCCGGGAATTAAATGTAATTACCTTTCTACCTGATATTTATCATTACCGGGCAGAATGGATATTTTGTCCGGAAGGCCTACTTTTGAACGGATATATGGACTGGTTCGATTCTCTCAACAACATACTTACCCCGTTTTTTGCGGGCCTGCTGGTGGCGGGAGGTGTGGGACTTATTGTTGGCCTGGAGCGGGAATTTAACACCCACCAGGACCTGTCGCACATGGGTGGTATCCGCACCTTTACGCTGGTATCGGTATTGGGTTATGCCTCGGGTTATCTGGCCAAAAATACCAATCCGGCGATCCTGGTGGTTGCCCTGGCGGGTTTTTTGGCGCTTGTTGCCGTGGCTTATTATGTACAAACCCAAAAAGGGAAAATGGGCCTGACCACCGAATTGGCGCTGCTGCTCACTTTTTTAATGGGGGCTTTGATATCGGAGGGTTACATCCGCGAATCGCTGGCTATTGTGGTGGTGATCACGGTCGTTTTGTCGCTGAAGGAACAATTGCACGGTTTTATCAAACAGATCACCGGCGAGGAATTATTCGCTTTTATCAAGTTTATCGTTTTTGCCTTGCTGGTGTTGCCATTGTTGCCCGACGAGCCGTTCGGCCCGGAAGGCATTCTGAATGCGCGCGACATCGGCTGGATCGTCATGCTGGTGCTGGCGATCAGTTTTTCGGGTTACCTGCTCCTGAAATTCAGCAGCCGGCACAAGGGTATTTTGCTGACCGCCCTCATCGGCGGGCTTTTTTCCTCCACTTTAATCGCCTGGGTATTTTCGGCTCGCAGCCGCGAAAAACCCGAACTGGCGCCCGCTTACGGAGCAGGCATCGTACTGGCTTCCTCGGTGATGTTTGTCCGGGTATTCCTGGTCACCAGCATGTTTGCCGGCATTGTGGCCTGGGCGTTGTTTTTTCCTTTATCTATCATGCTGATTTTCAGCCTTTTGCCAGCCTATCGGATACTCCGGAAACCCCGCGAGGAAACACCTGACCCCGACATAACGGCCAGTAATCCGCTGGATATCCGGAATGCCATGTTTTTCGCGTTGTTGTACATTGCCGTTGCCCTGCTGATGTACGGATCGCGGTATTGGCTGGGCAACACTGCTGCATATTTATCGGGCGCCATCGCCGGCATTGCCGATATCGACGCCATCACCATCAATACGGCCAAATGGGCAGCCGGCGACAACGCCCATGTACCGGTGGCGGCCAACATCATTTTGCTGGCCGTTTTGTCCAATTCGCTGTTTAAACTATCCGTCAGTTTGGCCAGGGGAGCGCGCGGAGTATACCGGCCTGTTTTACTGGGTTTCGGGTTTGTGCTGGCTGCCGGTATTTTGTTTCTGCTGGTTCGTATGAGCGGTATTTTTTAATACCCGGCCGGTTTACCTGAAAACGATCAGAATGAGCCCGTTTTTCAGGTCAGATTTTCCAGATTTTTGAAATAATCCCGCACCAGCACCACGATCTCGTTTTGGGAAATATGACCGGCAGTCAATACGTCGCGCAGTTGCGGTTTGTAATGTTTGATGGCCTGGATGGCCTTTTTCAGACCGATTTTGGCCTCTGCGGGGCCAAAAATCACGATGTTGTCCGTGTCGGGCCGGATGTTTTCCAGGACGTTTTCAAAATAATGGTGCTCGGCGTGTTTGTCACGTTCCAGGTTGTTTTTATCGCCGGGTGAAAACTGCGGTCCCCAGGGTGTTTTGGAGCGCGAGCCACCTTTGGCAGCGTGGTGCTCCACCTCCGATAAAAGGTATTGTACAGATACCTGTCCGTCGCCGTCAATCGTAACGATGTAGGCGCCTTTATAGTCGAGCCAGATGCCGGTATTGATCTTGTTCATGATATCATTCAGGTTTGGTGAATAATTTTTTAATGGTTATTGCCCGATTTTTCGAAGGATAAAAGGCAGCACGGCTACAAAAACCGGTACAAATACCCAGAGCCGGCCGATGAGCAGGTTATAATCGAGCAACAACTCGCCGAACGTTTTTTTTGCAAACCAATGGCCGAAGCCGAATTCGAAAAAAAGAGTCAGCGCCACCCATACGAAGCTGCACATCAGTGCTTCCGACGTGTTTGTAAGCGGCAGAAACCGTTTTATTAACAGGCCGTAGACAAAAATCAGGGCGATCAGGGTCAGGGTGGAAACCTGGTGCGCCGGCAATTCGCCGAGGTATTTTTTGAATACCAGTTCGCGTAAAGCCCCGTTTAAAACCCCGATCACGGGCATCGGCAGCCAGAAAAGGATATAAGAGTTCATCGTTTTTTTGTTTACCGGTTCCGGTTTTTTTTATCGGTTTTTACCGGGGCCGTAGTCCGGGGTTTGTTTTCCTTTTGGGCCGGAGGTTTTGCCGGTTGTGTTTGGGGCGCAGATTGTGTTTTGGGCGCGGGTTCCCGTTTGGTTTCTTCCCACTTGTTCCGGTGATAATCCCGGGCGTCTTCAATCGGTCTTTGCTTTTTGGGATCGGTGCGTGGTTTTTCCGTTTGCGGAACCTTTGTTTTTTCCTGCGGTTCGCGTGTTTGTGGCGTTGGGGCCTGTGTTTTGGGCGCCCGGGCCGGTTCTGTTTTTACGGGTTCTTTTGCCGGCGCCCATTTCGAACGCTCCTGTTTATCCGCCGTTTGTTCGCGTTGTATTTCCGCTTTTACCATTTCACGACCGGCGCTCAGTTCGGGGTATTTTTTGGTGTTTTTTTCCAGAAACTGTTCCTGTGACAGCGGGTTTTTCGGATTTCGGGCATTAAAATCCTGCCTGCTTTCTTCAAAACGGCCAAATTCTTTCAGTCGGCCGGGAAGGCGTTCTTTGTCGCGCAGCCATTCATCGGAGATCACCGCCCTGTTGTGGTCGCGCCAGGTGCCGACTCCTTCCGAAATGGACGTACCCGAACGGCGATGGCCGTGGTAGTGATGGATAAAATGCGTGGATAAACGGGTGTAATGGTAGTGGTGCCGGGGGTGGTGAAAATACCAGTGCATAAAATGCCAGGAAGGCAGGTAAATGATCACAACGGTGCGGTACCGGGGGTAAAAACCCCAATTGTACCAATACGGATAGGGCTGCCAGCACGGGTCGGGGTACCACCACGGGTATCCGAACCACCAGGGATAATAGTAGTGGTCGCGCACCCGCGAACCGGCGTCGCCGTCGTCATAAAGGTCGTCGTAGGGATAATCCTGCGAATCGTAGCCGTTTTCCGCAGCGTATTCGCGGGAGGCCGTTTCGAGCTCCTGCTGTGCCTGCGGGTCGTTTTCAATTTCTTTTTTCCAGTCTTCGAGTTCCTGCGCGTGTGCCCGCGCGACTGCCAGGTGGAGCGAATCGGTTTTTTGGATCACCCAGGCCGGGTCTTCGCGGTACACATCACCCACCAGTACGGCAAACCGGAGATCCCCGTTCAGCAGTTCGAGTACTTCCGGGAGTTGGAGCAGTTTGCGGAATGCATCCTTTGCCGGAGCCGGGTAAGCGGCGATCAGGTTTTCCACGGCATTGCGGGCCGTGTGGTCGAGTTCATTTATTTTCAGCAGGGTCCGCATTTCGCGTTGCGTGAGGCCGAAAGCCGCATTGCGTTGATTTTCAGGGAGTTGTTTGAGCGACTGTTTGACAGATTCGGGAGATTCCTGTTGTCCCGCGATTTTTTCCACCAGGCCCGGGTAGCGGGTGAGTTCGTAAAACACCTCCTGGTCGGCGCGGGACTGGTCTTCTATCAACGTCCGGAATGCCGCAGTCGTTTTTTCCCGAACGTTGTTCATTTTTACGAGTAACTCCGGGTATTTGCAGGATTCCAGAATGGCAAGGCGGGCATCTTCCGGGTACAGCGCCAAAGCCTCCACCGATTTTTGATTCTCGCCGGCCAGATCGCGCAACAAGGCCTTGTCGTTTTGGGCAAAGGCGCCGGACGTATACCCCAAAAGCAAAAGTGAACACAGAAACGGAATGGTGTGTTTCATGGCTGTGACAATTGATTGAAGTGAAAGAAATGGCGGGCAGGTGTTTTCTGCGGCAAAGTTCGGCATGTCCGCAGGCCGGATACCCTGATCCAGGTCAGGGGCGGGGTTGAGAGTCGTCATGACCTGCAGAAGTAAGCGGAACTGCCGTTGTGTAACAATTGTCACCATTGGAAGCACCGGCGGTGCAATACTTTTGTGGCATCATACAAGGGAATTGGTCCTTTTTCCAGGCTCATGTGGATCAATATGAACATAAAATACGATCCGCAAGCCCTGAAAAAATAGTTTTAGTTTTGTCCGGTTTTTAATTTTAACACATGATGGAATTTCTCAAGCAACCCTGGCCCTGGTACATCGCGGGCCCGGTTATCGGCCTGACAGTGCCGTTTTTACTGATCCTCGGAAACAAACACTTTGGCATTTCCTCCAGCCTGCGGCACGTTTGTGCGGCCTGCCTTCCGGCCAACATCAAGTTTTTTCAATACGACTGGAAAAAAGAGAGCTGGAACCTGTTTTTTGTCGCCGGTATCGCCATCGGCGGGTTCATAACCGCGGCCTGGCTTTCAGATCCCGGCCCGGTGACCGTGGCCCCGCAACTGGCTTCGGAATTATCCACGTACGGCGTCACCGACTACCAGAGCCTGATTCCTGCCGACCTGTTTAACTGGCCGGAACTGCTCACGCTGCGCGGTTTTCTGCTGATGGTGGTCGGGGGTTTTCTGGTGGGTTTTGGCACCCGTTATGCCGGCGGTTGCACGTCCGGGCACGCGATCATGGGCCTTTCCAACCTGCAACTCCCGTCGCTCATCGCCACCATATCGTTTATGGCCGGCGGGTTTATCATGGCCAACCTGTTTTTGCCGCACATCCTTTCTCTCTAAACCGCCAAACTACCCGAATTATGAAAAAAACGTTTCAAAACCCGGCGCCTGCCGATACGATAGAGTTGAACACCGACTTTGAAGTGCGTTCACTCGATACCGTTTGTCTGAATGAATCACACTTGCAACACCCCTGGTGGTACAACCTCAAATACGCGGCTGCGGGTATACTTTTCGGGATCGTCCTGGTAAAATCGCAGGTGATCTCCTGGTTTCGCATCCAGGAAATGTTCCGGCTGCAATCGTTTCACATGTACGGCGTGATCGGCTCGGCTGTGGCGGTCGGCATGTTGTCCGTGTGGCTGATCAAGAAATTTCAGGTAAAAACCATTCACGGAGAAACGATCGAATTTCACCCGAAACAATTTAACAAAGGCAACATCATCGGCGGGTTGTTGTTCGGCTTCGGCTGGGCGATGACCGGCGCCTGCCCCGGGCCTTTGTTCGCCCAGTTGGGCACCGGCGCGTGGGCCGTCAGCGTCACGATATTAAGCGCCGTCGCGGGCACCTGGGTGTACGGTTTTTTCCGCGAACGATTGCCGCATTGAGGTCGGACCGGTGTGTGTTTTTTTTAGACAGGATTTACAGGATTTACAGGTTTAGTTTTTAAAACCGTCGGCTTTGCCGCCGAATATAAAACCTGTATATCCTGTAAATCCTGTCTAAATTTTTCCCCTACCTGTGTGTTTTTTTTAGACAGGATTTACAGGATTTACAGGTTTAGTTTTTATAAATGTCGGCTTTGCCGCCGAATATAAAACCTGTATATCCTGTAAATCCTGTCTAAATTTTTCTCCCTACCTGTTTGTTTTTTTTACAGATTTTACAGGTTTAGTTTTTATAACTGTCGGCTTTGCCGCAATATAAAACCTGTATATCCTGTAAATCCTGTCTATTTCTCCCTACCTGTGTTTTGAGAGGTTTACAGGTTAGTTTATAAATGTCGGCCTTATAAAACCGGAAATTACATCTCCCTACCTGTGTTTTTCAGACAGGATTTACAGGATTTACAGGTTTAGTTTTTAAAACCGTCGGCTTTGCCGCCGAATATAAAACCTGTATATCCTGTAAATCCTGTCTAAATTTTTCTCCCTACCTGTGTGTTTTTTTTAGACAGGATTTACAGGATTTACAGGTTTAGTTTTTATGAATGTCGGCTTTGCCGCCGAATATAAAACCTGTATATCCTGTAAATCCTGTCTAAATTTTTCTCCCTACCTGTGTGTTTTTTTTAGACAGGATTTACAGGATTTACAGGTTTAGTTTTTATGAATGTCGGCTTTGCCGCCGAATATAAAACCTGTATATCCTGTAAATCCTGTCTAAATTTTTCTCCCTACCTGTCAAACACAATTTTCAGGCAGGCCCGGGCATTATGATACGGGCATTTCCAGGGACCCGCTTTGTCATTTGTACGATCGGGGGTTCCGTCGGTTTTATACGCCCAGAACCACTCGCCGTTTTTGCGATCCAGCAAATACCGGTCTATAAACGCCCAGGAGCGGACAGCCGCGTCTGCAAAACGCTGTTCTCCGCTGATATTCAAGGCGTTGAGAAAACCAATAACCGCTTCCGCCTGCGGCCACCAGTCCTTGTTCCGGTCGCTGAGGCCCTGCGAACCGGCTTCGTTCCACAATCCTCCGTCGGCGGGATCGACGCCGGAAATCAGCGTCCGGTCGGCGATTTGTACGGCCACCCGCCGCGCGTCTTTCAGCAACTCCGGGTCGCCCAGCGCTTCGGCGGCATCACAAAGCAGCCAGGCCGTTTCGATGTCGTGGCCAAAAGAAATGAGGCCGGATTTGGATACCCAGTTTTCATCAAAAAACAAACGAAGGTGCGAGGTGGCGGGGTCGACGAATTTTTCCAAAAACAATCGGGTGAGTGTATCGAGGGCCTCCCGCACCTCCCGGTTCAGCCCCGCGCGAAACAGGGTGGTATAAGCTTCCAGCACGTGCAAATGGGTGTTCATCGTTTTGGCTTCGTTGGCGTCCTTGTCGCTCAGGCGTTGGTCGGCCAGCGGCGACCAGTCGCGGGAAAACGCCTCAAAATACCCGCCGCGGGCCTTGTCGCGGCTGTTTTGCTCAATCAGCCGGAACGTTTCGTACGCCCGTTCGAGCGCTTCGCGGTTGCCGCTCAGGCGGTAATATTCCGCGAGGGCATAAATGGCAAACGCTTGGGCGTAAATCTGTTTTTTCGGCTGCACGGGCCGCCCCTGCCAATCGAGCATCCAGTAAAAACCACCTTCCCGTTCGTCCCGGAAATGCCGCAGGAGGTATAAAAAAGCGCGTTCCGCAAGTTCCTGATATTCAGCCAGTTCGGACCGCAAAGCCGCAGCCGAAAAGGTCCAGAGGATGCGGGCATTGAGAATAACACCCTTGTCTGCCTGCGCGTGCAGGCGGCCGTCGCCGTCGATGCGGCCGTAAAAACCGCCGCCTTCGGGGTCAGGCATACGATGCGCCCACCAGCCGAGGATGTTCCGCAACTCGACAGAGGCCGCCGATTCTATTCGTTGCAAGGCTTCGCGGGTAGCGGCGGGCAGGTCGGAGCGGAGGTGCATAGCCGTTCAGGTTAGCGGGTTCTTAGTTGTAAATTCTTGTCGATCAAGGCATAACGTTGCGCCACACTCGCCGCCGAGCGCAAGCCGTCGGGGGGTGTGTTTTTGGCGTAGTCGATCAATTGCGCCACCGTACTTGTCGCCACGTGCATACGGGTATCCGAGGAGCCGTAGTAGATAAACACCTCGTCCTGCGCGTTGCGGATCCAGCCGTTGGAAAACACCACGTTCGACACGTCGCCCACCCGTTCGTCGCCTTCCGGGGCGATGAAATGGCCGCCGGGCGCGTGGGTGATGCGCCATGGTTCGTGCAGGTCGGTCATAAACAGGTAGAGCACGTAGCGCAGTCCGGCAGCCGTGTTGCGCACGCCGTGCGCGAGGTGCAGCCAGCCGTCGGGGGTTTTGAGCGGCGCCGGGCCCTGCCCGTTTTTCACTTCTTTGATGGTGTGGTATATTTTTCCGTCGACAATGGTTTCGTCGTGCACTTCCGCGTGTTCCATGTTGTCGCAGAGACCCCAGCCGATGCCGCCGCCGCTTCCAACCTCGATAAAACCGTCCTGCGGGCGTGTGTAGAGGGCGTATTTACCGCCGACAAATTCCGGGTGCAACACCACGTTGCGTTGCTGGCCGGCGTGTGAGATCAGATCGGGCAGGCGCTCCCAGGCGACGAGGTCTTTCGTGCGGGCGATGCCGCAATTGGCCACCGCAGCCGTCGTGTCGTGCGGGCGCGCCGGGTCTTTCCGTTCGGTGCAAAACAGACCGTATATCCAGCCGTCTTCGTGGGCGACGAGGCGCATGTCGTACACGTTGGTGTCGGGATCGGCCGTTTCGGGCAGACGCAGGGGGTAGTCCCAAAAACGGAAATTGTCCACGCCGTTCGGGCTTTCTGCGATGGCGAAAAACGACTTCCGGTCGTTGCCTTCCACCCGTACCACGAGCAGGTATTTGCCCTGCCAGAGCATGGCGCCGGAATTAAAGGTGGCGTTTATACCGAGGCGTTCCATGAGGAAGGGATTGGTGGCGGGGTCGAGGTCGTAACGCCAGAACAAGGGGGTATGCGCGGGAGTAATAACCGGGTGCAACCAACGTTCGAAGATGCCGTTGCCGGGCCGGACGGGCTGGTTTTTACGCGTAAGCAGTTCTTCATGCCGGGCGTTCAGGTCGGGCAGGCGCTGCTGGAAAGCGGAGTTTTGCATGTAAACAAGGCGTTGTTGCGGGGCAAAAATACGTTGACTTTCGGCCGGGAGCGGGGAGATTTTGGTCAAATGGCGGGGGCAAATTGGGCGATACACCTCACAAGCACAGGAATGCACCTTCTTCCTTTAATCAGAATAATTAAAAAACAGGCTATTTTTGTTCAACATATAACTTCTGTTTTGGTAGGGGCAGCGCCCCGGAATATTTGTAGTAGTAGTAGCACAATGAGCAATAAAAGTTCGTGGAGGGGCAGCGCCCCGAAACAAATTCCGGGGTGTTGCCCTTCCACGTTAGATTTCGGACATAAATGACTGATTAAGCCTGACTTATGGGCCAGAGGTGTTTATTTCATCCGGCTTCAAAATATGGACCGGAAACAAAACACCAGGTTAATCATTATTCAAAACTGACCGGTAACATGAAAAACATATTCGTCGCAATAATCATCACTGTCACGTTGATGAATTGCCAAAAGACACAATTACAATCAGGCAATTCTACAGACCCGACAGACACAATACAGATCCCTGTCGAGACACCCATTATAGGACTCGGAGAAGGGCGCGTTTTAAAAATGATATTGCGTGGACTGCTCCTTTCAACGCCTGGTATCATCTGATAAGTTTAAAATATTTAAAATACGAGCCAAAGTAACCCATTCAAGTCTCAGAAGTGAATCGTTTTTTATACAAGATATTCCTTGCTCCCCGGTATTTACTCCTGTTCAATATTTCCCGTTATTGGAAAATTTAAATAACGGCAAGCCTGAATCAGCATTTATCATGATGCAGGATTATGACCAACCCATTGGCGACTTCCTGATCGACACCACCCGCAACGATCATTTTATAGAAGTCATCAAATACGACTCTATTGCCCGAACCGTAGAAGGCCGTTTTCAGGTATTTTTAAAAAAAGAACCCTCGAATACCCAATGGCCCGGCATACCGGACAGTATTTTCCTGACGGAAGGCAAGTTTCATTTGAAGATTCAGGAGCCGTAGGGAGTCGGGTTAATTACCCCTAAAACCTCCTCGCCAACACATAAAAATTCTCCTCCACCATAAACGCGTCTTTTTTCTTCAACTTGCAGGGACTGCTTTGCCACTCCGTGGTCGGGTAAATGAACGTGTATTTGTCCTTTGCCAAGGTCACTTTTACGGGCATGTCGAAACCCTCGACGCAGTTGGTCCAGCGGTATTCCACGCGGCCTTTTTCCAGCCGGTATTCGAGGGTGGGAATAGCGGTGTTGCGCAGGTACTGATCGAACACTTTTTGCAGGTTTTTGCCCGATTTCTGGCTGATATAGGCTTCTATTTGCGCGCCGTCGACGGTCTGGTGGTAAAAATCGCGATTCAGGCCGCGCAGGATGGAGCGCCATTTTTCGTCGTCGTCCACGATCTGGCGGATGGTGTGCAACATGTTCCCGCCTTTGTAATACATGTCGCCGGAGCCTTCCGAATTGACGTTGTAAACACCCACAACCGGTTTTTTATTTTCGATCTGAGCCCGGCAGCCGCGGATGTAGGCGGCGCCTGCGTCCTTGCCGAAGTGGTATTCGGTGTACAATCCTTCGCTGTAATTGGTAAAACTTTCGTGCACCCACA